>CAYNZP010000001.1:0-404153 GCA_964401835.1 uncultured Planctomycetaceae bacterium
CGGCGTAGCTCAGTTGGTTAGAGCGAGGGATTCATAAGCCCTAGGTCACTGGTTCAAATCCAGTCGCCGCTATTTTATTATTCCTCTTAAAGCTTAGTTTATATCATGCCAAAGTTTACGGCGCAATATTGTAATTTTTCTTTGACGATCACAAACGCGGTTGGTATAAGAAAGCGAGTAGTTTGGTTATGTTGTTAAATTCCTAAGGAGACAACGTATGTCAACTTTTCTTTCCCTGGCAGCCATAGGCGACTATTTTTATTGGTGGCAAATTCCGCTGGTAATCGTCCTCGTCCTTCTGATTATCTTCTGGAAGATATATCGCAACAAGCAGCTGTAAGTTTAAAATTGGCCGCTGCAAACGGCGGCTGAGGCTTACGCCCTCACTTGGGGCGAGTACTGTACTGAAAAAATTGACGCTTGCGGTTGCTTTCCGGCCGGGTAGTTGAAAGATTAAGATTTCAGCTGCGTGTCGTTCCGAAAGCGACTGCAGGCGTTCTTTTTTAGAAACTCGCGGGGAAAAGTCTCTGTGCTTGGTCAACAAAGCTGTTATATTTATTCGCGATGGCTGGCAGTTCTGTAAAACCTATCTACGTCCTGTTTGGCAACGACACATTTCTGCGCGACGAGAATCGCAAGAAGATAATCTCCCAATTAGTCGGTGATGCCGATCCTCAGGTCTGTGTTGGCGTCTTTGAAGCTACAGCCGACCTCGCTCAAGTGCTGGACGAACTGCGTACGATGCCGTTTTTGGCACCGCGACGTGTAGTGATAGTTCGCGACGCTGACGCCTTCGTAAGCGCATATCGTGAATCGATTGAAAAATATCTCGAATCCCCCGCCCAATGCGGCTCGCTGGTACTGATGGTGTCCAGCTGGCCGAAGAACACGCGGCTGTACAAAGCCGTCGCTAAAGTCGGGGAAGCGATAGATTGCAGCGAACCGGACGTCAGAGACCTGCCCCGCTGGCTGCAAAGCGCAGCTGCCAAGAGAGACAAAAAAATCTCACGCGACGCGGCAGAACTCATGGCTGAGTGGGTTGGGGCCAACCTAAGCGCACTGGACAGCGAGATAGAAAAACTCGCCACATACGTCGGAGATAGAAAAACGATCACCGCAAATGACGTCGGGGAACTTGTCGCAGCCACTGCCGGGCCTGAAGCATTCGAGCTGACAAACGCTCTGACCGAAAGCGACCCCAGCCGGGCAATAAAAGCGCTTTCGGGAATGTTGACGGTTCGTGGGGAAGAGTTCCGCACGCTTGGAATGATTGCATGGCACCTGAGGAGGGCGCTGCAGGCAAAGCAGATGATATCAGCTGGCAAGTCTCCAGATAGCGTTTTGCGGTCGGTAAGGGTTTTTTATAACAAGCCGTCTTTCATAGCCATGTTGAAACGCCGGCCGATGAAAAAAATGCAGGCCGACTTCCGCAAACTTCTCTATGCCGACCTTGCAATGAAATCCGGCACGACCCCAACCGCCGCCCTGCAAGACCTTGTGGTTGGTCTGTGCTCATAACTCCTTAGGCATTTCCGCCAAATTCATCGCGCACGATTTCGATATCCGGTAGAGCCTCTATAAACGCCCGGCCGTAGGATTTCGTCACGAGGCGGTGGTCGAGCGAAACCACAAAGCCGGTGTCTGTCGTGGAGCGAATCAGTCGGCCAAAACCCTGTTTGAAGCGTATCACGGCCTCGGGCAACTGATAGTCCCCAAACGGATTTCCACCCGCCTGGCGTATCGAGTCTATGCGGGCCTCGACAATCGGCTCATCTGGCACGGCAAAGGGCAACTTGGTAATTATCACATTACTTAACGCCTCTCCCGCAACGTCCACCCCCTGCCAGAAGCTCATCGTACCGAGCAATACAGAGCGGCTATCCTTGCGGAACCGTTTAAGCATCGCGCTGGGCGGCAAGGGCCCGCCCTGGACGAGAAGCTCGTAAAATTCCGAAAAGCAGAATTCTTCCAAGGCTTCGCTAACCGCCCGCAACATCGCGTAGCTGGTAAACAGAACAAAGCATCGCCCCTGCGACTTTTCTATGTAATGCTTGATTGCCTCGGTAGCTGCAGGAACAAAATTGTCCAGGTCGTTCGGATTGCCCAATTGAGTCTCGATGTAAAGCTTGGCCTGGCTACGGAAATCAAACGGACTGGCAAGCAGCAATTCACGCCCCTCTTCCATGCCAAGCCTGCCGCGAAGATAGTCGAAGCCGTGCTTGCCCCCGCGAGCTGTGGCTAGCGTAGCACTTGTAAGGACCGCTGAGTTTACCGTGTCGAAAACAGCCGCACGAAGAATCAGCGAAACGTCTATCGGAGCCGACGCCAGCGTTACCGTTCGGCCTCGTTTTCTGGAAATAACCGATGCCCAATAGGCATGGCCCTCGAACTTCTGCGATAAAAGCGCCTCGAGCTTTTCCGCCAACTCAATAGTGCGCTGCTCGAAGGCCATAAGCTCAAAGCCCTGCTCGTCGTTGCTATTCATTGTCCGGCGGACGTTTTTAATCGCCTCGGAAACACTTTTCAAGGCTGGTGACAGCGTGTTGGGGATGATATCGGGTTGACTTATCCGCCCGCTTCTTGCTACCCGTGAAGCGTTGCAACTTGCGAGTTTATCGAAGAAGTCGTCGGCTGCAACAGATGCCCGATTAACCGCCTTGATGGCTTCCTTGGCTTCGATCAACGCCAACAGTCCGCGGTCGTTTTTGTCGTTATAGAGTTCGCGCAAAAGATAGTCGACTGCCGACGACGAAATCTGCAAGCCGAAATGGTCGCTGGCAACCTGCTCTATAGTGTGCGCTTCATCGAGGACGACAAGGTCGTATGAACCCAGCAACTGCTTGCCGATTTCCCTCAGTGCTAGGTCGGAAAAGAAAAGGGCGTGGTTCACCACCAATATGTTCGCGTGTTGCATCCGCTGGCGGGCAGCCTGGAAGTGGCAGTTATGATAATGTTCGCAGGAATTTCCGCGGCACAGGCCTTGTTCGCTGCAAACCTTGCCCCAGACGCCCGAAACGGCAAAATCTATATCCTGAAGCGAACCGGTCTCGGTCTCCATCGCCCAGCCGGAAAGTTTGTCGAGCTGGTTCTGATGTGTTTTCGAGCTGAAAATCTTTTTGCGGTTCTTGATCGTAAACGCCAGCCGCCTGAAGCACAGATAGTTCGTCCGCCCTTTACCCAGCACTGCGGAAAACTCAAGCGGAAGAATATCGTGCAAAAAAGGAATGTCCTTGTTAATCAGCTGTTCCTGGAGAGCTATCGTGTAGGTTGAAATGACGATGCGTTTTTCCTCATAGACAGCCTGCAGGATAGCCGGCACGAGATAAGCAAAGCTCTTCCCCACGCCCGTGCCAGCCTCGGCTATCAGGTGTTCGTTGGCGTCGAAGACCTCCACCACCGCGCAGGCCATCTCGAGCTGTTCGGGTCGATGTTCGTAATTGGGAAGCTTGCTGGCGATGAGCCCATCGGGAGCAAGGATTTTCTCAACGCTCAGGCACATAGGATTTGAGTTGCCTGGATAAGTACCTGCTCTATTGGTTTGGGTTCGGAAACGATCTCGATGAACGTATGGATAAATTCGATCGTTATCCATGCAGTCAGCAGCGCGATAATCGTTGCCAAAATGGTAAGCAGTGTCCTGCCGCGAACCACGCTTGACCGGAGCGAAAGCACGAATCGCTCCTTGGCCAGCGTCAGCATCGCCAGCATAACCGCGCCAACCGTCGGCCAGATTGAGATTGAATGAATCGCGCTGTAATAAAAAACACCCCTGGAAACGCTGACGTAACCGTGCGGGTGGTTTTCCTTAAGGTAATATTCCTTCGCACCGTCTTCGCTCAACCGAACTTCACCGTTAATCGCCTCGCCCTCGACGAACCTGTAGGCGACGGTGTAGGCTAGGAAATTCCCCAAGCCGAGAAGTATTACCCAAATACAGATTTTCGTTCGCTTATCCATGAAAGTCAGTTGATTAGTTAATCAGTTAAAAAGTAAATCAGTTGATTTCACTTTTTGACGTTTTTGTTTCAGAAAGACGTTTTCTCAAATACTTAATATATCCATTTATCAGCCGAATAACAGACTTAGCGTCTTCACGCAAAGATTCTAATTGCTCTTTTCTGAAATAATTCTGGTCTTCGCAAGCATTAAAATCATCCAACAATTCATTCACACTACCACGTGCACGATACAAGTAACTGATGTTGTGCTTGAAACTCCTGCTGCCATGCCCTTCAGCTATATTATTGGTTACCGAAAGTGAAGCTCTTCGCATTTGGGAAACAAGATTATACTTTTCTTCTTCCGGTAATAATTGAATTAATTTTAAAATTCTTTGCCTTAAGTTACGGGCTGCTTTGTAAGTATCCAGGTCTTCAAATTCCCCCGGCATATTCATCCTTTCACAGTTTTATGGTCCTGATTAACCGATTAACTAATTCACCGATTCACGCATCCGCTACTGCTTAACGCCAATTACACCCTCAATCGGGCTCGATGCCGTAGCATAGAGCTTGCGAGGTATTCGCCCTGCCCGGCAGGCGAGGTAGCCGCTTTCCAGGGCCATCTTCATCGCCGTTGCCATTGCAACGGGGTCTTTTGCGCCAGCAATACCAGTATTGAGCAGCACGCCGTCGGCGCCGAGTTCCATCGCTATTGTTACGTCGGAAGCTGTCCCCACGCCTGCATCGACAATAATCGGAAAATCGGGGTCGCCGTCCTTGAGCTGTTCGAGGATGATGCGGATATTCCACGGATTCAGCACGCCCTGGCCCGAGCCAATCGGGCTGCCAGCCGGCATTACCGCGTCAGCACCGCCGTCCTTTAGCCGCTGGGCCATGATCGGATCATCAGATGTATAACACAGCACGCAGAAGCCCTCGTCCTTGAGAACCTTCAAGGCCTCGAGCGTTCCGAGCGGGTCCGGCAGCAGCGTTTTCTTGTCGCCGAGCACCTCGAGCTTCACCCACTTTGAGCCGGGGTTTTCCAGACCTTCAAGAAGCTCTCTTCCGAGCCGGGCTGTGCGTATGGCGTCTTCTGCGTTGAAGCACCCTGCGGTATTCGGCAGGAGCGTATATTTTTTCGGATCGAGAAAATCCAGGATGTTCCGGCCATCCTTGTCGAGCATCCTCTCGCGCCGCACCGCGACTGTTACAACCTCGCAGCCACACTGGGCCAGCGCATCTCGCATCAACTCGTAAGTCTCATATTTGCCAGTGCCGACAAAAAGCCTGTTCTTGATCTCAAAATCGCCGATTCTCAGCGGTCCAATATCCATATCCTAATTCTGCCTTTCCAACTCCCCCGAAATTTGTCCGTAAAAAAAGACTAACCCCCGCCAACAAGTGTAACTATCTCGAGCGTGTCGCGATCTTTCAAAACCGTCTCGCCGTGCTGGGCACGAGGTACTATCTGCCTGTTAAGCTCCACAGCCACCCGTCGCGGCTCCATCGAGAGTGACTCGAGAAGCTCTGCCACGGTAGCTACCGTAAGCTCTCGCGACTCGCCATTGACCATAATCTGCATATTCATCTTCTCCGCAAATGCCAAAAAACGTCAAAGAGCTAATTATATTGATTCAACCGCCCCAGGGTCAACCTGCTGTGGCAATAGAAGCAGTAGCTTATTGCCAAATTATCCCTCAAGAGCTATTCTTTTGGCGTTAATTGACATTTTCCAAGTGCTAACAAGAGAAAGTTCTAAAAATGATTCAGCTATACTGGAAAAACGCCACTTCGCTGGTTGTCTTGAAAGAGCACGGAATTGCACCGCAGGACTTCGACGGTATTGACGCCGTGATACGCCAGGCACACTCAGCTGTCATGGGGCAGGTCAACGCCGGCCAGCTCGGTTACACTACCCTGCCAGCCAACACTGAATACAGCCGACAGGTTAAACAACTCGTCGAACAATATAAAGGTAACACCACCGATATGGTCGTTCTCGGCATCGGCGGCAGCGCACTTGGCAATGTCGCACTTCAAAGCGCGCTGAATCCGGCAACATACAACCTGCTCAGCGACCGCAGGCGCAGCGGGCCAAGACTTTTCGTTCTCGACAACGTAGACCCCGCCCTGATTGGTGACACGCTGAAGTTTGTCGGCAGACGCCTCAAGACAACGCTGTTCAATGTTATATCCAAAAGCGGCGAGACAGCCGAGACCGCCAGCCAATTCATGGTCATCCGCAAACTCCTGCAAAGCAAGCTCGGCGACGATTTCGCCAAGCGCATCGTAGCTACGACCGACACCGAAAAGGGAACGCTGCACAACATCGCAAAACAGGACGGCTACGCCATGCTGGCCGTGCCGGGCGATGTCGGCGGGCGATTCAGCGTGCTTTCGCCGGTGGGGCTTTTCAGTGCGGCTATGTGCGGTATAGATACAGACGAACTGCTCGCCGGAGCTGCAGCCATGAAGCAGCGATGCGAAAATTTCGATTGGCGCAGCAACCCCGCTGCCATGCTGGCGACGATCAAATACCTGAGCTACACAGCCAAGGGCAAGGTCATGCACGTTATGATGCCCTACTCCAACCGCCTTTACATGCTGGCTGACTGGTACCGTCAGCTCTGGGCCGAGTCGCTTGGCAAACAGGCCGATCGCAACGGCAACGAGGTCTTCACCGGCCCGACGCCGATAAAGGCGCTCGGCACGACCGACCAGCACAGCCAGGTCCAGCTCTACCGCGAAGGGCCAAACGATAAACTGACGGTCTTCCTCGAAGTAGCCAAACACCCACGCAATGTGCGCGTGCCGGATATGTTCCAAGACGTTCCCGGCCTGACGTATCTCCGCAAAAAACCGCTCACCAGGCTGCTCAATGCGGAAAAGTACGCCACCGAGTACGCCATGGCCTACTCGCAGCGGCCGAGCGTTACGATAAAATTCGACGAGATTACCCCGCACTCTGTCGGCGAGTTCCTGTACCTGTACGAATTCACTACGAGCCTGATGGGCGAACTACTGAACATCAACGCCTACGACCAGCCAGCCGTCGAACTCGGCAAGCAGGCCACCTTCGGAATAATGGGCCGTGAAGGCTACGAGGAATTCGCCAAAAAGGCCCACCGCTTCACAAAGACTTCAAAGCAGTATCTGGTGTGAGAATTATCTCAACTTATTCAGTTTTTAAGCCCGTGGGTGAAAATCCGCGGGCTTTTGTTTTTTATTTTCGGCATCGGGTTTCGAGGGGATCGTATAAAGTGGGGCTTTGTGAACCCATGGAGGATTTTGTCATTATTCAAAGTTTTAAAAACCATTCTCGATTGCCCGAAGCGGCCCCAGTCGCTAAAATCCCCCTTTTGCGGAGTAAGTGAAATCTTTATAAAAATCTTTAATAGACTCAGAAGCCTCCTTTTTGGGAAATCTTCTGGAAAACCTTTTGGGAAACCTTTAGAAAAAAAATCAGGAAAACGGACTTTCGCCATGATTCACAGGATAGAGATCAGGCCCAAACAGTCCCTTGGCGACCCACACGCCGAGGGTATCGCCCACCAGATAGCGGAACTCGGAATCGACGCCGTCAAAGACGTTCGCTCGGCCAGGCTTTTCTTCCTTGCTGGCGACATCAGCGACGCCGACGCACAGCGCGTCGCGCGCGAGCTGCTGGCTGACCCGGTAATCGAGGAATTCTCCATCGGCAACGGCTCAGCTGCCGAAGGAAAGGTTATCGAAGTCCACCTCAAGCCCGGCGTTATGGACCCGGTAGCTGCCTCGACTCAAAAGGCAATCGCCGATATGGGCATCGACATAACTTCCGTCCAGACAGGCCGCCGCTATGAACTCGTCGGTGATGTCAGCGACGACCAATGCGAGACAGTCGCACGCCGACTGCTGGCCAATGCCGTCATAGAGGACTTCCACTTCGAGTCATTCACCCCGCCGGAAACGCACGGCCAGGATTACGAGCTGAAAATCGTCGAAGTGCCGATTCGCAAGCTCGACGACGCCGGGCTGATGAAGCTTTCCACCGATGGCGATTTGTTCCTGAACCTCGTCGAGATGAAGGGCATCCAGGAATACTACCAGCGCATCGGGCGCGAGGCCAGCGACGTCGAACTGGAGATGATCGCCCAGACATGGTCCGAGCACTGCGTACACAAGACGTTCCGCTCGGATGTCTGCGTAAAGAACAACTCCGGCGAGGTAGTCGAGGAAATTTCCAACCTTATCAAGACAACAATCTTCGGCGTAACGAAAAAACTCAACAAGCCGTGGTGCATCAGCGTATTCAAGGACAACGCCGGCGTTATCGAATTTGACGAAGACGAAGCTGTCTGCTTCAAGGTAGAAACGCACAACCACCCCTCAGCTATCGAGCCCTACGGAGGAGCGTCGACCGGTATCGGTGGCGTACTGCGAGACCCGATGGGTACGGGCTTGGGCGCCCGCCCGGTGGCAAATACCGATGTGTTCTGCTTCGGCCCGACAGATATGCCGCTCGAAGACGTGCCAAAAGGCGTTCTTCACCCACGCCGTGTGATGCGAGGCGTCGTCGGCGGCGTTCGGGATTACGGTAACAGGATGGGCGTGCCGACTGTAAACGGAGCTGTCTATTTCGACGAGAAATATCTCGGCAACCCGCTGGTGTTCTGCGGTACCGTCGGGATGATCCCGCGCGACAAATGCTTCAAAGAGCCCAAACCCGGCGATGCGATAATCTGCGTCGGCGGCAAGACCGGCCGAGACGGCATCCACGGCGCGACGTTCAGCAGTGGCGAACTTACCCACACCCACGAGACGGAATTCTCGCACGCCGTACAGATCGGCAACGCGATTACCGAAAAGAAGACGCTCGACACGCTGCTGCAGGCCCGCGATGAAGGGCTTTACACAGCGATAACCGACTGCGGAGCGGGCGGCCTGAGTAGTGCCGTCGGCGAGATGGGCGAAGACATCGGCGCGGAAGTCCACATCGACCGCATTCCGGTAAAGTACAAGGGCCTGACCTACGCCGAGACATGGATTTCCGAAGCTCAGGAACGCATGGTCTTGTCCGTGCCGCAGGAAAACGTCGAGCGAATAATGCAGATATTCGAATCCGAGGACGTCGAAGCAACAAACATCGGCCATTACGGCACCGAGGGCAAGATGCTCAAGCTGTTCTATGAGGATCAAGCCGTCGGCGAGCTCGAGATGGACTTCCTCCATCAGGGCATACCCCAGCCGGTGAAAGAAGCTGTCTACGAAAAAGTGGCCGCCCCCTCGCCCGTACCGGCCCAGAAGGAAAACTATAACGATACACTGACGAAAATACTCGCTGCACCAAACGTAGCCAGCAAGGAATGGATCGTCCGCCAGTACGACCACGAAGTCCAGGGCGGCAGCGTTATCAAGCCGCTTGTCGGCGCGACCCAGGATGGCCCGGGCGATGCTTCCGTCGTCCGCCCGGCACTCAAGAGCAACAAGGGACTGGCCGTTTCGTGCGGCATGAACCCGCGATTCGGCGACCTGGACCCTTACCAGAGTGCCCTTCACGCCGTGGACGAAGCCATGCGAAACCTCGTCTGCGTCGGCGGCAATCTCGAGCGAACAGCCATACTGGACAACTTCTGCTGGGGCAACTGCAACAAGCCCGACCGCATGGGCTCGCTTGTCCAGTCAGCAAAGGGCTGTCATGACGCTGCGATGGTTTACGAAACGCCATTCGTCTCTGGCAAGGACTCGCTCAATAATGAGTTCCAGACCGACACCGGCGAAACAATCGCGATTCCGGCGACACTGTTGATTTCAGCCATCAGCGTTATTGACGATGCTACAAAGTGCGTAACGTCCGACCTGAAAGAGGCGGGCAATTACCTGTTCGTCCTCGGCACTACCGGCAGCGATCTCGGCGGCAGTCATTACCTTCTGGCTGAAGGGCTCGAAAGCGGCAACGACGTCCCGCCTGTCGATCTTGAAGCATCGTTAAAAGTATTGAAGGCGACACAGGCAGCTATCGAGGCCGGCCTTGTCCGCAGCTGTCACGACCTCTCTGAAGGCGGCCTGGCAGTAGCGGCTGGTGAGATGGCCTTTGCTGGGGGGTTTGGCGTAGATATCAATCTCGATGCGGTCCCGACCAATGGCGAAACCTCTGCAGCGGCGATTCTGTTCAGTGAATACGCAGGCCGACTGCTCGTTGAAGTAACTCCGGAAAATCATGACGCATTCCTGCGGCTGATAAAGGATGTACCGCTGGGCGAAATCGGCAAGGTTACAGATACCGGCAAGATCGAAATCAAGGCTGAGGGCACCAATGTTGTCGATCTTGGAATCGAAGACGCCAAGGCTGCATGGCAAGGAACATTTAACTGGTAAACAAACACAAAGGTGCAGACATGAAAATAAAGGTCAACATTATTGGATGCATTCTTGTTTTTTCCGTATGCCAGTCGCTGTTAATTGCTCAAGAAAAAACGAAGCCCCTAACAGCAATAATTGGTGCCTTCGGCCCAGAGGTCCAAACACTAGAAAATCAAATTTCAGAAAAACAATCTGTCTCTATACAAGGTTTGCACTTTTCTTCTGGAAAGCTTAATGGAAGAAATGTGGTTATAGCGAAAACAGGTGTGGGCAAAGTTAATGCAGCTATGACAGCGACATTGCTCATAAATCATTTCAACCCCAATGAACTTATATTTACTGGAATCTCTGGAGGTTTAAATCCTGAATTGTTCCCCGGTGACGTTGTCATCGGTCAAACAACTGTACAGCATGATTATGGCAGGCTTTTAGCTGGAGGATTTGAGAATCATTCGACAAGAAATCCTATCGATGGCATGCGTAACCCGATTTTCTTTCCCGCCAATAAAAGATTATTGAAAATCGCCGAAGAATCCGCAGATAAAATCGAACTTGAAAAAATCAAGGTTGGGACAAAGCAGCACACCCCAAAAATCATCACGGGCATAATCTCTACAGGTGACTGTTTCGTTGCATCTTCTTCTGGGAAAGAAGAAATCCGTAAAAGAGTCAAAGCTGACGTCGTTGAAATGGAAGGTGCTGCAGTTTCGCAAGTTTGTTTCCAGTTGAAAGTACCTTGTATTGTTATTCGGAGTGTAAGTGACGTAGCAGATGAAGAAGCTTTGGTAGACATTGAAAAATTCTACCAAATTGCTGCACAAAATTCCGCTAAGCTCGTTGTTAAAATAATTGAAAAACTTAATCTTGAAAGAACCCTCAAAGAAGAGTCATACCAAAAGGCAAGCGACTAGAAAAAGAGAAAAAAATGGCTACACCGAAAGCATTGGTATTAAGGACAGCTGGGACTAACTGCGACCGTGAGACGCAGCATGCGTTGGAACAGGCCGGCTTCGAGGCTGAGCGCGTTCACGTATTTCGCCTGATGGAAAAGCCGGAAAGTCTCAGCGAATATCAGTTCCTGGTCATTCCCGGCGGCTTCAGCTACGGAGACGACGTGGCAGCTGGCAAGATACTCGCCAATCAGATGCTCCACCGCCTGGCAGAACCGCTGAACAAGTTCCTCGCTGACGAAAAGCTTGTGCTGGGCATTTGCAACGGCTTTCAGGTGATGATAAAGAGCGGCCTGCTACCGTGGGCAAAAGTAGACCCCGCCGAGGCCAACCACGACGCGACGCTGGCGTGGAACGACAACGGCCGATTCGAGGATCGTTGGGTGCACCTGCGATGTGATTCAGAAAAATGCGTCTTCCTGCCAAAAGGCGAGATAATCACCCTGCCAATCGCACACGGCGAAGGCAAATTCGTGCCGCAGGACGGGATTTTGGACAAACTCCGCGAAAACGACCAACCAGCCTTGCGCTACGTCGATGAAAACGGCCAGCCGGGCGGATTTCCCGTCAATCCCAACGGCAGCATCGACGATATCGCCGGCATTTGCGACCCGTCTGGACGTGTCATGGGCATGATGCCACACCCGGAACGATTCGTGGACATCACCCATCATCCGCAGTGGACGCGAAAGAAGATCGAGAGCGCAGACGGCTCGATAATCTTCCAGCGAGCGCACGAATATCTCAAATAAGAAAATTTCTCGCATATTTTTGCAGCTTCCTGCCGATAAAGAGCTTGAGACGTTTTTTGTATGGAAGGAACCGATATGCGCATATTTGTAACGATGATGTTGACTTTAGCACTGTTGGCCGGCTGCACGCAGGTTGACGAAAACTCCAAGTGGAACCCCCGCGCGGACTATCCGCCGTGGGCGTATGACGCGCCGTTTTACTATCGCCCGACCGAAGATATAAAGCCCTTCGAAAACATCGGGCCCGATATCCCTATCTATTACACCAATAATTCCTACTACTTCATCAAGCACCCCGGAAACTGCCAATTAGCCGGGGTTGCGAGAGTGGCAATATTCTGCTCTTTAGATGAAGGTGAAAGCTGGCAGCGCAATGGTTTTTACGGCGTCGAGCAAACACACTTCCTGTTCCAGGCCGACCAGGACGGCCGACATTGGATCCGCTTCGTGGGCCCAGGCCAGGGCGTGACTCAAGTGCCTAAAGGCCAGCCGCATAGAATCTATGTGGTCGATACCAAAACGCCAATTATCGAACTCCAGCTGACCCCGGCGACAGAGGAAAAGGACCCCGGCACGGGTCAAACCAGGCCGCACATTTACAAACCTGGCGATAGCGTAATTCTCAAGTGGTCGGTCAGTGACGTCAACCTCAAGGAAGGCTCGATCAGGCTGGGAACGTGCTTTGCGAACTTCCCGGATAACCTTATCTGGAGCAAATTCCCCAAGCCCCTGCCGCCGACAGGCGAGATGAAAATAGAAATTCCGGCAGAGTCAGCCGGCAAGGGTGGCGGCCTGCGGTTCAGGATGGAAGCCACCGACAAGGCTGGCAATATCGGCATGGCCCTGACAGATACACTGCGCGTCGCAGCCGTCGAAGGTGGCCCGAGCCCGACAACACGTCCTGCCGATATCTTCGAGCAGGTTTCGCGCAGGCCAAAAACGCCAGCTGAGCTTGGCTGGCCGACTAAGGGCGAACTCGTCCGCGGCGGCACGAGCAGAATCCTCGGCTGGCTGCCCAAAGACGTTGAAAAATATCAATCGGTCGAACTTCAGTTCTCGCCCGACGATGGGCGAAGCTGGCAGACACTCGCAACCGACCTGAAGGCTGGCAAACCGGTCAAGTGGTCCGTTCCGATGGCTTCAAGCAAGATCAGCCGTCTGCGAATTGTCGGCGTTAAGACAGAGGCTGGGCAAATTCGCAGATTCATGCTCTCAATGACCAGCAGATTCACCGTTGATACCATCATGCCAGGTACGATCTACGGCCCTCGAAAGATTCAGTCAGAAGAATAAGACACTCTCACTACAAAAAAGGCGGCGGTTTGAGTTAGCCGTCGCCTTTTTTATTAGGCAACACCCCTCTTAAAAAGTGCTACCTTCATCCATGCACGCCTCTTTAGATCGCAACTGCGGCACAAACTAGGCCGGGTGCGGTGTGTGGGGCTTGGTGAAGTGTGCCAGATGTGGCGACCTCACAGCCGTGTAGATAGCAGCCAGCGCGACGAGGATATAGATAATTCTCGAGAGAAACGAGAGCTCGCCGAAGATGGCAGCTACCAGATCGAACTCGAACAGGCCCCACAGCCCCCAATTCAGGCCGCCGATAACGACCAGAACCAGGGTGATAAGATCCAAGTAGTTCATCCGATGAGTCATTTTCGATTCCCCTTAACTATCGGCCGATCCATGACTCATGCCAATTTGATTTGCGCCCCTGGCCCGTTTACCCAGGAGGTGCTTTTGGAATTCCTCATTTAATTATACGCATTGACAAGTCCTTAAGTGTCCTGTTAATGCGGTGAATTAATGGATTACGCGGAGGTTCCGGCCAAGGCGACACTTGCCGTTTGGGCGGCTCTGCCATATCATCCCACTTTCAAAGATGAGCGATAAAAACGGCGGACAAAACGACACGCCGGCGATGCGGCAGTATCGCCAGTTCAAGGAAACATACCCGGACTACATACTCTTTTTCCGGATGGGCGACTTCTATGAGATGTTCTACGAAGACGCCAAGATCGCCAGCCGCGTATTGGGCCTGGCGCTGACCAGCAGAAGCAAAGGCCCGTCGGCCATTCCGCTTGCGGGCATCCCCTACCACGCCGCAGAAAGCTACCTGGCCCGGCTGATAAAGGCCGGCCACCGCGTGGCGATGTGCGAGCAGGTCGAAGACCCCAAAAAGGCAAAAGGCGTCGTCAAGCGCGACGTTGTCCGCCTGGTTACGCCGGGCACACTCACAGATGACTTTTTACTCGAGCAGAACGAAGGGAACTTTCTGGTCGCTGTGTTCAAGGCAAAGACCGGCTCGAAAGACAACGGCCAGGCCGGCGTGGCGTGGGTGGAACTTTCCAGCGGCGCGTTCTGGACGATGACGACGCCCTCCGATGCCGTGCTGGACGAGGTCGTCCGAATCCGCCCTGCCGAGGTGATATTCCCCGAAGGCGACAGCTTCGATACGCCCAGCTTCCGCGAAACGCTTGCCCAGAGCACGGGCACAGCTGCCACCAGCAGGCCGCCCTGGGCGTTCGACTCGCGGGCTTCAGTTGAAGCGCTTAACGACCATTTCGGAACAAAAACACTCGAAGGTTTCGGCTTCGACGGCTGGGATGAATCCATCTCCGCAGCTGGCGCGATTATCGAGTACCTTCGCGAGACACAAAAGACAGCCATTGAACATATCCGCACGCTGAAAAAATTCGACCGTTCCGACCACATGCAGGTAGACGGCAACACTCTCCGCTGTCTCGAGGTACACCGGACACTGCGGTCCAACCAGCGTGTGGGCAGCCTCCTGGCCTCCATAGACCGCTCCTGCACGGGAATGGGAGCGAGGCTGCTGGAGCGCTGGTTGACATTTCCGCTTACCGGTTACAGTATGATAACCGCCCGTCAGGACGCGGTGGAAGAACTGGGCTCTGACCGGACGCGACTAAAAAGCCTGCGCGAGATACTGCAGGACGTAGCGCAGATAGACCGCATCGCTGCCGGCATCGCAATGGGCCGGGTCAGGCCGAGGGAACTGGTCGCACTCGGCCAAACCCTCAGGCTGCTGCCAAAACTGGCGGCGACAATCGACGGCTGCACCGCAGAACTTATTACACAGCTTTACCCCGCACTTACCGGGCTTGAGGTGCAGGCTGAACTTATAAGCCGGTCGATAGATTCGGACTGCCCGAACTCGATCGCCGACGGCGGTGTGATATCGGCTGGGTTCAACGAAGAGCTCGACCGGCTGCGGCGCATCGGCAAGGACGGCCAGAGCTGGCTGGCCGAGTATCAGGCCCAGCAGTCGAAGCGGATCGGAATACCGAATCTCAAGGTCGGCTATAACAGGGTGTTCGGCTATTACATAGAGATCTCCAACGTCAACAAGGACAAGGCCCCGCCCGACTACGTCCGCAAGCAGACGCTCAAAAACGCCGAGCGATACATAACCGACGAACTGAAGAAATACGAAAACGAAGTTCTCAGTGCCGACGAGCGGGCAAAAAGTCTCGAGGCCCGGCTGTTCGAGCAGATACGTCTGGAACTCGCGCAATACATACCCGCCTTCCAGGCTGCCGCGGACGCACTGGCGAATCTGGACGTACTGTGCGGGCTGGCGACGCTGGCGACAGAACGCGGCTACAAAAGGCCGACGATGACACAGGACAACGTGCTGAAAATAGTCGGCGGCAAACACCCCGTACTGGCCGAGCAGCTACGGGAACAGTTCGTGCCGAACGATGTGAGCATGGCTGCCAAAGACGACCGGCTGTTGATAATCACAGGCCCGAACATGGCCGGCAAGAGTACCTACATCCGCCAGACGGCGCTACTGGTACTGATGGCACAGACGGGCAGCTTCATACCGGTCGAGGAAGCGACGATAGGCTTGGTCGACAGAATCTTCACGCGCGTCGGGGCAGCTGACGAAATATCGCGCGGGCTCAGTACCTTCATGCTGGAAATGGTCGAGACCGCAAACATACTCAACAACGCCACAAGCCGTTCGTTGGTTATACTCGATGAGGTCGGCCGGGGAACCAGCACCTGCGACGGCCTGTCGCTGGCTTGGGCGATTTGCGAATTTATCGCACTGAACATCAAGTGTCGAACCATGTTTGCCACGCACTACCACGAGCTGACAGAGCTGGAAAATGTGCTCGACGGTACGACGAATCTCAACGTTTCAGTGCGGGAATGGGCAGACGAGGTGATATTCCTGCACAAGATAGTAAAGGGTGGAACCGACCAGAGCTACGGCGTGCACGTCGCCCGGCTGGCCGGCGTGCCCAAGGATGTCATCGAGCGGGCAAAGGCGATACTGCCCCAGATACAGGCACACCTTGCTGACGGGCTGGACATGCCCGAACTTGCCGACCGCGCCAGAGAGGCAGCAGCCCAGATGCAACTGTTCGCAGACCCAGCCTCACGAGTCGCGCGGGAAATAAAAGACACCGACCTGGAAAACATGACGCCAATGCAGGCACTGGACCTGCTGAGAAAATTAAAAGGTGAGTTGTGAAATTAAGAATCAATCCTTTTAAAACTCGTCGGCCTCTTCTTTTGAATCAACACCTTTTTCGGGCTCAATGTATTTAACTTCAAGCGTTGTTCCTGCCCAAAATTTCCACAAGTAATCTTCTTTACGAAAAACATGAAGCGTATCTATAACACTTTCCTTGAATGCCGGCCCATTAATCTTCGTTGTTTTAAGTTTTACTCGTAAAACAGAGTATTCACCATCTGTTCCAATATATTTCATTGAGAGCATCTTGGAATGTAGGTCATATAAGTCGAACATTTTTTCGGCAAATCTCTTTGACGAAGTATAATTTGGGGATTCTGGATGTACCGTTGACATTACCATGTCTATATCTTCAAGATTCCATCCTTCAATATTTTTTTCAAACCCCTTCTTTAAGATTTCAGGGGGATTTTCTGCTTCTTCTTGTTTATCTGTCGCCAGTGAAGTGGAAATTATCCCGGCTGTGCATAAGATAAGCACCAAAACAATGCTCCAGGCATAACGCATTTTAAGCCCCTTTCTATCTATTCACTGCCCACCATGCGACAGCTGCCCCGAAGATCGCCCCGGCGATGATGTTTATAATCAGGCGTCTCTTTACGTTGCACGCCTTTGCTCCGCAGATATGCGCCCGGCCAAGGACAAAACCAAGCAGCGAGCCGGCGGCAGCGCCAGCCAGAATTTTAGCAGCTATTTCAAAGTCCATTTTTTTTACTCGCTGTCGCCTTTTTTCATGTAAAGCGTCTGTGTCGGGAAGGCAAACTCGATTCCTTCTTCATTGAAACGCTTGAGCAGCTCGGAGTTGAAGTCGTGGTTGAATTCCAGATAGGCCCACCAATCAGCCGGCGTGAACCAGTAATAGACGATAATGTCCAGACTGTGCGAGCCAAAGTCGTTGAAGTAAACACGCGGCGGGTTTTCGGCGGGGAAGTTTTCCTTTCGCGCATCAAGAAGCTCCCGGATGATATCGACGCCCCGCTGGATTTTTTCCGGGGGAGTGTCGTACGTGCAGGTAACTTCCATAACGCGTTTGATGGAAGGCCGGCGGTCGATATTCTCTACCGCGGAATTTGCGACGACGCCGTTCGGAATCGTAACAAGATGGCCATTGAGCAGTCTCAGCCGCGTAGAGCGGAAGCCAACCTCTTCAATCATGCCGTCATATCCAGCGATTACAACCCGTTCTCCAAGTTGGAATGGCCTGTCGGCAAAAATTGTTACCGAGCCGAACAGGTTGGCAAGCATGTCCTTGGCTGCCAGTGCGAACGCCAAACCGCCAATGCCCAAACCGGCGATAAGTGAGCCGATGTTCCATTCAAAAATGTTCTGTGCGATAAACAGAACCGACACGATAACGATGAAAACACGCAGCGACTTGCGAACGAGCGGCACGAGTTGATCGTCCAGCAGCGTATCGGTCTTGCTTGTCCAGTGGTGCAGGAAGTATTCGATTACATCAACAAGGCGATAGATGAACCAGGCTACGGCCAGAACGGATATCGTCTTGCAGGCGTTAATCCAGTTTGACAGGAAATTAATTTCACGGGTCTTTTCCGAGCCGTTAAGCTCTTCGGTGATTATCCACTCCAGCCGAATGAAATTTCTGGCGAAGTACAGGCCGCCGGCAATAATCAGCATCTGCACGGGACCAACCATGCTCCGCAGCAGCAGTGCGGCGACGACAGCCTTGCCCGACTTTTCAAGCTTTTGGCTGTGCCGCTGGATGAAAAACGCAACGATCTTGCTGATGATGAAACTCGTCAGCAAAGCCCCGAAAAGGGCAGCCCACCTCCACAGCTCGTTGTGAAGAAACTGGTGTTCGGTAAATAGTTTCCAGAATTCCGTGTTATCTGTTTGGGCTAACATCTGACGCTCCTGTTTTTTCAGTAATTTCAGGCCCTGAATATACATTCGAACCGCTTCCGTGGCAATTGAGTTGTCGAAGCTCAGCCAAGGCGTTAAATTCTTCTGCAGCGATTTACGGAGAAAAACTATGGCTGATAAAAAAATTAGTGTTGGGTTCATCGGCTTGGGGATTATGGGTTTGCCCATGGCCCAAAACATCCTCAAGGCCAACTTTAAACTTACCGTTTACAACCGCACAGCCTCCAAGGCGCAATGCCTTGCAGACAAAGGCGCGAACGTAGCGTCAAGCCCGGCTGAGGTGGCAGCGGCAAGCGATATAATTGTTACCTGTGTCTCAGATACACCGGATGTGCTTGAAGTTGTGCTTGGCGAAGAGACCGGTATAATTTCTGGCATAAAAAAGGACGCTATAGTTATCGACTGCTCGACAGTTTCTCCCGAAGTAGCCGAAAAATGCGCCGCCAAACTTGGAAGCAAAGGTGCCGGTTTTCTTGATGCGCCCGTATCCGGGGGAGATGTTGGAGCAAAGGCTGGTACGCTCAGCATAATGGTCGGCGGTGAAAGGCAGGATTTCGACCGCGCACTTCCTGTGCTTGAGGTGATGGGCAAGACAATAACCTACTGCGGAAAAAGCGGCAGCGGCTATATCGTCAAGCTGTGCAATCAGATTCTCGTATCGCTGAATTGCCTTGCAGCGGCAGAAGCGCTGTATCTTGCAAAGGCAGCTAATATCGAACCCGAGGCTATGCTCACTGCGGTATCCGGCGGAGCGGCTGGCAGTTGGCAGCTGAGCAATCTGGGTACAAAGATGAAAGACGGAGATTTCAGTCCCGGCTTTTTCGTAGATTATCTGACCAAAGATTTGCGGCTTGCTCACGAGGCATGCGATAAACTTGGCCTGAATTTGCGCGGGGCTTTGCTTGGCGAAGAGCTTTTTAAGTCAGCTTCCGAGCTGGGCTTCGGCAAAGAAGGCACGCAGGCAATTTATAAGGTAGTTGAGAAACTCCAAAAATTTTAAGCATATAATAGATGACGTGGAAATTATTAAAAGATTCTGCAACTTCAGTCTCAAAAGTATCTTGTCGATAATATCTTTAGTTGATTGTTGTTATGAAATCAGCTCTGCCGTAAGAGGGGTCGTTTCAGGGATAAATAAGGAGCTTGTTTGTCCTTGACCGGCGAACCTTTTATTGGATAGTATGGTACTAAGTTTATAACGCGTTTGGTGAACGATAGATTCGCTCATCGGTGCGTCTGGTATTTTAGGTGTGACGGCCAAGGTTGAATTTACAGGCAGGCCGTCCGGCAAACGGCGTTCGATGCCCATAATTTGCTTTTATTGTGGCATTTGCGTTGGAGCATCGCCCCGCTTGGTGCGGGGAGAAACCTATTGAAAAAGGATCGCCCAGCACGGAACGTCGATTATTCGTCCATATAGGACGAGGCCTTCGGGTCTATAGAATTCGCTAGAGCCATAAAGCGAACTGAATGGAAACTTTAAGGATGTTTTTTGCTCTCTTAATTCGCCGTGTGCGGGGAAAGTTGCCAACGCAACTGAGGATGCGTAATACCGGATAAATTTCTGGAATTATCAATCTGACACCGCTTGTCGGCTTTCATTGCACCGACAAGGCGAAAAATTGAGCGTCCGGCTCATAAGTGAAATCGGACCCGATCGCTCCGTAAGTGCCCTATGGGCATTTGCCGGCCTGCTTGTGTAATGAATCTCCCTGCCAGCACACCTCTTGAAAGGATTGTGCTATGTTTGTACCTATATTCTTAGCTGCACTAACCCAAGCCCAGTTTCTTGCGCTGGTTCTTGTGGGGACGATAGTTGGCGTTATTGTGGCAGGCCTTGTTGTGTGGATTCTCGGGCGGGCGAGAGTATCATCGACAGAAAAAGCGGTCGACGCCATGAAAACCGCAGCCGAGGCAGACGCACAAAAAATTATCGCCCAAGCTGAAGTTAATGCCAAAAGCGAACTTATCCGGATGCGCGAGAAGTTCGATACAGAGACCAACTCAACACGCCAGGAACTGCGCAGTGAAGAAAAACGCATGGCAAAGCGTTCGGATATGATAGACCAGAAACTTGAAACGCTCAATTCCAAGGAGCGCACACTCGAATCAGCCGAAAAAGCAATTAACGAGCGAGAGAAGTCGCTGGCAAACAAGGACCGCCATCTCAACGAGTTAATTGCCCACCAGAAAAGCCAGCTGCTCAAGGTCGCCAACCTCTCTGAAGAAGAGGCCAGAAAGCAACTGCTGCAACAGGTGGAACATGAAATGGAAGGCGAGACGGCTGAGCTTATCCAAAAGCGTTTGACGGAAGCTCAGGAAAGTGCCGAAGACCAGGCCAGAGAGATAATCATATCCTCAATCCAGAGATACGCAGGCGAGCATACGAGCGAAACGACTGTTTCCACGGTCGATATTCCTTCCGACGAGATGAAAGGCCGGGTGATTGGTCGTGAAGGCCGGAATATCCGCGCGTTTGAAAAAGCCACCGGCGTTGACGTCATTGTGGATGACACGCCGGGCGTCGTTGTGGTGTCCGCGTTCGACCCGGTGCGCCGGGAAATCGCCCGCCGCTCACTTGAAAAGCTTATCCAGGATGGCAGAATTCATCCCACGAGAATAGAAGAAGTCGTAGCAACCTGTGAAGGCGAGATCAATCGCCAGATTATCGAGTATGGCAAGCAGGCAGCGATGGAAGCCAACGTTCGAGGCTTACATAACAAGCTGATAGAACTTCTTGGCCGGCTGCACTTCCGCAAAAGTTACGGCCAGAGCGTCCTTAAGCATTCGCTCGAAGTTGCCGCTATGTCGAAACTTATTGCCGAAGAGATCGGGCTTAACGGCAAGTTAGCCAGACGTTGCGGGCTGCTGCACGATATCGGCAAGGCCGTTGACCACGAGGTCGAAGGCACGCACCCACAAATTGGTGCCGATTTGTGTAAGCGATATGGCGAGCGCGAGGAAGTAATAAACGCTGTGGGCGGCCACCATGGCGACATCGAGGTTAAAAGCATCTACACCCCGGTAGTTGGGGCAGCCGATGCTATAAGCGCATCTCGCCCTGGCGCACGACGCGATACGCTGCAGCGTTACGTCCAGCGGCTCCAGCAGCTTGAAGAAATCGCCAACAGCTTCGAAGGCGTTAAGCAGTCATACGCCATACAGGCTGGCAGAGAAGTCCGCGTCATCGTCGATGCAGAGAGTATAGACGACAGGCTCTCCGTGAAGGTAGCGCGCGACATCGCCCGCCGAATCGAAGAAGAGATGGAATACCCCGGCGAAGTAAAAGTAACTCTCGTCCGTGAAGTACGCTGCGTGGAATACGCGAGATAGGCTTTGATAAAAATGACCAGGCGGCGGTTCCCAAAGGGACCGCCGCCTGAAATCAGCAGCGCCTGAGGTATAAGATTCTTTGATTCAGACACTTATTACTCGGCAAATATTCAGAAAAACTTTAACTCTCCGGATAAACCCCGCCCGATAAACATAAAAAGCCCTTGATTGCTTCAAAAAAATCTAAGAGCATATTCGCAGCATTTCGTGATTAACCCATCAGGGATGGCTGTATGCCTTAAAAGTTTTTTAAGGAGACAAGATATGGATATCTTCTCGCGTCGTGCAGTACTCACTCTCGTGTCGCTCCTTCTGGCCGCTGCAATTTTCGCTCTACCCGTCAGTGCAGCCCAGCCGGATGACAACTGGTTCGGTCTGATGGATTACATTAAAGGTAGCGCGCCCGAGCAGCCGGCAATTGAGCGATACCAGGAAAACGGGCCACCACCGAAACATGTAGTTCCCTTGCCGGTGCACACCATTGATGGTGTCGGTGGCGGTTTTATTACACCTTCAGCGTATCTGACCAATCCCGGCGCGCCTGGAACGCAGATAGGTATGCCTTCGGCGTCGTTCGGCTACTTTCATCTCGGGCATAAAAAGTCTGTTCAGTCGGTTGCCGTAACGCAGACCTTCTTCAGAAGAATTGAACTCGGTTATGCCTTAAACCGGCTGGGCCTCGGCACACTGCCAAACGCCGTTGCTAAGATCCGCGGCACTCCGATAGGCCACGATGATATTTACCTGCACCATTTCAACCTGCGTGCAATGCTTGTCGAGGAAAACAGCTGCGATCTGCCGCTGCCGGCAATTACTGCGGGCATACACTTCAAATATAACAGCACGATCCGCAGCATCGAAAACCACCTCAAGAACGGTGGTTTCGGCGGCCAGAATACTATCGGCTTTGAAAAGTCCAACGGCGTCGATTACACACTCACAGCCAGTAAGACATTCGACTGCTGCCTTCCGATGCCCGTAATCGTCTCGGTCGGCCTGCGTGGAAGCACCGCATCGCATATCGGTTTCGGCGGTTTCGGCGACGTTTACCGCTGGACGGTCGAGGGTAACGTTACAACCTTCCTGGCAGAGTGGCTGGCAGTAACGTATGAATTCCGTATGAAGAATAACCCGTTTTCGGCTCCTGGAAGTGGCGGCTTGCTGGGAGATGAGGACAACTGGCAAGGAGTAGGTTTTGCCGTACTCGTGAACGAAAACCTTACCGTCTCCGGCGGTGTTGGCTTCCTTGGTAGCGTCGGCAATACCGAGGCCGATGGCGCCTGGGGCCTGCAGGTTAAGTACGAGTTCTAGAAACTCTCCCCGTATAATCGAGAATCAAGCGCGGCGGCTTTAAAAGTTTTTAAAAGTCGTCGCGCTTTTCTTTTGTCGTGGTTACATATTCCTTCGCCGCAGCTAGCTTTGCCTGGCGAGGCTTGAAGAACACCCCTATAGCCTCGAGAACAAGCCCCAAAGCAAGCAGCAGCATTACGGCGTTGATGGCTATCAACACCCAGTTCTTCTGGTCCGCAGCCAGGAAATTGCGTTCATTTGCCAGCATTGCCCATATGGTCATGGTGAGCATGAACAGGCACGGCCCAAGCGTAAGAAGATATCCCCAACTGCCTCGGCGCTTGAGATACAGAGTTATAACCAGAAGCGCCAATGCAGCCAGTAGCTGATTGACAGCCCCAAACATCGGCCAGAGCTTCAGCGCGCCTTTTCCATCCGCGCCGGTAGCAAACGCCAAGGCCCCTGCACTGATGACCGCTACCGCCGTCGCTACCCAACGATTTGTAAGTGGCTTGATTTTGAAATCGCTTGCCAATTCACTGATGACGTACCGCTGAATTCGCGTTGCCGTATCCAGTGTAGTGCCCGCAAAGGATGCAATAAACACGCCCATGATAATCACGCCGATTTCCTTTGGTATCCCCAGAGTCGCTATCATATTCGCTGCTCCGGCAACCACCGCGCCAACCTTTTGGGCGAGGCCCCCTGCCGCTGCCCAGGAGGAATAATGCTGTGTCCATGCAGCTGCGCCTGTGAGCACTTCGCCGGAGCTGGTCGTATAGGCCATGCCGATACCCGCAGCTACCGCAACAATAACAAGAACCGCCAGCACGCCTTCCATCAGCATCGAACCATAGCCGACAAATAGCGCATCGCCTTCACGGCGGACCTGTTTGGTCGTCGTTCCGGATGCTACAAGGCTATGAAAGCCGCTGACAGCCCCGCACGCTATCGTAATAAACAAAAACGGCCACATCGGAGGCGCGCCAACCGGCGATGCGTTATATGCCGGAGCAACTACCTCCAGGCCGGTCGAAACTGTAGCGGATATTACACCGCCGACAAGAAGCGCCATCGCGATAAACAGCTGCCATGCGTTTATGTAATCTCGCGGCTGAAGCAAAACTGTAACGGGAATCGTCGATGCGAAATAAACATAGACAAGCAAAACAAGTGTCCAGATTCCAGTCGATGGGATGGTCATTTGGCCGATCGTCAGCGCTTCGACTTTCAGTGCAGGTAACACATAGCCGAGATAGACGGTCGCGTACATCGCGGCGACCGCAATAGCCGTTGCCAATAAAACATTACCTTTCCAGCGATAGATCGCCAGGCCCAGGAAAACTGCTATCGGTATCTGCACCCAGACAGGAAACACCGAACCCGGATACATCGCAAAGATAGCAGCTATGACTACACCGAAGATCGCAATGACTATCAACAAAGCTAAAAAGACAATGAAGAAGAATATCGTCCTGGCCCGGCCGCTAATGTACTTGCCGGTTATCTCGTTGATGCTCTTGCCTTCGTTGCGCATCGAGATGACAAGTGAGCCGAAGTCGTGAACCGCACCCATCACTATCGAGCCTACAAAGACCCATACCAATGCAGGCACCCAACCCCAGATAATGCCGATTGCCGGGCCTACAATCGGGCCCGTACCGGCGATGGACGTATAATGATGGCCGAAGATAATACCTTTGCGCGTCGGCACAAAATCTATGCCGTCCTGGAATGTCTTTGAGGGTACCGCGGCCGAGTTGTTCAGGCGAAATATCCTGCGGGCCAGAAACCGTCCATAGGTGTTGTAGGCGATGATATAACCGATAAAAGTTACAGCAACTATCAACAGTGCGCCCAAAATCGCTCTCCTTATGGCTCAACAACTTTCGTTTGCAATTTATATAAAATAATCGAATTGAGGTCTGAATCCAAAGAGATTAGGTAGCTTCGAACGGCTGGATGCGCCGCGTAATC
Organism: uncultured Planctomycetaceae bacterium; assembly: GCA_964401835.1. Lineage (GTDB taxonomy): Bacteria > Planctomycetota > Phycisphaerae > SM23-33 > SM23-33 > CAYNZP01. The sequence goes on from CAYNZP010000001.1 coordinate 24,977, forward strand.
GTAATCGCTTTTTTGCCGTTGGATATGCCAAGTCGGCCCGCAAATATCGCCAAGCCGCCAACTGTCACTATTACTTCGTCATCTACCTTCTTGCCGGTGGCCAGAATATCTCCCTGGGCAAGCTGGGACAGTTCCTCACTGCTTATCACGATATCCTCAATCGCGGCCGATATCTCCAGATTGGCTTTTTCAGTGACTTTTCTTTCGCTTATGTGTGCCTTGAGCAGCTTGAGCGGCAGAGAAATGCTGATGCTTCCCGCTGCCTTGCCAAGCTGTGCGGCAAAGCGAAGCGAAACCATACAGCCCAGCGCATTCTCCAAATCCGCAGATTCGCCCAAGGACGCCTCGAACCGCAGTGGATGCTCGGCGGGAAAGGCCTTGGACAGGCTCACTGCCGCCAGCGAAACTATCTTTTGCATCAGCCTCCGCTCTAGTGCGGTTAATGGCCTGTCGGAAGCAAAATCACTTTTTGAAGCAAAGGTCGAATCGCCGCCAAGAAGCCGTTCGAGTACCTCATAGGCGAGCGACTGGCCCAGGTCAACCCAAGCAAACCCAGCGCCAGCACCGGCCATCAGGCAAAATCGACGGCTTGGTTCCTGCGGAGAATTATTAAAGGCGTATTCGCTGTTTATATAAATCTCATCCAGTCGCAATTCGAGATCGCTGCGCAAAAGGCTGGACGCTGCCTGTGAAAAGTTATTCACAAAACCAGCCTGCAGGATATGCAGGCCTTGAATCTGCGCAACTTCAATGCTGTCTTGAGAACCGAATTTTTCTTTGGTCTCGCTCACGATTTCCGCATCACTTGTACAACGTTGCTGAAAATTTTTCCAGTTATAACCGCTAATTGGCCAATCGGGCTATTCTGTAAAAGACCAAAGAAGCTATTGGAAGAAAGCCGGATTCAAAAAATGCCGCCGGTGGAGGTAACCGACGGCGAAAGCGTACGCACGTACATCTGCGGTAAAGGAGGGTAAACCCGCAAGCGTTACGCCATATAGGCTACAAGCACTGCGCTCGGCAACATGCCTGCCCTCTATGCAATTATACGCACTCCGGGCCGCCGTGTTCGCGCCGAGGGGAATCCGTGAGTTTTTCCCGCCAAATCACGCCTGCAGAATATAAAATTTGTTAGCTTTTTGTTAGGTATAGGCCGTATAATAAATTGTTCTAACGGAGTTGCTTGTCTATGCTCAATGACTGTGAAATTCTGGGTTTGCTGCGCGGACACCGCTCTCTGCCGGTTCTGACGGCCAGGGTGGAGGCGGGCTTTCCGTCGCCAGCTGACGATTATTCGGAGCAAAGGCTCGACCTGAACGAGCATCTTATCACCCACCCTGCCGCCACTTTTGCCCTGCGGGCCACTGGGAATTCCATGACCAGCGAAGGCATACGCGATGGCGACATACTCATCGTCGATCGCTCGCTTGAGCCACGGCCCGGCCAGATCGTCATCGCCTCGCTCGACGGCGAGCTGGTTCTCAAGCGGCTGAGCCGCGGAGGCAGCAGGCAGGATCGTGACTTCGAGATATGGGGCGTGTGCAAATACGTCATACACAAACTTTAAAACTGTTTACGATGCCGCGGGGAAAATAACGATGTACGCCCTTGTCGACTGCAATAATTTCTACGTTTCATGTGAGCGAGTCTTCAATCCAAAGCTCGCCGACAGGCCGGTGGTCGTGCTCTCGAACAACGACGGTTGCATTGTCGCGCGGTCCAACGAAGTCAAGGCACTCGGAATAAACATGGGCGGACCGTACTTTAAGGTGCGTGATGTACTGAAAAGGCACAACGTTGCTGTCCTCTCGAGCAACTATACGCTCTACGGAGACATGTCCAGCCGAGTGATGACTACGCTCGGACAGTTCGCGCCGCAGGTAGAAGTATATTCAATCGATGAAGCCTTTTTGGACCTCAGCGGTTTTGAGAGACTCTACAAAAACCTCACCGACTGGGGGAAGGCAGTACGCTCTACCGTCATGCAATGGACAGGCATACCCGTATCGGTAGGAATCGCACCAACAAAAACGCTCGCCAAGGTGGCAAATCGCATAGCCAAACGATGCAAAGATTGTGGCGGCGTAGCTGAACTGCTCGACGAACGAGCCCAAACCACCGCACTGGCCCAGACAGATGTTGCCGACATCTGGGGCATCGGCCGTCGCTATGCGAGGATGCTGCGCGCAAACGGCATACGCACCGGAGCGGAATTGAGAGATGCGGGCCTTACATGGATACGTAGACGCATGACGGTTGTCGGAATGCGGACGGTGCTAGAGCTTCGCGGCCGAGCCTGCATAACGCTGGAACTGGCGCCTCCACCGAGGAAGGGAATCGTACGTTCACGATCGTTTGGTTCGCGCGTAGAAACGCTGGCTGATCTCGAGGAGGCAGTTACGTTTCACATATCAAGGGCAGTTGAGAAGCTCCGCTCCCAGCGGTCGGTCGCGGGCGTGTTGAGGGTGTTTCTGACGACCGGCATGTTCAACAAAAACGAGCCGCGTTACGCCAACATCACCACGATAATTCTGCCCGCAGCTACCGACGACACACCGACGCTCATTCACCATGCCATCTGCGGGCTCAGGAAAATATTCCGTCCCGGCTATAGGTACAAGTCCGCCGGCGTGATGCTGGATGAGTTCACGCGCCGCGGCGAAGTTCAGCTGAATCTGTTCGATCCGGTCGACCGGGAAAAATCGCGGGCCTTGATGAACGTGCTGGACAGGATAAATCGCAACATGGGCAGCGATATGCTGCGGTACGCCTCGCAGGGAACCAAACACCGATGGCAGATGACGCAGGCCAACCGCTCGCCGAGATACACTACGCAATGGGATGAACTGGTAAAGGTCAGATGTTGAGGTGGCGCTTATGAATGTTCCAGGATTTTTACGTCGTCACCAAAGCTGCGAAGCTGATCTATGTGCTCAGATGCCATCATTGCATCGATGTGTGCTGTCGAATCGGTAAACTTTTGCTCGTTAACTGTGGCGTACTGGGCGATATACTGCATCAGCCTTCCGTTACCGCAGTGAGCCTCCAGCCGCACGTGTACAGGCGAACCGGCAGAGTGTTTTGCGACGGTGTCTATCAAATCTTCTGAACCGCTGCCTTCAGCCGCAGAAACGAAAATCGCGTCTGGATATTTGTTGGCCAACACGGTCCGAATGGTCGGATCGACGATCATATCTGTCTTGTTGAGGACAAGGAGCCTGTCCTTCTGCTGGCAACCGAGTTCCTCCAGAACAGAATCCACGGCTTCGATCTGGTTGGTCACAAGCTCGTTTGACGCGTCCGCGACATGAATAAGCAGATCAGCCCCGATAGCCTCTTCGAGAGTCGCCCTAAAACTCGCAACCAGATGGTGCGGCAGGTCGCGAACAAAGCCGACGGTATCGCTGAGCAAAACAGTCTGGCCGTTTTCCAGTTCCCAGCGGCGAGTCTTGGTATCGAGCGTAGCGAACAGTTGGTCAGCGACATACACATCGGCACCCGTCATCAGGTTCATCAGCGTGCTCTTGCCCGCATTGGTATAGCCGACCAGGCAGACACAAAAAACATCGCGGCGTGCTCGCACCTGGCGAACCTTTCGCCGGTCGATATCGGTTATCTTTCGCTTGAGGAAGCTGACCCGCTTTTGTACCAGGCGCCGGTCGATTTCAATTTGCTTTTCACCTGGGCCTCTCGTGCCTATTCCGCCGACAGCTGCGGCAGCGGTGGTAGCGCCACCGGCAACACGTTCAAGGTGCGTCCACATGTGTCTCAAACGAGGATATGTATATTCCAACTGGGCCAGTTCCACCTGAAGGCGGCTCTCTGCTGTGCGGGCATGGGCAGCAAAGATATCGAGTATAAGCTCGCTGCGGTCGAGGACCTTTCGGCCGGTAATCTCTTCCAGATCACGAATCTGGGCTGGTGTGAGGTCGTTATCGAAGATTATCGTATCTATTTCGTTCTGATCGGCGCGCTGGGCTATCTGCTCGGCCTTACCCGAACCGACATAAAGTGCGGCGTTAGGCTTGTTGCGTTTGACGATCATTTCGTCCACTACAACCGCGCTTGCGGTCAGAGCCAGGCTGCGAAGCTCTCCTGCGGGGTCATGGGGATCGGCTTTTGAGTTGGGAAGGACAACTGTTATCAGTAAGGCTCGTTCTTTTTGAACAGCCAGCTCGTTTCTTTGCATTTCAGCCATTCTTCGGCTAACAACCTCCTGGAGCTACATTAGTAAGTAAAATTACAACCTGCTTCGTCACACTTAATTATACACGAATTCTGCAACTTATTCCCCCATCATCCAAAGACGAACAACACAATCGGCAACACAATCAACAGATACATAACCGTGTTGGTCACGAAAAGTGCAGACGCCTCGCGCGGATTCAGCCTGAACATGTTCGCAACAGCTGTTGTCGTAACGGCCGTCGGTACGAACGCTTCGATTAAAAAAATGTCGCGAGTAAGCTCATCCATCGGCCAGCGGGTAAAGGCGATGACAGTTGCCAACGCTCCACCGACAAGCCCGCCGATGATAAACCGCGTACCCGCGAGAGTGAGAATCGCCTTTTTCATGGTGAGTATCTGCGAAGCGTGCAGCCGCAAGCCGATGCAAAAATACGCAAGCGTGACAAGCGAGAAGATAAGCATGTCGATAACGTTGTAATCAGCGATAGCCTGGGGACGCTGAATATCAGACATCGAAAGAGCGATCGCAGCCAGTGCGACAAGCAGGCCTACCGAGCGCCAGTCAAAGATGCTTCGCAAAACCAGCTTACCCAGCGACCGCCTCGGCTGACCTTCGGCGTAATTGCGGGCAATCGGATAGAGCACGAAGACCATAGATGGTATCCACATCAGGCCGAGGATGCTCACCCTCGCAAGGCCTGCTTCACCAAACAACAGATATACGACAAAGCCCCCCATCGTAAACCCGTTGTTGCCGACGGAAGATGCGATGCCAAAAAGGCCGATCTCACTGCGCGACTTAAATAGCATGCGCCCAAGCCAAAGGCCAACACAGGCCAGTATCACAACGTGCACCGCGCCCAGCACTGGAAGCCAGAATTGCTCGACCTTAAGTTCGAGAGCCCAAATGGCGAAAAAATCTATGGAAGAATAGCCGATAACGGCAATGAATGTCATTATGGGTGTGGCTAGTTTTTCTGGGACTATCTTAAGCCGCCTCGCGAGATAGCCAACGAAAGTAGCTATAACGATCAGCCCAACGGTTAAGATGAATTTTCCAACAATCGGCATGTTTATCTTATAGGCTTAGCCCGGCCGGACGATTGTAAGTTTTCTGGAACTTCTTCTTTAGTTCGCTTTTTTCCATTCGGCGAACCGTATCGAGCAGAGGTGATTTTGTCAAGCACAACGGGTTTACGGCTTGAAGTAGCGGATGGGTTTGTACTGGTCGATAATCCCGAACTCCTCAGCCATGGCGAAATACTCATCGAGAGCCTCCCGGTGGGCATCGGTAAATTCGTATTTCATCTCTTCGGTTAGGTACCGCACCGCCAGGTCAGTCGGCCAGCCGTAGGACGGGCCATATTCTCGTGCGATATTTTCCAACTCCTGTTGACCTTTAAGCCGGGCAGACAGGAGTATCTGGTATATCTCCTTGCACGCAATATCTTCAGTCGTTACCCAGACGCCAAAAACTATCGGCAGACCGGTAATCTCATACCAAAGAGCTCCAAGATCGATCTGCCAGTCGAAACCCAGCGGCGGCCGGGCAACCACCCTGTCGCCAACCAGCAGTGCAGCTTCCGCATCCGGCGGCGGTTCCCCCAGATTAGGATCGAACGGAATTATATTAAGGCGGCGATGAAAAGCGTGAGCCCAGATTATCTGAGCGTAGGCTACCGCACTGCGAGATTCGATATCTACCCATAATGTCCGAAGTTTATTTGTCGGTACACGCGAGAAAATACGCGTAGTCAAGCTCCTGCCCATAGCCGAAACGCACCCAGCTGGAAGAACAACAAGTGGCCGGCCGAACCTTTCTATTCCTATTGTGGGTAAAAGAGCAACCTGGGCCTCGCCACTGGCCAGCTTCATATTAAGCTGGGCCGGTACTGCCCGGATAAAATCGACAGAGCGATTTTGGTCCAGACCGGCAACAAGGGGGCGAACACAAAGGTACGCCGGGCTTGCTATCCTGAACCGCGATGTCGTGGTCTGGGCTTCGGGTGTTTTTTCCTGGGCCTTTGCACGCATTTTCAACTCACTTTCTACAAGAAGTACGGCCGAAATTAATATTATCCAACCGCCACATAATTATAGACCCCTACCTCGCAAAGAAAGTTGGAACCGCTTCGAAAAAAGACCCCCTACAACATCTTAAGCTATTCTCTAGGAATTGCTTATAGCAATAAGTTTATCCAGCGAAGACTTGGCAGCCCCGGAATCAATAGACTCTTGAGCTAACTTAACTCCCTCGGAGATGCCTGCGGCACGTCCAGAAATTACCAGCGCCGCAGCGGCATTAAGAAGGACCATATCTTCGCAGGGACCCGCCTGGCCATCGAGAACCTGGCGTATTTTTTCAGCAGACTCCTGGGCAGATTCGACAATCAGATCATCAATTTTTGCCCGCGACAGGCCAAATTGCTCGGGACTGATAACAGATGTGCTGATCTGGCCATCGCGAAGCTCTGAAACCTTCGTTTTCGCTGTTATCGAAATTTCATCCAGTCCGTCTTCAGCGTGAACGACCATCGCACGCTGCGCGCCGAGATTTCCCAGAACCGTTGCGATGGTTTCGGTCAGGCTTGCGTCAAATACCCCCATTAGCTGTCTCTTCGCTCCGGCTGGGTTAGTCAAAGGTCCCAAAACATTGAAAATAGTCCGCACGCCAAGCTCCTTGCGAACGGGAACAGCGAATTTCATTGCCGGATGACACATCACGGCAAAACAGAAGCAGACGTTTGCCTCGGCCAGGCATTTTTCCACAATCGCGCTATCCGCGTCGATATTAACACCCAAAGCTGCCAGCACATCAGCAGACCCACTTGCACGTGTGGATGTGCGGTTGCCGTGCTTTGCGACCTTCAACCCTGCACCGGCAGCGACAAGCGCCGCAGCTGTCGAAACATTAAATGTGCTCAGGTGAGTTCCGCCCGTACCGCATGTATCTATCACATCTTCTCCGTGTGTATCTATCTGCAGGCTGTGCTCCCTCATGGCCAGGGCTGCACCGGTTATCTCGTCGGTTGTTTCTCCCTTTGCAGCAAGAGAAACCAAAACGCCGGCAACCTGAGCCTGAGACCATTGCCCGTCCATGATCTGCCCGAACGCCCAGTGCGCCTGCTCACAGCTGAGACCCTGCCCGCTTATTGTTGTTCGCAAAATATCGCTGTAGTTAAACTCGGCCATTATTTTCACCCGCAACCTTCGTGATATAGAGAATCGAAATCCAAGCCTGAATTCTAACCTTTCAGGATAATAAGGCAACGATGCCTATAATATCGATTTGGATGGACAGGAAAATATTAACAATATCCACTATTGACAATTCTTATAGTTTGTATTATTAATTCTTATATGATAGGATTTGTCACAATTCACATAGAGTAATACGAGCAAGAATTTTGGAGAAAACATGACCAAAAACGCCTTTGATTCAGCTAAGGATCTTTTCTTTCGGTATGCAGAACCGCTAGACCTTCCCGGTAAATATCCAGGCACCGATATTATTACGCACATGACCGTGCCAGACAGGTCCATCGAGTTACGAATAACATTCCAGCGTGATGATGGAACACTTCAGGCATGTCGTGCTTACAGGGTGCAGTTCAATGACGATCGCGGGCCCTACAAGGGTGGCATACGCTTTCACCCGATTGTCGACGTAGCAGAGACCAAGGCACTGGCCTTCTGGATGTACCTTAAAACAGCTGTTGTGGAAATTCCATTTGGTGGAGCAAAGGGCGGAGTAGCTGTCGATTACAATAAGTTAAGCCCGGCAGAGAAGGAAAGGCTTGTTAAGCGATACGCTGTTGTGCTTGTCGACGATCTTGGACCGGATAAGGATATCCCAGCGCCGGATGTAAATACCGGCCAGCAGGAAATGGCATGGATTCTCGACGTTTGGAGGATGATTCGCGGAAGTTATCACCGTGGTGTCGTTACCGGAAAACCCATTGGATTAGGGGGTTCTCAAGGCCGGCGCGAGGCCACGGGCCAGGGAGCAGTCTATACAATTATCGAAGCCGCCAAGGACATGAATCTGTCACTGGCCGGAGCTTCTGCAGCTGTACAGGGTTTTGGAAATGTCGGTTCGACTGTCGCAAGACGTCTCCATGAACTCGGAGTTAAGGTCGTTGCTGTCAGTGAAGAGGCCGGGGCTATTTTCAACAAAAACGGCCTGGACATTCCCGCCGTCTATCAACACAGCTCGCAGGGTAAACCGCTGACCAGCTTTAAAGAAGCTCGGGAAATGCCCCGCGATGACCTTCTCACGCTTGATGTGGACATACTCGTGCCTGCCGCCCTTGAAAACGCCATTAACAAGCAAAATGCTGCTGATGTTAAAGCGAGGCTGATTGGAGAAGGCGCGAACGGCCCGGTAACTCCGGAAGCGGTGGATATTCTCAAAGATAATGGTCGTCTCGTCATACCTGACATTCTCTGCAATGCCGGCGGTGTTACGGTGAGTTATTTTGAATGGGTACAGAACCGCCAGGAATTCTACTGGCCGCTCGAAGAGGTCAATGAAAAGCTCCACAAAGTTATGGTCAGGGCTTATCGTCAGGTAGCCGGTCTGGCTGAGAGCGAAAAAATCTCCCTCAGGGAGGCGGCCTACAGAATCGCCATCGAGCGCGTCGCTCAAGCAGCCATTCATAGAGGTGTCCAGTAAAGTCAAAATTGCCCCTCCAAAAGTTATTTTATAAGCTTTTGGTTTTCAGCTTCCAGCTTTTCAGTTATTCTCCGGCGATATGTCGGAGAATACTACTGCAAAGCAATTCCGCCTTTTGGTAATCGCCGATGCTCATCAGGACGACAGCGTACCCGACCCGGAAGACTTTCCGGGTAATTGTGATTTTACAATGGGTAAGGAACTCATCCGTCGAGCTATCGACGATGCACAAAGACGTGGCGGTTTTGACGCAGTCACTCTGCTTGGGGACCTTGTCAATGATGGTTCAAAACCCCAGACCGATTCAGTGCTCGCCGAAATCCGTGACGAAGTCCAAAACACTATCGGCAATGCCGATCTCCTGGTTGTAGCAGGCAACCATGATTTCGGAACGGATCGATTCCTTTCAATATTTGGCCAGACACCCGGGCTTAACCAGATCGGCGATTACAATTTCTTTGTGTTCGCAGACCGTTTCGATGAAGACTTCTGCACACGAAGCGAAGAGGAAATGAAAAACCTCACAGAGCTTGCAAGCAAAGACCCCAAGCCGATAATCGCACTCCAGCACAATCCGATATACCCCACCATCGATAGTGACTATCCGTTCATGCACACAAATAACGCCGATGTGTTTGCAAATTATATCGAGGCCGGAGTCATGCTTTCTGTCAGCGGGCACTACCATCCCGGCCAAGAACTCGTTGAAAAGGAAGGCGTGAAATTCATAACCGCTCCGGCAATCTGCGAGCCTCCACACAAATACCTTCTGGTGACACTAGAAGGCCAAAATGTCGAAATCGAAACTTGTCAGTTGTTGGTTGACAAAAATGTCGCTGCCTTCGATTGCCACGCACACTCGCAGTATGCATACTGCACAAAAGATTTAACGGTCGAAAATGTTATTCGCCGCTGCCGGCACTTTGGCCTGGCAGGAGTAAGCATCACCGAGCACGCGCCTCAGCTTTATTGCAAGGACGATGATTTCTGGAACGCCAGGCACATTTACAAGCCCTCCGTCTGGAAAAGCTCAAAGCACAGCCGGATGGAACAATTCCGCGAATTTGCGGATTCGCTCCGCAATGAATATGTGAAAATAGGCCTCGAAGTTGAATTGGACTGTGAGGGCAACCTTACTCTTCACGAACAGGATCGTCAGTGGGCTGATATCATCGTCGGAGCAATTCACTGGCTGCCGGTTGAAAGAGACAAGCTCAGCGAAGATGAATTCGTCAAACTTTTCATGGAAACGAACAACAGGATACTCGCAGCCGGCGTTGATGTTTTGGCTCATCCATGGCGATGTTTCAAAAGAATATTCCGCCAGGTGCCCGAGGAACTTTGTCAGAAGTTAGTCGATTGGCTTTACGAAACGAACACCGCAGCTGAGATAAATTTCCATATTAATCAACCGGAGAAGGTATTTTTCGAGGCATGTGTCGCGCGCGGGGTAAAGATCGCCTTTGGCAGCGATGCCCACGAAATGCACGAGGCAGCCGCGCTGTCAGCCCATGTGGCGTTGCTCGAGGAAATCGCGGGGAAGGATAGTCTTCCCAACTTTTTGTACTGGCCCGGTTAAGCTATTCCATCGCCAATACAGCCTCGTCATATCATTTGACCGGCGGGCATACAAATCGCTATCATATCAACCTTACGAAGTTTCTGCATTTTTCAGTAAATACCTGGAGCCGTGAAAATGCCCGCAACTAACTCTCAAGAATCCCCTGCCAAACCAACAGAGCAGGCTAAACGCAGCTTTCCCGTACGTCTGCGAGGTGTGCTTGTTGGGCTTATCTGTTGGTCTGCAATAGCCTTAGCATGGTCGCTGGAACCACGGTTTTCCGGTTACGGCACGCACCAGCAATTGGGGCTTCCAGGCTGTTCCTTCCTGGCCCGTAACCACCTGCCCTGCCCCAGCTGCGGAATGACGACCTCGACAGTGGCGATGGTCCACGGCAGGGTTTCTCAGGCTTGGTCGGCCCAGCCGTTTGGGGTGGTATTTTTCGCGTTTATAGCGATAATGGCGACAGTTGGTACGGCCGAGTTTGTTAGCGGTAAAGATATCATGCCAAAACTCAAGCCGAGCATATGGTGGCTGGCGATTGGTATTGCCGGCATGCTCGCAGGATGGGGATGGAACCTCGCCGTCGGTTATTACAGCGGGCAGCTGCCCATAAAGTAGGTTTTGTTGGCCGGGCTGGAAAAATGAAAAACACCACAAAAGTTTCGATCATCGCGTTATTGTTACTCACAGCCGCTCTTGGCGGCTGCGAGACGCTTGGGTATCTGTTCTACCTCGTCGCACCGGCAAGTTCCGGCGAAGAGGTCCATGCTGAATTCACCGGCCTGGCCGATAGCAAAGTAGCCATCGTTATTTATGCCGACGCGGAGACGCTTTACAACTATCCCTACATACAGCTCGAACTGTCTTCGCAAATTGCTGAGCAGCTTCGCAACAATGTCGAGGGCGTAACAATCGTCGATATCCGCCGTGTCATCAAATACCAGCAGGAAAACCTCTATTGGGAATCGATGGACAAGACTGAACTCGGAAAAGTCTTCACAGCGGACAACGTGCTGTTTGTGGCACTGGTGGAATTCTCCACACGAGAGCCGGGCAGCGTTAATCTTTACCGTGGCAGAGTAGCCGCCCAAGCTGGCATTTACAATACATCGCTTCCTGAACGCCAAGCCCTCAAGTGGAATTGCGATAGCATGAGGATCGCATACCCCAGGGACGCAGCCATGGGCGAGCCGGGCGAGGACGATTCGAAAATTCTCTACGAAACGCAACGCGAATTCGCCGTATCGCTAGTTAAGAAATTCCATAACCACAAGGCCAAAGAAGACATATGAGATCAGTGAAGAAATTTTCCTGCCTGCCTCTTTTAGTCCTGCCGATAGTCGCGTGTCTCGGCTGCGGTGCCCCAATTGCCTGGCTGGTGGCACAGTTTGCACCACCACAAAAAATAGAACCGGTTTACGAGTTTCCAAAAAACAAAAAGGTGCTGGTTTTCGTAGACGACCTTCTTAACCCGGTAAGCTACATCGCAGTCAAAAATGACCTGACGAAAAAGCTCAACAGACAGCTCACTGAGCACGGCATCGTCAAAGACGTCATATCCTACGACAGGCTTATGGACCTAAAAGGCGCCATGCCGAAGTTTAATCAGCTGGCCATCAGTGAAGTGGGCAATAAGCTCGGAGCCGACGTGGTCCTGTATGTTCAGATAGACAAATTCTCGCTGAAAGATGACGAAGAAAGTCCACTGTGGCATGGTAACTTTGAGGCTACGATCCGAATGGTGGATGTCGACAAGGGCAGGCTTTGGCCCAAAGACCGCCCTTCCGGCTACCCGGTCGAGCCTGTGAAAACGCCGACCCAGGACAACCTCTCCACAACCTACGGCAGCGAGTTGGCCAGTCAGCTTGCAACAATGATGGCTGACAAGATCGCAAAACTCTTCTACGAACACGAAGTCACGGTTCACACCGGCTGGGAATAAAGTTTCATACACTTCCATTACGCCATTGCGCTGTATAGAATTGCGCCATGCTTATCAGAACAAAAATAATCGCCACCCTCGGACCAGCCAGCAGCGACCTTGAGACAATTGGCGAGATGGCCGAGGCCGGCTGCGACATGTTCCGCGTCAACTTCTCTCATGGCCACCAGCAGCAGCGGTCTGAACTATTGGCGAACATACGAAAAGTCTCACAGGAAACTGGCGAACCACTGGGCATCCTTGCAGACCTTTGCGGGCCAAAAATCCGGGTAGGTGAAATAGACGGGGGCTCGGTCCTGCTTGCCCAAGGCCAAAGCGTTGCCCTGCAGCGAGAAGAAGTGTTGGGCCAGACTGACAGGATATCCACAACCCTAGGCGAACTTGTCAGCGAAGTGCGAAAAGGTGAAAGCCTGCTTCTCGACGACGGTAAGATCAAGCTCAATGTAGCTGAACGTCTTAGCGACGAAGAAATTATCTGCGAGGTTATCCGTGGCGGCATACTGGCAAGCGGCAAGGGCGTTAACCTTCCGCATACCGATCTCACGCTTTCGGCTATAACAGAAAAAGACCGGCGCGATATCGAATGGATAGCGAAAAACGATTTCGATTACGTAGCCCTGAGCTTCGTCCGCTCAGCAGACGATGTTAATGAACTTCGGGAACTGCTCAATGAGGCAGGGTGCGATGCGCACATCGTAGCGAAGATAGAAAAGCCGCAGGCTTTGGACAACATCGAGAGCCTCGTTGAAACGGCTGATGCGATAATGGTCGCTCGCGGCGATCTTGGCGTGGAGATGAACCTGCCGGCTGTGCCCGTAGCCCAAAAGAAGGTCGCACGCCTTTGTCAAAAAGCCGGCAAGCCCTGCATCATCGCAACGCAAATGCTCGAATCGATGACAAGTTTTCCTTCACCCACGCGGGCAGAGGTTTCCGACGTCGCAAATGCTGTTCTCGACCACACCGACGCGGTCATGCTCTCCGGCGAGACAGCGGTCGGGAAGTTTCCCGTCTCATCGGTGCGAATGATGAACGAGATTGTGGCGGAGATACAGGCTTACGACGACCAGACAGCCACACCGACGAAAGTTCAATACGCTCCCGATCCAACGGTCGCAGCTTTGGCATCGTCGGTAAGGGAGATAATTGCCGCTGAGAAAATCTCTGCAGTCGCCGTACTTACAGAGACCGGCACGACAGCGAGAATGTTCGCTAAAAACCGCCTCCCCCTGCCGATTCTGGCAATTTCGCCAAATCAACAGATAGTGCGGAGAATGTGTTTGTACTATGGTGTGCAGTCGCTACGGGCCGAAATTCCAGAGCATACCCGCGGCGTGCTGGATATCGCCGCCAGGTTCGCCTGCGAGAAAAAAATAGCCTGCAAGGGAGACAAGATGATCGTCGTCTCAGGCCGGCCACTCGGCAAGCCCGGCTCGACGAATACACTCGTAGTGCACCAGATTGCCTAGTTGATTAGAGCTCGATAAATTCCAGTAATCCGGTCTTCGTATCCAGTATAGCGAAGCTTGGCCCGCCCTTGCGTGAATGATGAAGCGCGCCGGGGTTTATGACACGCACCTTACCATGCATTTTATCGCTTCTGCGATGCGTATGCCCGCAACAGACATACGGAAACTGCTGGCCGTGAATCAGCTCATCAAGGATTTTCTCATCATGGCCATGCGTAGCAACGAGGAATTCGCCATCACCTAAAGGCACTTCGACTACCTCCCAGTCCAGCCTTACCCCACACTTTTGGGCTGCTTCTATAAGGAGCTGCGGATGGCGGTCCATGTTGCCCAGAACCGCGTAAGTCGCCACGCCGGTTTTTCCGAGCATCTCTATACACTCAACAGCGCCGATATCTCCGCAATGAACTATCGCATCAACGCCGCGAGCGGCGAACAGGCTCAAAGCCAGTTTCAACCTCTTAGTCTTGCCGTGAGTTTCAGAAAGAATACCTATCTTCATTACCGACATTGTATTGGGTAGAGTGGAGAGATTAAAGACTTCTACAGCTTCAGGAAGTTTTCGAGCAGCTTATGGCCGATGTCGGTTAAGAAACTCTCGGGGTGGAACTGCACGCCTTCTGTCGGGTGTGTCTTCGAGCGGATGCCCATCAGTTCGTTCTGGTCGACGGTCCAAGCTGTCTCGTAAAAGTCCTCGTCGAGCCCGGACGGGTCGACGATAAGGCTGTGGTAGCGGGTTGCGGTCAGGGGGTTGGGCAGGTCTTTAAAAACGCCCTTTCCGTCGTGCTTGATCTCACTTGTTTTTCCGTGCATCAGGCGGCCAGCCCTTACAATCTTGCCGCCAAATACCTGGGCGATGGACTGATGGCCCAGGCAGACGCCGAGAATAGGTATCTTGCCATGAAAATGGCGGACAAAGTTGCAGCTCTCGCCGGCTTCGTTTGGAGTACACGGGCCGGGGGAAATTATCAGATGCGTCGGCTTGCACTCAGCTTCGACAGCTTCCGCCGTCGTTACATCGTTGCGGAAAACGCATATCTTCTCGAAAAACTCGCCCTTGCCAAGCTCGCCAATGCGCTGGACGAGGTTGTAGGTAAAGCTGTCGTAATTGTCCAATATAACGATCATGGGAAAGATACTATCGGCCCGAAGCCAACAGGTCAATATGGGTTTGAATAACTTACGGAACTGGGAAATCTTCAACCACCCAAAAGCCCTCGTCGCTACGGGCTACGATTATGGTCTCTTTGGGTGACTCGATGCGTTCATACATCTCGCCGACGTAATGGAAAAATAGTTTCACATCGAACTCATACCGGCCGTCCCTGGAACTTCGCCCGTTGGAAAGCTCGAAACCGGCGTGGCGAGGGTTTTCCTGCCCGACAATCGCCGCATGCAGCCGCACGTCGGGATATCTTCTTATCATCCCCTTGCCCATCAGCCGCCTTGCTGTGGTAATATTGCGATGTTTCCAGGCGTAGCAGAATTCATCGGCAACCGCTACAGCGCCAAGATAGTCCTTGGTATAGGGGTTTTTCTTCTCGGCGGGCTTGGGCTGGGCAGACTTTTGCTGGGGCGACTGCTCGCAGCCAAGAAGTGCCGCACACAACAAAAAGCTTATGAGGAAAGTTTTCATTTCGTATCGGTGTCCTGAGGGCCTATCCTAATCAACAGCGACAACTTCCGAAACCTCGGGCACCTTTTCCTTCAGGTGTCTTTCTACGCCCATCTTCAGCGTCATCTGCGCTGAGGGACACCCTTTGCAAGCGCCCTGAAGCCTGACAGATACAACGCCGTCGTCAGCAACGCTCACGAGCTCGATGTCACCGCCGTCCTGTTGAAGCAGCGGGCGAATAGCCTCGATTACTTCCTGGACTTTTTCGTTAAGTGTTTTGCTCTCATCTGCCATGTCTATTCCTTCAGTAAAGATGCAAAATATGCCAACCATTTCTGCGAGTCATTATAGGCCCAACGTACCAGCTAACAAGCAGATGTTAGCAAAGTTCTGCCAGTAAATTCCCGTTAAATTCGCAAAGGCTGCATAAAATAATGCTGAAGACTGTTCACTGCGGCTGGCCAGCCCGGAAAGGAGATATAAAAATGCAAGCTAGGATCACACGTCGTGAAGCACTGAAACTGACAGCTGCGGGTACTCTACTTACAGCTGCGAAGGTCAGCGGGATGCAGGCAGGTTCGGCGGCCCCTGCACCAATCGAGAGAAATCTGGGAGCGTACAAAGACGGCCAATATATTCTGCCACCGCTGCCCTACGCCTTCGATGCACTGGAACCCCTTTATGACAAACGGACATTAACCATTCACTACACGAAGCATCACGCAGGTTATGTCCGCGGGCTTAACAAAACTCTGGAAAAACTCGCCGCAGCTAGGCAGGTGGAAGATTTCAGTTCGATAAAGACCCTTTCGAGAGCACTGGCGTTTCATGGGTCAGGGCATGTGCTGCATACGCTTTTCTGGAATTCCATGATCGCCGGGGGTTCGGAAGTTCCAGAGAGCCTAGCCTCTGCAATAAAAAGAGACTTCGGCAGCATAGAGGCAGCGAAGAAGCAATTCGTAGCGGCGACCAAAGCCGTCGAAGCCAGCGGCTGGGGGGTGTTGGCGTATGAACCGATAGCCTCCAAGCTGTTGATACTTCAGGCCGAGAAACATCAAAATCTTACCGTCTGGGGGGTTGTGCCGCTTTTGGTCTGCGATGTATGGGAGCACGCATATTACCTCCAGTTCGTAAACAATCGCGGAAAGTGGGTAGATAATTTCATGAAACTCGCCAATTGGAAATTCGCGGCAAAAAGGTTAAAACATGCTCAAAATTAGAAAATTTCACCTCAATGGAAAGGTTTGAATATGGCGAAAATCGTTATAACCAAACCCGCCGAGGAAGACCTGAAGGAACTCGGCGTAGAAAATTGGCCTATCTGGACCTGCGGTGTTTCAAAGTTCGAGTGGCATTACGACCAGAAGGAAACGTGCTACATTTTGGCTGGGCAGGTTTCCGTAACCGCTGGCGATGATGAGGTATGCTTCGGGCCTGGAGATATGGTGATTTTTCCACGAGGCCTGGACTGCGTATGGGATGTTGCGATGCCGGTAAGAAAACATTACAAGCTCGATTAAATTTTGTCTGCGCAAAAAATAGTGCGGCTGTCAAGGAACAGCCGCACTAGCCTTTGAGGCTCAAAAAACGGTTCAACTTTTTTGTTCGTTGGAACTCGTCGCAACGCTACGTCTTGGACGAAACAGAAAAATCACAGCTCCGAAAAGTAGAACCGCTATTACAGCCCAGTCCATATGACCATCAGCTTCGACTGTTCCCAAATGATTGGAAACCGTCCCCTGCGCTTGAGAAGCTGAAGCATCAGACGTACTGGTGAAAAACTGAGAAACGAACAATAGAAACAAAATGCATACTGTTGCTACTATCGCAATGCGAAAGAGGTAAGACTTGTACATCCCTCACTCTCCCTTCCTTAATTGAGGCTCCAATTGATACTTTTTTTCTTTCCCTCGCAGCTCGAGTACAAATTTTATCACAATTTAGTTTTTTGTCAACGCCTAAACAATAACTCTTTTGATAATAAATGATTATCGCTAGAGAGCTGGATGAATAAAGACAACTTCTGGAATAGCCCAAAGACATTATCGGACGCTGCTCTAGTCAATCCAGCCCCCGCCCAAAAGCCTTTCACCATCATAGACCACCGCAGCCTGGCCGGGCGTTACAGCCTTGACCGGTTCGGTAAATTCCACTTCAAAACTATCATCGCCGGTCCTCGCAACCTTGCCCGCCTCACCCGAGTGGTTATACCGGATTTTCACATTCGCATCGAATTGTTCTGGCACATCAAAATGCCAATTTACCCGGGACGCCTCGAGACGATTCGTCTGAACTTCCTCAAGCGGACCTATAGTAACTGTCGCGGTTTCGGGATCTATCTTTGTCACATAGAGCGGAACACCAGCCGCCACTTTCAGGCCACGCCGCTGGCCGATTGTGAATCTGCCATAGCCTTCGTGCGTGCCAAGTATCTCGCCGGCAGAGTTGATTATGTTGCCTGGTTGAAGCGACTGTGGTGCTCTGCTTTTTAGCAGCTCGCGATAGTCATTATCCGCCACGAAGCAGATTTCCTGGCTGTCTGGCTTGTCGTGTACGTTGAGCCCGAGTTGATGCGCCTTTTGGCGAACCAGCCCTTTATCTTCAATTTCGCCAGTCGGCAGAAGGATTCGGCCGAGGTTTTTCCTGGCGATACCGAAAAGTGCATACGATTGATCCTTCTCTATCGCCCTTCCGCGAAAGACCGCCGGCTGACCTTCAAAAGTGCCTACCCTGGCATGATGGCCGGTGGCTACGTAAGCGATTCCGAGCGAATCGGCGTGTTCAATAAGGCGGCCGAATTTAATCAGGCTGTTGCAGTGTATGCACGGGTTCGGGGTTCGCCCGAGAGAATACTCCGAGACGAAGTTATCTATTATCTGTTCGAAAAAATCGGCTAGGCTCAGAACGAACAGGTCGATCCCTAATGCGTCAGCAACTCTGCGGGCGTCGGCTGCATCCTGCGGGCTGCAACAACCCTGGCTGTCGCTGTCACGCTCTCCGGCAGTGCCGAGACACATAAACACACCGGTCACCTCATAGCCTGCCTCCAGCAAAAGGCTGGCGGCTACCGAAGAATCCACGCCGCCGCTCATGGCGACTATTACTTTTTTACTTTTAGAACTCATACAAGCAATATTTTATACAAACCTGATAAATTGACAAAACTGCCTTGGGCGATTCTACTGTCTGAGAGCTTGTAGTGAAGGAGAATAATAATCGAAGCCCAAGAGACTAAAACCAGAACGTCCTGCCTGCGTTGCGAAATGTCGATAGATTCCGACATTGAATATTGCAATCACTGCGGCGCGAAGGTAGGCCCGCACAAGAAAGTTGCATGGTGGCACCTGCACAGAAAACTCTACGACTGGGTCCTGCATTTCGCCAACCACAAGCATTCCTCGACAGCTATGTTTTGTCTGAGTTTTGCGGAGAGCAGCTTTTTCCCCGTCCCACCGGATGTCCTGCTCATGCCATTGGTGCTTGGCAACAGGAAGAAATGGCTTCACTTTGCGTTTATTTGCAGCCTAGCCAGTATCGTCGGTGGCGTTGCGGGATATTTTATTGGTCTTTACGTATGGGAGGCTGGTGTTAATACATTTTTCTATAACTACATGCCGGGATTTACGGAGGATAAATTCCAACAGGTTTCGGACGCATACGATAAATGGAATTTCGCGGTGGTCTTCACTGCCGGGTTTACTCCTTTGCCGTTTAAGCTGATAACTATAACAGCCGGTGTATTTAAGATTAATTTCGCAATCTTCGTAATCGCAGCGACAGTGAGTCGATCGGCGCGTTTTTTCCTGGTTGCAGGGCTGATGCGGGCTTTTGGGGCGAAGATAACGCCATTTATTGACAAATACTTCAATTGGCTGGCGCTGCTGTTTGCGGCCCTGCTTATCGGTGGTTTTGCTGTCATAAAATACATGCACTAAACACTGGAAAAGTTGCCTCGGCGAGTCGCGCGGCGCGGTAGGATTATTATGCTATGGACCAATCTCTCTCTAAAGAAGATCGTGCAAAGCTAGTCGCCCTGGCACGCGAGGCCGTAACAGCCGCTGTGGAGACCCAGCCAGAACCCAAGGCAGACGATCTTGCCGGCGTACTCAGCGAACAGCGTGGCTGTTTTGTGACACTGACCAATCAGGGCCGGCTCCGCGGCTGCATCGGAACATTCCAGCCACAAAAACCTTTGGGCCAAATGATAATCGAGATGGGCACCGCAGCTACCAAAGACCCCCGGTTCGTATTTGATCCGATCACACACGCCGAGTTGGGGCAGCTTAAAATTGAAGTCTCCGTCCTGACTCCGCTAAAAGAAACCGCGCAGCCCGAAAAACTCGAGGTAGGAAGGCACGGGATTTATATCGTACATGGATTCCAATCAGGCTGCTTTCTGCCGGAAGTCGCCACGGATTGGAGCTGGGATGCCCAAGAGTTCCTCTCCCAATGTTGCCGCTCCAAGGCCGGCCTGCCGGAAGATGCCTGGAAAAAGCCCGACACAAAGGTTTACCTTTTTGAAAGCGAAAAATTCTGCGAATAAACACGCTTCCTCAAAAACGAGGTCAAGGGTTGTAGTTTGAAAGGTGCAATTGACTAGGAATTCACTCGGACCTTGGCAAGAACTCGTAGTGCCCACAAAACTTTTTCTACAGGAAAACACTGAGGCTGAATCTGCTCATTCACCGGCACGAGATGGACCTCATCGACGCTACGACGGTAGAGCTTGCATGTAACGCCAATCTGCCCTTCTAGCTGCACGACAGCTGGCTGGCCGTCAACTGCGGCCAAGTCGGGACTGCAGATTATGATATCTCCATGGCGGATTTCAGGTGACATCGACTCGCCATCAATTCGTACGGCAAAGGCACGCGGATATTTTGCCTTAACAGCCCCGGCTGAGACAAATTCCGCAACCTCGCCGTCTTTGGGTTTTTTTAGCGTAATAAACTGAACCATCTGTGGAGATTCGTCCGGAATATCAACTGAAGCATTTGCGGTTTTTGCTGGCGCCTTGGCGTGTTTTTCGACCAGGCTGCGCAGCGTAGTCAATCCCTCAGACTCTGTTTTGTCAGCCCAGAAGGCCGGAACTCCGGCGGCGCTCCTGCCCAGTACTGGTATCCAGGACTCACTTCCTCCCGCTTGTTCTGTGTTTGTATCATTCGTCTCGCCGGTTTTCTCTGATTGGCTAAAAGCTTCCTTCTTTGTTGGAAACTTCAAACTCTCAGCAAGTACATCCAGAAATGCAGCCATCGGCCCCGCCGCGTTGGGGCACTCACTAAGCATCGCAGCGGCCCTCTTTAGAACTGGATGGTCAGCAGGAATTCCGTTTGGGCCCTCAGTTTCGCCCGTAAGCAGCCAGCACAGGTCCACGCCTGCGATTTTCGCAATTTTTATCAAAACCTCCGCGGGCGGCACCCTGTCAAATTCATAGTAGTCATAAGTACTGGGTGATAGCCCTAATTGCTTGGCAAAATTGGATTTACCCCTAGGGCCTGCGACCTCCAGCCGCATTTGAGCTATCCGCCTACATATTTCCAATTGCGAACTTTTTTTCATTATTTTTCGCTTTTACGTAAATTATTATTGACAAAACTGCTTTTTAAGAAGAAAATCTTCGCAAAGCTGAATTTTCAGTCTTTATTTTAAACACGTATCGGGGTACAGCAAGGGGAAAATGCCGGGGCAACCAAACTTATTGGAACTCACCAAGAACCTAAAGGGAATGCTGGTTATGCTGCACTGGCAGGAACAGCTCCTTTATAACGCTCTGGACAACCTAAACCCTGATTCTCAAAAGACCAAAACAC
This sequence comes from uncultured Planctomycetaceae bacterium, assembly GCA_964401835.1. Lineage (GTDB taxonomy): Bacteria > Planctomycetota > Phycisphaerae > SM23-33 > SM23-33 > CAYNZP01. The sequence continues at coordinate 46,237 of CAYNZP010000001.1, forward strand.
CAAAGACTAAAAAGCGTTACAAAAGAAATGCCAGAGGTCGGGGGTCTGATTAACTAAAGGCTGGATCTTGATTCGGCTTATTTCCAAGCTGCCCCCCTTAGGGTCGGGGGGCGAACCGCAGGCGGTCGGTTTATTAAGCCGGCCGCCGCGGGATTTTTGGGACAATCCAAAATCAATCGAAAACTCTTTTCCACACCGAAAAACCCTTTTCTTTAATTAATTGCCAAATCTTCGCATTGCCGAAATATATATTGCATACTTCTAACATACAGAAGCTGATCCGTTTTATAGAAATGGTGCATCTGTTTGCAGGCGAGTCGATGCAAAGGACATGCAAACATGGCTGTAAATCTAACTGAAAAACGAAACAACACCCGCATGCCTGCGGCTTATCCCGCCCAGGTCGCTGACCGTGCAGGCAAGCTAATCTCTCATGGGCGAACCACAAATATCTCCGAAAGCGGAATGCTTGTGATCTGTAACCAGCCAGTAAGAAAAAACTTCCCCACAGAAGTAACCTTAACTGTAATGGTTCCGGGAACCTCCGAAAAAGATGTGCTTCACAACAGCAAAAGAGCGGTCAGATACCTTTGCCGCGTCGCTCGTATCAGGAAACTAGGCCAGCTAGTAGGTTTGGGCCTGGAATTTGTTGAAAAATCCCCCTAACTCCCTTCCAACTGAACAGCTTAACTGATGTCCACTGTACCATACAAGAATAAGAGCGACGAAACTTACTGGTTCCGCCGCCCTTAGCCGGGGCGCTTAGTGCGGACATTCTTTTCCCTCCGGGCATGCGACCCGGACTCAAAACCAAGGCAAAGGATGCGACTATTTCCATTCCACTTTAGCGTGGCAGCGGGGCGGTTTTCAAATCTGCCCAAGAAATTTCTTCAGGATGCTCCTTTTTGGCCAACTGACGCTTTAACGCCAGGCTTAAGGATGCTATATTGCTTTCTTACTCTTAACAAAGCACGGATGCGGTTATGGATGGATTCGTTCACCTTCATGTTCACTCTCACTACTCGCTGCTTGACGGCGGGAATCGTATTAAAGACCTGGTCGAAACTGCGCAATCGCACGGCATGAGCTCACTGGCGATTACCGACCATGGCAATTTGTTCGGAGCTGTGGAATTTCATCACGCCGCCACCTCCGCGGGCATCAAGCCGATACTGGGTATGGAAGCGTATATATCGCCGACAACCCGTGATGACCGTTCCATGGGAAACATTACAGACTCTTCGTACCACATGATCCTGCTGGCCATGAACGAAACAGGCTGGCGGAATCTGATGAAACTCTCCAGCCGGGCTTATCTGGAAGGTTTCTATTACCGGCCAAGAATCGACCGCGAGCTGTTAGCTGAATTCAACGAAGGTCTAATCTGCACAACGGCATGCCTTGGCGGGGAAGTGCCGTCCGCCCTGCTTTCAAATAAACCGGACAAGGCCCGCCAATATGCCTCCGAGTATCTGGACATCTTCGGCAGGGACAGGTTCTTTATTGAAATCCAGAATCAGCTGCTTCCCGAACAGGACCAAGTCAATCCGGAACTTGTAAGGATTGCAGGCGAACTTGGAGTGGGAATTGTCGGGACAAATGATGTCCATTTTCTCAAGCGTGAAAACAAACGGGCACATGAAGTGTTGACATGTATATCCACCGGCAAAACTCTCGATAGCGGCGGTGCGATGAAATACTCAGCTGAGCTTTATCTCAAAAATGCTTCCGAGATGCGCCAGGCAATGTCGCAGTGGCCAAAGGCTGCTGATAACACGCTAAAGATAGCTGGGATGTGCGACGTAAAACTGGATTTTAATTCAAAATATCTCCCGATCTTCCATGCTCCAGATGGCTCGAAACCGGAAGAATATCTCCGCAAACTCGCATGGGAAGGATTAACCAACAGGTTCTCCGGTAAGGTTATTCCCGAAGATTACAAAAAGCGGCTGGAGTGGGAGCTGAAGGTAATCGAGGACAAGGGCTACAGTAGCTATTTTTTGATCGTAAACGATTTTGTCCAATTCGCGCGGCAAAATAATATTCCTTCCGCACCGCGTGGCAGTGGTGTTGCGACACTGCTGGGCTATTCGCTGGGAATCGCCGACGTGGACCCGATACGTTATGGGCTGCTTTTCGAGCGATTCACAGACCCCGCCCGTAAAGAAGCTCCTGATATCGATATCGACATCTGCCAGGAAGGTCGCGCCAAGGTTATTCAGTATGTTCGTGAAAAATACGGCCACGTCGCTCAGATTATCACATATGGAACACTCAAGGCCCGCGCAGCCATCCGCGATGTCGGCCGTGTGCTGGATATCCCACTACCACAGGTGGACAGTATCGCCAAACTGGTTACCGAAGGACCTAAGGTTACGCTGGAAAAAGCTCTCGACGCTGAGCCTGACCTGAAAGCTATGTACGATTCCGACCAGCGAATTCAACAGGTTATCGACTTCGCACAGGACCTCGAAGGGCTGGCCAGGCACTCCGGCGTGCACGCAGCGGGGGTTGTTGTTGCAGAGATACCGCTTGAAAACGTAGTCCCGCTTTGCCGCCAGAGCGATAGCGAGGGCGCTATCACACAGTGGGACGGTGAAACCTGCGATAAGATCGGCCTGATGAAGATGGATTTCCTCGGCCTGCGAACACTGACGATTATCCAGCGAGCCCGCGAACTCGTTCTCGCCAACACCGGCAAAGACGTTGACCCGGAAAAAATTCCCTTGGACGATCCCCGGGTGTTTGAGCTTTTCCAGACCGGCCACACTGACGGCGTGTTCCAGTTCGAATCAGACGGAATGAAGAACGTCCTAATTCAGATGCAACCAAGCCGCCTCGAAGACCTGATCGCGGCCAACGCTATGTACCGCCCCGGCCCTATGGAGCTTATCCCCAGCTATTGTTCCCGCAAAAAAGGGGATGAGAAAATCCCGTCCGTGCACGAGCTTGTCGACGACATATTAGCTGAAACGTACGGCATCATGTGTTACCAGGAGCAGGTAATGCAGGTGGTCAACCGCCTGGGCAAGATTCCGCTCAACCGGGCACTCACCCTGATTAAGGCCATCGGCAAAAAGAAACACAAAGTCATCGAGTCTGAAAAGCCACACTTCATCTCAGGCGCCGAGGCCAGTGGAATCAACAGGGAAGACGCAGAGGAACTTTTCGAGCTGATATTGAAGTTCGCCGGGTACGGCTTCAACAAAGCCCACTCAACACGATACGCGATAGTTGCCTACCAGACAGCCTACTTTAAAGCGCACTTTCCGCGTGAATTCCTTGCTGCGACACTCACTTTCGAATCAGGCGACACAGATAAAATCGTCCAGTATATGACGGAAGCCGGCCGCATGGGCGTTACAATCGCCCCTCCGGATATTAACGCCTGTTCGAGTGATTTTACAGTTGATGGGGAGCTTGTCCGGTTCGGCCTGGCGGCGGTTAAGGGTGTCGGAGCTCGCGCGGTCGAGGCGATAGCTGCCGCCCGCAACCAAGGCGGCCCGTTTGAAGACCTTTACGATTTCTGCAAACGAATCGAGCCCGGCCTGGTTAACCGCTCCACAATCGAGGCGTTGATAAAATGCGGAGCGTTCGATTCGCTCGGAGCACACAGAGCGGCGATGATAAAAGCTATTGATGATGCTATAGGAATCGGCCAGACCGCAGCGGCTGACAGAAAAAGCGGACAGATGAACTTTTTTGGTGAGGGCGTCTTCGCCGAAGAAGAAACCAAGGCCCGCTTCCCTGATGTCGAGCCGTGGAGCGAATCGCAGCTGTTGGCGGCTGAGAAGGAAACTCTCGGCTTTTATGTCACCTCGCATCCGCTTGTAAAATTCGGTCGGGAAATTACAAGCCTTTCCACCCCTACAGGGATATCTTTAGCCGCCCTGGATAAGTATGGCGACGGAACGGCCGTTACTGTCGGAACGATGATAGCGTCAATCCGGCCTACGTTTACGAAAAAAGACAACAAGAAGATGGCAATGCTTACCCTGGAAGACCTGACCGGAAAGTGTGACGCCGTTGTCTTTCCAAAAACATACGACAATGTTTACGGCCTGTTGCAGCCCGACGCCATGGTCTTTATCCAGGGTACGCTCGACTGGCGACGCGAGCGGCCGAGCATTATAGTTGAAGAGGTTATCCCGCTGAAGCTTGCTGTTAAAGAACTAACCGGCTCGATGCTTGTTAGGCTCGGGGGCAACGATGAAGTTTTTGTTAATGCGTTAAAGGCTTTATTGAAACAATACAGCGGGAATTGCCCTGTTTTTCTTGAAATCCGCCCACACAAACACGCAGGGGTATGCACTACTATCCGCCCAGGTAAGGAGTGGTTTGTTTCTCCCAACCAGGAGCTTGTCGAAAAGCTGGAAGAGCTTCTTGACCAACAGAACCTTGTCCTCAAACCAAAGAAGATGAACACAAACAATTCTAGTGGGAACGGAAGGTATTCTCGCAATGGCCGGCGAAGTTTCAGGCAACGACAGGGGCAGGCGTCGGGCGACGTCTCTGAAGCAGTAACTCGCTTTAATTAAAATTTTTCCATTTCGTTCTTCCGCGTCAAGTCCGCATTTCAGGCAACTCTCTTGTGGGAAATTTATTGGAAAAAGAAAAACTCAAAATTTCGTTTTGACATCCACCACTCTTCTCCTTAAACTTCCAAACCGTGCCGTTGGTGTAGCAAGCACAAGGATGTGTCAATTCAAATTTCCACGGACGGGGAGGGCGTTAAAGCTGCACCTGTTGTTTTCTCGTTATCATATTTGTTTATCATAGCGCAGATTTTGTGCCTGAAAGGGCGATACCGATGGCAAATGTAGACCGGGCGTTGTGGCAAGGAATCATACAACGTGTTGTTTCATCTGGTGGCAATATTATCCGGCCGTGGTTCACTCAGCTCGAACCTATAGCTCTTGAGCATGGCCTGCTTGAAATTCAGGTGCCCGGAAAGCGCGAGCAGAAATACTGCCGCCGAAACGCTACCCGGCTTTTTACTGAAGCCGCTCAGGCTGCCACAGGACGACTTGTTGGCGTTTGTTTTCTGACAAAAGTTGAAGCCGAAGAGGAGTTGCACGATCAGGCTTCTAATACCCCCTCACGCCCTGCCCACGTCGACGACGCCCTTCTTTTCAACGACGATTATACCTTTGAAGCGTTTGTTAACGGCCCATGCAACCGCCTGGCACACGCAGCCTGTATGGCCGTCAGCGAATCTGCCGAAAAAACATATAACCCACTTTTCCTGCATGGCAGCGCAGGCCTCGGCAAGACACATCTGCTTCAGGCGACCTGCCACAAAATCAAAAAGGAAAATCCTGGTGCAAAGATATGCTTCCTGTCTTGCGAAACCTTTGTAAACCACTTTATCGGAGCAGTAGAAAGCGGCGACCTGCATAAGTTCCGCTATAGATACCGCCACGCAGACGTTTTGGCCATCGACGATATCCAGTTTTTGTCCGACAGAGAACAAACGCAGGAAGAGTTCTTCCATACATTCAACACGCTCTATCAGTCGCAAAAACAGATTATCCTTTCGTCTGATCGCGGCCCGGGGCAGATACCGGCCCTCGAAGAGCGGCTGGTAAGCCGGTTCAACTGGGGCCTGGTTGCAAGAATAGACCGCCCTTGCTATGAAACTCGCGTCGCGATCCTTCGAAAGAAGGCCAAGCTTCGAAATTCCGAGCTGCCGGAAGAGGTTGTCTGCTTTATCGCGGGCAAGGTAGACTCCAATACTCGCGAGCTCGAGGGCGCCATCTCCAAGGTGGCGATGCTCGCGAAGGTTTCTGATTGGCCGATAGACATCAAGCTGGCCGAGGAAGCCCTTGGGTCCGAGACATTCCCCACAGACCGCGAAGTAACAATAGAAGACATTCTCAACGTCGTCACTGAAAGGTATAATGTCCGCCTGGCCGACCTTCAGTCGAAAAAACGAAGCCGCTCGATTGCCTTCCCCCGCCAGATCTGCATGTACCTTGCACGCAGCCTCACGCGCCACAGCCTCGAGGAGATAGGCGGGTACTTTGGCGGCCGAGACCACACGACGGTTCTTCATGCCAACAAGACCATCGAAGCGCTAAAGGGCCAGGACGTCCAGTTGCAAGCCACGCTCGAGCGCATCACCCAAGATATTCAGGCCTCGGCTTAGGTGAAAATTTACCAACAGTCCTTGTGGATAACCGCTTAATAAGCTGTTACTGCATCCGCAACTTCCAAAGAGTCTGCTGGGACGTATTAGCAGGATGGTTGTGCCCTTGTTGACCTCGAAATTTCTTGCTATTAATTCACAAACCTCCACCAACGCCTTATCCAACAGGTTTTCCACCGGTGGTTTTTGGAGTCGGCTGTCGTAATTCTTTGTTGGAGCTGGGATTGATTTGAGGGTGTTGTTTGTTCACACAATCAACAGGCCCTATATAATACTACTGCTATATTTAAATAACTAATTAGTAAAAGCCTCAAATTTGTCTTTGGGCCGAACCACATTTTCATATTCCACAAACACATAGCTTTTACTTCGCCTTCTGTGTGCGTATAATCTCCCCAAATATGTTAACACCTAAGAGCAAATCTTCTTTACATGCCGCATACAGCAGGATCGACCGAAAATGGCCATTGAGGGTAGGGGGCTCTTTGGTGGTTTTGATTCTCTTCGCTATTATTTGCTCAGCGGGATATCGAATCTTTCAACCGCAATTCAGTTGGATGGACTCGATTTACATGACACTCATCTCGGTTACAACTACCGGCTATAAGGAAATTCATGAGCTAACAACAGCTGGTAGGATTTGGACTATATTCGTAATTCTCGGCGGCATAGTTACCGGAGCTGTTGTATTGAGCCTTGTTGTCGCTGTAATCGTCGAAGGACAACTAAGAAGAATACTTGGGAGGCGTCAATTGGAAAACAAGATAAGCACGCTTTCAGGACATACTATCGTTTGTGGCTTCGGACACATGGGATCGCTGGTCGCGAAAGACTTAAAGGCAGCCGGCACCGAAGTTGTCATAGTGGACTCGAACCCCGAATGCACAACAGTCGCAGAAGAAGCGAACCTGCTTTATGTTCTTGGCAATGCCCAGGAAGAGGCGGCGCTCCAGGCGGCAGGTATAGAAAAGGCGGCCGTGTTGGTGACAGCGTTGAGTTCGGACGCTGAGAATGTTTTTCTTACACTGACGGCCCGGCAGGCGAATCCGAAGTTGCGGATTATTGCCCGAGCCCAGCAGGCGGCTTCTCAACAGAAGCTTCTAATGGCTGGAGCGACTCGGGTGGTTTGCCCACAGATAATCGGCGCATCGCGGATGGTCGATGTTGTTATTCGGCCGGCTGTTGTAGATTTCGTCGAAATGGCACATCGGGGCCTTGAACTAGAGATGGACCAGCTGGACCTGACCTCCGCCAGCCCAATCGTTGGCCAGACGCTGGAAGAGCTCGCCCTGCCGCGGAAAATAGGCGCCCATGTCGTTGCTGTACGGCGTGAAGACGGGAAAGTTGTATATCATCCCACGCCAGACATGCAGTTGGCAGCCGGAGACACATTGGTGCTAGTTGGAGAAAAGGGTGCAGCTGAAGCAGTTGAAAAACTGCAATTGAAAACCTAGACATAGAGCATCCGGGCAAGCTTATAGAAAGGCCGACCCTGGGCGATGTACTTTCGCTCGAAATTTGTACCGACTACTTCCCCATCCTCGTCGGTCATTACAGGAAAACCAATCCTTGCCAGCCCTTTTGTGGCGTCTACACCCGTTTTTATATGCCGGAAGTACTCCAGGTGGTCGGTCACGATCAAAAGCTCTCCTCCGGGCCTTAGGACGCGGCAGAGTTCGCTAATAAACCTCGGCTGGACCAGGCGACGGCGGTGGTGGCGCCGTTTGGGCCAGGGGTCAGGAAAGTAAATATGCACACGTATCAGGCTGTTATCGGCAAGCGAGACTTTAAAAAGCTGTTCCGCATCAGCTCGCAGCATTTTGGTGTTGGCCAGCCCGGCCCGCCGGACACGGTCTGCGGTGTAATGACAATAGGCCTTGGCCCACTCCACGCCGATAAAGTTTATCTCAGGCCTGGCCGCCGCTCTAGCCAGCAAAAACCCGCCCTTGCCCGAACCAATCTCTATCTCGACCGGTCGGGCGTTGCCGAAAACTTCCGGCAAGGCTAAAGGCTTGGTAACGACAGATTCATCAAGAATATAGCCGGCCACGTCCCACTTGGTGTTTTTGTTGCGTGTCAGTTTTTTTTCGGAACCTTGTCGCATCCACGCAAGGATATGTGCTGTGGGACAACTCGGCAAGGGCATTCAGATTTGCGGATAAAATTACCCCAGAATAATGCAAAAAAGTGAAGAAAAAAGATATTCCGCTCGGGGGCTATATAATAAGAAAACGAGCTTTCTTTTTTAGGAATCGGTAACAGAAGGGCGATGAATTTATGAACTCAATGCAGCAGCTGAGTTTTATAGATATCTGGCGGCCAGGGAGGTCTCTGCCGACGAAAAAGACACTGCATGCCATTGCCGGGCGGGTTCTGGCATTGTGGCGCCAAAAAAGGCTGCTGAGAAGACTTCAAATATGCTATAACCCGCGTCTTTTCAGCACCATCGGCCGAGCGATCCTTGAAAAATACCGGATAGAGCTAAACCCCCTACTGCTCTTAGAACACCCCCGCCAACTTATCCCCACGCTGATTCACGAACTTGCCCACATAGCGGTCTTTGACCGGTACGGGCACGTTCCGCTGCATGGAGAGGAATTTCGCGCCCTCATGCAAAGCCTGAATCTTTCCCCCCAGGCCACTCACGACCTGCCCGTAAGAAATCCCTGGCGAAACCGAGGCAACCAGGAGCAAAAGGCGTTGATAAAAGCTATTCAACAGTATAGCGTTAGGTTAAATAACACGCCTTGAATGCAATATTGTCCTCCAGCGCTGCGTTAAACTTGTTAGGGATTATGGAAGAAAATCGCCTCGTAGCAGCGATAGACTCAGCAAAAGCAGGCAAAGCCGAGGGGTTCGAGCTTCTGCTCGACGCCTTTGGCGGGCGCCTGTACGGATACTTTCTGCGGGCAACGCTCAATCATCACGAGGCGGAGGACCTTCTTGGAGAGATATCGCTTCGGCTGGTTAAGCAGCTGAAAAAATATGAGCACCAAGGCAGGTTCGAGCAGTGGCTGTTTCGGATTGCGGCAAACCTCCTGCGAGACCGGATACGCAGACGCAAGGCCGGGCCAAATATTATGAGCTTTTCGGCAGAGAGCGACACGGGAGTGGAGATAGCAAGCGAAAGCTTGGCCGACGAACTCGATCCGGTAGATAAAAATTTGCAGGCACAGGAAGCTTCATCCGAGCTGGAAAAAGCCCTGTCAAATCTTGACGAGACGACACGGCAGATGGTTTTACTGAGGCACTTCGGCAGCGCGAGCTTTAAAGAGCTTTCAAAGATGTTTGATTGCCCGATGGGCACAGCCCTTGCCAAAGTTCATCGGGGCCTAAAGGCGCTGCGAAAGCTGATGGGAGCGGAAGATGAAAATTACTGACGAACAATACGAGAAAATAGCCCGAAGGCTCGACGGGGAGAATGTTGAGCTTTCCTTCGAAGAACAAAAATTAGCTGATGAAATTCGGCTGCAAGGAAGCTTGTTGGGCGGCAAACTCGCCTCGGAGGTTCCTTCGCGGGCGATAAGCCGGGCGAAGGAAAAAATTCGCGCCGTCTTGGGAGCGAGAGGAAAAAGAACAATCAGGACCATGTGGTTTGCTTCAGCCGCAGCTGTCGCTGCAGTGATAGCTGTCGCCGTGCTTATTTACAAGCCAACAAGTCAGCCGGACGATCAAAGCGGTACGACTCTGGCCGAGTCCGTGCCGACAGAAACGGTGATTGAATATATTTCTTCGGAATCTCTGACAAACGGGCAGTTCTCCGCGTTTGACAAAGAGCTGGTTTCTTTTAAAGAGGCTATTTCCGAAGTTTTCGACGCGGAAAACGAATTTACGGATTTAGATGAGGAGCTTGAGTCTTTCTGGTTTGGGCCATCACATGCCTCACAGGAAGGCTAAGGTTTTGTTGAATTCCCTTATAGGCCGCCACAGGTATGCCTGCGGCGTACTGTTTGGATGGAAAATTGAGGTGACATTATGTCCAGGCGAGTGATATTGATTACTGCAGCGTTTACGTTGGCCGTATTGGCGAGTTCTTTGGTCGGACAGCCGGAGCATCGCCCTCGTCACGGCGGGCCGCACGACGGCTGGCATGGCCCTGATGGGCGCAGGGCCAAAGGCCATGGTCCGGGCGAGCACGGTCCATGGGATGCCCAGGGGCTTACTGAGCAGCAGGAGGCGGAGCTGATGGAAATGCTCCAGGAAAAACGACCATGGCTATATGAACGCATGAGCCGCATGAAACAGGAAGACCCCGAGCACTACCGCAGAGGCCTTGGGCGCATGTGGAAGTGGTACCACCGGTACAAGGAGATGCCGGAAGAAGAAAAACAAAAAGAGCTGGCCAAGCAGGAAGAGAGAATGAAAATTCTTCGCTTGGCCCACAAATACCACTCCACCCAAGACCCCAAAGAGCGAGCCGGGATCGAGAAAGAACTGCGAAAGGCGGTATCAAAAGGCTTCGACAGTCAAATGGAGCGTCGCCGCCAGAGCCTAAAGAAAATGGAAGAACGGCTTGAAAGGCTCCGCTCAAAGCTCGAAGAGCATGAAAAAAACCGCAACGAGGTTATAGAAAAACGTGTCAAGCACATACTAGAAAAGCCCCGCCATCGGCCGGGCCGTAAAGACGGGCCAACTTCAAGGCCGGCTGAACCTAAGGAAGAAAAGAAGCTTGAATAAAGCCGAGCACGCTTGTTATGGCCTTCAAACCAGCTTAACATTTCTCCTATGGCAGCAGATAAGTCAAACATCGAGCTGAAGAATTTCAGCTCGCAAATCGTGGACCGTCTTCGCAATTTAGGAAATGTATTGGGAGTTTGTGGCAGTGAGATAATGCTTCCGAGCGTTTTCGGTTTTTGCCGCGGAGTAAAACGAGCCCTGACAATTTTAGACCAAGCCTGCGAAGACTATCAAAAGCGAGAGCGAAAGCTCTATCTTCTGGGAGAAATAATACACAATCCCTGGGTTAACGACTATTTTCGCAATCGTGGCGTCACCCTTTTGGAAAAAGACGATTTTTCAAGACTTGATGAACTGATAACCTGCAAAGACGGCGCGATTATCCCCGCATTTGGCGTATCTCCCCAGGTTGAGCGCAAACTAAACCAAATCGGCTGCGAAATAATCGATACGACTTGCGGTGATGTGCGGCGATTGTGGGTTTGGGCGGAGCGGGCGGCCGGGAATGGTTTTGGGGTTTTGGTCTTTGGCCGAGCCAAGCATGATGAGACAGTTGTTACAAAAAACAGACTCGCCGAAGCCGGTGGGAAGTATCTGGTTGTTGGCAATCTCGACCAGACAAACCTGTTCTGTGAAAGTTTTACTAATTGCGACGATCCGGAAAAATTCAAGAGCGCCTTCTCGCCAGATACTACCAATGCCGAATCTCTCGAGCCGTTTGAGCGGCTTGCGCAGGTTAGCCAGACGACAATGCTATTCGATGACACAATGGAGGTCCGCCGGCAATTGCACAAAGCGTTCGAGAGACGTTTTAGTAAAAAAGAGGTCGAAGAGCGGTTACTTTTTGAACCGACGGTATGTCGAGCCACCCAGGATCGCCAAGGGGCAGCCGTAGCATTGTGCCAGAAAGAACTGGACCTTGTTATCGTGGTTGGCGGTTTTGGATCTTCTAATACGCATCACCTTTATGAGTTAGCAAAAAAACACTCCCCCGCCTTCCTGATAGAAGACTCATGCGCGATACTCTCAGCTGACAAGCTCAACACAATGGACTTTGAAAAGAATGAGCCCCAGACTATTTCAAATTGGCTGCCGGGAAAAAGGCCCTTACGAATAGGTGTCCTTGCCGGTGCGTCCAGCCCGGAGATTGTTGTTGGGGAAGTTATCGAAAAACTCTCGAAGTTTTTATCCAAAGAGGCGTAAAGAAAAGCCGCTATCGCAGGCGCACCAATCCTCTTGCGTAAGTTTTGAATTCTGCCTCGAATTTATCAAGATCGTCACAGATATATTTCCGGAAAACCGGTTCAGAAATGGTTTGATTATAGATTTTTCCGCGTAGCTGAAGTTCAGTCAAAGCGTGAGGAGGAACGTTGAGTGCCAGGTGAAACTTTCCCGCTTCGGCATCGGCGAGCAGCCGGGCCAAACCCTTGCTGTACTCGTCGTGTTCGCGGATAAACCGAGAAAGCGCCCATAGCTGCCCGTAATACCCGACGGCCTTTTCTGTAAAACCTCCAGCCACGTCGCCGGCATCCATCGGGAGGAGTTTTGAAATCTCAATCCAGTAACCCTGCAGGATTGCCGCTCGGAGATTGTTAAATCTGGAAGTGTTATAAGACGGGTCGAAAGCAACTGTGTCGCCCCTTATTCGATAGCCTTCCGCGCAGGAGCAAAGGCCCTCCTCCAGCCACATTGGAAGATGGTTGCGCATCCTCTTGGAAAAAAGCTGGTGCAGCCCCTCGTGCGAAGAAACCGCGAAGGTGCCGGTTCCGCCCATGTCCCAGAGAACGCAAATTCCCTTATGGCAGTACCCCCCCGCCTGGATTGAGGTATACACCCCACCATTACCTGAAAAGATGGATTTCGTAAGCTCCGTCCATTCCTGCCGAGAAGCCATGACGTAAATTGGCATTAGCTCGGGGATTTTTTTATCCGGCAGCTGAGTCAACTCCAGATAGTTCTGGTAGGCTGCCTCCATGAAGCCCGGCAAGTAGTTTATAAGAGACTGGTTTGCGGTTGCAGTCGTAAAAATGCGATAGCGAGGTGTCCTGAGTTCCAATCCATCCGAGTATTCGGTGTTCCATGGGACCTTTTCGACAGTGGCGATCATGGGCTGATGCGAGACGACTACATCCTGCTGCTCGCAAGCTGTTCCTGCAAATAAGACAAAAATAAATAATATTGAGAAAAAAATCTTCATAAGAGTGATTCTGCAATGCCAGGGGCTATGGTCCAAATTTATGGTTATTCCTTAGTTCCTTCTACACCTCGAACGGTATATTTCTCGAGAGCACTGGTCAGATCAACATCATTTATGTTGGCCAAGGTACACAGCCAGGCAAACACGTCGGCAAATTCCTCTTCCTTGTTGTAATGGTCGTCCCCTGCCAGCGCGCTCGACAGCTCGCCCACCTCCTCTACGAACCACATAAAAGTTCCTGGAGTTCCTCTTTTGGAATCGGTGGCGTAATACCTTTCGCGGATAAATTCCTGAAATTCTTTTATCGTCATCGCATCAATCCTTTTCGCCTCGAAAAATTTCTGGGCGCATGAAACGAGCCGTCGCCGAAAACGCTATTGCCTCGGGGCGGCTCGTTTTGCTTTCACATTTTCGTGAAACTTACCCTTCGACGATTGCGCCTACCGGGCAGGTGTCGACGCAGGCACCACAATCGATGCAGGTATCGGCGTCGATGCAGTACAAGGGGTCGCCTTCCTTGATTGCCTCTGCCGGGCAGCTGCCCATGCAAGATCCGCATGTTACACATTCGTCAGTAATCTTGTAAGCCATCTTCCGCTCCTATAAACACAAATGAAGCTAAACAATACCGACCCGCTACCCAAGCAGGCCGAATTCTAAAACGTCCCAACATGTTACGTACATTGGGGGTATTAATTCAAGTCGGTTTTATACCAATTCGCCCCTAACTAGCCAAAACTTCCCGAAAGCTTGCTAAAAGGCCTCCTGTTGAACTAAACTTACACGATATTTATGAAGGAAAATCAAACAGATTGGTTGCGTTACGAGCGACAGATGCAATTTCCACAGTTGGGCCTTGCCGGACAAAAAAAACTTTTAACCTCAAAAGTCCTCATTGTCGGTGTTGGTGGGCTTGGATCATGGGCTGCCGAACTGCTCGCGCGGGCAGGCGTTGGCCTGCTTCGGCTTGTAGACGACGACAAGGTGGATTGCACAAACATCCACCGGCAGGCCATGTATGACCTTTCAGACGCCAAAAAAGCAAGCCCGAAAGTCCAATCCGCAGCCAGCCATATCGGCAATATCGACAGCAGCATCCAGGTCGAACCGATCGAGAAACGTTTGGATAAAAACAATATCTCCACGCTTGCTGAGGGTATGAACCTTATACTCGACGGCACAGATAATTTTACAACCCGTTATATCATAAACGATTATGCTATAAAGCGTAGGGTTCCATGGGTTTTTGGGGGCGTTGTGGGAGCAGAAGCCCAGACGATGACGATAGTGCCCTCACGGACGGCGTGTCTGAGGTGCATCCACGATACACCCCCTCCACCGTGTGTCGATCCCAATTGCCGCATTGCCGGAGTGCTTGGACCTGCCGTGGCAACTATTGCATCTATACAGGCCCTGGAGGCGATAAAGGTCCTTTTAGGCGCGTTTGACGCAATTAATCCGTACCTGCTCAAGCTGGATTTCTGGACCAACACAATCCAGCGAATAGAACTTGCACAGGCTTGTAAAAATGTGGATTGTGTCTGTTGTAAGCAAAAACATTTTGAATTTCTGGACTCCTAGAGCGTAAGCTGTTTCATAAGGAAAGAATTTCAAGGAGCTGATAAAGTGGCCCGGATATACGAAGATATAACACAGACTATCGGAAACACCCCGCTTGTCAGGGTTAGAAAACTCATCAAAAGCAAAGCGACAGTCCTTGCCAAGATGGAATCTTTCAACCCCATGGCCTCGGTTAAGGACCGCATAGGCCTGGCGATGATCGAAGTGGCTGAAAAAGAAGGCAAGGTAAAGGAAGGTACTACCATTATTGAGCCGACCAGCGGAAACACAGGCATCGCTCTGGCGTTCGTCTGTGCCGCCCGAGGTTATAAGTGCATCCTGACAATGCCCGAGTCGATGAGCATCGAGCGAAGGAAGGTGCTGCGGGCACTTGGCGCTGAGGTGGTTCTTACACCGGCAGCTGAGGGTATTCCAGGCGCAATTAACGCCGCGAATGAGTTGCTGAAAAAAACGCCGAATAGTTTCATGCCGCAACAATTCCTAAACCCCGCCAATCCCGAGGTACACCGCGAGACGACGGCTGAGGAAATCTGGAATGATACGGACGGGCAGGTCGATTACGTTATAGCTGGCGTAGGTACCGGTGGGACGATAACCGGCGTTGCTGATGTTATCAAGCATCGCAAGCCAGGCTTTAAAGCCATCGCCGTCGAGCCGGTTCAGAGTCCGGTCCTCAGCCAGAGCAAAGCCGGCGAAGAGCTGAAACCAGGCCCGCATAAAATCCAGGGAATAGGCGCAGGCTTCGTTCCTGAAGTATGCGATATGGATTTGATCGACGAGGTTATCCAGGTAGACCAGCAGGATTCCATGGAGTGGGCCCGCAACGCTGCCAGGCAGGAAGGACTGTTCGTGGGGATATCTTCAGGAGCTGCACTCAAGGCGGCAAGCGAAATAGCAGCCAGGCCCGAAGCGGCTGGCAAGACAATCGTCGTTATAATTCCGAGCTTCGGCGAGAGATATCTGTCCAGCCCACTTTTCGAACATCTAGCCGACTGAAAAACGGGTGGCATTATTTAATGAGGCGTTTTGTTGATCTTCATACCCACACGAACGCTTCCGACGGAACATGTACGCCGGAAGAGCTGATTCAATTGGCTGAGGGCAAGAAGTTGGCGGCAATCGCCGTTACCGACCACGACACAACACAAGGTGTTGGCCGTGCAGCCAGAGAAGCAAAAAAGTTTCCGAAGCTTGGATTTATACCCGGAATAGAAATATCCGCAAAATCCCCATCAGGCACGCTTCATATAATCGGCTTGGCAATAGACCAGAAATCCAAAGCCCTTGGGCAATTGATGGCCAAGCTTTGTGAGGCCAGAGATGAGCGGAACCCGAAGATTGTGGCTAAGCTTCAGGTGATGGGCATGAATATCGATATGGACGACGTCTTGGCTCAGGCAAGAAAAAGCCGTTCCGGCCGAAAGGGCCAGATCATTGGCAGGTTGCACATCGCACAGGCGATGTATAGCAAATCACTTGTTGGGAGTCTGGACCAGGCATTTTCCAGATACATTGGCAATGGTGGACCTGCATTTGTGGACAAGGAACGTTTCGAGCCGAAAGAAGCTATCGAGGCAATTCATAAAGCCGGCGGACTGGCCATTTTAGCGCATCCGGTACATTTGAAATGCGAAAACCGTGCCCAACTAGAGAGGATCGTCCGCAGCTTTATACGGCATGGCCTGGATGGGATGGAAGTTTATCACAGCGACCACAGCGCCCAACAGACCCGCCTTTATCTGGACACCGCTCAAAAGTTCAAGCTCGCCGTCTCTGGCGGAAGCGATTTTCACGGTTCAGCAAAATCGGGCGTGATTCTTGGAAAGCCCAGGGTGCCAGTATCTGTGCTCACCGGAAAACTCTCTCAGTGGGTTTCATGATCATCTTAAGGTAAAATCGGCAAACTTTAAGCCATGGCTAAGGCAATATTTGGGGCTAATAAAGTTTTCTATTTGCTCTTGACGTTTCCCGAATTCGGGGGATAATCGAGTCCTGAAGCTTGTGGCGGGCAGTCGACGCTCGGTCTGCGGCAAGGTTTAATGCTCTTGTGCTTAACGCTTAACGCTCATAATCAGTTCTGTAAATGTTATTCTCGGGAGCAAGCGAGGTCTTTCTGTATGCTTAAACCGTTTATCAGGCCCGCGCCTTGTAGCTGCAGTTTCTGAATCGGCTCAAAAATCTAACTTTATATAGGAAAGTGGTTTAACGAGACTTTTCTGTTCTTTGGTCAATTTATGCGCAGTTCAGGATTAGACAGATTCTGGAGGAGAAAAAATTGGAGGGGCCGGAGAAATCCTCTGCCGGTGAAAAGAGAGTTAAGCATAAGAGGCATTGGGAGTTAAAAGAGAGGAAAAACTGCTCAAAACAGGGAGAGAACAAATGATTGTAAAAAAGCTCATTTTAGTAATGCTCATTCTTGCAGGATTTACGGTTCCTGCTATTGCCAGCCTCGCTCCAGGCGTGCCAGCTCCATCTCAGGTGTGGGGCAAGGAGTATTCCAACCATATCGATGAAGATGCGGCTGGAAATCTCGACCCGATGCAGAACATAGCATGGGACGGAACCGGAAACGCATGGGACACTTTTGATTACAGCACTGCATTTCCGTGGGTACAAGGGACAAATGTGGATGCCCTTGCTTATGTCAAAGACAAATTTTTTGACGAGGTAGTCAACGACCAGGTTGCGATGTTGGCTGCTATCGACCAGCCAACAAACCCCGTTCCGGATAACGAGAATATTTATTATCAGACAGCCGGGGCAGGCGCCGTATCAGGTATCTGGGCAACAGGCGTAATAGGAAGCGGTCCGTACACCTCGGATATCAATACTGCGGCTGTGAACGCACACGCTCAAAGTGTCAGGCCCTGGATCAACCCCGACGGTCTGGAAGTGTGGGGTCCTGAAGTAGCTCCTCCAGAAAATGGCGGCCAGGGTACAGGCGACGATGCCTATCTGTTCTCGACAAATGCTGACTGGACCTACAACGCCGCTGTTTTCACTTATCTACCCGGCGGTGGTGCCGGCGGACAGGATACTGTTGTGACGTATATCACTGCCCAGCAGATACAAAATGCCATCGAGACACCTGAAGAGGTAGATTTGGACGCAATGATGGTTTATGACATCGAAGGCGATGGAGCCTTTGGGGCTGGGGACTCCATAATGTTCAGCGTTCACGAAACAGCCTCTGCTGGAGGCGCTTTCGATGGTGGCGAAATCTGGGTATGGAATTTCGGCAGCGCCGCTCAATTTTTGGTACACGGCGGGGTTGTCTGGGATACCCCGCATCAGGTTGATATCACCCTTGGCCTGCAGCAGGGCATCGAAGATATCGGCGGACTTGAGGCAGTTCCCGAACCCGCTACTCTTGGCTTGTTTGCATTAGGTACTTTGGCGCTTTTGAGGCGGAAGAAAGACTAGCTTGAGCTTTTCTGAAAACAAGGCTCCTCATCGAACCTACCGAAAGTTCTGAGGATTTAGAAACGCCGTCGAGGACGATTGTCCCGGCGGCGTTTTTCTTGAGAGGTTAAACAAAATCCTCGGGATCTGGTCCAGTAATAATTTCAAAGCCTTCTTATGACTCCGACGACTATGCCCTGAATTTGCACGTTGTCTGTGATAATCGGCTCGAAATCAGGATTAGCCGGCTGAAGGCGAATGTGGTTCGCCTCCCTGTAAAACTTTTTCAGAGTTGCCTCGCCATCATCTAATAGTGCAACGACGGTCTCGCCATTCCTGGCTGTGTTTCTCTTTTCGCAGATAACATAATCCCCATCGCGGATTTGTTCATCTATCATGCTCTCGCCGGTAACCTGAAGAGCAAAACGCTCAGCCGGTTTTTCGAAAAGTGCCGGGAGGTCAAGCTCCTCTCGGTCTTCGATTGCCTCGATGGGCATTCCTGCAGCGATTCGGCCGACAAGAGGAATCCCTTCCGGCTCTTCTTGGGGAAACTGGAATGATTCAGAAACCTGTAAAGAGCGAGCCTTGTGCTTGGCTCCCCGCAGAAGCAGTCCTTTTTTTTCTAACGCCCCGACGTGTTCGAATACGGTTACTTTGGTTAGGTTTAGAACATTCCCAATCTCCTGCATCGTCGGGGAATAGCCGTAGCGGTTTCGGTAATTGCGAATTAAGCGAAGTATCTCCAATTGTCTGGGCGTGACAGTCTGCATTTTCATGCTCCTTATTATCACAAGCTGCTGCCACTGCATATTGGCCTGTCGGCGGCAGGCCAATCGGCCCTTTGCCGGCTGCTATACGAAACGCAGCACCTACCTGCATCGCGACATCTGTAAGGCTGGCGGAGTTCTCGGTAATGACCTGCTTTGGCAACTCTTTATCAGCCTTACTCAGCTGTTTAAAGGCTGTAGTAAACGAACTCCTAAACGCCGCAATTCTTTCAGACAAACTTGGCCCGCCGCTTCCGCTTCGCCTTTGCAGCAGTAATCCAGCGTCGCCGTTGAAGAGCGGCTCATTTTCGCTTTGCACGTCCTGGTCAGCCTGAGTAAACTTGATGCCACCTGGGCCGAAACTTACCAACGGTATTTCCAGGTCATCTTTTCCAGCAAGCTGGTTCAGCCCTGCGGGTTCATCAGCCGGTCGGTCCGACAAACACTTGGCGCCAGCTGGATAAACCTCTACAAAATCTCCACCGGGGCCAAACTGACATATCGGAGCGTTGCCGATACGTTTTCCGCCATCAATTGAGGCAGCATTATTCAGATTTTCGGTTTTTGTTCGCATATGAGTCTAGCCTAACATCGACCTAACGTCAAGCGAGACTTTACTCTTTTCTATCGTTTAAAAAAGTTTTTTGATACCGATTTTAAAAAGGAATACTCGCTATCTTCCCAAACACAATATATGCACTTTTACAAATACAAAAACACTATCAGTAGCATTGGGCCATATCGACCTTGAGAGGCGAAAAGCTTGAGAAGAATAAAGAAAAATTGGTGGGATTTACAGGTCGGCGTAAAAAGACAGCGTGCGGCAAATGCGAAAGCGCACACGCTGTAAGGGGAATGTTGGTTATTTTAATTTTTCTAGGACACGCTCTTAATCAAAGCGAAGAATCGCTACCCCCCTTGGGTTTTGGCGGAAAGCGGGTCTCAAGCATCTGGCGCAGGTAGCGGTTCTCGCGTTTGGTGGCTTCAAGGTCAAATATCATGTATTTAAGATTCATCCGAAGCTTGTCAAGCCTCTGATCCAACTCTGTCTTGTCTTCCTTTGTTGTAGGCAGATAAGTGCCTTCTGTGGCAATCTCCTTGGCTGAACCATTTTTCGGCAGCTGCTTCAATAAATCCAACAGAGCGTTAATCTTTTCGCTTACCGTCGCCTCGTTCATGGCAACTTCCTTTACAGCAAGAACTACGAATAGTAAAAACCGCTGCTTCGACTATATCTTATAGCAATAATTGTGCCAAACCCAAATGGTGAAACAGAAAAACGCAACGACCCTAAGCTCTTGCTTTGGCAGCTGTTATAGTGCTCTTTTGTGGGTGTTAAAAAGGGCAAATTTTGCGGATTCTCTGAGGGAGTTTCTTTATTTCAACATATCTTGGATATTGTTTTTGGGCTTTGTTATTAAAAGAGTTACGTTTACAGGCTATTGTTTGGGAGTAGCCGATGTTGTAATAAATCAACATGTTGCGGTGAAGCAACACGATTTTCCTACATATCCCTAAGGCATTTTCCTATTTTTTTCCAAATGGAAGCTTACGATTTAATAAGGGAAGACGCCAATTTCATGCTATTTTTTTGAAAAATCCAGATAATTTGCCTGAAAAAGGGCTTTTTATCCAAAATTTCTGGATATTTCTTTTTTGCCCAGAGCTCAAAAAGCTTAAATTGACATGTTAATGACAAAAGTTTCTGTCAAAAAAAGGCTTATCCTCGCCTCATCGAGCCCACGGCGTAGAGAACTACTTTCGGCGGGTGGGTATGAGTTTGAAGTTGTCCCCCCCTATCCGGACGAGCCAAATCACAGCGTTACTCATTTACTTCCCAGACAGCAGGCTGAGTCTCTAGCCTACTTCAAGGCTAGGACGGTTTTTGATGAGTACGCAGATTCAATCGTTATCGGTGCCGATACGCTAGTAGCCTGCGGTGAGATAGTAGTGGGTAAGCCTACCGACGAAGCACATGCCCGGGAAATGCTTGCGATGCTCAGCTCAAAGCGACATCGTGTTATTTCGGGCGTTGCGATCCTTTGTCCGGCCGGAGTGAGGCGCATAGCGTCCGATGTAACCTTCGTAACGATGCGAAAGATGGCCCGGTCGGACATCGATTCATATATTGCCTCGGGAGAGTGGAAAGGCAAGTCTGGGGCTTACGCGATCCAGGAAACAGCCGATAAGTTCATCGAAAAGCTCGAAGGCAGTTTTTCCAACGTAGTGGGCTTGCCGATGGAACTTCTGGGCCGAATGATAAAAGAGATATCAACCCTATGCAGCGAACTATGAAAACATCCAAGGCAACGCTGGTTTTTTGTCTGGCGGCAGTTCAACTGGCCGTTGTGGCTGGCTGTCAGAAGAAGGACCCAAAACCGAGCGTCAAAATCAATAATAGCTCCTGGCAGGTAGAAATTGCTGAAACCAGGGCAAAACGCTACCGCGGCATGTCGGGGCGAATTGAGGTCGGAGAGGATGAGGGAATGCTCTTTGTTTATCCCGATTCTCGGGTTCGCGATTATTGCATGCGAGGCTGCCTGGTTCCGCTTGATATCGCATTTATCGACGAAAATCTCAAGGTGATAAAGACTTACACCATGCAGCCGGAACCCGGCCAAGTTGGCAAGATGCAGTACAGTTCGGAAACACCCGCCAAATACGTCTTCGAGGCGGCTGGCGGCGCATTCGCGGCTGCGGAGGTGCAGGAAGGACAAGTCGTTATTTTTTCTAAAGATATGCCAGATGCTACTAAAGCCGAGCCTGGTCCGTGACGATGCTGACTAATAGCCCGTTGTGGGCTTACAGGGAAAGTTTAGGCGGACAGGATTTTGGCAAAAGTTTTGACGAACAAATCTGATATTCTTTGGGTGAGCGACGAACCCGCTCCGGAAAACGTTCGGACGGCTGCGGGGGATCTATGGGATATTACGCCCTTCAAACCCGACGAGCCACTAAACAGCCAATTCAACCGCTCAGGCTTGGCCATGATCTATCCAAACGGCAGTTCTGACGACCCTCGCTATTTGAGCAGCGTCATCAAGCAACTGGACCGCTCCTCGGCAGTGGGAATATTCCTTTTGCCCGGCAGTTCGCAACTCGGCTGGAACCTTTTATCGCAAAGGAATGGACAATTCCTTTATCTTCGCCATGACGCAAGTGTCGAGCAGATTTCCGCTCACCTGGCAGCTGCGTCTTCGCTTCAGCCGACGATAGGAAACCTTCGGGCCGAACTCCACGCCACGGAGGCAATGAAAGCCAAGCCGGATGGGATTCCGGACAATCTCGACGAGGAGATGCGTCTGGCTGCGAGGCTTCAACGAGACTTTCTGCCGCGCAGGCTCCACGAGATAGGCCCGGTGCGTTTCGGCATTCTTTATCGCCCGGCTTCATGGGTCAGCGGAGACATTTACGATATCGTCCGGCTCGACGAGACTCACGTCGGCTTTTATATCGCTGACGCGGTCGGCCACGGTTTGCCGGCAGCGCTTCTGACGATGTTTATAAAAAAGGCGCTCCAGACCAAGCGGGTTCTTGGCAACGAATACAAGATTATCTCTCCGGAAGTTTCTCTTTCAGGGCTAAATAGCGATATTTGCGAACAAAACCTCTCAAGCTGCCAGTTCTGTACTGCGGTTTATTGCATTCTCGACACAGCTACATTGCAGCTGACATACGCACGCGCCGGACATCCGGAAGTAATCCATATCAAAGATGGTGGCGAAGTTGATACCTTACCAGCCCAGGGAACGTTGCTAGGTGTTTTCCCTGAGGCTTCCTTTGAATGCAGACAGATTCAGCTTACGCCCGGCGATAGATTGCTGCTTTACACAGATGGAGCGGAGCAGATACTCATGGAAAAAGCGCCGCAACCAGAGGAGCAACCTGAAAACATAATCGCCAACTGGGTCAATATGCCTCGCGATGAGATGTTGTTGAAGCTCACAAACGAGGTCGAATCAAACGCCAACTCAAATCATCTCGATGATGACGTGACTGTAATGGTCGTCGATATCGAGAAGTGATAACTCCAGCCGCAGTTTTCCTGCTCTGAGTTCAATTTCCTGGCTCCCTTTTAATGATATGCCTTGACAGCAAGCCCAAGGTAAGCGAAATTGCCTAGCAAGTTAGACTTATTGAAAGTTGTCAATGGCTGAAAAAGTTAGAAAAATTCAACCGCTGCCGTTTTTGGCACTTTTGCTCGCCTGGCTGATCCCCGGCGCCGGCCATGCCTATATCGGCAGGGTTCGTCGCGGGATAATCATTTTTATTACCATAGGCGCGACCTTTTGGGCTGGTATTGCCATGGGCGGGGTTATGACGGTTGACTCGGTAAAGGAACGATGGTGGTTCATTGCCGAGATGTTCACCGGCGTGCATGGCCTGGTGAGCTGGCAGAGGACGAACTGGGTTTATGAAAAGGTCATGGACGACGATGAGATATCCTCAGCTGTTGTTGATGGCGATCCGCGGACAAATGTTTTGATTGATAAGAAACTTCAGCAGGAGGGAATCGCTCTGGTATCTCCGATGGAGACGATTGCCCGTGCATATGCAGGCGTAGCCGGCTTGTTGAACCTGATGTGTATTTTCGACGCCGTCCTGCTTTCGCTTATGGGGGTTTCGGGCGAACCGGAACTTTCCGAAGAGAAGGAAGATAGAAGGAAGCAAAAGTAAATGCTGGGCTGGACGATTTTTTATAATCCGATGTCGTTGCCCTTTAACAGCCTGTTGTGGCTATTGCTGCCACTGTGCGGAGCAGTCGCCATCATCTACAAGACCTGTCGGGTAGGAAAAATCTCCAGACTTTGGCCACAAATCATCTCTCTCCTGGTTTATATGGTTGTAGGTCTGGCAGCATTGTGTGTCGTGCTTTGGGTCGTGCTTGAATTAGCACCGTAAGTACCCATATCCATCATTGGTTAAAACCACACCCGCAATATCTGCGTGTCCAAATTGGAATTCCAATTACCCCCAAGCATACAATGAAATGTGAGGCATCAAGGTAACTTCTGGGATAACAGGCAATGGAATTTGAGCGAATACTTTTTGATATCGAAACACAAAAGGATTTCTTTATCCCCGGGGGAAGTCTTTTTACGCCGGACGCATCTTCTGTTGCCCGCAACATATACCGTTTGTTCGGCTGGGCCAAGAGGTATGAAATTCCTGTTATAAGCACGGTTTTGAGAGTGCGAAGAAACGAGCGTGGCCCCTTTGATGAAATGCCCCATCTTATCGAGGGAACCGACGGGGAAAGTAAGCTTGCCAGAACAATTTTACCGCGGCGGATAAACCTTGGGCTTCGCAACAGTACCGACCTTCCGGTGGATATCTTTGAAAAGTACCAACAGGTAATATTCGAGAAGCGTGATACCAATATTTTTAACCATGTCCGCTTGGAGCGCTTACTAACGGAACTCAGGAAGGCAACGTTCATTATTTGCGGAGCAGACATGGGACACGGGATTTCCCAGGCAGCTGTAGGGCTTCGGAACCGTGGTTTTTCGATAATTGTCGCCGAGGATGCGGTACTTAGCCGTGGCGGAGAGATGTCGGATATGGCGAGACTTCGCATGGAGGCTAAGGGCGCAATATTTGCCAAAACCTCCGAACTGATAATTCCAAGACCCAAGCGTCGACGCGCAGCGTTCAAGCTGGATTTATCCATTCCAAACAAGACGTAATTTCGCTTTTCTACCTCCAGCACCTTGCCATAAATGTCTTGTTATGGTACAGCCTTTTCTATGACAAAGGACAGCTCATCGCCCTGGACAGTATTGAGACTTATTAACTGGACCAGGGAATATTTTGAAAAGGCCCAATTGGAACAGCCGCGCCTTTCGGCTGAGATACTCCTTGCGCATTGCCTTCAATGCAGCCGGATCGAACTTTACACGCGCTTTGAGTATCTGCCCAGTCAGGATCAACTTTCCACATTTCGCTCGATGGTAAAACGGGCTGCGGAAAAAGAACCGATAGCCTATGTTGTCGGCGAAAAAGAATTCTACTCGCTGAGGTTTAAGGTGACGCCGGACGTTTTAATCCCCAGGCCTGAAACCGAGATTCTTGTCAGCGAAGCGGTAGCCCACCTGCAAAGTCTATCCCAGCCTGGTCGCCTGTGGGATATCTGCACTGGCAGCGGCTGCGTCGCTATAGCTGTAGCCAAAAATCTTGAAGACGTTGAAGTCCTTGCGACGGATATATCACCCAAAGCAGTTGAAGTAGCGGCTGGAAATGTCTCACTTCATGAACTGACCTGTAAGGTCCGTTGCCGTGAGGCAGATATTCTAACTATGCCGGAAGACATTCCTGATGAAGGTAAATTTGACGTTATAACAGCCAACCCGCCTTACGTAGCCGAAAGTGATTTTGTTGAGGACACCGTAAAATACGAACCTTCCCTGGCGCTGGACGGCGGAGTTGACGGCTTGGACGCAATAAGGAGAGTCGCGGCTGATAGCCCAAAATTCCTTACTTCCGGCGGGGTGCTGATTATGGAATTTGGCTACGGCCAGACTGATGACGTTCGGGATTTAATCCTTTCTACCAGCCAGTTCGATCAGCCGCGAATCCTCAAAGACCACCAACAGATCGAACGCGTTATAGTCGCCAGGCGCAAATAGATTTGCCCTTAGAGCAGTTCTGCCGCCTTGGGGTTGTCGTTCGTATCCAGAATCAGCCACGCATCGGAAGCATCTATGGCTGTGCAATAGCAGAAGTTTATGAAGATGTTTGCGTCGGCAAGTTTTTGCGCAAGGGCTTTGAGTGTTCCGGGCTTGTTTGTAATTTTCACAGCCACCACATCACTGGTATCGCACCGGTCGACCTCGCCCTTGACCGCGCTACAGGCTTTTGCCTCATCGTCGGCTACCATCATCAAATTGCCGGTATCTCCGTCGCTCCAGGCGCACATGGCGGTGATATTCACCCCAGCCTGACTGAGCAAATCTGTCACCTCGGCTAGTTTGCCCACGTCATCTGCCACTTCTACGTTGATCTGCTTTAAGAGTTCTGCCATTGTTTTCTCCTTCCCCTTAATTCCAAAAGAATTATATGCATCAAATTTTCTTTATTTCTATCAGGTTGCTTTTAGAGCCCGCCGCGCGTTATTTTACTCGCACGAGTTTTCCTGTCAGAAACGAATGAAGATATGGACAAATTTATTATAAATGGCCCAAATAGACTCAAAGGGGAAGTTTCCATCAGTGGAGCCAAGAACTCCGCTTTGCCGATAATGGCTGGGGCCTTGCTGGCAGAGGGGACCACCCGGCTTATTGACGTACCCGATCTGGCAGATATTCGCCATATGTGCGACCTGTTGACCGACCTGGGAGCGTCGGTTTCACGCGGCGCAGACGGCGCGTTAGAGATAAAGGTCGAAGACGAAAGCCAAAACCACGCCAAATACGACCGAGTACGCAAAATGCGCGCGAGTATTTGTGTATTGGGGCCCTTACTTTCCAAACGCAGGCAGGCGCGGGTTGCTATGCCCGGCGGCTGCGCTATCGG
Organism: uncultured Planctomycetaceae bacterium; assembly: GCA_964401835.1. GTDB lineage: Bacteria > Planctomycetota > Phycisphaerae > SM23-33 > SM23-33 > CAYNZP01. Next base: position 72,521 of record CAYNZP010000001.1, read on the forward strand.
ATCACGGCCGGTCGATATCCATCTGCGTGGAATGAGGGCGCTTGGAGCTAATGTCGATCTCGACAGCGGTGATATAGTAGCCAAAGCCAAAAATCTTACCGGTGCCGAAGTCTTTCTTGGCGGACCTTTCGGTTCGACAGTTCTCGGCACGACCAATGTGATAATGGCTGCGGCGCTGGCAAAAGGCACTACCGTAATAGAGTGCGCCGCATGTGAGCCGGAAATAGTCGACCTGGCGGATTTCCTCAATTCAGCAGGCGCTAAAATAACCGGCGCCGGTTCGCCGAGGATTATTATCGAAGGCGTGGATCAACTTGAGGCGATAGAACACAGGGTGATACCGGATCGCATCGAGGCAGGCACGTTTATAATCGGAGCTGCCCTTACAAACGGCGAGGTGAAAATTAAAAATGCACGCCTGGACCACCTGATGGCTGTCGTTGATAAGCTCAGACAGGTTGGAGTAATCATCGAGCAAGACAATGGCTTGGTCGTGGCGAGTTCCGCAAGGCGGCTGGTGCCAATAGATGCCACTACCCAGCCTTATCCGGGCTTTCCAACAGACCTTCAGGCCCAACTGATGACGTTGCTTTGCCTGGCTGACGGAAACAGCGTTATAACGGAAAAAATCTTCCCCGACAGATTCATGCACGTCGCTGAGCTTTTGCGAATGGGTGCTAATATCCGCAAGGAAGGCCCGACCTCAATCGTTACCGGTGTAAAGCGGCTTATCGGCGCTCCGGTCATGGCCAGCGATCTGCGGGCTTCTGCCGCGCTGGTTCTTGCCGGGTTGATGGCAAAGGGAACCACGTCGGTTCAGCGTGTTTATCATATCGACCGTGGTTACGAGCACATCGAAACCAAGCTGCGAAATCTAGGTGCTGACATCACGCGCGTTAGCGCGTGAGCTTGCAAAATTAATTTGTGAAAAAACACTAACTTTTTGTCTCATTAATAAAGCACTTATCCTTTGCTGCCGATGTATATAACGTCAGTAAAAGGAGAAAGTTAAATGAAGCCAAGCCGTATCCAATGCCCAAATCCGAAGTGTCGCGTAATTCTTCAGATACCCTCAAAGATGCAGGGCCAGCACGTCAAATGTGCAGGATGCGGCAAGACTTTTTATGTACCCCTCCCGATGCGAGGCACAAGACGCAAGGCGAGCTGATTTTTAAATATGTTTTGGGGATTACCAGCCGGTTGATATGCCTTCCACGTCCATTGTTTCAGCCCATGTTCCAGGATCGCGGAAGTATTCCTTAAGCATCATTGCTGCCACGACGCCATCGCCACAGGCTGTTGCAAGCTGCATAGCCGCGCGTTGACGGCAATCTCCAGCGACGAAAACGCCGGGCATCGATGTCTTTAGAGTTGTGCAGTCGCAGGCGATGTAGCCGTGCTCATTCATCTCTACGACTCCCTCAAGCCACTTCGTGTTGGGAATCATACCAACAAATACAAATACGCCGTCAACTTTGATTTCTTCCGTCTTGTCGGTTTCGACATTACGAAGGCGAACATGGTCAATTTCGCTCTTGTCGTCATTAGGGACGATTTCTTCCAGGACGTAGGGAAGCTTTAATTCGATGTCCTTTTCCCTGGCCAGCTCGTTAAGCTCCTCAACAAGGACTGACTGTGCGCGAAATTCCTTGCGGCGGTGGACCAGCGTAGCCTTTTTCACAAAACGCGTTGCCAGGTAGATGGTGTCCTCGACCGCGGTATTTCCTCCACCGACGGTCAAGACGTGTTTGTCCCTGTAAAACGCGCCGTCACAGGTGGCGCAGTAGCTGACTTTCGTAGCCTGACGCATCTCAGCTTCGCCGGGAACTCCAAGCTGGCGATAATCGCTGCCGGGAGCGAGAATCACTGAACGGGTCATTAATGTTTTTTCACCGTTGTTGACGGTAATTTTTAAGTTCCCGTCAACTCGTTCGATATTATCCACTGCGTGGTTGATGCGAATCTCAGCGCCGAAATTTTCAACCTGGTCGCGCATGTTCTGGATCAGGTCCGGGCCGGGAATTTTCACATAGCCGGGGAAGTTTTCAACTCTATCGGTAAGCATAATTTGCCCACCGGGAAGACCGTTCTTTTCCAGAAGGAGTGTTTTATATCTGTCTCTGGCGGCATAAAGCCCCGCCGCCAAACCTGCCGGGCCTGCACCGATAATAATGACATCGTAAAGATCGACTTCGCTCATTAAATGATTCCTTAAACCTCGATAACCTGATTAATAATTTAATTTCCCATCATTTGGCCGATTGCGCCAGCGTCAGGAAAGACCTTTAGTATTTCGTCTCTGGTGGCCTGTTGGAGAACCAGGCCGTCAGGACTTTCCATTCGCAGGACCATCCCTTTTTTTGTTAACCAGAATTTGCTCGCTTCTAAAGTAGGGTTCGGCTGCATGGATGAAGTATACACAGTGATTTCTTTATCACCAAAGGTGAGCTTTTCTGTCCCGATAACGGAAAATGTGAGCATGTCATAGTCATTAAACTGTGTCGTGTAAGAAGCAAATCCATAAGAGGCTGGCTTATCCAAATCAATAAGGCGCGGCAGAATCTCAATCATTGCCCGGGGTATGTAAATGCCTGTTTTTGGTACGGGCTTTTTCCTAGTGTTAACCTGGCCGCCATTAGCTATATTGCAGACAATCATGTGGTCTTGTCTGAGGCCGTCCTCGCCAACACTTAAAGCCTTTTTGCCTGAGCCTACCTGCTGCCTTTCAGACCATTTGTCATAAGAGCTGTCTGATGAAGAAAACAGCTTTCGTGATTTGAACATTTTTGGCTGATCGTCAGAAAATTGAAGCATCAGCCTGGAATACACTTCAAAGCCAGCTACCCCATCCACAGTTGCTGCCTTTTCCTGATAGAGCATGAAGCCTATATTTTTATCCTTCATGCGGAGAAGGAACCATTGCGGGTCAGTAATTAGCGATTCCTTGATTTTTTCTTTAGTGATGCTTTGCAAAAGTTCCCGCCCGCGAGCGAGATTATCGACCCTTTGGGCTTTTGCCGCTTTCGGGTCTTTGAGCTCGACGGTTTCAAGAACCTCCTGGCAAAGCTTGTTGAGTTCGATTTCGTTTCCGAGCGGCCCTTTGACTTCTATAACAAGGAAGTTTCCATCTTCGCGGTAGATCCAGGCCTGTCGCTGCCACATCCGCAGCGCACCGCTTGAATGCCCGCTAAGGTGAATCGCTCCTTTTCCACCCACTGGCGATACGCTTGTGGAATCTACTTTGAAGTTTTCCCGGCTTCGAAGTGATCGGGCCAGGACTTTCGAATAGGCTTTCAGGTCGAGATTCTTTTCGCTCGATGTCCAACGAAGCACGCTTAACGTCCAGGCGATGGCACCGGTTTTGCTGTCCCGCTTAAGCCATGTAACGAGCCTGGATGTAGAGGGATCTCGCTTCCGCTCGGTATCCAGCGGCGGACGAAGAGAAAAACCATTCATTTCGTCAATGTATCGCCTCCCCAGTTCGACCTTAGCCTGTAAATCACCAGCTGCAATCAAAAGTATGATCGAAGCCAGAATAACCGTCGTAACTAATTTTGTTTGGCTTGTTTTGGTCATGGTTGTCCTCACGGGCATTATTTTTTCGTCTTTCCTTGAAAGGGCCGAATCTTTTGACTTCGGCCTGAACCAGAGAAGTTTACTTAAAAAAGATATCTTGTGGAAGGGCTATGCCTTTTTTCGTTTTTTGCGAACAGGGCCTTTGCGTTCTAACGTTACCTTGCGACGAAGGATATGATGATAGTGCTGAGCAAAACGATGTGCCTCGTCGCGAACTGACTGCAGCAGCCGCAGTGCCGGATTGTTCCGCCGCAGTCGTATCGGTTCATCCCGGCCGTGCAGAAAAATTTCCTCTTCCCTTTTAGCCAGTGAGATTAAAGCAGGCGGAGAAACACCGAGGTCTTCAAACGCACTGTCGGCTGCCGAAAGCTGCCCCTTCCCGCCGTCTATTAGAATTATGTCAGGGAAAAGCTCTTCCTGCAAAGCTGCCCGTCTGTAACGGCGTCGCACTACCTCTTTAATGGACGCAAAATCATCGTTGCCCTTGACTGTCTTTATTTTGTATCGTCGGTAGCCGCTCTTGAACGGTTTGCCGTCCACGAAACTTACCATCGCTCCGCAGGATTCCCTTCCAGACAAGTGAGCGATATCTATTCCCTCGATTGTCCTTGGTGAACAAACCATCCCTAAAAGGTCGCCGAGTTTCTCCAGGCCTTCACTTGGGTCTACAAAAAAGACCTCCGGCTGGACATGTTCGTGGACCAGCCCCCTTTTTTGGAGACTATCCAGCGCACGCAGTTCGTCTCGCAACTCAGCAGCCTGCTCAAACTGATGATCCCGGGCTGCTTCGTCCATCTGGCGTGTTAACTCGCGTCGAAGTAGAGCACCCTTGGAGGCAAGGAACTTTTTAAGGTGGTTTATCTGTGCGGCATAATGTTTTTTGTCGACCTTTGCTGCACACGGGGCTGTGCACTGTTTTATATTGTAGAGAATGCAAGGCCGAAATTGCGGCAGCGACTCGTCACCGGCTTTTATGTCCAGATTGCACGTTCGGAACCTGAAAACCTTCTGCATTAACTGCATTGCTGCGCGTAAATCTCCGCCTGATATGAAAGGCCCGTAAAGTTTGGCGTTTTTTGGCATAGGCTGGCGTGTAACCGAAACGCGCGGAAAATCTTCTCTGGTAGTAATCTGGAGATAGGGAAAGGTCTTGTCGTCTTTCTGACGTTCGTTGAATCTTGGCTGGATGTCCTTTATCAGCCGCGATTCTCGCAGCAGTGCATCGACCTCGCTCTCGCATTCCAGATAATCAATATCTGTAACAAGCTCGTCGATCATTTTCCGGATTTCCGGACCGCGTGATGCGAGCAGGTCTACTCTGGGCTGGAAATAACTCGATACGCGTGACCGCAGGCTCTTGGCTTTACCGATATAGAGGACCACGCCGCTGCTGTCTTTGAACAGATATACTCCAGGGCAATTTGGCAGCTCGGGGATTTTGCTGCGAAGCTGGTCGAGTATTTTTTCACGGGTCCGGGCCATAGACGTTCATTATATCTTAGCGCGGAGCGAAAGAGGAGCTTAGTTGAAACGCACGCCAACAGCTATGCTGCCCTGTGTCAGTAGCGTGCTTCTTTCGACGCGGACAATTGTCGCCTCGACCGGTCGGCCGGAGATGTCGGTAAAGTCGGGCCTGTCTATGCTGCCAGCCTTGATGCGGATTCCCTGGCCGGTCTGGACGGGCACAGTCGCCGGAACGTACATGAACAAACCCCCTGCTGAGATGTCAATGCACCTGCCGGGATAATCCCGCTGCGACGGTCCGTGGCTGAATTCCACACTCGAAGCTTGCGGATATCGTTGATATTGCCTTCTTTCTTGTACGGGCATCGGGGTCATATTTGGCTCCAAAGTTCTCAACCAATTATATTTATCGGATGAAAACCGAGGCGAATTTGCTTAATTATAATATCTTATTAGCCCTTTGCTAAGGATTCACCTGGGACACTTGAGGTAAAAGTTATAATTTTGACAGCTAATGGCGGGAGCAAAACGATGAAAAGCGGAATAAAACGCATAGGAGTTTTGACCGGCGGCGGAGATTGCCCGGGCCTTAACGCGGTTATCAGGGCTGTTGCCAAATCGGCAATATCCAACGGACTGGAGGTTTTTGGCATAGAGGACGGCTATCTGGGTCTTATCCAGGACCGCTTCCGTCAGCTGGACTACCGTGATGTCAGCAGCATCCTGACTCAGGGCGGCACGATACTCGGCTCGTGCAACAAGGCGAACCCGGCTGCCTATTCCGTACCGGACGGTGATAAGTGGAAGGTTGTCGATGTCCGTGACCAGGTTGTGGCTCATTACAAATCTGCCGGCCTGGACGCTCTTGTGGTTATCGGTGGCGACGGCACGATGAGTGGCGCTGCAGAGCTTATCGATCGCGGGATCAAGGTTGTCGGTGTGCCCAAAACAATCGATAACGATCTTTGCGGCACGGATGTAACCTTCGGCCACGATACTGCTGTGACAACAGCAGCCGAGGCGCTGGATAAGGTCCATACCACCGCATCGAGTCATCACCGCGTAATGATCGTCGAACTCATGGGCAGATACGCCGGATGGCTTGCACTGCATGCTGGTGTTGCATCTGGTGCGGATGTGATTCTTATTCCAGAGATACCCTTCGAGATAGAAAAAATTGCAGACAAGTGCCGCCAGCGAAACAAGGTCGGCAAGCGTTTTACAATTATCGCAGCAGGCGAAGGTGCCATGCCGGCTGGTGGCGAGCAGTTCGTGGACCATGTTGATGATACTTCTCCGGACCCGATACGTTTGGGCGGTATCGCCAAGTACGTTGCCTGCGAGCTGGAAAAAACTACAAGCATTGAAAGCCGATCAATTGTCCTCGGCCATATTCAGCGAGGCGGCACGCCCACGCCGCACGACAGATTGTTGGCAACGGAATTCGGCCATCACGCCTTCGAGCTGATTATGGAAGGCAAGTTTGGCGAGGTCGTCGTCAAAAAACAGGGGAAGACAACATCTGTAGCTATTAAGGACGTTGCGAACAAGGTCAGAACCGTGCCGTTGGACTATCCCCTCCTCAGGGCCGCCCGTGCCGTCGGGACAAGCTTTGGAGATTAGGAATTGTTTGTAATAACAAAGTCGGGAAAAATCAGATTTCAATTTGTACTGAATTGCCTCGCGATGGTAACGGTCCTGGCTTGCCCATCGATTCTGATAGCTGGAAATCTTCAGGGGAATATCGCGTCGAAGGTTGCAGCTTATGAAAAAAAATCAAAGGCGAGCGTCGGCGTTTGCGTAATAGACTTGCGTGACGGTAGCAAGGCTGCAACTGTCAGGGAAAACCAGCTATTTATCCCGGCCAGTAACCAGAAAATTTTGACGACGGCTTTTGCACTGAGTGAACTCGGCAAGGATTTTGTATTCACCACCAACGTTTATCGCGGGGGCGGGGATATTATCATTTTCGGCGATTTCGACCCAACTCTCGGCGATGCGGTACTGGCTGAGACGGCGGGTGAGTCTATTTATCACGAGCTGGACAAATGGGCCGATGCGATTCAAAAGTCGTTCGGCTCCAGGCCTGTTGGAGATATCGTTGTTTGCGCCGGTACCGATCCAAAAAAATATCGCCATCCGGATTGGCCCCAAAAACAACACGAACGATGGTATGCTGCTCCGGTTGCGAGGCTGAACTTCCATAACAATTGCTACGGCGTTACGTTCAAGCTTGATGGTGGAAAGGCTGATGCCCATATCCTGCCGGCAAGCAAATTTGTCAAGGTCACAAACGCCGTCAAGCCCGGCAAACGTCAGCTCTGGTCACTCAGGACAAACAAGGACGACTCAGCCTTGGTTCTCAAAGGCACGATCAAAAAACCTTCCACCGAGCCTACAAAGGTGGCCACGAACAATCCGCCGCTGCTTCTTGGGCGGGTATTGGCTGACCGGCTTGATCGCAGGGGGGTAAAACTCAAAAGCAGCATACTTGTCATCGATCCGAAAGATATAGATCTTTCTCAAGCCCAGCTGCTTTACAGCACGACATCGCCCATATTAGCTGCGGTTGAACGGGCCAACAGGGAGAGCTTAAACATGGCAGCTGAGTGCCTGCTTCTTTGTAGCGGTGACGGAACCTGGACTGGCAGCGTAGCGAAGATGATGGAAGCCTTGAATTTCTTTTTCGATATTTCCTCCGAAAGCGTCCGGGTTAGCGATGGCAGCGGCCTTTCAAGGAACAATCGGGTTACGCCCTGGGTCCTTGCGAGAGTGCTTTGGGGTATGACAAGGCACGAAGCCGGCCAGATATTCATCGAAAGCCTTCCCGTCTGCGGTGTCGACGGTACATTAAAAAAGCGGTTGAAAGAAAAAGCATATCGAGGCCGGGTAGTAGCGAAGACGGGCTATATTGCCGGTGTTTCCGCGTTGAGTGGTTATGTTCTTGACGCGGACAACTCGGCTGTGTTCGCGTTTTCTGTCCTGATAAACAATGTTGCGGGCGGCCAAAACTGGAAGGCAAAACAGTTGCAGGACAATATCTGCAGGCTTCTCGTTGATTCACTGAAATAAGTCGCCAAAAAAATTACCAAGCCTCCAGTTCACCCACTATCTCTTCGACGAGATCTTTGATTGTGACGATTCCGATATGTTTTCCGCCTGGCTCAGCCACTACAGCCATGACGTGGTTGCTTCGCTGCATTTTGTAAAGCGCGTCGGGTACAGGCGTGCTGGCAGATATGGCGAGGGAGGGTTTTAACTTATCCAAAGGTTCAGAACTTTCCCCAGCCAGAATCGCTTTGTAAACATTCAACACCCCGCCAATAGAGCCGTCTTCGTTTAAAACGGGGAATCGTGTGAAATTGTGTTTTTCTATCAATTCAATTAATTGCTGACGCGTTACGTCGGTGCTGACGGAAACCACGTCGCAAATTGGAACCATGACATCGAGCAGCTGGACTTCATTGATACTCATTACCCTGTCAGCCATAATCGACTGGGAATGTGTAAGTACCCCTTCCGCTCTGCCCTCGGCGATGACGGCTGCGGGTGCGTGATGAGCCAGGGCTTGAGAATTTCTTGGTGCGCGAGTGAGGAAAATCAAGATCGACGACACTCCCTGGATAAGCAAAGAAAGCCCTGTGTAGCGAAAAAGGAAATTGAAAAAGCGAAGCACCCACGCAATCTTGTACATAAGCGATTCGCAGAGGCGATGAAAGACTCCCTTGGGTACGCTGTCACAGGTTACAAAGAGAAGCGGGGTAGCTACTGCAACGGTTAGCCATTCGGATTTTTCTCCTGCACCGGCCATGAAAAAAAGTGTGGTTATTGCGAAGGTGGCGATGTATCGGAACATATTTGTTCCAAGCAGCAGCACCGATAGCAGGTTGTTTGGATTATCCAGCATTTTCAGCAGAAAACGGGCTGTACGGTCGCCGGATTCAGCCCTCAGGTCCAGGCGTATCTTGTTGAGGACATAAATCCCTGTTTCCATTCCACAGAATGTCGAATCGATAATAATGGAGACCACTATTACGGCAAACCAGAACATCCAGGCAGCTATTTCATGTATTTCAGCTGGCATTTTTCCCCTCCTGCAAGACTGCAACTCGCAGCTTGCCTATACGCCGGCCACGCATGGATTCAATAGTGAAACGAAGGTTGCGATAAGAGGCTACGTCGCCCGGCTGGGGTATTTTGCCGATAAGAGAAATTACAAATCCGCCCACAGTGCTAATTCGTTCGCTGGCTAGCTCCATCTTGAATGCATCTGTCCATTCGTGAATCGGTAAGTTGGCGTCCAGAAGATATTCTTTTTTACCAAGACGTTTTACTGCCGGGCCTTCCTGAAATGTTTCCGCTTCAGAGTCTGGAATATCTCCGACGATTTCCTCGAGTATGTCTTCCAGGGAAAGCAAACCGGCTGTACCGCCGTATTCATCGACCGCAATCGCTAATTGCTGACCGGCGGAGCGGAACTGGATCAACGCTTTTTCAACAGCCGCGGTTTCCGGAATGAACAAGACGTCTTCGACCATCTCTGTAAGAGGCCTTTCTGGGTTGAGCAAAAGATTTCGGGCATCGACAATTCCGGTTATGTAGTCGATATTTTTTTTGTAAACAGGAATCCGTCGCAGGTTTGTCTTGCGGACGAGGCCCATCAAGCCAGCCGAAGAGTCTTTGACGTTGTACGCGATCATATCCACACGTGGCGCCATAATGTCGCTGACCTTCAAGTCGGTAAGCTCGACAATTTCCTGAAGCAAGGCGCTGGCATCGTGGTCGATCACTCCTCGCTTGGCTGACAAATCGAGAAGCGCGTTAAATTCCTCATCGGTTATTCCGGCGATCCCAGCCTTTTGAGGCGCGAAAATTCGCGTCAGCGGAGTGACAAAAAGGTTTTCCAGGATCAAAAGCACTGGCGAAAGTATCCGCCGGATAATCGAAATAGGATAGGCTGCCACCAATGCCCATTTGTCGCACACGACGAAGGCAATCATCTTCGGGGTAACTTCGCCGATTAAAATCAGTGCAGCAAGTGAAATTATCGGTGCTGCAGCCAGAATCAATGCCGACGCCCCCGAGTCCTCCAAACGCAGGATAAGTCCCGCGGATGTTGAGGCAAAGGCAATGTTGACAAGCATATTACCCAGAAGGATTGTGTTGAGAATTCGCCGGGGTTTTCGCATTAGTGACGCTACGAGCTTGCCGCTTGCAGAACCTTGGCTCAACCGAAGTATCGTTCCGCGTGGGAGATTGAAAAGAGACGTCTCCGTGCCGCTGAAAAAAGCCGACCAGAGAAGCAGAATTGCCATCAGGATAAATTCCCAGAAATAATCGGTGATGAAGTCAGGCCACATTACGAACACCTCCTGAGCTGAAGGTGACTGTTAGCAGCGATGGGCCTTCGGGAAAGATTCTCAGCCCCGCAAATTGTCAAAAGGCATTGCGGGCCAGGGTCGTCTGATTGTTCCGCTTCTTGTTGCATTGAACGCAAATTCGATTATACGAAATTGTTTCTCTAAAGCCAGCGCTGGGGTGAAAATATCAAATTATCGTGGCCGGGAATTATGATGTCAGCCAATTCGATCAGGTCGCCCAGCGACTCTTTCGCCATCTCGGTATCACTGCAGCCTTGCCATACCTGAGCGGCCATGACGTGCTCTGACGATAATGCCGCATCACCGGCGATAACGACAGTGCTTGTCGCCGGTGTCAGAAGCAAGCCCGCTCCGCCTACAGAGGGGCCTCGGAGCGGATAAAAAGATATCTGGTTGCCAAATTTGTCTGGCGCTGGCTTGAAGCGTTTAAGCAGGTCGAGGTCAGCCTTGAGTGCCTGGGCGTCCTCTTCGTTCAGGCGTCCAGCCGAGTCGAGCTGGGTATTTAGTGCCTCGCAGTAACTGGCAAGTTCCAACTCGCCCGTCCACCAGTTAGCGTGGGCCAGTGCCGCTATACTCCGCCGATGGACCGGTCGAAGCGTAGTGCAGAAGACGTCCGTAACGTCATCGAGGGTCTTGCCCGTCCGCTCGTTGAACCTTGCAGCCATCGCCGTTGCCGGCAGTGACGGGTCGACGAGAATCGTCCTTTCGCCGTCGGTAACTAATGTGGTCGTGGCGTGGGCCGTTCTGATGGAAGTTCCTTCGCCCCAAAGTCTGTGATGCGACAATGCACCAATACTTATTATGCGATATTCAACGTTCATTTGTTTTCCTGACTGAATTCTATCTCTTCAAGCACGCGGTCAGCTATGTTCTCTACAATATCATCCTCAGCTACGTCGAACCAGTGTACTGCATGGAACCTTCTGTGCCACGTCCGTTGCTTTTTGGCAAGACGCCGCGTGTTGATCTTTATTTGTTCGACGGCCTCTTCGATGCTGCCATTGCCCCTTAAGTGTTCGATTATCTCGGCGTATCCGACAGCCTGGGCGGCCTGGTCGCTTAAACCAGCTGGTTCGGCCAGAAGTGAAACAACCTCATCTCGCAGCCCGGTAGCCACCATTCGCTTGACCCGGGCGTTTATCCTTCTGCTCTGGTCGTCCTTGTCGCGACGGATACCTATGAACACGCAGTCATACCGCCTTTTACCGGAATCCCATTGGCTTTGGAGTTTGCTTATCGGCTTGCCTGTGAGCTGGTAGACTTCAAGTGCCCGGATAATCCGTTTTTTGTCATTGAGATGTATTTTTGAAACCGCCTCCGGGTCGATTCTGCTCAGTTCGGAATGTAATACTCCCAGACCTTCTTTTTGGGCTCTTACTTCGAGCTGCTGGCGGATACTCGCATCGCTGCCGGGGCCAACGAAAAGCCCTTCACTGAGCGCCTTTATATACAAACTTGTCCCCCCAACCGCCAACGCAACCGCATTACGGGAGATTATCGACTGATAAGCCTTGTCGGCATGGTCTATGAACTGTGCGACGGAAAAGCTCTCGCTTGGCTCGACGATATCTACGCAGTGATGCGGCACCTGCGCCTGTTGCTGGGCAGTGGGCTTGGCCGTACCGATATCCATGCGACGGTATATCTTCATCGAATCGACGCTGATAATCTCACCGCCAATACGTTTTGCCAATTCTCTGCCGAGCGAGCCCTTGCCGCTGGCGGTACAGCCTATTATGAAATACAACTTTGCCATGTGGGGATTGTCATTGTTTTGGAGTGCCTATGTCAAGCAGGGCTCACGGACTCGGCTATAAAATCATTTCTCTTTGTTTTATTGGGCCTTTTCCGGCTCAGACTTTTTAAGACCACCCAGACCGAAATGAACGCTTGCCTTATAGAACACTACATACAAGGTTGGTACAACTAACAGTGTCAGCATTGTCGCAAAGCCTAGGCCGAATATGACCGCTATTGCCATGCTCGACCACCATTGGCTGGATTCGCTACGAGTGACTAAGCTGAAAGTATGGAAATTGAAGCTCACGCCCGTTGCCATCGGTATCAGGCCCAGGATGGTTGTCGTCGCGGTCAGAAGCACCGGCCGAAGTCTCGTAGTGCCGGCCTTTACGGCTGCTTCGATTATATCCATGCCCTTACGCTGCAGTTTTCGTGTGTAGTCCAGCAGTACGATGGCATTGTTAACCACGACTCCGGCCAGACTGATAACACCTACGCCTGTCATGATGATACCGAACGGCATATCGCAAATCAGCAGCCCCACAAAAACCCCGATTAACGAAAGAATCACTGTTGTCATGATGATAAATGGCACAGAAAGCGTATTGAACTGAGCAACTAGTATCATAACGATTAGCAATATAGCAAAGACGAACGCCTTGAAGAGAAACAGTTTGGCCTTGTCCTGCTCTTCCTTCTCGCCTGCATATTCAATTCTGTAGCCTGCCGGCAGGTCCATTTTGGCTAGCTTTGTCTGTGCCTCCTTGAGAACTGCCGTGCTCAGCCGCCCTTCCGCATCGCCGGTTAGAGTTACAACACGTTTCTGATTGACTCGGTTTATCGTACCGAACCCGCCCTTGTAATCGAAAGAACCCAGAGAACTCAGCGGAATGGCATCCCCTGACATGTTTGGCACTCTCAGGCGGAACAGGTCTTCGATGTTCTGTCGCTGCTCTACCGGTAGCCTTACCGTAATGTCGTATTCGTCATTGAACTGACGATAGGTTCCGACCTCACTACCGAAGACACTCGTTTTAAGAAAGTTGCCAATTATCCTGGTATTGACTCCCAACAGCGATGCCCTTCGGCGGTCTACCCTGAAAATGATTTCCGGACGCGTAGCTTCCAGGTCGCTTCGCAGATTAACCAAGCCAAGGACACCTATAATCCTCTTCTTTGCTTCTTCGCTGAGTTGCTCGAGAGTCTTAAAGTCTTCACCAATAATCCTTACCGAAACAGCGGCTCCTGTCGGCGGGCCGTGCTTTTCTTTTTCCACATTCACTTCCGCTCCGGAAATGTAGGCAAGGTCTTCGCGGAGTTCGGCTATCACCTCAGCAGAGGGCCTGCGTCTATCTTCAAAATCCTCAAAAACAAGCGTCAGGTTGGCCATGTGAGGCCCGCCTGTTCCCCCGCCAATGAAAAGATTTTCCGTTCCGCCCGAGGAGCCTACATTCGTTACAACATGCCGGAGATCGTCTTTGTAGTCACTGACGTGTTTTTCGGCAATCTTTGCCAACCGGTCGGATTCTCTGACGTTTGTTCCCTGGGGTGCGCGAATATTGATAACCGCTCGTGCCGGATCAATATCCGGGAAAAATTCCATGCCCCTGCCAATTCTAAAATAAGTAATGACAACAGCTACCAGAATCAACAGGGATGAGCAAAGGGTTACTACTTTATGGTGGAGTGCTATATCGAGCAGTTTGCGGTAGCCGTTGATGAAGGGGTGCTTGTGGTTCGCTTGTTTTATGCGGCCGCCCGCTACCACCGAACAGACCACCGGGCTGATTATCATCGCCACAAACAATGAACTGGTTAGGGTTATTATTACGGTGATGGGCAGATATTTCATGAAGTCCCCCGTTAAGCCCGGCCAGAACATCATGGGAGAAAACGCCGCCACAGTCGTTGTGGTGGAAGTGATGACCGGCCAGGCGACCTCAGCCGTGCCTTTCATGGCAGCTTCGATACGCTTATAGCCCATCTGCATGTGGCGAAAAATGTTTTCGACGATGACAATAGCATTATCGACAAGCATGCCGAGCGAAAGTATCAGGCTGAAAAGCACGACCATATTCAGCGTAAAGCCAATCGCACTTAAAATCGCAAAACTCGTTAACATGCTCATTGGAATCGCCAGCGCCACAATAAGGCTTGTGCGCCAGCCCATAAACAGAATAAGAACCAGCACAACCAGGATCAGACCCGAGAGTATGTTGTTTTCCAGGTCAGCTACCATACGACGGATATCGTCTGAATTATCCAGTGTGATTTCGAGTTTGACGCCCTTAGGTACCTGTGCCTGGTATCTTTCGACTAGGGTTTTGATGGTATCTGAGATGGGTATAATATTCGCCCCGATTCTCTTTTGGATGCTAAGAGATATGCTTTCATTGCCGTCAAGGCGAGCATAACCGACACGGTCCTTGAACGTGTCTTTCACAGTTGCGACGTCGGTTAAATAAATAGGCCGACCTTCTCGCCGGGCGATAATGAGATAGGCTACCTCGTCGGGCTCGATGAACTCAGCCGGAACTCTGACATTAAATTTTGTGCCAGCTGTTTCGAGTCCGCCGGCGGATATGTTGACGTTTTCAGAGGGGATCAGCTCCAGAATTTCCGGAATCGTCAGGCCGTACGCTACGAGGCGGTCCTGGTCTATTTCCAGGCGAATTTCCCGCTCGAGAGTACCGAGAACGTCCACATTAAGCACGCCGGGTATCTCTTCTATGTCGTCTTCGAGCCTGTCGGAAATATCTTTCAGACGCACAGGGGAGATCGTTCCGGACATACTGATTATCATTATCGGAAACTCGGCTATGTTGACCTCGCCGATTGTGGGATCTTCCGCCTCATTCGGAAGTTCGCGTTTAGCCTGGTCCACCTTGTCGCGGACGTTGGCCAGTGCGTCTTCGATTAGGACGTCCGGCAAAAATTCAATGATTATGCTCGAAACGCCCTCAGCACTGGTCGAGCTGATCTCATCTACGCCCTTTAGGCCGGTAAGTTCCTGCTCGATTTTCATGGTTACCGAAGTTTCGACGTCAGCTGGCGAGACGCCCTCGTAAGTAGTGGTAACCAGAACGATGGGAATCGGGATGTCCGGGGCGCTTTCGCGTGGGAGGACTATATAGCTATAGACGCCAGCGACTACCATAAGAACCATCAGCACCCCGATGGTTGTACGGTTTTTAATTGCAGTATCTGAAAGTATCACGGCTTGAGCCTCATTTACTTTGAGTTACATTCACTTTTTGGCCCGGGCCTACGAAACGCTGGCCACTTACGATGAGCTTTTCGCCTTTATCGAGGCCTTCGAGTATCTGAATGCTTCTGCCCTTATAGATTCCGAGTTTGACCTGGCGGCGATTTGCCTTAGAGTCGTTGGCTACATAAACAACGTAGCCTTCTTCAAGCGGTATCACCGCTTCCAGCGGAACCATGACAACATTTTTGAGAATTTGCCGAGTTAAACGAACCCTAACGATCTGTCCGCTTCGCAGAAATCTTTTTCCGTTCTCGTCAGGGGCATTGTCTACTGTTATTTCAACGCGGGAAGTTCGCGTTCGAATGTCGGCGATCTCGCTGATGTAGGTAATCTCACCGATGAAATCACGCTTACCGTTTATATCGACAGAGATCTTTTCCTTGTTCCCCACCTTCAGGAAGGACACATCCCGCTCCGGGACATCGACGACGACCAAGACCTTGTCGACATCGACAATCTCGGCGACGATGGTTCCCGGCATGACGTATTCGCCTTCATCAACGGGTACCTTGTTCAGGATTCCGCTTATCGGTGCGATGATGGTAGCCCGCTCCAGCGTTGCCTTCGCGGATTCCAGCGACGCCTTACTTACAGCGGCTTTGTTGCGGGCCTGGTCGACCTCGTTGGGGGTCGCGACACCCAGCTTGCTGGCTTCGGTTACTCTTTCGAAATCTCTCTGGTCGAACTCAGCCTGTGCCTTGGCCATGTCATATGCAGCCTGAAGCAGGTCGGTATTGAGCTCGATGAGAATGTCGCCCTTTTTGCACGCCTGGCCTTCCTGGCAGAGTATTCGTTCAATTCTGCCGTCAACTTCAGCTGCCACCTCGACGTCGTAATTAGGCTCGATGACACCGGGCAGCACGAAAGTGTCGAGCAATTCATCTAACGCCTTAACTTCCTCGACGACGACGTTCTGGGCTGGGGCTTCGTTAGAAGGCGCGGTATCCTTCTTTTTCGGCAACACAAACCAAAGCAAAGCTATCACGACCACCAGAGCTATAATTATTGCCGGGCCCACGGTCCGCTTTGTAAGCCTGAACTTACGTTGCGACTTTGGCGGTGAAGGCACGATATTTTTTTCAGCATTTTCTGCGTTCGTATTCATGACACACCTAAAAAGTTAAGACACCCCATAATTACTTTCGTCAGCCCTCAGGCCTGCAAGCAGGTTTTTCTTGAAGGCGACCAACAGTTCTTCCGTAATCGGCACGTTGATTTCCAGTATTACCTGCAGGATGATTCCACGCATGAATCCCATAATCAGCAAAGCGGCTATATCGGGATCTGTTCCCTTTTGGAAATCACCATCATCTATCCCCTGTGCGACGATGCCTCCGATGAGCTTGCTGTACTGGCTGTACAAGGTTGTGAAAAACTCGCTGATTTCTCCTTTTCGCTGCTGGCGGGCTGCGTTAGCCCAGAACTCCAGCGTGATTCCACCTACTCGCTTGTACAAATCGAGTTGGCCGAACCAATAATCTGCAACCTGTTCAATCTTTTGCGGAGCGGGGATTTTTTGAGCAACAATTTGTTCCAGGGTAGATTCGTCCCCCGAGGTGACATTGCTAAATACCTCCCAGAAAAGGTCTTTCTTGCTGGGGAAGTAGTTATAAACACTGCCCTTGGAAATTTCCGCCCTGGCAGCTACCTCGTCAACCGTCGCTGAGAAATAACCGTGCTCTTCAAAAACCTCCTGAGCGGCAGCCAATATCGACTGCTTGCGTTTTTCCAACTGTTCTGAATTATTGGCCATTGTTAGTCTCTTTAAAATAAGCAGTTAAAAGGCAGTTTTAAGATGACTGACTGGTCAGTCATCAATTAATTATAGCATTCTTTTTCCAAAAAGCCAAGCTGGAATAAGGGTAGAATTTATTTACAGATTTTGAGGTGGCGGGGCTCGGAGTCTCCCCGTCCTAGAACTGTTTTTTTAACAAATCAGATTGAATACCAAAAACCTTGAGCTTTTATCCGCGTTTTACCCAGAACGGGCCTTTGGGTTTTTTAGGCCGGGCACCTCTGGGCGCCTTGCCAGGCAGCCGAACCGTGGTTTCCATGGCTGCCTCGGCTTCCTGTTTTTCCCTGATGTGCTTACGGATGAAGAATTGTTCACCGACGCTGGCGAAAGTCGAAGCCATGATGTACAGCGTTAACCCCGAAGGTGCCTTGTAGAAAAATACCAACATCATCGCGGGCATCATGAATTTCATCATCTTCTGCTGCTGCTTTTGTTGATCGGTAGCCGTTGCAGAGGTTTGCGACATCTGCGGATTGAATTTTGTCTGCAGGAACATCGCCACGCAAAGCAGAATGGGCAGCAGATTGAAGGTATTGCCGATGAGGGGCAGTTCCTTCGACCAGGTAAACAGCGCGTCCGGACCGGCGAGGTCTGTAATCCAGACCGGCAGCAAGCCGGCATGACGAAGTTCAATGGCTGCGTTCAGGCCGGTGTAAAGTGCTATCCAGATCGGCATCTGCAGCAGCATTGGCAAACAGCCTAAAAACGGGGTGAAGCCCTTCTCCTTGTACATCCGCATTGTTTCCCGCTGAAGCGTCTCTTTGTCGTCGGCGTACTTTTCCTTGAGCTTCTGCATCTCCGGGCCCATCTTCTGCATGCCCATCATGGATACCTGACCCTTTTTGGTCAGCGGATGCAGTACAACGCGGACAAGCACTACTAGCAGGATAATCGCCAGGCCGTAGTTGCCCAATGTCGCGATGGAGAACATATCCAGCAACCACATCATTCCAAATGGCAACGACCCTATTGGGCAACAAGAGCCGAAATCGATCGTTCCGAGATAATTTAGTTTTCTGTAAAGCTGGTGTGCGCCGGCATCCTTAAAAAGTTTTCTGCTTTTGGGGCCCGCGAAAAGGTCGAAGTCGACTTCTTTTGCCTGGCCGGCCTTGAGGCGGATTTCCGGAATTCTTATGCCGGTAAGGTAAGTCCTTTCTTCGCCTTCCTGTGCTGCGCCAAGGTAGAACCTCGCACGGTACTCCGGGGCCTGTAGCGTTTCGGGGCTCGCAGCTGAGGGGACCAGGTACATCATCGAGCCGAAGAACTTGTTAATGTTACCTACCCACAGCACGGGGTCTTTTTTCTCGCTCGATCCAAGAGTTTCGATTTTGTTCAGAGGCCAATCGTCAGGGTCAAGTTTTTTTCTCGGCATCAGCAGCGTCTCGACCTTTTTGTCCTCAGCCATGAGCTTTCCGTATGCCGCCTGTCTGACATCGGCTCGAGTGCCCTCTCTCTGTAGTCCTGACGGGCCCATCTGGTTTAGAGATACCTTGAGGGGCATATCAGAGAGGTTTTCCAGCTTGAGTGAGACCGCAATGGAATAATCACCCTTGCTTACGACGTATGTTTTGATTACACGAAGTATGGGGTTTTCCAAGGCCTCTTCGCTCGTCTTACTCCTGTAAAGAGTAAACTTGAAGCTGGCACTTTGGCTTTTGCCATCCGCTGAAACAGTGGGTTTTTCATGCACCAGCCAGGGAAGCTTGTCCAGCTTAAAGACCGTACCCTTTTCCTGGTCCGGCAGTTTTACAGTGATACTTTTTGTAGCCAATGGAAGATGGCTTTTACCGCCGGATGCGACCGGATTGAGGATGGAATAGTGGCCCTTATATTTTTCGGGGTTTTCCATCCGCTTTTGCAGATAGGAATCAGGATCTTTATTAAACGCGTGTTTGTCCAAGTCAGTTTCAAAATATTCAGAGAGCTTGACTGTATTGATAGCCGCCCCCCTGCTGGTTAATTCGACCTGGAACTCGTAATCGTTTCTCGGATCAAGGGCGCCAATCTTTTGTTTTGTAACCTTGTCCGCATAACCTTTATGCCATTTCAGCTGTGCTTCTTGAGCCGAGGCTGCCGCCGCTAAGAAAAAAACTGAAAGGATGGGTAAAAACGGATTATTTTTTAAAAAATTGCGAAAATTGCAAAGACTCACGCGTATCTCCCTAGCGCCCTTCCTTGAGGCGTGTTCCGAGGTAATCATCAAGTTCCTTAATGGCGAAAACTTTTTGCATTACAGATTCAATGTCATATTCGACGCGGATGAATCTGATCAGGCCCGGTTCGACAAGAACATAGCTGGCCCGTGGGTCCCGGTCGCGCGGCTGACCCACCGAGCCGACATTTATCAGTGCCTTGTGCCGGGGGTCTATTTCAAAGGTGTAATCCAGCTCGTCCGGGCTGTAAAAGTCGGGTGTTTCGAGGAAAACTCCCGGCACATGGGTATGGCCGACGAAGCAGAGGTGCTCGAACCGTTCAAATAATCCCAATACCTTGTTTGGATTGTTGTAAACGTCGTCCGGGAAGACATATTCGTTAATGGGCCGGCGCGGGCTGCCGTGGACAAAGGCAAACTCGCTGACATCCAGACCATCGCCCGGCATCGTGTGCTTCACTTGAAGCGAGCCGAGAAAATCCCATCGGCCATTACGCAGCTGAGAGTCGGAGTCTTCCTCGATCTGCTGGCGGGTCCAGAAACATGCCAACTCCGCACCGATATTGAACTTGTTAGGTTCGTAAAGTACGGCGTAATCGTGGTTACCCATGATGGTAACTTCGCATTTTTCCTTTATCAGATCCATGCAGACGCCGGGCTCTGGCCCGTAGCCGATTACGTCGCCAAGGCAGATAATCCTCTCGACATCTCTTTTGGCGATGTCGTCCAGGACAGCCGTTAGGGCTTCCATGTTGGAATGAATGTCACTTATTATTGCCAGCATTTAACGGTAATATTCCATTTTTAATGAATCAGGGAACCGTTATGCTAGCGAGCAAGACAGCCCTATGTCAAATGCCTTTGTCAATCTCACGATGGTCTGTGTGATTTAATTTGGTTAATTGCATGTTTTTAATAAGCCTAGCTCCAAACTTTTGCCAAAAGGCTTTGATTTTCAAGTTTGATGAATCCGCTATAGAGGTATAGAATCTTCGCACAAAAATGAATTCAGCTAATTCCAAAAAACCGGTATCAATAGCTTTGGAGACGTCGTGTCTCACTGGCGGTGTTGCGCTGGACTGTGGCGATGAGATAATCGCTATGCATACTTTCAATGCTTCTGCACGTCATGCGACGGTGCTGCTTAGCCATGTGGATAAGCTCCTGAAAGCATCCAGCCTCAGACCCAGGGACATCGACGAAGTTTATATTTCGGTAGGCCCGGGCAGCTTTACAGGTCTGCGTGTGGGAGTGACGGTAGCCAAGGTGCTCGCACAGGCGGTTGCGGACATGAGATGTGTGGCGGTTCCGACAACGACAGTTGTTGCGGAAAATGCCGCCAGCCTTGACTGGCAAAAACTGGCCGTTGTTTTAGACGCACGCGAAAACCAGATTTACACCAGGTGCTTCTCGCGCGAAGACGGAAAGATAATTCCTTCCGATGAGCCAGTCATTGTTACTGCCGAACAATTTCTGGCCGAGACAGCCAAGCCGATTCTGCTTACGGGCGAAGGCATTAGACATCACGAGCAATTCAGTAATCTTCCGCCGGAAGTAGAGGTTGCCGATGAGGTCTTACACCTGCCGAAAGTGGAAAATGTCTGGAAGGTCGGTAAAAAGATGGCCCTTGCCGGCGAATTCACGGATTACCGAGAGCTGCTTCCGATCTATACGAGAAAACCCGCAGCACTGCGTCAGTGGGAAGACAAAAATAACCGCAGCGTAAAGTAAATTAAATTAGACAGTTGCATCTCTTACCTTCTTGCCAGCTCTCCGGCAAACGTATAATATTAATATCTGCAAAAGGTCTCTTTGAAAGGGCAAGTCAATGCATATTCAAACACAGTTCTCGGTATTTCTGGTCAACAAGCCCGGCATATTAGCAAGTGTTACCGGCGCGTTGGCAAAGGCTAAGGTAAACATCATTGCATTGACCCTGATGGATTCCATGGAGCACGGCGTGCTGAGGATAGTCTGCAAGGATGCGGAAACGGTCAGAAAGGTTCTTGGCAAGGCCCATGACCGCTGGACCGAAACGGAAGTGCTCGTATTGGAACTCGACAACGAACCGGGCGCATTTTCGAGAGTGGCCAAGCGGCTTGCCGACTCTCACGTAAACATTTCATATGCCTACTGCACAGGTGGAGCCGCCGGAGGCAAGACGACAGCTGTCTTCAAGGTAGCGGATTTGAAAAAGGCCTTGACGATCCTTAAGGAAAGCAAAAGTCCCAAACGTAAGACGAAACGTGCACTCAAGACAGCTTCTCGGGGAAGAAAGAAAAGCTAATCGGCGACGGCTAATTTGCAGCTGCGCCGCCCTTCGATGTAGCGATATCCTGTCGCGTCCTGAATGCGCCTGTGAGCCGAGCCGCTAGTTAATCCCAGCAGTACCATCGGAAAGCTGGCGTTTTCGGTTCCGTAGGATTTGTCGTGCTCATCGGTAAGTTCTTGACGGAACTGCCAGAGAATCGGCGGGACGAGAGTTCTCTTGCGGCCGACATCAATAACGAACCTGTCCTCGTCGTCGAGAAAACCGTTAAGCTGTTCGTTGATTTCTTCTTCGATATGACATGCCGAGAAAGTTTTTTTGGGCAGGCCCGCTCTGTTTAGGCAAATTCCCGGCGCGGTTACAATCGCTCGCCAATCTTTGTTCAGGCTCAAAACCGCGTCGATGTCGACAAGCGTCATTTCCCTGCCGTCGAGCGGGAAAGGTTTGCTTAATTGGATGGAGCTGAGATGTTTTGCTTCCCCGGCCTGGCTCGCGATCTTCAGTGCCCATGCGGCGCGCGCGTTGAACCAGTAGGCTAATGTATCTTCGTCAGAGGCAAACAACTGTGGCGTAACTGTCGGGCCGGTGACAGAGAGGATTTTCAATTGGGCATCGAGACTTTCGGAAACCTTTTCGAGTTTTTTTTGGTCGAATTTCCCCTTATCCGTTACTGCCCTTTCCAAAACCTTTGCCAGATTGCTATAGTCCACGGCTGGGACTATGCCCTGGGTGTTAAGAGTGAATGGTTCTGGTTTCTCGCAGCCGCAAAAAAGAAAAACAGCGCATATAATAAAACCGTACTTGCAAGAGATTCGTTTCATAACCAAGATTGTATATTTAGCAGGGGTCGCTACAAGGATTCTTCCCAGAATAATGGCAGACAAACAAAAGAAAAAAAGAGGCTGGTTCAGATGGCTGGGGCGTATTTTTATCATCCTGGTCATTTCACTTATAGTTTTAGCTGTGGCTGGCAGGTATTTGATTATTCCCGGCGTCATACGCAGCCAGATCGATTCCAACGTACAAAAGTACTGGCAAGGCGAGGCCAGGATCGGCGAAATTGAGTTCAACCTTTTTTCAAATCCTTATCTTCGTGAAATAACCTTGCTCGATGAACAGGGTCGACCTTGGGCAAAAATTGACGAGGTTGAAATCGCTCTGAGGAATTGGCCAAGCCTGAATCCCGTCCTGCATGCCCTTGAAATAGAAAAACCGGAATTGCTGGCGTATTTCGACGACGGCGAATGCAACCCACCGACGAAAACTCCACCAAAAGGCACGGGCAGATTTGCGAAGTATATCGACCTGAGAGAAATAACGGTTCACGATGGTTGCTTTACCACGGTTGATGACGAGGGGCCAAAATTTTCCTGGGGAAAGTTTCAGATATCAGCTGTTCGCAAGAAACAGCAGGAAGATTTTGAAGTTCTGCTTCGCCAGACCGACAGTGATGACAATATCATGATTGGCGCAACGGTTAATCCGAAGAGTTTTGAAGGCACAGCCAAGATATCGCTTGAGTACACAGCCAATCAGGCAGAGATGTCAGCAGTCTTATCCAACCATGACGTGCCGGTAGTTGGCAAAGCCGAAGGGCTTATTGACCTTAACGTGAAGCTTACCGGAAAGTTCAGCGAACCGACGAAACTGCATTACAGCGGAACGGTGAACTTTATCGACTGGAAGCTCTTGGCCGATGAAGGGCTGGTCGCAAAAGATGTCGATATATCTATCAAACTGAACGGGCAGAAGGGAAAAGTGCTCGGCGCCAGTTTCGCAGCCGCCCCGGTCAAGGCCAATCTGGCAGCTGCGCCATTTTCGATAGATTCCAATGCCGGATTCGTCAGCCTGAATGTTGAAACTTTCGATTTACATTTTTCGGACACCGAAGATTACGGCCCGTTTTGGTCAAAAGTATTTCGCGATGCAAAGACCAAAGGTTCGGCCCAGGCCAACGGCAATGTTCATATACCTATCAAGCAAGGCAGAAAGCTCAGCTACGATCTGGCGGCAAATTTAAATCTGGCCCGTATCACACTACCGACAGCTACCCCGCTGGAAATATCGAACGTTCGAAGCGGAAAGTTTTATATCAATCAGGACAAAGTGGATATTCAAGGCATCGCAGGCGAAACCTGCGGAGGAAGGCTTGAGGCGAGGTATTTGGCAGAGAAACAAATCGACAACACTACGCGACATTGGGGCAAAGTTTCTGTTAGTGACGTTTTCATGCCGGAATTTACGGCCGCACTTGCCGGCAAGGAATCCATGAAAAGGGGTATCGGCGATTGTGATTTTGAATTTGCAGCGACCTCCGGTTCCAGGGAGGAGTTGCGGGGAAAAGGTTTTATTTTCCTGGACGACTGCGACCTTATGGCAATTCCCATAATAGATCAGATTTATACGGCGATGCACGCAATCGACCGCAAGCTTATCGGCACTTCAGACATGGAATCGCTTTTCACGCTCAATTGGCCTGTCGTAAAGTTGAAAGAGGCCAGGGCCGGGAATCAGGTTTCTGCACTCGAGGCCGAACCGGGCGGCACGATTGACCTTAAAAGCTCCGAAGTGGATTTATACGTGGTCGGCATCCCGCTTAAGCAGGTTCGCCAGCTGCTGCAGTCCATTCCAGTAATCAGACTTTTCGTGAATCTCAAAGACAAACTCACACGAGTTCATGTTACCGGCAAATGGTCCAAGCCCAGAATTATCAAGGAGCCCGTAAAGGATGTAACACAGGGAACCACGGACTTCGCGGTTGACATGGTCAATACCGGCGGCCAGTTCGGCCAGGGAATGATCGACGCTACCGGCGGTTTGCTGCAGCAAATGGAGATGAACGGAAAGAATCAAAAGCCCAAGCCCCAAAGCAAGCAGCGCTAGCCGCTTTTCATGATTTCCCGCAGAGCCACCGTTGCGTAACAGCCCGACGGAGCAGTGAATTTAATCTCCAGATATTCCCCGCGTTCATCGCTGCCGGCAGTGATGTTTGATTCATCGATTTTGAAACGCAGCGCCCGGCGTGTGCCTTTAACCTTCAGCGGGCCGACTCTGCGGAAGTCTTTCTGCTCGACACCGTTTGCCGCCAAAACTTCCCTTTCAATTTTTCCAGGCTGACCGGTTGCAAGGTCACTCCTAAAGCCCGGTAGCGGTCCGGTAGGGCTTATCTCGAATCTATCCGCGCGGGGTTGCTCGACTTGGACATCTTCGACGGTGAAAGCTCCCCCGCTATCTGTCTTCTGGGCCATGTCGCCGATAAGAACCTTGTCGATGCCGTCGATACGTTGGGCGAGAACTTCGTTGAATATCGCACTTTGAAACGCGGAGACATAAAACCGCTTCATCCGCTTATCTATAACGGCAAAAGCTTGTTTGGGATTTTTCCTTCGCTTGTAAGCCGACAGTGATTTGCGCTCGTTGTAATAGTGTCGCGGCCAATGTCCGAGTGCCCTTTCGAAGTAGCCGGCATCGAAAGCGTCACGGGCAGCCTTGCAGTCCGGCGGATCGTTCGGCTGCGGCTGGCCCAGGAAGATGGATATGAACTCTTCCAGGTCGCCTTTGACAAGTGCCGCCCCCAAAAGGCCTGTATCTCCCCGTGCGCCGAAACGCTGAGAGCCGAAAAAGTTCGGCACGCCACGCCGGCTGAGTATGTCGAGTATTTCCTGCGCTGCCGGGAGCTTGTCCTGGCCGACGCCGCGAATTTTGATGCTGAACCTGTTGGCAGCGAGATGGCCCGGCCGGAGCTTGTTTGTGTGACGGCTGGTCCAGTCGATTTTTATTTGTTTGTCAGGGAACGATAAAAGCTTTTCGGGCTCGACGTGTTCCAGGCTCATATACTGGCTGGTAACAGCCTGAGCGTCTTTGAGGCCCGCTACGCCGATTTCCTGCGGCTTGACTCCCATGTACCGTGCGATTCGATCAACTGCAGCTGGGGTCGGGATGCCGCTCTTTAAAACGCGAAAGAAAACATGCGTTCCCTCGCCGCTGGCTTGGTAGAGCGGGATTTCTTCCACGCAGAAGTCTTCGACGGATTCCTTGATTTTGCCGCCGATTCCAGATAAGTCGCGGGTCAGGTATGGAAGTTGTGAGAAATTTACGGCCGCCATAGGTCGTCTTCGTATCCTGTTTCGTGGTTGGCCAGTCTTGCCAGAGCGAACAGCAAGTCTCCCAGACGGTTAATGTACGTCAGCAATTCGCCCGCGACATCGAGGCCGGCATCTTTGGAAGAAACAACTCTCCGCTCTGCCCTGCGGCAAACCGTGCGGGCAATTTGCAGCCGACACGCCAGCTCGCAACCGTCAGGCAAAATGAAGTGGGTAAGCTTGGGCAGTTTACCGCAAATGCTGTCTATTTGTTTCTCGATTCGCTCGACAGCCGTTTCGTATAGCCGTACATTCGGGTTCACGCCCGTCCCGGCTGAGGCGAATATCGCGCCGACAGTCAAAAGCTCGCATTGCAGAGGAGCGAGGGCGTCTTTTATGTAATCCTGCTTGGCGGCGTCGGCGCCTTGAATGCACAGGCCGATGTGTGAGTTAAGCTCGTCTATGCTTCCCATCGCCTCGCAAAGGGCGTCGCTTTTTCTTATCTTCTCGCCGCCCGGCCGATATGTGTTGCCTTCGTCGCCGGATTTTGTATATATGCTCATTGTTTTCTTTCCTACAATATTTTAGTAGCTAGAATACGCCTTATTTGATTTTGCATCAAGGAAACGCCATGAACGATAGAATCGAAAAAATCATTTCCATGCTGGAAAGAACCCCCAACGACACCTTTTTGCATTATAGCCTCGGTATGGAATACATATCTGCCGAAAGATTCGACGACGCTGTCGATTCATTCCAAAAGTGCGTCGAACTGGATGAAAACTATTTAGCAGCCTATGTAGAATGCGGCAAAGCCCTGCGCAGCGCCGCCCGACTTGACGAGGCAAGACAGGTTTTCTCCCAGGCGATGGAACTGGCCGTTACTCAAGGCGAAAGCCACATGCGCGACTTTATCCAGCAGCAACTCGACGCTTTGCCTAAGGATTAAGAAAGGTTCACAGTCGCATTTTTAACGATTTTTGGGTCCTAATTATTGATTAATCGCATGTTCCTTACTGCTTCAGGCTCAAGAGCGAAGAACGACTTTTCCTCTCTTCGCTAGTTCTTGTTATCAAAACACTTACAATGCCAAAAAACGCGACCGATTTCGGGTTTTGACTGGCTATCGGAATCATCTTCTGCGATAATAATTCGATTAGGAATTTCGGCTTGAATGCTCGTTTTTTATAAGTCAAACGCATCAGGCGAATTGCAGAAAAATTGTAGAAAAAATGAAGAAGGAGAGGTGTTCAGTTGGCCAAGGATAAGGCCCCGGTTAAACCCAAAAACGGCGAAAAGGTATACGACGAGAGCCAGATCAAGGTGCTGCGGGGGCTTGAGGCTGTCCGCAAGCGACCCGGTATGTACATTGGTGATACCACCCCTCGCGGGCTTCACCACCTCGTTTGGGAAATTGTCGATAACGCCGTCGATGAAGCGATGGCGGGGCGTTGCAGCAATATCTCCGTTACCATCCATCCCGATGGCTCGTGCAGCGTGGTCGATGACGGCGTGGGTATCCCTGTCGGGGTGCATCCGACCGAAAAAGTATCTACGCTTGAAGTCGTGTTCTGCCATCTTCATGCCGGCGGCAAGTTCGACCACGGCGTTTACAAGGTTTCTGGCGGCTTGCATGGTGTCGGAGCTTCTGTTGTCAACGCGCTTAGCGAATGGCTGGAAGTCGAAGTTTCTCGCGAAGGCAACGTTTACCGCATGGAATTCGAGCGTGGCAAGAAGGCAAGCGACCTGAAAAAGATTGGCCAGAAAAAGAAGACCGGCACAAAGGTAACCTTCAGGCCCGACACCGAGATGTTTCCCGATATCAAGTTCCGATACGAAGTTCTTGTCACTCGCCTGCGAGAGCTTGCCTACCTCAACGAGGGCACGTGCTTCAAGATCAAGGATGAGCGCACCGACAAGGAAGAGACCTTCCAGTTTAACAAGGGCCTGCAGGCGTTTGTGCAGCATCTTAACGAGGGCAAGACTACTCTCCATAAGCCGATTTCTCTCCATAAAGAAGACGAAAAAACAAAGCTGGTTCTCGATGTCGTCATGCAGTACACCGACGGCTTTAACGAAACCATTTTCACATTTGCCAACAACATCAACACGCTCGAAGGCGGCACGCACCTTTCGGGCTTTAGAAGCGCCCTTACGCGGACGATCAACTTCTACTCCCGCAGCGCCAAGCTGCTCAAGGACAAGACCAACCCCACCGGCGACGACCTGCGTGAAGGCCTGACGACGATAATCTCGGTCAAGGTGCCCGAGCCCCAGTTTGAAGGCCAGACCAAGACCAAACTCGGCAACAGCGAGGTCGAGACCTTCGTAACGCAGGCGGTCAACGAGCAGCTCAACAGCTGGCTGGAGGAGCACCCGGCCGAGGCCAAGCGAATCATCAACAAGGGCATCCAGGCCCTTCAGGCACGCGAGGCGGCTCGCAAGGCACGCGATCTGACTCGCCGCAAAGGTGCACTCACCAGCGGTTCGCTGCCGGGCAAACTTGCTGACTGCCGAAGCAAGGACGTCGCCACTACCGAACTGTACCTGGTCGAGGGCGATTCGGCAGGCGGGCCGGCCAAGCAGGGCCGAAACTCCGCCATCCAAGCGATACTGCCGCTCAAGGGCAAGATACTCAACGTCGAGAAGGCACGGCTGGACAAGATCCTCAACTTCAACGAAATCCAGAAGATCATCTCAGCCCTCGGTTGCGGCATCGGTGAGGACGAGTTCGATCTTACCAAGCTGCGGTACGGCAAGATAATCATCATGACTGACGCCGACGTTGACGGCAGCCACATTCGCACGCTGCTGCTGACGTTCTTCTTCCGTCACATGAAACCGCTAATCGAAAACGGCCACGTGTTCATCGCACAGCCGCCGCTTTATCTTGTTTCCCGCAAGCGCCACAAGGAATATGTCATCGACGAAGGGCAGATGCGAAAGACCCTCGTCAATCTCGGCCTGGAAAATACGACGCTGAAGATCATGGACACCTCCGGCAAAAAGCCAAAGGTCGCCAGCGAGTTCAACGGCGCCAAGCTGCGTGATCTTATCGAAATTCTCGAACAGCTCTCCGAGAAGGTCCACGTCGTCGAGCGTCGCGGGCTTGATTTCTCGGTGCTGATGGACAAACGCAAAGGCGGCAAGCTTCCGACTCACTGGATGGTGGTCAATGGTGAGGAGAAATTCTGCCACTCGCAGGGAGAGTATGCCGACCTTCTCACGCAGTATTCCGAGGCCATCCTCGATGAGGACGAAGGTTCCAACGGCAATGGCAACGCCAACGGAAATGCTACGCCGCGTATCCGGCGCCGAGCCGAGTTGCATGAAGTTAAGGACCTCGAAAAACTCATCGCAAAGCTCGCAAAGCACGGCCTGAGCGTTGAAGACTACTACCTCAAACGCGAAGAGTCTGTCACCGGCGAGAAAGAGCCCGCCAAGTACATCCTCGTCAACGAGGACGAGCCGACCGAACTGGAAAATGTTTCCGAGATAGCTCCGGGCATTCGCAAGGTTGGCTCAAAGGGCATGGAGATAAAACGCTTCAAGGGCCTGGGCGAGATGAACGCCGACGAGCTTTGGGAAACCACAATGGACCCTGAGCGGCGGGTGCTGCTTCGGGTGCAGTCGGAAGAAGCCGAAGAAGCCGAGCGTATGTTCTCGCTGCTGATGGGCGACAACGTCGAAAGGCGGCGCGGCTTCATCGAAGAACACGCACTTGAAGTCAAGAACCTCGACGTGTAACGCACGGGCAGTTTGACACATTCAAACGGCGGGCATTGTCCCGCCGTTTTTATTGCGCCTTGCACATTTTCCGGAAGCTGCCCGAAACTGCCCAATTCTGCCCGAATCTGCCCAATTCTGCCCAGTTCTGCCCAAATGTGCCCAATACTGCCCAAAACTGCCCAGTTTTAAAATGGCTTAAGCTACGGCTGTTGATGGGCTTGGGAGAAATATCGCTTATTAAATTGTCAAATTATCAAAAAACCGGAATTTTTTGGGAAGAATAGTCCTTCCATATATACCCGCCCAAACCGGGACTTCACGCGCAAAGCGGTAACGTAATCTTCCGGCCATGCAGCTAAGCCCCGGCCGGGCCATGAAAAGAATTTTTTTGGATTTCTTTGGTAGGGCGTTAGCCAGTTAGAAAAGTTAGTATAATTTCATCTTAGGATTATTGCCGATTCTTTTTTTATAAAGGGAATATTACATGTCTTCTATGGCATCATATTTTGGATATGTGGATATGGTTGATTTGGAGAATTCCGTTATTTAAGCCATTTACTTTCAAGAAAAAATAATGTTACGGATTACATTCAAAATATGAACGTTCATAAGAACAGGAAGGTAGATTAAGATGATAAAATTAATACCATTGTGGGTGGGAGCATTTGTCGGCACGACAGTAATGTGTTATTTATTGGATTGGTCTAACATTTTAGATGGAGTCTATATACCTTTCTGGCACCTTTTAACCTTTTCAAATGTTGTTGTTTTCATTCAAATCTCGTTCTTTGCCTTCGCAACCTTATTTTTTGCTAAGACCTTAAAAATTGATATCGTGTTTGGGCCCTATGTTAATTTTATATTAGGGTTATTCTTTAGTATTGTTTATCTTTTTTTTGCTACACGGGAAGGAATAATAAACTTCAAATTTCCTGACGCAGATTGGTTCTTTTTTATGCTTCTCCCTTTGATTGTGTTTATCCCTATGTTATGCACCGGACTTTTATTGAAAAGAATGATCTGCAAAATTCGCAGGTAGAGTGGGTGCTTGCACCCACGCGTAAAAGCTTGTAGTTCAGCCACACTACTGTTTAACCGATGCACCAATCCACCGATTAACTAATCCACTCTTTTCAATTCTTCCATTCTTTCGATTAGTTGCTGCGGGGTGTGGGCTGGTGCGAGGCAGGTTTTGTTTTTGCAGACGTAGGCGATTGGTTTTTCGCCGGCCTTGTAGCCGAGCCTTTCCATCAGCAAAGCCTGAGCTTCAACTTCGGGGTCGAGCGTTATGACTATGGCGTTTGGGATATAACTCTGCCGGGCTGTCTGCGTTAATCGCGCAACTTCGAGATTATTTGCCGGTCCGATAACAGCAACCACGCGCGGGCCGTTGAGGCTCTGGTCCAGTGACAGTGCAAAGCCGGCCACAAACGTCCCCCACGAGCTGTCGATAGCACCGGCTACGCTTTGCATCGCCTTTTCGCTTGCCGCTCGCAGGTCGTCCCGGCCGGTAAGATAAGCGATATCCAGCAGCACCTGCGCGGCTACGGAAAAAGCGCTTCGTGTTGGCGAGTCTTCGATCTGCCGGGTGGGCGAAACACTGGACGGGCCGCCATTTTCGATTTTTGGACTATTGAGAAAGCCGCCATCAGAAGTTGTCAATTCCGCGACGATATAATCGGCGAGCGTCTCAGCTGTTTTCAAATATTTCTCGTCGGAAGTTACCGCGAAGGCATGCACCAGTGCCCTTGCCATCCATGCCTGGTCAGCCAGCAGGCCGGGTTCTTTCAGTTCACTGTTGTGGCGGTAATGCGCAAACACGCCGTCTTCGTTTCGCAGCGTAACAAGCAGATTGTCCAGCACGTCAAGTGCGGTCTGTAGGCACCGCTGAGAGCCCAGCCGCTGGTATGCTGTAAGGTAGGCGTCTATCATCATGGCGTTTAAATCCGCAAAGGCTGTTTTATCCACACTCGGCGTTGGCCTTTTGAGTCTGCGTTTCAGTATGGCTGCTTTTGCGCCGGACAAAAATTCTTCAAACTCGGCCTCGTCTTTTTCGTACAACCTTGCGTGCTGGGCGATGGTCTTTGGCGCAAAGAGCACGTTTCGGCCGGGCCGGCCGTGCATGTCGCCTACCGGGTCGATGTCGTAAAAGCTCAGGACTACTTCGGATTCATCGCCGAATAATTTCATTACCTCTTCCGACGTCCATGTAAAGTAATCGCCATCGTCGCCGGCTGCGGCGTCTGCGTCCTGACTGGCGTAAAAATGAGTCTGGCCGGGGTCTTTCAACACTCGATCAATCCAGTCGATAGTCTCTCTAGCCACCCGCGCGAACTGCTCATCGCCGGTGATCGCGTAGGCGTTGGCATAATTAGCCAGCATGGCTGCGTTGTCGTAGGCCATCTTCTCGAAGTGTGGCACGTGCCAGCGAGCATCCACGCTGTATCGGTGAAAGCCCCCGCCGATCTGGTCGCAA
Source organism: uncultured Planctomycetaceae bacterium (assembly GCA_964401835.1). Classification (GTDB taxonomy): domain Bacteria; phylum Planctomycetota; class Phycisphaerae; order SM23-33; family SM23-33; genus CAYNZP01. The sequence continues at coordinate 104,453 of CAYNZP010000001.1, forward strand.
ACGCCCCCGCGCGCGATTGAGGCGAGGGTCTGGGAGGCCATGCTAGTTGCCCTGGGTTCATCGCGCCAGCCGGTAAGAAAAAGAAATTCTATCGCAGCGGGATTAAAAAACTTTGGCGCCCCGCCGAAGCCGCCATGCTGGTTGTCAAAACTGTTCCGCAGGCCCGCATAAACTTCATCCAGAATTGACTCGGAAAGCTTGCTGTGACTGCTGAAGAATTTTTCCGATTCCTCCCCCGCCCTCTCGCGGAGCTTTTCGGCGGCCTCGTTTATATGTTTGCGATTTTCCCGCCATGTTTTTTCGAGCTGTTCCAGCAGATCTATCATGCCGACGCTCGCCCCGTAGCGAGGGTCTTCTCGCGGTGGCAGGAAAGTTGCCTTGTAGAGGACATACCCTTCGGGGGTGATGACCACGGTGAGCGGCCAGCCGTTGCCGCGCGAATTTATAAGCGGAACGGACCGCTGGAAATAGTTGTCCACATGCGGCAGGCGGTCGCGGTCTATGCGGAGCGGGATAAACCTTTCGTTGAGCAGCTCGATTACTTCCGGGTCGTCGTAGGTTACCTCGTCCATGACGTGGCACCAATGGCACCAGGTAGCCCCGCTGTCGAAAAGTATCAGTTTGTCCTGGGCCTGTGCCTTTTTGAACGGCTCGGGCCCCCACTGCATCCAGTTTATAACTTCTTTGTCAGTCGCGGTTTTCCTGGCCATATCGCCGCCGCCTTTCCCCTTGCCCTGGTCTTGCCGGCACCCGACCAACAGGCTCGCGGCAATTGCCAAGATCAGGATTATTATATGCTTAACCTTCATCAATTAATTCTAGCCCGGCCAAATGGTCAATTTCGCCCGCAGCAAGCTTGACTCATATGGGCTCATGTCGTACAAAGTCTTGCTTTGAAACCGTTAAAGAGCAGCTTTGGAGAAATAAAATGGCCACGCAGGCCCAACTTATCGAACAGACGAAAAACTGCCTGATGCCGAACTACGGCCAGCCGATGCTCGCGATCATTCGCGGCGAAGGTGCGAAGCTCTGGGACGCTGACGGCAAGGAATATGTCGATTTCTTTGCCGGTTTCGGTGCCGGCGGGGTAACCGGGCATTGTCATCCCAAGGTCGTCGAGGCTGTCAAAGCACAGGCAGACAAACTGCTGTCTCACGGCAACTTTTTTACAAACGAGCCGCAAATTGAGCTGGCCGAGTCGATAACCTCGCACGCTTTCGGCGGAAAGGTCTTTTTCTGCCATAGCGGCGCAGAGGCGAACGAAGCGGCGCTTAAGCTTGTGCGGCTGGCCGCTGGCGAGGGGCGATATAAGATTATCAGCTTCAACAACTGCTTCCATGGCCGGACCATGGGCGGGCTGAGCCTGACGCCCGAAGAAAAGCAGAAAGGCTTCGAGCCGATGCTGCCGGGCAATGTAAAGGTAGATTTCGGCGACCTCGACGCGGCAGCTGCAGCAGTTGACGACGAAACCGCGGGCGTCTTCGTCGAGCCGATTCAGGGCGAAGGCGGCATGAACATACCGACTGTAGAATTCATGCAGGGCCTGCGGAATCTCTGTAACGAAAAAAATATACTTTTAGTCTGCGACGAGGTCTGGACGGCGCCGGCCCGAACGGGCAAGTGGTTCGCCTATCAGCATTACGGCATCGAGCCGGACGTGATGACCCTCGCCAAGGCCATCGGCGGCGGCCTGCCGGTTGGTGCGTGCGTAGCGTCGCCCAGGTATCAGGATGTGCTTGGCCCGGGCAAGCATGGCTGCACGGTGGGCGGCAACCCGCTTTGCGCAGCTGCCGGAGCAGCCTGCATGAAACTCATTGCCGAAGAAAACCTCCTGGAGCGGGCTGTGAATATCGGCCAGAAGATTGCGAAGATGATTGGTGATGCCAATCTCAGCTGCGTTAAAGATATCCGCAGCGCCGGCGTTATGATAGGCATCGAACTGGACAAGCCCGCAAACGAAGTGTTTGAGGCGGCGATGGATAAGGGGCTTTTGGTCTGCTATGCCGGCCAAAACGTATTGCGCCTTGCACCGCCGATTGTTACAGAAGATGAGTTGATAGATAAAGGAATGGAAATTCTGCTGGGCATTTTGCGATAGAATCCCACCGGTCAGTTGAGTTGAATTGCCTGGCGTGAATTTCTACGATGGTTGTAATGAACAGACGTATATATATGGACAATTCGGCTACGAGCTTTCCCAAACCGCCACAGGTTACCGATGCGATGGTCCGCTTCGCCAATGAATGCGGAGCTTCGGCTGGGCGGGGAGCTTACGCTGAGGCAAAGCAGTGCGAGCAGTTGATTGCTCTCTGTCGCCGGCGCATTGCCAAGTTGATTAATGCCGAATCGCCCGAGCGGATCGTTTTTACGATGAACTGCTCGGAGGCATTGGCGATAGCTATTCGCGGCCTGCTTAACACCGCGCCGCGAGGAACGCATGCTATCGCGACAGCCCTTGAGCACAATTCCGTATTGCGACCTTACAACGCTCTGTCCGAGCATAACGGGCTCGTGCCGGAGTTCATCACCTGCGACAGCCAGACTGGCCTGGTCGATCCCGAAGATATCCGCAAGGCCTTGCGCCCGGAGACAAAACTTATCGCCTGCGTTCACGTCTCTAACGTAACCGGCACGATGCAGCCGATCGCAGAAGTTGCCCATATTGCCAACGATGCTGGGATTCCGATTGTTGTCGATGCTGCCCAGTCAATAGGACATGTTGAGATAGACGCACAGGCGCTTGGCGCAGACCTTGTCGCCTTCCCCGGCCATAAGGGCCTGATGGGGCCACTGGGAACTGGGGCGCTTTATATCAAGCCCGGCATGGAAGAAACACTTGCGACTATGAAAGAAGGCGGCACGGGCACGATTTCCGACCAGGCTCACCAGCCCCAGACCATGCCCGACAAATACGAGATAGGTTCGCACAACGCTGTCGGCCTGGCGGGGCTGTCCGAAGGCGTAGCATGGGTATTGGATAAAGGCGTTGCCGAAATCCGCCGCCACGACGCGAAGCTTTGCAAGCTTTTCATCGAAGCTACCGACGGCGTCGAGAACCTGAGGGTCTACGGCCCGAAGGGAGTTGAACATCGCAGCGGCGTTTTCAGCGTCAATGTTGCAGGCATGAGCCCGCACGAACTGGCGAAGCTGCTCGAAAAAGATTTCGGCATACTCACACGGCCGGGCGTTCATTGTGCCCCGCTGTCGCATGAGACAATCGGCACGCATCCGGTTGGGACGTGCCGGCTTAGTTTCGGTCCTTACACAACGAGCGAAGATGTCAGCTACGCCGCCAAATCGCTTTGTGAAATCGCTCAGCGCGCTACAGTCGGAAAATAGGCAGGCTTTTTTATGAAAAGAATATCTGCACAAGATATTGCCTCTGTTCTGTCCAATTGCCCGATTTTTTCCTCCATCAAGAAGACCAATCTTAAAAAGATCATAGCCGATTCGCAGAAGCTGACATTTTCCGCAGGCGAGCAGATATTCCGCCCGAGCCAGAAGGCGGAGCGGTTTTTCGTTATCATTTCCGGCAAGGTCAGGATATTCAAAGTATCTCCCAAGGGTGACGAGCAGATTCTACATATCTACGGCCAAGGCGATACGTTTGGCGAAGCGGCGATGCTTTCCGGCATAAAATACCCGGCTTACTGCGAGGCGCTTGGAGAGACTTCGTTGCTTGCAATATGCAGAGACGCCTTGCGAGATCAAATCGGTCAAAACCCGGACATTGCGATGGGTATGCTGGCTGGGCTTAGTGGTAAGCTTCGCGAATTCAACCGTCTTATCGAAGAGCTTTCGCTTAAGGAAGTTCCGGCAAGAGTTGCCGGCGTGCTTTTGGAAAGCTACCGCCGCAGCGGCAAAAAAGAGGTTCACCTGGGGATTACCAAGCGGCAGCTGGCTGCGAGGGTTGGAACCGTCGCCGAGACGCTTAGCAGAGCCCTGAAAAAAATGAAAGATTCCGGCCTGATTGAGGTGAAAGGCTCGGTTTTCATATTGCTCAATGTAGACGGCTTGGAAGATTTGGCCGACTGAGCTTGTTTAGCGGCCTTTTCGGAGGCTGGGAAATTTTTTTAAAAAAACCCTCCCACTTGACGTAAGTCAAGGCACTCAAAAGCCATTTCGGGGATAATTTCAACACAAAGGTAAGGAGTGTTGTATTATGGCAGAGCTTGAAACGAGAAAGATAGTCAAAATAGACCCCGACAAATGCAACGGCTGCGGGCTGTGTATTCCTAATTGCGCTGAAAATGCGATAGAGATTATCGACGGCAAGGCCCAACTGGTAGCTGACAATCTTTGCGATGGTTTGGGTAACTGCCTTGGCACCTGCCCGCAGGATGCGATAACCATAGAGGAGCGTCCGGCAGAGGCCTATGATGAAGCAGCTGTCGAGCAACACCTGCGACCATCTCAACCCGCCCAGCAACCAGAAGCTTGCAGCTGCCCAAGCGCCATGTTGAGAAAACTCGCCCCTGCTGCCGATGCGCCGACTGAAGCTTCAGCCCAGAGGCCATCGCATTTGGGACATTTCCCGATTCAGCTTACGCTTGTGCCCGAAAGCGGCGCTATCTGGCAGGACGCCGATGTGCTGCTGGCGGCTGACTGCGTCGGCTTTGCTTTACCCGATTTCCATGAGAAGCTTTTACGCGGTGGCAAAACACTTGCGGTCGCCTGTCCGAAGCTCGATGACGGCGGCAGCTATATCGCCAAGCTTACAAGAATTTTCAAAGCGAACAATATTAAGTCTGTCACTGTGGCGCGAATGGAAGTGCCTTGCTGCATGGGGCTGGTACAAATTGCCGAACAGGCCCTGAAACTCGCGGGCAGAGATGATATCACCATCAATGAAAAAGTGGTCCGAATAAACGGAACAATAGAATCCTAAGGAGAATCTTAATGAATATGTTTTGTTATCAGTGCGAACAGACAGCCCAGGGCAGCGGCTGCACCGCTCATGGCGTATGCGGCAAGGATCCGGAAACCGCAGCCCTTCAGGACCTGCTGGTATTTGCAGCCAAGGGTATTTCGCAATACGCGCATCGCGCCCGGCAACTCGGCGCATCAGACAGAGAAATTGATATATTTATAATCAAGGCCTTGTTTACGACTGTTACGAACGTAAATTTCGACCCCCAAAGCGTGGCCCAGTGGGTTCGCGATGCAGCCGGTGTTCGCGACAAGGCTAAAAAGCTCTACGAGGGTGCCTGTGAAAAGTGCGGTAAAGATGCCGAGTACGTTAAGGGCCCGGCAGAGCTTGTCCCGGCTGAGGATTTGGACGAACTTATTCGCCAGGGTGAAGAAGTCAGTATTTCCAAACGGCTGGACACACTTGGCGAAGACATTACAGGCCTGCAGGAGCTTTTAATTTACGGCCTCAAAGGCACGGCTGCCTATGCCGACCACGCACAGATACTCGGCCAGGAAGACGACGAAGTCTATGCATTCTTCCACGAGTCGCTGGACTTCCTGACGCGCGACGATTTGGGCGTGGAAGAGCTTGTAACGCAGGTGCTCAAATGCGGCGAAATCAACCTGAAGGTAATGGGCCTGCTCGACGCGGCCAACACCGGCGCGTACGGCAATCCCGAGCCGACAGCTGTTCGCATCACGCCGGTTGCCGGCAAGGCGATTCTGGTATCCGGCCACGACCTGAAAGACCTGGCAGAACTTCTGAAACAAACCGAGGGCAAGGGAGTCAACATTTATACTCACGGCGAAATGCTGCCGGCCCACGGCTATCCGGAACTGAAGAAATACAAACATCTCGTCGGAAATTATGGCGGTGCGTGGCAGGACCAGCGAAAGGAGTTCGACGAATTTCCCGGCGCGATACTGATGACGACAAACTGCATCCAGAAACCAAAGGACAGCTACAAGGATAGCATCTTCACTTGTGGCCTCGTGGCCTGGCCGGGCGTTGAACATATTTCTGATGGCGACTTCGCCCCGGTTATCGAGGCTGCCTTGGCAGCTGATGGTTTTGCAGAAGACACCCCGGAAAAGACCATAACCGTCGGCTTCGGCCACGATGCGGTTCTTGGCGTTGCGGATAAAGTTATCGAGGCAGTCAAGGCTGGCGATATCCGCCACTTTTTCCTCATCGGCGGCTGCGACGGCGCCAAACCCGGCAGAAACTACTACACGGAATTCGCACAGGCAGTGCCCGACGACTGCGTGATTTTGACGCTGGCGTGCGGCAAGTATCGTTTCAACAAACTCGACTTCGGTGATATCGGAGGTATCCCACGGCTGCTGGATATCGGCCAATGCAATGACGCGTATTCAGCTGTTCAGATTGCCGTCGCACTTGCCAATGCTTTCGAGTGCGGGGTGAACGACCTGCCGCTGTCGCTGATACTCAGCTGGTATGAGCAGAAGGCTGTTTGCATTCTGCTTAGCCTGTTGCATCTCGGCATCAAAAACATCCGCATCGGCCCTTCGCTGCCTGCTTTTGTCTCTCCAGCAGTACTCAACGTGCTCGTTGAAAATTTCAACCTGACACCAATCAGCACACCTCAAGAGGACATCAAGGCGATTCTGGGATAAACGAACTCTTGAAAAATCGACAAAAAAAGCCCGCGGGAAAATTCCGCGGACTTTTTGTTTAACAAATTTAGCCGACTAAAATTCCATCGGTAGCAGAACGGGTTTTTTTGTCTTTTTCGCGCTGCGGGCAAGTGAGTAAGCTTCGTTGTATTGCTCGGCTACCACGTCCCAGCTGACGACTTGATCGAGGTAGGTTTTCAGGCTTTCACCCATTCTCATTCGGGCGGCCTCGTTGCAGGCCAGCTCGATAACGTGCCTCTTGAGCATTTCCTTGTTGGTGAACAGCAAGCCGCCGCCGCTTTCGAGTGTCTGGGCGGTAAGGCCTTCCATCGGCGCGGTGGTAATATAGGGCTTGTTGAGTGCGATGATCCTGGCCAGTGTGCCGGACTGGGTCTCGTCGGTACTGGGCAGGACGATGAAGTCGCAAACAGCCATCATCTTATAGTAAATCTCGCCGCGAGGAACGAACTCGAAGTAATGGGCCAGGCCCTTCTTCTCCAGCAGGTTCACATCCTCGATGTATTTGTCGTAATCAGCCTTGTGGTTCGGGTCTCGCCAGGTTCCGGCAGCAAGAAGGTCCCAATCTTCCCCGATGCGCTGTTTAATTTCCTCGGCAATCTCTTCCCACATGCTAGTAAGGATATCCCACCGCTTGTTCGACTGGATCCAGCCGATCAGGCCGACGAGGTGGTTGGAAAGGTGCGGTAGCTTGTCCAGGCCGAGTTCTTTTCGCAGGTCAACGACCTCTTCGAGCGAGAATCTGTGGTCATCCCTCGCCCCGTGCGGCACGACCATGATATTCTGGGGAGTCGGCCAACCTCGGCCGGCGAAATTCCAGTCCAGTCGCCACTTCTGATAGTGGCACTTGAACAGTACGACATCCGACCTGCGGCACATCTTGAAGATGAAATCTGCCTCAAAGTCTGTCAATCGACCATGGATGGTGTGCGGTTCGATTATGGTTGGCACGTCGGAGATTGCATCGAGCATGTCCAGCAAGCCTTCATTGCCGTCGCCCTGGCCTCGCTCGTCGCGATATTCGTAGAGGCCGTATTCATGTTCGATATGAACAGCACGCGGCTTGAGCTCGTGCACCTTATCGGCGACCGCCCTCCACCAGTCGCGTTTGGTGATATCCATAATAGGAAGTACACCTTTGCCCTCACCATCTGTGTGGCTTATTACCAGAACATCCCGATCAGGGTTGTGCTTCTGGATGAACTCCCGAGCCTCTTCACAAAAGGTGCCGATCCCGCAAAGTCTTGGCGGATAACTACTTATCATTACTATTGGTGCTGGCATTTTTTACTACCTTTACTCCTGCTACGGGTCCACTCGGTTTAATTGCCTTAGGTACAGGCCGTTGCTTTCCACTCTTATCGGCAGGAATGTCTCCTAAAGTTTGCTCCATTTGAAAATCATGCATTAAAAGTACGCTCATAAGCCACGCCAAAGTGCTCTCTGCGCCCTGATTCTGGTTAACCGTATCAGGGTGGACCCCGTCGCGACAGCCGCCAGTTGTAAAATCGTAAACCGGTGTCCTGAGGTCATTATCTCCCAGGAACCAGTTGAAGGCCCGCCTTGCTTCTTTTATCCATCTTTTCTCCCTCGTTACATGATAGGCTTCCAGACAAGCATCTACCAAAGCATGTGCCTCAATCGGCTGCTGGTCGAAACGGGCCCGGTTTCCGCCCTTTACATACCACCCATCAGACCCAATTATAGACAGCATACCATCTTCGTTTGTCTGAATTTTCATCAGCCATTCGAGGGCAATCTTTCCAACATCTATCATGTCATTTCGCTGCATCCATTTTCCGCTCATCAGCAGCGCATGCGGCAATTTGGCGTTTGCATAGGTAACGGCATTCTCGCACCATGGCCAGTCGTCGCTCATTTTGTCGGTGAAGTGTTTTAAAAGTCTTTCAGCTAGCAGAGCTCGATATCGACGGACCTCGGAATCACCGCCGAATCGCTGCAGGTAAGAATGAATTCCGACAATTGAAAAAGCCCACGCACGCGGAGAGGAAAAACTCTCTGCCGCTTCGAGGCCCTGGAGGAATAATCTTGTCGCCAGCGCGATCATCGATTCATGCGGACAAAGAGCGACACCTGTTCCCAGCCCCCAAAGAGCCCGGGCGTGGCTGTCTTCGCTGCCGATAGCCTCAGACCACGTTCGGTCGTAGTTCATGAAGTTTCTGAATCGACCCTTCTTCGGGTTCATCGCGTGCGAGAGGAACGAAAGATACGTGTGTATGTATTTTATAATTCCTTCGTCGTGGGTCTGGTCCCAGTACATCGTCGCAGCCATGAGAGCCCGCGCGTTATCGTCGGTGCAATAGCCATGACTGCGATCTGGAGTCGAATAAAGCGAGTGCTGTAATATGCCCGTATCATCCGTCATCACGTTGAGGTGACGAAGATCGACTTCTGGTAGCTCATCCTGTTCGGCAACCTTCTTGGCAGCTTCGCCGACAGCTACCAGCGTACGCTCCTGGGCCCATGTTTCCGAGGCCTCCTGGAAAACGTCCAGATATTTTTGTGCTACTTTCGGCCAGGCCATTGCGCGGCAGAAATTATAGGAATTCTTTCTCATGGCGTGGCGTTTTGTTTCGTTGTCGAGCAACTCTATTACGGCGTCAGACATGGCTTCGGTGTCGTTGAACGGAACAATACTTCCCCGGCCGTCCGCGAGCATCTCTGAGGCGTACCAGTAAGGGGTAGAGACAATCGCCTTACCCGTGCCCATAGCATAGGCAAGCGTGCCCGATGTTATTTGTGCTTCATTTAAATAGGGAGTTACATAAATATCCGCCGAGCCCAGGTATTCGCAAAGTTCTTTAAGTTCGACAAACCGGTTTACGAACATGACATTGTCGGCAAGGCCGAGTTCGTGCGCGCGTCGTGTCAGGCCGTTACGATATTCTTCACCATTTTCTTTTTTGATATGCGGGTGCGTTGCACCGAGGAGTATGTAAACAGCGTCCGGGTGTTTGGCGACTACTTTCGGCAAGGCTTCGATTATATTTTCTATACCTTTGCCGGGCGAAAGCAGGCCGAAGGTTAATAAAACTTTTTTGCCTTCTACCCCAAACTGATCTTTATAGAAGTTCGGGTCTACAAACGGAACATCTGGAATACCATGATGAACATGTACGATTTTTTCTCGCGGCACGCCATAAACTTCTTCGAGCATACCGAAAGCGACTTCGCTCATTACAATAATGCGGCTGGAGAGGCGGCAGGTTTCCTGCAATACCAGAAGTTGTTGATCTGAGGGTTCTTTCAAGACGGTATGAAGTGTAGTGACCAGAGGTCTCCTCAACCTCCGAAGTGTCGCAAGAACATTCGCGCCGCACGTTCCCCCGAATATTCCATATTCGTGCTGCATACATACGGCAGATACCTGATGTATATTCAAAAACTCCGCAGCCAAACGGTAGTCGGCCTGAACATTTTGACGAATCTCAAAACGTACTCTGTCTGGATAGGGATAGCCTTCAGGGATATCATTCATTGCGGCAACGAAAACATCATAGTCATCGCCCCCCTGTTTCGCGACTGCTTCGCAAAGATCGTGCGTGAATGTGGCTATACCGCACTGACGTGGAGGATAATCACTTAGAAATGCTATTGACGACTTTTCGAGTCTGGACTTCGATCTTGCCATATATCAATACCTCGCTGAGCCAGTTAAAAGATCTTTTACTAGAGAAGTATTCTAAGATAAATCACTGCTGTTTCTCAAGTACAACAACTGTAGATGCTTCATAATAAGCAAAATATGTTGATTCTTTTTTAAATAGGAGGCTATAATTTTCGACACTACAATTGAAAACGCATAAGAACATAAACAGGAGATTGTTATGCCAGCAAAAAAAATGAGTATCGCGCAACTTCGTCGTCTTTTGGCTGCACATGAAAACAAGCTTGATAAACTGCAAAAGCAGCGAACAACTTTGGCTCGTCGCCTCAGTACTGTTGATGCGAAGATAGCTGAGTTGGGCGGAGAAGTTCCCGCAGCCAAGCCAAAGCGCAAGAAAAGAAAGGCAGCCAAAAAAGCTGCAAAGAAGAAAGTCGCAAAGAAAAAAGCCACCAAAAAGAAAACCGCCTCTAAACCAGCAACCGGTAAAACATTACTTGCCTACCTGAAGGCTGCAATTGCGAAATCCAAAAAAGGCATGAGAGTCACCGATGCGGCCAAGGCTGTTGTCAAAGCTGGTTATAAGACCAAGGCCAAGGATTTCTATGGCATCGTTGCCGCGACGATGAGAGACAAAAAGAACTTCAAGAAAATCAAGAGAGGCGTTTATAAAGTCGCCTGATTAACTTTTTTGATATTTCAGCGACAAGAAGCTGCCCACTCGCATATGAATGCATGTGGGCAGTTTTTTATATGTTTGATAGAAGGAGTGGCGCTTCCGTCGTTAACTGTTGCTAATTCAAGCTGTCCTTAAAATCTCGAAGTGGGTCTCTCTTCCGACTTCGATAAGATCGTATCATTTCGGCAATACCTAATAAAATAGAAATCCCCCAGACCACTATTGCTACAAAAATATCATTCTTGGTTGTAAAAGAGGTATCATCACCCGGGAAAAAATAAAGGAAGAATACACTAAGCAGAAATGCAGATAAAATTGTAGTAATTATTCCCCTTAGAACGATTGTCATGGCTTTATCAGACATAAAATGCCTCCCGTTTACAACTTCTTTCTCAACAATCCAATTTCCAATGCAAGCGCCTCATTGTGCTTTTTCTGCCTTTTTTCTGCGGCGAGAATATTCGCATTGAAAAGCCGAAGAGGGCGGGATTCGCTTCGCGGCGCCTTCGGCGTCGAACCTGCGTTATGTGGCTAAAGCCGCATGCGTGTTCTCATCCCGCTGTCAATAAAGCAAAACCCCGAGACTTTGTCCCGGGGTTTCACTTTACGGAGAGGGCGGGATTCGAACCCGCGGTACGGGAATGACCCCGTACAACGGTTTAGCAAGTCCGACAAATTTAACTTAAACCCTTTTATTTTATAACCTTACAACTAAGCCCAGTATTGATTGTCGCACCGCTTGTCGCCTTTGCCTTTGGTTGGGCAATTAACGGCTTTTTGTTATAGGTTCCAGTGGCTTTCTGTTCAATACATCTTGTCAATCGTCCATTAAAACTCGGCAAACCTTTTAAGGCTTCCGCACGGTCCTTCAACAACGTATGAGAATATCTTGCCATCGTTAAATTGATATTGCTGTGCCGAGCAAGGTCCATAGCTTGTTTCGGATGCACACCGCTTCGTGCAAGGTTCGTAATAAACGTATGCCGAAGTGCGTGAAAATCGGCATATCGGCCAGAGCCATCGCAATAAGGAATCCCAGCCGGAAGTAGGTCTTTTCTTAGCATTTTGGCCAATCGGTCAGCAATTGGCATCGCGGGAAAGAGAAGCTCATCGTCTGGACGGTTTCCGATATATTGGATCAAATCATTGGCAAGCTCGAGTGTAATTGGTTGGCTATCTTCCCTGCGGTGTTTGCTGTAAGCTGCTTTGACAACCAATGTCGGAGGATTGTTATCGAGCAAGCACCTTCCAATGTTCAAAGTTCGAATCTCGCTTGCCCTCAGCCCACTTCCCAATGCAACGCGATACAGCATTGCCCTATCAGGCCCGGTCATTTTTTGAACTACGGGGCCATTTTGGGCTGCTTTAATCAATGCTTTGCATTCTTCAATCGTCAGTGCCCTTCTATCGTGCCGCCTGTCGGTCTGGACATTCAGCCCCTTAAGGTGAACAAGAGGACTTCGTGGGGCTCGGCCTTCCATTACAAGCCAGGAACAGAATGATTTTATAGCCTGAAGATATCCGTTGTTGGTTTGAGCCGAGAAGCCACGCTTTTTGTCGGTATCTTTCCGCAATTCAGCAAGAAAAAGTTGGACCTTGTTGGCTGATATGTCGGCCCAAAAGCGAAAATTACAGCCTTCAATTATCCGTCTCGAACGGTTGTAAACCTGCCGGGCTTGGCCTTGAGAAGTGCCCTTTGCCAGCAAGCTTTCCTTGTAATCGTCTAAATGAGTTATCAGCGGAATGGTTAGAGATTCATATTCTCTGGGCTTGTATCCACTCCGAACATGCTCGGCTGTTCGCTCAAGCTGTTGGGCAAGTTGTTCTGTCGCCTTTAGGTCTGTATAGCCAGCTTGTTTTTTATGTTTTCCGTCAGCATCCTTATAGCGGATGTACCATTTTGGAGTTTCGATGATTACGCTTTTGCCATCTTTGGATAGCGGAGCGGTCTGCATCTTGCCTTTGGAGTTCTCGAACCGGGCATATCGAAGGCCCTTTCGAGTGAAAATTTCGGCACCTTCAGGTAAAAGCTTTGAAAAAGTTTGCCTGAAAATTCTAGCCACGTTTATCTTTGTCTTCCTTTTTCGGCTGAAGTTCATACCCCAGCTCATTTGCCAATTTCTCAAAGGTCAGTAAATTCAAATTCGGTTTATGCCCTTCTTTGTCACCTTTGATAAAGCGGTGCAGGACCGGATAAGGAACACCCGAATCCCGAGCCATTTGGAAAATTGACCTTTTATCTTTAGCAAAAGCTTTCCGTAAGATGTCCGCCATATTTTGTTTTTTTCGCTTTCTCATACATTGGATTATATACCAAAAAGGATATCCTTTAAAGTATATCTATTAACTTTTTTGGCCCTTAGGCCAACCTTTAATTGCCCGCTAAAAACGCCACAACGGGGCCGTAGGCAATTTAGTTAAAAGGTTCGGGTAAGGCTATAGCCCCGCCCTAATAAGCCAATAGCGGGCCGCCTAGCTAGCCTTTTAAGTTGGGGCTACGTTTGCTGGGCTGCTGGGTGCTGGGTTAAGGTTAACTAGAAACTTATTACCCTTAAGGTTCCATTTACCTAGGCCTTCACTCTCAAGTTCATTAAGCAATTCTCTGGCACTTGCCGCATCCATCCTGCCCATAGAATCAAAAACACCGGAAGAGATAACTTCCCTGACAGTTATCTCTTTGATTGCTTTTCGTTTTATCCAATCGAGCAGTCTTTCTTTAGAAGATTTGGTTTGTTTGATTTTTTTAATAGCCTCAAGCTTAAGATAGGTCTTAATCACCTGAGCTTTGAAATATTCCACAAGACGCCAACCATCTTTTACCGTATCGGCTTGTACTTCATCGTCAGCAAGACCCAGAGCTTCTTTTACCGTATGAATAATTAGAATGAGTCTCCCAGCATATGACTGCATTTTTGACCACGTTCCTTTGAATATTTCGGGCAAAACATTCTGCTCATCGCAATTCTTGTTTGCTTCATCAAACCAAACAGCTTTGGCTTTTTCAGAAAAAGCTAAGATTTTTTCTTCAGGGCCTCGCAATTTTTTAAATACTTCCCTTACTTTTTCAATGGCTGCTTCATCCACCGTAGCAACTGAATATTCACTTGGAATTTCCTCCGGCCAGACGACCAATATCCGTGGAGCCATGCCAGATTGGATGCGTAAAGGGGTAAAGAACTCTTTCAACGTGCTTGGCTGAATCGTTCCTACCAAGCCTAAAAAGGGATACTGAACAATGAGTGGTTTTATTAGGCCTTTACGATCAACAGTTATTTTTTCCCCACTCCACAAGCTCAAATAGTCTTGCTCATCTGAGCCCAAGCCCCCACGATACTTGTTGAATCTTTTTGTAAAACCTGCCATTTCATCAATCACTTGCACTAATCCCCTTGGATTTCGCATCATCAATTCCACTAAAGCCTCCATCGTAGTATCGGATACAATTATTCGGACCTCCTCCTCTTGTTCCGAATCATTAAGGAAACCAATTGCTTTCTTTAAGGCAGGGCTTTTGGCCATTCCACTCCCACCCACTACAACTAACCAAAGGGCTCCAGATACTTCATAACCCCTCTTGATTTCTAAAATACGATTTAGACCTATGGCCCCACCCAAAGCTACTAATAACGGACCAGCAATGTAATCTGAGGGTACGTTCATGGCCTTGGCTTGTTGGGTAACAAAAGCCCTTAGCGGGTTAGGTAAAACGCCAAGCGGGAATTCTTGGGCTGCTGGGGTACAATACTTACCACCCAGCAACCCAGCACCAAGCAAATTTTCCCTATAACCATCGCCATTTTGCTTGCTCACTAAACCAAACCCTTCCGACGCATATCTCGCCTTGCCTCTTTCAACGCTTGTCTGATAATCGTTTTGCCGATTCCGGTTATTTTCTTCAACACCGGAACTGCCAGGTCTTGATCCAATGTCGGAAAGCCAGCCAACAGACAAATAGTGGCTTTTAGAAATGCTCGTCGTTCGTTATTGCTTCTGGCCGACTTCCATTCCTCTTCAAACTCATCAAGTATTGAATCGAGTCCTTTATCGCACATGGCTAACCTCCTGCTTGCTTTCAAAGGTGGCCCTATCGGGGCAGCCCTGCTCTAACCACCGAATAATTCCGTTTGGCCCGCTGAGTGGCCAACGAACCGAGCGACCAAAGCGGACCGGCCGTGGGATTTTTCCCGCAGCGTCCATTCGCCGGATATGCCGAAGGCTCAGCCCAAGTCGTTTGGCAAGCTCCGAACCTGACAACGCCAGTGGTTCAACCACTGAATCCACGTTTTCTTGAAAGTTTAATTCGTCCATTTCCACAACTCCCTTAATAGCAATTAGTTAACCCAAAATGGGCAAAGGCCACATTTGCCTACGACTAGATAGTCGCCAAACAAAAAACCCCGGCCATTTCTGAGCATTTCAGGTCATTGGGAAAGATGACCCTAGGCCCAAAAACTAAAGCCGTGGAAATTGACTAGAAAAATCCTGATTTTTATCGTTATAGTTATTTTGCGGCGAGTTAAGGCTCGGAGGGCCAAGGCTGACGAGATGATTGTGGGTTATAAATGATAGAGGAATTTATCTGTGAGAATTCAAGTTTCAGAAAAGATTACTCTGATTTTTGAATTGCAGGGATTGAAGGCTGAAGCAGAAAGTCTCAATGCCGCGAAAATTGAATTGGAAATTATCGAGGGAAAGGACTAGATAATCTAAACTTTGGATTATCTAAATAGAAATTGGAGAAATTATGGAAACGAAATTAGTTAAAATCCAACCGATGCTTGCGAAGAAATGGGAAGAGATGTTGAGTCTCAAAAAAAAGTTCTCTGACTTTTGAATTGCAGAAACTGAGAGCTGATTTGGAAACAATTGAGGGGAAGGATTAGATAGTAAAATAATTTTATTATCTAATTAACCAATTGGAGAAACCGAAATGTCTGCCCCAGCCAATGCAGACAAAAAATGAGGGAGAAGCATTATCAGAACAGAAATAAATGATATTGGAATTCTGCAAACCAAATTCCTCAGAAATGTGTTTATGATATTGGCAGATTAGATAATAAAAACTTTTTATTATCTAATTGCCCTACCCGAGAGTGGCAAAATCAGAGTAAAAAATAATCAGAACAGAATTCAAGATAGTTTTTTTCCGAGGGGGAATTATTCAGGCAATCTACTCAGAAACCATTTCTCCCTGACAACGCTTTGTCAGCAGCATTTCTGCAGGACTGTTTGTCGAGAATCAAGAATGTCTCATTTCCGTTGCTCTCGTTTTTTTCTCTCAACATATTTTTGTGGCTGAATTTATGACTTTGAGGTAAAATTTTTCTACAACTTGAACTTGGTCTGACCAAGGTCGCTTCGATAGGAAACTGCGATATTTTCTTTGAGTACGAGACGACTTACTTGGCGGGCTCCCGATAAGGGAGTTCGTCGGTGATTCTTCGTACTCGGGCTGTCGCAGGCCTCCTGTCGGGGAAGAGCTGGCGGCTCCTTTTTTCAATGAATAGCCCCTCCCTTGGCCGGACTTTGGCAAAAAACGTCAAAAAACCAAAAGAAAAGTGAAAATTTGGGAAGCTATTCCAGAAAGGGGTTTTGGGTATGAAACGGGTATTAATCGTCGCATTCACTTGTTTGCTGCTGATGGGTTCTATTGGTTGCTATTACGAGATCGAAAAAAACCGCAACAATCTGAATCTTATTGAAATCGGGATGTCGAAGGATGAAGTTGTGAAAATTATGGGGGCTCCCTACAAGCGTGAGTGCTACAAAAATAAGACAAACAGCAATATCGACATACTTCTGTATCTAACCGAATATACCTCTGGGGACGTCTTTGATAGCCATATTACGCCTGTGGTCTTTCAAGATAGTGAACTCGTAGGATGGGGCAGAAATTTCTATGACGATACCTTGCGAATGGAGCTTAAACATAAGATTGAAGTTAATTCCTCTGAGTAAATAGATCATATAAACAGGAGTTCAAAAAAATGGTTTTATTGATAATCTCAGCCGCCATTTACGCAGTCATTTTGTCTTTGTATTTACAAAGAAGAAAACGAATAAAAAGTTTGAATTCAGAATATTTTCCTGATGTGCCAAAAGACATTTTCAATAAGTGGCAAAATTTTTTAGTAAGAGGCGGAGATATCTGTTTCGGGATGGGAATGTTGATATTTCCTGCATGGCTTTTCTTTCTTTTGGGTCTATCAGATATTGCTGTATTCATTATTGTTTGTTCAGCACTTTCAGGGATTATTCTATTAACGTTTGCAGTTGGTTTTTTAATCGATGCGAATAGGTTGAGGAAAAATCACAAAATAAATTACAAGGATTTTCCTGGAGAAGAAACGGTTATGAAAAAATTGAATATCACATCACTGATTGCTCTGGTTTTTACGGTAGTAGTGGTTATCTTTTTAATTTCTTTGACAAGAATAAAGCCATATTTATATGACAAAATGACCCTTTACAAAAATGTCTACCCGATTCGTTCTAATCTGTTTTCTGGAGAAACTGAAATCTTCTTTCCTGAAACTGGATGGAAAAATCCAAATGAGTCCTCTATTTATTTTCTTCCAAGTGAGCAGCTAGAAAAGATAACAGGTACTGCCTCGATAAATGGCGATGAGCTAGAAATGGATATTTATAACGGAACTGACTGGGAAATCTACGAAATATTTGTTGAAGTTACTCTAAGAGAAAAAATACCAACTTCCAATCCTGTTAATGCTGGAGAGTATCTAAAAGCGGCAACACAAGCACCTATAAAATACCAGAGAGTTTATAGGTTTTCAGGGGAAGAAATCCCTCCTTATTCCTGCACAAATGTCAATGATGGCTGGAAAGCTAAATTAGGGTTTACCCGAAAATCGGGACAATTCTGGTCATGGACCATTACAAAAGCCAAAGGAATTGAAAATTAAACAGGGAGCCCGTGATGCCTACAAAATTTCATGGTTTTCTCATATTACCCAAAGCCGCAATAAGGGAAACGAAAAAGGCTGTCCGAAAAGCAATGGCTCACTCAACAAATGAAGAGAAAGCATTGTTTATGCAAGTCATACATCATCCCGCCGCACTCGGACGGATACAATTTACTCAAGGAGCTGATGAAATATTTAAGCAATTTCAAAATCTCAGAATGTGGCAATATGGGAAATTGTTGGTCTATATCGCCGTTCTTATTCTAGCACTAACAACAACTCCATGGCTCATGCTTGCTTATGTCGGTTTACTTTTGGCGGAAGTCTATTTTCATTTCCGCAAAATTGACATGAACTTCGAGTTGGCTGCCAGGCTTTTGTTATTCGATCTCTTGCTTGAGGAATATTCCGATTTCTTTCAGTTGGTTTTTGAGAAGGAAAAAGATCGAAAAACCATTCAAAAAGAAGCTTTGAGTTTTGTAAATGAGAAGCGAGATGAAATAATTTCATTAACTAGAAATATTACTAATTTGCAATATGAGCAGTTGCTAAAACTTTAAAAGCAAACCAGCAACAGGTTATGGGGTTTCGAAGAATCAAGCAAAATTCTCAAGTTTAAGCTTGATGATAATTACGAAGATAAGATTTTGAATTTGAGCCATGAAGAAATCATAGAAAAACCAGAAGATAAACCAAAGTTGGGTTTATCTAAAGAAGAAAAATCAGAAGTAAAAGAAGGAGAAAACGATGGGCGGATCAGTTCAACAGGTGTCGACCCCATTAACAGCAATAAACCAATGAGTACAGAATTTTCGGGAGCAGGTCAAAGGGGAGCATTGAATAGTGAATTTTGTTATGCGGCAAGGGCATAACCTACAAGCTCAAATCAAAATCAAGCTGTTATTTTTACTGGATAAAAAAGGCTGTTCTTGGCACTTTCTCCGCTATTCCGTCTGCCCTTTTGGAATAAAGAAATAATACCAAGAAGTTCTTGGTAAAACTCTTCTATCGAATGATAATTTTTAAAACTTTTGATTATTGGGCCGTGACAATTCTGTAACGGTTTTTTGCTACCACAAGGACAACTTATTGGCACTAAACTATTTTTATAAACAAGCAAGCATAGAATCTTGAGAGATACCAGATCATCCGTGCCAAATTTTTCATTATAGTAGTCCAAAATACCATCAAAACCGTGCTTTCTATCTCCAAAAGGAAAGTCGCCATATTTCTGTTTATAACTAAACGCGAGTAAATAATGAACCACTTGTTCTAAATAACCCATTAAATTCGGATGCTGAGCAAACTTTATTTTTACATCTATTGGAACACCAAGGCATAAACTATCGTCTACAAGTTTGTGAAAGTCTGTCGGAATTTTACCCCCAACCTCTTTTGTCATAGGCACAGTGTTGGGATAGTCGCTTGGAATCGTTATCTCAATGTCATAATCGTCTTTGATTTCTTTGCCTTTATAATCAATTTTAAAACGCAGATTTCCCCACAGAACAAAAGTTTCCCCATTTCTTTTCAAATTAGGCAGAAAAAAGTTCTCGGGAATTTCCTTAAGCTCTTTCTTTAATAAGCCTTTAAGTCTATTAAGGTCCTCGAAAGACATTAGCATCCCCACGGTTTACTTGGATTACTCCCTTGGGATACTTTCATCTTATAATAATCGTCATCATTTTTTTTCGTTACTATGGATGGTATTGGCATTGGAATATTTAGCCCTTGTTTACCAAAAAGGGCTAAAAGGAAAGACTTGGTGCTATCAAAATTAGGCTTATCCAAAGCCTCTCGAATATCCACCCTGAGCCAGTCAATCCACTCAAGAAAGGCTTCCGCCCGATGACTGCCTTCATCATTCCATCGATCTGCAAAATTCTCCTGTCGATTCACAGGATTTGGTATCACCCATTTACCATTTTGTTGCTGAATTAACTTTGTATTGGCATAATCATGAATGCGGTCAACGATGTTCGTTAAAGCAGTATAAATATCACCTTCGTTTTGATAAGCACATGCAGACAGAGTAGTAATAATAATTGAAATAGGCTTTTCTTTTTCCCACTTATGCCCAAGAAATCGTATATCCCTATGACGTTTTAAAATCTGAATCGCTCTTTGTAACGGAGTACGAATTAGTTGTTCAGGAACATCGTCAACACTGGCATAAATTTCCCCGTGTTTCTCAAAGAGTAATTGTTTTTGACGAAGACCGATTTTACCCAGCATGGGCATATTGACGTCAAGAAACCAACCAGCATAACCCCAAGGATTACTACCACCCTCTTTCCAAAAATGAGTATTTGAATTTTCATTTTTTTTCGTCATTGCAATCGCTTCTTGTGCGTATTCCCGAGGCACTCTATCTTTAATTGCTTGATTAGCCAAATCCTTATCATGAACAGCAGGAAGAATATCCATATGAAAACCAACGCCGTCTTCTTCTGCATACTCCAGAGTCCAACACCTAGTTCCTTCTGGCTCAAGAATGGGACGATAATTGGGACTTTCATTCAGGCGGTCGCCTATGGTTTTTTTCAAAACACTTGGGCTGATTGCTTCTTTCTCCTTTGGGAGTTCACAAACAAAATCGATATCGTAACCTGATTCCTTGCCCTCCTTTAATGGCCTGACCACCGTTCCTAGGCGAAATGAACCTTGTACCCCAACTCTTGGTTTTTCCACACAGTCATACTCGCCACTTTCTAACCACTCTCCTGCACTCTTATATCGCTCAACAGCTTTTTTGTACTTACTCGGTGAAATATCTAAAGATTCAGCTAAGTGTTCCAAAATCAAATTTAATTTTTCCATTTTTTCACGAGACATCATTGTCTCCTTTCTGAATTGAGGCTTGGGGCATCTTATCCCCAAGAAATTCGCGGATTTTCTGTGAATTGTGTGTAAAGTCTTTATCTGCGAGAGAAACCAAGCCATCAAATTCTCTTACATCATCCATTGGCAAGGCTGAGTCAGATTCAAAATTGAGCCTCATTATTTGCTCTCCCTGCAACAACAGACCAACCATGTTATTTGCATTTTGAGCTTGAAGATTAAGTACCATGTCTATTAACTTGCTTTTTCCCCATCGCGTAACAAACCCCCACCCTAAAAAGCGACGCCACCAACGCTGAGATTGAGAATAATATTCTTTGCCAACGCCCGTCCCAACCGAAAGGATTTTTAAATCACCAAGGTCGACTCCTAAACGTTTTTTGGCATCGATAGCAGCGACGAGAGAAGGGCTGTTTGCCCACAAGCCACCATCTGCCAATAAATATTTATCTACCTTATGAGGGTTAAAATATGTTGGTGCAGAGCATGAAGCTAAAACAGCATCGCGAACCAAAACATCCCCATCTCTGACAAATTCGCCGTGATAGGCAGACTTAAAAACATGCACACAACCATTGCCTATATCAGTAGCAGGCAGAATAAGAGGAACGGTAATTTCGTTAAGCTTTCGATCCCCCAATACTTCTTTAAGTATCCCCTTTAGATATCCGTTATGGTAACGGCTTCCGAACAAACCGATTTTGCAAAACCACCGTTTTGTAAATATTCGCTTACCGTGTTTTTCATAAAAATCCAAAATATCAGCCGCAGACATTCCACACGCCAGACCAGCAGCAATAATAGAGCCTGTACTTGTTCCTGCGATTAAATCAAAATCCTTTTGCCAGTCCATGCCGTAAGTTTCTTCAATGCGTTTTAATAAATACGCAGAGTAAACACCTCGAAACCCACCTCCGTCTATAGCTAAAATTCGAAACGCTTTACTCATATAACACTCCCAAAACGGGGTATTTCAGATATGCTGACGGCCCCCGTAAACCTTCAACGCTATACTACATGCAATTACCATGCCAAAAACCAACATATTGTACTCAAAAGCCTTACAAGACACAATGGATTGGATGCCTGCCATTATGACTGTCAATCGGGTGTTAGATTGTTGTTAGGATGCAATTTTGGCAGTTTTATGCGTTAATTAAGGCTAACGCCTTATTGACGAATATTGGGATTGGTTGTAGTGTTGTAAATCGACAATTGAATAACAGCACCTATCCACGGGGGGCATATAAACGCCGCCATTCTATTCCGAAGGCCCAACGTTCCGCATTCATAACTCCTTACAAATCAACCAAAACGGAGTTTCCGATAGGCACAACATCTTGTGACTGTCGCCATCGCGTCATGATAGTTTCCGCGAACTCCGGAGTCAGCGATTCCACTTGGAGCAACTTCAGTGTGGTCGCTTCTCTCAATGCTGCCTTTGCCTCATCCTTCTGCCTTTCCCCCGATACTACGGCCCAACCGACTAGGCCTGAAGAGGTCGCCTTGCACATGAAATCTCGTGGACTGATATCGAACGGAACAGCCGCGTTGAATGCTTCGAAAAGCTCTTTTCCTGAGTCGGGTTCAAACGGCTTTCGCGGGGAAAAACATATAACGCTACGTTGCGTTGAACATCCGGCAAGAATAAGCAATAGGAATGTGATGAAGCAGTATTTCATATTTTTCTATCTCCTCTACCAGCAGGGAATCTCTTTAGCGAAAGTAGAAATTATAGGACGAATATCAAGTTGCAGATTCGGCCTTGGGTACTTCCCTCATCAACGGTTGCTAATTCAAGCCGCCCACTTCCCCATAGATTTAATTTCTACTCAGCTTGGGCTTTCTGTCCCATTGTTCGAATTTTCCATATCCACCGCACTAGACCTTTGGACCCTACCATCATCCAAATCGCAATGATGAGCTGTATAATTGAGCTAATAAATAGTTGCACATTAAAGTATTCATTTCCAAAAAACCTGCCAGAAATTGACACGACGAGTTCACGGGCACCTCCAACGAATACATACAAGCCTAAAACAACCAGTGCAATTCCGGTCCATTCTTCTTTGGTGATAGTTGAGCGGGTTACTGGCGTCGTATCTTTCCCAACCATTCGGGCTCCGAGAGAATCTGATTTGGCCCATAAAATCCAAGCCAGAATTAAAAAAAGCACGGCAAAAAAACCGTGGCCAATGCTAAGTGAAAGACCTGTTGCCCAAGTCCCCTTCTCGAAAACTTCCTTAATCAAAGTTGTAACTACAAACAATATTGATCCTACAAAAAGAATGCTCTTAACAAATAGCCAGATTGCAAGAATTTTACATGCCAGAGATGCAATTTCACGCTTGGTCATTCAATACCCCTTTCTTATTTGGTGCTATGTCTGCCAATAGAAATTGGCTTACACATAAGCTCCTAAAAGAATAGAAGTTTACGCTTGTTTTGGCAATGTAATTAATTTGGGTAGCTATTCGGGCTTATTATTCAACCTTCTCTCTCAACAACCCAATTTCCAATGCAAATGCCTCGTCGTGCTTTTTATTCCTTTCTTTTCTGCGGCGGGCAAATTCATTTTGAAAGACCGGCGAGTTGGTAACATTCGTAACAGCCCTTGGCGTAAGACCTACTTCTTCTGCAATGTCCTTGCGGTTTTTCCCATCAAGGCAAAGCTCCAATATTCGGTAATGTCTGGGTAACAGTTTTTTTAAATGAAATGGCATTTTTTTCAAATCCTTCCTTTTAGAATCTTTTACTTATTCCAACGAATCGCGACACGTCGATTAATCTCAAATTTTTGTAATTTTTCCTGAGAGACCTAAAGAGACGTTGCTAGGCCCCGGTTGGGGGGGATGGTATGCCCCACCCTTGCCAAATTGATTAGCTTGGGGTATTGGGAAAGTTCGCTTGTCGCCCTGCTTGTCGTTACTAGGTACACTTGGTGTAACGCTTAGGTCAGCGCTGGGCACTATATAGGGGTTGGTTGGGGTAAGAAAACGGCCAGCACCAAGGTTGCCTTTGCCCTTTATTATTGGGCCTTTAGGCGTTTCTTGGCACCGGCCGTCACTTGTAAACCGGAGAGGGCGGGATTCGAACCCGCGGTACGGGCATGACCCCGTACAACGGTTTAGCAAACCGTCGCTTTCAGCCACTCAGCCACCTCTCCCAAGTGCCATCAAGGTTATTGTTACTTAAAGTCTTTACTGCGCTGCGAATTTGAACGCTAAACTCTATCCCACTAAAGAAAAATAGTCAAGGTCTCGGTGTATCTGTTTATTTTATATTCGCTTAGAGCAGTAGAAAAGCTAGAACCGATCAGCCGTTTTAGGCGTATATGAAGAAACGCGCCACTTTTTTCAGGCCTTTTGTACACAAAAACAATATGTCCATAATTGCGATAACACTTTTTATTTCAAGGGGTTAGGTGGTAAAAGCTTGACTTTTCCCACCTTTACATGCTATACTTGCCCGACTTATGGCCTCAACTACTAAAATAACCAGGAAAAAGGCTGCTGCAAGAAAGCGGCCGGCCCGGACTTACGACTCGGCCCTGAAGTATCTGTTCTCGCAGACCGACTACGAGCAGATGCTCCGTGTGCGCTACAATCGAGATACGTTCAGTCTGGATCGCATGGAAAAGCTCCTCAAGGGCATGGGTAATCCGCACAAAAAGTTAAAATCTGTGCATATTGCGGGTACCAAGGGCAAGGGCTCCACCGCAACGATGCTTGCGAGCATGCTTTCTGCTTGCGGTTTCAAAGTCGGACTTTACACCTCCCCGCATATAAATGATGTGCGAGAAAGAATCAAAATTGATGGTGAAGTTACAACTCGAGCCGCTCTGACAAGGCTGATTTGTAGCGCCGAGCCGCATATAGAGAAGATGGCCAAAGACAAGCCGACCTTCTTTGAGATTTTCACTGCATTGGCTTTTTCCCATTTCGCCAGCGAGAAGGTGGATATCGCGGTTATAGAGACAGGCCTTGGCGGTCGCCTTGACAGCACGAACGTCCTGAAACCGGAAATCTGTGGCCTGACGAGTATCTCAGTGGACCACACTCAGCAGCTGGGCAAAACGCTGAAGGAAATAGCCTCAGAAAAGGCGGGCATTATTAAGTCGAAGATACCGGCCATTAGTGTTCCTCAGCACCCTGACGCCAAAAAGGTTCTCAAAAAGGCTGCAAAGGAAAACAATAGCGAAATAATGTTTACCGGCGAGGATATTGAATTCAGCTATCGCGTCGAATCCTCCCGCCAGGACGGCTGCCATGCACGCATTTGCCTGACAACACCAAGAAGCAAGTTCGAGCATCTGCTCGTTCCGCTGCTTGGCGAGCATCAGGCAATAAACTGTGGATTGGCGTTGGCGCTGCTGGACCAATTGAAGGCCCAGGGCATGAACATCGACGACGAAAAGGCCAAAGAAGGCCTTGCGGGTGTATATCTTCCCGGCCGCATGGAGATGATCAGCCATGACCCCCGCATTCTGGTAGATGGCGCACACAATGGCGCCTCTATTCAGGCGCTCCTGCGTGGTGTCGGCCAGCACATACCTTACGATTCGATGGTCATGGTATTCGGATGCTGCAGTGACAAAGACATCAACGGCATGATGGATCAGATCGCAACCGGAGCAGATAAGGTCATCTTCACCCGAGCCGATTCCAGCCCACGTGCCGCCAAGCCAAAAGATCTGGCTGATATTTATGAAGAACGTTGCGGCAGGATCGCCCAAGTAGCCGACGACCTGAAAACCGCCCTCCAGATTGCAAACAATGCAATCAGCAGGGAAGATATTATCTGTATTTGCGGGTCATTCTATCTTGTCGGAGACGCAAAGAAGCTTTTGGGCAATTAGAATCCCAGGCTAAACTAACACTCGAAAAGGCTGAAAACTAAAAAGGCAGCGGGATTGATCCCCTTCCTGATTGGTTTTCGGCCTTTTTTCTTTTCTCTGTCAAAACATGTCTCCCAGCACCCCCAAACCGCAACGTTGGCAGCTTTATATCCTCGGAAATAGCAGTCATAAACAGGTAAATGATTTAATTATAAACAGTTATACTGAAAGGCATGATGCTTGCTAAAACTAAAGACGGTAAAAGTGTGTTCTTTTTGGGTTGTGCATAATGAAAACAATAAAAAGTTTTGGCATAACCTTTTTGTTTAGAGAGATTTAAGGTTTTATTTAAACCGAAAGGAGACTCTTCCTATGGCGGCTAAGAAGTTAGTATTTGAAGCCGATGCCCGAGAAGCTCTTCTGACTGGCGTTGAGAAGCTGGCCCGTGCAGTAAAAAGCACACTGGGCCCGCGTGGCAGAACTGCCATTATCGACAAGAGCTGGGGCGCACCGACGGTTACCAAAGACGGCGTTACCGTTGCAGAGGAAATCGAACTTACCGACAAGACCGAGAACATGGGTGCTCAGCTGGTCAAAGAGGCTGCCTCCAAGACCTCTGACGCAGCTGGCGACGGCACGACGACGGCGACTGTCCTTGCTGAGGCAATCTTCAAGGAAGGTTACCGCAACATTACAGCCGGCGCCGATGCGATGGCCCTAGCTCGCGGAATCCGCAAGACAGTAGATTCGATCGTATCCGAGCTTGGCAAGATGGCTATTGGCGTTAAAGGCGATGAAGATATCCGAAACGTCGCGGCTATAAGCGCCAACAACGACATTGAAGTCGGCAAGATGCTGGCAGAGGCGATGGACAAGGTCGGGCGCGATGGTGTAATTACCGTCGAAGAAGGCAAGAGCATCGACACGACCATCGACGTGGTCGAGGGCATGCAGTTCGATCGTGGCTATCTTTCACCTCATTTCGTTACCGATCCGGAATCGATGGAATGCGAACTGGAAAATCCCCTCGTTTTGATTTACGAGGACAAGATTTCAAACGTCGCCAAACTCGTTCCGCTTCTTGAAAAGGTAGCAGAGTCCAAAAAGCCGCTCCTTATTCTCGCTGAAGATGTAGAGAGCGAGCCGCTTGCGACACTTGTTGTCAACAAGCTACGCGGCATCTTGAACGTCTGTGCGGTAAAGGCCCCCGGTTACGGCGATCGCCGCAAGGCAATGCTCGAGGATATCGGTATTCTTACCGGCGCCAAGGTCTTCACCAAGGACCTGGGAATCGACCTCGAAGCCGTTACACTCAAGGACCTCGGCACTGCCAAGAAGATTACTGTGGATAACGACAACACTACAATAATCGAAGAAGGCAAAGGCAGAACCAACGCCATCAAGGCACGAATCGACCAGATTCGCAGAGAAATCGAGACGGCCACTTCCGACTACGACCGCGAGAAGCTCCAGGAGCGTCTGGCCAAGTTGGCTGGCGGTGTCGCACAGATTAACGTTGGTGCAGCTACCGAGTCTGAGATGAAGGAAAAAAAAGCCCGCGTCGAAGACGCACTCCACGCGACCAGAGCAGCTATCGAAGAAGGTATTCTTGCTGGCGGCGGCGTGGCGTTTGTTCGTGCCCGCGGCAAGGTCAAAACTAATGGCTTGAAGGGTGACGAGGCGACCGGCGCAGATATCGTCAAGCGTGCCCTTGGCGAGCCACTGCGACAGATCG
The DNA here is from genome assembly GCA_964401835.1 of uncultured Planctomycetaceae bacterium. GTDB lineage: Bacteria > Planctomycetota > Phycisphaerae > SM23-33 > SM23-33 > CAYNZP01. The sequence goes on from CAYNZP010000001.1 coordinate 131,660, forward strand.
TTGAAAATGCCGGTGAAATACCCGCTGTAGTTTTGAAGAAGGTCGAAGAGACTGACGGAAACTTCGGCTTTAACGCTGACAAGATGGAATATGAAGATTTGGTCGCAGCCGGCGTTATAGACCCGGTCAAGGTTACCCGCACTGCCCTTCAAAATGCAGCTTCAGTGGCTTGCATGCTTCTTACCTGTGATGCGGCCGTATCTGAACTGCCCAGGGAAGAAGAACCGATGCCCGCAGGCGGCCCAGGCGGAATGCCCGGCGGTATGGGCGGCATGGGTGGAATGGGTGGAATGCCCGGCGGCATGGGCGGTATGGGTGGCATGGGCGGAATGCCCGGAATGATGTAAGCAGCCAGGCCCATTAAAATCAACTTTGAAATCGAAGAAAGAACATAAGCAAGGAGACAAAAGATGGCAGTTCATCCTATAGATGACAGAGTTCTCATTAAACAGTGTGAGGCTGAAGAAACCACAGCTGGCGGCATCGTCCTTCCGGACTCCGCCCAGGAAAAACCCCAGCGAGGCAAAGTTGTTGCCGTCGGCAAGGGCAAGCTTCTCGATAGCGGCGAGCGCGGCAAGATGAGCCTCAAAAAAGGCAACGAGGTATTCTACGGAAAGTATGCCGGGACCGAAATCAAGATCGACGGCGCAGAATATGTCATTCTCCGCGAGTCCGACGTTCTGGCCATCATTGAAAAATAGTTAATCTGTTAATCGACCCCTAGCCGGATCGATTAACCAAAGGAGTTAAACAATGGCTGCTAAGCAGATGCTTTACGATACAGACGCTCGAGCCAGTATACTTGACGGCGTCAGCAAGCTGGCTTCGGCGGTTAAGGTAACGCTCGGCCCGACAGGGCGGAACGTCCTTTTGCAGAAGAGCTTTGGCTCGCCGAAAGTAACCAAGGACGGCGTGACCGTTTCCAAGGAAATTGACCTGCCCAACCCGTTCGAGAACATGGGCGCAAAGATGGCCAACCAGGTTGCTTCGAAGACAGCAGACGTCGCCGGCGATGGCACGACCACTGCGGTAGTGCTTGCCGAGGCGATGCTGGCTGAAGGCTTCAAGCATGTCGTCGCCGGTGTGAACCCGATGGCACTGAAGCGTGGAATCGATGCCGGTGTAGCTGCGGCTGTCGAAGACATTCAGAAACAGGCCAAGCCCGTCAAGAGCAACGACGACCTGCGAAAGGTCGCAACCGTCTCGTCCAACTGGAACACCGACATTGGCGAAATGATTGCTGAGGCGTTCGATAAGGTCGGCGCCGATGGCGTCATCACCGTTGAAGAAGGCAAGAGCCTTACAAACGAGCTGGAAGTTGTCGAAGGTATGCAGTTCGACAAGGGCTATATCTCAGCCTACTTCGTAACCAACCCCAACACGCTTGAATGCATTCTGGAAGACCCGATCATCCTTATCCACGAGAAGAAGATTTCCTCTCTGCGTGATATGGTTCCTGTCCTGGAAAAGATTGCATCTTCCGGCAGGCCGCTGATGATTATCTCTGAAGATGTCGAAGGCGAAGCTCTTGCCGGTTTGGTAGTCAACCGCCTGCGTGGTGTACTGAAGGTTTGTGCCGTCAAGGCCCCTGCCTTTGGCGACCGCAGAAAGGCTATCCTCGGCGACATAGCTGCCCTGACTGGTGGCGAGCTTATAAGTGAAGATTTGGGCATTAAGCTGGAAAGTGTTGAGATGAGTCAGCTTGGTTCGGCCAAGAAGGTAATCATCGGCAAGGAAACAACGACGATTATCGAAGGCGCCGGCAAGAAGAAAGACGTCAAAGCCCGCATCGAAACCATCCGCAACCAGATCGAGAAGACAACCAGCGATTATGATCGCGAAAAACTCACCGAACGCCTGGCAAGGCTGACCGGTGGCGTAGCGGTTATCAAGGCTGGTGCTGCAACCGAGACCGAGATGAAAGAACGCAAGGACCTCATCGACGACGCGATGCATGCTACACGGGCTGCAAGCGAAGAAGGTATCGTCCCTGGCGGTGGCGTTGTTTTGCTGCACACTCTGGCCGCCGTCAAGAAGGCCCGTGACAAGGCCCGCGGCGAAGAGAAGGTCGGCGTCGATATCGTAACGAAGGTTCTTTCCGCCCCGACCCGCCAGATCGTCAATAACACCGGTGAAGAAGGTGACGTAGTCGTAGCTGAGATACTCAGCAAGGGTGACAACATTGGCTACGATGCCGCGACCGGAAAGTATGTAGATATGGTCAAAGCTGGCATTATCGACCCTGCCAAGGTCTCCCGCACTGCACTGCAGAACGCAGCTTCAGTTGCCGGGCTCGTACTGACGACCAACGTTATGGTTACCGAGTACGATGAAAAGGCCGAGGATCAGGTCGCAAACGCTGTTTGCTGATTCTTTGCGGCAAAAACAACGTTTTAGGTTGAATATACACAGGGGCGCTGACGATAATTGACGACAGCGCCCCTAAAATTTGGGCCGACCAACAAAAAACAAAACCGAAAAAAACCGAAAGGAGCAAACGATGATATTAATGGCGATAGTTCTATTATTGGCTGGGGTAGTTTGTTTGTTCGTTCCACAGGTGCCTCGTGTTGCAGGAGTGGTTGCGATAATTGTCGGCGTGGCCATTGGCATAGCCAGTGCCGTCGTTATAGTTCCCGCCGGACATGTCGGTGTGCCGATCCTTTTCGGTAAAGTTCAGCAGTTCCATCTTGCCGAAGGCCTGCACCTTGTTAACCCGCTTTTGGTTGTCGAAAAGATGTCGGTCCGTACGGAATTCTACACGATGTCCGTAGTTTCCGGCGAAGGACAGGTTCAGGGCGACGATTCGATTATGGTTCTCAGCAGCGACGGCTTGCAGATGCCGCTCGATGTTACCGTCGCTTATAGACTTGTTCCGGAAGATGCTCCGTGGGTTTATAAAAACATCGGCATCAGTTACGCCGCCAAGCTTATCCGTCCAGCTTCACGGACGGCTATCCGTGAGGCGGCATCTACATTTACCGCACAGGAAGCGTATTCGATAAAACGCCAGGAGCTTGCCGAGAGCACTCAGCAACTGCTTGAAAAGCGGCTGAAAGACCTGCTCAGTAAATACGAAGATTTCACGGGTGAAGGAGTACTTATTCAGCAAGTGATGTTGCGAAATGTCGCTCTTCCGACGAGAGTCCGCAGAGCTATCGAAGAAAAACTTTCAGCCGAGCAGGACGCCCAGAGAATGGAATTTGTCCTGGCCAAGGAAACCAAAGAGGCCGAGCGTAAGAGAATCGAAGCGGGTGGAATTGCCGATTTCCAGAAGATAGTTTCCGAAGGCATCAGTGACAAACTGTTGCAATGGAAGGGAATCGACGCGACATTGGAGATATCGAAATCGAATAATGCCAAGGTCGTGATTATCGGTTCGGGAGATAACGGGCTTCCGGTTATCCTTAATGCGGACAAGGATTAATCGGTGTAGAACTTTTTATTTTAAATAACTTGAAACAAGAAGTTAATGTCTGACAAACGTGATTATTACGAAGTTTTAGGCATCAGCCGCACTGCAGGCGGCGAGGAGATAAAGCGCGCTTATCGCAAGTTGGCGCTTAAGTTTCATCCCGATAATTACAAGGGTGACAAGGCTGACGGCGAGAAGAAGTTCAAAGAGCTTGCAGAAGCCTACGAGGTCCTGTCCGATTCTGTGAAGCGCCAGCGGTACGACCAGTTCGGCCACGCCGGCCTGCGAGGCGCGGGCGTACACGACTTTTCGTCGATGGGCTTTGGCGATATCTTCTCAATGTTCGACGATATTTTCGGCGGGATTGGCTTTGGTGGACGAGCCGCACAAAGGCCTGATCGCGGTCTGGATCTGGAAACGGAAGTAGAACTCAGCCTCGAACAGATTGCTACCGGCATCGACCACACCCTCGAGTTTGAGCGCATGGATCTTTGCGACACATGTAGCGGCAAGGGCTCCAGGCCGGGCACCGAACCACAGAAGTGTTCTAACTGTGGGGGTTATGGCCAGCTCCAACAGCAGGTTCAGGGCTTTTTCGGTATGAGTGTTCGTGTAATGCCCTGCCCCAAATGCAAAGGTAAGGGAACCATCATAACCGACCCCTGTAAAGATTGCCGGGGCAGCGGCCGGAGGAAGAAAAAACGCGTTCTCTCCCTCCACATTCCAGCCGGAGTCCATCACGGACAGGTCGTGAGGATGCGAGGCGAAGGCGAACCAAACACCAGCGGGACGTCCCGGGGCGACCTTCATTGTTATGTTATTGTCCGAAAGCACCCGTTCCTGCAGCGTCACAACGATGATCTTATCTGCCAGGTGCCGATAGGTTTTTCCACCGCGGCCATTGGCGGCAAAATAGAAGTTCCGACACTCAAGGGGCCTGAAGAAATCGAAGTGCCCGCCGGAACCCAGAACGGCGACGTTATAACGATGAAACAGAAGGGGCTGCCGTCGCCAAGGTCCAGGCGTAATGGCGACCAGCACGTTCAGGTATTTATCGAGGTCCCTAGAAAACTTTCCAAAAAGCAGAAAGACCTGCTGGAGCAGTACGCCAAGACCGAAGAAGCGAACATCACCCCTGAACGGAAGAACTTCTTTGACAAGCTGAAGAAATATTTCTCTGCAATCCTGGTATCGGCGTTTAGCTGGTTATGGATGTAGCAGTTGAGGATACACGATGACGAAAAAGAAGAAACACAAAGCTGAAGAACCTAAAACGCAGGAAACCGTCGAGCCCAAGGCCGCCAAGGAAACACCTGAGGGCATCAAGGCGGAACGGGATGATCTTTTTGCAAGGCTTCAGAGGGTTTCGGCTGATTATCTTAACTATCAAAAACGAGTCCAGAAGGATATCGCTCAGGCACGCGAGTTTTCAAATGAGCAGCTGATAAAGGAGCTTCTTGGCGTTTTGGACGATATGGAAAGAGCCCTGGATGCCGCAAGGGCCAATCACGACGAGGACGATCCGCTTCTTACAGGAATGCAACTGGTGCACAATAAGGCAATTGATACGCTCGGGAAATTTGGCGTCAGCATAATCGAGGCCGAAGGCGAGCACTTCGACCCGGAAAAGCACTTGGCTCTGATGCAGCAGCCCACCGATGAGCATCCTCCAATGACGGTCCTTCAGGAGCTACAGAGGGGTTACCAGCTCAAAGGCAGGACAATCAGACCTAGTTCTGTTATAGTTTCTACCGCCCCGGAAGAAAAAGAAGACGAAGATATCCAGGGCGAGGAGAGTAACTGATGCCGACATACGATTATGAATGCCAGGCTTGCGGACATGGCTTTGAGAAGTTTCATTCTATAACCGCCTCTCCCATAAAAAAATGCCCGGATTGCGGCAAGATGAAGGTAAAAAGACTTATTGGGACAGGAGCGGGCGTCATCTTCAAGGGTAGCGGCTTTTATCAGACAGACTACCGTAGCGATTCCTACAATAAGGCTGCCGAAAAAGACAAAAAACCCACCTCAACGAAAAGCGATTCGTCAAAATCTTCGGATTCGAAAAACAATTCCAGCAAATCAGCCAAAAAAGACGATAAATAACGGGTTCCCGAAAGGCTCTTAAGTTATCGGAAAAACCTTTGCACCGCGAAGAGGACGAAATATAATCCCTCTCGGGACAAGAGAATAAACATCGTTCTTTAAAAGAACGTTCATATCGCATTGAAAGGGACAAGTTATGGCCGACGAACAACACGAAATTCGAGCAGTCAATTGGAGCGAAGTGTTCAGTTTCGCGCATATATTCAAGAGTTTTCGGATGGCTATCCATCCCAGCAAGCTCGCACTGGCCCTGACAGCCATTGTCGCGATTTGCATTCTGGGTATGGTTCTTGACAGCATCTGGTGCGTGGGCGGCGGCTATGCCCAGACAGGCGAGATTAATAACCACTTCGAAATGTCGAACACCGCGTTCGATAAGAGTAAAGCCCAATGGAAAGAGTCTCGCCCGGCAAAGGTAGCGGCTCTGTATAACGGCTCGGTCAGGACTATTGATCGATACTGGGCGGAGTTGGGCGGAAAAATTACACCCGGCGGTGAGTTTTCCAAGGCTTTTATTGCCGAACTCGATGAGATAAAAAAAGAGGATCGACACGCTGACCTCAGTTATGACAAGATCCTCGAAAGTTCCAAAAAGGACTGGTCCGAAGTCCTTGACGATGCGGGTAAGATTTTCAATAAAGAAATAAAAACGATCGATGAAATGATCGAGGCTAGCTCTGACGAGGCCAACGAAACTGCAAAGCATGCCGACGACGAGGCAAAGGCAAAGGAACAACTCGAAAATGATCGGCAGCAGGCCAACATTGCCCTTACCGGCATAAAAGTCGATTTCGAAAGAGACAAATTGGTCATTCAGGGCCAGGGCATCTTCTCCAGCTTTATGAATTATGAGTCCAAATGTGTCCGCCGAGCTGTTGACGCTGTCGTTGGCGGCAAGATTTTCAGCGGAATGAGCCAATACAGGCGTATTATGGAATCAAAATCCGTAACGCCAGCTTCGGTCGTAACAGAGCCCTTTAAGGCACCTGCCCCTGCAAACGAGGCACCCGGATTCATCTATTACACACTAATGGCCGCCAACGGTTTTGCCTGGTTGATTACGGAGCACTACGTCTATGCAGCTATCTTCCTGATTGTGGGCTTGGCGATTGTCTCCCTGTTCGGTGGAGCTATCTATCGTATCGCTGCACTTCACGCAGCCCGCGAAGAAAAGATTTCCATCATGCAGGCGTTGAGCTTCTCGCTGAGCAAGTTCTTCAGCTTCTACACCGCCCCGCTTATCCCGATAGCGATTATCCTGTTTATCGGGCTATTGCTGATTATTGGCGGTCTAATTATTAATTTACCCTACGTTGGAGAGATTGTCGGCGGCGTGCTGTTCTTCCTGGCACTGATCGGAGGGTTGGTCGCGGCGTTCCTGCTGATAGGTTTGGTTACCGGAGTCGGCCTGATGTACCCGACGATAGCCGTCGAAGGTTCCGACAGCTTTGACGCCATCAGCCGAAGCTTCTCGTATATTTTCTCCAAGCCATGGCGAGCGGCGATGTACGGTCTGGTCGCTTTGGTTTATGGTTCCATAACATACCTGTTCGTCAGGTTCTTCGCTTATCTTGCACTGACGATTACGCACTTCTTTGTCAAGATTGGCGTAGGTGTCGGCGGGGATAAACTTGGCGAAGGTGCCGACAAGTTAGACGTTATGTGGACTGCCCCGCAGCTTGACCGTCTCTTCGGCCAGTTCAGCTGGGAGGCGATGAGCGGTGGCGAGTCGATAGGTGCGGTTTTGATAGGCATCTGGGTATTCCTGGTTGCCGCACTTGTCGCTGCCTATCTGGTCAGCTACCTCTCCAGCAGCTTGACGGTAGTCTACTATCTGCTGCGTCAGAAAGTTGATGCCACCGACCTTGATGATGTCTACGTCGAGGAAACCGAAGAAGAGATTGAAGAAGAGATCGAAGAAACCCAGGGCGAGCAGGAGCAACCTGCTGAGAGTTAATACCTGCTGTAAGAATCAGACACTAAAGGGTCGCAATTTCACCAGTTGCGGCCCTTTTTATTTACAGATTTTTTTTGTGCTCGTTTTTACAGAACCTGTCAGTCATTCCCGCGATGTAGTCGCAAATGACGCGATGCAGGCCATCGTTTTGTGTTCTGCTTTGATATCGCTGAGGGAGCAGTTTGGGTTCTGCTAAATATGACTCGAATAAGCTAGAGATAACTATTTTTGAAGAGTTTTCCTGCTCGTGGCTTCTCGGGTTCAGATAGACATTATTGAGTAGGAAATTCTGCATCTGATCAACAGATCGTCTCATCGAATCGGAAAAGCCGACAATTTTCCTGCCAGCCTTTCGTACCGTATCGAGTGAGTCGATATTCATCTTTTTAATTTTCGCAACCGTGCTGCTTATCAAGTCATCAGCCATTACCGCTAAAACTGCCTTGCAGGCTCGGATGCGCTTGTGAATTTCGCTGGCGTCCGGCTCCCCGGTTTCGGCAATTTTCATAGCCAGGTTCCATAACTCAAGCCCGGCAAGCTGGTCGGTAGTAATCCAGCCGGATGCAAGCGAATCTTCCAGGTCGGCTGATGTGTAAGCTATCTCGTCAGCCAGGTCGACGATTTGCCCTTCAAGCGGCGCCCCAAGTTCTGCGTCAAAATCTTCGCAGATCGGACTGTCGTAGCGCGTCTCGTGTTTGGCGATGCACTCGCGGACTACATGTGTAAGATTAAGCCCGCGGAACCTCGGATATGGATGTTCGAGATAATCCACAACCCGCAGCGATTGGCGGTTATGCTCGAAATGTCCATGCTCGCTCATTAATTCATCAAGCACAGCTTCGCCGCTATGTCCGAACGGCGGATGGCCGAGGTCGTGGGCCAGTGCAACCGTTTCTATAAGGTCTTCGTTAAGTCGCAACGCCCTGCCGATGTCCCTGGCTATCTGGGCCACTTCTATAGTGTGTGTCAGCCGCGTACGGAAATGATCGTGCTCGTGCGGGACGAATACCTGCGTCTTGAAATCAAGCCGCCTAAAGGCAGAGCAATGGATTACCCTGTCTCTGTCGCGCTGAAAGCAGGACCGGTAATCATGGTCGCCTTCGGAAAACTTCCTCCCCCCGTTGTGGCTTTCACCAACAGCGTACCCAGCCAGCCAGACCTGTTGGCTGTGTTCAAAGTTCTTGCGGGGAGATAGCGATTCGGGCCGAGTCATTATTGGCTGGCTTTCGGCAGGTTCAGCTTTTCGCCGCTTTTGCGGAGCAGGTCGTAAAGTTCTTCAAGAGATTGTGAGATAACCCTCGAGCCTCCAAAAACAGCCATGAAATTTGTATCGCCTTGCCATCTCGGCACGATGTGTAAGTGAATATGGTCCGGCAGGCCGGCACCTGCGCAGCGATTGATATTCATGCCTATATTAAATCCGTGTGCTCGTATCGCGCGGGTCAGGATTTTCTGTATATCGCGCATGAAGCCGAACATCTCCAGCATTGTTTGCTCATCGAGCTTATCGAGATCGCCCACGTGATCGTAAGGAGCGATCATGGTATGTCCGCCTGTGTAGGGGAAGCGGTTGAGCATGGCGAAGCTTCTCTTGCCGCGCCAGAGGACAAAATTCTCCTTGTCCTTCTCGATTTCGTCGCGATATCTGCACATAAAACACTCACCTTCACCTTCGGAAAGCGAGTTGATATATTCGATTCGCCACGGCGCCCAGATATTTTTGCTGCGTTCTGTACTTTCGCTTTTTTTGCTCATAAAAAGTGAATATAACACCCTTGCAGGGCAAACTCAACCGACAGGATAGACCCTTAATGCGGTTTGACGAAATCGCGGTTTGGCGGTAAGATAGACTTAACTGGAGGCTCTCTTTAAATTTGTGTTTTTACAAGAAGGCACCTCGTGTGAACGGAAGGAAACAAACTTCTCTGGACCCCCGAGTGGTGATTCTTGCAACGGAGGCTGGGTTGGCAAAGCTGGACCCAAATGCCTTCTCGTTTGCCAACATCTCGCATGTCCATGTGTTTAGTGCTTACGAAGCGGCTGCGGAAGTGCTTAGGCAACCAACGCTTGCGCTTGTGGTCGAGCTCCGCGTCCTTGGAAGCCGAAACCTGGGACTTTTGAAGATCGCCAGGGATATGAATGTCGAGGTATTGGCCTTTGGTTCGATACCGAAATCCCTCAGCGGTGGCCAACTTAGCGGCGTTCGCCTTGTATCTGCTGAGGATGCGGCTTTTGAACTTGGCAAGCTGGCGGCTTCAAGTCCTCAGCTTGATTTGGGGACTTACGAAAAGGCCGAGGGTGTATATGAACCAATCGAGCAGAAGCCCCAATCTGCGGAGGAAAAACCCAGGCCAAAAACAACGCAAAACCCTGATGTTCTCCAGCAAATTCTAACCCCGGAAGAACTTGAAGCGCTTCTGGAGGATAACTGACTTGCAAAGCGTAAGTGAAATCCTGTTACTTGCCGAAGCGGATATCGGCAGCGACCTCTCGCGTCGTCTTGGCCAAACTGAATGCGTCAGTTTCAGTGACCCTTATGATGCGCTTATGGAAATGGGTCGCCGGCGCTTTGGCACAGTTTTGCTGACAGGGAGTAATCCGGAATTTGCCGGTTTATGTCGGGCGGTGCATCGACTTCAGCCGGACTCGAGAGTATTGGCCATTTGCAGTCCAGCCACCGAGCCGGAAGTTCGGCCGCTGGCAGGTGAGCTTTTGGACGACTATTTTATTTATCCCCCTACCAGCAAAGATATCTCGCGGATTTTGAACGTTGCCCTCCAGGAAAAGCCGAGAACAAGCGGTGCAGCTGAGCAGAGTCCCGCCCTCACGCCTAGGCAGTTCAGCTCTCTTGTAGAGGCTGCCCACAATATGATTTCTCTCGAAGCAAAGGTCGCAGAGTTGATCGGGTCGAAACTCGGTACGACTTGTGAGTGGGTGGATACTGACAAATTTTCGCACAACGTCAGGCCTTTACTATTGGCTGCCGGAAATGTGCCAAGAGTCCTCGTGCCAGCCAATCCGACAGGAGCAATGGACCAGGAGTGCGAGGCCTTTCTGACGGCGATTCAGGAATCGCTGCCCGCGCTTGTCGCCACAGCTTCGCGGACGGAGTCGCTCCACCGCCTGGCTATTACCGATCACCTGACAGGTGCGTATAACCGGCGATACCTCTACAACATTACCGATCAGATTCTGTTGCGAGCAGCTCAGAATGATTATCGTGTAACTCTACTGCTTTATGATATCGACGATTTCAAACGCTATAACGACACCTACGGCCACGCTGCGGGCGATGAAATACTACGAGAGACAGCTGCGTTGATGAAAAGAATTACCCGCTCACATGATATCGTCGCGAGAATCGGTGGAGATGAATTTGCGGTGCTGTTCTGGGATGGCGCCAAACCTAGGTCGCCGGACTCCCGGCCGCCCGAAAGCGCATTCGCACTAGCCGACCGTTTCCGCCGTACAGTCAGCAATCATGAATTTTCCGCGTTGGGGCCTGAAGCTACCGGCGTACTTTCCATATCCGGCGGGTTGGCAAGCTATCCCCACGACGGCAAGAGCTGTCGCGAACTGCTCCGCAGCGCCGACAAGGCCCTTAAGTCTGTCAAGAAGACCGGCAAAAATGCCATCCGCCTAATAGGTCCAGCCGAATAATTTTATCTACTCCGTGCGAGCCGCTTCCTGCGGCGAAGCTTGCTTATCGTGTTTTGGTGGACAGGTGATAAGTAATATCACCATCGCAAACGCGTAAGCTAGCAGGCTTATTCCCAAAAAAAGACACATTCTGGACGCCTGTATGCGCGTAACCTGTTCGAGATGTTGGCGGTCATTGACGATCTCATCGTAAGTTTCATGTGCGCAGTCAAAATAGCTGACCGTCATGAACCCGAAAAGCACCAGCAGTATCAGCCAAATCGGCAAAACACGTCTGAATATCCTGCCTGCACCTTTCAAGAGCTTGCCGACAGCTTTTTTGACGGGACTTCGCAAAATAAGGGCGGTAATAGCCGCAGCTAGCATGCCTCCACCGGCAGCACTGAAGTATGAGACTATCAGATATTGCTCATTCGTCACGGATCCGCCCCAGTGCAGCCGCCATGACCGTCATAAGGACTACGAAACCGAACAGATACAGGCCGATGTAGATAAGACTGTCTTCCAGATCCCCCGCAGCTCTCCAGACATGTTCCATGAAGGCTTTGTCTTCGCAATAGCCAAGGTTTTTACCGACGATTGGCGTGATTGCCGCGAGTATCAGGATTATAAACAACGTCCTGATAAAAAACGACCGGGCCTGCTTCGTGCGAGAGTTGGCCTTGAGCAGCTTGCGCATGGGGCCAACTACAAGCAGGAATACGATAAGCGCAACTACAAGACCCATACCCAGGAAAACGGCGTAACTCGCAAACTCCATCCACGTCATTTCCATATTACACCTCCCCAATAAAAGGGCTCACCTGGACGCTTCCGAAGCGCTGTTGGTGCTAGCCCGTAAGTTCGGCTTTTCGTTTTTCCACCAGGGCCTTTTTGTCTGCCGGCATATCTTCTTCCGCCAGAAGCGTATCACAGCCGTCGATAAAAAAGACCTTTGCAAAATCTGTCGTGTAGACTCTCTCTTCCTCGCTTCTGCTCGCAACGGTCTTCAGGAAACCCTCGAAGTCTTCAAAGTAGCTGCCGTAGATATGGAAAGAATCGGCGATGTGCATATATTCGCCCGGCTCGACACCGATTTCGGCAGCCATGATCGCCTGCAGTTCTGTAAAGGCGAACATATTCATAAAGGCAGCCTTGAATGCGTCGTTGCTGCGCATATGGATGTTCATATGAAGCTTGCCGTCGGCAATCCTGAACCAAAGTCTCTGCAGACAAGTCGGGTCGCCGATGTTCATGTCATTCCAGACCTGCCAGGTGACAGCCTGTGCTCGGCGGGTGTAGGGAACTTCCTTGAGCTTTTCGATAGCTCCGGCGATCTGGTCGTAAATCCCCTTCTCGGGAACCAGATATTCGAATATTCGCTCGTGATATGTATATTCCCACTTTCCCACAGAGGGGTCTATCCAGTGGTCGTGAACACCGTAGAGCATCTCCGAGCGATATTTTTCCAGGTCATCCAGTCCACCCGGGAACGCTCGATGAATGCGTGGTTCATCAAATGGTTTTTTGACGTGTATAAGTGCAGACACATCACGGCTGTTGGGGTCTTCGGGTCGGTCATATTCGGTGGGGAACTTTTCGCCTTTTTCCCAGCAGGCGATGACAGCCTTTTCCCAGGCCATCGCGAGAGAATCTTCTACTACATGAATCGATTGCATCGGGCGCCTCCTTGCGCAATTTCCACAATCTCTACCAAATAAAAAAGAAATGCGATGCCTTCCGGGCATCTTTTTTTCGTGAATGTATAGATACCCCAAACGGGGCTGATAATCAAGGATTGCCGAGTCGGGAATGTCAGATCAGGAAAGAAAATCCCGACAAAGGCTTTCGCTTATTATGGTTGCGCCGTCTTTATGTAGGTTTCGGGCGTTGGTTGCCATTTGGTCGAGTTTCTGCTGGTCGGCTAACAGCTCGCAGACGGCAGATGGTACCTCGCTGAACTTTGGGATGACCAAAGCAGCCCCTTTTTCTGCAAGGTATCTGGCGTTTCCGCTTTCCTGGCCGGGAACGGGTCTGGTCGCAAGCATGGGCAAGCCCTTTGATAAACACTCGGCAACTGTCGCCCCGCCGGGTTTCGTTACCATCATCGAGGAAATTTCCATAAGTTCGTTTACGCGATCTGTAAACGCGACCGGGAAAAGCCTCCCCTGGAACGTTTCGGGCTGGGCAAGTTTGGAAACTTCTCCCAGAAGCTTTTTGTTTCGTCCGCACAGAACAACAAGGCACGTGTCAGTCGTTTTTTGCAGTATTTGCTGAGCGACCTTTGTTACAGGCCCGCAGGTAAATTCCGTGCCGCCACTGAGAAGGAATATTTTTTTATCAGTCGGCAGCCGCCATTTTCCCAGGAGTTCGCTACGGTCAAGCGGTTCGGAAAATTTCGGATGCACCGGAATTCCGCTGACGGTCATTTTATTTTTGTCGATACCCCAGGAAGAAATCACATCAAAACTGAACTGTGTTGGAACATACCATTTGTCGACATTTTCCGAATGCCACCAGCGATGGACTTCGATATCTGTCACGACAACCGCCTGGCGGGCTTTGAGCTGGCCTTTTTCAATCAAACTGCCAACAAACGGCACAGACAGGAAGTGTGTGTTGATTATCAGGTCGGGCTGAGCTTTTGTTACATACTCGCCGAGACGTCGAAGGCATTTGCGTTCGAGCCAAAGACGGCGGCGCTCCGAGAGTTTGCGATGAGGCGTTTGAGGCCGATTTTGTAGCCAAAATCCAAGGCCATATAATTTCGGAAACTTTGTTACCGCCAGTACGTAGCCGCCCCTGTAAACGGCTCGGAATATCCGCGGCGTATAATCGAGCACATCGATACATTTAACTTCTACCTGCGGGGATTCCTCTTTGAGAGCAGCGACTATCGCACGGGCAGCAGAATTGTGGCCCGCTCCGACAGATGCGGTGATTACGAGAACTTTTTTGGATGGACTTTGGTTATTGCTTTCGGTCATGCAGATAGTTTTGCGATTGGCCGAAGCTTACGCAAGTTAAAACAGAGCACGCGCGTTTACGGGCCAAGATATTCAGCCGCCAGGCGGGTCCATGGGTTGAGAGGTTTGGAAAGGATAAGTTCGAAATATTCCCTCGAGCTTTTTAGCTGGGGCATAAGTGCAAGCGCCGGAGCCTCAGCAGTTCGCAGAGCCAGCCTGCCAAGCTCGAAGTTTGCCTCTATCGCGGCATCTGTCCGAGAGTCCCTGGCGATACCGATAAGCATTTCAGCTTTTACATAGGTATCGCCTGTCGCTTTAGCAACGGCCAATATCAGGTTATCGCCCAATTTTGTACCCTCATAAACATCGAGGAGCTTGTCGAGTTTTCCGCAATAAATTATCTGTTTCTGATTTGGGTTTTCCCTCAGATAAGCAGCCAATGCCTCAGCTGCGACCGGGTCGCTTAGGATATTGTTTTCCCGGATCAGCCAGATGAGATGTTCAATATCGAAAAGTGCTTTGCGGTAATATCTTTGGCGGGGAATTGCCGTCATATCACTAAAGAGGCTTCCATTTAACTTATCTTCACCGGCTTCTTCATCTTTATGTCTGTATTTCCTGAGCAGCCTAAAAGCCGATTCCAGAAGCTCAAAAGCCTTTTTGGTTTCAGCTTTTCTGAGTGCAAGCTGTGCCAGCCGCCAACTTGCCAGTGCAGCCTGCGGGGAAATGGGATAATTTTCCAGCAGTTGATTCCAACTTCTCTCGGACTGCCGGGAGGTGTAGCAGGCGCTGTATTTAATCAGGCCCGTATCCAGGGCAGATTCGTTTACTTGCAGGCTTTGACATTGGCTTTTAATCCACAGCACTGTGGGCGCTCGGGAATTTTGGGGGTATTTGGCCAGAAAACGGTCACAACATTTAATAAGTTTCTGGCAGCGGGTTTCCAAATCGTCTTGTATCGCGGTATTCAATATTGGCCCGTTCAGGCCCTGCGCGGCGTTTTCCTCAGCCCATTCGGCGAGCGCCTTTGGTTTGAAGATAGCGTCTTCTTCTGCGATTTGTTTCGAGATTAATGCGTAATCGAGCTCAGCCGGGCCTATCTTGACATAGAAAATGACCAACGGGCCGGCCAGAAGGATTGCCAGTACCGGGCAGACTATGCCCGGGCGGAATCCGGTGAGTTTTGCCAGCGCCAGTACCAGGCTGGCAGATAGAAGCGCTCCCAACCCAGCCAGGACAAAAGGCGCGATCAAAGCCCATCGCTGCTGCGGCAAGGTTGCCGAGAGCTCAGAGCCCGCAAAGCCCAGGAGGAAGAAATAGATTGCCGCCAAAAACAAACCCGGCAGGATTGCCACAAAAGGCATGTTGCTCCGCAGCCGTGTGACAGATGCGAGCAAGCAGCCCATCGAAAGGAATATTCCCAAAACAGGAGCCTTGGCGACAACTATTAACACAGCAATGAAAAGTCCCGCATACCTGAGACGATACAGCACGGCTACGGTTATGGGGACGAATATCACAACCGCCAATAGCAAAGCGGTAACGAGAATCATCCAGGGATGTGTCAAGACGCTTAATGGCCCGACAACCAGCTCGCCAAGAGACGTGGTTAACTCCCGGCGAAACGCATCCGGTGTGAAATTGGTCCAACTGCCGGAGGTAAGGTACTGCCAGAAAGCGCATACTACCGCAAAGCCGGCAAGATTTATTGCCAGAAACAGCCCAGCCCGCCATCTGCTCGTGGGACGCAAAAGCGGTTGGCGACCTCGATGATGATCATATGGTTCTTTATTTGCGGCTTCGTTCATGAAGCGTTTATCCACTTGAATATGTGCAGACATTATACAAGTTTTGACGCTGTATAGCCTTAATTAGAAGTCAAAAAGACGCCGCTATTTTATTGGACGGTGCTTTGCTTGCCAGAAAGCCAGAGGCGATAGAAGATGTTATTTTTGAGGAAAATCGTGAAAAGGGTTTCATTTGGCCATGGATACGAGACCTTGATGTCATACATTTTGCCGCCCTCGATTCGTGCCTTGAACTTGAGCACGGGGATTCGGCCTTGGCGGTAGATATGGTTCCATTGAGCTGATTGCGGCGAACCTAAAAGTATTGGGCCGATTTCGTACTTCCCGATATTATCAAAGTCGGTTATTCCCTCGATATAGAGGTCATAGGTATTTCCGCTGAAGACCATGTCATTATCAGCCGTGCCGTCGGGGAGGAATTCGGCGTAATTCGTCATTTTGTCGTAGCTGTATTCTGTCGTATTCAAGCCCGGAAGTAACTTTGTTACGAAGGCTGGAGCGGCCTGACCTTCAATGACGCCGTTTGTCGTAACAGTAATGGCCGAACCGACCTTGATGAACTTGTAGCGGAAGTCTATGGCATTGGCTACAAAATCGACCAGGTCTATATCTACTTCCTCGCTGTGATTGAACTCCCCCGAGACAAGGTTGCCCGGGAAAACCTTGTTAATCTGTGGCTGCATGTTTTCGCGGGCGATTGTGTTGCTGATGTCCGTAGAGAAGAAAACCCTCGGATTTTCCTGGTTTAAATCTACGCTGTATTCCCTCCTGACAGTTCCACCGTTCAGGCCGTTAATATAATTGATATCCACTTTGCCCTGTCGGGAAGAAAAATCCAGCCGCAGGTTGCTGACATCGTAGAAAGTCTTTATCGAAACATCGTAGTTTCTGAGTCGATGAATTTTAATTTTTGCGGCCAGGTTCGATGAAAGAATAAATGGAGTTGCCTTTTCAATAATCTGCTGGGCCTGTTCGCGAAGCTGGGCCTGTTTTTCAGAAGTAATTTTATAGGCTGCGGGCCCAATGGCAGGTATTTCCTCCCTTGCAGGCGCCAGCCAGTCGATCAGGTCTTTGTCGTCAAGCCTGTCGCAGATAAGCTCAAATTTTCCATGCGGTGCATTTGGAAGATCGGTCAAATCTGCGAGTACCCAGCCGTGATTTTCACCTATGCTGAATTCCAGAGAGTCAGTCGAAAACCTCCCGACCTGCCAGAAACCCTCGCTGTCCTGGTTTAGATTTTCAAATGCCAATTTCCCGTCAATGAGCACATCTTTACCGTTGAAAGTTCCGCCGAATTTGTCTGTCTTTAAAAGGGCATAACTGATCTGGGGCTTGTCTTTTTGCGGGCATGAAAATTGTGTCTCGAAAAAGGCTGAACCGCTCAGCTGATATTGTTCAAGGCTCGGGGCGATTACCTGCAGACTTTTTGCGTCTTTGGTATTAACTACAACATGGCCCTGCTTTGCTTTAAGGTTTTCAATCTGGCCATCCTGGGATATTTCGTAATCTATCAGGCAATCCGCCAGTACGGAGGATTCGGAAAGATGAAGATATAGATTATTGACATAAAGCCGCGACGCACCAGGCAGCAATCTAATATCCAGGCTGAACTCAGCCGGAATACCGGAAGGCTTTTGGACGTGGCCGAGATTGATCCGGCGAATAAGTCCATTTTCCAGCCTTGCTTTGATTTCAACAGGCTCTGCGGAATCATATCTAAGTTGGCTGCCTTGACAGTGAATCTGTCCGAGAATTTCGTCTTCCTGCAATATAGCTTGCATCTCAACGATAGTCTGACCTTCCAGGTTCCCGTTTGCGAGAGCTTCGGCTAAAAACGGGCATGATTCCACCAGCCATATTGCATCTTCGACTTTGGCTGCAGCGTCCAGGTTAACGGTTGTTTGTGAAGTTGTATTTGCTGGAAAACTCAGATTTGATACTACACTTGCGTTTTCAAACTCAACTTCAGTTTTAATAATATTTCTCGCATCGGCAGCTGAGTTGTCAAAATTATATTCGAGTTGCGCTATCGCCTTACGGCTGAGCGGTTTTATAAAAACACCGGGAAAATCCAACTCCATATGGGCCATATTCGCCGAAATATTTGCCAGGCCGGAATCCTGAGCGACCGAAAGCGAATATTCGCCATCAGCGGTGCCGCGAATGTTTTCGGACAGTTCCTTAAATTTCGGCAGACATTTCAGCAATATGTCAGCCTGCTGAGCATCGTATCGGCCGATCGCTTCAACACCTTCCACGGCAGTGCCTGAGGAATCTGCGGTCAGTTTTAAAAAACCTTTATCAATGTTAAAGCGTCCCGGCCCGACTGTCATGTCGAAGTTGATTTCGTTTAATGCCAACAGGTCACTGTCGATCTCTGCCGCCAGTGCAATGGTCATGGGTTTGTCGAATGGTTTTGCAAAGTTATCACCAATGGAAAGGCTTGTCTGCTCAGGCGCTCTTAAAGTTGCATGCAGTCGAGGGTTTTCACCATGTGCGATGAACCATCTTCCCTTGAGTTCGCCCTGGAAATCTACGTCTTCCAGCGCTTCTTCTAATTCTGGCCAGATGTCTTTGAGGGAATAAAACTCATTAACTTCAAACGTTCCCTGCAAATCCAGATTCGCCATATACCCGAAAAGGTCGTTAATTTTTGGCGGTTGCTGCGATTCCAGTAAACCATCCAGTACCGGCCTAATGTCTGTCAACGTGCCGCTTGTTACAAAGTCATTCTCGCCGATAATCAGCCCCGCCTGATCTGCGCTGAACTGCCAGTTTCGTCTGTCGAAGGCTCCGGTCAGTGAAACGATGAAGTTCCTGCCGGCTGGTTTAATGACCCTCTGTTTTTTTGCGATTGCCGTGGAGGTTCCATCTCCAACAAGATTTACCCGAAGATTTGTACCTTCCTGGCGAGCGGTCAAACTCAGGGCGATGGGCCCTTCCGTCATCAACCCTCTGTCATCCTGGCCAAAATCTTCAAGCAGGGCTGCAAGTCGATTCGGATGAACCTTTCCCTTGAGATCCAGTGATTTTATCGCTTCCCAGTTGCCGTTTCGAATGGCTGTCGACATGGACGCCTTGCCGGAAAGGTCTACGCCCGGCAGACGAATTACCGCGGAGCTTAACTGCAATTCACTCATGATAGGATCATAGAGGGCGTCGATTTTCAAACCCGCCTGCTCGATAACGGGAAATTCGGGTCCATCTGTCGGCTGGACGTTGAGGTCGCGAATCGAGAGGTTGAAGCTGAATCTGTCGACAACCCCCTGCTGGTTCACCTGCAAATTGAGCGATCCGCTACATTGGCCGCTGAGCTGCCTCAATGAGAGGTCCAGGAATTTTTTAAGCTCCAACTCTTCCAGGTCCAGGTTGGAAAAGTTCAGCGCGGCAGCTGCTACAGCGTCCTTTTCCCCGCTGCCGGGACCAACGGTCAGGCCCAGCGGTGCAAAAGAGCCACTCTGCTCCAGCCCTGCCGACATTGTAACTTGTCCGAGTTGGTTCAGCTTGCCCGCGACAAACTGGAGGTCGCTCACATTAAGCCGGATAGGCGTTTTTCTTTCCGGCAAGGCGAGAATGATAACCCCATGGCGTATGCTGATATTCTTTATAAAGAGTTTGGGCGATTCAGATTTACTTAAGAGATCGATTATGGATGAGATGTTCAGCTGGCCTTCTTTGTCGGCTTTGATGAAGATTTTAGGCCTGATAATCTCAAGCCACTCAAGGCGATTGCGGAGCAAAAGAGAAGCCGGGGAAAATTCCGTCCTTATGGCATCTACTATTGCGACAGGCTCGTTTTTGTCGTTAGAGCCAATCCTCAACCCCTGAATATCCAGGCCATTTGCCCAGCTCAGTGAAAGTTTTTTGATTTGTACGGCTTTGCCAAGGTCTTGGGCTAATCTTTCGGCAATATGGTTACGCAGGAAATCCCGCGGCAGCCACCACGGTAGTGTGATATATATTCCAGCCGCCAACAGCACTAAAATCAGTGCTATCCGGCAGAATATCTGCCACCAGCGGCGCCTTGTTTTTTGGGGCTTTTTGGACATAGAAATTAACGCCGATTAAGCCATCAATTTGGGAGATTTTACCCTTTTTTTAGTCCGGTTGGAATTATTCAGCATCGCATTTCAAAAGAAAGGCTACGCAACCGCCCGAATGCTTCCCGCGTTTTTCAATCAAACATTGAAACGGATATTCAGAATTTCGCCATCCTTAACGATATAATTTTTTCCCTCCAGGCGCAACTTTCCGGCAGCCTTTGCGGCTTTCATGTCTCCGGCTTGCCGGAATTCGTCATAGCTGATCGTCTCAGCCCGAATAAATCCCCTTGCCAGGTCCGAGTGGATTTGCCCAGCTGCCGTGACGGCATCGGTTCCGGCGGGAATAGTCCAGGCTCGCACCTCGTCTTCGCCGACAGTAAAAAAGCTCGCCAGTTTCAACCGCTCGTAACAGGCACGGATGAGTTTGTCCCTGGCTGAATCCGTGAGATTGTAGCTGTCCATGAACTCCTTGCGTTCTTCTTCACTCAATTGGGCTATTTCTTCTTCGATCTGAGCCGACAGTTGCAGGCATTCCAGATTGGTTACCTGTGACGCCTGCTGTTTGTCCAGGTCCGATTCTGAACAGTTCAGTACGACCAGTGAGGACTTTTGCGACAGGAAAGCAAAGCTGCGTATAAGCCTGGCCTCGACGTCGTTTTTAATAGCCTCGGATATAGGTTTGTCTGCTTCAAGAGTTTCGCGGAGCTTTTTCATCAATTCCAGTTCTTTGAGCTGCTCGTCACGGTTTGGGGTGGGCTTTTTTACAGAAGCCTCCAATTTTTCTATTCGGTTCATTACCTGATCGAGATCGGCGAAAAGCATTTCGGTCAGCAAGTCTTCAACGTCGGATGACGGGTCTATCCGGTTCCTGTATGCGGGGACTGAGGAATTTTCAAAAGTTCTTACAACATAAACCAGCATGTCGCATTGGCGCATAGTAGCCCAGTGGGTGCGTGCCCTGTTTCGTCCGGCTTCATCGGATAAATCAAAGCCGGGTAAGTCGACGAACTCCAACTCGGCCAAGGTCGTTTTTTTGGGTTTATAGTAGTCCGACAGCCAGGTTATTCTTTCATCCGGCACCTTAACGACAGCCATGTGAGGCTGGTCGGGGCGGTGAATGTCTACATTGCTTCCGCCCGCTTCGGCGACTGCTGCAAAAAGGGTACTCTTGCCAGACTGCGATGGACCGATCAGTGCTACACGCATCTAACTTACCTCATTTTCTTTTGGCGAGAACCTTGCCCAATTGCCCGACCTGCGTCTGGGCCATGGAAATCTCCTGTGACTGGGGCGCCAACCTGCCCCAACGGAGACGATAGTATAGTTCGGTCAATTCGACAAGTGTATCCTTGGGCAGATCCAGAACAACAGCTGCCTCATGCGCCAGATCGAGCGAGGTTTGACTTGGTCTTTGACTCAGGCCGTACTTTTTTAGCAATGTGTGCAGGTTCAAGATAAATTTCACCTGTTTTGGGGTAAGTCCGATTTTCTCAAACCGAGCCCGATAAAGGCGGATATTCCTTCGCATCTGTAGGATGATTATCAGTGCAGCCAAGCCTATGCCGAAAATGGCGACAATAATAGCTGAGATGAAAAGGAAAGCGTCAACCTCACCCATAAGAAGGAAATTTTCCCAGCTTTGCACCAGGTTGCCGGGCATTTGTTTTATTTTTACCCATAGCGTCGAGGCAACATCCTTGATTTTCAGCGAGAACTTTTCAAGGAACGAGCCGTCGTAACTCATAACTCGATCGAACCACGAGAATTGCAGTCTTTGCCAGAAGTCCTCAATTCCCGCTAACCAACCGGCAGTTTGAGGGTACCGCAGCCTTGGCGAAGGATCTACGACGATCCAATCGGTTGAGTGGGTATAAACTTCGGCCCACGCATGGGCGTCTTTTTCTCTGACAATAGAGCTGTCACCATTGAGATTGACGGAATCAACACGGAAACCCGCAGCCAGCCGCGCTTGGACACCCAAGTGTCTGCACATAACAGTCAAGGCTGATGCAAAGTATTCACAATGCCCCTGTTTGAGATGGAACAGAAAGTCTTCCACACCATCACGCGAGGGGTCCGCATCGTGAAATTCCAGAGAATAACTGTAGTCTTCTTCCAGGCGTTTTTTGATTCTTTCTGCAATAGCAAGATCGATATGGTCACGGTCAGCTTGGCCAGCCACTCTTTTTTGCAACAGATCAGCACACCATTTTTCGGCAAGTTCCCCGACTTGCCTGGTTACCTTGATATTACTCAGGGAATATCTGTCACCATCTATGGCAGCTTGGATTGTAGCCAGGTAATTCATCTGGTCCTTTGTAAGTGGCTGGGGCCAGGATAATACCTTGTACCTGAGGGGTCTGTTAGTTGCTTTGGGGGAAGATACAATTTGGCTAAAATCATTTTTATACTGGACAGTTGTTGACTCGAAATGAACAGCTGGGTAAATGGCAAATAAATCTGGAGCCATCGACGGGACCATCGATATTTCCTGTTTGACAGTATTTTTCAGCATATTCTTGTCTATTGAAAGGATCATGCTGGGTCGAATCGAACTCAAAAACGGCTGGTTTTTCCAGGTTGAATCTGCATAGCTATTGAAAGTTTTCCCCCTGAGATAAACACCCTTCACTAGAGGACCCTTCTGGTTCGGGGGAACCTTTACATTTACCAACATCACAACTTTATCTGAGAGGTAAATACTCTTGGTTGAGCCAAGATTGATGGTTGTATTAAAGCCAGAACTTAGATTATCGCTTTGTATGCCAAAGGTTCCCTTGGCCGAGGAAGCTTCGCGCGGCATAAAAATAAAAGCTGCCAACGCAAACACAACCATGATGGAAATAGAGAGTACCAGCTGCTTTTTAATAGCACCTGAAGGCCAGCCACGAATAACATTCCACGCGACCTGGCGCAGGGCCATCGGTTTTGATTCAATCGCCAAGCGAGCTCGACTGGCGGCATCGAGGCCACGCTTGAGCGTGAACACAATTGCCGTATAGCTGGCCAGTACAAGATAGACAGCCAAAAGGATCGCGAACCAGAATTGACTGGCCGTGAGGGCTGCTGCCACCATGAGCAACATGCTCAATATCATCATCTGAACATAATCTCGATTGGTCTTGCGCTCAAAAAGCTTGCAAAGCTGAATGAGTATCAAATAGTGGCCGAGCGCGAGAAGTAGCGAAGTCGAACTGAAAAAGGTTTCTATAAAAAGATTTGCGGTTGCAAGCAGGACGCAGGCGTTGACGAATATTCTTTGCAGGTAAACTTCTTTGCCTTTTTGGCTAGCCAGCAGGTTTATCCCGACGGCAACTGAACCGAAAAGCAGATAAAAAAGATTCCCACCGCCTTGGGCCAGACTGAAGCTCGCGACTCCCAGCCAGATCATAACCAGAAGCAAGCGTTCCATTCGGCGTCGCTCTGTTAAGACCAATTCTCTGATGGAGAAGCTCTTAAGTGGCATCAGGCATTTTCCTGTATAAACGGATTGTCATCGAAAAACGCTTCCATATTCGCATCACTTACGACCGAGAAGTATCGGCTGGCTGCTTTTATTGGTGTCAGATTTACATCATTAAGTTGCTTAATGTTTGGAGTTATCATTACGGTTTGCGCCTGTTCGAGCAGGCCTCTCCACATCGCTGAGATGGTTCTGGGAATTCCCAGATTTGTATTACCATCTATATTTGCCAGCGAGTCCAACAGCTCGCAACGCTTGCCAAGTCCCGCATCGGCCATGTGTATCTTGACTTCGTCCTTGTACGCAAGTGCCATTCCGACCTGATAACCCTTGGCGAACGCATGATCAATTAAGGTACCCGCAAAGCGTATAGCCTTCTCACGGCTGAGATAACCAACATCTGAGAGGTCTTCAAGCGAGGTATCCAGGAGAATCCACAGGATTTCAGGCAAGGGCCTGGAAAGTTCTCTTATGACCAACTGGCTTTTTGCCGCCGAACGGCGCCAGTGTATCCACCGGGGATTATCCCCTGGGCGGTATTCCCTCAGGCCGAAAAACTCGTCCTGCCCACCAGTTGCCCTACTTGGAGCTGCTCGCGATATTTCCACTGCTCCGTGGTGCAGCATTCGCTTTTTGAGCGTACCCCTTGCCGGCCAGATGGTGAGCGTGGCGGGTGAAGTAATTATTTCGCTCGCCTCTATCAGCCCGAATGGGAAAATAGTACTCACTTTGACAGTTCCGAACTTGACGCAACCTCTGCGGTTAACAACAAACCTTCCGCCAGCCCTGAAACTTCCTCCTCCGCTCAGATGCACGCAATAACCGGCAACGCTTTCGATTCCTTCCGGCACGAGTTCTTCTATATGCAATCCGAGGCAGGATATTCTCCTGCTAGTGTTGCGCAGGTAATATCCGATATGCACAGTCTGATTCTGCCAGGCCCTTATCGGGACATTACGGCGAAGCCTTACAGAGACAACCATTTTTCGTGAGATAAAAAATGAAAAAATAAGGGCTCCGACAGAAATACCCAAAAACGAGATTATAAAAGGACTTTGGTTTTTTATTGCTGTAAGAGCGATAAAGGCTACGACTATCATGAAAAGCCAGCCCGCACCAGTAAACCTGAAGCGGATGTGCGATGTGTCTTGACGTGGCCGTCTTGAGGGCATTGGGTTCCTCTTAACGATTATTCTGGAACGGGGATGGTTTCCAGTATCTGTTCAAAAACTGCTTCTGCGGCACCGCTCGTGCCATCATGCGAAAAGCTTTGGGTGAGAAGGCGGTGCGAGCAAACGCCGACAGCCATGTTTTTAACGTCATCAGGGACGACGTAATCCCTGCCGTCTAATAGTGCCGCAGCCTTGGCAACCTGCGTCAATGCGAGCGAGCCACGGGGCGAAAGGCCTACCGTCAACTCGCTGCTCCTGCGTGTCGCTTCCGCTATCTTGATTATGTAATTAAGGATTTCTTCGTCTATCCGAACGGAAAGAACCTGTTCCTGAAGCTCAATCAAATCGTCTGTACCCATCACGGGCTCGAGATGGGTCAAACGTGTGCGGGCGGGCTGGGTTTTGAGAATGTCGCGTTCTGTATCCGCATCCGGATAGCCAATTCTGACTCTCAGCATGAAGCGGTCGAGCTGGTTTTCCGGCAGGAAGTACGTACCCTCAAAATCGTAAGGATTCTGTGTGGCCAGCACCATAAACGGCGGGCCGAGTGGATATGTCTTTCCATCGGCTGTTACCTGGGATTCGTTCATTGCCTCCAGCATCGCACTTTGTGTCCTGGGTGTGGTTCGGTTTATTTCATCGACCAATACGATATGTGCGAAAATCGGGCCGGGCTTGAAGTTGAACTCGTTACTTTTCTGGTTATAAACACTAACACCCAGAATGTCGCTTGGAAGCAAATCGGGCGTAAGCTGAATGCGGCTGAATGTGCAATGTATGCTTTTAGCTATCGCGCGTGTCAGGATCGTCTTTCCTACGCCAGGGACATCTTCCAGGAGCACATGTCCCCTTGCAAGAAGCGCTACCAGGACCCGGCGGACAACATCTTCTTTACCTAACAGGACCGATTGAATGTTCTGTTGCAGAGCCTGGAGTTTTTCTAAACTAACCATAAAACATTCCCCATTCAAAAGTCTTTGTCAAACTGAAGATAACAATTATAACATCTCGTGTTGCTGTCCGCTTCCTGAAATTGTAACCTCTTTCTTGTCTGGATGTTAACAATATCTGTAAGGTTTTCATTGGCCCGTGGGCAGATTTTTATCTAGCATACAGTCATTATGTTTACAGGAATTATACGACATGTCGGCGAAGTATTAACGATTCAGTCCTCGCCTAGTGGCAAAAGGCTGGGCATAGACCTTGGCCCATTGGCAGAGAGCCTGTCATTGGGCGATAGCGTAGCTGTCAATGGAGCCTGTCTGACAGCTGCAGCTATTGACGCAAGCGTCGCCGATTTTGATGTTGTAACCGAAACTCTCGAGCGGACAACCACGGGCGAGCTTAAGGTCGGTTCCAAGGTTAATCTGGAAACAGCCCTTGCCCTTGGCGGCACACTGGACGGCCATCTGGTGCAGGGCCACATCGATGGTATTGCAGAGGTATCCCTGGTAGATAAAGGCCCGGGCGGTTCTGGCGGAGGATGGACTATTGAATTCTCGGCTGCAAAAGATATTACCCACCTTATGGTTCCCAAGGGTTCGGTTACCGTAGACGGCGTATCGCTGACTCTTGCGGGGCTTTCCGAGGGGGGCTTCAGTGTTGCTGTAATTCCGACCACTCTAGCCGA
Source organism: uncultured Planctomycetaceae bacterium (assembly GCA_964401835.1). GTDB lineage: Bacteria > Planctomycetota > Phycisphaerae > SM23-33 > SM23-33 > CAYNZP01. The sequence goes on from CAYNZP010000001.1 coordinate 157,859, forward strand.
AACTACGCTTTCGGATTTAACGGCTGGTGCGAAAGTTAATATCGAGACCGACGTCATTGGCAAGTACGTGCGGAGGTATCTGGACCAGTTAAAAAATGAAGGCGGAGGCAAGCTGACATTGGACAAGCTAAGAGAGGCTGGCTTTGCCTAAAATTGAGTGTGAAGGCTGGTTTTCTGGAAATGCTTAACTTTAAACCGACAATTGGGATAACGATGGGCGAGCCCTCAGGAATTGGGGCAGAGATCATCGTCAAGGCGCTTTCGAGGCGTGAAATTTGCGAAAAAGCGAAGTTCGTGATTTTCGGCTCGAGCGAACAGTTGACCTACACAGCCGACATGCTCGAGACAGATTTCCTCTTTTTCCGCGATCATCACGAAGATATCCGCCAGTATCCGCATAATATCGTTGTTCTTGACTATGACGAGATAGACCAGCCAACCACCAGTCCCCGTGGCCCGAGCAAGGTGGGAGGAGTGGCATCGATGGCATTTTGTGAGGACGCCATAGCCGCAGCCCAAAAAGACCTTGTCGACGCGATTGTCACAGCGCCGATTTCCAAAACATCCTGGCAGATGGCGGGTTACCGCAAATATCCCGGCCACACCGAGCTGCTGGCCGATAAGTGCAAGGTGAGAAATATAGCGATGATGTTCTTTGCGCCTCAGCTTAAAGTTGTACTGGCGACGATTCATAAGCCGCTGTTCGAGATTCGCAACTGCTTCACCATCGGCTGCGTGTTTAACCCAATCGAGCTGGTAAACCGTGCCCTGAAAGACTGGTTCGGTATCGAAAAGCCCCATATCGGGGTAGCCGGCCTTAACCCCCACGCCGGGGAGGACGGCAAGTTCGGAGATGAGGAAATCCGCGTTATCCAGCCGGCCATTCTGATGGCGAAAGAAGCGGGAATTAACGTTTCCGGTCCGTTTCCGGCTGATACCGTCTTTTTAAAGGCACTCGAAGGCAAATTTGACTGCGTTGTAGCCATGTATCACGACCAGGGCCTGATCCCTATCAAGTTGCTGGCATGGCAGGACGCGGTTAACGTAACTCTAGGCCTGCCAATAATTCGCACCTCTCCGGACCACGGAACGGCATTTGATATCGCCGGCAAGGGCAAGGCGGATCCCTCAAGCATGGTCGCAGCGATAAACCTGGCGATAGAGCTTGCCTGTAAGCGGGCCCAGAAGTCCGATACAGCCAAGACAGGTCAATCGCATTTAGCTTGACTTGCACGCTGGGAGAAACATAATATTTGCAATTCGTTAAGCTCGGCTCGCTTTATAGCGAGCCTTTTTATTAGTGTAGATGTTCGAATTTCTGTTCGGAACTTTACTGGTTAGAAAAATAGGAGCATAAGACGTGGGATATAACTGCGTGGTATGTGTAAAACAGGTGCCGGATACAAAGCGTATCACCGGCGAAGCTATGAAGGAAGACGGGACGGTAAACCGCCAGGCCCTTCCAGCGGTTTTCAATCCGGAAGACCTCAACGCCCTGGAAGAAGCCCTGGCAGTTCGCGACAAATTCGGTGGCACGGTGACGGCTGTTACTATGGGCCTGCCAAGTGCCTGCGAAGTCCTTCGCGAGTCACTGTTCCGCGGTGCGGACCGGGTCGTGTTGATAACCGACCGCCGTGCGGCAGCGTCCGACACGCTGGCGACCAGCTACATCCTTTCATGTGCGATAAGCAAACTCAATCCGGATATCGTCTTCTGTGGGCACCAGGCCATCGACGGCGACACAGCCCAGGTCGGCCCGCAGCTTGCCCAAAAGCTCGGGTTTAAACTGGTAACCTACTTGGAAGAGCTTCAGGGGATCGAAAAAGACGCCGTCAAAATCAAGCGGAACGTCGGCAACGGTTGGGAAGTCGTCTCAGCCACGTTGCCGGTGCTGGTGACGGTGATGGAATCAGCCAATACTCCAAGCCCATGTGCGGCCATGAAGATGATGAAGTTCAAAAAGGCCAAGTCCAAGGCTGAGGTCGAAAAGTTGGCCGAGCACCTGCTCGAGGGCGATTTTGAGAATTATACAGCCGAACTCAAGGCTTCCGAGGTCGAGAAATACTGCCAGAAACTTGCCGACAAGGGCCTGCTTATAGACCAGTGGGACCTCGACGATATTGAGGCGGACCTTGACTGGTGCGGAATGAGCGGCTCTCCGACCAAGGTCAACCGAATTCAGTCGGTTGTCCTTGCCGGCGGCGAATACAAGCAGTACCAGCCGACCAACGAGGCCGTTAGTGAACTTGTAAGCGAACTCATAGAAGATCACACCATTGGTTAACAGGATAAAAATATGATTGAAGTCAACAGAGAAGGCGAAGTTTGGGTTTTCGCAGAGCAGGAAGCTGGCAAGCTTTCCGACGTGCCGCTGGAGCTGCTTTCCAAAGGCAGAGAGCTGGCCGACAAGCTTGGTGTTAAAGTAGGCACGGTTCTTCTCGGCAGTGGAGTAGATGGTCTTGCCGATACCTTGTTCGCTCACGGGGCTGACAAGGTTTACCTGGTCGATGATGCGAAGCTCGAACACTATCAAACCGCAAGTTACAACAAGGTTATCTGCGACCTGATTGCAGATAACAAGCCGCAGATTTTCCTGTACGGAGCGACCGCCATCGGCCGTGACCTGGCACCGACAGTTGCCAGCTCGATGAAGTGCGGCCTGACGGCTGACTGCACCGACCTGCAAATCGGCCAGCACAAAGAGGCAGCTACCAAGGAAGTTCATGAAAACCTGCTGCTTCAGATTCGACCTGCTTTTGGCGGAAACATCATCGCTACGATTGTAAACCCGCACCGCTGGCCGCAAATGGCAACTGTCCGCGAAGGTGTCATGCCGATGTGTGAACCGGATGCCAAGCGAAAAGGCGAAGTGGTCAAGTGCGATCATAACCTCAACGGTTTCGAGCTTCCGATCGAAATCATCGAGACGCACCGCCGGGAAAAGAAGGTAAACCTAAAAGCTGCCCGCATCATCGTATGCGGCGGTGCCGGTGTCGGAAGCAAAGATAACTTCAAGCTTATCTGGGATCTTGCCCACTGCCTCGGCGCAGCTGTCGGCGGCAGCAGAGCGGCTGTTGACCTTGGCTATATCGATCACGATCACCAGGTCGGCCAGACCGGAACGACAGTTAGGCCGGCGCTTTATATCGCTGCTGGCGTTAGCGGAGCTATCCAGCACATAGCCGGCATGCAGGAATCGGCCAAGATAATCGCGATAAATGACGACCCCGACGCGCCGATCTTCAGTTCTGCGAATTACGGTATCGTTGGTGACCTTAACGACGTTATTCCCAAGATGATCAAGGCTATCCGTAGCGGCGGACATGCATAGTTTAAAGAAAACAACAAAGCCTAACAGGAACAGAAAAAAGGAAGAAAATGGCGAACTTCTTTACAGATAACGAAGATATTCAGTTTCTTTTCAAGCACATGGACATCGCAAAATTGGCAGGAATCGTCGAAGAGGATTTCCGCTTTGCCAAAGAATTTGACTTTGCCCCGGAAAACGTAGCCGACGCTCTCGATAACTACGAGCGAATCCTTACTTCTCTCGGCGAGACCTGTGCAGATCAGATAGCTCCCACCGCTGAAGATACCGACCGTACGGGCAACGAGCTTAACGAAGACGGCTCGGTAACGCGTGCCCCGGGTATCGCCAAGGCGATAGAACTTCTCGGTAAGAGTGAGTTGATGGGCTTTACGCTGCCGTATCGTTTTGGCGGCATCAACTGTCCGCAGCTTGTTTACACGATGAGCAACGACATCGTCAGCCGGGCCGACGCATCGCTGATGAACATCTACGGCCTGCAGGGAATCGCAGAAACAATCAACGCGTTTGCTTCTGAGGAAATCAAGCAGGAATACCTGCCAAGGATGGCTTCGGGCGAATGGACAGGCGCGATGGTCCTGACCGAGCCGGACGCAGGTAGCGACCTCCAGGCTGTGAAGGTTCGTGCATATCAGGATGACGACGGAAACTGGTTTGTCCATGGCGTCAAGCGATTCATAACCAACGGCTGCGGTGAAGTGCTGCTGGTACTGGCCCGAACCGAGCCGGAAATCACCGACGGTCGCGGGCTAAGTCTGCTGCTTGTCGAAGCGGGCCCGACCGTGAAGGTTCGCAGGCTTGAAGACAAGCTGGGCATCCACGGCAGCCCGACGTGCGAAATTTTCTTCGATAACTCCCCCGCCAAGCTCATCGGTGAGCGTCAGCGTGGACTTATCACATACGTAATGAGTCTGATGAACGGCGCCCGCGTGGGTATTGCGGCTCAGTCGCTGGGTATTGGCGAGGCAGCCTACAGGGTCGCTCGCGATTACGCCCACAGCCGAAAGCAGTTTGGCACGGCCATCGAAAACTTCCCTGCTCTGCGTGAACTGCTTGTCCAGATGAGTGTTGACATTCAGGCCGCCCGATCTCTGACATACCATGCGACATACTGCGTGGATATTGAAGTCGGCGCTGTCAGGAAATTCGAGTTCGGCAATATCGAAGACAAGGACGAGAGAAAGGCTGTGCGTCAGCAAGCCCGCAAGTACGGCCGGTACAACAAGGTTCTTACGCCGATGAGCAAGTACTACTCATCTGAGATGTCGATGCGTGTGGCAAACGGTTCGATTGCGGTTCTTGGCGGCAGCGGCTACATGAAGGATTACCCGGTCGAGCGTTATCTCCGCGACAGCCGGATTACCACGATTTATGAAGGCACGAGTCAGCTTCAGGTTGTTGCAGCGGTTGCCGGCGTCATAAGCGGAACGGCTAGGACAGTTATCGAAGAACTTCTCGACCGCGACTGGCCGGAAAGCGTAGCTCCGATGATCGAGCAGATCAGAGAAGGCCTGGCAATGATGGATGAGTCGGTCGAATTTATCAAGGCCCAGCCTGGAACCAGCTATCGCGACCTTTATGCACGCAAGCTGGTCGATATCGCAACGCACCTGATCGTTGCCATATTGTTCTGCGATCAGGCGACAGCGAGCGAGAAGAAACTACAGGTTGCCAAATACTGGTTGAACTGGCGTCTGCCGGAAATGCGGATGTTCAAAGAGCAGATTTGCTCCGGCGATGTTTCTCCTGTTGAGGAATTCGAGCTTCTGGCTGGCCCCCTGCCGGTTATCGAATAAAGTTCACAATGCATTTATAATAAAAAGCCCGGTCATATCGGCCGGGCTTTTTATAAGTAGAAGACTGAATTTTACTCAGCGTAAAACTTGTGGATCATCTCATGTTTATAGGTCTGACCCGGACAGAGTATTATCGACGGGAAATTCGGCTGATTTACTGAGTCGGGAAAATGCTGTGTTTCCAGGCAAAAGCCAGCGTATTGCTCATATACCGCCCCTCCCTTACCAGTTAGTGAACCATCCAGAAAATTGCCCGTATAGAATTGAACGCCCGGCTCGGTTGTGTGAACTTCCAGAACCCTGCCAGAGGAAGGATCGCCTACCTTTGCTGCAAGTTTCAGCTGCCCCTCCTGGCCGTTCAGGACAAAGTTGAAATCGTATCCGAGAGGGTCATTTGTCAGTTGATCAAAACGGGAACCAATTATTTGGTGCTTTGTGAAATCAAGTGGAGTACCAGCGACTTTTTCGATCTTGCCGGTGGGCATTAAAGCATTATCTACAGCCGTGAAACTCTCGGCGTTTATCATGATTTCATGATCGAGAATATCTCCGCAGCCGGCGCCTTTGAGATTCCAGTAAGCGTGATTGACAATATTGACAGGCGTTGGAGCATCGGCAGCAGCTGTCATGTCCAGTTTTAATTCATTGTCATTGGTTAGGCTGTACACGACAGTTACACTTAGGTTACCCGGATAGTTTTCCTCTCCATCCTTACTGAGGTAACTGAGCTTCAAGGCCGGCCCTTCAATAATTTCAGCATCCCAGACCACCTTGTCAAAACCCTTCAGGCCGCCATGGAGGTGATTTTCGCCGGCATTGTTTGCCAGGACATATTCCTTGCCCTCAAGCTCAAACTTTGCTTTTGCGATTCGATTTGCCACGCGACCGACAATAGCTCCGAAGTATGGATGCTTGCCCAGATAGCCATCTAGGTTGTCGAAACCCAGGGTAATGTCGGCAAGCTGGCCGTCTTTATCCGGCACGTGCATTTCGGTAACTATGCCACCGAAGTTGGTTATCTTTGCGACAAGGCCATTGTCGTTGGTCAGTGTGAAGATGTGAACCGATTGGCCTTGAGATGTTTTTCCGAAATCATCTTTGGTAATGTTCATGTTCGCTCTCCTATCTGAGGAGTAATTTTAAGGAAAGGTCTCTGGATTGCAACTAAGGGGCTGGAAGATATGGGAGAATTCCTCTAAATTGTGCGATGAAACAACTAATCACTGTCGGAGAATTTTATTGTCGTCGTTTGAAGAAAAACTTAAACCACCAGATGTGAAAAACCCCTGGCCGAGGGACCTGCTGGGTTTGTCGCTTTTGATTGTCCTTTCATTCATTTTTTTGCCAGCGTGGATTGCGGACCCGCAACGTTACTATTCGGATGTGATCGGTCAGATGGCGTCAGCTTATATCCTACCGGCGATGGGTTTTTTGCTCGCACTGCGTTGCGGCGCAATTGATATGAGTGTATGGGCTTGTTTCGCGCTGGGCGGGGCTGTTTCTGCCGGACTAATCAATGCAGGCTTGTCGCCATTGACATCCTCTATTGCCGGAATCCTGAGCGGCTTGCTTGTCGGTTTTGCAAATTCGGTTTTGACGGTATTTGCGAAGATTTCCGCCATCCTATGCACTCTCGTTATTGGCATAGCGGTTATTCTGATAATGTTTTTTGTGTCGGGCAAACCGACGATAAAAGTACCGGATGAAACATTTTCTCATTGGCGTCTGGTTCAGCAGGTGCCCGGTGAGAGCGATTCTGAGTCAAACGAGAACACTTCTGATTATTCCTCACCTGAAGAAGTAGAGCTTGTGCTTCCGCTTTCATCGACCCGAATGCTTCTGGTAGCTGGTTTTTACTCAGCTTTGATGTTGGCCCTGATCATTATCTCTGAAACAAAACTACGCATTGCAAACATTGATAACAGAAAACTTGTATTTGTGGCACTTATTGTTTCAGGAGGTCTGGCCGGGGCTGGCGGTGCGATTTGGCTGATCGGTAGCGGCTCTGCCCCGCTTCTTACCAGGCCTATCGGAGACTTGCGCATACCAGCGGCTGCACTACTTGCAGGTGGATTGCTTTTTGCCGGGTCACGGAGAGTTCTTCTGGCGTGCCTGTGTCTTCCGCTTTCGTTTTTGATTGCGACTCTTTGGCGGCAGGAGACATTTCACTGGCAGATGTTCGGCTATTCACTGCAAATGCTTCTCTTGATTGCCTTGGTTGTTTCAGTGCACTTGCTATTTGTGCTGACAATCAAGATTATCGGGAAAATCCGCAAGACTAACCGGCCGGCCACGTCACAAGATAACTAAACTTTACTTCCTGCGCGGTGTCTCAGATATGAGTCGATAAATTCCTGGATATCTCCGTCAAGAACTTTGTCGGTGTGCGGGCTTTTCAGTTCTGTTCTTTCGTCTCTTACCAATTGATAAGGATAAAGAACATACGAGCGGATCTGATTTCCGAAGGCTATTTCGCCCTTATTGCCATACATCTTTGCCAGCTCCCTGTCGCGTTTAGCCTGCTCGAATTGATAAAGCTTCGCGCCCAACATCTTCCGGGCAGCGGCCCTGTTCTTGTGCTGAGAGCGATCGTTTTGGCACTGTACTACAATTCCGGTCGGGGTGTGAGTCAGGCGTACAGCGCTGGAGGTTTTGTTTACGTGTTGTCCCCCTGCACCGCTGGCACGGTAGGTGTCTTCACGAACATCCTTATCCCAATCTATATCCACCTCAACGTCCGCAAGTTCCGGAAGCACATCGACAGATGCGAAACTTGTGTGGCGTCGGCTCTGTGAATCAAACGGACTTATTCGCACAAGACGATGAACGCCCCTCTCGCAGGATAAGTAACCGTAAGCATAAGGCCCTGTTATCTGAAGGGTCATGCTACGAATGCCTGCTTCCTCGCCGTCAACTCGGTCAACTTCTTTAATTTTATAGCCGGCGATTTCGAAATATCTCAGGTACATGCGAAGAAGCATCTCAGCCCAGTCGCAACTTTCCGTGCCACCGGCTCCGGCGTGAATGGAGAAGAAACAATTTCCCGCGTCATGCGCTCCTGAAAGAAGGGTTTTCAACTCTAGCGATTCAAGCTGATTGTTTATTTGGTTTGCTTCGCAGACGGCTTCATTTAAGTCTTCTTCGCTGTCAGCTTCGACGGCAAGGTCGTAAAGCACTTCAAGATCGCCTATTTTATCGAGTAGTTCTTCTGTTGGTTGAATAAGAGATTTGAGTGCCTTCAATTCGCTGACGACATCCTGGGCAGCTTCTGGATTTCCCCAAAAATCCGATTTGGACATTTGGTTTTCCAGTTCACCCATGCGAGTTTTCTTGGCAGGCAAGTCAAAGAGAGTCCCGGATAGCTACGATCCGGGACCGAATGGATTCAATTGTGTCTTTTAAACCTTCAGCTTCTATCATCTAGCCTTCTCCAGACAGTTCATAATAGCAGTTAACACATTTACAAACAAGGCGGTAAGCCTGCCGCCCTTAGTTAATAAAAAAAGGGCAACAACCAAGGTGGAGGGAGACCTTGGCGTCGCCCCAAATAGCCGCAACCCTTATAGTGCAGGCGGAGGGAGACCTACACCGTTACTGGGTGCAGCGGACAAATTCAATGCCGTTTTAATTATATGTCGGAAGTTGTAAGTTACAATCTTTAAACGATTCAGAGCATTTTTTGTTTAATAAATTTAGTTCTGAAAAATTAATAAGCGGTTTTAACTCACAGAGGCGGGGTGCCGTAACCGCCGCCAACGAAAAATTGCTCTATTGACCGTCACGTTGCACAAGTCCTACATAAACAAGAAGATTACGGCGGCACCAAGACCTGCAATATGGGCCCAGCCGGAAGAATCGCTAAGCCCTTCCGCTTAAAGCATCTATCGCCCATCCGTGGGCGCTAGATGCCGAGGACACCGGCGGATAAAACCAGCCGTGGCAAACCGTTATCCGGTGCCGGGTAAAAGCAAATGCTTCTTTAGCTGCAACCTAGTGAAGAACCACAGTTATAGCACTTATAGCAATTACCGTTTCGAACGGTTATCGACCCGCAAGTATCACACGCAGGAGCATCTTCCTGATAGTGTGAGAATTGCTGGTCTACGCGTTCGATTCTCGGGCTCATTCTCGAAGTCAAAGTCTCTGCCGGAGCGGTCTTCGTTGCTGTAGCAGAGCCGCCCTTGTCACCTGTAGAGCTTCCATATCCGTTACCGCCACCTTTGCTGGGGCCGGCAGGTTGATATGTTCCCTTTGAAGAAAGGTCGCCGCCAGACCTCATGACTTCCTTGTCTGAGGTCTGGTCGGCTTTGCCAGATTCCGAGGATTTACCATCCTTGAGAGCCTCGGGCGCTGCTTTGACAGTTACTTTCGGAACCGAAGAAGATTGGCCGCGGTTGGGCGTATTTGCTTTGCGGTAATCTTCCAGGAATGTGATTCCGAGCCAGCGGAATATGTAATCCACAATACTCTTGGCGAAGGGGATGTCGCGGTTAGATGTCATTCCATTGGGCTCGAATCGCTGATGCGTAAATTTCTTTACCAGCGAATCGAGTGGTACGCCGTACTGCAGGCACAAGCTCATTGCAGTGGCAAATGCATCCATCATACCTCCGACTGTGGAACCCTCCTTGGCCATCGTGATAAACAACTCACCCGGTGTGCCATCCTCATACAGGCCGACGTTTAGATATCCCTCGTGGCCTGCAATTGAGAATTTGTGGGTGATAGATGGCCTGGTATCTGGCAGACGGTGACGATGCGGCGTCTTCTTTGCCGCCTCGATTGCCGCCAAAAGGTCGTCACTGAATATTTCGTCTTTTTCGACAGCCTGCTCAGTGGTCTGCTTACTGACATTAAGCGGCTGGGTGCGTTTCGATCCGTCGCGGTAGATAGCGACAGCCTTTAGTCCAAGCTTCCAGCCGTCAAGGTAGACTTCCATGATCTCTTCGGCAGTCGTCTCATTTGGGACGTTAACCGTTTTTGAGATAGCGCCGGAGATAAACCTTTGGGCAGCAGACATCATTCTGATGTGGCCCATGTAATGGATACTCCGTCGGCCTTTGGCAGGTTTGAAGGCACAATCGAACACCTCAAGGTGCTCGTCCTTGAGGTGCGGAGACTCCTCGATCATGTCGTTTTCGTCGATGTAGTCGATTATCTCGTTAATCTGAGTTTTGGTATAGCCCAGCCGCTCCAGCGCCAGTGGCACCGTGCGGTTTACAATCTTGAACATACCGCCGCCAGCGAGAAGTTTGTATTTGACAAGTGCGATATCCGGCTCGATGCCCGTGGTGTCGCAGTCCATCATGAAGCCGATCGTGCCAGTCGGGGCAAGAACGCTTACCTGGGCGTTCCTGAAACCATAGTCTTCGCCCGCTTCGAGAGCTTCGTCCCAGGAATCCACAGCTGCTTTTATCAATTCTGCCGGGCATTCTTCGCCAATTAGATCAGCCTCATGGCGGTGCATGGAGATTACATTCAGCATCGATTCGCGGTTATTATCGAACTGGTCGAACGTGCCGATGCAGCTGGCCAGTTCAGCGCTTGTCGCATATGCCGTTCCAGTAAGGATGGCGGTAAGTGCACTTGCATATTCGCGACCGTCGTTGCTGTCGTAAGGCAAACCCAGTGACATCAACAAGGCGCCAAGGTTGGCATAGCCAAGACCGAGAGGGCGATATTTGTGGCTGTTCTCGCAGATTTCCTCGCCTGGATAGCTGGCATGGTCTACAAGAATTTCCTGTGCGATGATAAACAGTCTTGCGGCAGAGCGGAATCTCTCAACATCAAAACTTCCATCTTCGCGTCGGAACTTCACCAGGTTCAGGCTCGCAAGGTTGCAGGCTGAGTCATTAAGGAACATGTACTCGCTGCATGGATTGGATGCACATATCTCGCCGTCATCCGGGCAGGTGTGCCACTTGTTAATGGTAGAGTGATACTGCAGGCCCGGATCGCCGCAGACATGTGTTCCCTCTGAGATCAATTCAAGCAGCTTTTTGGCTTTGTGTTTTTCAATAGGCTCCCCAGACGTAATCGAGTATGTCTGCCAGTCGGCATTATCTACCGAAGCTTGCATGAATTCGTCTGTAACGCGTATGGAAAGGTTCGCGTTCTGGAACATCACCGAGCTGTAGGCGTCGCCGTTAAACGAGCCATCATAACCCTGCTCAATCAATGCCCACGCCTTCTTCTCTTCAACAGTTTTACACTCTATGAATTCCCTGATGTCGGGATGATCGCAACGCAGCGACTGCATTTTGGCGGCGCGGCGTGTCTTGCCGCCAGATTTAATCACAGCCGCTATCTGGTCGTACACCCGCATGAAGCTCAAAGGCCCGGAAGGCGAACCGCCACCGGAGAGTTTCTCGCGGCTGGAACGGAGTGTCGAAAGGTCGGTGCCAGTGCCCGAGCCATACTTGAAGAGCATCGCTTCGGCGGTGGCAAGACGCATTATGTCTTCCATCGTATCTTCGACAGACTGGATGAAGCAGGCGGAGGCTTGGGGATATTCGTAGCTGCGTTTCGTTTTTACAGCTTTGTTTTGCTCGGGGTCAAAGTGGTAGTTGCCTTCGCTGCCCTCGATGCCGCACTGATCATACAGGCCGACGTTGAACCATACGGGAGAATTAAAAGCTCCGTATTGATTGACACAAAGATAGGTAAGGTCCTGATAGAATCTTTCAGCGTCCTGGTTACTGGCGAAAATGCCATCTTTCTTTCCCCAGTCGGCAACCGTTCGAGTAACGCGATGAACGAGTTGTCTAATCGAACTTTCTCTTTCTTTGGAGCCGTTTTCCCCATAGAAATATTTGCTCACTACAACGTTTGTTGCCAGCTGACTCCAGTCGGCGGGTACTTCGATATCGTTCTGCTCGAAGATAACTTCGCCCTTGTCGTCAGTGATTCGGGCGGAGCGTTTTTCCCATGAAATCTGGTCAAAGGGATGTTCGCCGGGAGTAGAGAAAGTCTGTTCTATAACGAAGCCGTCTTTTGCATTACGGGTGGAGCTTTCCTTTTTACTTACCTCCCCCGTTTTCATAGCTTCTACCTTTTCGGTTGCCTTGGAAGAATTGTTTGGAGATGAATTTAAACTTTTTTCAACCTTCTTAGATCCCATCAAAAAGCTCCCGACTTACGAAACGTCCACGCTATTTTCCAAAACCCACAAGCCTCAAATCGAGGCAAGCTTTAACGAACAAACTTAAAAATTTTACTACTTCGAATGGCTGACAAATCAAAAATAAGCGCACCCAAACAAGCACAAACTTCGAAAGAAAACTTCATTCTACGACCTGATTACATCGCCTCTTCAAGCACGCCAAAGCCGCCTCCGTCCATGTTGGCGACAACCGGGTAGAAATGTTCAGCCATTACCTCTTACGGCGAAAGACAAATATATACAACATGTAGTAGTATTCAATCGAAAAATTTACAAAATCTTGTATTTTGACCTAACTTCCTGACTTGTCAAAAGTTACAAAGAGCCTTTTTTTATAACCAACAGGATGCAACACCTTACATTACGCTAACATTTTAAGCTTTAAAAAAATAGATGTCAATATATAGTGTCATCTCTTCAATTTGTGCACTACAGGTTGAGAAGCTGTTGATTACTGTTGGAAATGGCTTTTGACAGCAAAAATGGTCTGAAAACACAGGCTCAAGTACGTTTTTCAAATTGGCGAGAGGCCAGTCAAGTTCGGCTGGGGAGCCTGGATTTTTTCTGACCAACAAGGCAGGCGAGCGCATTGGCAGAAGAGTAAATCTGTAATGGAAAGAGTTGAAATGATTTTAAAGTTATGTGCTTCCATTCAATGCTTGTCCATTAACACCTTTTTGATTTAGGATAGTTCTCTAATTCCCGATAAAGAGGAACGCGATGAGTAAAAACAAATCAAAGACGGGCTATTTCGGTGAGTTTGGCGGGCAGTTCGTTCCCGAAACATTGATGGCCGCGCTGGATCAGCTTTCAAAAGAGTTCGACTCTGCAATGGTTGATGAAAGTTTCAAAGCCGAGTTCGACCGCTGCCTGCGGGAGATTGCGGGCCGGCCGAGCGAGCTTTACTTTGCAAAACGTCTGACCGAGCAACTTGGCGGTGCGAAGATTTATCTTAAGCGCGAGGACATGAATCATACCGGCGCTCACAAGATTAACAACACGCTTGGCCAGGCGTTGCTGACGCTTCGTATGGGCAAAAAGCGCGTCATCGCCGAGACAGGCGCCGGTCAGCATGGCGTTGCAACAGCGACCGCAGCAGCTGTGTTCGGTCTGGATTGTGACGTCTATATGGGCAGCGAAGACATCCGTCGTCAGGAACTGAACGTTTTTCGCATGGAGCTTCTTGGCGCGCGGGTTGTTCCTGTGGAGTCCGGCCAGCGAACATTGAAGGACGCTACCAACGAGGCGATGCGTGACTGGATGGCTTCGGTCGAAAATACGCATTACATCATTGGTTCAGTAGTTGGCCCGCACCCCTTCCCGACGATGGTTCGCGAGTTTCAAAGCTGCATCGGCCGGGAGGCCCGCAGGCAGATGCTTGAAGTCGAAAACCGTCTGCCGGACGTTGTTGTAGCATGTGTTGGTGGCGGCTCGAATGCGGCAGGCATATTCGCGCCGATGATTGATGATAAGGAAGTTGAGATGGTCGGTGTCGAGGCTGGCGGTCGCAGCATGGGCCTTGGTGATCATGCTGCGAGTTTGGTTGCCGGTTCACATGGCGTACTTCATGGCAGTTTGAGTTACGTTCTTCAGGATGAGGACGGCCAGACCGCGCCTGTGCATAGTATTTCAGCCGGCCTGGATTATCCCGGCGTCGGGCCGGAGCATGCACTCTGGAAAGAAGCCGGCAGAGTGAAATATACAACATGCAGCGACGAGGAAGCACTCGACGCGCTCGTTGCTCTTTGTCGGACAGAAGGAATTATTCCCGCAATGGAATCTTCGCATGCGATATCCGAGGCGATGAAACTTGCGCCGAAGATGTCAAAGGACAAGATTATTCTGGTTAATCTCTCCGGCCGTGGGGACAAGGACTGCAACGAGATAGGCGAGATATTGAAAAGGCGAAAAGGAACGAAATGAGTTCACTTAAGGATAATCGTCTTGTAAAAGTTTTTGACGGGTTGGAAGCTGAAGGCAAAAAGACACTCTTGCCTTTTATCACAGCGGGCTTCCCGAACCTTGATATAACACAAGGATTGCTGAGCGATTTTGAAAGCCGCGGCGTTAAGGTCTGCGAACTCGGCATTCCTTTTTCGGACCCGATAGCCGATGGTCCTGTTATTCAGGCATCTTACACAGACGCTCTTGCTGGTGGCGTAACGAGTGAGAAGATTTTTTACATGGTCCGGCGTTTCCGCGATGGCGGGGGCCAGCTGGCGCTGGTTGCGATGGTGAGCTATTCGATAGTCTTCCGTCACGGCCCGGAAAAATATGTAACAGCGGCAGCCGAGGCAGGCTTTGACGGGCTTATCGTGCCAGATTTGCCGTTGGAAGAAGCCGCAGCCATGGAAGCTCTTGCCAGCTCCAGGGGCCTGTGCAACATTATGCTGATTGCTCCGACAAGTCCCGAAAAACGGCGAGCTGAAATTGCAAAGCACAGTCGCGGGTTTATCTATTACATATCAGTGGCTGGCATAACCGGCGAGAGAGACAAACTTCCCGAAGCGTCGATCAGGGCAGTAGCTAAGCTTCGCAAAAGCACCGATACGCCAGTGTGTGTAGGTTTTGGAATTTCAAACCCGCAGACCGTCGCTACAGTTACCAAAGTTGCCGAAGGAGCGATTGTCGGTTCGGCTATCGTTCATCGTATTGGAGACGCCAAAGATTTGTCGCAAGATGAGCTGGTCGGCAAGATAGGCCAATTTGTCGGGGAACTCCTGGAACCAATTAGCTAAATAAACAGCTTTGACATTTCTGAATCCTGTTTTTAATATCTTCAAAAGTTCTTAATACGCGTGTTTGCGAAGGATCGCCATGTCTGCAAAGATTGAGAAGCCGCTGGACATACATTTTCTTTTATGGCTTGGTTTGCCGATTATCTGTCTTGCCGTGGTCTTGCTGACGCCGCTGCTGCAGTACGATACCTGGCATAAGCTGATGCAGCAGGATGAGATTAACCTCATAGAGATTCCGACAGTTCTTTTCCTTCTTCCAGCAATTTTTTTAGGCGTAATCCTGTTTGTGAAATTCTATCGCGATAAATCGCTGCGGAGAGCGAAGCTAGTTGCAATTGTAATGCTCCTTGCGGCCTTGGCGTCACTTTATTTTGCCGGCGAGGAGTGCAGCTGGGGCCAGAGTTATCTTCACTACCAAACACCCGAAGGCCTTGCCGGTATCAATTCTCAGGAAGAAGCAAACTTGCATAATATCGAGCTTCCCGGATTCTGGGGTGACGTGCTTGATGGGATTCTTAGCGACGTTCCCCGTCAGGTCATGCTTCTGCTGGTAATAATTGGCGGTGTAATCCTTCCACTGGCCCTTATTCGCTGGCAGAGCAAGCCCGAATCGAGGGAAAGTATCTGGTATTGGCTGATACCGAACTGGCGTATAGTTCCTATCGGGATAATTGCGGCGTGTTCAACGCTGCCGGAAAAGCTTATCAAATTTTTCGCCCCGGATTTACCCAGGAACAGTTATGTAGCCATGGCATTTAAGGAACCTGCGGGCGAATTCAAAGAGCTTTGTTTCGCACTGGTAATTTTGTTCTATCTGTGGTCTATCTATCTGCGGACAAAAGAAAATCCAAATCTGGAAGCAGCTTAGTTTTTGACAGCTTCCGCCTGCAGCTCCAGCTGAATGATCTTACCCATTCTCCTCCATCTCTCGTATCGGAGCTTAATGAGTTTGTCGAGCGGGACTCTCTTGAGTTCTCGAAGTGTGCGAACTATGTGATGTTCCAGATTGTTTGCAGCCTCTGTTCGGCTGCGGTGTGCTCCGCCGAGTGGTTCGGGGATGATATCGTCGATAATGTCGAGTTCTTTTAGTTTCCGGGCTGTGAGCTTGAGGGCCTCTGCCGCGTCGGGAGCCTTCTCGCCGGTTCGCCAGAGAATACTCGCGCAGCCTTCCGGCGAAATGACTGAATAATAGGAATATTCCAACATACCCATTCGGTCGCCAACACCAATGCCAAGTGCCCCGCCGCTGCCACCTTCGCCGATTACGACCACAACGACAGGCGTTTTCAGGCGGCTCATCTCCTGGAGGTTGCGTGCGATAGCCTCAGCTACGCCGCGTTCTTCCGAACCGACGCCGGGATAAGCGCCTTGCGTGTCGATAAACGCCACCACCGGCAGGCGGAACTTTTCGGCCAGTTTCATCGCCCGAAGGGCCTTGCGAAAACCTTCCGGATGGGCACAGCCGAAGTTGCACTCAATTTTCTCCTTGGTGTCCCGGCCCTTGTGCTGGGCGATCATCATGACCCGCTCCGTGCCGATTTGGCCCAGACCGGTGATAATGGCCTTATCGTCAGCATAGTAGCGGTCGCCGTGAAGCTTGACGAAGTTTTTTACGATTCGACCGATATAATCCGCCGAAAGCGGACGGTTTGGATGCCTGGCGACCTGTACAGTTTCCCATGCGGACAGCGCACTGTACGTTTTGCGCAGGAGCGAGACATACTGTGAGCGGAGTTGGCGGATTTCACTGGAATAGTCGCGCCCAGTCGAGGTCTGACTGGCTTCGAGCTCTTCTATCTGCCTTTCCAGGCGGACTATGGGCTTTTCGAACGGTAACTGAAAACCGTTTTCTGTGCTGGAATTTTTTTTCTCAGCCATGTTTTTTATCAGGTCCTCTCGCCAGCGAGTAAGCCGGAGGAGGTCTATCTCCAAAAAATCAACCAAAGCAATTACACAAGAAAGGACGCTCACGCGCCCTTTAGGAGATCCTTTGATTATCTGCTAATATTTTCGGGAATATCCGATACGTTGCAAGTAAAAATCCGGCCCCAGCTGAGGAGCAGCTTTTATAAGCCTTAATTGGCAGGCTTTAGATTGACCATAACCAATCGCCTTGGTAAAGTTTGAAACGAGCTATGGCAGGTATTATGGCAAGCAACGAATTCAAACATGTTACGATTGTCGGCGTCGGTCTGTTGGGCGGCTCGGCTGGCCTTGCGCTCAAGGCGCACAATCCGGACGTCAAGGTTGCTGGCGTTGGCAGGCGGCAGTCCAGCCTGGGCGCTGCACTGGCAACCGGTGCGATAGATACCGCACATCTAGATGTAGCTGAAGTTGTAGCCAAGAGCGATCTTGTGATATTGGCTACGCCGGTGGGCGTTTTCGGCAAGTACCTAAAGGCAATTAAACCGCTGCTGAAGCGCGGGGCAATTGTTACAGATGTCGGCTCGACCAAGTCAAGCGTTGTTCGTATAGCAGAAGGTGTCCTGGGTAAGGGTGGTGCGTTTGTCGGCAGTCATCCCATGGCTGGAAGCGAAACAAAGGGCGTTGCGTTTTCCCGGGCAGACCTTTTCGTAGGCGCAACGTGCATAATAACGCCGACTAAAAACACTCCGCCGCGGCTGACGAGGCGAATCGAAAAGTTCTGGCAAACTCTTGGCATGAGAATCGTCCGCATGACGCCAGCTGGGCACGACCGGGCAACGGCGAGGATTTCTCACCTTCCTCACGCACTGGCGAGTTTGCTTATGATGCTCCCGGGTAAGGCTGACCTGGAAATCGCAGCTACCGGCTTCAGTGATGCCACACGGCTGGCAAGCGGCGACCCTGAGATGTGGCGGGATATCTTCATGACCAATAGAAAGCAGGTTCTCTCTGCTATCGACGCGATAGATGAAGATTTAATGCGGCTGCGGGATCTGCTGGAAGTCGGTGATGTGGAGGAAATAGAGAAATTTCTAGCCAAGGCCAAGAATCGCCGCGACAGCACAATAGCCAAAATCCTCGCCGACAGACGCATCGCTATGGAATAATTTCTTAGTACCATCGGGTGGCATGGCTTGCTTGCAAGCCATGTTCTCAAATAATACAACACGCCTTGCGAGCAAGACGTGCCACCCACAGTCTCAAACTTCCGAAAGTTTTTCACGGATTTGTTCCGCATTCATCCCTGTAAGCAAAAAATCCTTCCTTGGATTTGTCTGCCCTGAAACAAGCTGAACGTCTCGTTTGTTCAGGCCTAGAGTCTGTGCGAGTATCTTCGCGATAGCCGCGTTTGCCTTGCCTTTCTCGGGAGGAGCTGAGGTGGCAATTTTCAGGCTCTCGCCAAGAACCCCTGCTATCGCGTCGCGGGATGAACCGGGCACGACCTTGACGGAAATAACTGCTCCGTCTGAAGTGTCTTTTATGCTGAGTTTTTCGACATCCTTCATAGCGAGCTAGTAAGCAATCCCAGTCAAATTACTGTTTGTCCTGCTGTAATGAAAGAGCCCGCCATTGTTCTTTGGAAATTTGCTTGGAAACATAAATAACTTCCCAATCTTTTTTTCCACGCGGCAAACCCACAATAGCAGACCAGTTCTCACTACCACCTTGTTTGTCCAAAACAACAACATTTAAAATATCAACACGCGAGAATTCACCTTTGTGCGAATCAGGACATGTCCATGAAAGCCCTCTTTCGGGAATATCCGCTTTAGTTATGCCTTCGATTTTCCCCGAGTCTATCGCTTCTTTAAGAGCAAACCCTTGATCAATAACACTGCAACCACCCATGAAAGAGCAAAGAAAGAATACCAGCGACAACACGAAATGTTTTTTCGTAAACATTAGTTTTCCCCTTACATGTCTGGCAGGCTTTTGCACCCGCCTCGCCAAACTACCAAATTATTTCAACATGCCGGACTTTTTGGCGTAATTGAAAACGCCGCCGGCTGCGATAATTTCTCCAACGTCACCGAGTGACGAAAGTTTGTATGATTCGCCGGTTGTTATGTTCGTCAGTTCGCCTGCTTCGATATCGACTTCCAGCTCATTGCCGGTGGCGATCTTATCCACCAGTCGCTGAGGTGTTTCGAATGGAACCAGGTAGCCGCCATTGACGCTGTTACGGAAGAAGATTCTCGCATAACTTTCCGCAATGACAACGCCGCAGCCGGCTCCGGCGATGGCCAGCGGCGCGTGTTCGCGAGAGCTTCCGCAGCCGAAGTTTCGCCCGCCGATGATTATCGCGAACTCACTTTTGAATTGCCCCTCGGCTACGAATGGGATATTTCCTTCCGGCAGGCCGGACTGGGCTGCAGGCACGCCACACATGGCGTTCTTGCCGAAGAACTTCCGCTCCTCGGGGTCGGAGGGGTTGTAGCTGAGGAACTCAGCCGGAATTATCTGGTCGGTATCTATATTGTCGCCAACGACGAATGCCTTACCCTGAATTTTTTTCTTTTGTGTCATTTTCATTACCTTCAGTGAACTTTGTTTATGCTCTTACAAAGATTATCAAAACATTGTATAAATGTCAGCCTGAAAGGAAAGATTTCAAATGTCAGAGAATTTCGCCGACAGGTTACTTGCAGCTATCGAAAAGAAAGGTTCGCCCGTCTGTGTCGGGCTCGATCCGGTATACGAAAAGCTCCCGGATGAGTTGAAAACACCCGATGCGAACGAGTCCGAGCAGTTGGCTGCCATTGAAAAATTTTGCCGCGGCGTACTCGAGGCCATCGCGCCGATAGTACCAGCCGTCAAGCCGCAGATAGGTTATTTCGAGATATATCGCGGTGCCGGCGTGAAGCTTTATTTTGACATGGTCGAGTATGCACAGCAGCTTGGCCTGATCGTTATCGGCGACGTCAAGCGTGGGGATATCGGCTCGACCGCTGATGCATATGCAGCAGGTCATGTTTCGGCTGCCGGTTCACCAGATGCTATAACGGTAAATGGATACTTAGGCAAAGACGGCTTGTCACCTTTCATCGACGCCGGCAAAGAGATCGGCCGGGGCATTTTCGTGCTCGTGCGGACGTCCAACCCCTCGGCTGCGACAATTCAGGATTTCGCGGACTCAAGCGGCAAGACCTTTTATGAGCACATCGCCGAACAGCTGGCCGAGATTGGCTCGCAGGAGGGTCTTGTCGGCTCAAAAGGCTTCAGTTGCGTCGGAGCCGTCGTTGGTGCGACATATCCGGACGAAGCGAGAAAACTTCGCGAAATAATGCCGCAGCAGATATTCCTCGTTCCCGGCTACGGCGCCCAAGGCGCAACGGCCAAAGATTGTGCAGCTTCGTTCAGGACTGACGGAACCGGCGCGATAGTAAACGCCAGCAGGTCGGTAATTTTCGCCCATCAGCGGGATGAGTATAAAGGTTTGGATTGGAAACAGGCTGTCGAGCAGGCAGCGGGGGCATTTGCAGAGGATATTCGCCAGGCGCTGAGCTGACGGCCATGCCAAAGACCCGCAACAATACGCAATTATTCGCATTGGCATCCTCCCCACCGGAGATACTCAAGCTTAAAGCCGGCCAGTACCGTTTGGTTAAAGTCTTCAAGCACGATTTTTATGCGGCGACATGTCTATATGAGGCGGCTGGCCAAGCGGGAATACCAAAAATCGTCGTGAAGTTCGGCCGGGCCCAGTTGTTTTGCGGCCTGGACCTAAGCTGGATGGGTAACTTCCTCCGCAAGCGGGAGAAATCGATTTACAAAGCCATCGCAGGTATAGACGGCGTCCCGCGTTGGGTAGAGAGCTTCGGCGATACCGGCTACGCGATTGAATATGTACAAGGCCATCCGTTGGATCATGTCACAAAACCGCCTGCGGGTTTTTTCGATGAGCTTCGCAAACTCTTCGATGCGATTCATTCCCGCGGGGTCGCATACAGTGACGCAAACAAACGCTCTAACATTATCGTCGGGGCGGATGGCAAGCCCTATCTTGTCGACTACCAGATATCTGTCCGTCGTAGAAAAGACTGGCCTTGGCCGTTTTGTGTGATCGTGGATAAGATTGTCGATTACATGATCGCAAAGGATATTTATCACCTCTACAAACACAAAAGACGGATAAGTCCGGCTCAGCTTACGCCCGAAGAAGACGCGCTCAGTCGCAAACGCTCGGGCATACATTTGATCCACCGTAAACTCACCAAGCCTTATCGCGCCCTGCGCAGGGGCTTTTTGAAGAAAAAGTTCCAGGACGGCTCGCTGGTCAGCCCGACAATTGAGCTTGAGGAACACCATCAGCCGGAAAAGGTGACCTGGCGCAATGAAAAAGGATAGGCGGTTGAGAGCTTCTAAAGGCTGTTATATTGTTCGACGATACCCTCAAGTTCCGCGAGCTGACGAATACTGTGTTTTGGTTTAATCGGCGATTTTGCATGCCTGCCAAGCGGGTCTTTCAGTACAGATATCATTTTCGCCTTGTTAGAGCCTGCAATGTCAGCCTGGATTGAATCTCCGACAAATATAGTTTCCTGCGGGCCCAACTCGGCTTTTTGGAGGGCCATTTCAAATATATTCGGATGAGGTTTGCGGAAGCTTACGTCACAGGAATAAACGCGGATCGGTAAAAGCTCTATTAGGCTGACCTGCGAAAGGTGCCTGTCCAAAACCTCACCAGGAACAAATGTGTTCGAGATAATGCCGAGTTTGATATTCTTATCCCGGAATTTTTCGAGCATTTCCTTGGTGCCCTGCTCGATTGTGGCGCATTTTCCGAGAGGCTCGTACCACTTCCAGGCAAGTTCGGTCAACTGCTGCGGATTAAGATCATGCCCCATTCGCTTGCCTAGTTTACCCATTAGGTCCATGGAGTTGAATTCGCGGCGACGAATCATGCTTATAAAGTAATTCCAGCGTATCGCCCATAGTTGATGGCGGTGATATTTGGCAAATTCGGGAAGCGGCTGGCCCAGACCTTTGAGGTAGTCGTAGGCTAACCTTGCACCGTCCTCGAAAAGGGCGCGAACGTCGACTTGGCCGAAGTTCAGCAAGGTGTCGCCCAGATCGAAAAGTATTCCTCTAATCTTCATCGCCATTGTCGCAAGAAAATACCGGCATTACGGGAAATTTGCAACTTTGCATGGCCCAGATACCTAAAATTGTGAAATAAAAAACCTCCGACCTACACACGAGGGCAGGCCGGAGATTGCCACGGCTAGAAAACAGCCGATATTCGTCTTCCCCGAATGGGGATATCAGTCGATTTGAAGGCAAAGAGTATAGCAGCAGCCAGCTCATCTGTCAATTTAACCGACAAAAAGTATTACGAGAAACAAAAACCATAACAACTTTTTTTAAAAGAGGTTACATCGAAACTACAAATTATCCTGCGCTCTAATATGTTTAACGACGAAAAGAGCCCGGTTTGGTCAGAAATTCCGTCAACGTCTTTCATTTAAAGTAGTTATTAAATAAATACCTGCGAGATACCGATGACAGGGTTTTGGCTGAGTAGTTTAAAGTTATTGGCGCAGAAAGTGGTTGCGTCTTTTCATAATAACGATGGTTTTTTAGCCGCATTTACAACCTTGCTTTGTATTGCTTCGTAGAGTAAGTTACCTCACCCTGCAACAGAGATTAGTTCCTGTTGTAGCAGATATTTAACTTGGAGATCGAAATGGCTGATTTTAAAGATCTTGATCGCAAGGTCATCAAATTAAGCAAGCAAATCGTGAAGATGTGCACCGAAGCTGGCAGCGGCCATCCGTCCAGTGCGCTTTCTCTGATTCATCTTACCACTGCCCTTATGTACCGGGTCATGCGTTACGACCCGACCGACCCGTGGAATACCTCCGCTGACAGGCTGGTTTTGTCCGAAGGCCACGCCGTTCCTGTAGTATATGCAGCTTATTGTGATCTTGGCGGCGCAGTTGGCAGCCAGGATGCACCTCAGACATTGAGCTTTGAAGATTGCATGACGCTTCGTTCAGCCGACAGTTTCCTGGACGGCCACCCGAACCCGGCACTGGGTTTCCCGTTCTTCGATTCAGCTACGGGTTCTCTTGGCCAGGGCCTATCGGCGGCGGCAGGTTTGGCCTGTGCGGCGCGTCTGAACGGCTCGGACAAGAAAATCTACTGCCTGATCGGTGACGGCGAAGCTCGCGAAGGTCAGATTTGGGAAGCATTGGATTTTATCGTCGACCACAAGCTGCTTTCAGTGAAGGCAATCTTCAACTGCAACGGTCAAGCCCAGAGCGATTATGTCTCGCCTCAGCAGTCTCTTGAAACATTGGCCGCCAAGCTCGAGGCTTATGGTTTCGAAGTTAAAATTATTGACGGCCACAATTGGGATGAGGTTTTCGCAGCACTGAAGGCTGAGCCGGCCGATAAACCGATAGCCATTGTCGCCAAAACCGTCAAAGGTTGGGGAGTCAACGAATTCATCGGCGAAAATTACCACGGCAAGCCCCTGAGTGCCGAACTTATAGACCAGGCGATGGCCGATCTTGACGCCAAGGCAGCCGAGTTTGGCGTGGCTGATCTAGAAGACACTGCAGCGATTGATGTCGTCAAGCCCCAGCCCATTACCCTGCCCGAAGGTGGCGAGATATCGGCTGGCTCTTTTACCGAAGCCCTCCAGGGTGCGGGTATGGGCAGTGCAGTCGAAGCCAAAAAGCTCTCCACCCGTAAAGCCTATGGCGCTGCACTGGCAGCGCTGGGAAAGGATGAGAGAATTTGTGCCCTCGATGGCGATGTAAAGAATTCCACTTTTGCCGAAATTTTTGCCGAGCAATTTCCCGAGCGTTATTTCGAGGGCCGCATTGCCGAGCAGAACATGATTTCGGCAGGTGTCGGAATAGCTGCCAGTGGACGTATTCCGTTCGTGTCGAGCTTTGCAAAGTTTCTGGTGCGAGGCTATGACCAAATCGAGATGGCTGTTATCACAAACTCCAACATGAAGCTTTGCGGCAGCCACGCCGGAGTATCTTTGGCGGCGGACGGCCCCAGCCAGATGGCCCTGCCGGACATGGCCTTTATGAGAAGCTTCGCCAATTCGACGAACGTAAATGGCTCACCGGCGATTAACGTATTTCAACCGAGCGACGCCGTAAGCGCATTCAAGCTCACCGAGCTGATGGCCAATATTGACGGCATGTGCTATATGCGGACACATCGTCCCGACGTGCCGTTCCTCTATGACGAAAACGAGCAGTTCACTGTCGGCGGTTTCAAGCACATTATCGATGGAGAAGACGTCGTCATTGTCGCCAGCGGTTATATGGTTCACGTAGCAAAGCAGGCCTGCGATATCCTTGAAGAGCAGGCAGGTCTTTCGGCCGGCCTGATCGACGCATACTCCATGCCGTTGAATATTGAAGAAATCCTGCGTATCGGTGACGACTGCCGCGGCCAGATTCTGGTTGTTGAAGATAATTATATCGGTGGCATTGCCGATGAGATATCTTCCGCAGCTGCCAAGAGCGATCTCGGTGTGATGGTCAGCTCGATGTGCGTTCGCAATGTTCCAAAAAGTGCAAGGACTCCCCGGGAGACGCTTCAGATGGTTGGCCTGACGCCGGAAGACATTGCCAACACCGCCCAGCAAATGTTCGATCAGTCGGAGTAAGACCGTTTCTGGTAATAATTAAAAAGCCGTTCCGGGTAAATTGCCTGGGACGGCTTTTTTTTAGAACCTGGTTTTAGTTAGAGTCGAAACGCATCATTGTAAAATGATTGAAGCGAGATTAAATTTCACATTCAAAGATCCAATAGTAATTTCATTAAACGGAATTTTGGAGAGATCATGGCTTACTATCTTGGCATCGACATAGGTACATCCGGAACCAAGGCGCTTTTGATGGATGCCAGGGCGAGAGTTATCGCTTCTGCGACAGCAGAGCATCCTATATACGCACCGAAGCCCGGCTGGAGTGAGCAAAAGCCCGACGAGTGGTGGCTCTCAACTGTCAAGTCGGTTCGGGCTGTGGTTAAAAAAGCAAAAATTGATGGGAAAAAAATCGCCGGTATTGGCCTTAGCGGTCAGATGCACGGGTTAGTAATAACCGATGGCGCGGGTAAACCGCTTCGTCCGAGCATAATCTGGAACGATCAGCGCACGGCAATCCAAGCAGAAAAAATAGAAGCAACTGTAGGTGGAAAGAAAAAGCTCATCTCCATGGTCGGCAATATAGCCATGACATCATTCACGCTGACCAAGTTGCTTTGGGTTCGCAGGCACGAGCCGAGAATCTACGACAAGATTTGCCATATGCTATTGCCCAAAGATTACATCAGGCTGAGACTTACAGGAGAGTATGTCGGTGAGGTTTCAGATATGTCTGGTACGCTCATGCTCGATCAGCGAAAGAGAAAATGGTCAAAAAAGATAATCTCGATTTTCGATATTGACCGCGATATCCTGCCACCAATTGTCGAATCGCACGAGGTAACAGGCAAGCTTACAAGTACTGCCGCTTCCAAACTTGGCCTGGCTGAGGGCACGCCTGTCGTCGGCGGTGCCGGTGACCAGCAAGCTGGCGCCGTGGGTAATGGCGTGGTCCAGGAAGGTCTCACTAGTGCTACCATGGGCACATCAGGTGTGGTCTACGTTCACTCCAAAAATTACAAGACAGACCCGGCTGGTCGAGTGCAGACGTTCTGTTCGAGCGTTGCAGGTCAGTATTGCATGTTCGGCTGCATTTTGGCTGCTGGTGGCAGCTTACAGTGGTATAGAAATGTACTTGGCGAAACGGAGATTGCACAGGCCAAACGGCAGAAGATAGATCCTTACGAGTTAATCACAGCCCAGGCACAGAAGGCTCCTGCCGGCTGCGAGGGCGTGTATTGGCTGCCTTATTTGACCGGAGAGAGAACCCCCCACGCCGACCCCAACGCCAGGGCTTGCTGGGTGGGAATAAACTCACGAACTACACGCAATGAACTTGTTCGCTCGGTGATTGAAGGCGCGACATTTGCCATGAACGATGCCGTTTCGATTTTGAGAGACCGCGACTTGAAAATCAGACAGGTTCGCCTCTCAGGAGGCGGCGCCAGAAGCAGGTTCTGGCGGCAGCTGCAGGCTGACATTTATGGTTCGACGTGTGTGACAATAAATGCAGAAGAAGGGCCAGCCTACGGTGTCGCTCTGCTGGCAGCAGTCGGAACAGGACGGTTCAGGAATGTTGCAGAAGCATGCAAGGCAGGCATTAAGATAACTCGGACGATCAAACCAGACCTGAAGACAAAAAGGCTTTACGCAAAGCATTACAAGCAGTACTGCAGGCTTTATCCGGCCCTGAAGGAAGAGTTTGCTCAAATTGCGGAGCTTAATTCCTAGGTTTTAAGCTTTGCCGGGTTTGATGTCTGAAGCTTCCGACATCACAAATTCTCATTTTTTGATGTATTTCTGCGATTCCATGGATAACAAACCTCCACCCATACCACCGGAGGCTGTTTTTGGCAAGTTTGTAAGGTTTTTTTAGAATAAAAAAGCTCAGATTCTGTGATTATTGTACTAAATCATTGTGAATTAATGGGCTTAGCTTGCCGATAAACAAAAAATGGCTGTTGTCCTGCGCTTCTTGAACGTCCGCGCACAAGACAATACAATGTAAATGGCTGCATGGGTATTCAGAGACATTGTACCCTTAAAGGTTTTTCCCAAAATTGGAGTTTTTTATGTTTGAACGCTTCACAGAACGTGCAAGAAAGGTAATGGCGCTGGCCAATCAGGAAGCCCAGCGTTTTAACCACGAATATATCGGAACCGAGCATGTCCTGCTCGGGCTGATAAAAGAAGGCAGCGGAGTTGGCGCCAATGTCCTGAAGAATCTCGGTGTGGATTTACAGAAGATCCGCATGGAGGTGGAAAAACAGGTCAAGGCCGGTCCTGATATGGTAACTATGGGCAAGCTGCCGCAAACGCCCAGAGCCAAAAAGGTTATAGAATACGCAATAGAAGAGGCACGCAATCTCAATCATAACTACGTTGGAACGGAGCACCTATTGTTGGGTCTGCTTCGCGAACATGACGGCGTAGCTGCCCAGGTACTGATGAATCTGGGTCTCAAGCTTGAAGAGATTCGCGAAGAGGTTCTCAGTCTGCTCGGTGCCGGAGTCGAGCCGGAAGTAACCGGCGAGCCGGCCGGAGGACCAACGGAAGGACCGTCTCGCAGGACCAAGAGCAAGACTCCAGCCCTTGACAGTTTCGGTCGCGACCTGACCGAACTCGCCCGCGAAGGACAGCTCGACCCGGTAATTGGCAGGTTCGATGAGATTGAACGTGTCATTCAGGTACTGTGCCGACGAACCAAAAACAACCCTGTTCTTCTCGGTGAGGCTGGCGTAGGTAAGACAGCTATCGTAGAGGGCCTGGCCCAGAAGATAATCGCAAATGACGTGCCCGAAATTCTGCACGAGCGCAGGATTGTCGCGCTTGACCTTGCAATGATGGTTGCCGGCACCAAATACCGCGGCCAGTTCGAGGAACGAATCAAGGCTGTCATGAACGAGGTAAGACGTGCCAAGAACGTCATACTGTTCATTGACGAGCTTCATACGCTCGTCGGTGCCGGTGGTGCAGAAGGTGCCATCGATGCAGCCAACGTTCTGAAACCGTCGCTGTCGCGCGGCGAGATTCAGTGCATAGGCGCAACGACGATGGACGAGTACCGCAAGTACATCGAAAAAGACGGTGCCCTGGAACGTCGTTTCCAGACCATTATTGTTAATCCCCCCACACGTGAGCAGTCAGTCGACATCCTCAAGGGTCTTCGTGACCGTTACGAGGCCCATCACCGTGTCAGGATAACCGACGAAGCTGTCGAGAAGGCGGTAGAGCTTTCCAACCGCTATGTTACAGGCAGAGTCCAACCTGACAAGGCAATCGATGTTATCGACGAAGCTGGTGCACGGATACGCCTAAAGAGCATGACCAAGCCGCCGGATTTGGCTAGCCTGGAAAACGAAGCTAGTCGTCTCCAGATTGAAAAAGACGAAGCCGTCAAGAACGCCGACTACGAGCGGGCGGCTGAGCTTCGCGACAAGTCGGAGCAGCTTCGCATCAAGAAGGATGAACTCCAGCGCGAGTGGAAAGAAAAATCCAACGAAATCGATGGCATCGTGGATGAAGAAGTTGTCGCCGAGGTCGTTTCCAAGATGACCGGAGTGCCGCTTACCCGCCTGGAGAAGGAAGAAGCGCAACGGCTGCTCGAACTCGAAAATGAGCTTCATAAGCGTGTCGTCAGTCAGGATGAAGCCATCAAGGCTGTCTCCAAGAGTATCCGCCGTGCACGCAGCGGCCTGAAGGACCCCCGTCGCCCGATGGGCAGCTTCATCTTCGCCGGGCCTTCCGGTGTAGGAAAAACGCTGCTTTCGAAGGCGTTGGCGGAATTCATGTTCGGAGACGAAGAAGCACTGCTGCAAATCGACATGTCCGAGTACATGGAAAAGCATAATGTTTCCCGTCTGGTCGGTGCCCCTCCGGGATACGTCGGCTATGAAGAAGGCGGCCAGCTTACAGAGCAGATTCGCCGTCGTCCTTACGCGGTAGTGTTGCTGGATGAGATCGAAAAGGCCCATCCGGACGTATTCAACATGCTGCTTCAGATTATGGAAGAAGGCCATCTGACCGACTCGTTCGGCCGGCGTGTCGACTTCCGTAATACCGTGCTGATTCTGACAACTAACATCGGTGCCGAGATGATCCGCTCCAAGGGCGGCTTCGGTTTCGGCAAGCGGGACGAAGAAGCCAACTACGAGAAGATGAAGGACATGCTGAGCAAAGAAGTTGAGCGTTACTTCCGTCCGGAATTCCTCAATAGGCTCGATGATGTAATTGTATTCAAGTCGCTTACTCGTGAAGACCTGCAGATTGTCGTCGATTACGAGCTGCGTAAAGTTCGCGAGCGGTTGGAAAAGGATAAGAACCTCAAGCTCGAGCTGACTGACGATGCCAAGGAATTTCTCATCGACAAAGGCTATAACCCTGACTTTGGTGCCCGTCCGCTCCGACGTGCTATTGAGCATCACATTGAAGACCCGATTAGTGAAGAGATCCTTCGTGGCAGCTACAAGGGCAAGGAAAAGATCCTCGTTTCGGTTAAGATGGAAAAAACCGAAGATGGTGAAGAAAAGCACCTGTTCTTCGAAGCCGTCGGCGAGGTCAAGACCGACGAGAAGCAGTTGCACGAGGTGCACGAGAGCACTTAATCCCTTTTAGGGAATAAACCCACAAAACCCGGTCGAGCCAGGCCGGGTTTTTTTATGAACATTTTTCTCTTTCAGGTGGTATATTCTCCGGGGTATTAATTTTTTTAATTTTATTCGGGAACCAAGTGAGTCAATCAGCGTCCAAAATAATGGATGGCGAACTGAACGAAGACGGCGAAAAGGCTGTTGATACCATCTCTTTTGATGATGCGGTTCTGGTCGAACGCTGCCGAAAAGGCGACATGCAGGCTTTCGGCTCGTTGGTGGCGAAGTATCAGGATCGGATTTTCAACCTTATACTCAGGATGTGCCAAAGCAAAGCCGATGCGGAAGAACTCGCACAAGAGACCTTTCTCAAAGCGCTTGAGAAGATTGGCCAATTTCGAGGCCAGAGCAGGTTTTATACCTGGCTGTTCAGGATTGCGGTAAACCTTGTAATATCACATCGGCGTCGTGGAGGTCGGATAAAGTTTCAGTCCCTGGCGGTCTCGGAAGATTTCGGCCAGACTCAGGCAGAAGGTTTGGCTGCGGCAATGGCACAAAAGCGAAATCCAGGCCCCGTGGCAGCTGCAATGACTGCGGAAAATGTGCGGCGGATCATGGCCGCTATTGAGCAGCTTGATGAGGATTTCCGTTGTGTTGTGGTTCTTCGTGATATAGAGAATATGAGCTACAACGAGATATCGCAGGTTGTAGCAATACCGGTTGGGACTGTCAAAAGCAGATTGGCCCGGGCCAGAAATATGCTGAAGGAAAAACTGTCGGATTTGGTTGGTTGAGATGAACGATAGAGAAGAAATTTTGATTCAGCTTTCGGCTTACCTTGATGGTGAGTTGAGCGAAGCCGACGCAAAGCGCGTCGAGAAGAAACTATCCGAAGACGCCGAACTCGCTACTGAGCTGGCGCAGTTGAAAGCGACTCGCCAGCTTCTTCGTTCGTTGCCTCAGGAAAAGGCAGGTGACGATTTCGCCTCTCGTGTGCTCGAGCAGGCAGAGAGGCAGCATCTTATTCAGGCCGGCCACAGCGAAAAGACCTCCATGGAGTTCAAGTGGGTGAAATATCTGGCTACAGCCGCTGTATTTCTGGTAGCTGCGGGTATCGGAACCCTGATAGTTATTGCCCCGTGGACTCCCAGGGAATTTCCAACGCATCTGGCTGAAGGCACCAAAATGCCTGAAACTGTAGCTGTTTTGGAAAAAGAAAGCAGCGAAGAAATGCTGCGAAAGGCAGCGCCGGCTGTTGCGGATGAGGTGGCTTTGCGGGAAGACGAGGTGCTTGCGGAGGATGGTAGCGATTTTATCGCGGGCAAGGAGCTTGCCGAAGCCGCACCAAGACCCTTGGGCAAAGCAGCACCAGCCGAGGCTGGCGAGAGTTTTGACAATGGCCGGCGAATGATTGTAAGGGCTCCGATAATAACAAATGTCGCTGTATTCGACGAATTGGCGCTTGCCAAGGCAGAGACTGTAGAAATAAACACAAAAGACCTGGTTTTGACCCAGCAACATGTCGAGAAAATATTGAAGGCGAATTCCATTGAGCCGTTAGTTGTTGAACAAAAAGGTCTATCTCGCGGCTACGATTATCGCGGCAGGTCGAATGTATATCAAACACAGCAGTTAAGGCCCAGCCAGTTTCAATACGTCGCTTATGTAACCGAGGCACAGATACCGGAAATAAAGTCTCAGCTTGAACAGATACCCTTGAAGCGGGAAAAAATCCCCAGCCTTGGAATGGCAGGAATAACGGTAAAAGATGAATCCGCGCCTTCCCCCTCATTTGCCTTGGAAAAATCGGTTGACGATAAATACACGAGAAGAAGTGTACTGGCCAAATCGAAGGCTGATGAGCCGAAAAAGATTGAAACTGAAAAAATTGAGGCCAGCCAAGTCGCCTCGGTTAAGGAAAATGGAATTGTAGCTTCTCAGGTCAAGCAAAAGGGTTCACGAAGCGAGGGCGCGAAAATGCAGACGCTGCTTATAACATTGAATCTGGAAACCCCAAAAGAAGCTGCAAAAGAAACTGCCGTCAGCAAGTCTGCCTCGATGCCGACAAGTAAGCCTGTTGAAGCTAAAGAGAAATAACGGCTAGTTTTCCCTTTCGTCGAACCATATCTTTTCTACGACCTTGTCGTCTTCGACTTTAATGACAGCCTTGTAGTAAGGCATTTCGCGGATATATATCCAGGAATCTTCTGTTTGCTGAGTGGGTTTGCCGAGTTTGTTCTCGACCTGCTGGATTGATTGGCCGATGAATATTGTCTCGTAGCGTTGGCGCGTGAATTGCCTCTGACAGCCACTAAGAGCAACAAGTATCACCAAGGCCAGGAATGTTTTGAGGAAATACCGCATTTTTACTACTCAGCCGAGCCAAGGTCGCCGGAGATGAATTCCCTCTCGTGCGAGAGTCTTTTCGAATACGGACTCGAAAAGTAACTGACCAGCACGAACTTTTGGCCCACAGCTATGGGTTGGTCCCATTGAAGTTTGAATTCATACGTTCGCGTGATGTTGTCCCAATGCATAAGATTCATTTTTGGCTCGAGCAGGGGAACTTCCCAAACAGCTATCCTCTTGCCCTTTGGATCGGGGCTTTGCGGTTTGTATTGGTAAAGTTCAAAGCGGAACTCGCCAAAGGCTTTTGTCGTGTCACCATAGTAATCTATTGCTTCCACCCGGACTTCAACGCCTTTTATTCCGCCGGTTTCATCAAAAATTCTTGTTCGGGTGAACGGATGGATACGCATTGATTTTGGCAGCAACAGGTTTATGGGCGCGGGTATCTCAACCTGCTCGGTTGTAGCGCCAGCCTTGAACGAAGGCCCGCTCAAAGAGCTGTCGCCACAGCCCAAAAAATAACCTAAACCCAATGCTATCAGTGTTATTGCCAGGATATTCAAAGAAAGCTTTTTCACGCTTTTCTCCACAGGTCAGTTTTGGTGATCAGCCGCGATTATAGGCCCATTGCGCTTCGCTGGTCAAGTGTGGTGATTTTCGGCTTCATATAACAAATAAAAAACTTACAACCATGCCCAACTGCGCCTAGAATATTGTAACGGTCTTGAAGCAATTCACTTACACGTCACTAATTACAAGGTAAGGTGGTTTAAATGGGGACAAAAAGATCGACGCCAACTATCGTTTGCACTTTTCTAATCGTTTCCTTGATTGCGGCAGGCTTGCTTACTTCGTGCCGCAAAGAGCCCCAAAAGCCTAAAGACATGACCCGGCCGGTCAAGCTTGTTACCCTCGAAACGCCGGGCATCTACAAAGAATTAGCCTACCCAGCCCAGGTCGAGGCGTTTCAGGAGGCAGACCTTTCCTTCCTTGTTCCGGGGCGTCTCATAGAGATAGCCGTAAAGCGTGGCGAGTCTGTCGAGGCTGGTCAGGTACTGGCGCGTCTGGACCCGAAAGATTACGAGAACCGCTTCCGTGCCGCAGAGGCAGCTGCCGGTGAGCGAGCGACGTATATGCGGCGCATTCAATTGGCACTGGAAAAGGGCGCTGCGACTGATATGGAACTGGACGAGGCCGAGAGACAGTATGAGGTTGCCAAAGCAAACATGGAAATCGAGGCCAAGGCCCTTGCCGATACCGTTCTGTACGCCCCTTTTGTCGGCGAGATAGGCCGGCAGTACAAAGAGAATTACCAGGACCTTGCAGCCAAGGAAAAGATATTTCGCCTTCAGGATGTTTCGCAGCTTAAGGTGGTCGTTGACCTTCCCGAGGCCATTCGCATAATGGCCAGAGAATCAGCTTCCCGAAGAGAGGAAAACGGGCAAGAGACGACGCCAACGTTCGTTACTTTCGAGGACCTGCCCGGTCAAAAATTCCCCGTCGAGTATTACGAGGATGAAAAGACAGCTGATCCTCTTACAAAAACATATGCGGTAACTTTTGTTATGCCTTCCCCAGGTAGGGGGCTTTTGCCCGGCATGTCTGCTACCCTGGAGGGCAAAATAAATATAAAAACCCCAAAAGGTACTCCGGCTTTTTACCTGCCAGTGACGGCTGTTCTCTCTGGTGCGGATACCCGGAGATATGTCTGGGTCCAGGACGCCGAGACCCAAAGAGTAAAAAAACGCGAGGTCAAGGTCGGAGCGATGTCTGGTGATGATATCCAGGTACTCGAAGGACTTGACATAGGCGAAACTGTCGCGGTCTCGGGCGCGCATTATTTGCGAGACGGCATGAAGGTTACTCCTCTTGTCTTCAAAGCAAGGAGAGAAGAGGAATGAACATTGCCGAATTCTCTATCCGCAAAAAGACTATCACTATAGTAGTCGCACTCCTTTTGGTCTTCGGTGGTATCGTAGCCTACAAGTCGTTGCCGAGGCTGGAAGACCCGGAATTTACCATCAAGGAAGCACTGATAATCACGCCCTATCCCGGCGCAACTGCCGGTGAAGTCGCCGAAGAGGTTACAAACGAGATAGAAAAAGCCGCCCAGCAACTCGGCCAGCTCAAACTAGTAAAGTCCAAGTCAGAGCGTGGCCTGTCGATTGTCACTACCGAGATAAAGGACAAGTACGACAAAAACTCGCTTCCGCAGGTGTGGGATGAACTGCGGCGAAAGATTACAGACGTCCAGGCGCAGCTTCCGCCGGGGGCTGGACCTTCAACTGTCGTCGACGATTACGGCGATGTGTTCGGGATATTCCTGGCTGTCACCGGAGACGGATATTCCTACGAAGAGGTGCGACGTTACGTCGACATCCTCCGCCGTGAATTGCTGCTGGTTCAAGATGTGAAAAAGGTTGAGCTATACGCCCTTCGCCCGGAAGTGGTTTACGTTGAGATGTCGCGGGCCAAGATGGCCACGCTGGGAATCTCGCAGGAGCAGATTTATTCGCTTCTTTCTTCAAAGAACCTCGTAGCTGATGGCGGCAGGGTCGAGGTGGGCCCGGAGTACATTCCGATAGAAGTTGCCGGCAAATATGAGTCGGTTGAGGAGATAGGCGAGCTTCTGATAACCGGCGGAACGGGCGAGCGGGTTGTCTATCTCAAAGACATCGCGACAATTCGCCGGGGCTATATCGAGCCAGCCACAGAGCTGTTAAGATATGACTCCAAGCCGGCCATTGGCATAGCGATTTCGACGGTCCTTGGCGGAAATGTGGTCGAGATGGGCAAGGCCATCGAGCAACGCCTTGAAGAGCTTGAATCGCAGCGGCCGGTCGGTATGGAGCTTTCCACGATTGCCTACCAGTCCTCAGCTGTTACCGAGGCGATTGATGGATTCGTCAAGAATCTTATTGCCGCGATTATCATCGTGATAATCGTGCTGCTGGTCTTCATGGGCCCGCGCAGCGGAATCATAATAGGCTCGGTGCTGCTGCTGACGATCTGCGCGACGCTTGCCGTGATGAAGGCGTACGAGATCACACTGGAGAGGATATCTCTCGGGGCCCTCATCATCGCTTTGGGCATGCTGGTCGATAACGCCATCGTCGTAACCGAGGGAATGCTGATACGCATACAGGCCGGCGAGGACCGTCTGGAATCGGCCAAAAAGGTTGTCTCGCAAAACATGATGCCGCTGCTTGGTGCGACGATAATCGCTGTGCTGGCATTTGGCCCGATTGGCCTGAGCAAGGATTCCACGGGAGAATATTGCCGTTCGCTTTTCCTGGTTTTGCTTATCTCACTGATGGCCAGTTGGCTGACAGCCGTTACTGTTACACCGCTTTTGTGTTTCCTATTCTTCAAGCCCAAACCCGCTTCAAGCGGGGAAGAAAAAACCGAGCAGGCCTACCAAGGGAAGTTCTTCCAGACTTATAAATCGTTTCTTGCCTTTTGTGTAAAGTTTCGGCCGATAACAGTGGCTATTATGGTTGGGTTACTGTTGCTATCTATTTTTGGATTCGCATTTATCGAAACGAGCTTTTTCCCAAACTCTACCCGCGCGCAATTCATGGTCGATGTCTGGCTGCCCAAGGACACGAATATTGAAGACACTGTCGCTGCCGTAGAAAAAATTGAAAAGCACGTACTTGGTCTTGAACATGTTACTCATGTTGCATCGTGTGTCGGCAAAGGCGCCCCGAGATTCATGCTGGTTTATGCACCGGAAAAATCTGACAGCGGATTCGCACAGCTGCTGGTCGATGTTGACGATTATCGCATTATTGATGGGATAAAATTGCAGCTCCAGAAGCATCTCGATAATGCATATCCCGAAACGGTCTGCCTGGTAAAGAAATTCCTTCTTGGTCCGGGCGAGGGTGGAAAGATACAGCTGCGTTTCCGCGGGCCTGAGGCGAGAATTCTGCGTGAACTGGCGGGCAGGGCTGAGGCCATATATCACGAGAGCGGAAAGGCTGCCGGTATTCGCAACGACTGGCGCGAGAAGGTCAAGGTCGTTCGTGCCGACCTCCGCGAAGCCCAGGCTCGTCGGACAGGCATCACCCGCCGGGAAATAGCCAGGGTAATAGAGGCGTCTTTTGAAGGTGCCAATGTTGGTGTCTATCGCGAACGCAACCGCCTGCTGCCGATAATTGCCCGATCTCCCGAAATCGAGCGAGATGACGTGCAGAAACTCAACGATCTGCAAATCTGGAGCCCGATTGGCAAAAAGATGATTCCTTTGACGCAGGTCGTTTCGGACACATTCCAGACAGTATGGGAAAATCCCATCGTTCAGCGCAGAAATCGCGTCTCGACAATTACTGTCCACTGCGACCAGAAGTCCGGCAATGCGAGTGTACTTTTCGAACAGGTTCAGCCGAAAGTTGAGCAGATGTATGAGCAGTACAAGCGGGATAACGCCCTTTCGGATGAATTTACGATGGAATGGGGCGGCGAATATGAAGATTCCCGCGACGCCCAGGCAGGCCTTGCCGCAAACATTCCGTTTTTTCTGATAATGATGATCCTGATTGTGATCTTCCTTTTCAACGCCATTCGCCAGCCGTTGATTATCTGGCTGAGTGTGCCGCTGGCGATAATCGGTGTTGTCGTCGGGTTGCTGCTGACAGGCCAGCCGTTCGGGTTTATGGTGCTGCTGGGTATGCTGAGTTTGTCGGGAATGCTGATAAAGAACTCCATCGTCCTGATAGACCAGATCGATATTAATCTCGCCGAGGGTATGCCACGATACCGGGCAATACTCGATTCAGCCGTAAGCAGAATGAGGCCGGTGTTGATGGCAGCTGCGACTACCGTTATGGGCATGACGCCGCTGGTGCTCGACGCGTTTTACGTCGGCATGGCGGTAACGATTATGTTTGGCCTGACTTTTGCGGCAATACTCACATTGATTGTCGTACCAGTGCTCTATTCGATATTGTTCAGAGTCAAGACCTCTGAAAACTAATACAAAAAACGGAAAAACTGACATGAAATTTTTGAAAAGCAAAGCCTTCAGTTCGTTCGGCATGATGATCAGCCTGTTTGCCCTTTTGCTGATATACCCGATGTATGAGCGAGGCTGGACCGGCAAGTTGGTCTTGAGCGTTTTGTTTGCCACGACGATGATCGGCTCTGTCTGGGCTGCGATGGAAAAGCGAGTTTGGTGCTGGACATCTCTTGCGCTAGGCTTGCCCGGATTGATTCTAGGCTTAACAGGCGACTTTATAGACATTGGCATGCCTCTGTTGATTGTGTCGCACGTCTTCATAGCCTTGTTCTTCGGGTTCCTGATCGTTATTCAGCTTTACTTAATCTATAAGTCCAGCACCGTAACTATGGAAGTCTTATACCGTGCGGTTTCGACATATCTGCTGCTGGGTTTGTTCTGGGCCTTTTTGTACAACATTTCACTTCTGATAGACCCAGGCTCTTTTTTTGTGAACGAGAGTCTTTTGCAGGACGGCGAAACCATAAGCCTTGGAGAACTGATTTACTTCAGCATTATCACATTAACCACACTTGGCCCGGGAGACATCGTGGCTGTTTCCGCGAGAACCCGACCGCTGGTGATATTGGAGTGTCTTGTCGGCCCGCTCTATCTGGCAATTCTTATAGCAAGGCTGGTTGCACTTTACAGCCGGGAAGAGAAAGTCCGGTAGAGGTTCTAGATTTTAGAATTTTCTAAAAATTCTTCGGCGCGATAGCTGCTTCTAACGAACGGCCCGGAAGCGACCGAGGCAAAACCCATAGACTTGGCCTGGGTTTTCCACTGTTCAAATTCAGCCGGTTCGACGAAACGCTCTACCGCGAGGTGCTCCTTTGAAGGCGCCAGATATTGGCCGATAGTGAGTATGTCGCAACCTACTTCGCGAAGGTCGCTCAGCACCGCAGTTACCTGCTCGGCAGTTTCGCCCAGGCCTACCATGATGCCGCTTTTTGTGTAGAGTTTTATGTCTTGCTGGCGGCTGAATTGTTTTGCGTACCTCAGCACTTCCAGACTGCGTTGGTAATCTGCTTGAGGCCTGACTTTTGAATACAGATGCGGCACTGTTTCGACATTGTGGTTGAAGATATTCGGCTCTGCTGAAATGACGGTCTCTATCAAAGATTCATCACCGCCGAAATCTGGGGTAAGAACTTCAATTACAGAATCGGGCAGGTTTTTCCTGATGGCCTTTATGGTCTTTGCGAAATGCTCCGCTCCGCCGTCGCTCAGGTCGTCTCGTGTTACGCTGGTTACCACAACGTGTCGAAGGCCCAAGCGCTTGGCAGCTTCGGCTACAGCTTCCGGCTCATCCGCCCGGGGCGGCGCCAGCGTGCCGGATGGTATTGCGCAGAACCCGCATGACCGAGTACAAATCTCACCGAGAATCATGAAAGTAGCTGTTCCTCTTGCAAAGCATTCTGCCTGATTCGGACACTGCGCTCCCGAGCAAACTGTCGCCAGGTTAAGGTTGGCCAGCAGTTTTCTTACATGCTGAGCCTCTCCGCTGGCGGGCATGCGTTTTTTAAGCCATTGAGGAAAACGACTTTGTCTGGTTTTTTGCGAATCGGTACTCATTCAACTTTCTTCTAGACTCAAATCATCAACAGAAGTTTCAACAGCTGAGTCGAAGCCGAAAACTTCAATCATACATTGTAATAGTTTTGGCTTAATTTCCTCAGCTGAAATATCCCTATTTAAAATGCGTTCAAGGCTGGTAACCTTTTTATCCTTTATGCCGCAGGGAATTATCAGTCCGAAATCATCGAGTTTTGGCGAGACGTTTAACGCAAAACCGTGATATGAAACCCAACGTCTGATAGCTACGCCGATGGCTGCGACCTTTTCCTGGCCGACCCATACACCGGTTAAGCCCTCTATTCGGCCGGCTTTTATGTCGAACTGCGAAAGCAATCTGACCAGGACCTCTTCTATGTCGCGCATAAAACCGTGGACGCTTCGACCATGGCGGTCGAGCCGAATTATAGGATAGCCCACCAACTGGCCCGGCCCGTGATATGTAACATCTCCCCCTCGGTTGGTTTCGTGCACTTCGATGCCTTCGGCTTTGAGTTTTTCGGGTGAGGCTACGATATGCTCTTTTTTCGCGCTTCGGCCGAGTGTTATTACTGGCGGATCGTGCTCGACAAGAACCAGGTAAGCTTTTTCATCAGATGACGAGCACACCTGCTGCCAGAGTTTTTGCTGCAATTCCAGAACAGGTACGTAAGGCTTCCGCCCCAAATCAAGATATGTCAACTCAGCCATTTTTATTTCATAACGTTAAGCCCCAGCCCAAGCCAGGTTCCAAGTCGCTTAACACGGGCACTTTTGGGCTCGCATGGTTTCTTCCACTATTCAAAATTCGGTAATAAAGCGCTTATTTTAACAAATTGAGCAACTTACGCCACCCCCGCAAAAGCGAATTGAAAAAGCAGGCGATGAGATTCTAACCGCCAAAGTTGGAAGAAAGCTGGAAATAAGGGGCTAAGTCAATTTTAATGTTAGCCAACGAATATTCGCCAATGAGTGTTGAGGTGTCATGAAGGAAGTTGAAATAATATCAAGCGCCAATGTCGGCTTGGCTAAATACTGGAATCCAGCAAAAACTGCTGGGAGCCTTATCTCCCATGGCAGCCTGATTTCGCAATTGACAAAAAGAGATTTTGCACAAAGGTACAAGGGGTCTTTTTTAGGGGTAGTATGGGTTTTGCTTACGCCGTTGTTGTATCTTTTAATTTACACCTTCGTCTTTAGTGTCATCATGGGGGCAAAATGGGGTGTTACTGAGCAGGAAGGAACTATGCAGTTCGCGTTGGCCCTGTTCTGCGGACTTATTGTTTACAACATATTCAGCGAGTCGGTCATACTTGCTCCCAGTCTGATTCTCGGTAACTCCAGCTATGTGACCAAAACAGTATTCCCGATTGAAATATTAGCGGTAATTTCGGTGGCCTCGGCTGTTTTGAGGGCATTCGCTGGTATTGGGATATTCCTGCTGGGAGTCCTTGTTTTCATGGGCCATTTGAATTGGACTCTTGTCCTTATCCTGATTCCCCTGACAGGTGCGGTTTTACTTAGCCTGGGGATAGGTTGGTTTCTTTCGGCACTTGGAGTATTTGTGCGGGACATGGCCCAGGCCGTGATTGTTTTGGTTCAGTTGCTGTTTTTTATGACGCCGATAGTCTATCCGGTGAAC
The DNA here is from genome assembly GCA_964401835.1 of uncultured Planctomycetaceae bacterium. Taxonomy (GTDB): domain Bacteria; phylum Planctomycetota; class Phycisphaerae; order SM23-33; family SM23-33; genus CAYNZP01. The sequence continues at coordinate 197,557 of CAYNZP010000001.1, forward strand.
ATGGTTCCAGAAGCCTTCAGGCCGATTATATATGTAAATCCATTTACGCACCTGGTGGAAGCAGCCAGAGATGTGGCGTTATGGGGCCGGTTGCCAAATTGGCCTGCACTTGGAGTGACTTTGGCAGTTTCGCTTGTAGTTTGCCAATTGGGCTATATGTTTTTCATGAGGACCAAAAAAGTCTTCGCAGATGTGATGTGATTGCGATTACCGGAGTTTTCTCCCATGACAGTTGAGACATTTGAATTTATATACAAAGGTGAGAAAATATCCCTGCATATGAATCTCGAGGAGCCCAACGATCCTCGCACGCAGATGATCCTGCTTACCAGACCGGACTCCAGAATACTGGAATTCGGGTGTAATACGGGTTTTTGCTCGAAGGTCCTCTCTGACAGAGGTTGTGAAGTTACGGGCGTGGAACTCGATTCTGAAGCAGCCAGGATTGCCAAAAAGTTCTGCAAAAAGGTAATTGTTGCTGACGTCGAGAACCCGAAATTTCTCAAAAAGATAGGTCGGGAAAAATTCGACCATATTATGCTGGGCAGTTTCATTGAGCATCTGAGTAATCCGGCTGATCTGCTTTGCAGAATAAAGCCTTTATTGAAAGCCGATGGGACGGTGATTCTGAACGTCCCCAATATCGCCCACTGGTCGGTCCGGATGGAATTGCTCCAAGGGAACTTTGATTATCAGCCGACTGGTATACTGGACAATACTCATCTGTTTCATTTTACAAAGAAAAGCATGACTGAGATGCTAAACGATTGCGGTTATGAAGTCGGCCTGGTCAGTAGCTTTGTAGTGCCAATTGACGAAGACAAAATAAAGGCTGACCTTGAGGATATAGGCCTGGATTGTCATAGAGAGCTTGTGACTTTTTTAATAAGACTGACGCGGATGCTTACATCTACGTTGCCCAGGCCAGTCTCAAATCAAAGCAATAAAAGGAACCAATGGCTGAAGAAAACAAGGTCATATCGGCTGAGGGCATAAGCAAATGCTATCAGCTTTACGCCAAGCCAATCGACAGGCTCAAGCAAGCCATGTTTCGTGGGAAGCGGCAATACTTCCATGAACACTGGGCCCTTAGGGATGTTTCTTTCGAGATTAACGATGGGGAAGTTGTCGGGCTTGTGGGACGAAATGGGGCTGGCAAGACTACGCTGTTGCGGATTATTTCTGGCATTCTTACTCCCACCAGTGGTGAACTTCGGCGGCTGGGAAAGATCTTCGCCCTTCTTGAGCTTGGCAGCGGCTTTAATGTGGAATTTACCGGCAGGGAGAATGTCCGAACAAGCGGAATGATACTCGGGCTTACATCGGCCCAGATAGACAGCCTTGAAGACGAAATTGTCGAATTCGCTGATATCGACGAATATATCGACCAGCCGGTTAAAACATATTCAACCGGCATGGCTGCCCGTCTGGCAATGTCTGTCGCTCTTCATGTATCTGCCGACCTGTTGCTTATCGACGAGGTTCTTTCTGTAGGCGATGTATTCTTTCAGCAGAAGTGCTTTAACAAAGTCCAGTCTTTGATGAACGAGGGAAGGACGACCTTGCTGTGCTCTCACGATCTCGGCGCGATTCGCAGATATTGCTCGAGGGTAATCTATCTGGACGATGGAAAAATCATAGCTGACGGCGACCCGGATGAAGTTTTGACGCTTTACCTCAAGAGAGGCCAAAGTCAGTCGCATATCAGGGTTGCCTCATCTGTCACGTCCAAGCTTAGACCTGAGGATTTTCCTGTTACTGTTGCCGATGAATGGCAGCCGGACGAAGAGTTTACTTCTTTGATGAAAAGTACAAGAGGTTTGACCTTGCTGGAAAACGGGAATCTGCTGATTGGAGAACTTTCCAGCCATTCGCTAATCGAGGCTGACCGGACGGGCAAAGTTATTGGCAAATGGGGTAAAACTGGATTCGAGCCGGGGACGATTTACGATCCGGTCTCACTGGAAAGGCTCGCAGACGGGAAAGTCGCGGTGGCTGACTATACGACCGGGCGGTTGTCTCTTGTATCCAGTAATGGTGAAATTCAGCCTTTATTCGATAATGTAAAAATTGGCGGTCAGCCGTCAATGATTCGCTTTGGCCCCGACAAACAGGCATGGATATCGTGTTTATCTGATGGAAGTCTTTGGAAGGTTTCAGGTTCCGGCCAGGCGCAAAAGATACTTCCTGAAAATGGCCACCAAAAATGTCTTGTTACGGATATCGCATTTGAGGAAGGAGATGCCTTCCTAGCAGACTTTCAGAACCATGAAATAATTGTTTTGGATGCTGAAACAACTGAGCAGAAAAGAAGGATGCCTCTTTCCGGACAGGCTCGTGGGCCTCACGGCATTGCTGTTTTAAATGATCACATTGCCCTTACCTGTCATGATTCGCATTCGTTGGCAATCCTGGACCGCAAGGGTAGCGCAGGAGTCATTCACAGTATCAATCTTCAGGATTATCTGGTAGAGTGCCCCTGCTGCTTGGCGATTGACAGTAATCGAGCCTATATAAGCTCTGTCATGATGGGCGGTTTGCTGGCATTGGATATCAGTAATTGGACCATTCTTAATTAGCAATAAATAACGCATTTAGCGTTACAAAAGGCAAGTCAGTGGATTTTTCGGTAGTACTTATAAATTTCAATTCGGGTTCATACATAGAGCCCTGCCTTGAGAGACTGAGAAGCCAAAGTTTTTCCGGTTCAGTCGAGATAATTGTCGTCAATCATCTTTCAACAGATGGTTCGTTGGAGGTGCTAAAGTCCCGTAGCGATATTAAGCTCATCTGCCCGGGAAAAAATTCAGGATATTCCGGGGGGAATAACCTGGGCATCAGCCAAAGCAGCGGAAAGTATGTTATCTGTTTGAACTTTGACTGTCTTCTCGAACCGGATTTTCTCCAGATAGTCTACGACGCCTTCGAGGCTAATCCACAAGTTGGGATGATTTCGGGAAAATTGCGTAAACTTGCCGATATGAAGCCGACCATGTACCTGGATTCGACTGGAATAGATTTTACTACTCTTATCCCAGCCGACCGTGGTGAGTGGCAATACGATAATGGGCAATATGACCAGCAGACGGATGTATTCGGCCCATCCGGAGCGGCTGGCTGTTATCGTCGTGAGGCACTCGAGGACGTCGCTTACAAAAAGAGCCAAATTTTCGATGAGCAGATGTTTATATACTGCGAGGATATCGATCTTTCCTGGAGATTGAACCTGGCTGGCTGGCGAGGTCTTTATTTACCAGAGGCCCTCGCTTACCACGAACGTGGCGTAACTCGCAGAGAAAGCTTCTGGAAAAAAGTTAATTATTACACCATTGGTTTCCGCAACCGCCTCTTTGTGATATTGAAAAACCTCAGATGGGAAGATGCTGAGGGGCGTTTAAGAAAATTGGTGAATCAGGAGCTACGTTTTTTCTTAACATGGTGCGGTAAGGATGCTGCCCGCTGGCTGGTAATGATATATGTTATTTTCCGGCTTTTAATGCTAATGCTCAGGCCGTCATTTATTTTCAAACGGATTTTGGCTCATCGCCACAAAAAAGGTTCTCATCTCAACCTTTCCCTCGATACAGATTTTTGGGACAGGGAATACCAAAAGCGAATCAAGCAGCCCCTGGCTTGCAAAAGTCCGGACACTGCTACTGGACAAATTGCTATAGATTTTGACAAATGGTCCGTATCTACCGAAGGTGCCGTTAATTCCGATGCGGAAAATAACGGAACTATCGGTGGTGACTTGAAAGGCATTTCCGCTATAAAGCTTGTAGTTCCAAGCGATTACCGGGAAACCATCAAGAACTCGATAATGTATATGGATATCAAGCTAAATGCGGATTTGAATTTTCAATTCAAGGCCGAAACAACGGATGGTAGAACAGGAAAGAGCGATTGGTTTATATTACCGAGGTGCAAGGGAGCTTATGCGTTCGATTTTAGGAAAATGAATCTCGCAGCCGGCATGGAAAACATATTGAGTTGGAAGAGCCAATGGGAGAACCTTTATCTTGTCTTGACTCCTTATCGTAAAAGCAAGTTCAGGATAAATAAATTATATTTAGACAGCCCCAGTCAGGTTATAAATTAGCATCCATTAACCTGCTGAATATTTAGAGAAAAGCTTACACGGAGAAAAGTAGGTTGAAAGAGATTGTCAGGAAAATATTCCATGATCGTCCAGCAGCAAGAGCCTGGCTTGTTAAGGTCCGGCATTCTTTTATGAAAATATTCGGCCAGTTCATTTCCAATAATGAATTGAATCTCAAGGAATGCCATAAGCTTCCGCTCTGCATGAGAAGCAGGCCCATATTGATATACGCGGAAATTTGTACTCACTGCAACATGAGTTGTAGCATGTGCGGAAGGTCGGTTCACGGGGTGAAGGATTCGGATACGGGGTATATGACAAGGGAAGTTTATGAAAAACTTTCCGGGCTGTTTTCCAGCGGTGGCACCCTTGGTCTGTTTGGCCGAGGTGAAACCCTTCTGCATCCTGAATTCAATTACTTTCTTGAAATTGCTAAAAAGAAGGGAATGAAAGTTTCCTTTAACTCCAACGGCAAAGCCCTAACAAAAGAAATCGCTCAGGCAATGGTTGAGTTCGGCCAGGATTCTCTGACAATTTCATGCAGTGCGGGAACGCCAGAGACCTACGAAAAGATTCATCGAGGTGGAAAGTGGGATGACCTTTGGCAGAACATTTCGTATCTTTTTGAGGCCAAGAAGGAAAAGTACGGGTCGCGTTTAAACGGCAAACCCGGCGTTTATCTTGAGTTTGTCGCACAGATGGACAACATAAGAGAACTTCCGCAATTGGTGCGTCGAGCATATGAATGGGGCTTTACGGGTGTGCTTGTAATAGACATGGTGGCCCACTCTGAAGAATTGAAAACCAAGCGGGTCAATATCCCCGAAAATATTCCGATTGCCGAGAAGTGCTACGAAGAAACACTTGCCGTCCAGGAAGAGTTGAAAGATTTGAACCCCAACTTCGACTTGAGGCTGCCGACCTCTTATAACGCATTGACCAAGAAATTCGCGCATTCTTCGGAACAGGAGATGTTCGAGGAGCTGAACTCTGACCTGGAACAAAAAACCGGCTGCGGAAGCAACGACAACATGTGTATCGAGCCGTGGCAGACATTTTATGTCCGCTTTAATGGCGATATAGCCCCCTGCGTTATTACCAATAGAAGCCTGGGCGATCTTAATAAACTCGATGCGGAGAAAATCTGGAATGGCTCTGATTTCCAGAAATTCCGCAAGAGGATGCGATCAGAAAGTAAGCCCTTCGAGTGTTTGCGATGTCATCTTTTCCCCGGCCCGCAGATATATGACAAAGCCTTGGATGATCCAGAACAATACGAGCCGCTTTAAGCAAAAATGAAGGTTACTTTAATATATCCCGGTATTACCGAGTGTGGCTTTGATTCGCTAAAGGGTAACGAAGGTTCGTGGATGAACCACGGCCTGGCTATCCTTTCGTCGGTTCTCAAAGACAATGGGCACGATGTCAGCCTGATAGACCTTCGAAGGCTCAAAGGCTGGGATCATTTCCGGGAAGTTGCCCAAAACGGCATCGGGGATGTTGTCGGAATAACAATGATGAGCGTGGACTTTAACCCCGCCGTTAAGTCAGCCGAGATTATCAAGCAAGTCAGGCCCGAAACCAGGATATTTGTCGGAGGCCCCCACCCCTCGATTTGTTCACAGGAGCTGGAGCAGCTTGATTGCCTGGATTGTGTCGTAAAAGGTGAAGGTGAGGTAACTTTTCCAAAACTTCTGGACGATATTACCACGGCGGAAATTCCCAAAGTCGTCCAAGGCGAGAGTCTGGAAAAATTAGATGATTCTCCATGGGCGGACAGAGAACTGTTTAATTGTCCCGAAGAGCCCTTCGTTCCATTTTTAAAACCCCCATTCGTTACGCTTATTGCCGGACGTGGTTGCAAGTACAACTGCAATTACTGCCAGCCGGCTGAGCGGATGATGTTTGGCCACGCGGTGCGGAGGCGGTCGGTCAGCAATGTTATCGATGAGCTGAAAAAATTACAGCAGCGCTACAATTTCAACTCCTGGATGCTTCATGACGACTGCATTACCGAAGACCGCGAGTGGGTAATCGAATTTTGCGATAGGTACAAGGCAGAGGGTTTCACCCAGACGTTCGTTTGTCAGTCTCGCGCGGACATAATCTGCCGAAATCGCGACATGGTCGAGAGGCTAGCCGACGCTGGGCTTCGACTGTGCATTGTCGGTTTCGAGAGCGGTTCGGACCGGGTGCTTAAATTCTTACGCAAAGGTTGCACACGCCAGCAGAATTTAAAAGCGGCGAAAATTCTTCACCAGCTTGGCATCAAGATTTGGGCCAACTACATGCTCGGCCTGCCTACCGAAACGAAAGATGAAGTGCTTGAAACCTACTCAATGCTTGAGCAAATCAAGCCGTACCACTGCTCGCCCGCTTTTTACACGCCGCATCCCGGCAGTGACCTGTATGAGATGGGCAAGGAGATGGGGATACATCTTATCACGACTCACGATTCCTACCGCCGCAACACTTACGAGCCCAAAATTGACGGGCCCGATTATGAATTTTTGAAAGAAATCCTTTATAAATCGATAGCGCTTGGAACCGAAAACACTGCCCCAATCCCTGCCAGCTTGTCCGAGCAAGCCGGTGATAATGCTTCACCAATAGATAGAACCAAGGGCAGGTTGCGGAGCCTTCTTATGTCAAAGGCACCAAAGCTGTATTCCTTTTTGCGAGAGATTAAGGCTAAACGCAGGCAATGAGTGAAACTTTTTTGTCTATAGTTGTTCCGACCTATAACGGCCTTGAACATCTCGGAAAATGTATGCCTTCAATTCTCTCAGCCGTTGATAAGTTCGATTTGCCCTGCGAGATTATCGTTGTTGACGATTGCTCTACCGACGCCTCAGTTGATTGGCTCGAGCAGAATTGTCCACGGGTAAAAGTTATTCGACGGTCAACAAATGCCGGTTTCGCAATCACGGCAAATGATGGCATTCGTTCATCTAACGGCCTATGGGTGGCGCTGATAAACAACGATGTAGTTCTTGATGAAAAATGGATATCGAACTCATTTTCCCAAGACATTAGCAAGGATGTCGGGGCTATTGCGACGAAAATCCTTTACTACGGCCGGGAAAACATTATTAACAGTGCCGGAGACGAGTACACATCTTGCGGAGTCGCGATTCAGAGGTTAGACACTCGGCCGGTTGAGGAAGACTCTGAACCTGAAAACTGCTTTTCTGCTTGCGCGGCAGCAGCAATTTACAGGCGGGAAGCATTGGACAAAGTTGGCCTTTTTCGGCAAAGCCTGGGAGCATATTACGAGGACGTGGATTTGGGCTTTCGATTGAACCTTGCTGGCTGGTTTTGTCGCTATAGTCCACAGTCAAAATGCTGGCATATCGCGGGGGGAAGTTACGGAAGAAAGACCTGGAACGTGCTTTATAATTCCGCCCGCAACAGGGAAGTTGTTTTCTGGGCAAATATGCCGGTAGTGCTTCTTATTAGGTACGGACTGTCGCATTTGCTTGTGATTTTCCTGCAGTTGTGCTGGAGTGTATTTGCGGGCGGCTTTTTGCCAAAGCTTTGCGGCACCTTCGCAGCTTTGTCACGAATCTCAGAAATATGCAGCATAAGGAAAGAAAACAAAAAGATCAGAAGCATTTCATCTGAACAATTAAAAGAAAGATTTGAACGTCATTGGTTCCGCGAGCTTGTTGTCAAACGCTTCAAAAAGAAGGCGTTTTAGACTGGTTATGGATATATCGGTAATCATCCCGACTTTGAATGCTGACAAAAAGCTGCCCAGGTTGCTGGACGGCCTTAAAGGTCAGACCTTGCAACCCAGCGAAGTCATCGTTATTGATTCCAGCTCAACCGATAACACGGTTGAGGTTGCCAAGCAATTCGGCTGTGTTACAGAAATAATACCACTGGAAGATTTCGACCATGGCGGCACGAGGAATCGCGGGGCACGTCTTGCTCGTGGAGAGATCCTTGTTTTTATGACGCAGGATGCCAAACCCTGCGATGAGCATTTATTGGAAGTTTTAACCTCTACCCTGCGAGATGGACAGGCCGAGGCAGCCTACGCCAGGCAAATAGCCAATTCAGACGCAATCCCGCCAGAGGCTTTCGCTCGCAAAATAAATTATCCGACCGAACCATATACCAAGAAAATCGATGACCTGCCCAGGCTTGGAATAAAGACATTCTTTTTCTCGAATGTAGCCTCGGCTATCAAAACACAAGCGTTCGAAGCTTCCGGCGAATTTCCTGAAAAAGTGATAATGAACGAAGACATGCTGTTTTGCTCTCGCTTGCTTAACCGTGGCCATAGGGTTGCATATCAGGCTGACGCTTGTGTTTTCCATTCGCACAATTATTCACTTATCCAGCAATTTAAACGTTACTTCGATATTGGTGCTTTTAAGGCCCAGGCAGGTAAAGAACTTTCCGGTGCGAGGACGAATCGGGAGGGATATAAATTTGCGTTTCAACAACTGCGATTTCTACTTTCCGAAAAGAAATACCTGTGGCTTTTGTGGGCATGCGTGGATAATTTTCTTCGTTATGTGGGATTCATTCTCGGCCGTTGCCATAAATGTTTGCCCAACCGGCTCAAAAAACGGTTAAGCATGCACCCTGAGTTTTGGGATAAACAATAGTTACCTCGATGAATTTGGAACCAAAACAATCCTGGAAGAAGCGACTAATACATCTGGCAATTATCTTGGCAGCTTGCGGGGGCGTAAGAGTCTATCTGATGACAAATGCCGAGGTAATCGCCCGTGACGGGACGGTCTATATCCAGATGGCACAGGATTGGTCCCAAAATGGCTGGGATGGCATAAAGGGGCAGACCTATCATCCCGGTTATCCTGTCACCATTTCCTGGGTGCAAGGTGTTTTGAATGCTTTTTTTCATTTAGATACACAAGCCGGCTGGGAATTGTTCGGGCTACTCGTTTCGCTTATTTCCAACCTTCTGGCAATTGCGGGAATCTGGTGTTTCGCGGGAATGATTTTTAATTGGCGTGTCGCTTTTATTACTGCCCTGCTTTTCGGCATCAGCAGGAAATTTGCTGCAATCGGGGCTGATGTATTAAGCGATTCGCAGGCGATATGCTTCCAGATATGGGCTGTTGTGCTGGCAGTTAAGGTGTTCGATCTTTTAAAGGGCAAATCCAAAAAGGTGTTTTTACTGGCGGGTTTAGTTGGCCTGTTTGGAGGCTTGGCTTATCTGGTCAGAATCGAAGCTCTCGTGGTCGTTGTCCTTTCGGGGTTGCTTTGGCTGACTGTAAGAAAGAATTGGACATTGAAAGTAGCATCCATGGCCGTGATGCTGCTTGTCTGCATTGCGTGCATGTCGCCTTACATGCTAGCGGTGGATGGCTTGACTACAAAAAAGGGCCTTGCGGATTTTGTAATAATTCCAGGTCGGGATTTGCCGGCGTTTTTCGGCTTGGCAAGGGTATCGATTGATACTCCCGTTGTCTTCAAATTCGTGGGCCAGTTAAGCGAAGCACTGAATCCTGTCTTACTTTTCCCAGCCGTAATTTGGCTAATCGGCATTGTCATCTATCAATTACGGAAAAACCGCAAGCCCGTTAAGCCGGAAATGCCAAAATTTGCCGGAGTTTTCATGATGGCAGGCGCTATTGTTTTACTTGCGCCGGCCTTGATAGGCCAATATTACAAACACGGCTTCATGTCGCACAGGTATTTCATGTTTCCTGCGGCTTTGATTTCTCCTTTGGCCGGAGCGGGTGTACTGCTTCTCGCAAGATATGCCGGCTTTTTGGGAAGTAAAATTGTAAAGCTGAAACCACCCCTCATTGAAGGGTTCATTGTCGCGGTATTCGCTATCGGCATTCTGGGAAATACCGTCAAAAAGCCTCTCCATGCAGGTAAGGGCTATTTGCGCAAGGCCGGCCAGGACGTCGCGAGAAGCGCAGGTAAAAAAGACAAGGTCTTCTCCGATAGCCGATTGGTCCTTTATTACGCAAAACGGCGCGGCATCTTGCTCGATTCGCAGCGACTCTCCCCCGCTGAGATTGTCCAACAGGTTTCGGCCAATTCAGCCTCTTCAAAATCCTATCTGGTTTTAACTGAAGCGACCTTGGGAAACAGCCTCTCTGAAATTGACTCAGTAGGCAAAGGCCAGAAATTAAAGATCGAGCTGGTTAACCGAGTTGAGCAACAAGGCAAAAAAAAGAAATCGGATACCGTAAGGATATACCGTGTTGGGCCTTAGGTCGTAAGACGTACAATCCCGCCAATGAGAATTGAAACCAAACGCAATTCCTCCTAGAATGCCCGCTTAAGAAGATTCAATTCGATTTATCTTTTTTATTTTGTCTGGTTAGGCTGTGTTAAAACAACATCACAAATTAATGCTGGTTTTTCTCATGGTCGCGGATGAACTGGCGACTTTTCTGGCTTGGTGTGCATCGTGGTTCCTGGCCGTGAGGGTAACTCAAACATCACCAAGTCTGCCTAGCCTGATTCCAGTGGCAATATTTTCACTGGTGCTGGTCGGGCCTTTATTCAGCAGATTCGGTTTGCATGAGCCAAAGCGAATTAAAAACCTCGCCCTCGAATCTGCCGACATGTTCAGAGCTGTGTTCGTGATCTGGGCGTTAACCTATGTTTTTTCCAGTTTGACTCAAAGTGATCCGCTTTCTCGAAGGGTTATGGTTTCATGGGGTTTTTTCTGGTTTATTTTTGCGTTGGGTTTTCGGCTTGTAGCCAGATTGTCGCTTCGATACCTGCGACGACATGGATGGAATGCCAGGGCGGCTGCGATAATTGGAACTGAGAGGCTAGGCCAGAAACTGCACGACGTTCTGAACAAGAACCTTTGGACTGGGATAAAACCAAAGTTCTTTATCGATAATGACCAGCAGAAACGAGAACTCATGGGCCTCAAGGTGCTGGGGCCATTGGATAGAGTTGATGCAATTTTGGAAAAAGAATCCATCGATATCGCTTTTGTTGCCATGTCTGCCGGACGTAAGGAGGATATTGAAACCGTTTTAAACTCTTTGGCCAAAACAAATGTCGATGTGAGGGTCGTGCCCGATTTACTTTCTTTTCATTTCCTAAAGCATGACGTAGCTGAGTTGGATAACCTGCCGATAATTTCTCTAACCTATACACCGCAGCTCGGATGGAACAGCCTCCTAAAACGCATTTTTGATATTCTGATAGCAGTGGCGGGACTAATCATTATGGTGATTCCGATGCTGCTTATCGCCATAGCAATCAAGCTTACGAGCCATGGAGCAATTTTCTTTAGACAGAAGCGCACGGGTCTGGCCGGTGAGCCTTTCAAAATAATCAAGTTCCGTACAATGGTACCGAATGCCCAGAAGCAGCAAGGTTCGGCCTGGACAATTCCGGACGATCCCCGCGTTACAAAGGTCGGAAGAATATTACGCAGGACAAGCCTTGACGAACTTCCACAGTTGTTCAACGTGCTTTTCGGGCAAATGTCCATAATCGGTCCCAGGCCCGAAAGGCCTGAACTGATAGAGGAATTCCGTGAAGAAATTCCGCGTTATATGCTTCGCCATCAGGCCAAGGCTGGCATGACCGGCTGGGCGCAGGTGAATGGCCTTCGCGGCCAGAGTTCCTTGCGAAAGAGAGTTCAATACGACCTCTACTACATTACAAACTGGACATTCGGCCTCGATTTGCGGATTTTTTTCATGACCTTGTTCCGCGGCTTTGTTAATAAAAATGCATATTAATTTTATGATCCGGTGCTTGTGCGAGGGCAAGGCTGACAGCTGTGTAATCCCATGACTTTAAAGGCAAATCAAATCCTTCTTACCGGTGGAAGCGGCCGACTTGGTTCGGAGTTGATAGCGATTTTTCCGGGCATAGTCGCACCATCGCATAGCGATCTGGATGTTACCATTGCTGATACTATCAATGCTGCCGTCGAAAAATACCGTCCAAAGGTCCTTGTTCATGCCGCAGCCTATACCAATGTTCGTGAAGCCGAAAACCAGCAGGAGCAATGTTGGAATGTGAATGTGACGGGAACACAAAATATCGTCGAATCTGCGAAAGAAACCGGCATATTCCTTGTACATATTTCCACCGACTATGTTTTCGAGGGGACAAGAGGAAATTACAAAGAGGATGATCCTCTGGGGCCGACATGCAATTATTACGCTTCGACAAAACTTGAAGCGGAGAATTGTGTTCGGGCTCTTCCAGATCATTTAGTGGTCCGTACCAGCTTTCGGCCGCGGGAATGGCCATACGAGGTGGCGTTCACGGATGTGTTCACCAGCCAGGACTATGTCGATATCATTGCTCCCGAAATTGCCCTGGCTATCAAACATTTCGATGAAATCCCATACAACACGTTGCACATAGCCACCGAGCGCAAGAGCGTCTTTGAATTGGCCAAAAGACGCAAATCCGACGTTCAGCCGGGAAGCAAAGAAAATGCCCAAGTAACTCTGCCGGATGATATCTCGTTGGATATCTCAAGGTGGCAAGAGTTGACGGCAAAGTGGAAAACAAGCCGTATGCCCGGCCCTGACACTTCGATATAAATTCTGATTTGGCCAAATGTTGGAAACAGCGTCGCAACATCATTGATAAAAGCACGTTACCGCGCCTATTATTCTTCGTGTAGCTTAATGCCTCGGCCTGAATCAGGGGTGCAATCCATTGGGCGGTTCAATTTTTTAAGGGGATTATCATGAACAGGAAAATGTTTTTTGTGTTGGTTTCGCTGTGCGCTCTTGCAGGTATTCTCAGCAGCTGTGAGGCACCCACGGAAACAGGGTTTTTGAGCAGCTACTCAAAACTCGAGCCGGTATCGGATGCATCTGCCCTTCGCTATATAGGACCGAGTTTAGGGAATTACTCGAAGTTCATTATCGACCCGGTTACCGTTCATTTCCACGTAGGGGCCAAAGGCGCCAATGTGGATCCGGAAATAGTTGATGAAATGACAAATCACATGTACTCCGCACTTGTGGAGGAAATCTCCGGCCCGTACAGCGTGGTCAGCCGGCCCGGCGATGACGTGGCGAGAATTCGAATCGCAATTACAGATATCAACAAAGACACTCCCGCCCTGAACGTTCTGCCGACAACAAAGGTTACCGGCCTTGGTCTTGGCGGTGCGGCAATGGAAGCTGAAGTGGTGGATTCCGAAACAGGCGAGCAGATTGCAGCTGTGGTCCGGTCACAGCAGGGTAAGAGATTGTCTTTGCAGGGCTTGAGCTCATGGAGCAGTGCAAAGGCCGTTATTGATAACTGGGCGAAACAATTCAGGATGCGACTGGACGAGGCCCACGGCTTTTAATTGAGGAGATGGGATATGGCGCTGCTGATTGAACAGTTTGACCAGCCTCGCGCCAAAGAAACGTTCAAGCAACTGCAGCAGAAACTTCGCTACTAGGGGTGGTTTTGTAATAGCGGCCAAAAGAAAACGGTCAGTTCTGTCAGACAGGCCGTTTTACATAAGCGGGCGATGAGATTCGCTTCCCGGCGCCCTTCGCCTCGCTTGCCCCAGTAGGCAAGCTCAGGGCGTCAAACTCACGAGGCGTCTGCTCGTAAGACTCGCATTCGCAGTGAGTTCAAATCAGACCATCCGGATATGCAAAAAGGCCAGCACCTGACGGCACTGACCTTTTCGCATAAGCGGGCGATGAGATTCGAACTCACGACATTCACGTTGGCAACGTGACGCTCTACCACTGAGCTACGCCCGCAATGACAAAAGTCAGAAAAGAAATAATAGCGTAATCCTCTAGTTGGTCAAGTCTTTTTGCGATGTCGGCTGGATTCACTTGATTACTCCACTTTTTGCCGTTATTTTGCTTCGATTATGTTGGCAAACCTTATAAACGAATCTTTCTTCCAAGTCCGGGCCGACTGGCTGCTGTGGGTGTTTGCGGCCTTTGCTATTGTTTTGCTTGTTTTCGGGGCTGATAAGCTCGTTACTGCGGCAGTGAAACTGGCGTCGGCGATTGGAATGAGCAAGGTACTTATCGGCGCAACCGTGGTAAGCCTTGGCACGACCATGCCCGAAGCGTGCGTCTCGGTCATGGCTGCATTCGGCGGCAAGCCCGGTTTGGCTCTTGGCAACGGTGTCGGCTCGATAATATGCGATACGGCACTAATCTTCGGCTTAAGCTGTATGATTACCCGGTTGCCATTGAATCGCTTCGTTCTGTACCGACATGGCGTACTCAAACTCGTCACATGTACTTTACTTACCTTGGTAATTATTGGTTTGGCTTTTCTTGCAGGCGGGATCGATAACGTTTCCATGCCGAGACTTGTCGGAATAGTTTTCATCATCCTGCTGGCGGTTTATATGTATCTTTCGGTCCGTTGGGCCAAGGAGCATCCCGAGCTGATACCGGAAGAGGCTGAGACCGAGGCACCCTTGGAGCATCGCGCTCGGGGCGCAATCGTCAATTTGCTGATCCTCATTTTCGGCCTGAGTTTGGTTATCGCGGGTTCGGAATTTCTTGTTGGCTCGGTAAGCGAAATTTGCATCAGGCTCGACGTACCGCCGGACGTTTTAGCGGTAACCATGGTAGCTTTTGGCACATCTTTGCCGGAGCTGGTAACTGCAATTGCATCTATCGTCAAGGGTCATAGCGAGTTATTGATCGGAAATGTTATAGGTGCGGACATTCTCAACGTTTTGTTCGTTATCGGAGCATCAGCCACGGCCAGTCCACTTGAGGTGCCAGAGCTTTTCTTCTACCTCCATTTGCCGGTGATGATGGTAGCTGTATTCCTCATGGGAAGTTACATCTTTACGGGCAACCAGAGATTCCATCGTTGGCAGGGCATACCGCTGCTGGTTCTTTACGTAGCTTATCTGGTTACGCTGTTTTCCCTCCGTGCGACAGGTCTTATTACTCAGTAAACCGGGCCTAGGAAGCTCAGCTGACATCTGGTACAATCTTTGCAATACCGTTTCTTCGCGTTTTTCATTTGATAATTTGGAGAACTCGCCAGAAGTTCTTGCGTAATAGAGGTAACCAGTATGCAAAAACGCCTTTTTATAATCTGTCTAATGTTGGGGGCTTGTGTTTCGGCAGGTCTGGCCGTTGCTCAGGAGGCTGATGGCCCCAGACAAATGGAATTTCCTCATGTCGGATTAGCCCTGAGTTTGCCTAAGGATTTCCAACTCATGGTCCTGGGCGAGCCCTATTCCGTAATGAACGCCGTGATCGTAAAAAATGAAAAGCCCGTGCAGGCGATAACCCTTACGGCATATCCAGTCTCCGAAAAGAGTACTGTCGAGATGATCGAAAAGGCCCTGATGGAGCAGATGAGCAAGAACCTGGCGATAAGACACCTTAAGGTCTTGAAGGAGACACCGATGTCTGTGGCCGGCCTTGGAGGCAAGGCTGTCCTTGCAAACTATACCTTCAGAGGCAACGAGACGACCGCAGCCAGGGTTTACTTTATACGTCAAGGCGAAAATCCTGCATTTAGGGTTTGTTATGTGTTGACGGTAGAATGTCCGGTGGAAAACAAATCCGCTTTGCTGCCTGCACTGGATAAGGTTATCAAGTCTCTGCTTCTTACAGATATCAAGCACCCTTCTTCGTTCAAAATCAGGCAGTTTGCCCCTATTATGTTTCCGCACTATAAGCACGGTTTTGCTATCGGGGTTCCTTACGGTTGGTTTTGCACGCTTTCCGCTTCGGGAGCGTCTTTGGGGCAAAACGACTATCTCGTCGGCGGTATTGCTATCCCTTCCGTAAACGTAATAGTTCAGCCGACGATCAGAGAGGCTACGAGCGAGGACTACGCCCTGCAGTGTCTTGAAAGGGCGATTAAGAATTCTGCAGATGATAAAATTCAATCCGAAGTTCTTGCCCAAGGCCCAACAGTATTGAGCGGTGTTGAAGCTTATCAGTTCGTAATCAGGAAAACGGCGGTTCCAACTACCCAGCCGTCTTCCGAAGATTCCGAGACAAACGATCCGCCTGTGATAATGGTTCAGCGTATAGTTTGCCCGCAGGGGCCGCAGACAGCTGGCAAGAGTTATTCGATTCTTTTGATGACAATGGGAGATGAGCCGGCCGGTGCCATTGAAATGATGAACAAAATTTCCGAGCGGTTCGTCTTTCTCGATATGATAAAGCCGCCCGAAGTGCCCAAAGCAGAAGAAATCGAGGAAATTGAAGAATAACTTGCGCCAGGAATGAAAATCGTTTAAAAAATACGCATGATAGAACTCGACAAGGTTGTTGCCGGTGATTGTATAGAAATTCTTGGCCGGAATCTCTTCCCTCAGGCAGATTTGATTTTTGCCGATCCCCCCTTCAATATCGGTTACAAGTACGACATCTACGAAGACCGCAAGGCCTACGATGATTATTACGCATGGACCGAAAAATGGATGGCTGCATGCTATAATGCACTCAAACCTGCGGGCAGCTTCTGGATGGCTATCGGCGACGATTACGCAGCCGAGGTCCGTGTCATAGCCCGCAAGCTCGGATTGCATTTGCGGAACTGGGTTATCTGGCATTACACGTTCGGCCAGGCTACAAGAACGAAATTTGCACGAAGTCATACGCATCTTTTCTATTGGACAAAGCATCCGAAAAAATTCACCTTCAACGATATGGACGTTCGCATCCCGTCTGCAAGGCAAACCACATATGCAGACAAGCGGGCAAACCCCAAGGGCAAGCTGCCCGACGACGTCTGGAGCTTTTCACGCGTGTGCGGCACATTTAAGGAACGCGTGCAGTGGCATCCTTGCCAGATGCCCGAGAGGCTGCTCGAGCGGGTAATCAAGGTTTCGAGCAATATCGGCGATGTGGTTATCGATCCTTTCAGTGGATCGGGCACGACGCTGGTTGTAGCTGCTGAACTGGGCAGGCATTATTTTGGCATAGACATCTCGGAAAAATACGTCAAAAAATCAATCAAACGAATTGAAGAAACCCTCTCTGGCAAAAGACAGCGGACAAAGATTTCCGAAAACCCCGAAGCGATGCGATCGCAACGCATGAAAACAAAAAAAGCGACTAAGGCTTAATTGTGCATACCTTCTGCTGGTCGAATTTGTTGCCGGTGAGATATTCTGTGAACTCTACCCTTACCGTAATCTCGTCGTGCTGTGGGGCAGTTGACTTCCATGGGCAGATGAAGCTGTAATGAGAAACCCCAAAACCGCTGTACCACTGCTTTGAAATTCCCTCAGCGTCCCAGTTGTATTGGGCAATCAGGTTATCAGCTGGCTCGGCGGCAAGGTCGAACAGTTGTATCTTCACTTCGCCCGCCGCCTTGATGACATGTCCCTGCTGGTCTATTGGTTTGAGGAATACCTTTATGGCGTCGTCGCCGGTTTTTTTGTCAGTATCGACGCCGCCGGTAAAGCGGCCGAGCCTTATAGTTTTGACGTAGCTGAGATTTTCTATCCTCTTATCACCCAGGCCCAGAAGCGTCGAGATTTGCTCATCCTGTTTGCGAAGTTTCTGGGAAAGCTCGGTTTTCTCTTGGCTAACCAGGCGTAGCTGTTTTTTGGAAGAGGACAACTCATCTTTTAGCTCATTTATCTGGAGCTGGTCAGCGCAGCCGAGTATGTTCGCAAAAAACGCGCCAAGTAAAACTACTGCCGCTGCTTTGCCAGCGATCAGCCGTTTCATATCAGGTCCCCTTTTGTTTTGGCTTACGCCTGGGTTTCGGGCATGCGATCGAGGATCTTATCGACGCAGCCGTACTCGACCGCTTCCGGGGCACTTAGCCACTTGTTGCGATCGCAGTCTAATTCTATCTGTTCGATAGTCTGGCCAGTGTGTTTTGCCAGAATTTCGTAGAGATGTTTTCTAAGCCTGATGATTTCCTTGGCCTCGATGTCCAGCTCGCTTGCCGGGCCTGTCAAGACGCCACGGATAAGCGGCTGATGGATAAGTACGCGGCTGTTGGGCAGCGTAAAGCGTTTGCCCTCTTCGCCCCCGGCCAGTAGCACCGCTCCCATAGAAGCAGCCATGCCGACGCAATATGTCGCGACCTGCGGGCGTATGAACTGCATAGTGTCATAAATCGCCAGCCCCGCAGAAACGCTGCCGCCGGGCGAGTTGATGTAAATGTTAATGTCGGCGTGTGAGTCGTCGTTGCTCAGAAACAGCAGCTGGGCGACGATGAGGTTGGCCATTTCGTCGTTGACCTCTCCGCCGATGAATACGACGCGGTCTTTGAGCAGGCGGCTGTAAATGTCATAGCTGCGTTCGCCGCGGCCGCTTTTCTCGACTACTATAGGAACGAGATGTTGATTACTCGCCATGAGATTCAATCCTTTTTTTATTTGCTGTCAGCCGGTGCGTTTTCGAGAATCTGGTCGATTATCCCGTATTCCATCGCCTCCTGCGGAGTGAGGTAACGGTCGCGCTCGGTTTCCAATTCTATCTGTTCGACGTCGCGGTTCGTATGCTTGGCCAGCAGCTCGTTGAGCATGCGCTTGGCCTTGAGGATTTCCTCTGCCTGAATCGCGATATCCGAAGCCTGGCCGGTAACACCGCCCCACGGCTGGTGGATCATGACCTTGCTGTGCGGCAGGGCGAAACGCTTGCCATCGGCACCTGATGCGAGAATCATCGCACCGCCGCTGGCAGCCTGCCCGACAACATATGTCGCCACGTCTGAACGCATAAACTGCATTGTGTCGTAAATGGCCAGCGTGTCATCGACGCTTCCGCCGGGCGAGTTGATGTAAAGGTTGATGTCGCGATTGGCGCCCTTGGAGTCCAGCTCCAGCAGACGCATGATAAGCCCACCGGCTGAGGCAGCGTTTATCTCGCCCCAGAGGAACACGATGCGTTCTTCTGCGAGGCGCTCTTCCAGTGTCATTTCGCGGCGCTGGGCGTAATCGCGATACGCCATTATTTCGGCGCTGTTGGGGTTTTTCATCCCGCTATTCTCCTTAATAGCCTAATTCTAGCTGTGCGATACCTTATTTATCGCTTTTCTTGGCAGCCTTTTTGGCTGTTTTCTTGGCGGCTTTTTTAGCAGTCTTTTTAGCACTTTTTTTGGCTACCTTGGGTGCCGCCTTCTTCTTATCGTCATCTGACTTGGCTGCCTTGGCTTTTTTCTTTGCCTTCTTTGCGGTTTTTTTCTCAGCTGCCGGCTCGGCCTTTTTGGGCTCGACCTCGGTTATCTTTGCATCTTCGAGCAGCTTATCCAACGATTTTTCTTCCTGAATCATTGTTTCAAGCTGCGAAATCGAGCCATCGCTCTCGAGTTCCTGCCGCAGACGTTCCGGACGACGCTGATACTGCTGGGCCATCGAAGCTATGCGGGAGTTCATCTCTTCGCCGGTAACCTCGATTTTCTCTGCCTGGGCTACCTTGGCCAGAATGAACGAAAGTTTCAGGTCGGCAGTGGCCTGCTCGGTGGCGGCTGCCTGTAGCTTGGTGAGGTTCTCGTCGATTGTCTCGCGAGGCATTCCGCGCTGCATCAGGTCCATGTAACGCCGCTGCAGCACCTGGGCTGTGTGTCGCTTGACGACGCCTTCGGGCAGGTCGAACTTGGTGTTGTCGATGAGATACTTGCATATCTGGTCGCGCATCGCTCGCTGGGTTTCAGCCTCTATGCGGGCCTCGAGACTGCCGGCGACCTGCTTGCGAAGCTCTTCCATCGAGCCCATGCCGATTGCACTGGCAAATGTGTCGTCCAGTTCGGGAAGTTTCCTCTGACGGACCTGCGTGATCTCCAGTGCGATCTTGACGTCCTTTCCTCGCCAATCCTCGTTCGGATGGGTATCAGGAACCTTTATGGAAACCTCGGCAGCATCGCCGGCCTTCTTGCCGGAAAGGGTATTGCCGAGTTCGACCAGCGGGATACCTTCGATCTGGCCGGGTGCGACGCGGAGGGTAAGCTCGTTACGCCCGACATCGATTCCATCGCCACTGAGTTTGGCGTTGGCGACAATGACGTCGCTTTCGGCTGCCGCGTCTTCGGTAGCTTCGAAGGTGGCCTGCATCGTGCGCCACTGCTCCAGCTGCTCGTCCACGCGGGCATCGTCAACGACGGCCTTTTCCTTTTCGACCTTGATACCCTTGCACTCGGGCATATCAAATTCAGGCGATACTTCAACTTCGAAGTCGAAGCTCATATCGCCGGTATCGGGCATTTCTATCTTTTCCAGGTCGAGGTCCGGCTCGCCGAGTGTGTTGAGTTCGCTCTTTTCGATCGCATCGCCGATGGATTCGCCGATGAGTGAGTTGCGAACATCTGCGCTGACGTCTTTACCGAAACGCTTCTCGATGAGCCTTCGCGGCGCTCTGCCGATACGGAAGCCCGGAATCTGCGCGGAATGCGACAATTCGCCATACATCTCATCCATCTTGGCGTCTATCTTCGCGCGGGGTACTGTTACGGTGACTTTCTTCTTGAGAGTGCCGGCGTCTGCGACGTCGACCTTGTTTTCCGGGAGGTTACTTTCGGGCTGCTCGTTTTCGACCTGGGTGCTTTCTTTTTCTTTTGCCATTTCCTAAAAAACTCCGGTAAGCCCACCGCGACCAGATACGCTACGCTGCGCATCCCCGGCGACGGGTACAGTGAAATCTTTTGCAACTTCTTCAAATTATATGGCCTTGCTGCGGGATAGTCCCGATTTTCGCAAGGGCATAAGAGAGCGAACTTTATTCCAACTCGCCCCCTGCGTCAATGCTTATTTGATGGGCGAAAAAGGCGCCTGCCCAAAACTGCCCAAAACTGCCCGAATCTGCCCAATTCTGCCCAGTTCTGCCCGATTCTGCCCAGTTCTGCCCAAATGTGCCCAATACTGCCCAATTCTGCCAAGTTTTAAAATAGCGTAAGTACTTGAAAATTAGAGCGTTGAGTCAAATATCGCTTATTAAATTGTCAAAAATGAAAAATCAGAAAGGCACAACCCTTCCGTATATACCCGCCCAAGCCGGCACTTCGCGCGCAAGGCGGTAACAAAAAATGAAATGTCCTTACCTAAACCCCGGCCGGGCCAAGAGAAGAAATTTTTGAGATTTTTTAGCATAGCATCTAACCTGTTTTCGTGTAATCAGGTCTGTTGATAGCAGACAATGTCGGTTGGCACGCTTGCACACCCTTGTACTTACTGAAAGCATCATACATAATTCTGAGATGGTCCGTACCCGGCAAACTCGAGATTGACGTTATGCGTGAGAAAAAATGAGTAGAGCACAATTTCAAGTATTAATCATTCCTTTCCGAATCGCCAAGAATGGAATACCCGAATTTGCGGTCACAAAGCGCTTTGATATGGATGCTTGGCAATTTCTCTCTGGTGGCGGAGAATCTAATGAAACTCCGATGCAAGCTGCAAAACGTGAAGCAAATGAGGAAGGAAATATTCCGGATGATTATAAAATGATAAGATTGGATTCTACGGCTTCAATTTCTGCAATCAATTTCGCAGCTCATAAAGAGTGGGGAAACGAGGTTTATGTTGTCCCTGAATACTCTTTTGGAGTGGAAATGAAAGATAAAGAGTTGACTCTGAGTTTCGAGCATGCAGAACTACAGTGGTTGAAATATGAGAAAGCTGTTGCAATGTTGACATGGGACAGCAACAAAACAGCGTTATGGGAATTAAATGAACGCATAACAAAAGGATGCACTTGACTGGCACTTCGTTTGACCCAGCCTACTGAGCTTGCCAAATGATTTGTCTATTAAAAAACGACCTGCTCGAATTTTCGGGCAGGCCGCTTTTGTTTTTTTATCTTTTAGCTGTCGGTTTAACGCCGTGCGCTATCACTCCGCGATGTATTACCAACCAAGGTGGGCTGGCTATGCCAAAATTTCTAGAATTTGTAGATGAACGATGTCTGTGCCCGGATACTGTTGCCGTTTTCCATGGCCTTGTACTGGGTGTTCCAGCTGGACAGCTCGAAGCCGACGAACGCGTTGGAGTTAATCTTATAGATGGCGTTGCCGAAGATGGCGCTATTGGCGGTGCGTATGCCGTCAGTCATCTTGCCGCGGTTGTCGATGAACTCGCCGTTGACGCCGACATTGAACTGCCAGTTATCGTTGGCCTTGATGTTCGCAGCTACCCAGCCGCCCATCGAGCGAAGCTCAGTTACCGATGTGCCCTGCACGTCGATGCCCTGGCCGATGCCGCCCACATACGCGTCGATATCCTGACCGTAGAAACCCTCAGCCTTGAACGACAGCCAATCGCAAACGGGCAAGTTCACGTCCAGGTTGCCCGACCAGCTGTAAGCCTCCATATGGCTGTCCTGGGCGTTGGTGTCATATTCTTCCATGCCGAAGTGGCCGGAAGCGCCGATGGTCGTCTTCTTGCCTTTGATGCCCGGGAAGCTGATGCTGGCTCGGCCCTGACTCGTCGGGAAGCCGGCATCCTCGCCGGTATCGCCGGGGTCGAAGCCGCTGGTATGGCCGATGGTGCGGGTTAATGCGCCTTCGAGCTTGAGGTCGACTTTGTCGCCGAGGCTGCAGACCTTCGTCAGGCGTATCTGCGGCCGACGGAAGCCGATATTGCCTGCCCACCACTGCACGGAATAGTTAAGTGTGTTGGGGTTAAGCGGCGAGATAACATCCCACGTCTGGCCGGCCAGTATGCTGAACTTTTTCTTGGGCCAGTTAAGTTTCATATAGGCGTGGCGAATTCTTGGCTCGGGGCTATTTTCCGTGCCGTTACCGTACATGTCGAATTCGATTTTTCCGCTTGTTTCTAGCGTTTCGGTATTCGGCCCGTCGAAATCCAGTCCGAAACGCGTCTCGTTGGCGGTCATGTTGAATTGTGTATCTTTTTCGTTACCGTCTTCGGAGTTGACCCAACGCGCGAAGTTGCCGGTGCTGGTGCGGGCTGTGTCGGTTGCGGCGTCGAATTTGATCTTACCGTAGAGGCGAACCTTTACGTTCGGATCGGTATGGATAAAGAAGCCCTTGTCGCGCTTCTTGGCATCTTTGAGAAGTTCAAGCTGGGCCTTGCTCAGCCGGGCGTGGCTGAGGTGGTTCTTCTGGTAGTCCCGGGCAGCGTTTATCTCAACCTTTTGCTGCTCGATAACTACCTGCTGTTGCTGGACGATGTTGATAAGCTTTTCGACCTTCCCTTCGAGCTTTTCCACTCTTTTTTCAAGATTTTCTTTGCCGATTTTTTCTTGCGGGGCCTGAGCTGCTGTTGCCAGGTGACTTACTGAAAGAATAGTCAAAATTATTAATCCGGCGTATGCTTTTGTCTTCACTTCGATCGCTCCTAATTGTTGGCGAAACTTTTTGGCAAAAAAAACAATAAAAAACGGGGCACAAAGGCCCCGTCGAGGCATCTATAATCATTTTATGAAGGCGAAATTCAAGTTTTTTTTCTAATCCGCCTTATTTTGTACACAAAACAACTACAGCCCATGAATAGGGAACAGAATTGTTTTGAGTTTTTCCAATGTTTCAGCCAGTTGGGCATCTACCTGTTTTGCGTAAGACTCATCGTGCGTAAGAGGTTTGTCTCGCAGATCCTCAGCCGTTGTCCCGCACAGAGCGGTCCACGCCAGTGCCCAGGCTCGAACCGTGTTTGGGATATTATAACCACCACCGCCGGCAGCTAATACCGGTTTGTTGAACTTCATTACACGTTCAATGACAGCTGCGTGAGTATTGTTGGTAAGGTTCAGGTGCGTCAGCGGGTCGCCGGCAAGGCCGTCCATTCCGAGTTGCAGGACGATAACGTCCGGGTCGAATTTTTGCATAAGCACTGCTGCAGTCTGGTCGAAGGCGTCGAGGTATGCCTCATCGTATATTCCGGCTGGCAGCGGCACGTTTACGCTATAGCCAGCTGCATCAGCTGAGCCAATCTCGTTTTCAAAGCCCGTACCCGGGAAAAGCGTCCTGCCGCTTTCGTGCAGCGAGATGGTCATTACATCGCTGCGATTATAGAAGGCCTCCTGCACGCCATCGCCGTGGTGGGCGTCGATGTCGAGGTACACAACCCTCTTGCCATTTTCTGCCAGGTGCTTGCACGCGATAGCGACGTCATTCATATAGCAAAAGCCCGACGCCCTCCCAGCGTGTGCGTGGTGAAGTCCGCCGGATGGGTTAAACGCGACGTTTGCCTGGCCGGAGAGTATAAGCTGGGCCCCTTTGAGTGAAGCTCCGCAGGCCAGGGCTGAATATTCGTACATGCCTTCAAAGGCTGGGCAGTCAGGCGTGCCGATGCCCATGCGGTACGTCTCGATGCTGAGAGCCCGGTTGGCTGGCTCGGAAAGTGCATCCAGATACTTTGCGGTGTGGAAATTCAGCAGTGCCTTTCTGTCGGCAGGGTCGGGTTCGACCTGTTGGTGATTCTCGCCAGAGAGCAAGCCCATCGACTTGAGCAGATCCCTAACTTGGCCGGCCCGGCTGGTGTTGAACGGCGACGAGGCTGGATAAGGAAGCTCATCCAACTGTTGGCAATGAATAAAAGCAGCGTTGATTGTGCGGTCTTCCTTCATCATTGGAATTTTAGCGCCCGTTACGCTTTAAACTCTCGGCTATTTAACGATTTTGAGTATCTGCCTGAACTTATCGCCGCTGGCGACTTTTAGAAGCTCGAACACTGCAGTTTCGACGCTGGTTATCTCGGCACCGGCCGATTTTATCTTGTCCAGGCCTATCTGTTTGTTTTCGGGGGTGCGAGAACTGACGGCATCGGCTACTACATGCACGTCATAGCCGGCCTCGATTAAGTCACGCGCTGTCTGGTAAACGCAGACGTGCGTCTCCATGCCGGCCAGGATTACCTGCTTTCGGGCGGTTGCTTTTACCGCATCGACAAAAGCCGGTTCGCCGCAGCAGCTGAAGGCTATTTTTGTTATCGCTTTATCACCCAGGATGGTTTTCAGCGGTTCAACAGTAGAGCCCAGGCCGTCAGGATTTTGCTCGGTGTAGATAATCGGCACTTCAAGGACATTCATGCTGTTTATGAGTTTTGCGGCGCCAGCTATCAACTCGTCCTTTTTATAAATGGCAGGAGCGAGTTTTTCCTGAATATCGACGATTACCAGAAGTGTGTTATCTGTATTCAACATTTCAAAAGCCTCTTATTTAGATAGAGAATTCGGCGTTAATTCGCTGCCAGACGTCCTTGGCTGTGTCTTCGGCGGTTATTTTGAAGTTTACGACCCGGACGGACAACTCCCGATAGTGATCCAGTAGCGGCGCGACGCGTTTATTGAAAATATCCAGCTTTCGACTGACGAAGTCCTCATCGTCGTCTGTTCTCTGTGCCCTGTCGCCGCCGGTATCTTTGCTTATGCGTTCAAAGACAATCTGCGGAGTGCACGAGAGGTTTATCACGGCCTTGATTTGGGCTATCGCGTCGACGTCGTTGGCCTGGTCTATATGTCGCGGCAGGCCGTTGAGGATTAAGAAGTCTTCATCAGTCATCTGCTTTTCTTTGATGAAGGATTCGAGTATTCCCGCGGCGATGTAAAAATGCTCGTTTTCCAAAAGAGCACCGCTATTGAGCACTTCATTTAGAAAATCGACGTCGCTTCGCTCGAGGTATTGCGGGGGCTTTGGAGCGGAAACTATTCTACGCAGCTGCGAGCCAAAATCGAAGTGAAAACACCTCCGGCCTGCCAGACCTTTTTGCGCAAGGAGATCGCCAAGTGGTGTCTTGCCCGAACCTGTCGGGCCCAGAAGCAAAATGGCTTGTGGTTTGTTCATCTTATTTAAAAAGATAACCCTCGACCCGTGTTACCGGACCGAGGGTTATTGTAAATCAACTATATATGGTCCGGCTTACTCTGAAGCTGGTTCTTCCATATGATGCGGTGCCTTGAGAAGCAAGGTCACGATTGCGGCTACTATCAGCAGGCCAGCCGCGGTGTAGTAAGAATAGGTAAATACACCTGTTGCATCCTTAACATAGCCAGCCAGCTGTGCCAGGACGAAACCGCCAATGCCCCAAGCTGTGAAGACCAGGCCGTAGTTCATGCCGAAGTTCTTCAGGCCGTAGAAGTCCTTCGTTACCGACGGAAACAGTGCCAGGTTAGAACCATAGTTCGCTCCGACCAACGCAGCCATGATCGCCAGCGCCGTAGCACTGCCAAGTATTTCTATGCTTTGTGCTTGTGAAAGCGCCAGAACCATAATTGCCTGAAAAACGAGGAACATGATAATGGTCGCTTTTCTTCCAAGCTTGTCTGAAAGTATTCCGGCGATGATTCGGCCGGCACCATTACCAATGGCCAGCGCGACAACCGCGATTACACCGGCTTCCGCCTTGCCAAGTGTTTTGGCAATAGAAATGATCATCAGGCCTGCACCCGCACCGCATGCATACATGAACCAAAGCAGCCAGAACTGCCAGGTCTTGAGCATCTCACCCGGTGTGAAGTTCTCTTTTTTCTTCTCGGCCGGGACTATGAGTTCCTCTTTCAGTTTTCCGACCCTGCCATATCCTTTTATGAACTGAAGCGCCTTATGCGGGGGTCGGAGAAGTTGGGCCAACCCGGCGACGATCACGAAGAAGCCTATGCCAAGTATCATCACCGTTGAGGTAAGGCCGACCATGCCGATTAGCCACGTGGCTAGAGGTGCGACATAGACGCTCGCAAGGCCGAACCCGCTGACCACGATCCCGGCGATCATGCCCGTCTTGGCAGGCGGAAACCACTTGACTGCCGGTGGCGTCGCCGAGGCATAGCCAAAGCCGATACCCGCACCAGCCAAAACACCAAAGCCTATTATGAACCCGAATTGAGAGTCGCCCATGAGACTGGCCAATATCATGCCAACTCCGACAAGTATGCCGCCGATAGTCGCCACCAGCTTCGGACTGAGTTTGTCCTGCATTCGCCCGGCTGGAACCATTATAAGACAGAATACCATGCATGCTATGGAGTAGGGCAGGGCCTTTTGTGACTGTGTCCAGCCCCATCCTTCCTTATCCATGCCACCGGTGATTATGCTCCAACTGTATAGAACGCCAAGAGCAAGGTTGATGCCCATACCGGCGAAGGTGACGGACCAGCCATGGTTTTTTATGGGCTCCACGATAAGTTCTCCCTGTTCGGCAGGGGCGTCCTGCTCTGAAGGTGCTTCAAGTGTTTCGACCTCATTGGCCATCATTTTACTCCATCGAAATTAAAGGCTTACGGCGAAAAGCAGTTTCAGTTCTGTCTGCCCTCAATCAGCGTATCCACGATCGACGGGTCAGCCAGTGTCGAGGTGTCGCCGAGTGTCTTCTTGTCGGCTACGCCTTCGGCGATCTTACGGAGAATTCGACGCATGATCTTGCCGCTACGTGTCTTTGGCAGTGCTCGTGCGAACTGGATTTTATCCGGTGCAGCGATCGGGCCAATTTCCGAGCGGACGTGCTTGACGAGTTCCTTCTTGAGATCGTCCGTTTCTTCTATTCCGTTAACAACTGTGACGTATGCGTAAAGGGCCTGACCCTTGACGTCGTGCGGCATCGGAGCAACGGCCGCTTCGGCGACCTTGTCATGGCTGACAAGTGCGCTTTCGACTTCTGCCGTGCCGATGCGGTGGCCGGATACATTGACAACGTCGTCGATTCGGCCCATCAGCCAGTAATCGCCGTCGGAGTCGATGCGGCAGCCGTCGCCGGTGAAGTAAAGGTCGTTGTACATAGTGAAATATGTGTCAACGAAACGTTCGTGGTCGCCCCACATT
This sequence comes from uncultured Planctomycetaceae bacterium, assembly GCA_964401835.1. Taxonomy (GTDB): domain Bacteria; phylum Planctomycetota; class Phycisphaerae; order SM23-33; family SM23-33; genus CAYNZP01. The sequence goes on from CAYNZP010000001.1 coordinate 225,257, forward strand.
GTACGCATCATGCCCGGCCAGGGCTTCTTGATGCAGAGCTTGCCGCCTTCGTTGCGGTCGCATTCGCTGTTATCGTCACGCAGGACGACGGGTTCTACGCCGAAGAACGGACGCGATGCACTGCCCGGCTTGAGTGTGTGTGCGCCGGGAAGCGGGGTGATAAGGAAACCGCCAGTCTCGGTCTGCCACCAGGTATCGACGATCGGGCACTTGCCGCCGCCGATATGCGTGTGGTACCACATCCATGCCTCGGGGTTGATCGGCTCCCCTACGCTCCCGAGCACCCGCAGGCTGCTCATATCGTACTTTGCCGGCCATTCGTCGCCCTGGCGAATCTGTGCGCGGATAGCGGTCGGTGCGGTGTAGAAGACGGTGACTTTGTACTTTTCGACGATCTGCCAGAATCGGCCGGCGTCGGGATAAGTCGGTACGCCTTCGAACATGAGGCTGGTTGCCCCACCGGCCAGCGGGCCGTATACGATATAGCTGTGACCTGTTACCCAGCCGATGTCAGCTGTGCACCAGTACATGTCATCTTCGTGAATGTTGAAGGTGATCTCATGGGTAAGCTTGGTGTGAAGCAAATAACCTGCGGTTGTGTGGACTACGCCCTTGGGCTTGCCCGTTGAACCGGAGGTATAAAGGATGAACAGCGGGTCTTCGGCGTTCATCTTCTCGGCTTCGCATTCTTCGCTGACGTCTGCCATCAGGTCGTGATACCAGAGGTCGCGGCCTTCTTCGATGTGGCAGGGCTCTTCGTTTCTGCTGACAACAACAACCTTCTCGATGGTCGGGGTGTCCTTGAGGGCTTCGTCGGAGATATCCTTGAGGTGGATATGCTTGCCGGCACGCAGAGAAACGTTGGCCGTGATGAGAATCTTGCAGTCTGAGTCGTTGATGCGGTCACGAAGTGCGTCGGCACTGAAACCACCGAATACGATGGAGTGAATCGCACCGATACGGGCACATGCGAGCATGACGATCGGCAGTTCGAGGATCATCGGCATGTAGATGCAGACCCTGTCGCCCTTCTTGACGCGGAAGCTCTTTAGAACGTTGGCGAACTTGCAAACCTCTTTGTGAAGTTCTTCGTAGGTGAGGGTTTTGGAGTCATCTTCCGGCTCGCCTTGCCAGACAAGTGCCGCCTTTTTGGCGATCGGTGTGCCAAGGTGCCTGTCGAGGCAGTTGTAGCAAACGTTGAGCTGGCCGTCTGCGAACCAGGTGTGCTCAATCTTGCGGCCTTGGGTGTCCCAGTTATATTCGCGGGCTTTGGTTGGCTTTTTGAACCAATGCAACATTTCGGCCTGTTCCAGCCAGAATGCATCGGAGTCTTCAACAGACCGCTTGTACATTTCTTCGTACTGTTGCATCGAGCTGACGTGGGCGTTTGCCTGCAGTTCAGCCGGTGGTGCGAAGGTTCGGCCTTCCGCCATCAAAGATTCCATTGATTTACTTTCTTCTGCCACGGGGATGCTCCTTTCGTTTATGTGAATATTGTGGTTTTTTCGAGTTAAAAGATTGTATACAATAAAACATTCCCTATTGTTTCTCAATTTCCAGCTAAAGCTGGTATTACTAGCCAAGCGTGGATTTTGCCAAAAAGGGGGATTTTGCTCATAAACTACCTGAAAGTCAACGGAAAATAAGCCCATTATTGTTAAGAAAAAGTCAATTTCGCATTGTGGAACATCGAATTAATATATTTTCGCAAATTCAAAGAGTATTTCAGGGTTTCGAGCGAGTTGCGTATTTGCACAAATTAGTCGGCTGTTATATATTCACAGAGTTGAAGTTTTCTGCGCCCGTAGCTCAGCCAGGATAGAGCGGCGGTTTCCTAAACCGCAGGTCAGAGGTTCGAGTCCTCTCGGGCGTATTATTGCATGGGTTATTCTGGCAATTATCAGGGAAATCGGGCGCCTTCGTCGTCCTAAACCGCAGGTCAGCTTGAACTAGCAAGAGTTAAGGATTGGCCGGCCCCTTTGCCCCTGGAACGGGTTTGGCAGGATAAGTGTAGCCTGGGTTTACGGTCTCAATGACTCGTTCGTCAGGTTGTAGTTGTACCCCCTGCAACACCATATCGTTGAAGGTCTGCCAACCGGCACGGTCGATGATGTAGCCCAAGTGCTCTTTAGGCTTGGACCTGTCGATATGCGTTTCGATAAACTTATACGTATTTCTGCAAATCGCCAGAATGGTACTCTCGGTAGCATTTTCTACAAACGTATTGGCCAGACGCGGGTTTCGTTTACCGGTTCGCCCTCCCAGAAGAATACGGTACACCTTTCGACCTCGATAGAACGCGCCCGTCGGACATTTGAGAATGCACTCACCACATTTCATGCAATATTCCTCGTCCCGCACGATTCGGCAATTGTCGATGCTCAGGGCGTTAGTGATCTTGGCCCGACAGTTGTCCAGGCAAGCTTCGCAGGTAATGCAGCGTTCCTCATTGTACTCTGGAATTACATTGCCGATGATCCCGATATCATGCAGGTGCGCCTTTATGCAGTCATTTGGACAACCGGTAACGGCTACTTTGAAGTGGTAACTGTTGGGATAAATGGCCTCCTCAATTTTCTTTGCCAGTGCTGTTGTATCGAAGTTGGCAAACCGGCACACTCGGTTGCCGATACAAGCAGAAATATTTCGTGTTCCAGCCTCGGGATAACCTCGCTGCGGATCTTCAAGAATGACGTTACAGTCTTTCTCGAGTTCTGCAATCATCCCGGCCATATGCTGATTAATCGCGTTCAAATCGGACAGTTTTACCCCCGGTATCTCGTACCCTTGACGTGTAGTCAAGTGGACCGTTCCATTACCGAACTTTTCGGCCAGTTCCTGAATTGCCGATAGATGTTTGGCCTGCATATGTCCGCCGGGAATCCGTACCCGAATGGCCGATTCTCCACGAACTTTGGAAATCCGAAACGCGTTTCTTGTTATCATCTTCGTGTTAAACATTCTGGCTACTCTTCTCCTTACAGGTTGCCAGCCAGTACATCCCGCCTACAAACAGAGCGCCTCCCACTATGTTTCCGAGAGATACAAATAGCAGGTTTTTGCCAAACCCCATCCACGATATGTCGACGCCGTGTGGAGAAAATACCGACATTCCCAATAGCGTCATATTAGCGATGCTGTGTTCATACCCACAAGCGATGAAAGCAAAGAGACACCAGAAAATAAGAACACATTTGGCGGCGTCATTTTTCGTGCGGGCTGCACACCATAACGCCAGGCAAACCAGCCAATTGCATAGTAGCCCCCTGACAAACATCTCCACGGGAGGCATGCTCATCTTGGCGGCAGAGACTTGCTGGATGAAGCCTATAGCATGCCCAAGCGCTCCGGAAGTTACGATCAGAAAGGCTAACAGGAGCGAGCCCAGCAGGTTGCCTATCCAGGAGAAACCCCAGACTCTCAGGAGTCCGGACAAGGACACCTGCTTGCGAGCGACGCCCAAGGTCATGATCATGTTGTTGCCGGTAAATAACTCGGCTCCGGCAAAGACAACCAGCGTCAAGGCGATTCCGAACGCCGAAGCCATCACAATCCGCACCCAGGCCGAACCGGATGCCGCCAGAGGGGCGCCTAGGCTGAAGATCAGTGCGATTCCGATTCCAATATACGCGCCTGCCAGAGCAGATGACGCAAGGTAGGAATACCTGGATCTATCAAGATAGGCTACCTTGTCCCTGGCTGTACGGGCCATTGAATCTACGTTATCAATATACATTTCGTTACTCCTAACATTTCTTTGTTTGCGGTCAAATGTTTGCTCATCAGTCAATCAGTGACTTTGCCTCAACGTAGTTGAATACCGGGCCGTCGAGACACACATACTTGTCCTTTATGCGGCAATGGCCACACTTTCCTATGCCACACTTCATGTGGCGCTCAAATGAAAGCCAAATATTTGCTTGTTCCACACCATGTCGAAAAAGTTCCCTGACGCAGTTGTTCATCATCATTGCGGGACCAACGACAATCACTCGTGTATCCGATCCGATATTTTCGACATCTTTGATGAAGTCGACTACAAACCCGATTCCACCATGCCAGATTTCATCGTCATCCACATGTGAATCCACCGTCACCAGAACGCCGGCGCTACGGGCCCATCGCTTGATTTGTTTGCGATAAAGGATGTGTCTGTTCGAGCGAAAACCAAGCAGGATATCCAGTTCTTTCAACGTCTGAGCCGGCGATTGGACGTAGTATTCCACTAAAGGCTTGATTGCGGCGACACCAGAGCCACCAGCAATAATCAGCAGGTGCTTGCCATCAAGCTGTTCGGTCGGGAACCCTTGGCCATACGGCCCCCTGATGCGCAATTCGTCGCCTACTTTCAACTGAAACAGCCCCGATGTAACCTTGCCGACTCGCCGAACCATAATCTCTGCACTATCCGTGGAATTGCCACAGCTGCTGACTGCAACAGGCACCTCACCAAATCCTGGAAGAGATACAATAATGAATTGGCCGGGCAGGAAATCTATGTTCCAAGCCAGCTGAAATGACCACTCATCCGACGTATGCTTGATGATGCCCGTTATCGGAACCGATGCCCCAAGATAAATATTGTTCATGGATGTCATTATCGTTTGCCTCCAGCGACGATGACTTGATGGATGGTTTTCACGCAACGGGCCATACTGATATATTCTGGGCAAACTTCATCGCATCGGCCGCAACCTACGCACATTGGCCGGCCAAACCGTTTCGGAAAATCCCGAATCTTGTGGAGCACCTTGTAGCGCATCCGGTCTCCTTTGGCGAGACGGAAATCGTGCCCGCCCGCTAAAAGGCCGAAATTCTTCACTTGGCAAGAACTCCAAATCCGTCGACGATGATTTGCACTGGATGAATCGGTATCCTTAATGTCTTGAATGGAAAAACAACTGCACGTCGGACATGATGTATTACACCGTCCGCAAGCAATACAGCGGTCGGTATATTGTTTCCATATCTCATTTTCAAAAAGACTGTTGTCGATATCCTCAACTTTTGGAAGAGGCACTGGATTGTGATTTTCCTTGGGAGATCGTGGCTCAACAAAGGTCTCGGTTCCCTCAGTAAAATATTTGTCAAACTTATCATCCCGGATTTGAAATGCATATTCCCCCTCTTCCGGGCGGACAAAAACGCAATAGTTTTTAGTCTCACTGGTCCCCATCGAAACGCAGAAACAATCCGGGAAAGGGGTATGGCATTCAAGCAGGAAACACCGAATGTTTTGACGCCGAGCCTTATAGTACGGATCTTCCAAGCCACCGCTTTCGAGGAATATTGAGTCCAGCACATCTAGTGCGTGAATATCGCAGGAACGCAGAAAAAGAATCATGGGCCGAGAAGATATACCAGGCTGCGTCGGTTTTTTATGCGGTGGAGACGAGAACATCGTTTCCCGTGTAGGAAAAACCGCTGACTTAGCAGAAAAAAAAGTCTTGGCATGGAACTCGATCTGAGAAATCGAATTTACCTGCTCATAGGTCACCACATCCGTATCTGATAGTCGCCCTTCTCCCTCGATTAGTCTGGGAGCGATCAGATCGAAATCTTTTGCCAAGCGAGAGAAGGCTCCCTCTGCTTGCTCTTGTGAAAGTCTTACCATTTTCACTACTTATTCTCCGGTCCAGCCCGTGGGGCCATCCAAGATGTATTGAACTCGCCTGTGATTGCCTCGCAAGGAGTATCCGAAACGAGCATGCATGGGAATATGCAAATGTCGTACCAATAATACGCTAATAATTTCCCAACAAGGTGATAGCTGGGAATTTAGCCCGAAACGGGCTTTTTCTTCCTGAAAAAGGCTCGGAGAGCCTTAATTCCGGAAAAGAAAAGGGACAAATTTGTCGTACCGGCGAGGAAAAAGGACAATTTTGGCACTCCCGCCATAACTTGTTGCTGACTTGCATCTAAGCTCAAACGTAACGGAAGGCAGTGACACCGATTTAGGCCTTTTCCAGGTTATTTAGATGGCCCGAACCTCTTTATGGCAAGCGTAGCGAGTCCTCTCGGGCGTATTACTGTAAGTCCTTCAAAGTTGAGGTATAAATCCATCAGAGCCGCTTTCAACGCGGTTTTTGTGGTGGCACTTCCCGAAACCCAAAAAACACACGGGAGGTTTTCTGTCAATATTATGTTGTTTTAGGCAGTTCAAAGGCCCCCCCATGTTCCAGATGCAATCAGCGTGGAGCTAAGATGGGAGCAAGATCATTACCCGATAACCTAAAAGCATAATATCGACATATTTGAAAAAACCCCGATTTCCTGCATATTTTTCCTCCCCGGCACTGTTTATCTAAGCCTACTAATAGAGCGGGCTTGTGACGATGGGTCCGGGAATTCAAAAAAACTGTAAGGCTTTTTATTTTCGCTAATTAAAGCCACCTTACCGCCAGGACGATGATGCGAAAGGTCTTTTAAAGAGGCCGCCGCAATGGTTGCGGTAAGTGGTCGGGGCTACGCAAAGGAATGAATCTATGCGTTGCACCAAGAAGTCATATCTTTCAGGCTGTTCATTGAGGGCACGCATGTCGTGTGCATTTCCCTCAACAAATTTACCTAATAACTTTTCTCTCAATTTTTCCCTACATTTCTGCCAACCGGGCAGAAAGTGAAATTTCGAAAGGGGCAATAACATGATGCTCAAACATAAGCTTTTAAAGGCAGCAAAAGTTGTATCGGTTATGACGTTAACGGTGTCAGCTTTGTTGATTATGGGTTGCAATCCTTCTCCATCCTCACCTGAGCAGCTTGCGGAGTTTGAAAGCAAAGTTGTAGCAACAAAGCTTTCTTTGGCAAATTCCGACTTTGGGAAAAAGGCTTCATTTGGGCCATACCGTTTGGTCGTAGGTGATGTTGTCGAATTGTATATGCCTACGGTTTTGACAACGGCTAACCCTAAAGATCCCGGCCGCACGGAGCCACACTTTTGCCGTGTCGAACCTGATGGGATGATTTGTCTGCCAATAGTCGGAAATATTCAAGCAGAGGGATTGACGCTTTCCGAAATAGAAGCTTCGGTTGTGAACGCGTTCTATCCTAAGCATGTTGTCAGTCGGCCTGCTGTTGTGGCGAAGGTTAATGAATACCGCACAGTAGCTGTATCGATTTCAGGTGCGGTTAAGGAACCGGGCAATTTTGAACTTCGAAATAACGAACTCTCACTTTCGAGCCTTATCAATAAGGCCAGCGGAATCGTTAGAGAAGGTGCCGGCGCTATCCGCATCAATCGTGTTGATCGCAGCGAAACTGAGCCCATCATTATCCCGATAAAGAACCTTAACACGCCTTACATTGACCTTGCACTGGTCGAAGGCGACATGGTCGAAGTCGAACCGATCGATCAACAGGTATTCACGGTTTTGGGGATGGTCAACAAGGCCGGTGTTTATCCATATCCTGTAGGCACGCAATACAACCTGATGGAAGCAATAGCGGCTGCAAGTGGCGTCGACGTAATAGGTGATCCGCGATACGCAAAGGTATATCGAAGTGGAACAGATGGGGAACTTTCAGTCATCACTGTCAAAATCGACAAGAATTCAGTGGCTAACGCTTCACGGTTAAAAGTCAAACCTGGTGATGTAATTGCCGTTGAACAAACCCCTCGAGCAATGACGCGAAAAATATTTGCTGAGGTCTTTAGAATCGGAGTCGGTGCCAGCTACGGTATCGATTGAACGGACTAGAAAACATTATTAAACGAAGGCTTTGGAGCCCAAAAATGAACGATAAAATAAAAACCAATAACGAAACAAGTGGATCGGAAGTTCAGGTAGCTGCAGGCAACAATGTGCCCAGCGAGGGTATATTGCAGATAGCCTGGAAATGGCGACGTCTTGTATTATGTGTCATCGCCACATTTTTCTTGATTGGCACGGCTTATGTGTGCTTTGCGCCGAATCAATATACCAGCACCTCAACGATCTATGTAACCCAGAACGGCCCGAAAATCATCGCGGATGACGAACGTGTTGTAAAACAATCCAAGAACTACCTGCAGACACAATGCGAACTAATTAAGTCGATGCCGATCATTTCTGCGGCCTTGAACATGCCCGGAATGAATCAGTTGGCAACATTTGAAGGTGTTGACAATCGAATTGCCTATCTTAAAGAGAACCTGGAAGCTCAGGCCGGCAAGAATGACGACATTATCAGAGTTTCATTTGAATCACACTATCCCGAAGAGGCGGCTCGTATTGTTAATACTATTGTTAACGCTTACGTGGCATATCACTCTCGTGAAAAACGCAGCACCGCAGCCGAAGTGCTGAAAATTTTGCGTAATGAAAAGGCAGAGCTTGAAACCGAGCTTGATGGAAAGCTCCAGGCTATGATGACCTTCAGGCAAGAGAACGACGCCCTGAGTTTTGAAGATGGTAGCGGAAATATAGTCATCCGACGCTTGGCCAAGCTATGTGAGGCGTTTACAGATGTTCAGTTGGAAACGATCGAAGCAAAGGCTGCCAATGCGGCTGCTGTTGCGATTGTAGACAAAAAAGAAAGCGGGCCATATGCAATTGATATCCGTCAATCCGATACGGTTTTGGCTGGCTTTGTAGATGAAGAGGCCCGAATCAATTCAATGATAAACCAGCTAAGACTTGAATTGGTTGAACTCAAAAATGAAAACACCTCTGAACATCCTGCGGTCCAGCTTTTGGAATCGAAAATTACTGAGCTTAATAGGCAACTGGAAGAGAAATCGACGATGTTTGCCGAAAATTATCACGCCTTCACAAACCAAAAGCTCAAAGTGGCCGAAACAAAGGCCCAGGAAATTCAGAGACTGTTTGAACAACAGCGAGAGCTTGCAGAAAACCTCAACAACAAGGCTGTTCAATACGCCATGCTTCAAACTGAATGGAGCCGAACCGAAAACCTTTGCAACGTCTTGGACAGCCGGATCAAGGAGTTAAATGTGACAGAAGAGGCTGGCGGTCTGAATATAAGTATTGTGGAACCAGCCATTGCCGAAGAAATACCGAGCAGCCCCAAGACCGCACGAGCTATGGTCTTAGCGATTGGTTTGGGCCTGATGTTTGGAGTGATTTCGGCTATTACAAGAAATCAGGTTTCCATAAAGCTTCCGAAACCTAAATTTGAATTCCTTTATGCAATTAGCCGCTTAATAGGCAAATTGAAATGGAATAGAAAACAAAGATATGTATCAGAAAACAACAGCTTGTTTTATCAGATTCCTTCGAAAGATAACGTCATAAAACGTATCTGGACAAGAATCGCCAATTTGCCAACTCATCTTATAAACAGGTTAAAGATGATTGCTAATTGGGTTCTCTCCAAAGTTGTAACCACAAAAAGGCAATTTATCACAAAACTGAAAGGCCTGAGGCATTTCTCAGCGAGAACTCTCAATAACGTAACAAATCGTCTCTGGACAAGAATCACCAATTTATCAACTCATCTTATAACCAATTTAAAGATGATTGCGAATTGGGCCCTTTCCAAAGTAGTGGCCGTAAAAAAGCAATTCATCACAAAACTGAAAGGCCTGAGACATTTTGCGGCAAAAACTCTAAACGTGGTAACCGGCTTAAGGTTTAAGTTCAGGCCGGGAAGAAACCGCCGTGTAGAGGATCAAGAGAATACGGAAGCGATTGCAAAGTTTTACGAGGATCAGAACGATAACACGGGATCCAGGAACGCTGCGTGATTTTGGTTCATAAACGCAACTAAGGATCGAGTCAAATTATGATAACTCATATTGGTGCATATTTAGGTGCGATTTTAGCGGCTGTGCTGGCTACACCTGTTGCCATCCGGCTTGCTAAATCAATGAATATCATTGACGCACCCGGTTTGCGCAAGGTGCACCAAAGGCCTATCCCCCGCATAGGGGGCTTGGCAGTTGTCATCGCATTTTTGTCCATTATTGTTACAGCTTTCGCCTTGGATGGTGTAATGGGTAAGGCTCTGCAGGATGTAATGCCACAGGCAATCGCGATACTCATCGGGGGCGTCTGCATGGCATCTTTGGGCTTTATCGATGACACGATCGGGCTTAGGGCGAGAACCAAATTTTTAGTACAGATATTGGCAGCTGTTGCAATTTGCATGTTTGGTATAAGGATTGACTCTGTTTCACTTGGCGGCATTTTCAAACTCGATCTGGGATGGTTTGGTTGGGTAATAACCATTCTTTGGATTGTAGGAGTAACAAATGCAGTTAACTTTATTGACGGGCTTGACGGTTTGGCCGCGGGCATCTCAACAATTGCCTGCGGCTCAATCGCCTTCTTTGCGATTGTAACCAATCAACCAGTGATGACAGTGTTAATGCTAGCCCTTATGGGCAGCCTGACAGGTTTTTTATTCTTCAACTTCCACCCTGCCAAGGTCTTCCTCGGTGATGGCGGCAGCTTGTTTTTGGGGTTCATTCTGGCATCGTCAAGTGTTATGTGCGCAGCTAATTCCGCATCGATTACAGGCCTTGCGTTGCCGGCGCTTGCATTAGGAGTACCTATTTTTGACACCTTGTTCAGTATGATGCGGCGGATTCTTGAGAGACGAAGTATCTTTGCCCCGGACCGCCGTCATATTCATCACCGGTTGCTTGAAAATGGACTGGGCCAACGCCAGGTTGCAATACTAATCTATGTAGCAACCTTCGTAGCTGCTGGCTTGGGCACATCCATGCTTATTGTCGAACCAACAAAGAAGCCAGTAGCTTTTCTTTGTTCGACTACTTTGTTGATCATATTTTTCAGGTCGGCTGGGGCTGTTCAATTCAAGAAAAGCTTCAAGTGCCTTTTGAAGAACATATCTATTATCAGACAGGCAAAATTTGAAAAACAGGGTTTTGAAGAAGCTGAATTGAGATTCCGCGAAGCTACTGATTTTAATGCCTGGTGGAACGCCGTGTGTAAGTCCGCCGAAACAATGCGGATTTCAAGATTATTTCTATGGTCGTATCGCGAATCTGTCTGGGAGCCAGAGATGTTCTGGTTCAAAGACGACAAACAAAAGCATCGTAAGACGATGCTGGTACAGATACCTATTCAAAAAGAGATTGCCGGCTGCAGGATGCGAATAGACGCGAGGCTTTTAGTGGGCAATTCGTTGGAATCCGCAAGCCGCAGAGCAATGCTTTTCAGCAGGTTAATTGAAGAAAACGTCTTTATCGAAAAACAACTTAAAAAGAAGGCCGCGTAATTGAGGCCTTAACAGGGAATATAGTGAAAAACATCTGCACAATTGCAATTAAGGGTTCGGATTGCGGCTTTGCGGCTATCGCAAAGCTCGTAGCCACAAGACTGCTTATCGCGATTTCGAAACCACAGATAAGGCAAGGCCTGTGGGTAGTTTTCGATCAGGGGCTTAGCAGCGTAGCAACTTTCTTAACAGGAGTGTTGGTTGCAAGGTCGGCTGGCAAGGCAGAATATGGATTATTCGTCCTGGGCTTCACTGTGATTTCAATTTTTCAACTTATACAACGAAGCCTGATATCCGTGCCCTTTACGGTTCACAGACCTCATATAGAGCAGGACAAGAGACATTCCTATTTGGGTAGTTCTTTAGTACACCAATTCGCGATTTCTTTTTTCTCCATGATTGGCTTCGCTTTAACGGCGTGGATCCTTCGATTGACCTATGGCCAAAATTCTATCTTTTTAGCGGTTGTGGCGATGGCCATGGTTTCTGTCGCGATGCTGTTTAAGGATTTTATTCGCTGCGTCTTATTGGCAGACTTGCATGTAAAAGCAAGTGTGACAATGGGGTTATTCATTAACATCACAACAATTTCCGCCCTTCTGATAACTTATTCATACGGAAAACTCACTGTTTTTTCAGCATGCATAATTCTTGCTTCATGCTCAGTTATTCCAGCCTCAGTTATTGTTTTGCGGATCAAAAGGCGATGGAAGATTATCGTAACCGAATTACTTGGTGATTTTCTGAAAAACTGGCATTTTGGCCGATGGACGCTCGGGTCTGTTGTAGCAAACTCTCTCGGCATACGCGCCATTCCGTGGATTATTTTGATTTTTTGCGGCCGTGAGGATGTTGCCCTTATCGGAGCAATGATGGCGATTGCGGGAATAATCACACCCCTTATGACCGGGATAGCCAGTTACCTGACACCAAAATTGGCCAATTTACTTAAAACTTCTGGCCAGTGTTCCGTGATTAAAGCGGGCATGAGTGTATCCAAATTTGCAGTTGCGGCTGGAATTGTTTATGTGCTCTTGATGATTGCGGCTGGCGAAAAATTCATCCAGTTGCTCTATACTCTGAACTACTCTGGCCATGGAAATGTTCTTGTAGTCATTTCCATTGCAGTTGCCCTCGAAGCTGTCAACGTTCCGCTCAAAGCCATACTAAGAGTTACCCACCATCCAGAAATTGAGTCTTACGGAAGCGTTTGCGCATTGGTTCTGGTTATAGCCTCAAGTGTAATATTGATACCGCTTTTTGGAATAATGGGTGGCGCCGTTTCTATGGTTATAGGAAAGGCTGTCATTGTTTTCTTTTACTTAGCAGGCATTGCCGTTGTGTGCCAGGGGACAAATTCCGCATCTATTCAAAAAGGGGAAACTGATGTTCGGAAAGTTTAGCAAAAATTATTCGAAGTCGGATTTCATAATTATTAATGAAAGAACGGTTAGCAAAAGGCTGGAAACCTCTGATGCGCGTTTGGAAGCAAAAAAAACTTCTCTGGCCCATAAGCTCAGCCTCAAATCAGGGCTTTTTTATGTTCCAAAGGTTTTTGGGTTTGACAGATGGACCAATACCATCGAATTCGAGCGAATTGACGACTATTGCACATTCGGTCAGATTATGGCTGGCGATCATGATGAAAATGAACTTATTTACAAAGCTGGGAACGCATTAGGGTTTATCCATACGAATTTTCATCTGCCAGATGATTTAAAACGTTCATGCGGGTCTGACAATGAGCTCAACACAGATGACTGCGTTTATCTTCACGGCGACTTTAACACAATAAATGTCGGCTTTTCCAAAGATATGAATTCTATTGTCATTCTGGATTGGGCCAGTGCCCCTGTTATTGGCTCGTCAGTTACAGTCGGCCCCAGGTATCTGGATATTGCTAGTTTCCTGAGAAGCCTTGTAATGCACCAGGCAAACTTCAAAAGTTCTCTTGTTCACTTTTGCCAGAGAGCTAACACCTTTCTCAATGGCTATGAGGATCAAACCAGAGAACGGCTGAATAGGCTGCATCTCGGAGATTATTTGCTCAAGGTAAGCAGACTTCATCTTAACAGGATTTTTGAAACCCATTCTCTCATAAAAGCAGGCTATTGGGCGGGAGTCGAACTCATCGCTCAAAAGAATTTCAAAAAGCAGATAAATAACTGGTCTCAGCCTAATCCAGACAGCACTGGAATGGCTGCCTGAAAAAAGGATTTCCGCAATTATGGATATGAATTTGGCATATGACTACCGGGAAACGCACACCACTATAGGAAAAGGTGAATCCTATGATGCCAATTTTGAAAATATTTCCTGGCGAAAGTATGTATGGGGGCAAGAGAAGAAAATTCTGGACAAAATAATTTCAAAGCATTTTCGCAATGAACCCATCGAACATCTGGATTTTGCCTGTGGTACCGGCAGGCTGATTTCCCATCTCATCAGTAAAACCAATCGCTCAACGGGAGTGGATGTTTCCGGGGCTATGCTGCAAGAAGCGCGCAAAAAACTAAATGGAGCGAATTTTTTGGAGTCGGACATCACAAGAGAGGGCATTCTCTGTGATAGGAAGTTTAACCTGATAACCGCATTTCGGTTTTTTCCTAATGCCCAGGATGAATTAAGGCAAGAGGCGATTGCCGCCCTATCCAGGCACCTTGTCGAAAATGGTGTTTTGATTTTCAACAATCACAAAAATTCATCCAGCTTGCTTTATAAACTTGGAAGTTTGATGAGGAAAAAACCCAGAACAATGAGTCTAGCCGAGGCAGAAAAGCTCGCATCATCAGCCGGCCTCGAGATTATTGATACTTACTCCGTGGGGATTATGCCAGCTTCGGATAACCACATGCTTTTGCCCCGGTTTTTACACGGTTTAATTGACCGTATAGCTAATTGTTTCTTTTCCCTGAGGCGTCTGGGACAAAACGTGATCTTTGTATGTCGCAAGAATAGAGAGAGTTAATATGCTAAATTTCGAACCTAAAAAATTGGTATCTTGCCCAAACGGCTCGACATCCGTGAACCTAGATTCCGCCCAAAGGTCAATTGTTGCACCGGCCTTTGTAAATACCGGCCTGGCCGGATTGAGCTTCGTGCATATACTGGCTTTGCTACCTTTCCTGGATATTCTGATTGGTCAAATCCAGGCCCTCTCAGCAGCCCAGATTGGCTCGATAAGCCTTGCACAGGGCTATCACGCTTTTGTGCTGTCGGTATGTTTTTTGGTTTTCTTGTCGCGCCTTAAACATTTCCCAAGGCATTACCAATACATTTTGGTTGCTGGAATTTTCCTGGCCGGCAGCGTAGCTCTCTCGACCATGATATTTTGGCTTGAGGGAAAATTGTCTTTTGAAACGCTTATTGCCAACTCTCAAATCCTTTACTGGCTGGTCTTGTGGCTAACAATTCTGGCTATATGTAAAAGTAAAAAAGATTGTAAGTTGATACTTGGCGGAATAGCTGTTGCGGCAATATATGCTTCTTTGACAATTATTTATCTATACATAACCCAGGGGCATAAATCGTCTATCTATGAAAATCTTGTAGGTAACGCAGCCGGTTTTAAAACAGCCAAGGGGCTTACCGGAATTATTGCTACTGGCGGCCTGGCAGGTATTTGGCTGTTTCGGAGCCGGCAGAGAATCAAAGGGGCCATAATCTTCTTTGTCTGTCTGGCTGGAATTCTTCTTACGTATCAGCGAGCGGGCCTTGTGGGTATCGGTCTTGGGAGTTTGTGGCTTGGATTGTGGGCGCTGGCCTCCTTTGTTAAGAATCAAAAACAAGCCTGGGCATTTTACCCAATCATTCTTTTGGTATTAGCTGCTGTAGTTATCTTTTCAGTTGTTGGAACAGAAGACCTGGCCAGCCGATGGGACGACCTGTCAAATCCGGAAAAGGCCGGGTCCGGACGCCTGCAATTCTGGCAGGTTGCCTTCGAGAGTTTTTGCAAAATGGATACCATCGATAAGCTGGGCGGTGTCGGATATACCGGCATCGCAGAAGCGCTGGTCAGTAGATACGGGGCCAGGATCCATACTCATAGTGATATTCTCGATGTCCTGATTATGTTTGGCATGCTTGGAATAGCGTCTTTTATATTTCTGCACGCTGTAATAATAAGGTTTATCTATAAGACCAAATACCACCCCTCAGCTTTTGCTGTAGCAACGGCAATATATCTCGTCATGTTTTTCCAAGGCGTAACAACCGGGCAAATACTTTGCCTCAGTGTTATGTCGTGCTATCTGGCTGGGATCACTTGCTTGTGTTTGTATCCAAAGTTGAAAAGTTCGAATCAGCAATAGGAATAATGTCGTGCAAAATTATTATGCAATTATATATCTTGGCCCACTTTTGGGCGGTTTCGCAAAACGGATTAGTATGCTTGCCGACTCGCTTGCAACTAAAGCCAAGACGGAGCGAATTCATTCATTTTCGAAGCTTTGGCGTTTTCTGCGAAGTTCCAGGGCTCGCGATAATAAAACATCCGTAATCATTTATTCTGACTTGATGGTACCGCTGGTGGCATTGTTGAAAATCATCAATAGAAATATGACCGTTTACTATATGGTACGCGGCGACCAGGTTACCTGGGCCCGCCATGCGAAAAGGTCTGTTCGAGCCTGGACAGCCAGGGTTTTTCAAAAATTGATGATCATTCTGGGTTGTCGATTTGTCTTTGCGTCTAAAGATCTTCGTCAAAAGTTTATTCGGAGATTTGGAGAAATCAATTGGGCCCGAGTGTTGCCGAATACAAAAGGTGGCCCCCTGCCCGATATTCGCGCTTTTGACGGCCGCCTGGCTGTCGTGGGAGATTTCGAAAGTGTCAAAAACATCGAGTACGTTCTCGAGAACCTAGATGGCAGTGGTTTTAATGTCAGCCTGTATGGCAACAGCAAATTACCCGAGATGTGGAAACGCCCCTGGCTCAATGCCTGCGGTGTCGTAGATGATTTAAAATCACATCTCCAAAATAACTCACTGGTCGTTTTGGCCAGCATTAGTGAAGGTTTTCCGAATGTCCTGATCGACGCCTTGGAAGCAGGTTGCGGGATTGTCGCTCATAAGAAATTTCCTTTCGAGCACTTGCCTTTGTCCGATGATTGGCGATTCGAACTCAACGCTCCTCCTGACCATACAGATTCTCATCTTCCGAGCGTCCTAAAAAACCTCCGTTACTCAAAAGAAGATTTTAAAAGTAAAAATAAAGCGTTAATCGACCTGATAGGGTCGGATTGGTCGGCACGGGTGTTTGATATTTTTTGCGACTGCAAAAGGGTAGCTTAAGGGGTAATTAATGAGAATAGCATTCTGCGTCATAAAAAATCCCACATTTGGCGGTGGTATCGAAAAGTACACCGCTGAGCTCGGTTCCCGGCTTGTTAAGCGGGGGCATGAAGTTAGCGTGTATTGCATGAATCACTACGGAGAACTGCCCCGGGAATATGCAGGAATGCGTATCATTGGTGTTCCGTGTTTACATCTCAGAAGCTTGGAAAAAATAACTGCGAGCGTTACCTCGGCCATATCAGCTTCGCTGGCAAAAAATTTGGACATTGTTCATTTTCATGACCTCGCGCCGGGTTCATTTGCATGCATCCCAAGAATTTTCGCTCCGCACAGGTGCGTATTGCAGTTCCATGGCTTGGGGTGGAAAAGAAGCCGATGGGGAAACAGCGGAATTTTGGCCCATAAGCTGCTTGAAAAGGTTTCAATCAGGCAAAGCCACACATATACAGCTGTCTCCAAAGTCCAGTGCGATTACTTTAAAGAAAAATACTGCCTTGATGTAAATTACATACCTACTGCCGCCGAACTGAAACCATTTACAGCAGCGAAAGAAATCTACAAAATCGGACTTGAGTCTAAATCGTATATTCTTTTTGCTTCAAGGCTTGTAAGGGAAAAAGGAGCGCATTATCTGATACCAGCGTTCCGCCGTTTAAAAACATCTCAAAAACTTGTCATAGCTGGAGATGTTTCAGATCCAGCCTACGAAAAACAGCTCAAACAATTAGCTGCTGGGGATGAACGCATTATCTTCACCGGGTTCGTTAAAGGGCGAATGCTTGATGAGCTTTTCAGCAATGCTTTGGTTTATGTTCAACCTTCCGAGCTTGAAGGCCTGTCTATCGCGCTTCTTGAAGCGATGAGCTATGGCAATTGCTGCCTTGTAAGTGACATTCCCGAAAATCTCGAAGCTATTGATAGTGCAGGCTGGAGTTTTGAGAACAAGAATATCGACAGTCTCACCGAAAAGCTCAATTGGTTGATTGATAATCCGGAAAAATTATCTGAAACAGGCCTAAGAGCGAAAGCCAGGGTGATGGACAACTTTAGCTGGGACAAAGTAGCCAGTGATTTCGAAGATCTTTACCAAAAGACACTAGCCGTCAAAGTTGCCGCATAGACACAGAACTATGGATAAAAAGAACAAAAAACAGAACGCCGAAACTCAAAAAGTCGACATGCATGTCCATACTGCTTATTCATACGATGGATTTCTGACACTTGAGGATATGGACGCCGCTTGCCTTAGAAAAGGAATAACAGGGGTTGTCGTCTCCGACCATAATGAAATCGATGGCGCACTGCGAGCCGATGAGTTACACCGCAATGGTAGCCTAAAGACAAGAATAATAGTGGGAGAGGAAATTTCCACCGCACAAGGCGAGATCATCGGTCTTTTTCTGGAAAAGAGAATCCCACCTGGAATGTCGATGGCTGAGACCATAGCGGCCATACGCGAGCAGAATGGCCTTGTATATTTAAATCATCCATTCGGATATTCAAAACGGTCTACCAAGTTGCAAATAGACGATCTCGATGATTTGTGGGATAAAATCGATATCGTCGAAGTGTTCAACGGCCGGAATAGAGATCAAATTTCCAACAAGCTGGCTTTGGAGCTTGCGAAAATGCATCATAAGCCCGGTGGAGTCGGAACTGATGCACACTCTCCCTGGGAAGTTGGAAGAAGCTTTGTTCAAATGGCTGGTTTCAAAGATAACGAAGAGTTCCTGGTTGCCCTGCGCAATGCGAAATATGCCTGCAGGCCTTGTCCATTTTCGTATCGAATCGCATTCAAAGCCCGAAAGGTGCTTTTACCAAAACCGCGAGTTTTAAAGCTTGCTTCTTAGAGGAACGGTTATGACTAATTTGCGTGTTCTTGTCACAAATGCTTCTCGCCGTAAGGCCATCTCAATTATCAGGGCCTTGGGCAAGGCCGGCATGGAAGTTATCTGTGCAGACAGCGACCGCTGGGCAGCTGGTTTTTTCAGCAAATACTGCCAAGGGCGTTTTGTTTACCCGAGCCCAAAATCAGATACTTTTATGGACAGCCTTATAAACTTCCTCTCAGAAAAACCCTGCGACGTTATCTTTCCTTTAGATGATGATGCACTTGAAGTTATTTCAAAAAACCGGGATCTATTGCCAAATCCAAATGCTTTATTGTTACCGAGTCGCGACACTGTTGAGTTGGCAAGCGACAAATCTCGGCTCATACCTTATGCGAACGAAATTGGAATAGAAGCTCCCAAAACCGTGGTCATAAATAACCCGGACGATATAGCAAATCTGTCGGAGATCAATCTTCCTGTAGTAATCAAGCCCGCAAAGGGTTCAGGAAGCCGGGGGGTAGTATATGTTGATAATCAAAAAGAACTTTTATGGCATTGCCGGTCGGCGGTCGAGGATGGAAAATGCTTGCTTGTTCAGGAACGTCTTCCGGCCGAGGGCGAAGGCTTGGGGTATTTTGCTCTATATGACAGGGATCATAATCTCGTTGCACAGTTCATGCACCGCAGGCTTAGGGAATACCCTTTATCCGGAGGTCCGAGCACTTTAAGAGAGGGTATTTGGGACGAGAAGCTTGCTCAACAATCCAGAAATCTATTGGAATCCTTGAACTGGGTTGGCCTGGCCATGGTTGAATACAAACTGGATACCCGAGACGGCAAGGCAAAATTAATGGAAATCAATGGTCGTTTCTGGGGCTCAATCGCCCTGCCCATCTTCAGCGGAGTTAACTTCCCAGTATTAACAGCCAATATAACAGCCGGGAAGCCGGTAGAACCGAAATTGGATTACCAGACTGGGCAAAGGGCCCGTTGGTTATGGCCTGGCGATTTGCTTCATTGTGCATCTTCGCTACGCAAGGGGTCCTGGCCTCGTGGTTTTTTGAAACTGATTGATAGCAATACATGTTTTGACTTGCTCAGTGCCAGGGATCCCATACCGGCCGCAGTTTTAACTTTCAATAATCTCTTAAGCCTGTGCTCCAAAAATGGGCGGCAGCATTTAATTAAGCGATCGGCTTGACAAGGAATAGAGTTTGATGTCTGAGACTTCGGGAATATCAAAAAGATTTCATGCAGCAATGACAGTCGATGTAGAGGACTGGTTCCACATACTCGACAGCCCGGCTACGCCAAAGGTAAGTCGGTGGGAAAACCTTGAAAGCCGGCTTGAACCAAACATGGAGAAAATTCTCGAACTTTTCGAGCAAAAAGATGTCAAGGCGACATTCTTTTGGCTGGGCTGGATGGCCCAACGACATAAAAATCTTGTTTTAAAGTGCGCCAAGGCCGGGCATGAAATTGCAAGCCATGGTTTTGAGCACGTAGTACCTTGCAAGGTGGGTCCAAACATATTCAGACGCGATATTATTCAAGCTAAAAATATTCTTGAAGATATTATTTCCAAACCGGTAAACTGGCTTCAGGGCGCCAGGTTTTGGAATAACAAAAGAAACCGACTGGGCTTTTGAAATTATCCGATCATGTGGCTATGAGTATGATTCAAGCGTTTTTCCTGCATCGCGAGGCCACGGCGGAATTGATAATGCAACCATCGGGCCGCATATTATTCACACTTCTTGCGGCGATCTTGTGGAATTGCCAATGTCGGTAGTAAATATCCTCGGCCGTCGCGCGAATCTTTTTGGCGGCGGATATATGAGGCTCGCACCAAAACGCTTAATAAAATGGGGAATAAATAAACTCAAATCTTCAGGCCAGCCACTGGTGGTTTATTTCCATCCAAGGGAAATTGACCCTGAACATCCAAGGCTACCGCTTAATATAAGACGGCGATTCAAATGCTATGTAAACCTTCATTCAACCATGTCCAAATTGAACTGGCTATGCAGTAGTCAAAAATATTATACAATGCGAGAATTGGCGTATTCGGTTAATCGGTCTCAGGCAAGAAATCATAAATTAGTTGCTTGATACCCTGATAATCGAACTAAAAATTGAATTACCCCCCAATATCTGGCCTCTGCTAAAAACCGCGGGCGGACTCGATTTTCCAGAGGAACGGTTCGCCCTCGGAAATAAGTAATACCTTTTTTACATCAAACAAAAAACGCTTCATTAACAAAGGCCCAAATTGGTGCCCTCTTCGCCTGGTTCAAAGATGTGAACCTTACGCATATCCAGATGTAATTTAAGCTCCTGGTCCGTGTCCACATCACGGCGGGCGTCAACACGCGCGACAATGTGCGGGTGATTGTCCGTAGAAGCGTACATATCCATCTTCTCGCCGAGGGGTTCGATCACGCCAACCTTGACAGGTAGAACATTTTCTTCCCCGGCAAATCTTCCTTCACCGGAAAGGTTCATCGCCTCCGGCCTGGCTCCCAGGGCCACCTCTTTGCCAACCCAGTCTGCCAGCAGGTTCTTGTGATTCTCTTCGAGTCGAAGTTGGCAAGTACCTTCGTCAAAATAAAGATTTCCATTTTGAGAGCTAATCTTCCCTTCAAAAAAGTTCATCGGGGGGGTGCCGACAAAACTGGCAACGAACCTGTTGGCTGGTGTGTCATAAACTTCCAGCGGCGTGCCAACCTGCTGCATGAAACCGTCTTTCATGACCACTATCCTGTCACCCAGCGTCATAGCTTCTTCCTGGTCATGGGTTACGTATATCGTTGTCGTCTTGAGCCGATGATGCAACCGCTTGAGTTCAGCACGCATCTCAACCCGCAATTTAGCGTCCAGGTTAGAAAGCGGCTCATCGAACAGGAATGCTTTGGGGTGACGGACAATTGCCCTGCCGACCGCGACTCGCTGACGCTGGCCACCGGAAAGGGCTTTTGGTTTGCGCTCGAGCAACTCCTCAATACCAAGAATTTTGGCTGCGTCTTTGACGCGCTGATCTATCTCTTTCTTTGGATATTTGCGAAGTTTGAGCGCGAAGGCCATGTTCTTGTAAACCGTCATATGCGGATAAAGCGCATAGTTCTGGAAAACCATCGCGATATCACGGTCTTTTGGTGGAACATCGTTGACGACCCTTTCGCCAATGGCAATCGTTCCATCGGATATCTCTTCCAGGCCAGCCACCATGCGAAGTGTTGTGGACTTACCGCAGCCACTCGGGCCTACAAGAACCAAAAATTCGGCATCGGAAATTAGTAGATTGAAATCACTGACTGCCTCGACACCACCAGGATATATTTTTTTCACATTCTGAAGGGTAACTTCTGCCATTTTCAAGCTCCTTACATTGCATGAGTTAGTGTTGTAATAAAGTCCCCACCAAGGACACCTCTGGTCCGAGTGGATGTGCTTACTATCCACAAACTTGCCGACACCTTCTTGGCCAGATGGGCAATTGTCGATTTGCAATTTGGGCAATAGGCTACTATAATAGTTCTATCTATTTATTCAATAAAACTTTAAATCAAGGATGGGTATGGCGAATTTGACGGATAATTCGAATATAACAACCCTGCCTGACTACGGGATTTGGGCTAGCGAGCCGACGAGTATGGTAGATTTAGAGACACCTTCTTGCATCACCCCCTGCCA
Source organism: uncultured Planctomycetaceae bacterium (assembly GCA_964401835.1). Lineage (GTDB taxonomy): Bacteria > Planctomycetota > Phycisphaerae > SM23-33 > SM23-33 > CAYNZP01. The sequence goes on from CAYNZP010000001.1 coordinate 247,261, forward strand.
TTGCCTCCTGTATATAGTCTCAGGACAAGGTCAATGTCTTATTGACGAAGTATCCTATGAACTAATGCCGGATACCGCCCTCGTCCTATCTAAAGGAACCAGGTATGAGTTGTTCAACACTCCACGTAAGGCGATGACGGTTTTGAACCTCTACTTTAACGATGCCCAGGCTGATCAGAACAGAGCAACTCTCCAGCCTCTTGTTGACGAAAACCCGTATCTCATAATCCCCGCCCATAGAGCAAGGCGAATAAAAATCGCAACCCGCGAAATTCTTTTCGAACAGGATCGAAAACAACCAGGTTACCAAACAGCCATCAGCCAATCCCTTACCTCAATAATCCTGGAAATGTTTCGCACCACCATCACTTCGCACCCTGACCAGATAGCTCAAATTGCTGCCGATAGTGAATCGCGGGTAAGGGATGTTTTGCGATACGTCGCCAACCGTTATTACGAATCGCTGGATCTGTCCCTGGCAGCAGAAATGGCCGGACTTTCCCGGCGGCAATTCACATATATCTGTAGAAAGCTCTCGCGAAAGAGCTTCCTTGAATATATCAACAACGTTCGAATTGAACGAGCCTGTGAGCTTCTTTCTAATAGCGATATACCTATCGCCACGATCGCATTTGAAATAGGATACGAGGAACTCTCGACATTCTATCGGGTTTTCAAAAGGCTCCGAAAAAGCTCCCCCTTAACCTTCAGGAAAAACACCAGGATGTAACTTTTTGCGAATTTTTCTGTGAAGGGATACCGACTTGGTTCGCATTTAACAGGAGACCAGGAAGGAAGCAGAAAAAACCTCGACTAACCCTTATTAATTGGTTAATATTGAATTAGCTGATTAGCAAGGACAATTACTGATTATTTAATATTAATAAACTGTTTTTCTATTAATGGAAGATACAAAAATGGCCAGACCTGCTTCAAAAAATCCGACGGAACTTGAGCTTGAAATATTAAAGATTATCTGGGACGAGAACCCGCTTACTGTCCGGCAGGTGCGCGACCGCCTGGCAAGTACGCGCGAACTAGCCTACACATCTGTGATGACCATAATGAACATCATGGTCGGGAAGGCTTATCTCAAGCGCACTAAAAAGGGAATCAGTTTCGCCTACACCCCAAAAGTCACCGAAAAGGCTACTACCAAGCGGATGTTCTCGGACTTAATTAACCGCCTCTTCGACGGCTCGGCTGCGGCGGCGATGGTGAACCTTATCGAGTCGAAAGAGCTGGACAAAAATGAAATAAACAAACTGCAGGAATACATAGACGCCAAACGCGGGGAAAAATAAAAAATGGGGGCGATTAATCCGGAAGTTGGGGACTTCTGTGTCAAGTTGACACTGACCTTTGGCCATTTTCTTTGGCAGGCAACGGCTATTGTATTTGTCGCCTGGTTGTTAGGGATTACTTTTAAAAAGAAGCTGACCGCACAACTTCGCTACACTCTTGCTGTATTTACGCTGCTGATTATGGCGGTCTGCCCCTTTGCAACTTTCCTGACTATCGAGGCACCACCTGCCGAATCCTTACAAGCACACAACACTGTCGGAAAATTGGGACTTACAGAGCCTACTGAAATCGCATCACAAAACGAAACTCCCAGGCCGGAAATTACCCCAACAGCAAAGACAGTGTCTCCTGATGGAAGCGCAGCATCGGCAGGGCAGGTAGGCGACAAATCCGTAATTCAGGCCGATGAAACGGGCGAGAAAAATCCAATATCTGTCGGCGAATTTTATAAAGAAAAAGATATCGCCATAGCAATTGCAAAGTTTTCGCCTCCGCTTACTCTGATTTATTTTGTCGGCGTAATGTTGATGCTCTTGCGGCTGACTATCGGCCTGCATGGTGGACTGCGGTTAAAAAAGATTTCGCAGGCCATTGAGGATGAAAATCTGCTGGCTGCCACCCAGCGAAAAGTCACATCACTAGGATTGAAGGCGATTCCGCACATAGCATATTGCTATCGCGTAGTTGTACCGACAGTCGTCGGCATATTCCGTCCTATGGTCCTGCTGCCGGTAACCTTTACGACCGGCCTTACGATGAGCCAGATCGAGGGGATAATAACCCACGAATTGGCACACATACGCCGGTACGATCACCTGGTCAACCTAATGCAGCGAATAATCGAATCAGTTTTATTTTTCCATCCTGCTGTGTGGTATGTCTCACGAAAAATCCGTATCGAACGGGAAAAGTGCTGCGATGACTTGGTCGTATCTTCCGGCGGCGAGCGCCTTGACTATGCCGAATCGCTGCTTCGCGTAGCCGAGTTGGGCCTGGCTGCCCGCGCCAACAGATTAGCTTCTGTTGCGGCACTAGCTGCTGTTGACAGTAGAAGACCTTCACAGATTCGCGATAGAGTACTGCGATTAATCGGCGTGGATTCAAACGAAAAATTGCGCCTTCGACGCACTTGGCCATCGGCAGCTATCATTGTTTCCGCAGTTATTATCTTTTCTACCCTTCTGGTTAATGCCGGCATGCAGAAGGTCATAACCGACAGTGATGAGCCAAATATAACCGTTGAAACAATTAAGGCCCTGGAAAAAAACATCGAGCTTGCAAAAGAAAAACCTTTACCCCCTTCGGACTCTCAAAAATATCGACCTCAGAAGGAATTTACCGTTCTGGATCAAATTCGCCCAACGGGCAATTGTTCAATCAAAGGTACTGTAATCTCCCAGGAAGACAGCAAGCCGATAGGCAATGCGCGAATTGCTTTATTTGATTCCGATGTGTTAACAGGAATACACATAAACGTTGCCAGCGATGGTACATTTGTATACAAGGACATTCCGGCTGGCAAGTATAGCCTGAAAACATACGCCTCCAAGGAATTCCAGGAGGTTTTCTATAATCCTCTTAATAAAAGAAGCGATCACCCGTTTTTTACTCTTAAAGAAAACGAAAAACTTCATGGCATTGTGCTGATGATGAAGAAGGGTTATAGCATTTTGGGTAAAATCCTGGGTGAAGATGGAAAACCTGTTGCGGGAAATAAATTCTCGGTGGCCGCATTGGTCAAGAACAATGCTTCCAGGAACATTTGGGACAATTACAAGATAGCTAGTTATGCTCAAGTCTGGAATGGAAGCTATAACATAACCGGTATGGACGGTAAGCCTGTCTATCTAATCGTTAATAATTTTAACTCTTATAAAGAGGAAGAGCCTTATCAGTCACAATACTATCCCGGTACTTTTTCAATTCACGAGGCTACGCAAATTCACTTTGACGAGAAGTATTCCGTTGAGAATGTCGATATACAACTTAAAAAACACGGTGGACTTACACTCGAGGGGACCGTTGTTGACGATCAAACCGGCGAACCAATTCCCAATTCCCTGATTGCAGTCAATAATGACTTTCTTTTTGATTACGCGGTTGGGTATACCGATGAGAAGGGCAGGTACAAAATTGATTGCCTGGGTAAGGGAGATGTTGTGGCTTATATTGACGCTTCACCATACGGCTACGTAAGAACCCGGAAACCCTGCAAAATTACTGATGGAGATAATAATACTGTTCTTGATTTCAGATTGAACAAGGGCGCAACAATAAGCGGACGATTTGTTGATGAAAATGATAACCCTGTAGAAATCAACAAAAGTGCCTTTGCCAAAGCCGGAATAAAAGATGCGCCGCAATCTCAACATAGATGGACTGGCGTGCGACACAAACATGCCCCAAAAGCTCCTGAGATGAGGTTTAAAGAACCTTCCCCCACCTTTGATTCGCTCAAGGGGGATTATACAGTTAACAATATAACCCTTACGAAGAGAACGGCGTTTGTGATAAATGGCATGAAACCGGGAACTGTTAGATTCCGGTTTTATTTGGCCTCACGAAAGCAGGAAGTAATAAAAATCCTGCACAAAGGAAAGGACATCAAAGACACGGGCTTACTCACACACGCCGGGGAAAATATAGAAGACATAAAGGTCGTAATCAGAACTTTCCCGGAGTCATCGGACATGCAGGCCATGCCTCCACATAAGGGCGTAGTTCTCGAAACACATAAAGCCTTTGCCTGGCCAAGCAGCAGCCATCTTTCTTTGAATTTAAGCTTAGTAAACAAAACCTCTGTACACACAAAAAACAGTGCGACGATATTTACGTTATCTAAAAAAGATTCCCATTGGGCATGGGAACGACATTTCGGAACCGCCTTAGAATCCGATCGTTACCCAATTGTGGTACTACGATATTGTGCAAAAAATCTAACTTCCAGCGACAAAAATAATATCTGGCTGGATAGTGAACAGGGAGGGATAAATTTAATTAAGCATAACGAAATCATTTCCGATGGCGAAATACACGAAATTCGCAAAGATCTTAGAGAATTAAACGCCGGCAAAACAAATATAATAGGGGTAGACCTTTCCATAGAAAGCGGCGAGGAATTGCCAGCCTCTTATGAACTGATAAGCCTGCGCTTTGAACCAGCCCCCGGCACACAGCCAATTCCTCTTGGTGAAAGCAAACCGGTAAAAATTGCCCTTACAGCCAATAGTGGCAAACCCGTCCAGGAAGCAAAGGTCAGCATTGATTATGACTGGATCAATTTAGCAAAATCCGACACAACCGACGCGCAGGGCATGGTTACAATCACACCTTTTGACATTAAATCCGAATCGCGTAGCTTGAAAATAGAAAAGGACGGCAAGGCTCCCTTCTACTTTAATCTGAAAGGCTACGAATCGGACAAGCCTATCAGATTAACCCTACCGGGATGGGAAGAAAAATAGCTACTACCTGATTAACGCATCGAAATTGTTCGGTCAACCAATTCCCTCAAGTCAGGCCTCGGCCTCTGTGGATTCCTGATCCTCAGATTCAATCTCCGAATCCTTTCCTGGATCCTTTGGCTCTAATTGGCGAATTCGATTCTCCAGCAGGCTAATCTTCTGAATCATTCGACATTGCTTGTTGGCCATTCGGCTGATATCCGTTGAAAGATAAAGGATTACCAGACAGAGAAACGCGAAGACCAAAAGAAAAAGCGTAGTCAGATAATAAACACCCAGCCATTCGCTGATCAGAAGCAACAGTCTTGGATAAACGCCGAATGCCAGCAGAGCCACGGAAGCTCCAATCCAGACAAGAGCATATTCATCCCGAAGTTTGCGTCGCCGGACCAACTCGACCGTCACGCCTATCACAACAAGCGCAGCCAGCAGTGGCACGAGCCATTGGAAGACCGTTATTTTCGTCTCCGTTACTTCTGCCAGTATCATCGCGACTCTCCCTGCTCAGGATTCCATTCGAAATTAGACTCTAAAGAATCGATCAGAATTGCCAGAATGATCCTAAGGATATGCCATATCCCCTTGGAATTTGTAGTAGCCGAGTCTCCTTCTACACGCTGACGCATCCGCACCGGTACTTCAACAATCCGCAGCTGGTGTTTACTTGCCCAAACCAAAGCTTCGACCGTATCGGCCAGGTAGGATTGTGGGTAGTGTGCTGCAAAAAAACGGATAGCCCGATGAGATGCCGCCCGAAAACCACTGGTCGGATCGGTAATAGGCTGTCGCAACATTTGAGAGGTGATCCATGCCAACAGCCGTGACCCCATAAAACGAAGACTGCTAAATCGAAAAGAGGCCTTTTTCAGCATTCGGCTGCCAACGGCTAGATCGGCACCTTGTTCAATGGCCTCCAGCAATGTCGGAATTCGCTCGGCACGGTGCTGGCCATCTCCATCAAACTGAATTGCGATATCATAGCCATTTTCTTCGGCATATTGATATCCAACCTGAACTGCCCCTCCAACACCAAGATTGCAAGGAAGATCAAGTACCAAAACTCCCTCATGACGGGCGCAACGAACGGTCAAATCTGTCGAAGCATCGTCAACCACCACGATATCCGCAGACGGCGCGAAAGTCCTGATATCCTTGACCACGCGAGATAAAGTTCCCTGCTCGTTATAAGCAGGAACAATAACAAGAACTCTCGAGGACTTAACGGTGCTGGATTGCGAGGTTTGACTCATACCTTTGGGCTTCCTGATTACTTTTTTACGCCAAACGTTTTATATCTGATGCCAATATTACCTCTTGCATAGCCGAATACAAGCTCAATTGTATGCAACCGCCGCTACGAATCGGGCTCCATTTGGGTGGGTTCCCGCCCAAACGCCGTACAGGAAAGCTTCAGCTTTTGGCGTATCACAATGATCATAATCACGTTCCATACAACCGTTCCTGCGCTGGTAGAAATCGCTGCGCCGATCATCTGGTACTGTGGGATTAAAATTGCGTTCAGGGTAACATTGACAACAGCCGCAGCAAGCATTGCCATTAACATCTCACGTCCATGACCAGTCATAGCCAGAAGCACTCCGACCGAACCGGCAGCGGCATTGACCAATTGAGCGCCAGCCAAAATCGCCAGCGGAATCGCCGCGGCTGGAAAATCGTTACCATAAAGCGAGAGAACCCACTTCCCTGCCAGCATCAATCCAATCGCGGGGATTATCGCACAGCATAATACGACTCGTGCGCTATGAACGACAATTCGCTGCAACTGGTCCCGCTGGTTATGCGCGTAGAGGCGGGAAAAGTTTGGCGCCAGAGCATTATTGAATGCCATAAGAGGAAACACGATCAGCAATGCCGTCATGCTGGCCGCGAAATAAAGCCCCGCTTTAGCTGTGCCGTGAATCGCTCCCAGCATCAACATGTCTGCACGGGTGTTTATAGTCGCCAGTAGCATTACCAGCATCAACGGAAGCATCTGCATTGTCCAGTTGCGATAATCATTCTGAGGCTTTGCCCCTCGCAAGATCGCTGGGGTATGCCTTTTCAACACTCCCCCTACAACCAATAATGCAAGGCCCCAAGCGGTAATTGTTACTCCAATGGCCATCATTGCCGTCATGCCCGGCCGGACCCACCACCAGACAGCCGTTGCTAACACGATAGACAGAAACGGAGCTACAACCATTTCGCCGACACGTCCCCACAAAATATGATGCAGACCGCGCAAAAAACTCTGCCAGGCAATAGTTAATGTCATAAGGGGAATCAGCAACAAAGAAGCAAAAAAAGCAGTCTGCCCAACCCCACCCGATTCGGTGACAAACCATGCCACAGCCGCTGCAGGCAAAATCACGAGGATCGAAGTTACCAGACAGAAACGATGTGCCCAGGCAAATATGCCCCTCATCAGGGGCCACTTTTCCATGGCCTGGTAGTGGGAAACCTGCCGAACCAGATATTGATCAGCCCCAAATCTTGCCACAATCGCCAGCAGCGTAATCCAACTCATACAGTAGCTGAAAATACCAAATTCTTCGGTACCGAGAAATCGTGCCAGGACAATGCTCCCCAGCAAAGTCAAACCTGCTCCGAAAGCCTGCACCATCCCGGAACCCATAACCCCTTTGAGTAGGCGAGAAAAAACCAAAGTATGGACTTCTTTCTCGCAAGAGTCATTAGTTGAAGATGTCGTCATCTATATTTATTCCATGCTCAAGAATAGAGTTTCTCGTTGCTTAGAACACCTAACCGCTGGCCGGAATAGTGTTCCTTACGAATAGCGGCAATCCATTGCTCTTGTGCCAAATACCATTCGATCGTCTTTCGAAGCCCTTGCTGGAAGGTATGGGCCGGAGTCCAACCCAATTCCTGCTGGATCCGACTGGCATCAATTGCATAACGCCTATCATGGCCGGGACGATCCTGTACGAACGTAATCAAGTCCCGATAATGACCTGCCGGGCGAGGATTAATTTCCTGAAACATGTCACATAGTAATTCGACAATTTGAATATTCTTCCACTCATTGTTACCGCCGACGTTATAAGTTCGGCCAGTCTGTCCATAACGAATTATCCGATCCAACGCGACACAGTGATCTTCAACATAGAGCCAGTCCCGCACATTTTTTCCGTCTCCATACACTGGTAGCGGCTTACCCTCCAAGGCGTTGCAAATCATCAGAGGAAGAAGTTTTTCAGTGAATTGGTACGGCCCGTAATTATTGGAACAGTTAGACAACGTCACGGGCAGACCATACGTACGATGCCATGTCCGCACCAGATGGTCCGATGCGGCCTTGGAGCTGCTATAAGGACTGCTGGGATCGTAAGGTGTGTTCTCCGTAAAAAGTCCATCACTGCCCAGTGAGCCAAATACCTCATCTGTGCTGACATGATGAAAACGAACATCTGAGCGATTCTTCCAGGCTGCTCTTGCGGCCTGCAGGAGCGTGTAGGTACCCATCACATTGGTTTCCAGGAAAGTCTTCGGGCCGTCAATCGAACGGTCCACGTGACTCTCAGCTGCCAGATGCACAACAGTGTCGATTTCTTCCTCTTTGAAGACACTGGCAACCGCATCGGCATCACAGATATCGGCTTTGATGAAACGATACCGCTGCTTGTATTTCTCGGGAACCCCCGCCAGATTCGCCAGAGTACCGGCGTAAGTGAGGGCGTCCATGTTAATCACACGCAGCGACGAATCTTCCGCCAACAGGTAGCGAACAAAATTGCTCCCGATAAATCCAGCCCCTCCGGTTACAAGAACCACATGTGGTACATGTGTCGGGTCAGCCATTGGGATTCTCCTTCAGGAATCCAGCCATAACCGGCAGGTCCGTTTCCGGCACTTCGGCCAACAGGGGCAGACCGGCGTCACGTTCGGACAGAACGGGGGTTACACCCTTCAGCGGCCATTCGATGCCTATCTCCGGATCATCCCAGCGAACTCCACGCTCTTGCTTGGGGGCAAAATAATCGGAACACTTGTAGGAAAACTCCGCAACATCACTGAGAACCTGAAAACCGTGAGCAAATCCCTCGGGGATGAAAAACATGCGTTTTTTTTCAGCCGATAGCCTGACACCTGTCCATTGCCCAAACGTTTCACTTCCGCGTCGGATATCCACGCATACATCAAACACTTCGCCAACAGTAACCCGTACCAGCTTGGCTTGCGGCTGGCCTATCTGATAATGCAATCCCCGGACAACACCTCGCGAAGACTTTGAATAATTATCCTGGACGAAATCCTGTTGGATTCCAACCTCAGCCAATTTTTTTTTGTTGTAAGATTCCAGAAAAAAGCCTCGGTTGTCAGAAAAGACCACCGGCTCGAGAATACAAACTCCGGAAATATCTGTATCAATTCGCTTCATTAAAAAAGATTCCTGCCATTTTTTTGAATCATGCCCAACCTCTGCACCCAAGCCGTTTAGACTGCAAGATTATTCCAATAAACACTGCAGATACTCTGCATAAGAGCTTTTTCCCATCTTGGCTATCGATTTTTGAACTTCCTGAGGGCCTACCCATCCCTGCCTCAAAGCGATTTCTTCCAGACAGGCAACTTTCAGGCCTTGTCGTTCTTCGATAGCTTCAATGAAGTTGCTCGCCTCCAACAGGCTTCGATTAGTTCCGGCATCCAGCCAGGTTATTCCCTGCCCTAACAATTTCACCTGCAGGCGTCCTTCTTCGAGATATTGACGGTTCAAATCCGTTATTTCCAATTCTCCCCGCGCGCTGGGCTTGAGGGACTTGGCCTTTGAAACAACATCAGGCCCGTAGAAGTACATTCCGGGCAAAGCATAGGAACTTTTGGGTTTGTCGGGTTTTTCTTCGATGCTGACAGCCAAGCCGTCTTCGTCAAACTCGACCACCCCGTATCTTTGCGGATCTCGCACCTGATAGCCAAAAATCGATGCCCCATCAGTCAGTTTGGCGGCATCCTGGACTATTTCCTTAAGTCCGTAACCGTAGAAAATATTATCGCCCAACACCAGACTGACAGGATCGTCGCCAATAAATTCCTCACCAATTAGAAAGGCCTGCGCCAATCCATCCGGGTTTGGCTGCTCAGCGTACGTAAAAGTCATGCCAAGCTCACTACCATCACCGAAGAGCCGTTGGAATTCCGGAACACCTTGTGGTGTCGAGATGATCAAAACCTCTCGAATCCCTGCCTGCATGAGCAAGCTGAGGGGATAGTAAATCATCGGCTTATCATATACCGGCAAGAGCTGCTTGTTGACCGCACACGTAATCGGGTGCAATCGCGTTCCTGCGCCTCCAGCTAGAATAATGCCTTTCATGGCTCCGGCATTCCTTTCTTAACAGCCCAACACTCAAAACTTCCGCAAGGCCTTGCTCAGGCTTGTATCGCGTAATCCACAAGGACCGATACAATTTCTTCCAGGCTGGACTTGGCGGTATCAAACGAAAAAGTCGGGGCTTGGGGCGTTTCATATGGCGCGGAGATCCCCGAGAATCCCGAAATCTCACCTGCTCGAGCTTTCTTGTACAGTCCCTTTGGATCGCGGTCTTCGCAAACGCTCAAAGGCGTATCCAGGAAAACCTCCACAAAACGATCATCCCCGATTACTTCGCGGGCCTGTTCCCGATCATTTCGGTATGGAGAAATAAAGGCTGTTATTACAATTAATCCAGCCTGGTTGAACAAATGCGCCACTTCCCCAATCCGCCGTATATTTTCACATCGATCTTCCGGGCTGAATCCAAGGTCCCTGTTCAGGCCGTGACGCACGTTGTCGCCATCCAGTACAAAACACGCCCTGCCCCGTTCAACCAGACATCGTTCCAATTCGTTGGCTATGGTCGTTTTCCCTGAACCACTCAATCCCGTCAACCAGATCGTCTTGGGCGTCTGGTCAAGCAACTCCTGCCGATCTTCCAAGGTCACGGAACTCTTTTGCAGGAAGATATTCTTACTGACAGGCTGATCGGTTATTTTGGTGGTCTGAATTTGCTTATGCAGCGCCCTGTCAATTATCATTCCCGCTCCTGCCGTCACATTGGTTTGCGGGTCGATTACGATAAGGCCACCGGTCATTCGGTTTCGCTTGTAGGTGTCACAGGCAATTGGCTCAAACAACTCCAGTTCAGCCCGGCCGATTTCGTTTAGACCCAACTTCACAGACTGGCTGCGGTGCAGGTCGTTGGGGTCTATTTGATAAACCAGCTTGGTAAACTGCCCCCGAACCTGCCTGGTAGCATGCTTAAACAAATAGGTTTTGCCGGTCGACAGCGGGGTATCGTTCATCCACACCACCATCGCCTCCAACTGCCGAGTCACGTTCGGGAGGTTCTTTGTGTGTACCAGAATATCCCCACGGGAAATGTCGATATCGTCTTCGGTCGTCAGCGTTACCGATTGTGGCGGGAACGCGTAATCCTGCTTTCCGTCGTAGGTGATGATCTCTTTGATTTTCGTCGTCTTTTGGCTGGGCAATACCATTACCTTCTCGCCCGGCCGAATCACTCCCGAGGCCACCACCCCGCAGAATCCCCGAAATTGCTGGTTCGGCCGATTCACATATTGCACCGGAAAACGGAAGTCCACCAGGTTCCGATCACCTTCGATATAGACATTTTCAAGGTGATTCAACAGGGACGGCCCTTGATACCATGGCATGTTATCGTTCTGGTGCACCACGTTGTCTCCGCGTAATGCACTGACAGGAATGCAGACCATGTCTGAAACACCCAACCGGGCAGCGAAATGCTTGTATTCCTCACTGACCTGCTCAAATCGCTGCCTGGAATAGTCGACCAGGTCCATCTTGTTGATCGCCAGCACCACATGGTGGATATTGAGCAATGAAGCGATAAAGCCATGCCGCTTGGACTGTGTCAATACACCATGCCGGGCGTCAATCAGAATAATTGCCAAGTCAGCCGTTGAAGCGCCAGTCGCCATATTGCGAGTGTACTGCTCATGGCCAGGCGTATCTGCAATGATAAATCGTCGCTTGGGTGTGGAAAAATATCGATAAGCTACATCGATCGTAATTCCTTGCTCCCTCTCGGCCTTGAGGCCATCGGTCAACAACGCCAGATCTACTTCCTCGCGTCCCAGTTTTTCGGAATCACGTCCGAGGGCTTCGAGGTGATCTTCGAAAATGCACTTACTGTCATGCAGCATCCTGCCGATAAGCGTGCTCTTGCCATCATCAACGCTGCCGGCAGTTGTAATGCGCAAAAGATCAGCCTGGCGATTTTGCTCTAATAGGGTTTCGACGCCCTTGCTCATTAAAGATGCTCCATTTCCGCTTATGCGGTTAGTTTTCATTTATGCCAATGGTCTCGACGGAAAGGTAAGTCCGTCTTGCTCAGAAATAGCCTTCCCGTTTCTTCAATTCCATGGCCCCGCTCTGATCGTGATCTATCACTCGTGTAATTCGTTCGCTCTGGCGAACTACCATCATTTCTTCGATAATTCCATCAAGGTCTGTCGCATCCGAAGCAACTGCGCCCGTGCATGGTGTACATCCCAGCGTACGGAACCGGCACTGAACCTCTGCAGGTGTCTCACCATCCAACAGAGGTGTTTTGCCCTCAACATAAGGAATCAGTAACCCATCACGCTTGATGACACTGCGTTTTTGAGCAAAGTACAAAGAGTTGATCGGAATATTTTCCTTCCGGATATAATGCCAGATATCCAACTCCGTCCAGTTCGACAATGGAAACACCCGAATCGTCTCGCCTTTGTTATGCAAACCGTTGTACAAGTTCCACAACTCCGGACGCTGGTTTTTCGGATCCCACTGCCCGTGAGCGTCTCTAAAGCTATACACCCGCTCTTTGGCGCGGGATTTTTCTTCATCCCTGCGGGCGCCGCCAAAGGCTGCGTCGTAACCGCCTTCTTTCAAGGCTGCCAGCAGTGCCTGAGTCTTCAGTTCTCTGCAGCACTTGACAGTACCCCAGTCCCACGGATTCACGCCGGCGTCAATCGCGTCCTGGGGGATATATACCTCCAGATTCGCACCGATCTGGCGACAGTATTCATCACGGAACTGGATCATCTCCGGGAACTTGTATGTTGTGTCAACATGCAACAGCGGAAACGGGAATTTGCCCGGATAAAAGGCTTTTTCTGCCAGCCGAAGCATTACCGACGAGTCCTTCCCTATGGAATAAAGCATCACCGGCGAGTCAAACTCAGCCACAACTTCCCGGATAATGTGGATGCCCTCAGCCTCCAGATAGTCCAAATTACTGATTCGGTACGATTCTTTCATCGCGGCCAATTATCCTGAAAAACCTACCGAATGCAACGATTTCCCATTATGTGCAGTAGCGGCCATGACGAAGCTAAATCAGCCTTTTTTCTCACAAGCCTTGTATGTTTTATTTGGTCCGTCCTTGGATTCATCGCATCTTGCCGCTATCTTGCAAATACCTGAAAACTCAATATCTTCAATACATTGAAAAGGCTACCGTGACCGTAGATTTTGACAATACCTCCTTAAAGGCATTACTCGCGCTAATTCGTCGTGCCGGTCAAGCCATTATGGAGATATATAACAGCGGGGATTTCCAAAAGGAAATTAAGGCAGACGACTCGCCACTGACACTTGCCGACCGGACCTCACATAAAATTCTGACCTCGTATCTCCGTGAAACTTTCCCAGCTATTCCGGTCATCAGTGAAGAAGACAAGGAAATCCCGATGGCCCAGCGGGAAAACTGGTCATGTTTCTGGCTGGTCGATCCTTTGGACGGAACGAAGGAATTCATCCGACGAGAAAAAGATTTTACCGTGAACGTCGCTCTTGTCGAAAACAGCCGACCAACGCTAGGCATTGTATATGCGCCAGCTTGCGACTGGATGTACTGGGGACAAGCAGTTCAAGGCAAACCCGCCATCGCATTCAAGCAGATTGGTTCCCAGCCGCCCCAGACTCTTCCTCTTCCACAAGCCACGCATAAGGACCGAGTCGCCCTGCGCAGCAGGTCCCACGCTTCACCGGAGGAAGAGCAAATTCTCCAGCGTCTGAATGTAACGCGCATGATCTCAATGGGCTCGAGCCTGAAGTTTTGCCTTGTCGCAGAAGGCCAAGCCGACGTCTACTACCGCCATGGCCCGACCTGGGAGTGGGACTCGGCAGCAGCTCATGCCGTCGTTTTAGGCAGTGGCGGCGTTGTCCTGACGCCTAATGCAACAACCGAGCTTCCTTATAACAAGCCCACGTTGAAAAATGATTTTGGATTTATCTGTCTGCGTGATCCGGCGATGGCAAAGGAAATCACAAATACGTAATCATCTTATTAACGATTAATATACGCTCCGCTATTGCGGAAACCGGTAGACTCACTTGCCGGCAGATTGTATCCTTTCTTCATAATGTCAAACTCGTGCCGCACGGTGTATGGCTTAACGATTAATAAGGACAACTAAAATGAAAAAGGCATTAGTTACAGGAATAACCGGCCAGGACGGCTCGTATCTTGCCGAACTGCTTTTGCAAAAGGGGTATGAAGTTTATGGGATAATTCGGCGCAGCTCGACATTTGGGACAGAAAGAATTGACCATCTTTACAAAGACCCTCATGAGAAGCCTGCCCTGAAACTAATCTACGGGGATTTGACCGATGGAGGCAATCTCTCAACCATCCTCAATGACATTCAGCCGAGTGAGGTCTATAATCTCGGCGCACAAAGCCATGTGCGGGTAAGTTTTGATCAACCCATTTTCACCGTAAACACCGATGCCTTGGGGACCTTGAGGATTCTTGAAGCTATTCGCTCGATGGATAAGCCCGCAAAGTTTTATCAAGCATCCAGTTCTGAGATGTATGGCAAAGTAGTAGAGACGCCACAGACGGAAAAAACGCCCTTTTATCCAAGAAGTCCTTATGGCTGTGCAAAACTATATAGTTTCTGGCAAACGGTTAATTATCGTGAGGCCTATGACTTATTTGCCTGTAATGGGATACTGTTCAATCACGAATCGCCAAGGCGAGGAGAAACTTTTGTTACGCGTAAAATAACACGAGCCGCTACTCGGATAAAACTTGGCCTACAGAATAAATTGTATCTCGGCAATCTCGACGCTAAAAGGGACTGGGGCTTTGCGGGCGATTATGTAGAGGCGATGTGGCTGATGCTTCAACAGGATGAACCGGAAGATTATGTGATAGCTACGGGCGAAACACATTCAATAAGGGAATTACTGGATGAAGTTTTTGGTTGTCTCGAACTGGATTGGCAAAAATATGTCGAAATAGACCCAAGATACTATCGGCCCACGGAGGTTGAGTTATTACTGGGAGATGCCACAAAAGCCAAAAAGAAGCTTAACTGGCAGCCAAAAATAACATTCAAGGCCTTGGCCCTTATGATGACCGACGCAGACATGAAGTTAGCGGAGAAAGAAAAGATTTTGAAAGAACACGGGAAAGATTGATGAGTGATTTTTTCGAAGACAGACGAATTGTTATCACTGGCGGGGCAGGTTTTTTGGGCAGCTATGTAATAGACAAGCTCAAACAGAAGAACTGCAAAAATATTCTGGTCCCGACAATTGAAGACTACAATTTAGTCAATATGCCAGACGTTGAACGAATGTATGATGATATGCGGCCGGATATTGTCATTCATCTGGCTGCGGCAGTGGGCGGTATCGGCGCCAACCGCGAACATCCCGGTAAGTTTTTTTATGAAAACCTGATGATGGGCGTTCAGCTTATCGAACAGGGAAGATTGCGGAACATCGAAAAGTTTGTTGCTATCGGAACCGTTTGCGCGTATCCGAAATTTACGCCTGTTCCCTTTAAGGAAGATGACTTATGGAATGGGTATCCGGAGGAGACCAACGCTCCTTACGGATTGGCAAAAAAAATGCTGCTAGCCCAGTCCCAGGCTTATCGGGCAGAGTATGGGTTCAATTCGATTTTTCTGATACCAGTAAATCTGTATGGGCCCGGAGATAATTTTGACCCGGCCAGCAGTCATGTGATACCAGCATTGATAAAGAAATGTATCGATGCGATTGATAATGGCGATGATTTTATCGAGTGCTGGGGGACGGGTTCTGCAAGCAGAGAATTTATCTACGCCGAAGATGCCGCGAAGGGCATTTTGCTTGCTGCGGAACATTACAACGGCTGCGAACCGGTAAATATCGGCGCCGGTTTTGAGATAACCATCAAGGATTTGGTTGAAAAGATCGTTGAATTAACGGGTTTCGATGGCGATATCCGCTGGGACAGCTCCAAGCCGGACGGCCAGCCAAGGAGATGCCTCGATACGACAAGAGCTGAGAAACTTTTTGGTTTTAAAGCAAAGACAGAATTTGATGAGGGATTGAAAAAGACGATCGATTGGTATGTGAAACACAAGCAATGATCTGATTTTTGCTAATCTCTCAGCAGAACATCACAGTAGTAACGCAGTGCTTCCAGAAGTTTTCGCATCGGTTTCCAACGAGCCATGCGAGCAAGCGTGAAAAAGACTCTTCGTTTCAACTGGTACCAATCAAATATATTGTATCCGGACTTTATTTTGCCAGCCTGGCCTGCAGATTCCTGCATTGGTGTGAAAATACTTTCTTTTTCATAACCGTAAGCCCCCAACTCAGCTGAATCCATCTGCGATATAATCTTCTGTGCCGTCTTGAGTTTTTTTGAGTCTTTAAGCAACGCGTTGACCCACTTGTCGTTCAGGCCGGCGACAGGTTTGGCAAGTTTTCGGGCAGTCATAGGGTCGCCTAGTGCCCCGGCTTTGTGCGAAACCCGCCCGTATTCAACCATTTCTTCTTCAAATTCTACGCCAAGAAATTCAGCCAGCCTATGGGCCCCCTTGCCGGGCTCTTCGACAATATCCTCGTATTTTACAAGAATCTTCTCGACTTCTGCGCCCTCCATAAAGGCTTTGATTGCTGAGACATATAGTCCGAGGCCTCGGTCCTGCCGGCTCATCAGTTCGTAGTCGCCCATGAAAAACGTTTCTGCCAGCGAATGCAGCACAGCGACCGGATGGCGTACAAGGACAAGGTACCTAGCCTTGGGGAAAACTTTGGTTATGAACTTCCATTC
This sequence comes from uncultured Planctomycetaceae bacterium, assembly GCA_964401835.1. Taxonomy (GTDB): domain Bacteria; phylum Planctomycetota; class Phycisphaerae; order SM23-33; family SM23-33; genus CAYNZP01. The sequence goes on from CAYNZP010000001.1 coordinate 264,110, forward strand.
CAGAACATTTGGCGGGGTTTTATCAACAAAAAGGGTTGCTGAAGTTTTTGTTTCCAGCGCCTTTCCGTAAAGTGCCGAAGCGTAGGCACGGCATGCCTGGATATAACTTTTTTCGCCCTCCGGAATAGCCTTTACGAACTCCTGCAAGGCCAGCGAAGCGTTTACTGTGTCGTACCGAGCCTTTTCAACCCTGTCGAAATAACCAAGATATCCCAGCGGAACCATTACGTGAGGTTCAGGCAGGCTGGTTACCTTTGAATGAGCGTCTAACATGAACTGCAGCATCGTCGAGCCGGACCGCGGCGGCGAGAAAACAAATACAAGGTTTTCCCCGAGGTCATCGCCCTCACGACGTTTTATGCTGTTAATGCACGACGATGTGAAAGATGATGGATTGCAAGAATTCTGATTTTCAGATTGGTCCATTGTTTCGTTCAGTAGTTGGCTTTAAGACGAAACGGTCCGTTACGCTCGACCGCAAGTGGTAGTTTCCGTACCTGACTTGGACTTGTCAAGCGTCTATTAGACCCTCAGCCGGCGTTAATCCCGCAGACACATTGGCCTTGCTGCCTGAAGGCCTTTCTGGTAATTTTCGGCCATGCTTAAAATATCCGTAATTACACCCTCATTTAACCAGGCGCAATATATTCAACGAAGCATAGACTCCGTGCAGTCCCAGACGGGGGATTTCGAGTTAGAGCATATTGTCATTGATGGCGGCTCCGATGACGGGACGGCCGAGATTCTCAGTAGTTACGGTGACAGTATCACCTATGTTAGCGAGCCGGATGAAGGCCAAGCTGACGCTATCAACAAAGGTCTGGCAATGGCTACTGGCGATGTGGTCGGCTGGTTAAACAGCGACGATATCTATGAGCCAGGCTCACTGGAAACCGTGACGAAGATTTTTAATGAAGAACCCGAAACACAATGGATATACGGCAAGGTCCGTATCGTCGACGATTATGATAAAGAGATTCGCCGCTGGATAACCGCCTACAAAAACTGGCGGATGAGGAAGTTCTCGTTTCAGAAACTTCTCGCGGAAAATTGGATTTCGCAGATGGGCGTCTTTTGGCGCCGCCAAGCCGGCGAGCAGGTTGGGCAGCTGCGAAAAGACCTCCACTATTGTATGGACTATGACTACTGGCTGAGACTGGGCAAAAAATGGCCCGGCCGATTCGTTGATAAGTACCTTGCCGCATTCCGCTGGTATCCCCTCAGTAAGTCCGGAGGAGGATTCATCGAACAGTTCAGCGAAGAACTCGACGTTGCCAGGAATATCGCCGACGGCAACTTCGGCTGGCCTGTCTTCAGGCATCGACTTAACAAGGCTAAGATCATATTCGCCTATTGGCTTATGCAGAAATTTCGCGGCTGAACGTCAGGCAGCTGCGTTTAGGATGACCCCCATGACCGAACCCACCACCCTACTATTTCGTGACCCCAACGTGCCGAACTGACTAAATACCAACAGCACAATAAAATACCTGGCAAAGAATATCTCTCAAAACGGAAACGAGAATCTCCTGCAAAGGTTTGTACTGTCAAAATCAGTTTCGACTTCTATTATTGCAAGAGCTTAGATGCAAGTCAGACCAGATTGACCGCCTGCCTGAAGTCGTCAGACAGGCGGTCAATCGAAATCGTCAACTGACGTCAGACATATGACGCAATAAATAATCGGTGATAGCTTTATGTCCCCAACGTTTAGAAACATCCAATACCTTCCCGTACTTATTGGAATCGTTAACATTGGCTCCGTGGTCAATAAGTAATTGAATGGTTTTCACAGAAGCCCCAGCCCACGCCGCATGAATTATTGGTGTTGCACCATGATTATTTTTTGCATGAATATCTGCACCTCGTTTAAGCAGTAATTCAGCCGCTTCTGTCGAGCTGAATTCTACAGCCTTATGCAGGGTGGTGTTTTCGAACATGTCAAGGCAGTTGATGTCCCCGCCGTGCCTGAGCAATACCTTGATTGTTTTTGTGTGGTTATGAATGGAAGCTTCGTGCAGTGGCATTAGCGACATCTCGCCCCGTAGATCAATCTGCGAAGGATTCTCAACAAGTATTCGCTCGAGAATATTAACAAGCCCGCCTCTTGCAGCGTCTAATGCCGATATGGAATCATTTGCGCCTGCGTCAAGAAGCATCTGGCAGATATCCTCATGACCGTTTTTCGCAGCCGCCGAGACTACGCTGATTTTGCGTCCATCCATCACGGATATACCTTTTTCGTTGGGGTCGGCCCCATCGGCAAGATGCCTGCGAACTTCCTCCACCAGACCCAGCCGAGCAGCACCATATAAATTTGAAGGTTTTGCTCCATTCTCAAGTAATAACTCGATTGCAGTATGGAGATAGTCTTCGTTCAATGATATCGCGAAATCTAACGGATTCATCTCAACCCCTTTAAGGCCGGCAAAAGGTCCGAACAATACTGATAACGAAGCTATATCCACCGTTAGTGATGTGTCCGCATTGTGTTCCATGAACAGTCTTAGCATTTCAACACGCTCTTTGTGGTCGAATGGCACTCTTCTCATCCCAAACAACAGCAGGACAATTGGCGTAATTCCAATTCGAGAGTCCGGATATTTTGCCCTTGCGTTAATGTCCGCTCCGGCAGACAGCGAGATTCTTGTCGCCTGTTCGTCTACTAGAAACGCAGCAAGATGTAGCATGCTCCAGCCGCAGAAATAATTGATGGCCTGGTCATCGGTTTCGCAAGCGGCCATGCTCGGTAGGGTGGAATTAACAAGTGTCGGATCCTTGCGAATAGATTTTTGGAAAGCTTCCGTTTGCCCGGTCAGTAATTCGTAAACTGGATGTCCTTCCAATACGCTCTTTGCTCCGGACGCGGTTAAGATATCAATACATTCTTTTTTATGGGGCGATTCTGGATTTGGTGACGAAAACAACATCGCATCGAGCGGCCTGAACGGCTGTTTCGCAACAAGATTTGGGTCGGCGCCATGCTCTAATAACCAACGCAACTCATTCGGCATGGTAGCGATTGCTATGCAGGCTAATAGCGGTACCCTTTCGTCCAGAACAACGTTGAAATCTACACCGTACCTGAGGAGAATTTCCCATATCTCTATCGTCTTGGAATGAACCATCAATAATCCACTGTAACCATCCTTCGACGAGTCAGCCCCTAACTCAAGCAGAGTTCTAACTGTGTCAACTTCGCCACGGAGACATGCATAAGTTAGCGGGGTGATGTCATCTCTTGTATACCGATATTGATTGGGAAACAGTTTATTCAGCAATGCCTTATCTTCTTTTATCAGTTTCAATATCGTGTCAGTATCTGACGTATCAATCGCCTCTTTAAGCATTTGTAACTTCTCTGGCGGACAGACGTGGCGTTTGAGCTTTGGCCAGCTTTTAAAACCATACTCACGAGCAATAACAAACTGGGCGTCATGTAAAGCGAAACCCATATGAGTGATTTCTGAATCACTTAAACCGAGTGCATGGGGCAAGTGATTCCTGATTCGCTCAATGTCGTCAGGAATTGCCTTGTTATGCCCATCCTTTAACGACTTTGCCTGTTTGCGAAGGTTTTCCAGAGAGGGGTTCGGTGGTAATGGACGTGTGTACATAGCGATTCTCCTTCCAAATCGCCTGTTGTCCGCTTGTTCAGGCTAAAAGAAGTATCGCCAAAAAATTATTCTTCTCAAGGTAGGCTTGGCCCTTCCCGCGGACATGGTTGCGCCCCTGAACGCTAGGTTGAATCGTATAGTCAGTAATTTAACCCGTCAAGCCAATAATTTGCGTTTTTCGGTACTTCCATCATTTATTATTGCTAAGTCAAGCCGCCCTGCTGTTATCGAACCCAATATGCTGCACTGACTAAATACCAACAGCAAAATAAAATACCTGGCAAGGAATACCTCTCTGAATGGAAACGAGAATCTCCTGCAATGATTTGTATTGTCAAAACAGGATTCAACTTCTATCATCGCAAAAAGTTAGGTGTAAATAAGCAAAAGTTTATGGTGGAAGTACCCGGGAAAAAGATGAAAAAGGCTGATATGTCGAACGTTGAGTCTCTTGAAAACCAATCGGCCGACAAAGCATTGGAGATATCCAGGCGTTTTGCTGCTGTGGGAGTGATTGTCTTATTGGTCGTAGCGGGATTGCTGCTGGCCAAGCAGTTGGCCTTTTCCCGAATAGCAACCGCGGACGCCTGCGTTTATTACCTTCCACTTGCCAAGACTGTCTGTGAAGACACAATCGCATCGGGCCAGCATGTGATCATTCCGCCGGCATATCCAACGCTGATGGGTTTAGTCTCTCGGTTATTGCCCTTCGCGGACGATAGTCAGGAATTGGCCGGCCAAATCATAAGTTCCGTAAGCGTGCTTGGTCTGGTCGTCTGTGCGTTTTTTATCGGGCGGAATCTGTTCAATAGGCGTGTTGGCCTGGCTGCAGCTGGGCTTACTGCAGCGAATCCGTGGATTATTCACTTCGGAGCCAGTGTCGGCCCGGCGATGCTGTATGCGATTTTTCTGGCTCTGATGACGCTTGGGCTTGTTGCCTACATTAAACGGCCTGTGTTTAAGTGGGTTGTTTGTATTGTGGCTTTCGCGGCTTTGGCGGCGTTGACCAGGAGTGAGGGAATCGTATTTGCTCCGCTTACGCTTTTGCTGATTGCGGTATTGCACATTCGCGCAGCCCGGAGAATCAGCCCCGGCCTTTTGCTTCACATTCTGACGGCTATTTTTGTTATCGCGGTTATCTGGTATCCGCGAATGTTGTATATGTACGAGGCGACTGGTTACTATTGCCTGGATGCGAGGTTGTTGCAACGCATTCCGAGTATTCGAATGAATATGGACATTTCGCTCTGGCTGGGGCCGAGTCAACTCGAATTGGTCAGGCTCTCCGCGCCGGTCGTAGATCAAGTCCGCCAGTGGGGACCAGTGCTCAAGGAAGCACAGGAAACGCTGTTAATGGTTCTAGGTCCGGCGACGTGGGTGCTGGCTGGCGTCTGGCTTGTCTTTCGCAAGAATCTTCCTCGACGCGGTGTCGCACAGATAGTTTTGCTTGCGATAATTCTCGCTCAAATTGTCATGGTCGCGCCCGTCAAGATGGACAGGCGATATGTGGCTTCCGTTGCAGCACTGGCACAGATTTGGGGCGGCCTGGGAATGGTGGTTATCGCAGAGCGACTTCGCAGTTGGCGCGGAGTGGCGGGAAAATTCGGAAACTCACCCGCAATGCAAACAGTAGTGCTTGGCTTTGTTGTGGCGGCTCTGGCATGCTGGTCGGTATTCAAGTCCAACGCCGGCGTGCGACATCACGAACTTCGAACGCTCGGAACCGCAGTCCTGGCGGAGCATGGCCCGGGGAAAACTTTTATCACCACCTCATCGGAAGTCAGTTATTACGCCGAGGGAAAATTGGTTTGCGTCCAACCCGCAAAAAGAGGTGGCCGCACGCTTTCGATGGAAAAATTACAGGAAATCTGCCAGAAACATTCTGTCGACTTCATTGTTTATCGTTCAAAAGAAACCTGGTGCCCGAAGCTCGATGAGATGATTTCCGAAGGGAGTCTGCCCGACGGAACATTGCTGAAAAAGGTCAGTCGCGACGAAATCGTACTAGGCAAATCCAGCGGGCGAGTGAGCTATCTCATAGACGCCGTTAGGCTTTTTGAATAGTTTGCTGGTCCGGCTAATCTCTCAGCAGTTTCGGGGACAACATTATCTGTGTAAGCGAGCTGGATGAAGGTCAGGCAGCTGCGCTTAGGATGCCCTCCCATGGCCGATCCCGCCAGCCATTGTCTGGCAGGTTTGCAATGGCCCAGCCAAAACATACTTGTCGAACCCACCAGTTGTGCGGATAATGGCCCTCCCTAAATTTTAACGAAACCTTTGGGACCAACGAATGAACATAGAAAAAGTTAAACAGTGGATTTCCGAGAACAACACCAAGGCCATCGAAAACGCCTGGATAGAAGCAGTCGGCCAGCACCTCTCCAACGTGCAGCTGCAGGCGGTGGCAGAAGCACTCAAAGCCCTGGTGACAGCCAAGCTTGACGACATGGCCGAAACTCTCGGCTGGATGCTCCTTTCCGAATCCGCAGATCAGCACCCCGCCGAAGAAGCACTTGAAGTGGCCCGGGCCATTCTCCCTGCACTGCCGGCCAATCAGGAACTGCGAGATTCCGCGGTTGAGCTGTACAAGAAAGTTTACGGCCAGGCAGAGCATTTCGAAGACTTCCTGAAAGCTTCCGGCCTCAGCGACAACCAGTCGTTCCGCCGCGCACTGCGCACGATGGATACTTGCCTTGCTATTGAAGAAGGAACTTTTCTTACAAACCGTTTCGATGACATTGTGCTCCGTGTAAAAAGTTTCAATACTGCTTCCGGCCATTTTCAGCTCGTCTCGCCCAGCGGCAAGGAAAGCGACCTCGATCCGAAACTGCTGGCCGACGAATTCGTCTGCGCCGATGAAAGCGACTTTAGAATACTTTCCCAGTTCAGGCGCGACGAATTGGACCAAATGCTCCAGGACGACATAACAGCCGTGCTCATTGGCGTATGCATGGCACGTGGTGGAGAAATCTCCTCGCCAGACCTCAAGGAATTGCTGGTTCCAAAATTCATCGAAAGCGGCAAATGGAGCGGCTGGTGGAACCGTGCCCGCACCAGAATCAAACGGACGCAGTCCCTGACCCTCGAAGGCAAAAGCCCAGCCCTCATCAGCTATCATCCCCACGGCCGAAGCCTGGAAGAAGAACTCGCAGCCGCGGTCGATGAGGCCATCGAGCCGCTGGACTACCTGGTCGTTCTCCAGCAGTACAAACGCGAGCTCGAGCATCGCAAGCTCGAAATCGACCCAGCCTTTGCCGAACCCATCATGACGACCCTGGCAAACTACGCCGGCTCGCTCGGACAGCACCGAATCGATGAAATTTTCGTTGCGGCCCTCGTAATCGATGCAGCCATGGACTTTGGCATGCCCGCGCCTGGTGCGGACTATCCAACCGCTGCCGGCCTGCTTTGCGAAGCGAACTCACCCGTGGAACTTATAAACCAGCTGACCGAACCGACACTCTGGCCGAGAGCATTGGACGCACTCAACGCCCGTGAAGACGCCCCACAGCAGCTGGAAAAGCTGCTGACAATCGCCCCCGCAGAACAGCTCGACGAAATCACGCGACGAATCCGTGATGTGGGACGGGCCGAAGCTATCGAACAGGCCGTATCCGAAGCACTGGCTAACCGCAACAACTCTCTGCAAATCTGCGTATGGCTTTGGCGAGGCCCAGCCGAGCCAATCGAGCGTGCCAATTCCCCGCTGGAGCTGCTTTCGTGCCTGCTGAGAATCCTGCAGAGCTGCAGCCGCGACGATGACCTCCATCGTGAAACCCGGCGCGACGCCCTCGCCCAGATTCGCTCCGCCCTCTCTGCCAATAAATACAAGACTTACAAATCGGCCGTGGACGAAATGGACGAAGAAGTCGCCGGCACTATCAAGCTTCGCCTGGAACGCATCGGCGGCCTGACCGACGCCGTCCGCGAAAATCTGCTCCAACTCCTGCGGGAAAAGCATTACAAGCTGTTCCTCGAAAAGAAGGTCGACCCATGGCTGGACGAAACGGTTATCTATACCACGAAGGAATCGCTGGAACTTCGCCAGGCACAGCTTAAAGAGCTTGTCGAGGTAAAGGCGCCGGCCAATTCCAAGGCCATCGGAGAAGCAGCCGCTCTTGGCGACCTCAGCGAAAACAGCGAGTGGGAGTCTGCCATCGAGGAGCAGCGTCGGCTCAACGGGCGAATCATAGCGATGCAGAACGAACTCAACATGGCCCGTGTCCTTCAGCCGGAAGATGTGCCGACCGATAATGTTGGCATCGGCTCGGTCGTTTTGCTTAGTCGCATCGACAATGACGAAGAAATGGAACTGACCTTCCTCGGGCCGTGGGAAAGCAACGTCGAAAAGAAAATCTACAGCTATAAGACGCCGCTGGCCCAGGCGATAATCGGCAAGGCTGTCGGCGATACGGTTATGCTGAAAACTGGCGGCAGCGAAGACCCGTGCAAGATTATGCGGATAGGCTCAGCCCTGGAAAAGTAACCCTTTGACCATAGCTGCCCAAAGCTGCCCAAATCTGCCCAGTTCTGCCCGATTCTGCCCAATACTGCCCAATACTGCCCAAATCTGCCCAAAACTGACAAGTTTTGAAAATGACAAGTATTGTTTAAGAAAGGACTTAGCTATTTCGGGCCTTGAAAACAGCCTTTTTGGAGTTAACGGCCGGTAGATAGGCAAAATAGTGAATCCGAAAATTGCTTGACTGGTTAACTGATCAACCGATTCGCTGATTAACTTTCTTCTATATTCAATTGTCAAATATCATGCTCCAAAGCGTATAAGCACGCTCCATATTACCTGCGATGACCGCGAATTCTCACACGAAGTGGTAACTTAATCTTTCGACAGTGCCCCTAACCCTCGGCCGGGCCATGAATAAATTTTTTTTGGAATTGTTGGAGTGTTAGGCGTAGGCTGGGGCAAGTGAAACGCGCCCCACCTTTTCGAGATGATGCTCCGCTTACTCACTTTTTACGAAGACAGTTGTGAAAGATTTGTGACAAGATTATAAACAAACCAGCCTTCACCTGTTACGAATATCTGAGGTTTAGCACTAGCTGCATCTCGCTGGATACCTATTCCGTCAGAATACGAATTAAAACTTACAATCTTTTTATACGGAATTCGAACACTCTTCCTAGCTCCAGCAAAGTAAATATGTTTATTAGTTATCCCAACAAGACCTGTATCAACATGGTGCATATAAGCGGTTTCAACAGGATGACCTTTAAAAGCGCCTGTTCTGTAGTAAACCCCCTTCATAACCCGAATGCTCATTCCACCATATCCACCAACATATTCTTTTTTTATTCTCTCCTCTAAATATTTTACATCGTAGAAAACCCAAACCAGCGATTCAGTTTTTTGAAAATTAAAAGGTAATTGGCAGTTAATATTGAAACGTTGAGGAATCTCTCCATTTAGCACATCCCTTATACAACCGGCCATTGTTGCTTTAGTAAATGCCCCCCTTGCATCAAGGTCTTCTTGGGTTAATTCCATTGACTCAGCAAATGATGTAAGTTTTTGCTCTTCCTCTTCAGAAAAAATATTATCTTCCAAAAATTTATCCAGAGCCAATGCCCAACCGTCAACTACTGCCTCCTTGGCTGCATAGGTTGGCACAAATCCAGCTTTTGCAAGTTTTGAGATTTCTACAATAGCAAAATCCAAATCATTTCCCCCAAATGCTGTACTGGCTGCAACTGATTTTATCAATTTAAAGGCTTGTTCATACTTTTTTTGGCATTCGCTATGGTAACGCCTCAGAAGAGAAACTTTTTCCCCACAGTATTTACAAGCACCACGTTTTGAATTTTGTCCAACCAATTCATCGTAACCGCTAAGTTCAGTGGCGGTTAGTGAGGTAGATGGGACACGAAGAGCCTGAGCACAGCTGGGGCAAGTTTCTTTTTGTCCAATAAGAGAGTTGGGAACGCTCAGCCCTTCGCCACAAGCCAGACATTTGAAATCAATCATAAGTTAATTCCCCACGATATGTACGACTAGAGTCTATTCCTCATCATTACAAGGTTCAAGAAATATTCTTATTAGCCAAGAAAGGCATTCCATCATTGTGTTCTTGTCAGTTCCACTATTTAATTGGATAATCTTTTTTGGTGGGCTGATAAACTACTCTGCGACCTTGAAAGGTAATAATGATGAGGGAATTTCGGCTGGGTTTGGCGGGGTTTTTGTTCTGTTTATTTTTCTTTAGCCCGTAGGGTGGGTGTTTACACCCACGCGGACAAATAATCTTTAAATCCGTGGTTGCAAGCAACCACCCTACACCTGATTAAACAACCCGGCTGGCAAGCTAGCCGCGCCACCCACCTTCAATTTATTTTCGTAACATTCAAACGCTGTGCGCTATCACTGTTTGTTAAAAAAACAACCGAAGTTGGCATGCTATGCCAAAAAATTAGATGTAGTATTCCATCAGGTAGTTCTTCGACTGCAGAAGTTCGTGGATTCTCTTGAGGGCCTTAATGTCAATTTTTTCAATCTGCAAATCCGGCTTTCTGCGGAACAGGTTATTGGGGCCAACATTAACCACGACAAGCTCGTTTGGTTTGTTGAGTGTATCGATAATATCTATCTCGAAATCGTCCAAATCGGACACGGCTGTAATGAAAATCATCCCGGCATCGGTAAACATATGCGACAGCTCACCGAGCCGGCGGAGATACTCTGTCCTGTCAATACCGGCAGCCTGCAGGTCCGCGTCGATACCAAGCATATTTGACAGGCCCAGGTAATAAACCGTTCGGCCGCAGTTAAACAGATATTCTTCCAGCTCCCTGGCCAGCTCTCTCTTGCCGACCCCCGCTGCACCGGTAACAAGAACGAGTGCCGGCTTCTGGTTATACCTTCCGCTGCGGATATCGGGCGTGATTGAAGACCTGTCCCAGGCTTTTTCGCGTTGGGCGACATGTTCATCGATGAGTGAGTTTGTTACTTCCTCTGCCTCCAGAATCACACCGCCACCGGCTATTTCATGATTGTCGATAATAACAAAGCGGCCCGTCTGGGGGATTTCGATAGCCTTATCGCAAGCGACCGGCCGGAGCATCTCAAGCGTGCAAACAGCGACGTCGTGGCGCTCTATCTGCTTTCGGTTGGACTCCGTGGAAAGGTTCGAAGCGTCCAGCACCCTTTCGATGTCGGTCAGCCATGCCGACGCCCGGGACGTCGTGAGTTTGACTTTGTATTTCTTGCCCATGATCATCGGATTGGAACTCAGCCAGATCAAATTCACGTGAAGCTTGGTACTCGTTATCGGTTGAGGCTGGTCAACCTTGCACATCAGCTCACCGGGCTTGATGTAAATCTGGGTTTCCAGCGTAACACCTGTGGACTGGCCTGCACTCGCGGTAGATTGGGCGGGTTTATTAAACTCCTCAATACTTGTTATCTGCGATTGCTTGCCGGATGGCAGGAACACAACCTTATCGCCCACTTCTACAGAGCCGGTCTCGATGCGGCCGGCAACGATTCGCCGGTCATCTCCGTCGGCTGTAAATTTGTAGATGTCCTGGACGGGCATGCGGAACGGCTGCTCCAGCGGCGGTGGCTCTTTCTCGAAGCTGTCCAATGTCTCAAGGACGCTTTGCCCGTTGTACCAGGGCATTTTCTCGGACAAGCTGGCAATATTATCGCCTTCCATCGCACTCATAGGGATAAAGGCTTTGGGTTCTATGCCTACCTGAGCCAAAAACTCGCGATATTCTTCGGTGATGGCGTCAAACACGCCTTTGTCATAATCAACGAGATCCATTTTGTTGACACACACTGTCAGCTGCTTTACGCCGAGCATGCTTACGAGATAACCGTGACGGCGGGAATTTTCCCGGACGCCCTCTTTAGCGTCTATAACGAGGAGGCCGGCTTCGGCGCGGGCTGCACCGGAGATCATGTTTTTGAGAAATTCAATGTGGCCCGGAGCATCGATAATGATGTACTCCCGCTTTTCCGATTTGAAAAAGCATCTCGCCGAGTCAATCGTAATGCCCTGTGCCTGCTCGTCCTTTAGCGCATCGAGAAGAAAAGCATACTCAAACGGTTTTGAGTTCTGGCGGCATTGTGCCTTAACCGCTTCGAGCTTTCCTTTCGGCAGAGAATGCGTATCTGCAAGAAGTCGCCCTATAACAGTACTCTTACCGTGATCGACATGGCCGACCACGACGATATTCATCTGATCACGCCCAGACTTTTTATTGGTAATTTCTGTTTCTATTGCTGTCATCTGTTTAACACCCTTTACTACGATCACATATAACCTTCTCGGCGAAGCGTTTCCAAACCTCCGCTATCCTCAGCGTCCTGGGCCCGGCCGGACCTCTCGGCAATGTTTGAAAACTTGCCGCTACGGAGTTCTTCGATAATATCTGAAACGTTCTTTGCCTCAGACTCGATCGGCCCGGTACAAGGAGCACAGCCGAGAGAACGATACCTTTTGCCATCGCCTCTATCAAAGTAGAGGTCGATAATCGGGATGTTTTCCCGCTCGATATATTCCCAGATATTCAGCTCTGTCCAGTCCAGCAGCGGATGTATTCGCAAATGCGTGCCAGGCGCGAAATCGGTTTTGAACTGATTCCACAATTCCGGCGGCTGATCGCCAACGTCCCAGTCATTGTGCTGATCTCTCGGAGAAAAGTACCTTTCCTTGGAACGGCTGCCCTCTTCATCACTGCGAACACCGACGATAACTCCCGTATAAGGCTCGCCGTTTGTGGTTTTGACGTATTTGCCGGTTTCGTTGTCGATAACCCATCGCGGCCAATCACCCGAAAGCGTGTGCTTCAATGCCTCGCTTTTGAGCTTGCGGCAGCAGTCGATTCGATTGAGCTTGCCGTCCGGAAAAGTTTCGCCTTTTTCAAGCGTGTCTGTATTTTGGCCAAACATTAGATTCAACTTCCAGTCAACCGCAACCTTGTCTCGGTATTCGATCATCTCGCGAATTTTGTAATTGGTATCTATATGCATCAGCGGTATCGGGACGTGGCCGAAAAAAGCTTTCCTGGCCAGCCAAAGCAATACCGTAGAGTCCTTGCCGATAGACCAGAGCATCACGAGCTGCTTAAACTCGCGATAGGCCTCACGCAGAATATAAATGCTTTGTGCTTCTAAAATGTCTAACTGATCCATTGCTCTAATCCTGTTTATTTCTAACCAACTTGCCATCAACCACATGCAGGCCACACTCTTTCTGCTCTGGTGTTTCCCACCACCACCGGCCGGCACGAACATCCTCGCCCTCTTTGATGGCTCGCGTACACGGAGCACAACCAATGCTCGGATAACCCAGATCGTGCAGTTTGCTGTATGGGACATTATTCGAGCGGATGTAATCCCAAACCTGCTCCTGCGTCCAGTCGGCAAGCGGGCTTAACTTTATAAGGCCGTTGCTCTGGTCCCACTCCACTCGATCCAGCGACTCGCGCGTAACAGACTGCTGCCGCCGCAAGCCGGTAATCCACGCATCCAGATTGGCTAATTCACGCTGCAGGGGAAGTACCTTTCGGATATGGCAGCACTGCTTGCGGGCATCGACACTCTCGTAAAAGAGGTTAGGCCCAGCTTCATTGACCATTTGCTCGACCTTGGCAGCTTCCGGAAAAGCGATCCTGATTTTGATCCCATACTTTTTATTGGTGGCGTCGATAACGTCGTAGGTCTCCTGCGGCAGCCTTCCGGTATCAAGGGTAAAGATATTGGGCTCGGTTGTAACACTGCAAAGCATGTCAACCAGAACCTGATCTTCTGCGCCCATACTCGAAGCCAGGGCTACACTATCGCCAAATCTCTTCACGACATATTTCAGAAACTCCTGGGCAGTCAGGTTCCTGGTTTGCTCAATTATTGTCTTCACTTGGTCTTTCAACTGGACAGCTCCAATAAAACGCTACTCTTCAAGGATGGTTCTTATCTCATTTATCACGTCATCAGCACTTAGCTTTGTTGACAAGCTCTGGGCAAGACGGTCGTCTTTGCCCATACCGCCGCCGCCAAAGAGATTAAACGCTTCGAGCTTTTGGCCATTTTCGCTAACGATTCGGCCAGTCAGGCCTATATCGGCGACGCGCGGATGCGAGCAGCCATTAGGGCAGCCCGAAATGCAGACTATTGTTCCAGCCGGCAATAATTCCCCAAACTCCAGGCGAATCCGGTCGGCTAGCTCATTAGTATGCACCAGGGCATGGCTGCACCATCGCTTACCCGGGCAGGCTACGACAACAGGCTGAGGCTGGGCCGGCTCGGTCAAAACCGAGAATTGTGAAAGTTTTTCAGCTAATAAATCTTCATTCGGGCCAAAAACAATCACCTGGTGCTGGTTGGCGATTCTGACTTCGAAACTGTCGCTACCTGCTATCTCGCCAAGTGCGTTGGCTTGCTCGCTGGTAACATCGCCATTGACAAAAGTAAGTGCTTTCCGGGCATTAAGCTCCCCCCTCGCTTTCGGCAACTCAATGCACGGGTAGTTTCCTTGTTTTTTTACAGCCTCAAATTCTTCTTCTACCAATTTAATGAATTCATCATCGCCTACCTTCTCGCGAAAATGTCGGAGACGGGCTTTACGTCGGTTTTCCCGGTCGCCCTTTTCGGCAAACAACTTCACACTCGCCACGACAAGAGGCAACACATCCTGGGCGGATATCCATTGCCTCAAAAGTATTCCCGTTCCCGGTACAGCGCCCAAAGAACCGGCTATGATTACGCGAAAGACCCACTGTCCATCTTTTTGGACAGAGATTAAACCAAAATCGTTAATGAACGGCTGGCCACAATCCCGGCTGCAGGATAGAGATATCTTGAACTTTCTGGGCAAGCTGTAAATGCCCTTAATCCTGCTCAACTCCAATTCGATTTGCTTTGCTAAAGGCATCAGGTCAACAGTGCCCGAAGCTGCTCCCGAGCACGGGCAGACAGTTACATTGCGATATGTATCACCAGCAGCGCCAAAGGTTGTCAGGCCCGCCTTGTTGAGTTCCTCCTGCAACTGCGGTATTTGCTCGGCAGCGAGGTTATGAACCTCAATATCCTGACGTGTCGTCAGATGTAGTGGCGTATTGGGGGTAAACTCTTCGGCAATCCAACCAAGTGCAAACCACTGGCCGCAGCTCAACCGCCCTCCCGGAACTTTGATCCGCTGCAGCCAAAGGTTTTCCTGTATCTGCTGATACAATCCAATAAGCTTGGCCTTGCCGGGATCTTCCGGAATCTTGCTGCACGGAAACAGGCTGCTAATATTATCCAACTCACTAGTCATCAACTAAACTCCTGCCCTCTTTTTAAAAAATCTCCAAAATCTAAATGCTATAGGCTGGGACGTACTTTTTATTCCTGGCCTCCTGATCCTCAACCAGGCCTTTTAGCGTTTTGTTGTCATATACCGCCGAAGAAGCTTCCATAGCCTGGGTCCAAAGGCCTATAAAGGCACAATTGCCATGAAGCGGGCACTGCGCATCTTTATCGCCGTTATTGATGCATTTGACCGGAGCTATCGGCCCGTCGACAAAACGTATAATGTCACCGACACTGATTGATGCAGGCGAAACGGCCAGCATATATCCGCCATTTTTTCCTCGCCTGGACTCGGCAAAACCGCCGTGCCTTAGTTCGTTCATAATCAGTTCGAGAAAACGATGCGGAATCGCCTGGGCCTCTGAAATTTCTGAAATACTCTTGGGGCCCTTCCCATAGGAACGTGCCAGTTCAAATAGCGCCCTTAATGCGTATTGACATTTTTGTGATATATTCATTTTCCTAATCCCTACTATTCCTATCGACATTATGTAGTTTATTCTTGAAATTTCAACTTTTTTTTGATAATAATCATGAAAAACAGCAACTTACATTCACAAACCCACAAAAAGCGGTTAGTTTTTGAAATATAAGAGCTTTTATAAGAAGGCTTTATTTGCATTTCCCCCTATTGAGATGGGATTAATATCGACTTGACGTATTGAGGCAATGCCGTTATATTCCCCCGGCCTTATGTTTCTGAAGGAACATCATGCAATTTTGAGGCAGCGCTTTGATCTAGCGTCTTCACGGATGCTGCGCATACTGCGAGCTGTCAACTGGTTGAGCCTCTAACGTCGCCAGACGCGTCATTCTTTTCCTCATTCACCCCAGCCCGGGATTAAAGCAGGCCCGATTCACAGGAATCGCCAACTAACGAGAAATCCATGAACAGACAAGATATTCGAAATATAGCTATCATCGCGCATGTCGACCACGGCAAGACAACACTTGTAGACCAGTTGCTTAGCCAAAGCGGCCTGTTCAGCAAAGGGCAGCAGGCGGGCCAGTGCGTGCTGGACTCCAACCCGCTTGAGCAGGAACGCGGCATTACGATACTGTCGAAGAACTGTGCGATCGATTACCGCGACCGTCATGGCAGGGGGTACCACATAAACATAGTCGACACTCCCGGCCACGCCGATTTCAGTGGGGAGGTCGAGCGGGTATTGATGATGGCTGACGGCGTTCTGCTGGTAGTCGACGCGTTTGAAGGCGTCATGCCACAAACCCGTTACGTTCTTTCCAAGGCACTGGCGACGGGACTCAAGCCCATAGTCGTCGTCAACAAAATGGACCGACCCGACGCAAGGCCTAACGAGGTCCTCGACGAGGTATTTGATTTGATGGTTGATTTGGGAGCTGACGACAATGCATTGGATTTTCCGGTGGTCTACGCTTCCGCCCGTGATGGCTGGGCATCGCTGGATGCGGACAATTGCCCCACCGACGGCAGTGGAGATATCCATGATTTGTTCGATGCGATTATCGAACATGTGCCAGTTCCCGACCTGGACGCCAGCGCCCCTCTTCAGGCACTTATAACAACACTGGACTATAGCGAATATGTCGGCAGGATTGGCATTGGTCGCGTCTTTGCGGGCAAGCTGAAAACCGGGCAGGAAGTCGCCGTAATAGACAGGCACGGAAAACAGACAAGTCAGAAAGTCGGCCAGCTCTTCCGTTTTGATGGCCTTGGGCGAAAGGAAGTTGATATCGTAGGTACCGGAGATCTATGCGCCGTGGTCGGCCTCGATAGCGTCGATATCGGAGACACGCTCACCTGCCCGCAAAATCCCGCGGCTCTCACTGCTGTCAGCGTAGATGAACCCACGCTGCACATGACCTTTCGCATTAACGATGGGCCGTTTTCCGGCCAGGACGGAAAGTATGTAACCAACCGCCAACTTCGCGAACGGCTCAGCAAGGAACTCCAGTCCAACGTCGCCCTGCGAGTCGAAGATCGCGGCGATGAGTTCGTTGTCTCGGGCAGGGGGCTGTTGCACCTGGGCATCCTTTTGGAAAATATGCGGCGAGAAGGATACGAACTGACCATCGGCAAGCCGGAAGTTATATTTCATTATGAAGATGGCAAACGGTTCGAGCCCATCGAGCTTCTAATAATCGATACGCCGAACGAAAGCGTCGGTTCGGTTATGCAGCTTCTGGGCGATCGTCGGGCGGATATGGTCAGCATGGACACGCAGGGCAACAGAACCAAACTGGAATTCACAATACCTGCCCGCGGTTTAATCGGCTTGCGAAATCGTCTCCTGACAGCCACTCAGGGGGAAGCGATTATGCACCACCGATTTCGTGAGTATGGCTCTTTTCGTGGAGAAATTGCCGGCAGGCTCAACGGGGCGATGATCGCAACAGAAACCGGAAAGGTCACCGCTTACGCATTGGACCAACTCGCCGGCAGGGGCAGCATGTTCGTCCAGCCCGGGCAGCAGGTTTACGAAGGGCAGGTCGTTGGCGAACACTGCAAGGAAGGGGACATCCCGGTTAATGTCGTACGCCAGAAGAAACTAACCAATATCCGCTCTTTGACGAAAGACGCGACCGTAACTCTCAAGGCAGCCCGCCAGATAACACTTGAGTGGTCTCTCGAATACATAGAAGGAGACGAATTGGTAGAGTTGACTCCGGGATCGGTTCGCCTTCGAAAACGCTGGCTCAAAGAGACCGACCGAAAAAGAAACACGCGGAAACTCGCTTCAGCCAAGGCGTAGAAATCGCACTACTTCGATGCCAGCATCGATTCGCTGCTCTTGGTTGCGAGCTTTGAAGTACTTTCGGAAACTCCGAAATCATAGCCGCCTGTTCTTACCATGACATAATAGGCGCTGGTATCGATGAACCTCTGCCACCACGGTGCTTTTCGCGCTCCCTCGTCCCAGTCAATCCAGCCGCCCCTTACACCGTTGCGGTCGACGCGCTGTTGCCAAAGCAAACTGTCCTGGGCCCATTCCAAGGCTGAGATGGATCGGGCAGGAATGTTATCTGTATCCAGCCAGACAAGCATTGCCTGGAAGGAATAGCCCGGGGACTTTCTGGATGAGTGTTCTTCGTTGTCCCACACAACCGCCCCATCTGACTTCTGAAGATTTCGGGCAATCCAGTTCGCCACTTTGGAGCGCACTTCCAGAGATACCGGAACGTCGACCATCAGCGGCGCATAATTTATCCAATCGAACTCGCCCTTGGTTGGTTCGCCATCACAATCAATAGCTCGATACCAATGGTCGCCAGATGAAGCGAATAAATAATTCTCGAGCCCATCTAAAATTCGCTCGTACGCGTCTTCAAACTCGGTTGCTCGATCCATATCACCGGAAATTTCCGCCCATTTGGATGCAGCCACCAGAGCTTGATAAGCAAAAGAGTTATCCGAGGTCCAACGCCATTTCTCATAAGCGCCCTTGGCGTTAATTCCCCCGCAGACCAGGCCGTCGTTTATACCGCCCTTGTTTTTGGGGTCCTGACAGGCGAGCAAAAAACTCGCGGCCTTAATCATCGCGTCGTAACGCTCGGGCTTGTATCCCAGCTTATCCAGGGCCATCATTACCTCAGCCGTGTGGCGCAGGTGCTTGGCCAATTTCGTAGGTCTTGCATAAGAGTATTGGATGTACCATGCCCCATCGTCGTCCTGCACTTTAACCAGATAGTCAGCCGCCAACTCGGCGCGGAGTTTGTACATGGGGCTATTAAGTGCTTCGCTGGCAGCGACAAGACCCATAATGGCAATGGCGTTTTCTCCGGGGACAATCCAGGTCGGGCTACCATGGACATTATTGATTGCGCCAAAAGCGACACTGTCAGAATCGTAAGCATATTGGCAACTGACAATATAGTCCGCTTCCATACGAATCTGGGCCAGGGCTTCGGGGCTCTGCCAGTCTATAAAACCATCACCGCCGGCTGGGGCAATCCGCATTGTGTTTGCCTCGGCGCTTGATACTTTAAAATTAAGAATATCAAACGTACCGCTCAAGCCTACCAGCCAGACCAGGAACAGTCCCAAAGCCGAAATGCGGAACCAATTCGCTTTTGTTAATTTCAGGCAGCTCACTTCGTCCCCCCTTGCTGTCTGTCATATACGGCTTTGCGTTTTTTTCTAAGAATCAGCCCTATCGAACCAGTTAGCAAAATCACACAGGTTGAGGGCTCGGGAGCATGGGAAGATTCAGCAAGACCAAAACCAACGCCAAAATCATAACCACCGGCCTTGGCCATGATGTAATAAGCACTGGTGTCGATGAACCTCTCCCACCATTGAGCTGTTACACCGCCTTCCACCCAGTCAATCCATCCGCCACTAACACCGTTTTTATCAGGCTGATCTTGCCATAGGCCGCTGCTTTCACTCCAACTCAGCGCGTCTTCGGCCAAGTCAAAATCTCCGGAATCCAGCCAAGCTAATGATGCCTGAAGCGAATAGCCCGGAGACTGCCTGGAAGAGTAATCGTTATCGTCCCATACAACGGATCCGTCAGCCTGCCGCAGATTCTCAGTAATCCAATCTGCCGACAAACCCAGCAGTTCATCTGAAATCGGGATATCCAGCATCGCCGGCGCATATCCGATCCAATCAGCTTTGGCAGCGACAGGACTTCCGTACTTATCTACTGCCCTGTGCCAATGGTCACCGGAATCTGCCAGGAGTGTGGTTTCTATACCTCCAAGGATTTTCTGGGCTGCTTTTTCAAAAGTAGAGGCTTGCTTTTTTCGTCTTTTGATTCCAGCCCACTCGGCAGCGGCTTGAAGGGCCTGATAAGCAAAAGCGTTATCTGACGTCCAGCGCCAACCTTCATAACTGCCATCTGCCCTCTTGCCTCCACTAACCAGCCCGTCGTCCAGGCCGCCCTTGTTCTTTTTCTTCTGGCAGGCGAGCAGGAACTTGGCACCCTTAACCATCGAGTTGTAGCGTTTCGGGTTATAGCCAAGCTTATAAAACGCCATCATCGTTTCTGCGGTATGGCGAAGATATTTTGTGTCGGCCGAAGGGGCCCCATATGAATACTGGCTATACCACCCGCCATCGCCATCTTGCATCCGAACCAGATAGTCAGCCGCCAGATTTGCATTTTGGCGATATTTTGAGTCGCCAAGAACGTCGCCAGCCTTGACAAGACCCATAATGGCAATGGCGTTTTCTCCGGGGACAATCCAGGTGGGATTACCGGTAACATTGTTGAGCGCGCCATAGGCATCAGAGCCCCCAAAATATTGGGTCTGAAGAATGTAGTCAGCCTCTAATCGAATCTGGTCCAAGGCGCTCGGTGCCAAGATTGAACCAAGGGAGATCGACGGTAAAACGACGACAACAAACGCCGCCAGTACAAGGCGCGTACATAGATGAGTTACGATTGTTTTCACCTTTTCATCTCCTTTGCCTATCTCCAGAGGCCTGCCTCCTGTGGATTAGGCCTCCAAGCTAGACATCGACTGGGAAAGGGGGGTGCTTTAGTAAGGCGCAAAATGTTTGCAAGCGCTTTTGAGGTAGGAAAATAACAATCTAAATCGGACTGAAATCTACTGCGTTTTTAGACTGGGTGGGCCCCGTGTATTTGTACCAACTTTATAATATGGCCGGCAGGCGAGAAGACCAAATTGAACCTTCTGTTTTTTCTACATCCTAAGCTTACCGGTAATCAGAGGCTGGAAATTGAGGCTACTTCAATGTAGCATGGTCGAGCATGAGCGACGCTTTCAAAGTTTGGGGAAACCAAAAGACTCTCCAAAAACGTAACATCTTGATTTTAAAAGCCTTAATCGCCGCAACATTCCCGTTAACGATATGTTTTGGTCCAAATCCCCTCTTCGGCATGATCAACCCGGGCTTCACTCCCGTAGAGCTGGTTAACCAATCCGGACTGATTCTCCACCTGAAAATCAGCCCAGTTGCCGACGAAGGAAAACTGCCTGCCATAGTAGTCCAGGCTCTGAAAGGCCAGCCCCCCAGGAAGGCGCCGGTCCTTAGCGTTTCCAATGGTTTCCTGGCAAATGATCTCGAAAAGCTCCTCGAGGGTGAGGAAGCTTCGGCTTTGATTTTTTTCGCAAATCAATCGCCCGAACTGGCATCAATGAACATTAACGGAAAGTGGTTCAGTCTGGCCAAAAATGCCGAACAAGACGCCTGGGAGGTAATGCCTGACGCTTCAAATATGAGGGCGGTTTGGGACGGCCAGACAGAAATGCTCTTGCGATGCGTCCAGTATGTGCTCGCCTTCAAGAAATACGCCAAAGTGCCAGCCGATGCCGGCGTCCAGTGGAACAATTCTTACGAAATAGGCAGGGTCGATGGGAAAGTTCATGGCGCCGAGTTGGTAGACCTGCGAGGTGACGGCCGGCGCAGTCTCTGGATATTGAGCGCAAACGGTGACCGGGTTTTCGATTTCAACCGGCAAGATGAAAACTTTGTTGATGTAACAGAGTCCCTGAATGTGAAGTCAGCGTCGAAGGCTATCTGTTTCGCGGATTTCAACGCTGACGGACGTGTGGATTTCGCCTCATGGAACGGCCGGGAGCTTGAGCTTTGGCAAAAAGTAAATTGTAGTACATTCGAGCGGTTGGGCAAAAGCATCGAACTGGAAGACGGGTGCATCGGGCTGAGCGTTGTTGATATCGGACAAAAAGGAAGGACAGGGATTGTCGTCAGTACTCCGAAAGATCCGATTCTTGCAGCTGTTAATGAAGACGGTACTCCAACTATAAACAAAATCTCCAGTTCCGGGAACATCTCGCAACTGGGACAGGCCCGTGCATGCGTTGTTGCAGATTTCGACAATGATGGCCTGGCTGACATCCTCCAGCCTTATGAATACGGAGGTCTGTTCTATAAAGGTGCAGCGCCCGCAATCTTTGAGGCCCCGGAATACTGCGGCGCAACGTTCAGTGGAACCGGTTATGCAAAATCCCGCCTGGGAGATTTCGACAGCGACGGCCTGCTGGACGTAATGTTTTTCACCAAGGAAGGACTCTTTGTCTGGAACAATCTCAGTAATGGGCAATTTGAGTTGTCCTACAAGCTTGGCGAGCCGGACTACATAGCCAAGGCGGGAATGATAGACGGCAGCGTTTGCGACGTAAACAACGACGGCCGACAGGATTTCCTGGCCCTTTACGCACAATCGGGCCCGCACATTTTTTTTAACCGCGGTTTCAGCACTTTCGGATTTGCCAAGACCCTGGATATCATGCGGGACGACTCGTTTCGCAGTGTTGGTGATGGTCAGCAGGCCGGCCTTATTGCCGATATGAATGAAGACGGAGGCCAGGATTTAGTTCTTGTCCTTCGGGATGGAACAGTTCGGGTAGTCCTGCGCGAAGTAGACCCAAGCCGACAGTTTGATGTTCGTGCTACGCTGGATGCGTCTGAAAACTTCGCCGGGCCGCTTACCGTCACAGGTTGGGCCGGCAGACGCTGCCTTGGTGCATGGAACATCACAGCCGGCAGCGGAGAAGGTTTTTTTGCCAGAAGAAAGCCGGGCCCTGTCGTGCTGAAGTGGCAATGGCCAGGGGAAAAAGCATCTCAACAACAGATTGTTGTTGAAGATGAATATATCCGCGTACTGCTTGGCCCGGAAAAAGCTGCGCACACAAGCGATACTGAACAACAAGCTGCAAGTTCAAACTAGCATATAGGCCCTGGCTTTATTTTGGCCGGGACTGGAGTACTTTGGATGACGTTGTCATTTCATTTTTTGGGAGTTGTGCCTGTGTTAGTGGGCCCGCTTCAGGTGCTGCTTGCACTGCTGCCCGCTATTGCAGTGTCGATAGGCATGATGCTGCTTGCCTTATTCAGGCCTTCAGCACTTAAAGTCATGGCACGTTTGCTATGGCAAATGAAATTTGCGGTACTCGTGATAGTTTTCCTGATCGTTGGTGCGGTATACCTGTGGGCGTACATATTTGAGCCAGAGGCGGGCTCGCCGCCCTCAGCTGCAAGGTATGACTGGCCGATGTTTCGTGGCGGCCCGGGGCGACTTGGCGCAGTACCTGCAAGTACAGGCCCTGCAAAAGGTGGAATCAACTGGTCGTTCAGCCAGGGAGAAAAAACATTTTTTTCATCTCCCGCGATAGTAGGCAATCGCCTCTACATCGCTTCAGCGAAACCGGGCGTTTTGGGCCAGGGCACAGGCAATATCTATTGTCTGGATGCCGATAGCGGCGCCCTTGTATGGAAGAAAAAACCCAAAGGCTACCGCCCTACGTTTTCGTCGCCGGCAGTTCACATATCAAATAAAAGAAAGTACCTGGTTATCGGCGAGGGTCTGCACGTCACTACCGACGGCAGAGTAATCTGCCTGGATATAACCGACGAAAATGACGTGAAGGTTCTTTGGCAATACCGCGCAGCCGATCATGTGGAATCTTCGCCCTGCATATCCGACGGCCGGGTCTATGTCGGGGCTGGCCAGGACGGCTTTTATTGTTTCGAGCTGGAACCTGACGAAAAGGGCGGTCCGAAAAAAGTGTGGCACGTCTCTGGCGAAAAGTATCGCGACTGCGAAGCTTCGCCGGTTGTTTATGAAGGCAGGGTTTATGTGGGCCTGGGAGTGGGCGGAAATGCTGTATGCTGTCTGGACGCCAAAACCGGCAGAGAATTGTGGCGGCTGAAAACTCCCCAGCCTGTTCTGGCTGGCCCGGCAATAGCTGGCGGAAAGCTTTTTGTCGGGATGGGCAAAGGCAATTTTTCCCAAACCGATCAGCAGCTCTTGCGGAAAGAAAACGAAAAGCGGGACTCTGCCGGCGGTGAAATATGGGGAATCGACCTGGCCAATCCGAACAATCACTGGACAGTGAAACTCCCCGACCCGGTTATGGGCTCGGTGGTTGCGACACAAGAGGGTCTCTATGTAGCAACGCGCGGAGGGGAATTGTACCACATTTCGCACAGTGGCAAGATTCTCGCCAGTTGGGATGCTCATTGCTCCATCCTTGCTTCGCCGGCATGCACAGACGAATACGTTTACGTCATGACTACCTCCGGTACCCTTTACGGCCTTGACCGAGATGAATTGAAACCGAAATGGGAAATACAAATCCCGGGCAATAACCAACACCCCTTCATCAGTTCGCCAACTGTCGCAAGAGGACACATATATGCAGGAACGGAAAGCGGCGGAGTTGTCTGCATTGGAAAACCAGACGACGACAAGGAGGCTGTGATTTGGAAGGGGCATCTTGGCGGGGCGGCTGCGGGAGGCAAGGTAGACAAAAGCCCCCTTCCCCAAGACCCAGCAAAGCAATGGCCGAAAAGAAGGCCCGCTTTATCAGATATAGTTACCGCTCCAGCGGCAGCACAGGAAGATGCGCTTTATGTGCCTGTTGCAGGGGCCAACCGAACCGGCCTGGCTTGCCTCGACAATGTTTCCGATAACAAATTGACTCAGAGATGGTTTTATCCGACATCCAATGAAATAGCGTTTTCACCCGCAGCCGGCAATGGCATGGTCTTCTTCGTAGATGGCGAAGCCCAAAGTGTCCAGCGGCATCTGTATTGCATCGATGCCAAAACCGGCGAGAAATTATGGCAATCAGCAATTTCATCTGCCGCTTCGGGTGAGTTTACGCTGCTGGGAAAGGGCATCTGTATTGAAAATAAGATGGGCACACTTGCATATCTTGACCTGACCGGAAACGTCATCTGGCAGCGAAAACTTGGGCCGATGCTAAACGCCGGCGCAAGCAGTGGCTCGATCCTCACGGTTTATCTCAAGTCGAACAATGCCATTGCAGCCCTGGATATGGAAAGCGGCAAAACTCTTTGGAAAGCAAAAATCAATGTAGCTGCCACCACCGCACCGGCAATAAAAGACAAAACGGTTTTCATCGGAACTTCACAGGGAATACAGGCCTACAGCCTGATTGACGGTGAATTAAAATGGCGAAGCCGAGATGGAGCTGTGCAGAGTCAATTCACCTTGAGCAACAGCGCAATCGCATATATCAATGACCTCTCAGAATTAATAATTATCGATATCCTGAATGGAAAACGTGTCGCCGAACCTGCCGAGAAGCTGCCAACAGCGATAAAGTCTATTCCGCCAATGATCGTTGGCTCGACGGTTCTTTACGCAACGGATCAGGATTTGGTCCTCGCAGACATTGAGGACGGCTCATGGTACTACTGGATGGACATTTCATGGCTGGGAACTTGGACGAGTCCCATGATAATGTCCCGGTCCAGGTTGTATTTCGGAACGGACAAATACGGCTTAATCTGCATAGGACAATGGCAATGAACGACGGACATCAATGGGTGTTTGGCCCAAAACATGACCCCCAGCCCAAGCAGCTGGTGGGCGGCAAGGGGGCTAGTCTGTTTGCCATGAGTCGGGCCGGTCTGCCGGTGCCTCCTTTTTTTGTAATTTCAACGGAATGTTGCGAGTACTTCTGGAAAAATGACCAAACCTGGCCGGCGGGCCTGACAGAACAAGTCAAACAAAGCATCAAGCATCTGGAGCAACAGACAGCTTCAGAATTTGGCCGCGGAAGCCAGCCGCTACTGCTGGCTGTACGTTCAGGCGCAGCTATATCCATGCCCGGCATGATGGACACAATTCTTAATTGCGGCCTGAATCCTTCACTCGCCCAGCAGATGCACGATGCGGATGGATTCTGGAACAAGTATTTGGACTTCATCATTAGCTTTTCCAAAACCGTTGTCGGAATCGACCTTCAGAAAATCTACACTGCAATAGGCACAAATGCCCTGCTTTCCGAAGAGGCTGTCCGAAAGTATCTGGAAATCTACCATCAGCAAACAGGCAGGGCGTTTCCCACCGACCCGTGGCAGCTTCTGGAAGAAAGCATCAATGCCGTTCTCCGATCATGGAACAGCGACAGGGCCTTAGCCTATCGAAAACGCAATAACATCGACGCACCCAATGGGACCGCAGTAACGGTTCAGGCAATGTTCCCTTCGAGTATCTCGGGTGTGCTTTTTACGCAGGACCCCACAAATGTTTCAGCTGGACGGATTCTTATCGAAGCTTCTGCCGGCCTCGGTGAAAATGTCGTTTCGGGCAATGTCACGCCGGACAGATTTCTGGTAAACAGAAAAGATTTCCACGACGTGGAGGTTATTCCTTCCCATGATACAGCGAGCCTGACATCTAAACAGATTTCCCATCTTTGCGAAATGGCGATGCAGGTGGAAAAACATATGGGAGCGCCGGTTGATATTGAATGGGGCCTCAGTGACGGACAATACAGCTTGTTGCAATCGCGGCCAATTCGGAATTTGGAATCAGCCAGCCAGGCTGAAGTTCTGCGGAAAAAGGAAATTAAGCGACTCAAAACATTAGCTTCCGGCAGGCGATGCCTTTGGGTTACACACAATCTATCCGAAACCCTTCGCTTTCCCACCCCACTGACGTGGGATATCGTGCAGGATTTCATGAGCAGCCGGGGCGGGTTCGGGCTTATGTATAGAGACTTCGGATATCGCCCTGACAAAAATCTAAACCAGAAGGGTTTTCTGGAGCTAATCTTTGGCCGGATTTACTCAGACGCAGACCGACAGGCAAAGTTTTTCTGGGGAGAGCTGCCACTCAGCTACGATCTGGAGGCAGTGAAGAAAGACCCCCAGGAGCTTGACCGCCCTCCGGCAAATTTCGACCCAAACAACATCAAGCCGGACTTCCTTATCAAACTGCCCGGCATTGTATGGTCGTTGATTCGCAGATGGCGAGTCATGAAACGCCGCGCAAAAAATGCCAGAGACATATTTGAAAACAAAGTCCTGCCGCCTTATCTGGATTATGTTCGGCTGCAACGCCAGCGGGATTTAAGCAAATTGACCACTTCCGAAATGCTCGACGAACTGGACAGCCGATGCAGGCGTGTGCTTAATGAGTTCGGCGCAGAATCGCTCAAGTGCGGTTTTCTGGGCGGCATAGAGCTGGATAGACTAACGAAGCTGCTGATACAACTTGGCGGCAAAACCGATGGCAGTAGCCTCTCTTCCTCTATTGCAGCTACGCTTACGGACGGGTTTTCGCTGGAGCAGGAACAACTGCTTCAAAAGGTAGCCACCGGCCAAGCGAAGCTGGAAGAATTCCGCGAACAATTCGGCCATCGCTGCGTCAATGAAATGGAACTGTCCCAACCTCGCTGGCGTGAAGACTCTGCTTATGTTAATCAACTCATCGAGCAATGGAAATCCGCCTCTAGCAGCCCGACAGAAATCCTCCAGAGAAACCAGCAAAAGCGCGAAGCTATCGAAAAAGGCCTACGTGAAACCCTCGCCGAATGGGGAGGCAGCAGTTTTACCGAACAGCTGGAAAGACTCATTGCCAATGCTCGCAAACTTCTGCCTTATCGCGAAAGAGGCAGATACTATCTTATGATGGGCTATGAGCTGATAAGGATGGCAATTCTGGAGCTGGCGCGGCGATTCGATCTGGGCGATTCTATTTTCTTCTTAAAAAGAGCTGAACTGGCACGTCTGGAAGCCGACCGGGAAGAGTTGCTCGAAATGATTGCTTCTCGAAAGCGGCAGTGGCAGGCCTTTAGGAAATTGAACCTGCCAGAGGTAATCGACTCGCGTGAATTAAATGAAAACCTGGGATTAACCTCTCTATATGATTCAGCGGACACACTCGAGGCGAGTTCTATTTCCAACGGCTTGGCCAGCGGCCCTGCTCGTATCGTCATGGACCCAAGCGAAGCAGGGAATATGGAAAAAGGCTACATTTTGGTCTGCCCCTCGACGGATCCCGGCTGGGCTCCGCTTCTGATAAATGCCGTCGGCTTGATAGTAGAGCGTGGCGGTGTTCTTTCCCACGGCGCGATAGTTGCCCGTGAATTCGGTATTCCAGCTGTCGTCTGTGCCGGCGCGACCAAATTAATTCCCGATGGTGCAAACATCAACCTCGACGGTAACGAAGGAAAGATTGTCTTTAAGGAGAGCAAATAGCGTGCTTACCCAACTGAGTAATCTTGCCCTTGCCAGTATGGATTTCCTGCTGGGCTGGCTTTTGCGCCTACACCGAGACGTTGCGATGCTTTCGGTAGCTGTCGGCACGGTTGTGCTATTGGGCCTGATACGAAAACTCGCAACCAACCAGGATATCCTTAAACGCTGTCGTGCAGATACGAAGCAGTTAACAAAGTTAATCCGCCAAGCCAGGAAGAACAAAAAGGCTGAGGGGTCAGCTGAGGCTATATCGCGATTTAAAAATACAAAAAAGATGGTCTCCATCAACGCCCTGAAGCAGGAGGCTCGGCCGGCAATTATTTCGATAATCCCGATTGTTCTAATCGCCCTATGGTGTGACAGCCACCTGAAGTTCATCCCGCCACAAGACAATGAAACCGTGGAACTGAGGGCATATTTTCCTCTCTCAGCAGCCGGAGAGCTTGCACACCTTGTACCTCAGGACAGCCTGGCCGTAGAGGATGGTTACATCAAAGAAATCTATAACAACCACTTATTTGGCGAAAGGCCTTACGGCTTGGCCAGTTGGAAAATTCGTGCAAAGACCCGCCCCCAGCCGTATCCGCTGATTATCCGCTCTGGCGGCAAAACATACGAACACGAAATACTAATCGGGCAACCAACGTACACTCAACCGGCCAAATTTAATCAAAAGGACTCGATCCACTACGCTATTGAAGCAAAGCTCGCATCCTACAAGCCTTTCGGCCTGATTCCAGGGCTGGAGGCAATTGGCCTGAGGCCCTGGATTGTCGCATACCTCATAGTAGTAATTCCCGTCGTGTTTCTGCAAAGACGCTTTGGATGGATATATTGAAGCGTTTGGACTTGACTACTTAGCCGCCTGCTCCGCTTCTGCCGCAAGCTCGAACAACTCAGCTGTGCTTTCCTGCCAGTTTGACGAAACTCCCCAGAGGTATTCCTTGCTTCCAAGGGCATTTCCAGGATGCCCGCCCTTGAACTTGCCATCGGATTCGCGAGCCTTAAGGCGCTGCCGCAGAAGTTTTCTACACCTGGCCTCGAGATTTGAAGGAAGCTTCTTACTCTTCAATGCCTTTTCAATGACGATCCGGGCTTCGCACTCCTGCAATCCTTCGCGAATCATTTCATATCGAACCGTCCCCAACGGCCCATTCGGCCCGGGGGCAATGATTGACCGGGTATTGTTCCTGAAAAAAATATCCCATGGAGATTGCTCGTATGCCAGCAACAGCGATCGCTTGCTGCCTTGGTCTCCATCAAGCGAAACCGGCCAGAAGTCCAACGGAATTCGCGTAAAACCCGACGCGCTTCGGGCCATGTTCTTGGGAGAACGACCAATGTTGACGACAGTTCCCTCAGCCAGGCTTCGGTATTGGGCCAGCGGAGCATACTGTGCAAGACAATTGCGGACGCTTGTATATTCCTGGAAGGCAAGGTCCCATCCGCCGACTATGTCATTTTTGGCATTTTTGCCAACGCGCGGGCAGTAAAAATGCTCGTAATGACCAATTTCCATGCCGTCGAGGGTTAAGCGGCCTTCCCAGGGAGGTGAATCTCCGCGGCCATGCGTCCAGATAGCCCACCGCGAATCAGGAGCAACACCATTAAAGAAGCTCACAACCTGACTGGAAGGGCGGGCGTCGTCAGCGCAACCGATCAGGATAGAGTCTTCGCCCCAACCTTGCGCCAGGACCTCTTTTTTCAGAGCGCCAAATAATGGCTTCCACACCTTGTCTCCGCCCGGCATGCCCGGCAGTGGAACCTTTTGCCACTTTCCATCAACCAGAATTTCCGTTTCCCTGCGAGGCCCTTTTTTGGTTCTCGCGTACCTGGCAGAATTCCATATCTCCAGTAATAAGTGAGGGTTACCTGTTTCTTTTGAATATAGGCCGAGGTATTTTCGGACGATTTCCAGATTTGGCTGATAACTGCCGGATTTCTGCGAAAATGTTATCCAGGGAACATCTTGGCCTAGGTAATTTTTGGAATAAATCGATAGCCAAAGGTCATCGTTTCCGAGCCCGCTAACAAATGTAAGTTCTTTATTTACAAGGGCCCAATGCTCCTTTGACCATAACTCAACGCCATAATGCAAGGCCAGTGTCTCTGGAGATGACAGGATTCCTACGTGTGTAGCCCACCTCGAAGGGTCAGGGCACTTCCATCGACATATCTTCAGTGATACTAGCACGTTATGCCGGTCAATAGCCAGGGTTCCACGATATTGGCCTGGCTTGGCGTCAGGAGGAACCTTCAGGGTTATCCAAACAGGTACAATCTCAGAGTTTTCCTCAGCAGCATCGTCCAGGACGTCGTAATATGGCACGGCAATGGAAGGGTCGCTGTCTACGCTGACAAGGAATGTCTGAGCTTCGGCAAAACCCTTTCTGGCATAGCGGATTTTCACGGACTCAGGGGAAATTACATTGCCCGATGATTCCAGGTTGCTGATCGCCACTTTACACGGAACCCCCCCCATCACAATAACTTGAGCGGAAGCATAACCGTTGCGAGGGGCGACCAGTTTGATAGCTTCCAAATCCTCAGCCATCCGGATATCGTCAACCGTCCTGAGTGATTTCAGGGGGTCAATAACCTTGAGGCGAGTAGGCTCCTGAGTCCAGCCGACCGGCCCTGTCAAGGCTAATGCAAAAAGCCCCACTAACAAGGCCAATGTCCACATCCGTTCATGACTGAGTTTGATTATTTTCATTTTTCTCTGACTAGACTAAAACATTCATCTGAAATTGGCCAAAAAAACTCATTATCTTGCTTTTATCTTGTCGAATTGGTATATGGAAGTCAATTTAAACGGCATTTTCTTTTATAAAAGGGTCTTTTTTGTGACAGACTTCGCGGACAAGCTGCGCAGAGCGATGGAAACTGAAGAACATATGTGCGGTATCCTTGCTGAACTTCTTCGTAAGAACTTCTGCGAAGAATTGGTGGAAGGTGGGCTCGAGCCTGTAGTGAACCACCTCAACGCCATACAACAGGATACCGAAAGGCACTCAAAAATCTTATCGGAAATTTTGTCCGAGCTTCCCAAAGGACCTTCCAGTGAATAACCCAATTCGAATCATAGAAGCACGCATCCGTCAGATGATCGCGATGGATAATAACGCCAAGCAGATTTACAGCGATTTGGCAGATCAATGCCAGGACCCCCTTTTGAAAGAGAAATTTCATCAACTCGCACTGGAAGAGGCCAAGCACGGAGAAATTGAAAGTGAAATCCTGAGCTTGCTGGCCAACCATTCGAAAGAATAGCGGATAAAAAAATGAATAATGGAAACAAAGGAATTGAATGGGGGAAGATCCTCGAATTCATCATCGTTTTCGTTGTGGTCCCCATGTTCATCTTCTCGATGATAGCCTCTCGCTGGCCGTGGATTCTGAAGATATGCTATTACACAATCGTTACTGTATTCGTCGCCCAGGCCGCATTGTGCTACACACACATCTTAGGGGCGTTTCGCCGCAAACGGTTCCCCAGGGAAGGCGCCTTGGCAGCTAAAGGCTTTCCCCAGGTTCCTAAATCTACTTTCATCATCTGTGCGTACCTGCCAAACGAAATTGATGTCATTCAAGAGACATTGACAAATATCCTTACCAAGGTCCATCGTCCGGCAGGCAATATTGAAGTCATTCTTTCTTACAACACCCCTACAGCCCATCCGATTGAGTCTGAACTTCGGAAAATGTCTATTGAGTATCCGGAGCTGATACTGGCCAACGTCCACGGCAGCGAAAGCAAGGCTGAGAACCTTAATTACGCCTTGGACCTGGCCTCTGGAGAGATCGTAGTCCTGCTGGACGCCGACCACATTGTTTCCGAAGATTGCCTCGAACGTGCATGGAGATGGCTGGCCACCGGCGAAGATTGCGTCCAGGGCAGATGCAAGGTGCGCAACGGCGGAAAGACGATCCTTACCTCGCTTGTTGAGATAGAATTTGAGGTTCTATACGGCGTCAGTCATTATGCAAAAAGCCTGCAATTCGACTCCGGTCTTTTTGCCGGCTCAAATGCCTATTGGAAGAAACAGTCCCTGAAAGAGACCCGATTCGACACCGAGATGCTCACCGAGGATATTGACTCAACGCTTCGAGGTCTTATCAAGGGCAAAAAGTTCCTGCACGACCGCAGCATTCTTTCCTCGGAATTGGCCCCAGAAACCCTTACAGGTCTATGGTACCAGAGAAAACGCTGGGCACAGGGTTGGTTCCAATGCGGGCTTAAGCATCAGTGGAAAATCTTCAAAACCGGCTACCTCTCTCTGCGATCCAAGTTCATCTGGACTACATTATTAAGCTGGCGGATCGTATACGACACACTGTCGTTTATGATGTTCCCGATCCTGTTCGCCTACTGGATATATCGTGGTCAAATCGAGTTTCCGATGACCGGTTACATCTGGTTTGCGCTGCTGTTTACACTTGCCAGCGGTCCAATTGAAACTCTGGTTGCATGGAAAAACGCAGCCCTACCCAAGCCACCTGTTAAACGCTTTTTCCTTTATGCGTTGTTTACATTCCCATACACCGTTCTCAAAAACATGATTCAGATGATCGCCGTACGTGATGAACTGCTCGGAAAACGAGAATGGGTGCTCTCACCACGCAGTCCCGCCGTGGCGACAGAAGAGGTTAGAGTAAAAGACAAATGACAAACAAAACTACCAAGACAATAGCGGTTTTATGCCTTATTTGCATTGCCGCCGGAACCTGCCTTGCGCAGTCTCAGGACGAAATACTTTCCAACGCCAGAAGTCTGGTCGAAAAGAAAGATTACCCTGCCGCGTTGGCCCAGTATGAGACAATCGGCGAGGGACTATGGAGCAACCCCGACCTAGTCATCGAATGGGCCAGGGCCTACACCTATGCAAACCAGCACGCCGAAGCAATTGACCTCTTTGAGCAGATAATTGAAAAGTTCCCCGAAAAGGCGCCTCTGATTGGGCAGGAATTAAATAACCAGCGGGCCTTTATAACCCTCGGCAATGCCCGGGGTTTTGTGGAAAAGAAAGACTACTCCGCTGCACTGGCACAATACCAAAAGATCAGTGAATGGATATGGAATTATCCCAGCCTGGTCATCGAATGGGCACGAGTTTATACCTACGCCAATCAACATGCCGAAGCCGTCGAACTATTCGAGCAGTTCAACCAAAAATTCCCAGACCAGACTGAAATGGCCAAAGGCGAACTGAAAGACCAGCAGGCCTATATCATCATCAATGACGCCCGGGAGCTTGTTGCAAAGAAGGATTATTCCGGCGCACTGGAAAAGTATGAGATGATCAGCGAGTGGCTCTGGAAGGACCCGGGACTGGTAATTGAGCGGGCAAGGGTCTATTCGTATGCCGGACGCCACGAAGAAGCTGTTTCGCTCTTCAAGAAGGTTATTGAAAAATATCCAGGCAAGACAAAAGAAATAAAAACTGAACTCATAAATCAGCAAGCCTTTTTAACTCTTAACAATGCCAGAGAACTGGTAGGCCGTAAAAACTACCCAGCCGCCATAAAAGAATATAAAAAGATCGACGATTGGCTATGGCGAGACACTGGACTGGTAATCGAACGAGCAAGGGTATATGCCTACGCCGATCGCATGGACGATGCGGAGGATCTTCTGGAAGAAATCCGCAAGAGATCCCCTGAAAGCGCCGAGAAAATCTCGAAAGAACTGGATGCACTCAAATATTGGATTCTGCTCGAAAAAGCTAGGACCCTTGTACAAAAATCAAATTTTGCCGGGGCACTGGAACAATACGAAAAGATCAGTGGATTTCTCTGGCATGACCCAGGCCTGGTTATCGAGTGGGCACGGGTAAACGCATACGCCAACCGTCACCAGGCAGCCATTGACCTTTACGAGAAGGTTATTGAAAAACATCCCGACCAGGCCCCTCTGATAGAGCAGGAACTCCAAGACCAGAAGAACTATATCACACTTCAAAAAGCACAAAACCTGGTTGAAGGTGAAGACTACGAAGGCGCCCTGGAAGAGTACGGAAAGATCAAGGATTGGCTGTGGCGAGAGCCGGAGCTGGCCATTGAACACGCCCGCGTTCACAGTTACGCGGATAAACACAGCGATGCCGTCGAGCTCTTTGAAGCCATTCGCAAAAAGTATCCCGAACGTGAAAATGAGTTCCTCAGGGAACTTGCCGACATGTACACTTATGACAATCAGATAAAAAAGGCAATCAGCACCTATAATGAGGCGATAGAGGCCAACAACGCCGCCCTGCAATCTCGTCTTGGCCGAGCCAGGGCATTGGTCTGGGTCAGGGATTATAAGCAGGCTTTGGAAGAATACGACGCGATACTCGAAGATTACCCGAATCTGGTCGAGGCTATGACAGGAAAGGCTTACGCCCTGAGCTGGATGGACAGGCTTGAAGAGTCCAAGGAACTTTATGAGAAGGTTCGGGAAATCGACCCGGGCAATTTCAGTGCTCGAATCGGCCTGGCCAGGGTAATGGTCTGGCAAGGCTACCATCGCAAAGGCATAAAGCAATACCTGACTATCCTCGACACGGAACCGGAAAACCTTGATGCTATGGAAGGTTTGGCGTTCGCCCTTCACTGGGATGATCGATCCGGCGAAGCTGTTGATGTACTGCACCGACTAAACGCCCTCCGGTCGGACCGCAGAGAAGCTGGCAAGCTGATGTACGAGATAAAATTCGCCAAAAAACCGTATATCATTCAAGACAACGAGTATGAGCGCGACAGCATCGGCCGACAGGTTCAAACCCACCGGGCAACAGTTGGCGTTCCGCTGAACTTCGACACAACTGTTGAAGGCCTTTATCAGTTACAACGAGTTCAGGACAACGACTTCGGCACTGTTAATACCCATACTACCGGTGTTGGTATCCACAGCCGCCTGAATGAACAGTTCAGAGTTGACTCCCTTTTGTATGGAACTACCTTTGACCGAAGAAGCTGGGAAGCGTTTACTACAGACACAAAATTGACCTGGGCTCCTGACGATTTCTGGCGTTTCAGGCTTGGTTACGACCGTGAAACTTTCACTGATGTTGAAGCTATCCTCAATCAGATTGTCGTAGACAGCTATTCTATTAAAACTGCTTTCAGGCCGGATCGTTTCTGGCTGTTCAGCGGAAAATTCAAACAGGGAATGTATTCAGACTCCAACCGCCAGGATTCGGTCCTTGCGATGATTGAATACAGATTTACTCACGACCCGTTCATCAAGATGTACTACAACTACTATTTTTCCAATTGGCATACACAAAAAGGCCACGGGTATTTCAATCCGAAAAACTTCCAGTCTCACACGGTTGGTGTGTACATCTCGAAAAAAATATCCCCGAAACTTTTCGTTGAAGGGCAAGTGTCGCTTGGATATGAAACACACACACCGAGAATTTGTGCTCCCACAATTTTCTATGCCGGCGGAATCAGGTATCGCCTTGACGAACAATGGTTCATCTCGGCACGTGGAGAATATTTCAAGGCATGGGAAGACAATTTCAGAGACAGCGATGGTTATGTTTCGTCAAGAGCCATGTTGACCCTGGGTTATTCCTTCGGACCGGGAGGTGAGGAAGAACCCGAGCCGGGACCCTTCGATACAATTCGCATGCCCGACCCATCGGAACGGTCACCGAGTCGCTAGCCGCTGTTAATAAAAAAGTGGGTTTTTAAACTTCGGGCAAATCAAAGCCGAAATACCTCGCGGCGTTATTGTAAGAAATGTCGCTGACCATTGCCCCAACCAGGTCCATATCATCTGGAATAAGACCTTTGGCCATATCCCAGCCGAGAATATTGCAAAGAATCCGACGGAAGTACTCATGTCGTGTGTAGCTTAGGAAAGACCGGCTGTCGGTTAACATACCCACAAAACGTCTCAACAGACCCAACTGGCTCAATGCCTCCATCTGGCGCTCCATGCCATCTTTTTGATCCAGGAACCACCAACCGCTGCCAAGCTGAATTTTACCGGCAGTGACACCGTCCTGGAAATTACCCAGCATCGTCGCAAGGAGTTCATTATCCCTTGGATTGAGGTTATAAATAATCGTCTTGGCCAATTGATTCGATTTATCGAGCTTGTCAAGCAATCTTGATAAAGGACGGGCAATTTCAAAGTCTCCGATTGAATCAAAGCCGGTATCAGGCCCAAGCTTTTCAAACATCCTGGTATTATTGTTCCGCAATGCCCCTAGATGGAATTGCTGAGTCCAGCCTTTTTCGTAATCCATAATGCCAAACTCATAAAGCATCGCGGATTTAAACTTCAATCCTTCCATTTCATCCAGCTCACCCCCGCCCCGGATTTTTTCAAAAATAGCCTCGATATCAGCCTGGGTGTAATCTTCCCCAAAAGCTGTTTCTATTCCGTGGTCGCTAAGACGGCACCCCACAGAATGAAAATAATCGTGTCGTTTCCGGATTGCCTCTAAATAAGAGCCAAAATCCTTGATATCAACATCCGCAGCCCCAGCGAGTTTATCTACCCACTCATTAAATCCTGCAGTATCTTCGACAGCCATGCCTTTATCAGGCCGCCAAGTCGGCAGTACCTGAACTTCAAATGTATTATCTTCAGCAATTGCCCGGTGGTGTTCCAGTGAATCGATCGGATCGTCTGTTGTGCAAACCAGAACTACGTTACTATTTGTCATAAGCGAGCGGCTGGAGAAATTCGGCTGCTGATTTTTTTCATTGCAGCGATTCCAGATTTCTTTTGCTGTGTCCGGGCCAAGGAGTTTATCGGAAACGTCAAAATACCTGGCAAGCTCCAAATGCGACCAGTGATAAAGGGGATTGCGCAGCAAGTAGGGCAGAGTCTGGGCGAATTTTTCAAACTTCTCCCAATCGGACGCATCGCCCGTGCAATAGCGTTCATCAACCCCATTTGACCGCATAGCCCGCCATTTGTAGTGGTCGCCGTACAGCCATATCTGCGTGATGTTTTCCCAGCGACTGTCCGCTGCTATCTGCTCTGGTTGAAGATGGCAGTGGTAATCGATTATGGGCATTTGGGCTGCATAATCGTGGTAAAGTCGCTTTGCCTGCTTCGTTTCCAGTAAAAAATCGTCATGTATAAAGTTGTCTTTTTTCATAATCACTCAAACCTATTTACGCCGGAGCAGTTAAAAAACAATAAATTACTTACAACAAGAAGATACACATAGCAAAACACCCATTTAAAGTAAATACTTATGATATATCATGGCCAGATTTTAATTGGTAAAGACTTATAAATTGCCCAATTTCCAAGCGTCTTTCCATGATAGACATTTCTCATAGAGCATTTTGCACTATTAAAGTGCCTACACCTGATTGCCGATCCCCTTAGTGCTACTGGATTTTAGGAATTTAAACTTATTTATCGAAGTTGAAGTGGAGTAAGCAATGCGTATCCTTATCGTCGAAGACGACGGCTTTACCCGTCGTTTTCTTGCAAGATCAATTGAACAATGGGGATACGAGGCCGTATTGGCGTCGGGCGGCAAGGAAGCCTGGGGGATTCTTCAGAGCGAAAACGCACCAAAACTTGTCCTGCTGGACTGGATGATGCCCGAAATTTCCGGTGTAGAACTGTGCAAAAAGATTCGCCAGAGAAATGCCAGCAAATCCACCTATGTCATCATGCTGACTGCCAAGGAAGGGACATCTCCCCTTGTTGATGCGATGAACGCTGGTGCAGATGATTTTATTACAAAAACCTTTGATATTCGCGAACTCAAGGTTCGATTGCGTGCAGCCAGGAGAATCGTCGAGCTCGAACAGGCACTTTGGAAATTGGCCACACGAGATCCATTAACGAAAATCTGGAATAGAGGGGCCATATTTGAAATTCTCAACAAAGAGCTTTCCCGCTCGACAAAATCAGGTAAGCCTGTCGCGGTAATAATGGTCGATATCGATCAATTCAAGACCATCAACGACCAGTTCGGCCATAATGTTGGAGACGCGGTAATTTCCGACATTTCGCAGAAAATGAGCTTAAATCTCCGGCCATATGACACCGTTGGCAGATACGGAGGAGAGGAATTTTTGATTGTCCTTCCGGAACCTGCCGCACACGATGCCGCCAACGTTGCTGAAAGGCTCCGAGAAAGTATTGCATCGAAAGCTGTCGAGGTCGAAGGGGCCTTTATTTCGGTAACCGCCAGCTTCGGCCTGGCAGTAGGAACTCAAAAACAGCAGCTCGATGCAGAATCTCTTATCCAGGCAGCAGATGCCGCGCTTTATAAGGCAAAGGCTTCCGGACGCAATCGGGTAGAAATAGCACCTACTGTTGCCAATCTTTTCGACTCTGAGGATAAGGACCGCAGAAATACGAATGTTGCCTGAAATCAGGGGCAAAAAGCCGGTTCAAAGCAAAATACCCTTTATTTAACTTCTTCAAATATAGTCACTTAAATAATTTTGCCCTGAATTCCAATCCTGTCCATTTTCAGGCATCTTTTTTGAATCCTTAATTAAACACCCCTCGTAAACGGCCGATATATCTCATGTTAAGAATTGGGCTTGCGATGCCTTGCGCAAAAAAGTGATTTTGAAGTGTTTGGGGCGGGCTTTAGGAAGCCGTAATGGATTCGAAACAGAATATTAGTAGTATAATTGAGAGCATAGCTGCCGGGGTTCTCGCTATAAGTCCGCGCGATATCGAAGCAAAAGTCAAAATCAGTGTCGACCTGGCAAAGGCCCTGGAATCTCTGGACTCTTCGTCATTAAGTGCTCAAGCTGTCACCCTCGCTCTGCAGGTTTTCCATGCGTCCTGCCAAGGCCTGTCCCCCCAATCTCCGGAATTGATGAACGCCGTTGCTGCTGCGCTCATAAGCGTTTCAGAGCATACAGCCAATCCAAACAGCCAAACCGAGAAAACTCTCAAAGAGAATTACAACAACCTTCAGGTTTTTTTGCAGACTGAGCCGACACAGGCCCAGCAGGCTCCTCAAGACAACGATCGTTCGTCGCAGAATATCGCTATTGACATAGACCCTGAGCTTCTACAGGAATTCATTGCTGAGGCGTTAGACCATGTCGCAACGGCAGAGTCTTCCTTACTGAATATCGAAACAAAAGGTGACGATCCCGAACTGATCAACGCCACGCTGAGAGCTTTTCATACCGTCAAAGGCGCTTCTGCTTTTCTTGGTCTCAAAAAGATAAACAAACTTGCCCATAGCGGAGAAAATCTCTTAGCCAAAGCCCGCAATGGCGAGATTAAAATCATCGGGGAATATGCCGACCTTGCTCTGCAGTCATGCGATGTCCTCAAAAAGATGATTCAGAGTCTGGACGATCAAGCAACTAAACTGGATTTCGCGGATGACTTGGACCGACTCCTTGCAAATCTGTCGAACTTGGAAAGTCTAAATAAATCCGAGCCTAAATCTGCTAAAACCCAAGCCCCAGAAAGCGACATAACGCAAGAAAAGCAAAACCAGACAAAAGCATCGACCGAGTCAACAGTTCGAGTAAGCACAAAAAGACTTGACGACCTGATCGACATGGTCGGTGAATTGGTTATCGCACAGTCCATGGTCGCACAAGACCCAAGCGTGGTTGCGGATAAGTCCTCAAATCTGACTAAAAACATAGCCCATGCAGGTAAGATCGTTAGAGAACTGCAGGACATTACGATGGCTCTTCGTTTGGTTCCGCTGAAGGCAACCTTCGCAAAGATGACAAGGGTAGCCCGGGACCTGGCTCGAAAGTCCGGCAAAACAATTAAGTTTGTTACAAGCGGGGAAGAGACCGAAATTGACCGAAATATGGTCCAGGTGCTCAATGACCCGCTGGTTCACATGATCCGTAATGCAGTCGACCATGGCATAGAGTGCGATAAGCAAAGAAGCCAAAAAGGCAAAGAACCAGCCGCTGAAATTCGGCTTCATGCGTATCACTCAGCAGGCAATGTCATTATTGAACTCAGCGACAATGGAAGGGGGCTGGATAAGCAAAAGATTCTGGCCAAAGCAATCGAACTAGGTCTAACACAGCCGGGAAGGGAATTGACCGAAAGTGACATTTTCTCGCTGATATTCCAACCTGGATTTTCAACGGCTGAAAAAGTTACGGATATCTCAGGGCGGGGTGTCGGCCTCGATGTAGCGAATCAGAATATCACCGCTCTGCACGGCCGAATTGAGGTCCAATCCGAATCCAACACGCAAACGACCTTTACTATCCGCTTGCCGCTGACAATGGCAATTACAGACGCGATGCTGGTTCGTGTTGGCCAGGAAAGATACCTCCTGCCGACAATAAACATCGACCGGACGTTCTGGCCTCAGCCCGGTTCAATTTCTACCGTAGCCGGGCGGGGCGAAATGGTCATGTATCGCGATAAGCTCATCCCTATATTGCGTCTGCAC
Organism: uncultured Planctomycetaceae bacterium; assembly: GCA_964401835.1. GTDB lineage: Bacteria > Planctomycetota > Phycisphaerae > SM23-33 > SM23-33 > CAYNZP01. The sequence goes on from CAYNZP010000001.1 coordinate 304,343, forward strand.
AAAATTCTTGACCTTAATGGCGCAACGGAAGATCCACACAAAGCTTTGCTCGTTGTCGTTAAAGGAAGAAGGCTCAATTGTGCCTTACTGGTTGATGAACTTCTTGGCCATCAGCAGGCTGTTATCAAGTCTCTTGGCAAGGCACTTACAAATGTCACGGTCGCAGCAGGTGGCGCGATTCTGGGCGATGGTCAGGTTGGAATAATTCTCGATACCGACAGTCTCATAGATTTTACAAATAACCACGATGAATCAGGAGCCGCTTAGCCGCGGCCGCATATAAGGAGCATCCAGTTATGCAGGAAAACAACGCAACAGCAACAATAGAACAAACGGACAGCAGTGCTGCCAAGCATGCCGGAAAGTATCTGAGCTTCTCTCTGGCAGCCGAAGAATATGGTCTGGATATTATGAAGGTTCGCGAAATCATCAAAATGATGCGAATGACTTCAGTTCCAGGAACTCCGGATTATGTTAAGGGTGTAATAAACCTTCGCGGAAAGGTCATCCCGGTAATCGATCTGCGCCTCAAGCTTGATATGCCCGAAATCGAATATTCAAAGCTTACGGCAATTATTGTCGTGCAGGTTTCAGATACAGAGGTCGGGCTTATCGTTGACAGGGTAATTGAGGTGATGGATATCTCGGCTGCCCAAATCGAAGAAGCGCCTTCGTTTGGTTCTGGCCTTGGGACGGATTTGATTCTCGGCCTGAGCAAAGCCAACGAAAAGGTAACGATTCTTTTGGATATTAACAAGGTAGTCGAACTGGACGAGTTGTCCGTTATTAACACATAAATCGATATATAAACAATAATTAAGGTTGACTAAGGAGTAAACCGAAATGCAAAACAACAAGAGAATGGCATTGGCAACAAAGCTGGGGTTGGGATTTGGCCTGTTGGTCATCATTATGGCTGCGGTTACCGCCGGGATATTAGTTACCACAGTCCAAGTCAAGGAAAAGGCAACTCACGCACAAATAGAAAGTTCGGTATTCGCTGAAACTGCCTACCTGATGCAGTTAGACATCGTAGAGATGCAGGAGTGGTTTACTCATGTCGCCGCCACTCGTGACCAGCAGCAGCACGATATCGCGTTCGCGGAGATAGAAACTCTTGCCGGCTCTTTCATTTCAAAACTTGATAAGTTCAAAGACATGTTTGAAATGGAGAATGATCCGAAGTCTGTTTCCGAAACAGAGTCTATTCACAAAGCATTTTTAGCCTACAAAGATTTCGGAACAAAGATGGCTGAGTTGTACTTCAAGGAAGGCCATACGGAAGGCAACAAGATAATGGGCGAGTTTGATGAACATGCAGAAGACCTTCATCTGCTACTCGATCCATTTGTTGAATCCCAGACAGCTGAACTTGACCATGCCCTGTCAACCGTTGTCTCTTCAACACAGGCGCTTCTTACCGGTTCACTAATCGCAGGCGGATTGGCGATTTTCGCCGGCATTATTTTGTCATGGGTTATCAGCCGCTCTATTACCGTTCCGATTAACCGGGTTATTGGCAATCTCGCTGCCGGTTCCGAGCAAACCTCCACTGCTGCCGGACAAGTAGCTTCTTCTTCACAATCTCTTGCCCAGGGTGCAAGTGAACAGGCAGCTGCTGTTGAAGAAACCACAAGTAGCATTGAAGAGATGGCCTCAATGATAAAGCAAAACGCCAGCAACGCAGGCGAGGCCAAGGAACTTGCCCAAAACGCCCAGGCTAGTGCTGACAACGGCTCTGAAGCTATGGCGAAAATGAAGATCGCAATTAATGACATTAAAGATGCTTCAGATGAAACCGCTACGGTCGTCAAAGCTATCGACGAAATCGCATTCCAGACCAATCTTCTTGCTCTGAATGCAGCCGTCGAAGCAGCTCGAGCCGGTGAAGCGGGCAAGGGTTTTGCGGTAGTAGCTGAAGAGGTGCGAAATCTCGCCCAGCGATCCGCAGAAGCTGCTAAAAACACCACAGCGATGATAGAAGGTTCTACGAAAAAGGCAGACAACGGCGTAAAGATAACCGAAGAGGTCAGCAAGGGTCTTGAAGAAATAGCATCCAGTAATCGCAAGGTAAACAATCTCGTTGCTGAAATCGCCGCAGCCAGCAGCGAGCAGGCACAGGGAATCGAGCAGATCAACACTGCCATCAATCAGATGGATTCTATAACCCAGACCAATGCAGCCAATGCAGAAGAATCGGCCTCGGCGGCAGAAGAGCTTAGCTCGCAATCCGAGACAATGGGCTCAATGGTAAAAGAGTTGACTGCGCTGGTCGCAGGTTCGGCTGCATCGAATCGACAGGATCCTGAATTCGGAATGTTTTTGCATGAAAAGACACATGCAGGTTCTTTAAGGCATGGCAGCAAAGACAAGCATTTCAAGTTCGAAAGACCAGACTTGCCCCACGAGCATCACTGGCCTGGCTTGGCGAAAGTCGAATCTGACGAAAAGGCTAAGGCAAAGCCACAGGAAGTGATTCCTATGGACAAGGAAATGAAACCGAAAGACTTCTAATCATTAAGGACACCTGGGGCGCCTCGTAAATCGGGGCGCTCCAATACTGAAAAAAAGATAATGGGAGCAATGAAGTCGTGACGGCAACTGCAATATTAACTGCTGAATTAACAGACTCGCAATTTTGCCATATCAGCCAACTGGTTGGTGGCATTAGCGGGATCAATCTGCATGAAGGCAAAAAAGAGTTGGTCAAAGCCAGACTTTCCAAGCAACTGCGAAGGCTTGGCATTACAAGCTACGACGATTACATCGATTTTGTGCATGGCGATGCTTCCGGCAAAGAGCTTACTTCAATGGTTGACGCCCTTTGCACTAACTTGACACGCTTTTTCCGTGAAAAAGACCATTTCACTTTTTTGGCAGACAAATTCCTGGCGCCAATGGCAGAAAATTCTGATACCCAAAATAAAAAACTGCGAATCTGGAGCGCGGGCTGCAGTTCCGGCCAGGAAGCATACTCAATAGGCATAACAATTTCTGAAACGTTGAAAGACCTTGAAAACTGGGACGCTGCCATCCTCGCCACGGACCTTTCAACACAGACACTTTCCACGGCCCATGTCGGCAAATACGATCAAAAGCGTATCGAAGGCATCCCGCCATATTTACGGGCCAAATATTTTGATGTCGTAGAAACAAGGCCCGTAAGACGGTATAGAGTGTCTGATGACATTAGAAGGCTCGTACATTTCGCACAATTGAATTTGATGTCGGCCTGGCCTATGAGAGGCCTATTCGATGCCATTTTCTGTCGAAACGTAATGATTTACTTTAACAAGTCTACTCAACAGAAATTAATAGAGCGGTTCTGGAAAATCCTGCGGCCCGGCGGAAAGTTGTTCATCGGACATTCCGAAAGCCTGGCGGGAATCAGCCATCGGTTTAAATACGTCCAGCCGACGATATACGAGAAGGGGGTTTAGAAAATGAAAGAAATCGTTTCCGTTGCAGACATGAAGGTATCAAAGCAGCAAGATACAGTCATTGTCACGCATGGCCTGGGAAGTTGTCTTGGTGTATCCATGTACGACCCCGCTTCAAAACTGGGCGGCCTATTACACGTGATGATGCCGGTATCTAACGTGAATCCCCAAAAAGCCGAAAAAAATCCCTGTACATTTGTGGACACGGCAATTCCCGCTTTTTTAGACAAACTCGAAGCAATCGGCGCAAAAAAAGAATCCCTTGTAGTCAAGGTCGCAGGTGGAGCCAAGACGAACGGCTTGGGAAATGACCGCTTTGAAATAGGAAAGAAAAATTACATAACTCTCAGAAAAGTTTTCTGGAAACATGGACTTTTAATTGATGGCGAGGATGTTGGCGGAGTAATCGCCAGAACCATGTATCTTGACATCGATTCTGGGAGGGTCTGGTTAAGCAGCGCGGGTAAGGAATGGGATATATAGTCAATTTAAAAATAACTCCAAATACAGGAGAAGCAAAATGGCAATCAACATATTAGTAGTGGATGACAGCTCGGTAATCCGAAAAATGATTATCAAAACTGTGAAGCTTTCCGGAATCGAATTGAATGAAATTCATGAGGCCGGAAACGGGCAAGATGGACTGGATGTTCTCGAAGACAACTGGGTTGATCTGGTCTTTATAGACCTGAACATGCCCGTCATGAATGGCGAAGATATGATAGACCGTATCAAGTCGAATTCAACCTGGGAAGACATCCCCATAGTTGTTATCTCTACGGAAGGAAGCGAAACCCGGATAAATCAACTTAAACAAAAGCAGGTGGAATTTATTCACAAGCCATTCACACCTGAGCAAATCCGAACCGTTATTACAAACATGATGGGATCTTACCATGAACCACAAAATGTATGACGAACTTTTGAGCAATGTCGGAGCGGATGTAATCGAATCTCTTGCGTTGATGTTTCTCATCCCGCCAGAAGATGCCGAGGATATCCCAACAGAGCCCAAGACTACCGTGAGCGTCTCTTTCAGCGGTCCTGTAGAGGGAGTTCTGCTGCTTCACATTACAGAACAGGCTTTGCAGGAATTGGCGTCGAATATGCTCGGGATGGACAGCCAGCAGCCGCCTACCCCAGAACATGAACTCGACGCCATCAAAGAACTTGGCAACGTGGTTTGCGGAAACATATTACCGGAAATTGCCGGCAAAAAGGCGATATGCCACGTCGATGCGCCGGTATTGTTGGAATGCCAAGCCAACGAACAAACCGCTCAGGAATTGAAACCCAAAGGCAGTGCGAAATTGTTCTTTGATAACGGCCAACTGGAACTCGAGCTTTATATTTCCCAGCAGGAGCAAGTCTGCCTGGTTTCGGAGAGCTAAAGTGATTTCAGGAGTAGAAACAGTTTCATGATCAAGGTACTGATAATTGATGACTCAGCTGTAGTCAGGCAGGTTCTCTCGAATGAACTCTGCAAGGCGTCCGGCATCAGTGTAGTCGGAACAGCTGTGGACGCTTACGCCGCGAGAGACAAAATCGTGCGGCTTAGGCCTGATGTCATAACTCTCGACCTTGACATGCCCAGGATGAACGGCCTGACTTTCCTAACCAAGTTGATGAAATACTATCCGCTGCCAGTGATCGTAGTAAGCGGGTTGACACCAGCGGGAAGTGAAATGGCAATCCGAGCATTGGAACTCGGCGCAGTTGATATCGTAAGCAAGCCAGGCGAGGGATATCCAGTAGCAGAAATATCACAAATGCTTGTCGAAAAGATTCGCGCCGTTGCACAGGCCAAATGCACTAAAAATAAGCAGGTGCTACAAGTTGAAACGAAACATTTTCTTCAGAGCGTGGAATATATACGGCAGGCAAAAGACAAGATCCTCGCTATTGGCGCATCGACAGGTGGAACCGAGGCAATCAAAAATGTGCTTATGGGTTTGACGCCTCAGTGCCCCCCAATCTTAATAGTCCAACACATACCCGCAAAGTTCACCGCCAGTTTTGCCCAGCGACTAAATAATTTGTGCCCCATGGAGGTCAAAGAAGCCCGTAATAACGACCCGGTAGAGCCAGGCGTTGCGTTAATTGCGCCTGGTGACAGGCATATGACGCTACGACAAAAAGGAAAACGTCATTTTGTCGAGGTAAATAACGGCCCGAAGATTTTCCATCAACGGCCGAGTGTGGATGTGCTGTTTCATTCCGTTGCCAAGTATGCTGGCGATAAGGGCATCGGTGTGCTGTTGACAGGTATGGGTTCAGATGGCGCAAGAGGCCTGCTGGCGATGCGTCAGGCTGGGGCATTTACAATTGCACAGGACAAGGAAAGCTCTGTTGTATTTGGGATGCCCAAAGAAGCGGCAAGGATAGGCGCAGCTGAAAAGGTGTGCCCGCTTTTCAGCATTGCTAATAACATAATTAAAGCAATCTCCCAAAAGCCAGTGCAGCAAAAAGACCTTGCTGGGTAGAAGTGATAATTCATGAAAGACATAAACCGAGAACTTGAACAAACCAACCGCCAACTGGAAGAGGCCATCGCGCGAGCAAACCAGATGGCTGCGGAGGCGGAGCTAGCCAGTGCCGCAAAGAGCGAATTCCTTGCCAACATGAGCCATGAAATTCGGACACCGATGAATGCTATAATCGGAATGACCGAATTAGCCCTCGACACGAACCTGACATCAGAACAAAGAGAATATCTGGCAACAGTAAAAACTTCCGCCGACTCACTTCTTGCTTTGATAAACGATATTCTGGATTTCTCGAAGATCGAAGCTGGTAAACTGGAATTGGAAAATTCCGATTTCAGCCTGCGCGACAGCATCCATGAAGCCATCAGACCCCTAGCCCTTAAGGCTTACGAAAAAAATATCGAACTTTCATTCCGTATTCATCCCGCAGTTCCCGACATGCTTATCGGCGACGCGGTCCGCCTTAAGCAAATAATTGTCAATCTCGTCGGAAATGCAATCAAGTTCACTAAAGCTGGCGAAGTAACGGTGAATATCGAACCCAGGCAATTTTTAGAAAGTAAAATTGAACTGCATTGCAATGTAATGGATACGGGAATCGGCATTGCTAAAAATAAGCAGGAATTAATCTTTGAATCTTTCGCACAAGCTGACGGTTCAACAACACGCAAGCATGGTGGGACAGGTCTTGGCCTTGCCATCTGCCGCCAGCTGACTGAACTTATGGGTGGGGAAATATGGGTCCAAAGCGAAAAGGGAAAAGGCAGCGACTTCCACTTTACAGCCTGCTTCGAATTACAAAAACAAGGCACTGAAAACCAGACAAATAATAACACCCTGGAATTGAAGAACCTGCCCGTACTTGTCGTTGAAGACAATGCTACCAATTGCTCAATTCTTCAGGAAATCCTTCGTAACTGGGAGATGAACCCGACAGGTGTTTCAACCGGCAAAGAAGCATTAAACGCTCTAAGGCTTGCTGGAAATGCAGATAAAACGTTCCCTGTCACTCTCCTTGATTTTTGCCTGCCGGATATCGATGGCTTGAAGGTAGCGGAGAAAATCCGAAAAGACCCGGCAATCAAGGACACTAAAATCATTATTTCGACCAAGGCAGGAACTCACATAAACTTCGACCATCTTAACAAACTTGGCATAGCTGCTCATTTACCAAAGCCTGTCAGGCAGTCTGACTTACTTGACACAATTGTCACAATACTCGCAGATTCATCAGGAAATACTCTGAGACTTAACTCGCCAAACCAGGGGCAAACATCCAGCCCAGGTTACAAGCTGAATATCCTTTTGGCTGAGGACAACCCAGTTAATCAAAAATTGGCTGTAAAGATTCTCGAAAAATGGGGGCACTCAGTCGTTGTCGCAGACAACGGCCTTGCAGCAATAGAAGCCGTCGAGAAAGACGATTTTGACGTAATATTTATGGACGTTCAAATGCCGGAACTCGATGGGCTCAATGCCACAAAAAGAATACGAAAAGATGAGGCAAGCTCCGGCAAACATGTCCCTATCGTGGCAATGACGGCACACGCAACAAAACGCGACAAGGATATATGTCTTGAATCAGGAATGGACGCATACGTTCCAAAACCAATAAGGCCGCGGGAACTGCAAAAAGTTCTCAACGATATTGGCAAGCGAAAGGAAAATATCAATTCAGCTGATGGTCAAGACCCTGAAAATTGTGAAAAAAACATGACAGGTTCCAAGGGGAATGTTTTAGATATAAACGAAGCTCTTGAACGTGTCGATGGCGACATGGAATTGCTTGGCGAAATCGCTTGTATTTTCCTTGGAAATTTGCCACAAGTAAAACAAGACATCCAGGCTTCTCTTGGCTGCCAGGACGCGGATACTCTAATCCGCGTTTCTCATTTGCTAAAAAGTTCTGTCGGCAATTTTGCGGCACACACCGCTTACCAACTCGCGGCGACTCTGGAATCGGCTGCCAAGCAAGGCGACCTGAAAGTTGCCCAGGAAACCTGGCCGTTGCTGAAACTCGAACTAAACAAGCTCTCTGAAGCACTGCGACAAATAATCCAGAACAAAGCTACGCTATCTTTCAGTAACAACCATGGGTCTGCGATAAAGACGTCCAAGCAGGCGGGGTGAAACCCCAAGAATCAGCCCGACAATTACGATACGGTTTATTATTGTAGTCCTGATTACTCCCAATCGTTTCCATCGCCGGCCGGAAGTAATCGCGGGAGCTGGGAGAATTTCAATCTTTCCAACTTTTTTAAGCTTGCGAACAAAACTCCAATCCTCTCCGATTGATAAATTCTCGAAACCTCCCAATCGGTCGAAAACGTCCTTCCTTACAAATAACGCCTGATCGCCATAAGGCATTTTCAGATTCTTCGACCTGAAATCAACAAACCATTCAATCACCCCCATTGCCGGACTCGACAAATCTGTTTTATGCTCAAATGCGCCTCCGACAACCCGGGCATCCGACAGTGCATTAAAAATCAATCTGGCATAATCTTTTGGAAGTTGTGTATCGGCATGGAGGAACAGCAGCACTTCACCCTGTGCGATTTTTGCGCCGGCATTCATCCGCATTGCCCTCGAAACCGGAGAGCAAATCACCTTGACGCCGTGTTTGTCTGAGAGCCTTTTGGTTTCATCACTGCTTCCACCATCGACAATTATTATCTCGACGCCGTCCCAGCAGGCTGAGGTAATCGCGTCCTCGACATTCTCGGCTTCATTTAAAGTTGGGATTATTATCGATATGTAGGGCTTTCCCGCTACGGCATCTTTGAGCTTAGGGAACTTTTCCAGGTCTTCCGGCTCGTCTATATCGACCAACGGCTCAAGCGTTTTGGCTTTCAATCCATGGCTGTCTGCTTTTTTGAGTGTTTCTTCCAAAACTGATGAAGTACTCCACTCGATATCACTGAAAACATTAGCTGGTTTACTCAAGCCAATCAGGCAGTAACCGCCATCCGTGCTGGGTGCAAGGACTAGCTCATGGTCATTCAATTCATCGAAGGCATTTTGAATAATCTCGTTGGATATCTTGGGGCAATCTGTTCCTGCAAGAACAACCTTTTGACAGCCATTGCCGAAAGCCCGCTTAAACGCATTTTTCATGCGCAGGCCCAAATCCCCGCCGTCCTGGGCTGCATAACTAATTCCACCGCCCAGCCATCGCCTCATTTTTCGCCAATTGCCACCTGCATAACAGACTTCTACATGGACGCCCCTGCAATGATTTATTTCCCGAGCAACAGCTACGCAAGTGGTTGTCATTTTGCGTTGCAATCCGGCAGCCGCGACTGAACCGATGGCTGGGATCAGGCGGGTCTTGGATTTTCCCGGCATTGGATATCGGCTGAAGATAATTAAACGGTCTTTAACTGGCTTTACACTTGGCGGACAAGCGGCAAAGCGTCCAATGGTCGCCAGTATTTTTGCTCCTGCCCCCAATACCCCCCTGATCGTACCCGATATTTTAGATTCGCCGATTCGTGGCCTGTATTTAACCGGAACTTCCAGAATTCGAAGCTTTGCGGCAACGGCCTTGATTTGCATCTCTACGGTCCAGCCGAAATTAGTATCGGCCATCCCCAACCCCAACAGAGAGCTCCACCGCACAGCCCTGAAGGGGCCAAGGTCGCTAAAGCGTGCTCGCCAGAAAAGGTTCATCAAGCTGCACGCCAAAGCATTTCCAAAACGCTGCGGAATCGTGAATGTAGCCTTGCTATCGCCGCCGGTAGTCCGCGAGCCAATTACCATATCAGCTTTTTTCCGGACAATTGGCTCGACAAGAAGATTCATCTGCTGCGGAAAGTCGCTGAAATCGCCATCCAGAAAAACTGCGATATCACACCAGCCAACTTTGGCCATTCCCGCAAGACACGCACTGCCGTAACCGCGGCGGCTTTCATAAACTACCCGGGCCCCGAAGTCCCGAGCGATTTTATCCGTACCATCACTCGAACCGTTATCGGCTACGATTACTTCGTCCACCCATTTCGGAATTGCCTCCAGCACCTTCGCGATAGAATTCGCTTCGTTCAGGACAGGAATGATTACCTTGATTTGCTTACCTTCAAACATTCGAAATATCTTCGTCCGCTGCCGGTGTTTTAAATAGTTGGTTGTAATTAATTATCAGTAGAACCCACAATGGCAGATGCACTGCAGCAACGACAATAATCCTGCCCCCATCACCCAGCGGCCAGAGCGTCAGGGGAAGCAGCGCAGTGAAAACCGACAAAGCCTTTCGACGGGAAAACGCCAGAACTCCAATGAGCGGGATGAAATACCACGCATAGACTGTCGGGCTCAATAGCAGCATTAACAGGATAAAAAGCCCAACTGATAGCGACAGCTTCTCGAGGCCGAAGCTTTTGGATTTTTTCCCCTGCCAGATAGCTGCCGCCAAAAGCAAAAGTATTACAGCGGCGCGAACAAAAAAACGGCTATCTGTATTCAGTAGTCTATCTATTGTATATCCGGCGTATTGAAACGGCAGATACCCCAGTGCATTTGCGCACCACGTTTTCGCGTAAGCAATAGGCCCGCTACTGTCCTGGCTGCCAAGGGAAAACGCATAGGGCACAGCCATCAGTATCAACACCGCAATCGATACTGACATGGCTGCAAAAAAGTTTGCGCGCTTTTGCCAGAATCTGGCTATCCAGAATGGCGCGAGTAAAATCGGCCAGACCTTCAAACCAATTGCAGCTACAAGGCAAAGCCCGGAAAGCAATACACGCTGGGTTGACAAAAACCAGACAAAAAGAATCAATGGCAAACAAAGCGTGATGTCCAGATGGCAGAAGTAATACGATTCAACTATTAAAAGCGGGTTCCAGAGATAAACGCAAAGCCATCCCGACGGAAAACGCTTCGAGCGAAGCATGCCAAAGATAACCGCCGCCGTCATGAAGTCATACAAAAGCAGTACCAGCTTCCAGCCGACAACATCAAACGGAGTAATAAAATGCCCCATCGCAAAGAGTCCCTGAGCAAGCGGTGGATAAATTGTTCTTAGATGCGGATGGTTGATTTGATCCAAAACCTCTTTATTCGATCTTGCCAAATAGCGGATTTCTGAATTTTCAAGTGACGGCTCAGCTGCCTGCTGTGGTGAATATCGATATGGGTTTTCGCCATGGGCTGTAACAGCGCCATCCCAAAGGTAGCGATGATAATCCTCGCGGGAAACGTCCGCACAAAACCATATCCAGCCCCTCATTAGAATCGCAACAACAACGAGGAGCAAAAGCTGAACAATCGAAAACCTTTTACCGCCCACTAAAAGAACAGCTGAGAAATAAAGAATCCCCAGGAGAACATAGATGCTTATCAGAAAAAAACGCCATTGCTTGGCTTCAAAAGAATCTCGATTATGTGAAAGATAAAAAACCGCAGCCGTCAGCCAGATTAAGACCGACCCCAGAGCGATCCAGATAGCAAACCGCGTAGCCGAAAGCTTCTCAGGAGCATCGCAGAGCGAAGTGTCGCTTCTGTTTGGACTTATCCACGCCTCGTCTTTTAAATTCATTCTATTATTTATTTCGTTTTATCTGCGCCATGCAAGGAGTTTTGCAAAAAGCTTTTTCACGCCGGGACTCAGGCGAGTGCGATTGTAGGCATCGCCGAGTTGTTTAATAGCCTCAGCCTGTGTCGGATACGGATGAATAATGTTTGCAATCGTTCCCAAGCCGACGCCAGTCGCCATCGCCAAGGTTATTTCGTTTATCATACTGCCGGCATGAGATGCTACAACTGTCGCTCCGAGGATTTTATCCGTGTCCTTTTTAATGTGTATCTTTGCCAGGCCTTTCGTCTGGCCGTCGAGAATGGCCCGATCGACATCATCAAAGTCTCGCGTGAAGGTTTCTATTTCTATTCCCTGCTCCCCGGCCTGTTTTTGGGAAATACCAACATGGGCAATTTCAGGGTCGGTATAAGTGCACCACGGAATAGTCACTGCGCTGAGTTTTTTCCTGCCCCAGAACAAGGCGTTCTGGATGACGATTCTCGCAGCTGCATCTGCTGCGTGTGTGAACTTATAACGCATGCAGATATCACCCGCCGCGAAAATTTTTGCGTTTGTCGTTTTAAGGTTATCATCAACAAGAACACCACTTTTAGTGTCGTACTCAACGCCCGCAACTTCGAGGTTCAGCCCCTCTACATTCGGCGCCCTACCTACTGCGACAAGAATCTCATCCACCGTCAGGGTCTTTTCATTACCGTTATTTACATAGTGGATTATCTTCTCATTTGCACTGACGCTAATTCGCTTCACGTCACTATTCAATAAGAGATTCACGCCATCTTTATCAAGAGACGATTGGAGAATCCCCGCTACATCCTCATCCTCTTTCGGCAAGACCTGACCTCGCCTTTGGAAGATGCTCACCTGACAACCCAAACGGCCAAAAGCCTGCCCCAGTTCGCAGCCGATAGGTCCGCCGCCAAGCACGGCCAGTCGTTTCGGGCACTTTGTTAGGGAAAAGACCGTCTCATTGGTCAAAAACCCCGCTTCGGCAAGGCCCTCTATCGGCGGTTGAGCCGCCCGCCCGCCGGTAGCTATACAAGCCCGAGCGAACTGCAATTTCGCCCCTTCGACCTCGATTGTATCGGCACTGACAAATCTGCCGTCGCCGATGAAAACATCGACACCCATATCGTGGAATCTTTTTGCCGAGTCGTGCTCACTTATATGACTGCGAAGCCGGCGCAGACGATCCATAACTGCCTCGAAATCAACTTCAACGTCTCCAGTAACATTTACTCCAAACCGGGATGCGTTTCTGGCCGCATGAGCCGCCCGGGACGACCTGATTAGCGCCTTGCTTGGAACGCAGCCATAATTGAGACAGTCTCCACCCATCAGATGGCGCTCAACAATAGCAACCTTTCCGCCAAGGCCAGCCACTCCGGCAGCGGTAACGAGTCCGGCAGTTCCCGCCCCAATAACAACCATGTTGTATCTGCCGTCGGGCTGGGGGTTCACCCAGTTGGCTGGGTGAGCGTTGGCGATAAGCGCCCTGTTGTGTGAGTCCATCGGTTCGATTCCGAGTTGAGTGACCATGATTTCCTTCCGCAATGTACAAAAGTTTTATTTAATAGCGCAAAACTGCATGAGGTCTTCGAGCTTGGCCGTGCCGACACATATGCACGTGTCAGCTGCACCATAATAAATCTTAATCTCGCCGTCATCTTCCATAATCGCCCCGGAAGAGAAAACCACATTCGGGATGTCTCCGATGCGCTCGTAATATTCGCGCGGGGCGAGTATCGGTATCGAGGATCGACAAAGAACCTTCGACCGGTCGTTAAGTTCCAACATCGCCGCTCCGAGGCGATAGATCGGGCCGTGCGACGTTCCTTTCACGCCGTGGTAAATCTCAAGCCAGCCATACTCCGTCTTTATCGGTGGCGCCGACGCACCAACACGCCACGAGTCCCAGCAGTCCGGCCGAACCGACATAACCACGCTCGACCCGCCCCAGTGAATAAGGTCATCACTGTAACTTATCCAGATATTGCCATTGCCGCCGACCATTGGCCTGTCGAGCCTGGCATATTTGTCACAAATCCTGCAGGGGAAAAGTGCGCCGTCTTTATTGTCCGGCTCGGAAATAAGGGCGACACGTTCGAAGTTTTCGAAATCGGCCGTCCTGGCAAGGGCAAGCCGAGGCCCATACTCGGAAGCAGCCGTGTAAACTATGTAATACGTTCCCTCAAGCAGGGTTATGCGGGGGTCTTCGATTCCTTTGCGCTCATATATCTCAAATTCGCCATTTCTGGCCGGAGTCATAACCGGCTCATCTTGCACCTTGAAGTCATAACCGTTTGAGCTGCGGGCAAGTGCAAAGACACTCCGGCCCTGAAGGTCCTCCACGCGAAGCATGAGTATATATTCACCGTTGAATTTGGTCGCAGCCGCGTTAAAAACCGTATTGCACGGAAATGGTATGTCTTGGGGAGTGATTATCGGATTGTTTTCGTATCGCTTAACAAGCATTACGATTCCTCCTGTGCGACAGCCTCCCTCAGTGCCCTTCTTGCAACGCGCGTTACGAAAACCACTACAATTATCGTCGCAACCAGGCCAACCCAAAAAAGTATGCGCCCGGCTATTCCGCCTTCGACCTGACCGGTAGCGACTTCGGTTAGGCTCCTGGCAGCTGAGCCGAAATAAACATACATAACCGTTCCCGGCAGCATGCCTATCCAGCTGGCAAGTGCGTACTGCCAGAACTTGACCTTGGTCAGGCCGTATGCGTAATTGAGAAGATTGAACGGAAAAATCGGGCTCAGGCGCGTAAGGAAAACTATCTTGAAACCCTGTTTGCCAACAGCTTCGTCGATGGCTGCGAACCTGGGATTCGCAGCTACCTTCTTTTCCACCCACTTTCGTGCAAAAGTTCGCCCGACGATAAAGGCTGCACATGCACCCAGTGTGCTGCCTATCGAAACGGTTATTGTGCCCAAAACTACCTTAAACAAAAAGCCCGCCCCGAGCGTCAAGATAGAGCCCGGCAAAAACAGCACGCACGCGACAATGTAAAAACCCGCTACAAAGGCCGGCCCCCAAGGCCCAAGACCCTCCGTCCATTCAAGAAGATCAACAATATAGTCCTTAACCGGAAGGATAAAGGCAGAGACTATCAATGCAACTAAGACGACAGCAAAGATAAGCAGTCGCCAGGAGAAATTTCCCTGTTTCGATTTTGTAGTCTCTAAAGCAGCCGACTCGCTCTGAATTTCCATTATTTATCCTGTGCGTTTTATTCTGACTTGGGATTTTGCTCGTTCAATGTCCAGTCGTAATCGAGATATTCGATTTCATATTTCCCGCTTTTTAGATACTCAGCATCCTCTTTTGAAACATCACCACCTTTGACAAAACCTATCACAGCCGCTTCTGTCAGGCTGAAACCGTAAACGTCTCTCTTAGGTAGATAATGTTCCTCAAAGTCGCCACCGAACCATTTGAAGATACTGGACAGGTAAACCTTATTTGCGTCTCTATCAATTTTGAACTTGGTCGTATTGGACAAAAACTTATTACTCTCAAAAAGGAGTTGGGCATCGAGAAATTCTCCTTTAAATGGCGAATTCCTCAATTGCGGACAGCCCAAGGCCGCACAAACCAAAGCCATGTGTATTCTTGGTTCATCGAATTCCTTGCGAAGAATCTCATGCTCGACTTGTCCGAGCGTTACCTTTTCGCCCATTACGAGGAATTGAATCTTATCCCACACGCCAGGAATCTGTCGTATGCTGTTGGCGGGAAATACCAGAGATCTCAAAGTGCCTGACTCTATCGGATAGTTATCTACGATCACTTTCAGCGCGAGGGCATTGTAGGCATTAATCCAGAAGGCTATTTTTGCTTCTTCGCCCCAGCTCTCGTAGGTCTTCGAGTCCAGATTCGCCAACGCCCTGACAAAGTAATCAAGTCGATTACGGTTAGATTTGAGCTGCGAGTAATTAACCAATCCCTCATCGTCGACATAATTTTTCAAGACAAACGCATAGTCGTCGTAAGAGAATGGTTTGGTGGTTTCGGGATCCACCTCGTAAAACTCAGCGTCGAACTGCCAGGCTCCACCAAAAAATTCAAAATATGCAAAAGCGCCAAGCCCTAAAATAATCGCAGCAACTATCAAAACGCCCAGAAAGTTTTTTTTCTTCATTCGGGCCACTCCTGTTAATAGGTGGATACCAGACAATTAACAGCTGCAAGTATTTACTATTTCGTTGCTTAGTAATTATAGGCCCACTGGCTGCGTCTATCCAACACAGATTCAATAAGTTACATTCCCCTTGGATATCGAAGAATCTAAACTTCGGGTGCTTCGTGGCTAAGTTGAAAACTGATTTGCTCTAAATGGGAGGTTATATCAACGTGATTGACGTGAACATTATCTGGAATTTCGATGTCGGCTGGGGCAAAGTTGAGTATTCCTTCGATACCGGCGGCTACCAGACGATCCGCTACTTTTTGTGCTTGGGAACCCGGAACGGAAATGACCGCGATATGGATGTCATTTTCGGAAATAACCTTTTCCAACTCGTTCATATGATGTACTTCGCCCGAACCGACTTTTTTGCCAATCTTCTCCGGATCTACATCGAACGCAGCTATCAAATCGAAGCCACGCTCGGCAAAACCGGCATAGGATAAAAGTGCATGGCAAAGTTCACCGGCCCCGACAATGATAACTTTCCATTTTTTTTGAGTGCCGAGAATATCGCGGAGCTGGTTTATAAGTTCATCGACCTTATAACCCAGGCCCGGCCTGCCGAATTGTCCGAAAAGGGTAAGGTCGCGACGGACCTGAGATTGGCCTACTTTCATGTACTCTGCCAACTGTCGGCTGGAAACATTCTTTACCCCTTTGGAAGAAAGATTTTCCAGCTGCCTAAGATAGGCGCTTAATCGTCGTACGGATGGATCTGGTACATTGCCGTTCATCGTTTGCCTGATATCTCCCTGTTAATCCTTTTCTCAAATTTCCCAATAATGATGTGGATAAACATCCGATAATCTTAAAGCTTATTTTATGCATTTGTCCGGTTTTGGCAACGACCCATTTTTGAGAAAATCAACCTGTATTGCATCGGGGCTGGAAAAATGTGTATACTTGAGTTTCTGTATAGGTAGCCGCCGGCTAGAATGAACAAGGTTTATTAAAGGAATACATTATGTGCCTGGCAGTACCCGGAAAAATTCTGGAAGTAAACGAAGCCTCCGATGATCCCGTCGCAGGGCGAGTTGCAATGGTCGATCTTCAGGGCAGTAAAATAGAGGCGTCTCTGGCTATGACACCGCAAGCCTCCCAAGGCGACTGGGTACTTGTCCATGCCGGATTCGCCCTGACGGTAATGGACGAGAAAGAGGCGATGGAGACATGGCAGTCTCTTCAGGAAGCCCTCGGCGATGAAATCGAACTTCCCAATCCCCCCTCGCAGGATTAAATGCTAAAAAAGCCTCCCGCAATTTGAGGATTCACATGGATCGAAAACAAGCAGCCAAAATCATAGATCAGATTACTGAGATATGCTCCAATCTGCCGCAAGTCCAGATAATGGAAGTGTGCGGAACGCATACCGTAAGCCTTTTCAGAAGCGGGGTTAAGAGCCTATTACCGGAAAGCTTGCGGCTTATCAGTGGCCCGGGTTGCCCGGTGTGCGTTACGTCGCAGGGATATATCGACGCAGCGTGCGAGTTGGCATCGAGGCAGGATGTTACGATCTGCACCTATGGCGACATGGTGCGCGTACCCGGCAAGGGCGGCGGCCTTGAACAGATGCGAAGCAACGGAGCAAAGGTCGTGGTCGTTTACTCAGCCCGCGACGCTCTGAAATTCGCACAAGAAAACCCCAATACAAAAGTAGTCTTTCTGGCAGTCGGCTTCGAGACCACCACCCCACCAACTGCTGCGACCCTGATTGAGGCCGAGATTAAAGGCGTCGATAATTTCTTCATTCTGCCAGCCCACAAGCTTGTGATACCGGCGATGGAGGCACTGCTTAGCGGCGGCGAAGTTCCGCTCGATGGTTTCTTATGCCCCGGCCACGTCAGTGTGATAATCGGCTCGGGCGCGTATAAGCCAATTGCCGAAAAATACTCCAAGCCATGCGTCGTTGCCGGTTTCGAGCCGATTCAGATGCTCAATGGCATATTGCATATTGTCGAGCAGAACATAACGGGTACATCTTTCGTCGAAAGCGTATATGACGTTGTGGTCAGCGAAGAAGGAAACACCGTCGCCCAAAGCATCATAAATAAGGTTTTCACTCCCGGCGATGCGACATGGCGGGCGATTGGGACAATTCCCGGCAGCGGCCTGGACTTACGCGACCAGTACAAGCGATTCGACGCTGCAACGGAATTTTCAGTGGACATAGATACAGACACATGCCCCGCCGGCTGCCGATGCGGCGAGGTTATTCAGGGCAAGGTAACGCCGGCTGAGTGCGGGCTTTTCGGCAAAAAGTGCACGCCGGTCGATCCTATCGGACCTTGCATGGTCAGCAGCGAAGGCACCTGTGCTGCCTGGTATAAATACAATCGTGATTCTCAAACATAATTGGAAAAATTGGAAAAGTAATGTCGGATAAGAAAAACGATCAGAAAATAGTCATGGCCCACGGCGGCGGGGGCGAGCTTACACGCAGACTTCTGCAGGAAAAAATCATTCCGAAGCTCAGCAATGACCTGCTCAACCCCCTTACGGATAGCGCCGTGCTGCCAAAGCAAGATGGCAAGCTCTGTTTTACTACGGACGCCTTCGTCGTTCAGCCGCTGGAATTCCCCGGCGGAGATATCGGTAATCTCGCCGTTTGCGGGACCGTTAACGACCTTGCCGTCATGGGAGCCGAGCCAAAGGCACTAAGCCTGGCTATCGTAATTGAAGAGGGCTTGGACTTTGAAACCTTCGATAAAATGATAAACTCAATCGCAAAATCCGCTGCAGATGCGGGTGTAGTGATTGCAACCGGCGATACAAAGGTTGTAGAGCGAGGTCGCGGGGACGGCATGGTGATAACGACAGCTGGCATCGGCGTGATGCAGGACAGCCTAAATATGGATTCTAAAAGGATTCAAGCCGGCGACGTCATCATTATTAACGGCCAGATCGCCGACCACGGCCTGGCGGTTATGTCGGCAAGGGAAAATCTCTCGTTCGATACTGAGGTTCTCAGCGATGTCGCTCCGCTTAACGGGCTGGTTAAATCGCTTATTCAAAGCGGCGCGGACATCAAGTTCCTTCGCGACCCGACGCGTGGCGGCTTGGCTGGGGTGCTGGCTGACTTGAGCGAAGAGACAAAATTCAGCGTCGAAGTAGATGAAAACGCCATACCTATCTCAACGGCGGCCTATCACACAGCCGAGATGCTTGGGCTCGACCCGCTGACCGTCGCAAATGAGGGCAAATGCGTCGCGGTCGTTCCGGTTGAGGATGCGGATAAGGCCATCGAGGCCATGAAAAGCCACGCCCTCGGCCAAAAGGCTGCGGTTATCGGAGAGTTTACCTCATCCGAGCCGGCGATGGTGGAATTGATAACGAAAATCGGCGGCAGGCGAGTCGTCAGCAGGCCTTACGGTGAGGATTTGCCGAGAATCTGCTGATATCTGGAGTTTTATAGATGCATGAAATGTCAATAGCAGTGGAACTTATAGCTCAACTCGAGTCGATAGCAGCCGAGAACGGTGTCGACAAAATCCAGGAATTCACCATCGAAGCTGGCGTGTTCCGCGGCATTGTCCCGGAGGCATTGGACCTCGCCTTTGAGGAGATTTCAAAGGGTACCTGCGCTGAAGGCGCGAAGATGACATTGAAAGTAATATCCGCTCTGGCAAAGTGCAACCAATGCGGCCTGCAATTCAAGCCGGAAATAGACTCGTATTTGTGTGAAGAGTGCGAGTTGGCAGATGTCGAATTGCTCGAAGGTAATGATATAACCCTAACTTTAGTTAGTGCAACTAATTAGATTTGCGGAGCAAAACTGATGAAGATAAATGTTGTTAAAAACGTTCTGGAAGCAAACGAAGCTGTCGCCCAAACCAACCGGGAGGTGATGGACAAGTCCGACATCCTGGCTGTCAATATAACCAGTGCTCCGGGTAGCGGGAAAACCACACTATTGGAAACTACCATCTCCGCGATGAATTCCGGGCTGCCCTCAGCTGTTATCGTCGGGGACCTCCAGACAACCCGCGATGCCGAACGTGTGGCGAAAATGGCTGCCCAGGTAACGCAAATTAATACCGAAGGCGGGTGTCACCTATCAGCATCGCAGGTGGCTCACGCCCTACAAGGCCTTGATTTAGAAGAGCTTAGACTGATTTTTATAGAAAATGTCGGCAATATGGTCTGCCCTGCCGGCTTCGATCTCGGTGAGCATGTCCGCGTGGCAATGCTTTCCGTGCCCGAAGGCGATGACAAAGTCGCAAAATACCCCACGCTATTCCAGCCGGCCGATGCGATAATCCTCAATAAAGTCGACCTTATCGATATTCTGGATTACGATAAATCCCGAGTCATGAAGGACATATCACGAATCAACACCCGTGCGCCCATGTTTGAGGTTTCCGCAAAAACCGGCCAGGGAATGGATCAGTGGTACAAATGGCTGAAACAGCAGTGCAATTCATAATGCTTTCTGCCAAACTTTTTGGCTAACAACCAAACCGGTTGACTCGCTATGCCTGTCAACTCGGTTTTTTTTGCAAAATCACCCCCAAAAGCTATCTTGGCCCTCAAAGAGGCCCATAAAAAGAAAATGTGAAATTTTTCACATTTTCTGGTTTTTTTTGCATACATTTCTTATCCTTCTGCTATGATGATTGTGAATAATCTCACGGAGTTGGTACGGCATTAAGTCTTGCCAGGAACTGTGAATTATCTAACAAAGTATTTGTAATTTCGTAACCCAGGCCAGCAGATTCATTGTGGTCAGTTGGCGTGGGTTAATTATTGGTTCAGATAGTTCTCGAGGTACTTAAATGAGTGAAAATCTGGGCAAAGCGATTAAGGACATATGCCAATCCTGCGGTAACGATCACACCCGCATGATGGATATAGTCCGAGCGGTTCAGGAGAAGTTCGGCTGCGTCAGCAGTGAAGCGATGGACCTGATTGCCAAGGAAGTTTCCTGTCATCGTGTTGAAGTCGAAGGCGTTATTTCTTTTTATGCCTTCCTCTCCAACAAACCCAAGGGCGAAGTCGTTATTCGACTTTGTGACGACATCATCGACGAGATGAAGGGTTCCAGGCGCGTTGCGGAAGCTTTCAAAGAGGAACTGGGCGTCGATTTCGGTGAAACAACACCGGACGGCAAGATCACTTTGGAACTCACGCCTTGCATCGGCATGTGCGACCAGGGGCCAGCCGCAATGGTCAACGACACAGTCATCACATATCTCTCAAGCGACGACGCTCGCGAGATCGTCAAGTCGCTCAAAGAGCATATGGACCCGACCAAACTCGTCGGCCGAGTCGGTGACGGCAACAATGGCAGCGACCCTGTCAAAGCCATGGTGCACAACAACATTCGCCAGAAGGGCGAAGTTGTCTTTGCTCCGTTGGAGCAGGGTTCGGCACTGGCCAAGGCCATCGTGATGACTCCCGCAGAAGTTATCCGCGACATCAAGACTTCGCGTCTTCGTGGCCGCGGTGGTGCTGGTTTCCCGACCGGCATGAAGTGGGAATTCACCCGTGGCGCCGAAGGCGACAGCAAGTACGTCCTTTGCAACGCAGATGAAGGTGAGCCAGGCACATTCAAGGACCGAGTCATTCTGACCGAATGCCCGGACCTGATGTTCGAAGGCATGACGATTGCCGGCTACGCCATTGGCGCAGAAGCTGGTATTGTCTATCTCCGCGGTGAATATGCCTACCTCAGGCCGCTGCTGGAGAACGTCCTTAACGAACGCCGCGAAAAAGGCCTGCTTGGCAACAATATCTGCGACAAGGACGGCTTCAATTTTGACATTCGCATCCAGATGGGTGCTGGCGCCTATATCTGTGGTGAAGAAACAGCCCTGATCAGCTCCTGTGAAGGTCTGCGTGGCGATCCCAAAAATCGCCCGCCATTCCCGGCACAGAAGGGTTATCAGGCAAGCCCCACTTCCGTCAATAACTGTGAGACCTTCTGCTGTGCAGCAAGAATTCTCGAAAAGGGCCCGGGCTGGTTCGCCCAGCAGGGCAGCGACGGCAGCGGCGGAACCAAGCTTCTGAGTATCTCCGGCGACTGCGCGAAATCGGGCGTCTATGAAGTACCTTTCGGTATCAAACTCAGCGACGTTCTCGAACTTTGCGGTGCCGAAGACACGGCAGCAGTTCAGGTTGGCGGCCCGAGCGGACAGATGGTCGGCAAGGAAGACTTCGGCAGGACAATCTGCTACGACGACCTTGCAACCGGCGGTTCGATGATGGTCTTCAACTCACAGCGTAATGTTCTGGAAATCGCCGCGAAGTTCCTCGACTTCTTCGTCGAAGAAAGCTGCGGTTACTGCACACCATGCCGCGTTGGCAATGTGCTTCTCAAAGAACGACTCGAAACAATCATTGAAGGCAAGGGCACACCGGAAGACCTGGATTATCTCCAGCAGCTCGGTGAGTCGGTCAAGACTGCCAGCCGTTGCGGCCTGGGTCAGACCTCTGCCAATCCTGTTTTGACGACTTTGAAAAACTTCCGCGGAGCTTACGAAGGCCTGGTCAAAGAGGCGGCAGATGGAAATCGACCGACCTTTGATATCAGGTCAGCACTTGGTAAAGCCGAGCAAATCATTGGTCGCGAGTCGGTCATTTATAAAGCTTAACGAAGGGTGAATAAAATGAGTGAAAAAATAACCCTTACAATTGACGGAATGGAAGTCCAAGGTACTGCTGGACAAACCATTATGGAAGCGGCAGACGCTACGGGCGTTTACATTCCCCGCCTTTGTGCGATGGATGGACTCGTCCCTTTCGGCAGCTGTCGTGTTTGCACTGTCATGGTGAACGGCCGACCGCAATCTGCATGCACCCAGCCGATAGCCGAAGGCATGGTCGTTGAGAATGATTCCGAAAAGGTTATGGAAATTCGGAAGAATATCATCGAAATGCTCTTCGTCGAAGGCAACCACTACTGCATGTACTGCGAAAAGAGCGGCAACTGCGAACTTCAGGCATTGGCCTACCGTTTCGGTATTGCAGCTCCAAAGTTTCCGTACCTGTTCCCGAATCGCGACGTTGACGCGTCTCATCCGGACATCCTCATCGATCGTAACCGTTGCGTATTGTGCGGCCGCTGCGTTCGTTCGTCCCGTGATCTTGACGGCAAAAGCGCATTCGAGTTCGTAGGTCGTGGAGCGGACAAGCGGGTAGCGGTAAACGCCGAAGCGAATCTTGGCGAAACAAACGTCGAAGTAACCGACCAAGCCCTCAAGGCTTGCCCGGTCGGCGCATTGCTTGCCAAGCGTGTAGGTTTCGCCGTTCCAGTCGGACAGCGTTTATATGACCACAAGCCAATCGGTTCGGATATCGAAAAGGCTTCTGAGTAAATAGTGAGGTTAGGTGAAACATGGCTAAACCAAAACTAGCAACAACTTCGTTGGCAGGGTGCTTCGGTTGTCATATGTCCATTCTGGACATCGACGATCGTATCTTGAAGCTCGTCGAGCTTATCGACTTTGACAAGTCCCCGGTAGATGACATCAAGGAATTTACCGGAAGATGCGCTATCGGCCTTATCGAAGGTGGCTGCTGCAACGAAGAAAACGTACGCGTATTGCAGGATTTCCGTGAGAATTGCGATATCCTCATCAGCGTTGGCGATTGTGCGATCATGGGCGGCATTCCGGCCATGAGAAACAATGTTCCGCTCAGGGAATGCTTCGACGAGGCTTATCTCAGCGGTCTGACCGTTCATAACCCGTCGCAGGAGATTCCCAACGACCCGGAAATCCCGCTGCTTCTTGACAAGGTGTATCCGTGCAACGAAGTAGTCAAGATCGACTACCACCTGCCCGGTTGCCCCCCGCCGGCCGACACTCTCTGGGAAGCACTTGTTGCGCTTCTTACCGAAAAGCCGGTCGCATTACCCTACGAATTGATCAAGTACGACTAAGTCCAGTCAGGAGCTATAGAATGACTAGCGAAAATCAGAAAAAAGTCATTATCGAACCGGTAACCCGCGTCGAAGGACACGGCAAGGTCTCCATCCTTCTGGATGAGAATAACAAAGTCCAACAGGCAAGGTTACATGTTGTCGAGTTCCGTGGCTTCGAGCGTTTCATCCAGGGCCGTCCCTACTGGGAAGTTCCGGTGCTGGTACAAAGGCTCTGCGGCATCTGCCCGGTCAGCCACCACCTCGCAGCTGCAAAAGCGATGGATGTAATCGTCGGTGCTGACAAGCTCACGCCGACAGCTGAGAAGATTCGCCGCCTGATGCACTACGGCCAGACCTTCCAGTCGCATGCCTTGCACTTCTTCCACCTTGCTTCGCCGGACCTTCTGTTCGGTTTCGACGCAGACGTTGCCATCCGTAACGTCATCGGCGTTGCCGCCAAGTATCCCGACCTGGCTGTCCAGGGCGTGATGATGCGTAAGTACGGGCAGGAAATCATTAAGGCGACCGCAGGTAAGAAGATCCACGGCACTGGCGCTATCCCCGGTGGTGTCAACAAGAACCTCTCTATCGAAGAACGCGATGTTTTCCTCAAAGATATCGACCAGATGATGGACTGGAGCCGCGCAGCACTCAAGATTGCTGTCGATTACACAGTAGAAAACCTCGAAACTGCCGCCCCGTTCGGCTCTTTCGACTCGAGTCACATGTCGATCGTCCGTGAAGACGGCTGCATGGACCTCTATGACGGCAACCTTCGTGCGATAGATTTCGAAGGCAACACTATCTTTGATCAGGTCGACCCACAGGACTACCACAAGGTAATCGCCGAGGAAGTCCGCCCCTGGTCTTACATGAAGTTCCCGTTCATCAAGTCGATCGGCCCGGAAAACGGCTGGTACCGTGTTGGCCCGCTGTCACGGGTTAACTGCTGCGACTACATCGACACGCCGGAAGCGGAAGAAGCACGCAAAGCGTTCATGGCTGTCACAGACGGCAAGCCCAACAACATCACGTTGGCTTACCACTGGACACGCATGATCGAACTTCTGCACTCCTGCGAGAAGATCAAGGAACTCCTGAACGATTCCGATCTTCAGGGCACCGACCTTGTAACCAAGGGCGAGCGTCGCGAAGAAGGTGCAGCTATTATTGAAGCACCTCGCGGCAGCCTGTTCCATCACTACAAAGTCGATGAAAACGACCAGGTAACCATGGCCAACCTTATCGTCTCGACCACAAGCAACAACGAGCCGATGAACCGTGCGGTCCAGAAGGTCGCCGAAGATCACATTTCCGGTGTCCCGGAGATAACTGAAGGCCTGCTGAACCATGTAGAAGTGGCCATCCGTGCATACGACCCCTGCCTGAGCTGTGCGACGCACGCATTGGGCAAGATGCCTCTCGAAGTCGCACTTTACGACAACGAAGGCAACGTGGTTGACCGAAAGAAGAAGTAATGAGCTGCGAAACTCCGGACGTCTTGCTGATTGGATATGGTAATCCGGGACGACTGGACGACGGGTTGGGCCCGGCCTTGGCAAAGGCCATCGAAAAACTAGCCCTTCCCGGCGTGAAGGTCGATTCAGATTACCAGCTGTCAGTCGAAGATGGTGCCGAAGCCGCGAAGCATAAAGTTGTAATATTCGCAGATGCCGACGAGGCTGGCTCTGAGCCGTTTTGGATGAAGAGAATTTATCCCGGCACCAGAGAAGTAAGCTTTTCCAGCCATAGTATTACGCCTGAAGCTGTTCTGGCAATTGCCAGAGACCTTTTCAAAGGCGAGCCGGCATGTTATCTTCTTGGCATACGCGGATATGAGTTTAACGAGTTTTGCGAGAAGCTGTCTCAAAAGGCGAAGGCGAATTTAGACCAAGCCGTAACCTATGTTGCCACAGCGATTCGTGAGAATAAATTCAGGGAAATTCGCCCCGAAGGTGCGGAGGCGCGTAATTCCCGAGATGAAGAAATAAATTGAGGACGACAAATGGAAAACGGAAAAAAAGTAATTCTCTGCGTTGATGACGATCCTGACGTACGCTTGGCCCTGCAGACGATTCTCGAAGCCAATGACTATGCTTTTGTCGAGGCTGCAACGGCTGAAGACGGCCTGAAGGTCTACAAGGAAAGCAATCCTGACCTGGTCATCGTCGACTTGATGATGGAAGAAGTAGACGCCGGCACAAATATGGTTAAGGAACTCAAGGCCATCAATAATACTGCCCCCGTTTACATGCTCAGTTCGGTTGGCGACAACCTTAACATGACAGCCGACTATGCCTCGCTGGGGCTGGCCGGCGTTTTCCAGAAACCGATAGACGGCGAAAACCTTCTGTCGATTCTCTCAACGCGGCTGCAGTAAAGCCGGTATTAATCCAAAAGGGACTCACCTTCGGGCGAGTCCTTTTTTCTTTGTCTACTTGGCGTATTTCACAGTGCAGCCATACGGCGTAAATGCCGGCTCGCCCACGGGCTGGCCTGTTAGAAGCTCATCCAAAGCTTTCCTGGCGTAGTTGATTGGCTCCTCCTTAGCCCCGGAAACATCATCATCTATCGCGCCCTGATAGGCTATAGTGCCCGATTCGTCGATGATGAAAATATGAGGAGTCGTTTTCGCACCGAAAAGTCTGCCGACCTTTCCCGTTTTGTCATCAAGCACCGCATACGATAGCTCCTGGCCGTCGTGCCATTGCTTGTTCTTTTCGACACTGAAGTAATTCGTGCTGTTAACAGCTACCCACACAACACCTCTGGGCTGATATTCCTTGGCCAGCTTGACCATAGTGCCGGCTTTGTAGTGTCGCAGCACAAACGGGCAGTCCGGATTCGTCCATTCCAGAACCACGATCTTTCCCGAGTGATCCGAAAGACTGAAATTCTTGCCTTCCTGGTCGGTCAGGGTAAAGGATGGAGCCTTTTTACCGAGACCGGGGCCGGGCTCTTCCTTCTTGCATGAGACTAAGAATGAGCCAAGACCAAGACCTGCAACCGCTATGATTATCGCTAACTTTTTCATAATTCGCACCTTTCCGAGGCTGTCAAAATACCCCCCGCCATCTCTCCATGCTATGCGCCATGGAATTGGGAAATCAAGGGAAAGAATCCCTTGATTTTTTATTTGTTTTGGCAGATAATGATTGTTTGGCAAGATAAACTTTCTTTTTTAATTGCTTTTAAATTCTGATATTAAGAAATCTTGAAATGCCGAAGCAAGCACAGGTCAATCTGACTCCTTCGTTGGAGGATTATCTCGAGGCGGTCTTTATTGCCGTGAAAAAATCCCGCGTCGCGAGGGTGCGAGATCTTTCCGAGCACCTCGGTGTCGGCATGCCGGCAGTGACGGCAGCCTTGAAGACGCTGTCCAAGCAAGGCCTGGTGAACTACGAGCCCTATCAGTTCATTACCCTGACCCAAAGCGGTAGAGAGCTTGCCAATGAAATATCCAGGCGACACAGAACGCTTGAAGATTTCTTTGTCAATGTCCTCGGGGTCAACGAGAAAGACGCCGATGCAAATGCCTGCCGGATTGAGCATGTAATGGATAAGGCATTATTGAACCGTCTGAAACTTTTCGCTCAGTTTGTTGAGGAATCTCAAGGGGCGAATGACCTTGTTAATGAATTTTTGGAATTTTGCTCCAATGAGGGCAAAACAGAATAGATTAAAGGTGCATTGATGTCTCATGACGCAAAAGAATCGAAGAAAACCGCAACTCAGGCGTTTCCTCTAATGGAAGCCACTGCCGGTGAGGAAGTAAAATTTGTCTCAGCTGAGGGTGGGCGTGATTTCCAGCATCGCCTCGCCGAGATGGGTCTGGTTCCCGGCGTTAAGTTCAAGATCCTAAAGAAGGGGCATCCCGGGCCGTTCCTTATTCTTCTGAAAGAAACCCGCTTAATGCTAGGCCGAGGGATGATCGACCGGATTTTCATAAGCAAAGCAGATTGAGATAGCCATGTGGCAATACATAATAATTGGTTTGATTGTAGTGATTGCACTGCTCGTGCTTGTAAGGACGATTTACAAGGTATTCACGGGTAAGGGTTGTCCGGGCTGCGGCGGTAGTTCAGTTTGCGATCTCTCAGACACCTGTGCTAAAAGTGAAGCAGATGAAAATTAAACGCCTTTAAGCACCCAATTTTTTAGTGTCGCTTTTGCATCCCCGCCAAGTCTGTATATAATCATCCCTTCGCAAATATTTTTTTAATGAACCATAAAAGGATATTCTCTGATGGCCAGGAAGAAAATCAGCGTTATAGGTGCGGGTAATGTCGGGGCGACTTGTGCGGTTTGGGCCGCCAAGCGCGAACTTGGCGACATCGTGTTGCTCGATATCGTCGACGGTCTCAGTCAGGGCAAAGCCCTCGACCTCTACGAGGCAAGCCCGGTCGAATATTTCGACGCACAGATAACCGGCACGACCGACTACGCCGACACTGCCGACAGCGACGTTGTGATTATTACTTCCGGCCTGGCGCGAAAACCCGGCATGAGCCGAGACGGCCTAATCAAGGCAAACACCGAAATCGTCGCCAGCGTCTCTGCCCAAGTCGCAAAGCATTCGCCAAACGCCATCTTGATAGTAGTTTCAAATCCCTTGGACGCAATGGTTTATGTGGCTCACCAAGCAAGTGGCTTTGACACGCAACGCGTTATCGGCCAGGCTGGCGTGCTGGATACCTCCCGTTTCAGCGTGTTTTTGGCTGAAGCGATTGGCTGCAGTGTAAAGGACATCTCAGCATTGCTTCTCGGCGGACACGGCGACGACATGGTTCCGCTGCCGCGATATGCTTCTGCTGGTGGGATTCCGATTGAGCAACTTCTACCGGCTGAGAAGATCGAGCAGATTGTCGAGCGGGCTCGCAAGGGCGGCGGCGAGATTGTCTCGCTACTAAAAACCGGCAGCGCCTTCTACGCACCGTCAGCTGCCAGCGTTCAGATGGCAGAAGCGATTGTCCGCGACCAGAAACGAATTCTGCCGTGCGCAGTCTATTGCGACAAGGAATACGGCGTCGGCGGATACTTTGTTGGCGTGCCGGCTGTGCTGGGCGCTAGTGGCTGCGAAAAGATCATCGAAGTCGAACTCAACGAAAAAGAGTCCGACCAGTTCGCCACCTCAGTCCAGCACGTCAAGGAGCTGGTCGCAACCGTTAAAGAACTTCTCTAGGTCTGCTCTCGGGCATCTAAGAGCTTATTGAGTTCATCTTCGGGCAGAACCTTTTTTTTCAGGCAAAGCTGGCGGATAGTCATTCCATTTGCGTAAGCTTCTTTGGCGATCTTGGCTGCAGCATCGTAGCCGATCTTTGGCGCCAGCGACGTTACCATCGCAAGCGATTGTTCGACTAATTCTTTGCATCGCTGCTCGTTTACCTCCAGCCCCTCAATGCACTTTTGTCGCAGGGCTTTGGCTGCGTTTTCAAGCAATCTGCAGGCTGTGAGCAGGTTCGACGCGATTAGTGGCATGGCGACGTTAAGTTCGAGTATGCTGCCGACACCCCCGGTTGCCCCAGCAGCCACCGCAGCATCGCAGCCGACGACCTGACAGGCAACCTGTACGACCGATTCGCAAATTACCGGATTCACCTTCCCTGGCATGATTGAACTTCCCGGCTGGGTGGCTGGCAGTAAAAGCTCACCAAGTCCGCATCGCGGGCCGCTGCCAAGCAGGCGAATGTCGGATGCTATCTTGCCCATCGCCAGCGCAGTAGTGCGAAGAACGCCGGAAGTGAAAACTGCCGTATCTTTCGCGCCCTGGGCTGCGAAATGGTTCGGAGCTTCCTTAAAAGGTAGGTGTGTTCTGGCCGCGATTATCTGACAAACTTCCTGTGCAAAGTTATCTGGAGCGTTAAGACCCGTTCCCACGGCAGTTCCGCCAAGGGCAAGTTCGCAAAGTTCAAATACTGCTTTGTCCAGCAACTCTATCGCCTTATCGATCTGTGCGACGTAGCCGGAGAATTCCTGTCCGAGCTTTATCGGCACGGCATCCATCAGGTGAGTCCTGCCAATTTTTATGACCGAATCAAATTTTTCCACCTTTTCCTGCAAGGCCGAGAATAAGTGCTGTAATGCGGGTATTAGCTCACGATGAATCGCAAGGGCTGCAGAAATATGAAGCGCGGTTGGGATTACATCGTTTGAAGACTGGCCCATGTTGACATGATCGTTGGGGTGGACAAGCTCCTTGTCGCCCAGCTTACCCCCGAGGATTTGTATCGCCCTGTTAGCTATAACCTCGTTGACGTTCATGTTGGAACTGGTGCCACTGCCGGTTTGAAAGACGTCGACAGGGAATTCCTTATCGAGCTTTCCAGCCATAACTTCGCCAGCTGCAGTGATAATCGCATCGGCTTTTTTTTCGTCAACTCGGCCAGCCTTTTTGTGCACCTCAGCCGCCGCCTGCTTAATTAAGCCAAGCGCCGATATAAACCTGCGTGGCATGGGCCAGCCTGAAACGGGGAAATTTTCCACTGCTCGTGCAGTTTGTGCACCATAGAGTGCATCAGCTGGAACCTGCATGTCGCCCAACGAATCTGATTCCTTACGTGTCTTAGCCATTTCATTGCTCCTTACCAGGCAGAGATTATAGACGCCCGATTGCGCCGGGCCAACCATCAAAACGCTTTTGTATCCTTGGCGCAAGTTGTATTTTGAGCTTAAACTTAAAGGCTGTTGGTATTATCCGAGATTAATTGGGGTTAAAAAGTGGGTGTAATTCGCAGTAGTTTGAAAACAATCCGTGATTGCTTTGCAGGGTTAGCGGAGCTTTTCCTGCCGGGAGTCTGCATAGCTTGCGGATGCGAGGCGTTTTCGACGGACGGCCTGTGCGAAAAATGTAATCTTCAGCTTCTTTCATTAGTCTCGCTTTCCTATTGTCCAAGATGCGGTACGACTCTCGGGCCTAACATTCCAGCTCGCATGGACGGCTGCGGGGTTTGCTCGCCAACACTGCCACGATTCGATGAGGTTATTCGGCTTGGTCCTTACGCAGGCCCGCTTCGTGGGATAATCGGCGAACTGAAATATCGCAGACGCGACGCCGTGCGACGTCATTTGGGAACGCTCCTTGCCCAGGCCTTATCATCTCGCACAGCCGAGGGTGGCGATTTCGACCTGATTCTTCCCGTGCCTATGCACTGGCGAAGAAAAATCGAAAGGGCGTGCGACCATTCACACATATTGGCATCGACCATTGCCGACATACTCGAACTGCCCATTGGCGATGAACTGATTCGCATACGTCATACGCCTCCCCAAACACACCTGCCCCGATCAAGGCGAATCGAGAATATCCGCGGGGCCTTTGGCCTGAAAAGCACCAAGGCAATTGAAGGTGCTAAGGTGCTTTTGATTGATGATGTCACAACGACCGGCGCAACGGCTAACGAAGCGGCCAGGACTATTCTTTCTGGTGGTGCATCGAAGGTAACGCTGGGCGTTGTCGCAAAGTCCGAACCACCCACCGCCTATCAGCAGCACTGGCAATAGATGCTACTTTTGCTTTTTTTGCCTTTTATGCAAAAAGTCTTCCAGCAATTCTTCCTCGCGTGCGTGCATTTTGGCTGCGCCTCGGACAGAGCTATCCTCGTAGCCCATCATGTGCAGTAGGCCGTGGACAACATACAGCATTAGTTCTCGAGCGGGGCTATGCCCGCGAGCTTTCGCTTCTGTAACAGCTACATCGCCACAGACGACAAGTTGCGCGACGATCCCCAACGTCAAATTATCTGAAAGGTCAAAGCTCAATACGTCCGTCGGGCCGATGTGCTGGAGATATTTGCGGTTCATGGCCGCCATCTCTTTCTTGTCGACCACAGCTATATCAACGTCAGCTACAGTTGCGCCTTCGCACCTGGAAACAAAATCGACAAGCTCGGGAATTTTCTTTCGAGGCACGCGCATAGCCTTTTGGGTTGATGAAATGACTACATTCGGTTTTTTTCTTCTCTTGGCCATATTTCAAAGAATATCTGAGCAATGATTTTGAAGCAACTATTCGTGGTAAAAAGGTCTCACTGCGTGTAGATTGTCGCAATTATGAAAGATCAAAATTCGACTTCAACGCCGGCTTGGTCCCTTCCTTATACAACACCGCAGCCGGGCGATCCGAAAAAAGCAAAAAAACTCAAGATTCTCAGAATCGCGATTTACGCGGTGGTTATCGCCGCGATGGTTACGCCGGTTATTCAGTTCCAAACCGTAACCATGAGAAATCAACGGCGGGCCGCCGAGTTCGATGCAAACAATCCCGACTGGCAACAAGGCGATGTTGACGCCCAAGGCAAGATCATCAAGCGTCCCAAGCAAAACAAGGGCGCGATAGGCCGGTGGCGACATGCAGTAAGGCGTTTCTGGGCTGGCGATAACATTTACCAAAAGCATCAGGCCGACCCCAGCCAATCAAAACCCGCCGGCAAGGTTTGGCTACATCCGAACATGCCATTTACGGTCATGCTCCTGACGCCATTCGCGTACCTGCCGGTTTGGGCGATGGCATTGAGTTGGAGCATTCTCAAAGTAATTGTAATTGTAGCTACCCTTGGCATGGCTGCCAGCATCGCAAACGACGGACAAAAGAAAATGCCCGACTGGGTAATCGCGTTGGGCCTTGCCTGGTCGCTGCCGCTTGTCATTGGTGATATCCAGCATGGCAATACGAATACATTCGTCCTCGGAGCAATCGTGCTTCACCTCTGGCTGTATCGCCGGGGTCGGGACTACCTGGCCGGGCTGCCGCTTGCTATTGCCATATGCATCAAAATGACACCGGCACTTTTCGTGCTCTTCTGGCTGTACCAGAGAAACTGGAAACTGCTTTGTGGGACGATAATCGCCCTGCTGATATTGGGGATAGTTATCCCCGCAGCAGCTGTGGGGCCGGCACGTTTCATGGAATTGAAACAGACATGGCTGGACAACCTGATAGTTCCAGGCCTGGTTAAGGGTGCGTGGTATCCTGTTCATATTAATCAATCGCTTCCCGGCATGGTCAGCAGACTTTTCCTCGATGGGCCAAACGGTAACATCTATTGGAACCCCGACGACAATCCTTACGAGATGCAAAAAAAGTTCGGCTGGATTAATCTGGCTTCATTAACTCCCGAGATGGCCAAGATGGCAGTTCGGCTGGGCCAGGTACTAATTATCGGGATGATGGCATGGGCAATCGGCATCAGGAAGCTTGGCCGCGAAGACGGGCGGCGAAGCCTGCATTTTGCCATGGTACTACTGGCAATGATGCTCCTGAATCAACGCACATGGGACCATCACGCCGCAGTACTTGTCCCGGCTGCGATAGCCATCTGGTATGCAATAGGCTTTGGCAACTTCAGCCGACTCCTGAGAAAGTGGGCACTGGGACTAATGCTCTCTGCGGGAGTCCTGGTATGGGGCCACGGTGGAGAATTGTATCGATTTTTGGCAAAAATCTGCGGCCAGACGAAACAGGTCGGAAAAGAATGGGCAGATATTGCAGAAGCTTACGGCCCGACATTCTTTTTCTTTGTGATAATGTTCATAACAGTTGTGATTGTGTCGCTGGCAATGAAAAAGTCTCAGCCGGCTTATGCTGACGAAAGACAAAAACTATCCAAGTAATTACCTTTTTGAATTAGTTGGCAGGAACAATTCAGGCTTGGTCTTTTTCGAGTTTCTCTTGGTTTTTTTTGCCTGCCGACTCTTGCTGCTTCTTCTTTTCAGCTTCCACCTCACTGGCAGATGGTTTTTGGCCGGCCGGTGTCGGGTAGGCAATCCTCGAATGGTATATACCGCAAAGGCTTTTTATCAGGGAAGTCTCAATCTGATGGACTTCCTTGAGCGTAAGTTCGCATTCATCGAGTTGGCCGTCCATTAAGCGGCGGTTGACCATGGTGTGCACCTGGTTTTCGATCCGCCCGGGCGTTGGCTCGCTCATAGCCCGAACCGAAGATTCGGAAGCGTCGGCAAGCATCAGGATGGCTGACTCTTTACATTGCGGCTTCGGGCCTGGATAGCGGAACTCGACTTCATCCGGTGCCCGGTCTGTACCATTTTTGCGCTGCTCGGTCGCGGCGTGGTAGAAATACTGAACAAGTGTCGTGCCGTGGTGGGTGGCGATAAATTCGTGCAGCACTGGCGGCAGGCCATACTCACGTGCCATCTCCAAGCCGTCTTTAACGTGGCCAACGATTATCAACAGGCTCATCTCCGGCGAAAGCTTGTCGTGCCTGGATGGTGAGCCAGCCTCGTTTTCCACGAAATACGCGGGCTTGTTAACCTTGCCGATGTCGTGATAATAGGCCCCCACGCGTGCAAGGAGTCCGCGTGCTCCGATAGACTCAGCCGCCGACTCGCACATCGCGCCGAGTTGCAACGAGTGGTTGTAAGTGCCCGGTGCTTCCATAGCCAGTCGCTTCAGGAGCGGCCTGGACGCGTCGCACCATTCAAGCAGTGTCATACTGGTGGCGATGTGGAAAACTCGTTCGATCAACGGCAGGATACCCTGGATAATCAAGCCGACCAGTAATGCAAAGCCACTAGCCCAGGCGCTATCATAAAGTGCGAAGTTCCAGGGGACGCCCTTGGCAAGCGACGCTACCCAGACGGTCGCAAAAACAAGACCAGCCGTAATAGCTGCGGTCTCTAAGAGCTTGCTGCGGGTGCGAATCTCACGAAGCTGGAATACGCTTGCAGTCAGGCCAGCCGCAAGGACAAGGAACATCGCCAGGTCGGAGCGAATCTGCATGGTTACCAGAATCGTCATAATAAAACCGATGGACAGCGCGAATCGCTGATCGTAGGCGATAGTCAATATCACGCCGACCATCATCACAGACAAAACGGCTGTGTGCGGATTCAGGCCGGGCGTAAAGATAATGAGCTTGTTTATACCGAGCATCAAAAGCAACAGTGCCACAATAGCCAAACCACGCCAGACGTTCTGGACGATTCGCGGCTGATACTTGGCTATATAGAGACACAAAAGCCCGGTCACAAGCAGCAAAAGTGCCGCCCTGCCCGCAACGCGCAACCAAGGCAGCCAGGGACTATCTTTACGCTCTGCAAGCAAACTGGCCCGATGCTCATACTCAAGAATGTCCAGTTCATCCTCACTCATGCCTTCAGCTCTTTGGCCGGGTTGTCTGCGGCTCTTCTGTACCAGAACCTCATCGGCTTCGTATCTTATAAATGCCTCGTCTGGAGGGTTAACCTCTATCGCCCTTTTGGCAAGTTCGATATCTTCAGCGGTCCGGTCACCGTCAAAGGAATATGTCGGCTGGTCCTTTTCAAAAATGCCGGAAAGATAAACACGAATATAGCCTTGTATCGATTTGTCAAAAATGCTCAACAAGGCCTGCGTTTCCTGGGCTACCTTGCGGTCCTCGGTCAGGCTGATAAATTTCGAGCTGTCTTTCGGCGTCTCGGTTGTGTCCCAGACAACGATAGCTGCACTTGCGCTTCGCCAAATGTTCGGCCCACGCAGGTCCTCCGGCCGGACGATATATGTCTTGCTGAGAAGGTCCTTAAGCTGGTTGACGCTTCTTTCATATGCCTTGAGCTTGTCCTCGGCCAAAAATGCTTTACGCACTTTCATTATGTTTTTTTTGGTCAGGCCGAACTGTTTACCAAGTGCCTCGTCCAAATTTGCCGGCTGAGTTGTCGCCTTGAGCTGGCTGGTGAGGTTTCTCAGCGTGGCGGTTATCTCATCAGCAAGCGAAGCGTTGAATTTGAACACCGGCGGCGTGGTTATCTCGGCCTTTTGCTTTAAATCCTTCTTCAGTTCTTTTGAAGGCACTTTGAAAGCGACGCGGGCACGGATATCTTTAGAGACATACTGCCCCTGGCGGTAATTCATCGCATCGAGCGGCAGGACGTCCATCAGTACGATGCCCACATAAAACAGTAGCGTCAGCAGGATCGCACCGATTCCGCCCAACTCGCGGAATCGCTTCCAGAGGGTCTCGCGCGGGGGAATGTTCTTTCGAACTTCCAGCCGACGCTTCTTAACTTTTTTCTTGAATGGCCACATAAAACATAGATTCCCCCGGGTAAACCAGGGCACTTACCGCAGCTGCTGTTTATATCAGTTTATCTGCGCTTGCCTGTAAGGTATCAAAAAATATCGAATTCCGGAAAGCGGAACTCGAAACCAAAAAAACGCCAACTCAAATGAACTGCAATATTATCCTTCTTTTCACTGCTCATCGCCATAGGCTTTTACAATACTCTGCACAAGTCTGTGACGGACGATGTCTCCTCGTTCCAGCCTGACAACCGCCAGGCCCTTGAGGCCCTTGAGTCTTTCCTTGGCGTCGATAAGCCCGCTTCTGGTGTCCTCGGGCAGATCGATCTGGCTGTCGTCGCCGGTAACTATCACTTTCGAGCCATGGCCCATCCGGGTCAAGAACATCAGCATCTGCATCGCGGTGGTGTTCTGGGCCTCATCGAGAATTATGACCGAGTCGTTCAGTGTTCGGCCTCGCATAAACGCCAGTGGAATTACCTCTATCATGTCGTTGACCATGAAACGGCGGATCTGGTCGTACTCCATCATGTCATGAAGCGCATCGAACAGCGGCCGCAGGTACGGGTTCACCTTGGCCTGCATGTCGCCGGGCAAAAAACCGAGCTTTTCGCCTGCCTCGACAGCCGGACGGACAAGAATCAGCCGCTTGGCCTGCTGGTGCTTGAGCATATTTACCGCGACAGCTACGGCCAGATATGTCTTGCCGGTGCCTGCCGGGCCCGTGCAGAAAACGAGGTCGTTCTTGCGTACCTTCTCGATGTAGCGCCGCTGGCCGGGCGTTTTCGGCCGAACCAGCTGGCCGGAAATATAAGTATCTATCGCGTCGACAGCCTGGCCGGTTTCGTCGGCTGCGGCGGCGCTTATGGCCTGGCTGACGGAATCGGGCGCTAAGTGCTCGCTATGGCGCAGGGCTCGCTGAAGTTGCTGGAGCACGGCGCTGGCGCGAGTAACGTTCTTTGCCGAGCCGGTAAGCTTTATCTTGCCTTCGCGGGCGAATATCTGAACGTCAAGAGCGTCGCGAATCATCTTGAGGTTCTTATCGGCCGGGCCGAACAGGGCTCCCCGCTTTGTCGGGTCTTCTAATGTTATGCTAAGTTCCACAGTTATCGATTATTATATTGTTTAATGTGGAAGTTTTGCAAACCCCCAGAAAGCCGACTTAAAGAAAAACCTCTTATCCATCAAATTTGGCCGGCTCACTTCAGTGAGGCTGGGCTTTGATTTTTCAGATTCAAGGTGGGCCGCACTACCAAAAAACGTTTGGCCCAGCCTACGACTGGCTACCAAATAAAAAACGAGGCGGCCCCTTCCTAAAGAAGAAACCGCCTCGAATAAAAGCTGTTTTCTTAACTTCAATTATGGCTGTTCGACACCGCCAACAAGGAAGCTATCTGCCGCATCGTCGTGGGCAGTAATATCTTGACTTATTGCAGTATCCCAGTCAGCTTCAGTAGCACCACCAGCGGTAAATACGTTGTCGTCAGAAACACCGGCTGCTGGTGTCTTTGTGCTGGCGACATGGGCATCGGAATACAGAAGGTTCATGTATTCGCCACCGCTGTGGTTCGGACTCATGTTATCCTTAATCGTTTCTTTATCAGCGCCAACTACATTCGTCCATGTATAGGTAGCCTCATAACCTGCAGGCCTCTCATCAGCCATAATCGGAGTGCTGCCTAAAGAAGAAGATACGGCATTACCGTTTGTGGCCAGATCCAGGGGCGCTTGGTAGGAATAACTAACATAGTCATAATCCTGGAAGTCCCAGTAGTAATCACCGTCAGCATCTTTTAATGATTCCATGTCATTTTCGCTGCTGCTTGGGCAGGTGAACAAACCGGCTGATGACATGCCTTCACGAATCAGAAGGAACATCGCTGCGGTAATTGACTGGGCACCATTAGGTGCCCCATCGGCTGTCATAGTTGCGTTGGTTGTTTCTACTGTGGTATCGATGGTGTAAGTGTTGGTACCATCAGTCCAGTACATCCAAGGCATATCGTCGTCATTTTCTGCCTGGTAGATAACCATGCCCTTGCCGTTGCCATTCATGTTGGCCATGCAGACAGCCCTTTTGGCCAATTCGCGTGCACGGTTGAGACTCGGCAGAAGAATCGAGACCAACAGTGCGATGATCGCGATGACCACCAACAGTTCGATTAATGTAAAACCTTTCATTCGTCGCATTTTGCGACCTCCTTCCCCACCCAAAAAAACCTTTCGTCGTGCTCCTGTTTCTGACATTTTCTGGCACTTGTGGGAAGAAAGATATGATTAGGCCTTCCAATGCGGCGCCGTAAAACAGTAGCTCTCAAATCGCCCGACCCACGCAGCCGGACGTTTTCGGAAAAATGTAAAAAATACAGAAATTGCAGAATAATGCAAAAAAGTCCCCAAAAACAGATTGAGAGATCTGTATATTTTTGTGCCCGATTACCGGGCATCCCCTTAACTTTTAACAATAAAAATAACTATCCCGGCCCCTATCAGGCCGGCAGCAAGGGTCTAATGGCCCCACGCACTGCGCATTAAATTGACGTAAGGCAATACAAAATACCACGTTAACCTTATGCAGGCGCAAGAATTAAGATCAAACACGCACTGCTGTCAAAAAACACAGGCATTGGCGGAAGGAGGGACGGTGTGGAAAAATGTAGCGGGATTATAGCAATCTACTTCTGCAACGTCCCATAAACCGCTCTCGCCAACCTAATTTTAGTCCTGAGGGAACGTATCTGTCAATGTTTAAAGGGTAAAAACTTTAGTCGTAGGCTGGGCCAAGGCGTAGCCGCGGCCCGCCTTTTACTTTATAGGTGGGCCGCACTCTTTAGCATTCTTTTGCATTACGTTAGACCCAGCCTAGTTTTAGGCATGAATTCGCAACTTTTTCTCTAATGGAAACAAATTTCCTAGACCCCCGGGCTAAAATACGCCAAAATTCCAATCTTATTAGGTTACAAGGTGCCATAATAATCGGCATTTAGTAGAATTATCAGCTGGAGATACGGCAATGACGGATATTCCATCGGTTCGCTCCAAACTCCAGGCCCACGGCCAGGAACATCTTTTGGCATTCTATGACGAGCTCAGCGAAACTGCCCAGGCAAATCTCCTGGAACAGATTGCCTCGATAGACTTCGACCAGCTCGACGAGCTTATAGCAACTTATGTAAAACATAAGCCACAGACCGGGCCTACAGGAGGCATCCAGCCGCCTTCGATAATCCCGGCAAAGCCCGTTGACGATGCCTGTGCAAAGCATCGTGAAAAGGCTCGCAAGCAAGGCAACAAGCTGCTAAAAGCTGGCAAGGTGGCCGCGTTTGTCGTTGCCGGCGGACAGGGAACGCGTCTTGGCTTTGAAGGGCCGAAAGGTTGCTTCCGGGCTACCCCGGTAACCAACAAGCCGTTGTTCCAGATTTTCGCAGAGCAGATTCTCGCCGCCAGCAAACGCACCGGTAAAGCGATTCCGTGGTACATCATGGCCTCTCCATCTAACGATGTCCCGACCAAGGCGTTTTTCCGCCAGAACAATTACTTCGGGCTCGATAGCAAAGACGTATTCTTTCTGGTACAGGGAACGATGCCGGCTTTCGGCTTTGACGGCAAGGTTCTGCTGGCAAAAAAAAGCTCGATAGCGCTTGGGCCCAACGGCCACGGCGGTTCGCTCCAGGCACTGAGCCAAAGCGGCGCGTTGGAAGACATGAAAAAACGCGGCATCGAGCTTATCAGCTATTTCCAGGTAGACAATCCGCTGATACGGATACTCGACCCGCTTTTCATCGGCCTGCACGATCTCGAAGGCGCCCAGATGAGCGCAAAGGCACTTTCCAAACGAGATCCTCTGGAGCGGGTAGGTAACTTCTGCGTGGAAAACGGTAAGGTGAAAGTAATCGAGTATTCAGACATGCCCGAACAGCTCGCGATGCAGACTACGGAGGACGGACACCTTAGGTTCAGCGCCGGCAGTATCGCGATTCATCTGTTTTCGCGTGAATTCGTCGAAAAACTCACACAAAGCGGCCGCTGCGATTTGCCTTTCCATCGGGCCGATAAGAAGGTTCCCTACGTCGATAGCGATGGCAATACCGTCAAGCCCGACAAGCCAAATGCCGTCAAGCTGGAAATGTTTGTCTTTGACGCCCTTGAGCTAGCTGACAAGGTAGTTTTACTCGAAACACTTCGCAGCGAAGAATTCTCGCCTGTTAAAAACGCCGACGGCGAAGATTCTCTCGCTACTACATTGCACGACCAAGTTCGTCGAACGGCGGAATGGTTGGAAGAAGTAGGCGTCACCGTGCCGCGCGATGCGGACGGACAGGTAGCGGCGGCTATCGAGATTTCGCCTCTGTTTGCCGACAGCGTCGAGGAATTGCACAAAAAAGTAGACAAGAATATGCAAATCGCCTCCGGTGAAAGCGTATACCTGAGTTAAGAACATATCCTAATAACCAAAAATGAGCGAAAAAATATTATTCACCTGGAGCGGCGGGAAAGATTCTGCACTGGCACTTCATGAATTGCGACAGGCAAATAATTGCGAAATCGTCTGTCTGCTGACTACCGTTACGCAAGGCTACGACAGAATCTCCATGCACGGCGTCCGCAACGAACTGCTGGAAAGACAGGCGAAATCACTTGGACTGCCTCTGAGAAAGATTGAGATCAGCCAGGGCGCCTCGAACGAAGAATACCAAACGAAGATGGGCTGTGAGCTTGAAGCCTTCAAGGCCCAGGGCGTAACGAAGGTAGCTTTTGGTGATATTTTTCTCGAAGACCTCCGCGATTATCGAGTTGAAAAATTAAAGCAGGTCGGTCTTGAGGCAATCTTTCCGATCTGGAAGCGGGATACAAAGGAATTGGCCAAGAGCTTTATCGACAACGGCTTCAAAACGGTGATTACGTGCATCGATTCTCAGCTGCTCGAGAGGAAGTTCGCCGGAATGGACTTCGACGATGAGTTCCTCAGTGAGCTGCCGGAGAAAATAGACCCTTGCGGGGAAAATGGCGAGTTCCATTCATTTGCATACGACGGGCCGATTTTCTCAAATCCGATCAACTTCAAAAAGGGCGAAGTCCAGCTCCGTGCGGAGCGTTTCTATTACTGTGACCTGATTCCGGAGTAAGGATTCAACAATTCTTGTGAATTGTCATTTTCACCAGCTGTTTTTCGCTATACGATATTGTCATGGAAAAAAAGAACCTTCTCATCATAGGTAACATGGCCAAGCCCGGCGTACAGCAGTGCATAGACTCCCTGCGCAGCTTCTTCGCCGAACGAACCAATACGCTTGCTGTTATAACCCAGACAGATACCCCGCCAGCTGAGGCCCAAAAGGCGGACATCTGCGTGGTCTTCGGCGGCGACGGAACTCTATTGGCCGCTGCCAGGCAACTGGCGGGGCTGGAAGTTCCGCTTCTCGGCGTGAATATGGGCAAACTCGGCTTTTTGGCTGAGTTCAATGTTGAACATCTGCAGAAGCATTTTGACGACATCCTCAGCGGAAAGATTAAGCCCACCCACAGGATGATGCTCGAAGTGTGCGTCAAGAGCTGCGAAAAACACAGCTTCTCTTCACCAGTGGCCAATGACATCGCCATATCAGCTGGCGAACCATTCAGGATGATAGACCTAAACGTAACACAGGGCGAAAACCAGATAGCCCAATATCTTGGCGACGGCGTGGTTATCTCCACCCCCACCGGCTCGACTGGTTATAACATGTCCGCCGGCGGGCCTATCATAGAACCTACAATAAACGCGGTGTCCATTACTCCCGTCGCTCCGCACAGCCTCTCGATGAGGCCTATTGTCACTCGCCCCGACCAGCCGATAAGGGTAACCGCTACCCAGGTCAACCCGGGCAGTGCCGTAATCGTCGACGGGCAGGTCGTGAGTGGATTCTGCGAAAAGGATATTATTGAAGTTACCCATCCAAAATACGATGCGCTGATAATACCGCATCCCGGCCGAAGCTTCTTTTCTACCCTCTCAGACAAGCTGCAGTGGGGCAAGTCACCACATCATAAAGACTAGCAAACGCTGGCGGAGGCTTGTATTGAGGGAAACATGATTTTTTCTTATGGACTTGGGGCAAGGAAAGCTAAAATACCGCAACTATGAAAGTTGACCCACGATTTCTCACCAGCGAAGGGCTGGAAGTATTCACAGGCAGTGAAATGCTCGTAAAGGGCGCGCTGGAAGCCGACGGCGGAGTGCATCTGTTGGGAGGCTATCCGGGCAGTCCAATTGCAGGCTATTTCGATTCAATGAGCCGCATCAAGGACCTGCTAAAGGCCAAGGGTATCCACGCCGTAATAAACAATAACGAAGCCCTCTCTGCAGCCATGCTTAACGGCACGCAGGCACTGCCCTGCCGGGCGATGATCGTCATGAAGAGCGTAGGCGTTCACGTCGCTGCCGATGCGCTGGCCCTTGGCAACCTAGCTGGCGCGCATAAAGACGGCGGAGCCATCGTCGTCTACGGCGACGATCCCTGGTCGGACTCTACGCAAGTGCCATCCGACAGTCGTTATATTTCCAAGCACCTGTTTATCCCGGTCATCGAGCCTGCAAATCCGCAGGATGTCAAAGACTACGTCGATTTATCCTTCAAGCTCTCTCGCAGGAGCGAGCTTTACGCCGGTTACGTCCTGACGACCAACCTTGCCGACGGCGGAGGGTCGGTGCAATGTCGGCCTAACCAGTATCCAGACTCGAATGTCATTAACAAGTTCGACTTTGCTACAAAAGCAATCAATCTTGACAAAAGAGTGATGCTTCCGCCCAGAACATGGTGGCAGGAGGAATCCTTCTCCGACCGTCACGCCAGGGCTATCGCGGCAGCACGCGAACTTGGCATGAATCAACTACTTTACACCTGCGATACGCGAAAGAGCATCGGCTTTGCCACCAGCGGCCTTGCCCACAGCTATCTTTTGCAGGCCTTGGAAGAGCTTGGACTGCTGGGTGAGTTTCCGATTCTCAAGTTCGGAATGAGCTATCCGATAGATTCCGAGTTGGTGGGGCAATTGGCCAATCAGTGCGAGCGAATAATCGTCGTCGAGGAAAGGCGGGCTTTCCTTGAAGACCATATAAGCGAAGTCGTCCTCAAAAATCGTCAGCTAGACAAAGAGTCAGGCTCGACGGAGGTCTGGGGCAAGAAATTCCCGATGAACCTCACTGGCCTGCCAGAAACTCGTGGCCTACATCCTTCGATATTGATAGAGCACCTCGTGCCGCTATTCAAGGCTGTCAACGGCGAGAAAACTCAGGTCCAGATGCCCGAGCAGTCAAAGGCGCTCGACCGCGAAATCGACACCATAGACTCAACCGCCAAAACGAATATCGGCAAGCTCCCACCAAGAATTCCGAGTTTCTGCCCGGGCTGCCCTCACCGAGACTCAGCCAATCTTTGTTTGGAAATCCGCAAGCGTTTCATGGATGCGGACTATATGAAGCACAAATATAAATCCAAACCGGTCGACCTGCTGTTCCACGGAGACACGGGCTGTTATACGATGCTGCTGTTCCCGCCCAACGAAGAACTAATGCACGATTATTCCGGTATGGGCCTTGGCGGCGGAACAGGCAGCGGGACGGACCCGTTCATAGCGAACAAGGAAGTCGTCTTCATGGGCGACTCTACCTTTTTCCATTCGGGTCAGTTGGCAATTTCGCAGGCAGTCAAGTTCGGCCAGGATATCACGTTCATAATCCTCGACAACAGCACGACTGGCATGACCGGCCATCAGCCGACGCCGGGAGTGGATTACGATGTGCTCGGAAATCTGACAGCCGTGCAGGATATCGAGGAAATTGTCCGTGGCATAGCCGGCGAAAACGAAATCCTGATAACACGCGCAGACCCGGAGAAGAGGCCCCAATATCGCGATCTACTGGAAAGCACGTTTCTTTCCGGCGGCGTTAAAGTAATCATCGCCACGAAGGAATGCGGCATTACGCGAAATCGCCGAAAACGTCGCCAGGAAAGACAAATCCGCAAGCGGCTTGGGTTCCTACCCACCTGGCAGCACATGAATATTAACCAGGAAGTTTGCCGATTCTGCCTGACCTGTGCGGAATTTACCGGCTGTCCGGGCCTGAAACACGCCGACACACACTACGGCCGAAAGATGGACACCGACATCACGTGGTGCGTTGACGACGGGGCCTGCGAGCGTATCGGAGCGTGCAACTCTTTCGAGCGGGTAACAATCAAGCGGAAAAGGCCTCCAAAGTCGCGTGTGCCGGAACTTGGCCTTGACGACATACCCGAGCCGCAAAAACGCCCGATGGCCGGCGATCAGTGGCAGTGCTGCCTGGTCGGTGTCGGTGGAATGGGCGTTGGCGTTGCCACAAGCATCATCGTCAGGGCCGGCCACAAGGAAGGCTACAATGTAATCTTCCTGGACAAGAAGGGCCTGGCCATCCGCAACGGCGGTACTATCAGCCAGGTCGTTTACAACAAAGCAACCCGGCCTATCTCGGCTATCATCCCATACGGTAAGGCAGATTTGTTAATAGGCATCGACGTACTCGAAGCTGCCCGCGCGCTGGATTCGGCAGGCAGGGCAAGAATTGCCTCTCCGGAAAAGACAACCGCGGTCATCAATACCGCCAAAAATACTACAATTACCAGTCTGTGGGGTGAAGGGGATTTCGACCCCATCGAGCTGGAAAAACTCGTCCGCTCTTATACAAGGCAGGACGACTTCCTTGCCCGCGACATTTCGCGAATTTGCGAAAAGTACTTGGGCAGCAAGCT
This sequence comes from uncultured Planctomycetaceae bacterium, assembly GCA_964401835.1. Lineage (GTDB taxonomy): Bacteria > Planctomycetota > Phycisphaerae > SM23-33 > SM23-33 > CAYNZP01. The sequence continues at coordinate 348,651 of CAYNZP010000001.1, forward strand.
TTACGCCAATATTATGATGTTGGGCTTTGCCTTCCAGAATGGTCAGATTCCGGTATCGATGCACTCGATGGCTTGGGCCATAAAGGATACCATCCGCACTGATTTCCGAAAGAATCTCTACGCCTTTAACATGGGCCGAAAGCTTGTGGTGCAAAGAGACCTCTTCCAGGGCCCACCGGTAAAAACTGCCTGGCAGGACCTGCTCGAAGAGCGATGCCGCTGGACAATCCGCCGCTACAGGCGAAGTCAGCTCCTGGCGGACAGGCTTCGTCAGCTCACAGCCTCCACAATTGAGTCGGTGAATAAGATCGACGAAGCGCTTAAAAGCGATATCGTCGTTCGCCTCTATGATTGCATGCGTTGGGGCGGAATGAAATGCGCCCAGCGATATGCAAAGCAGGTTTGCGAAGTAAATAAAGTTGATGATGGCGAAAATAACTATGCTTCAACGCATGCTGTGGTTCACAATCTCGCAAATGCGATGCTTATAAAAGACCCGTTCTTCATCGCAGAGCTTTCCACAAGCCCGCAAAAATACGCACGCGACCGCGAAAAATATAACGTCAATCCGGCAAACGGCGACAAGATCGCCTATCACCATCTGTGGCATTGGAATTTCCGGCTTGGCTCGTGGGAAAAGAATCTCTCTTTCATCACATACGATTGGATGCTAAAGGCGTTGCGATCCATGCGAGGCCTAAGGAAATTCCTCCCCGGCTGGAGTAAACAGCAGCGCCGATACCTCCAGCAGTACGAAGCCCATATTGCGGAACTTGTTACCACAAAGGGCAAGCACGACGACTTGCTTGCGATTCTATCCTCGCCACGCTGCATGAACTGCACAAACGCAAAGTGCGCAGACGACGGATGCCCCCTATCCAGTGACATTCCGGCATGGACGCAGTTGGCTTACCAGAACAGATGGCAAGAGGCTTCCCAAAAGCTGCATGAATTCAATAACTTTCCCGAGTTTACCAGCGAGATATGCCCAGCCCTGTGTCAAAGTGCCTGCAAGCAGAGCGTAAACGATTGGCCAGTTCAGGCCCAGAGCATTGAGCGAGAAATTATCGAGCGAGCTTTCGGGGCTGGTTGGGTAAAGCCTAGTCCATCAAAGGAAAAGACAGGCAAGCGCGTAGCTATAGTCGGGTCTGGCCCTGCAGGTCTGGCAGCTTCCCAGCAGTTAGTAAGGACGGGGCACGATGTAACCGTCTTTGAAAAGGACAACCGCATCGGAGGTCTTTTGAGATTCGGCATACCGGATTTCCGCCTGGACAAAAACCTCATCGACCGTCGGCTGGAACAGCTCCACGTCGAGGGTGTCGTCTTCAAAACCGGCGTTGAGGTCGGAAAAGACATTTCTGCAGATAAGCTGCGCAACGATTTTGACGCTGTTTTGCTGGCAACAGGCGCTGGGACATCCCGCGATCTTGATGTCCAGGGCCGAGAGCAAGCAGGAATTCATCAGGCGATTGATTTCCTCAGAAGCCAGAACTGCAAAGTTGCCGGCCTGGCTCATGGCGCCGAAACGGTATCGGCCAAAGATAAAATCGTCGCGGTTATTGGCGGCGGCATGACGGGCGAAGATTGTGTCGAAACCGCCATCGCACAGGGCGCCTGGGAAGTTCATCAATTCGAGATACTTCCACGCGAACTTGCAGACTCAGCCGGCAACGGCTCGGTTTTACAGCCGCCGGAAAACCTCCATCGTCGCTGGTGCGTTTCGACAAAAAGCTTTGGCGGAAACGGCGACGGCCTGTCGGAAATTACCGCATCAAGGGTGGAGTGGACGAATTCTCCACAAGGCCAAAATATGAGGGAAATCCCAAATAGCGACTTCCGCATGAAAATTGACATGGCCATTCTCGCAATGGGCTTCGAGCCGAAAATCGATTCCAAACTCGCTTCCCAGCTAGACCTGGATATCAAAGAGTCCGGCCAATTTGATGTAAATGACTATTGTTTAGGCACCTGCGGAGTTTTCGCTGCCGGCGATCTGGTAAACGGCGCCTCCTACGTTGCTACAGCCATTGATTCCGGCAGAAAAGCCGCGGATAAAATTAATCAGCACCTAACGGTTTAAGAGAAAAAAGCCGCCGGAAAAACGTTGTGTTTTGTTATAATGGTTGGACTTTTTAACCCAGTAAGGAGGATGTAGAGATGAAATATGGAGCAGTAATTCTATTGGTCTTTTGTTTATTTGTCGTTGGGTGTAAAGATGACTCTGCGGAAATAACTGTCACAAAGTCAGATCAGCTGACCATCGCCTCTGACTCGGTAGCTGCCCCCGCAGCCCAAGCCCAGAGCAGCGAAACCCAAACCTCAAAAAAGAAGAAGGATTGCGTCAGCTGTTCTCGCTATAGAGTTTGGGGTTCTTCGGACGCAAAAACCGGAAGTTAGCGCTTTTTATTGAACTTTGTATCGCCAACATGCCTCGGTCAGGCCAACTTGGCCGGGGCTGTTCGGTTAAATTGAGGGGAAAATGGCCCGAGAAAGTAAAGCGGAACAGAAAAAACGCGTAAAGAAAATTATCGCTGCCCTGCTGAAGCAACGGCCTGACCCCAAACCCGAGCTTAACTACTCAAACCCCCTTGAGCTTCTAGTAGCTGTTATTCTCTCAGCCCAGTGTACAGATGTCCGGGTGAATATCGTCACCAAGGATATCTTTAAAAAGTATAAAACGGCTGATGATTACGCCTCTGCCAAACAGGAAACACTTCAGGAAGAGATTCGCTCGAGCGGTTTTTACCGCAACAAGGCCAAAAATATCCGCCATGCCGCGGCGATGATGGTCGCGGATTTCGATGGCAAGGTCCCCGATAACATGGAAGACCTCCTCAAACTGCCCGGCGTTGCCAGAAAGACCGCCAATGTTATTCTTGGGAATATCTTCGGCAAAAACGAAGGTATCGTCGTCGATACTCATATGATGCGTGTCAGCCAACGACTGAAATTAACAACAAATCATAAGAAGCAGCCCGAAAAGATCGAGCAGGACCTGATGGCCGTTGCCCCGCAGGATAAATGGAAACATTTCAGCAATCTGATCGTCCTTCACGGCAGATATGTCTGCACAGCCCGCAAGCCTAATTGCGAACAGTGCGCTATAAACAAACTTTGCCCTTCAGCATTCAAGGTTTAGCATTTCATTGAACTCCATAATGCAGATGCAGACCCCTAACGACGTGTATTTAGTAGAATAAACTCTAAACTCCCCTAAGGAACGGTACGTATAAAAGGTGCGCTCTGACGGGCGGCTTATTCCTTTTGGTTGCGTCTCCCCCTGCGAAGCTGAAGGGTTTGGGTCGCCCACTATCGTTAAACTACCGCCTTATTTTCGTCTTCATGGTCTGCATGTTCCAACTGCGTTCTATCTTCGTCTTGGCGGCGGTGATTTATACCGAGCTTTTTCTCATACAGCCGAAAGATGTCTTTCGGTTCAAGGCCCAACAGCTGGCAGATGCTTACCCAGAAAAACAGCATATCAGTCACCTCTACTCGGGCATTCTGGATATCCTGAAGTTCATACTGCCGCCCCTGGCGCGCCTCTTTGTACCAGTGCTTCCAACTCAAACATTCCTGAAGTTCATTGCACTCAGAAACCAATGCGTCTATATAGTTCTTTAGTGCCCGCCCCACCTCAAGCCTTTGACCGCCCCTGTCAGCAAGTTCGCCGGTTTCTTCCGCATTTTTCATCGCGGCGCCTAAACCTGCGGTGTCGTGACCGGCGCGTTTATTAAGCTCTGCCTGGTACGGCCAAAGCTCAGATAGTGAGTTGATAGCAGGTTTTTCCATTATCGCCCTTCCTTAAAGAAATTTTCAAGGCCTATTGGGGGTGATTCTATCTGCCACAGTTGAAATTTCCAATTACTGAGTCAAATTTAACCCAATTTTATTAGCCTTATTTACTGATGGTATATCTTGTACCGACTGCGAAGTGAATGTAAGCTATGTAGCCACATTGATGAAAACGCGAAGCTAAAATGGGCTTTTAACGAAGACAGGAGACAAAAGTGATTGCAGGCATTCCAAATTATCTCTATCCTTGGCAACTCCCCTTAATTTTCATTTTCATAGCGGGCTGGATCGTTGGCGGTGGATATCTGCTTGGGTGGTCTTTTAAATGGCAAAAGATTGAAAAGAAGGTTCCGCTGCAAAAACACATTTTCGCGTCTTTTCTGGCTGGCAGTGGCGGAGTGATAGCTGCTGGTATCCTCTTATTGTTTTTCAGACAAATTGCTGGCAGCAATATGGGGCTTCTGATTCTCGGGTTGCTGCTTGGCAGCATCCTGGCATTAGTAGTGGCCTTTTATGTTCTCTACGCCTTTTACAATCTCAGTGCAGCAAAAACTCTCAAAATCTCACTCCCGCCAGTTGGTGGAATCTTCATACTGGCTGTGCTAATAGCCTTGCTATCAGGAGTGCCATCCTATTATATAACAAGAAAAAGGCTTCTCAGAAACACCTGCAGACAGAGACTGCTTTACATCGACAGGGCTATCAGGAATACTTATGAAAAAAAGTTCGAAAAACCCCCCATAAGACTTCAAGCCCTTGTGGATAAAGAGGCTATATTAAGTCATTTGCTGCAATGCCCACGCAATACGCGCAGGGAAATCACTTACTTTTACGCTCCTTCCAAGTCAATTGCCCGAGAAGAAGAAACAAAAACTATTCGCGCTTGTGACTATCATGTTAATCATCATAGCAAGGGTAGAAATGTCCTCTTTGTTAATGGTAACTGTGAATGGTACTCAGAAAAGGATTTTCAAAAACTTTTGAAACTTCCGGAAAATCAAAGTTTTGCCGAGGCATTGAAATCTAAAGACATAAGATAGCTGGATCAGACCAGTTACTGCTTTGAAGACAAACCTTTATTCAACCCGAGAGAGTTTCTCTTTTAGCTAAAACTGCCCAAGCGACCATTCTAACTACCTCGCCCCAAAGGACTTGCGGTTTATGTGGCGATTCCCGTCAATGACAAAGGGAGCATCACCAGTTCTCATACGGCGTGCATTAAGACAGAATGTTCCATGTGGAACACAGTCGCCATCGAGAGATGATCGACCTCTTGAACTACCTTCCTCTCAAGACCAACAGCACCTCAATCGTCTCTTTGCTAGAACCCACCCCCCTCTTCAGCAGATTAAAATTGATTGGCTGAATTAGAAAACAGATATTGATGGCCCCCTTCTGGGAATTAGCCTTGACGGGATCCCTCAAACCATGAAGCTGTCCATTTTCAACAAATCAAAAAGGGAGATAGTCTTTTGGGAAAAAGAAACAATTGACATTCTTATTTGAAATGCAGGTTCCGAATCTGGATTTGAATCGCTGGCAAGCCCCAAACCGTTTGCGGCGATTTGCATTGATAAAACGAATTTTGCTTAGAATGATTGAAGATTAAATAACACGTAAAGACTGCTATCTGGCAAACACGGAACATTTTTTTTGCCCTTACAGATGGTTGCGAAAGACAACTGGCCAAAACTTGCTGTTCCATGTAGAACAGCTGACATCCTCCCAGTCATCACTTTTTTCTTCTTTTCTCTTGAAGTGCTATCAGTCTTTGTTATCCTTTTTTTAAAGGGACATTTTAAAAGTGTTCCACGTGGAACGGACACCAATTTATTTGCGACAATAAGCCATGATTATTAGGGAAAGGAAGCCCGATAATGGTCAAATCCAACCAATCTAAGCCACGCCTTGGCCGCGGATTATCAAGCCTTATTTCCAACTCGGCTGCCATTGCCAAAAATGACAGCCAGTATATGAGCGACACCGGTGCTATGCCTGCAATACCGTCAATCGATGGCAGGGCAACCATAAAGACCACTTCGACAGAGCCGAAAGAAATACCTATAGAAAATATCGCTCCGAACCCCTACCAGCCACGAAAAGAATTTCGCGAGGAAGACCTGGCCGAGTTGACAGAGAGTATCCGCCAGCAGGGGATCATCCAGCCGCTCATCGTTACCACCTCAAAAAGTGATGACGGCGAAAAGCCATTCGTCCTGATTGCAGGCGAACGACGGCTGAGGGCGTCGAAGCAGGCTGGCCTCGAAAATGTTCCCTGCATTATCAAGCAGGTCGATCAACGCCAGATGGTGGAATGGGCATTGATAGAAAATATTCAGCGAAGCGACCTGAACCCAATCGAAAGGGCACAGGCCTATCGACAGTACATAGACCGCTTCAATCTCTCTCAGGCCCAGGCCGCTGAAAAGTTGGCCCAGCCGCGAACTACGGTAGCTAACTACTTGCGGTTACTTGACCTACAAGATAATTTGCAAAAGATGCTCTGTGAGGGGACGCTTTCTTTCGGGCATGCCAAGGTCCTTGCCGGGCTGGCAAACGACCCCCAGCACCAGCTTTATCTGGCTAGGAGAATAGCCTCGAAGAACCTTTCCGTCAGACAACTTGAGGGGTTGATCGAGTCCGAAAGATTAGCCTCTGGAAAAGAAAACGCCAGCGACAAACGCACACCCAAGGCCAAGCCGGCTTACATCATCGACCTCGAAGAAAAGCTGACCCAGACCGTCGGCACTCGGGTTCGTATAAAGCAGGGCAGGGCAAAGAACACCGGCCAGATTCACATAGACTTCTATTCACTGGACGATTTCGACCGACTTTCAGGCTATCTGGGCCTGAAAGAGGAAGAATAGACCCAGCCAAATTCCAAGGTAAAGCCAAGCTGCGCTGTTTAAATTAACTCCCGGGAGGCGGGGGCGGTGTTTCCGAAGCGTTTTTTGGTGTTGCCTGTGGCGTATTGTACTTATTAGTTAAAACCGTTTCGAGTGGTACGGTTTTTCCAAACGCATCGTGCCAATTGACTCGGCCGGTTAACTGCATCAGGACAAATAATGTAATTATCGCTCCTATGGTTACAGTCAAGCCAGTCCTGCCTGGATAGAAAAAGGCGTAACTAAAACCAATCAAATAGATCAATTGCGCCAAACCTACATAAAGCACGGCAAACTTAACACCGCAAACCAGCCGCATATAGCTGACTACCAAAAGGCCGCTTACAGCGGAACAAATCCAAAAAGCCGCATGGATATTCATTATGTCCACAAGGTAGGCCAACAGTATATGAAATGCAAAAAAGCCGGCTGATATGAACAAATAATGCATCGGATGAAGTTGAATCTTTTTTAATACGACTATGGTGAACAAAACTGTAAAGAAGAAAAACAAACTCACTGGGGCAAAAAGGCTCATTCTTGCTGCGATTGGCCCGGCATTCAGTCTGGCAGGCATTTCAATTCCCGCTGTCTGGGCCATTCTGACGTTGTCAAACTCCCAACTCGCCTCCACACCTTTATCACCATCTATCTCAGTTGCGGGTGCTGAGGGGCTAACACTTCCGCCGGGGTAATCAATCTCCTTGAAGTTCGTCCTGGCTGTCAGCTTGAAATCTTTTACCAATATCGGCTCTTTACCACTTCTTGAAAGTGCGTATTCCCATCTATCTCGGCCGCGTGTTTTGTAGGAAACCGCTATCCGGTGGGGGGCGTTATCGGCAGGGAGGGGAATCACTAAGATATTACCATTGCTTGCCTTATACTTAACAGCTCTAATTTGGCCGTCAAGGGAAACCCGGAGATTTTCAAAAAAACTCGCCCCATGAGGTAATTCGAAATTGAAAAGGGCAGCCTTGCCGGTCTGGCCGGTAATCGGCGCCTGCACAGTATATTCACCCGAAAAATTAACCGTATAGGTGCTGAACCATAACAAGCCCTTATACCGATTATGATGCTCGAACTCGACAGCTGCTTCTGTCTTGATCGGCTCGACTCGATAGCCCCTTACTGCCTGCAAATAGGGGGCCTTTTGGACCAGGCTGCTCGGCCCCCAAAGGTTATTTACCTCTTCTGCGAGAGATTTCTGAAGCTTTGATGTGCGGTACTCGAGATTACCCCCAAGAATTGCCCATGCTGCCCCAGCAGATGCGAAAATAATCGAGATCACGACAAATCTCAAAGTTGTCATTTTAATCCCCTTTGAAATGAAAAGTTACCTGGCCATTTTTGTTCATTGTAATTAACTACGGTCAGGCCTGGAAAATTGTTCCTGTTTTTCTTGTGCGGATTTTCCCAATAAATCTTTCTACATGCAACTTATAAAAAGTAATGTTACAAATCCCCAAAAGTATTATCCTATCGTGCCTGACAAAGGAAACCTGGGATTAGAATGAAGATAAATCTGATATCACTGACACTTGCGGCGTTGCTGACTCTCGGCTGTCAGAAAACGCCGAAACAAAAGGATGATCCGCATCCGCGAGTGGTGAGCTTTTCCCCAGCCATGACGGAAATGATCTTCGATATGGGCCTGGGCGATCATGTAGTTGGGGTTACATCATGGGCAAAACTTCCCGAAGGCGAAACTCGCAGAGTCGTGGGCAACCGGGCTGAGGTTAACGCCGAGGCAATCCTCGCAGTCCAGCCGGATCTGATTTTTATCCAGCAGAATCCAGGAGACTTCGACCCGGTCATACGGATAAACCCGAAAATCCAGGTCGAACGTTTTGCAGACGATAGTATCGAAGATATCGCCGTAAACATTGAGCGAGTAGGGCGGCTGTTGGGTGCGAAGGAACTCGGAATCGAGAAAAGCCGGCAATTCCGCTCTCAGCTGGAATCCATCAGGAATAGCGTCGCCGGACTGGACCGGCCGAGAGTGTTTTATATAATGGGCTTTAATCGCCCAATTACTGCTGGGAAGAGGAGTTACATCAACGACTTGATCAATTTCGCGGGCGGTATCAACGCTGCCAGCGACAAGGTCGGCTATCCCAGAATCGACGCCGAGACTGTTCTCAAGGCCAACCCGGACGTTTTGATTTGCCAGGTATGGGATGGTGGCCTGGAAGAGGCATCAAAAGAGTATTGGACGGGAAAAGATTTTGCCGATCTGCCGGCAAACAAGACAGGCCGCGTTTTCATCGTCACCGACAGCCATTGGAGCCTTCCGTCAACAAAGGTTGTAGATATCCTGAGAAAGATGACGAAAATGATACACCCGCAATTAGCGGATGTTGAAAATATAGAAAGTAACTAGTTGAGAGACCCGAACCGAAAAACTCCTAAGGACGTCACGCTTAAAAAGCTCGGGCTGGCTTTGGCGGTCTTACTTGTCCTGTCCGTAGCTGTTGGGCTCGGGTGCAGCCTCTTTGGGCCTTTGGGTTTTGAGGATTTGACGATTAATGTCTGGAAGATGAGACTGCTTCGCATCGCGGCCGCTGCTGCTGTTGGTGCGGCGTTGGCATCGGGCGGCGTCGCTTTGCAGGGCTTGCTTAGAAACCCGCTGGCCGAGCCGTATATCCTGGGCATATCGAGCGGGGCGGGGGTCGGAGTTCTCTTGGGGCTGACTGCTGCCGCCAGCATTGGCCTGCCGCAATGGGCAACGACACCGACACTGGCATTTGTCGGGGCTATCGTTACATGCATGGTTGTTTACGGCATCGCCCAACGTAGCGGAAAACTCGACCCATACGTCCTTTTGCTCTCCGGCGTAATTATCAACTCCTTTAACGGAGCGATAATGCTGGCGATATTCCTGCTTACACCGCCGCGAGTGGTTATCGACTTTGTGCGTTGGGGCATGGGCGAGTTGAGCTACTCTACACCGCCGGGGCTGCTTATGCTTTGCAGTGGCTGCGTGGTTTTGGGTTGGCTTTTATTGATGTCTCGAGCTGGGGCATTTAATGCGCTTGGTTTGGGCGACGATGTAGCCAGTTCTTCCGGCGTTGCCGTGCAACGTCTTCGGATAGAGACGTTCGCCGCGGTCGGGTTAATGACAGCTGCCGCCGTCGCACTGGCCGGGCCTATCGGCTTTCTCGGCCTGATAGTGCCGCATATCTGCCGATTCATCGCCGGGCCAGACCATAGAAGGCTCGTTATCTTCAGCGCAGCCGTGGGCGCGATGTTTCTCATGCTGGCAGACACCCTCTGCCGCACGACTGGCAGCTATCTGGCCACGGGTAATATCCCGGTTGGCATTATCACAGCTGTCTCCGGCGGGCCCTTCTTTATCTATCTGCTCCGCCGCCGTAGCAGGGGGGCCTCAGAGTGAGCGATTCTGCACACGTCCTGCAAGCCAAGAAGCTTTGCTTCGAATATCGCCCGAACGAGCCGGTATTGAAACAGATTAGCTTCAATGCTCCTGCCGGTAAGTTCACATGCCTGCTCGGGCCTAACGGCTCGGGAAAGACAACACTTTTGAGGTGTCTGCTGGGCAGGCTCTTGCCGCAATCCGGAAGCATTCTTCTCGACGGCAAGGTTCTTGGCGGCTACTCACCGCGTTTGCTGGCCCAGACGCTGGCATACGTTCCGCAGCAGCCGAATTCTGCCTTTGCCTTCAACGTAAAGGAAATCATCTTGATGGGACGTTTCGCCCACACCGGCCTGCTCGGGCTGGCGGGGGAATCGGACCAGAGGGTCGCGAACCTGGCAATGGAGATGACCCAGACCCATGAGTTTTCCGAGCGAACTCTCGATGAAATTTCTGGCGGCGAGGCCCAGCGTGTGATGATCGCCCGCGCACTGGCCCAACAGCCGGCCGTCATGCTGTTAGACGAGCCGACCAGCCACTTGGACATGAAACATCAGCTTATCATCTACCGCATGATGCAACGGTTGGCGCACGACTGGAAGATGGCTGTCGTCTGCGTCAGCCACGATATTAATCTTGCAGCCAGGTTTGCAGATGAGCTTGTTTTCATTCACGATGGTGAATTAGTAGCCGCGGGCCAGCCGACAGAAGTAATCACAAGTGATATTCTCCAAAAGGTTTACGATATAGAGACAGATCTCATCCCCACCCCCAGCCAGGATGTTCCGATGGTGCGAGGCCGCTAGGTGCAATTCATAATTAGTTAACTTTTTTATTTTCATTCCTTGACTGATTTTAAATCTGTGGTAAATTTTCATTTGTTACAGGTGTCCCGAACTGATTCGGGGCAAAAAGGGAAGGCCGTGAAACTCGGCCGCGGACGCGCCGCTGTAACCGGTGACGACCGCTGCAAAGGCCACTGACTCGATGCGTAATCGGGTTGGGAAGGCGCAGCGAAAGGATGAACCGGAAGCCAGAAGACCTGCCTGTAGCCAACCTGGTTGATCTTCGCGAGTCAATCGGCTAACCGGGACCGATATGAAGTTGCTGATGCCCCGGCGCCTCGATTTGCGAGATTCCGGGGTTTTTTGTTTTTGCAAGGCTTTTTGGGCCTTTGCAAAAAAGCTCGAGCCGTCGCGTGAAACGGTGTTTTGTTTTGCTCAGTTGTACTGCGATATGCTCAAAGCTCGCCCTTTCCAGGTTGCGACTGCAATCGCCTTGCGCCCGGGTTATGCGGTCAGTCTCAACGGGCAAGACAAAAAGACAGGAGGTAAAACCCGGCTTAAGAGAAAAGTATCGCTCAGGAAGTAATTGGTTTTGTGTTTTATTTTGTTTTTTGTTTAGGGCTAAAAATAAAAGCCCGGAGGAAATTTAAGATGAAAAAGCTCTTATTGGTAGTGTTCGTTTTAGTAACATCGGCCTCAATCGGCTTTGGTTACACTTTCGACCAAGTAGACATTGAGTATTGGGCAGGTAGCGGGACAAACGAAGCCCTTTGTGTTGTGGATTTTGGAAGCGGAAACAATTATGCCTACGGTTTCCGTTGGGAGACAACAGGCGCCGATGTTACAGCAGAAAATATGCTTTTAGCTCTCGATGGCGATGGAGCAAGTGGCACGCTTGATGTTCAATATCACTATGACCCAACATGGGGTTTCGGAGTGGATGGTTTCAGCTATGATGGAAATTCCATGGCTTCAGATGGGTGGATAACAACTTATCTAGGTTATTGGAGCAGTTCCGATGGCGAAACATGGGAGCCTAGTAACTACGGAGCTGGCGGCCGTGTTCTCGCCAATGGTGATTGGGATGGTTGGAGTTACGAATTTACAGCTAATGGCTTTAATCCAATTTATACACCATCTACCCCGGTTCCCGAGCCTGCAACACTTGGTCTGATGACAATTGCCGGCGGAATGGGGTTGCTTAAACGACGCAAAAAAGCCTAACTGCAAAACAAATGGTTGCGTGGTGGAGAACCCATGCCTCTTCGCCACGCAGCCGTTAGTTTTTAAAGCGACTGATGAATAAAAAGGCATTTACATTAATCGAACTTCTTGTGGTTATTGCGATAATCTCTCTGCTAACCACAATACTGATGCCTTCTCTAAATTCGGCCAAAGAGCTAGGTCGTCAGGCTAAGTGCCTTTCTACACTTCACAATAACGGCATCGCGATGACAATGTACCATAGCGACAACGATGGGGAATTCTGGCCTATCAGATGGCTGGATACTTCGTTAGGTGCTTGGTGTTACTTTTGGGGCATCCCAACCAACCCCGTTGATCCAAAAGTTAGCCCTTTTATGCTCTATTGCGATTACAACCCGGAACAATTGCAATGCCCCTCTTTAAAATGGGGAAGTTATATTCCACAGGCTGGCGTGGACGAGCCAACCACAACCTTTGGCTACAACGGTTGGTGCCTTGACCCTCCGGGGTGGTTTAGAACAGACAGCGACGGCAACGCAATGCCAAGAAAAAGAGCCTCAGATTTACTTAATCCTAAAGACTTATTCGTTTTTTGTGATTCCGCAATGTATTGGAGCGCTGGTGGTGGAGTGCTTATATTGCAAAATAGTACAGATATAGAACCGGTTACTGGCACCACGGTGCAAACCCCAACAACTCATTTTCGCCATTTAGGGAAAACTGAAGCACTCTGTGCGGACGGTCATGCTGAAAGCTTCGACACAGAAGGTTATGTACCACAAACCACAACCACGAAAGATGCTTTTGAAATACAACAATTAGGTTTTGTGGGAACAGAGAATTATCCTCATTATGATCAGGACTAAGGTATTCATCTTGTTGCTTTTGACGGCATTGGCTGGTTGCTCCAGTGAGTACAAACACAAGGAGTTGGGCAAGGACTGCCCCAAAGCTGATGAAATCCGCTCTATGATTAAAAAATTAAGAGCGGACAAAAGCGGGACGGTAATTGAAGGGATATGTCAGGACGCAGGCCTGGCCCAGCAAAGACTGGCTGCGTTGAGATTCATGCTCACGCAAATTAAACAGGCCCAAAGCATTGAACTGACCGACCTGGACAGCTTTGGCGGAAATATATACCGCGCTTCCATTACTCTTGAATTGAACGGCCGACCAAGACATATTTTCGCATTGCTTGTAGAAGCCGACAATAAGCTTCGTTGGGCTGGGCCAAATTAGCAAACGCCGTTTGGTCTGGCTTTTCGCATTCCCGTCAAAATTTTCAGCTTAAATTTGATATCCTGGATAAACCGACATAAGATTCAGGAAAATAACACGTCTGCTTCGGGGGCAAGACGTAACCAGATGGCTCAGAACCAGTAATAGGGGTTTAAGGCGGTGAATTTCCTAATAAGTTCAAAGACCAACCAGAATATGTCTATAGCTTTTTCGGGGTGGAAAATGCAAAAGTGTGTCTTTTACGATAGTTGTGAACTACGAAAAAATATCAAAAAGACCTCAAGGAAGATTTATCGGTCTCTGGAACGGAATTTCTGCAAATCATCTTACAGTGAATGTTCGAGATACATGGTTTCCAAGGCAAAGGGGCAGGCAAAGGTGCCCAGAAGTCTCCTGCCTCACGATAGAAACAGCGCCCATAAACTAATCGACAAAAATCACTAAGCCAAAAGCTTATTATATCCAGCTAAGAGATGCTTGGGTTTAGATTTGCTCTGGCAAGGCCGCTACGAAGTATTTTATCTCATCCCGCACCCGGCGATAGTGAACGAGGGCTTCTTCTTCGTTCTTTGCATCCTTTGCGAGCTTGGGCGGATCGTCAAATCCCTGGTGAATTACTTTTGTCTTGCCCGGAAACACGGGACACGTCTCGTTGGCATGTCCGCAGACGGTTATGACGCAGTCAAGCTCGACATCCCTGAATTCGTCCAGGGTCTTGCTGCGGTGATTGGAGATATCCACTCCAGCTTCTGCCATCACTTTTACTGCAAAGGGGTTCAGGCCATGGGTTTCGATACCTGCCGAGTATGCCTCGATGGTATCGCCGCAGAGATGCCTGGCCCAGCCTTCAGCCATCTGGCTTCGGCAGGAGTTACCTGTGCATAGAAAAAGAATTTTAAGCTTCCGGCTCAATTTTCCGATTCCTTCCTACTCCCTACAATACAACATTTTTTATGTGGTTAAAAAGCGAATTGCAGTCGTATCATAAAATACCTGCATCGGCGGTGCCTACTGAAAATCCCGTCGGTCTTTATTTATAAGGAATTATGAATATTGAGCGAGCGGGCATTTTGGCCTATGATTTGCGTCAAACGATTAAACGATTATCCCGTACTTGTCACGAAAAAGGTTAAACCAAAATGACGAAAGGACATGGTCATGCCGGAAGTCGATATTAGCAAAAAAGAAAAGAACTATTACACGGATATACCTCAACAGACACCTGGTTTCTTCCTCAAGGGTGCGGGCAGCCTTGACTGGGGAATGAAACATCGCCTTGCACAGGTATTTAGCCCTGTATCAGGACGTACAGTTATGCTGGCGGTCGATCACGGATATTTTCAGGGGCCGACAACGGGATTGGAGAGAATTGATCAGACTATCGTGCCGTTGATTCCAAATTGTGATGCGCTTTTCTGTACAAGAGGAATTCTCCGGTCGGTTATTCCCGCTGATATTACAAAGCCGGTCTTTCTTAGGGCAAGCGGGGGGCCTAGTATTCTAAAAGAACTTTCCAACGAGCAAATCGCTATGGACATTGAAGATGCTATCAGGCTAAACGCAGCTGGCATCGGCATTCAGGTTTTCATAGGCGGCGAGTATGAGACACGATCAGTACACAACATGACCAAACTGGTAGATATGGGCTTGCGATACGGAATACCCACGATGGCGGTGACGGCTGTCGGCAAGGAGATGGTCCGTGACGCCAGGTACTTCCGCCTGGCGTGCAGAATGTGTGCTGAACTTGGTGCTAATATTGTTAAGACATACTTTGTGCCGGAAGATTTTGAAACAGTTACCTCATCTTGTCCAGTGCCGATTGTAATGGCTGGCGGCAAGAAACTTCCTGAGCTTGATGCTTTAACCATGGCATATAACGCTGTTCAGCAGGGAGCTTCTGGTGTAGATATGGGCAGAAACATCTTCCAGTCAGATGCGCCTGTGGCGATGATGGAAGCAGTAAACAAGGTTATCCATGAGAATATGAAACCACAGGATGCCCTTGACTTATTTGAAACTCTCAAAAACGAGAAAAAATAATGCCGGCTAATAGTGTTTTCGATCAACTCAAAGAAGCATCCCCGCTTATTACCGCGGGGGTGCTCACTGCTGACATGATGAACCTTGGTAGCGAAATCGAGATTTTAGAAAGCGTCGGCGTGAAGTTGTTGCATTTCGACGTAATGGACGGTCAGTTTTGCCCACCGCTTACGTTCGGCCCGGCGTTTGTTAAAGGGGTAAAGACACGTCTTCTCAAAGATGTTCACCTGATGATAGACGAACCCTTGGATAAGCTTGAAAGTTTTATCGCAGCCGGTGCTGATATTGTAACTATTAATATTGAATCGACCCGGCATATTCATAGAGCTTTGCAGATGTTGGGGCAGATGAAAAACGCAAATGACCCGGCTAGAGGTATATTGCGCGGCGTTGTTTTAAATCCAGGCACGCCGGTTGATGCTCTCCGACCATTGCTGGGGGATCTGGAAATGGTTTTCCTTCTTGCGGTCAATCCCGGCTGGGGTGGGCAGAGTTTTATCCAGGAAACTAAGCAAAAACTCACTCGCCTCAAGCAAATAGTTACCGAGACGGAAAAAGATATTCTCATCGGTATCGATGGCGGCATTAAGAAAGACAACGTTGCTGAAATAGCTGCGTTGGGCGTGGATATTATCGTTGCCGGTAGTTCCATTTTTGACGGTAAAGATCCCAAGGTTAATGCGGAATTCATGATTAAGGCTCTGAAATAATGACAAAAGACACGGAAACAAAAATCGAATTGCCACTTGAGAATAAAGTTGTTTTGGTCACAGGCGCTGCCGGAGCGATTGGCTTTGGCATCTGCCAGAGATTGCTTGAAGCCGGGTGCAACCTTGTAGCTACGGATTTACCGGGCGAGAAGTTGGACGGTTTTGTGGAAGATATGAACCAAATCGTCCCCGGCAGGACTATTGGCGTTGGAATTGATGTAACGAACAAGGAATCGGTTGCAAAGGGTTTCGCCCAGGCCGTCGAAAAGTGGGGCGATGTGAATATTGTAGTGCATAATGCCGGCATTGCCTTGGTATCGAAGCTGCAAGACCTTGACATAGAAGTATTCCGCAAACTTGAGAAAGTTAATATCGAAGGAACGCTTCTGGTTATCGCCGAGGCGGCAAGGGTGTTTATTAAGCAGGGCGTCGGCGGTGACATGGTGATCATGTCCACCAAGAATGTTCCTTCACCCAGTGCCGGCTTTGGCGCTTACAGCGCGACCAAGGCGGCGTGTCATCAACTCGGCCGGATTGCAAGTCTGGAACTGGCTGAGCATGATGTTCGCGTAAACATGGTCGCACCCGATGCTGTATTTTCCGAGGGCAAATACAAATCTGGTTTGTGGGAAGAAGTGGGTGAGAACCGCATGAAGGTACGCGGACTTGACGAAAAAGGCCTGCACGAATACTACCGCAGCCGAAATCTCTTAAAAGCCAAAGTTACCGGTCGCCATGTAGCAAATGCAGTTATGTATTTTGTGACGCGGCAGAGCCCGACAACTGGTGCTACAATTCCCGTCGATGGCGGCCTACCTGACGCAACACCGCGATAATTTTATTTAACTAAGTGATGGGAACATGGATAAAACTTTATCGCAGCTTATCAGGATTTCGAACACGGTTGGCAAGGACAGTTCGCTCGTTCAGGGTGTAGGTGGGAACACTTCCGTTAAGACCAGCGATGGCGAGCATATGTACATAAAGGCCAGCGGAACTGCGCTTAAAGACATGAGCGCCAAAAAGGGCTGGCGCCGGCTAGGCATAAATGCGGTTAGGGAGATATTTGCCGATAAGCCTTTGGCGGCGATGGATGTTAATTCTCGCGAATTGAAAATGGTCAAGCATTTGCAATCGGCCTGTGACGATAATATTAAAAGCGATGTGCGTCCCTCCGTGGAATCACCGTTGCACGTTATTCTCGACAAATGCGTAATTCATCTCCACGCCTTAGCAGTGCTTTCTTACGCCAGTGCAAAAAACGGTAAGGCCAGAATATTTGAGCTGTTCGAAAAGGAGGAATTTCCACCGTTATGGGTTCCCTATGCGGACCCAGGTTTTTCTTTGGGGGTAAAGGCCTTTAATCTTGTTAGTAAGTATAAAAGGCAGTACGGGCGAAACCCGTCAATAATGGTTCTTGAAAAACACGGCCTTCTTGTGGCGGCGGATACTCCGGATAAGACATTGCGTTTGGTACGAAAAGTGATTAAGCGTTGCAAATCAGGATTAACAAAACCTGGCGCAACTGCAAATATTAAAATTAAAAAACAGGATACAGATCGCATTGAGCGGAGTATTTCTAAAGCACTGCTGATAACCGGCGGTAAAAAATTGAAGGTAAGCTACTTTGCCAGCAAAACTGTTTCGGCGATTTTGCGTAGATCTGATGTCAAGGAACTGGTTAAATCGCCTCCGCTGACCCCCGATGAAATGGGGTTTGTCGCTAGTCCAATAATGTGGCTGGAAAACATTGAACACCAAAACTTAATAAACAAAATAGTTTCAAGCATTCGTAAAGGTAAGAAGATTCCGGCAGCTTTTCTGGTTAGCGGGGTGGGGCTTTTTGTTGTCGGCAATGCAAAGATGACTGCGATTGTCGGGGATATTGTTGCGGCTTCATTGTTCATAAGAAGTAACGCTCAGGATATGGGTGGAATTAACGGCCTGAATAGGCGGCAGCGAGATTTTATCGATAGTTGGGAAGCAGAAAAGTTTCGAATCCAGCTGGCGAGTAAATGAATCCTCGAATATATCTTTGTCGCTAGCTCCGACAAAGAACCGTGCAGTACCTATCTCACTTTTGGGTTTACATCCAAACGTGCAGTTCAATTTTTATAAACCAGGTCTTAATAATTGTATAGCTGTGATTTGCTAACTTTTCAGGAAGTTGTCACAAGCATGGCAAGATTTCCATCCCAAATTCAGGGATTAGAAATTGTCAGCCGTGGTATTACCTCGGCTGCAAAACGCCGGCTGCCGCATTGTCTGTAGGTGCTCGGGGTGATGCCTTCCTCTTTGGAAAAGGCTCTTGAAAAGCTATGCACAGTCGCAAATCCCGTTTCTATGGCAATTTCAGATAATGTTTTGTTGCTTGAAAACATCAGTTCCTTGGCTTTGCGAATTCGCATGCGTCGAATATAAGTTCGTGTGGAACAGCCAAAAAGTTGCTTGAACAACACGTGAAAGCGACTTGTAGATAAGTGGCACATCTTGGCAAGCTCACCTACACTTAATGTTTCATGGCATTGATCGCGAATAACATCTGAAATGTGTTCTAATCCCAACACATGTCGATTGTCTTGATGTAGAATTCCCTGCTTTCCCCTAAGCAATTCGCCGACGATTTGTGCCAATAATCCCGAAAGGCAAAACTCAGTATAGGGCTGACCGCGAATTGACTCTACAATCAATATGTCCACCAATTCCCCAACATACCTGTTGTTGTAAGAGCGAATTCTTCCATCTAATGCCTTGATCTCTTGGCTCTGGATTTTGGGATGCATTAACATTTGATAACTGGTCAAATTTGTCGTTCCGCCCGGAATGTGAAAGGCCCAATTGCTACGGTGTGGGTCGAATTGAATGTCGAAATGCACAAAAGACAAAGTCATGGAGGGACTTTCCCCTCGCATGTCGATCAGTTTATCCGGTGGAACCCAGAAAAGGTCATTTGCGGCAACTTCATAAGAGTTTTCCCCCAAAGTGAATACACCTCTTCCGCTTTTTATGAATAGCAGAAGGAAATCGAGAAGTTTTCGCGTGGGAGTATGCCAGGCAGGTCTTGTTACCTCCCCGCAAAACCGCACATACGGTTTGCTCCGGGAAAGAAGTTCAAAAAAAGTCGTTTGCTTAACCATAAAACAGTCGATTCGGATACATTTAAAAAGGTCCAGCCAAAGACAAATCTGCTTTTAACCTAATATAATAGGAACAAGATGAAAAGAAAAGACCTTTTTGATAAACCGTTTAGGGTACAGAAAGCCGTTACTAGAGTGTTTTTCAATGCCGGAGAAAGGAACTTATATGATGCAAGCTGCTGTCTATCAGGGCCCTGGTGATATTCGTTTGGAGGAAGTGCCTATTCCCCAAAAGGCGGCCGACAACCTCCTTGTCAAGGTTGCATTCTGTGCAATTTGCGGGACAGATTTGAAACTGGCTACGGTTGGATATCCTCGATGCCACCCCCCTCGCATCATCGGCCATGAAATGGTCGGAGTCGTGGAACATGTCGGCGACAGTGTCGCGGGGTTCGAGCTTGGGGATCGTGTTACCCTGGCTACCACAATTCCCTGTGGCAAGTGTCAATATTGTCACATGGGACGCGGCAACGTTTGCAATAACTCTAAACCAATCAGCTATGATTTTGATGGAGCCTTTGCTGAATATCTGGCAGTGCCACCGGAAGCTTTACAGCAAGGCAACGCCGTCAAAGTCTCAAATAAAATTCTTGATAAAGATGCTGCACTGAGTGAACCGGCCAGTTGTGCCGTCAATGGTATGACTTTGGCTGGGGTAAAACAGGGCGATAAAGTACTTATTGTTGGCGGTGGTCCACTAGGTGCAATCCATGCATCGCTTTGTCTGGCGTATGGCTCTGAAAAGGTGATGATCGTGGAGCAATCTGAAAAGCGTCTGGATATGCTTCGCCAAATCAGTGGCATTCAAGTTATTGATGGCGTTAAGGAAGATGTTGAAAGTATTGTCAAAAACGCAACTGATAACCTTGGAGTGGATGTGGCTATCATTTGTGCGCCGAATCGAATACCTCAGCAAGATGGGCTTAATTATGTCCGCAAAGGTGGGGCCGTCTGTCTTTTTGCAAGCTTACCTAAAGGTGATTCATTAATCGAACTCGACAGTCGGCTCATTCACTACAACGAGTTACGCATCGTCGGTACTTCCGACAGCCGGCCTGAGCATGTTAAAACAGTGCTTGATCTGTTGGAATCGAAGAAACTTGATTTCAGTGGCGTAATTACACATGAGCTTCCTTTGTCAAAATTACACGAAGGATTGGATCTCATGAAAAGCAGAGACTGCCTAAAAGTATTGATTAAACCGGGAGAATGAAGATGAAGCTGGAAGGCAAGGTTGCTGTTGTTACAGGCGGAGCTCGTGGTATTGGCGAGGGTATCTGTCGTGAATTTGCCAAAGAGGGAGCCCAGGTTGTCGTGTTGGACCTGGACGAAGCAGTTGCTCGTGGCATGGCCAGTGAGCTGGGAGAAAAGTCCCTGTCGTTTTCCTGCAATGTTGCTAAAAAAGATGAAGTCGAAAGTGTCGTTGCTGCGATTCACGCGTCTTGTAAGAAAATCGATATCTGGGTTAATAATGCTGGAGTTTCTTACATTGTCCCCTCGCTGGAATGTACAGAAGCTACCTGGCGTAAAACTATCGATATTAACTTGACTGGCACTTTCTGGTGTTGCCAGGCTGCTACAAAGATAATGTCGGAACAAAAAAGTGGCGTGATTCTGAACATGTCTTCTCAGTCAGGAAAAACTGGCAATTCTCATTATGCCGCTTACTGCGCCAGCAAATTTGGAATTATCGGCTTGACACAATCGTTGGCGGTGGAATTTGCCTCACATGGAATTCGTGTAAATACACTTTGTCCTGGAGTCGTTTTTACGCCTTTATGGAACGATATGATTTCGGACTATGCCGCTAAACGAGATATGCAGATAAATGAAGTTAAACCCTACCTGGAGAGCAAAATTCCCCTTGGCCGCTTGGGCAAAACAACCGACATAGCCAAACTCGCTGTATTTCTTGCCAGCGACGATGCCACATATATAACGGGCCAGGCAATTAACGTTTCAGGTGGAGCTGTAATGCACTAGCTATTTATTTTTCCACATGGTTAATGAAAATAAAAAAAACGATCTGGCTTGTTTTGGAATTATGGTTGTCGATGTCCTTGCCAAAACCATTGACAAATTTCCGCAACCGGATACTTCCATTTATTTTGACGCTATGGAAATTCATGGGGGTGGATGTGCATATAACACGGCAGTAGGGGCGGCTCGCCTCGGATTAAATACCACAATATTGGGTGCGACAGGAAAAGACGTCTTCGGCGACAAGCTTTGTCAGGGTTTAGAATCAGAAGGAATCGACATAAGCGGAGTTTTGCGAAACTCGGAGGCAAATACCGGTTTTTCTTTTGTTATGGTGCCGGCCAACGGTGACAGGCGTATCTATCACACCCCCGGGGTTAACGCCTATTTTCATGTGGATGACATACATCTCGAAATTATCGCTGAATCGAAAATTCTGCATTATGCGGGCATGGGACTGCTTCCGGAAATAGATGGTGAACCTGCCGCAGAGTTGCTTCGATTTGCACAGTCAAAAGGGGTATTAACAAGCCTTGATCCCGTATTTCAACAAGATCTTGCTTCAATTGTTCCGCCGTGCCTTCCTTATCTCGACTACTGCTTTCCAAACGATACTGAAGCCGAACTCATCACGGGGTATAAAAAGACTGAAGATCAACTTTCATCCTTGCTTGACCACGGACTCAAGACGGCTATCATTACGCTTGGCGAGGATGGAGCTCTCATAGGCACCGGTTCTGAAAGATTTGAAATCCCCGCCTTTCCAGTTGATGTAGTAGATACGTGCGGAGCAGGCGACACATTTATCTCTGGATTCCTTAACGCTATCACCAAGAATTATTCCCTTACTGAAGCTGCGTACTTTGCTGCGGCAACAGCAGCTCATTGTGTTTCCGCTGTCGGTGCGACTAATGGGATTCCTGCAGCAAAAGTAATTCAAGCCTTTGTGCAGAAAAGGACCTAAACATGCCGTTGATTACCGATTACCAAGCTGTGAAAGACGTATACCGAGAGGCTACTGAGCTTGGAGCTGGCCTACCGGTATATTGCTCTGAAGATCGTGAAACACTTGAGGCTATCCTTGCTGCAGCGTTGGAATATGGCAAGACAATAGGCGTTGAGGATCTGCCCATCATTCCAGCCTGGACATGTCGCTACCCATCACGTGGGCAGATGACATTACTGACCGCCTGTGGCGGTCCAGTGCTTGGTACGAAGATGATGTTTTCCGACCTTGAACTTTTCATGAGTGAAACCAGCCCCTATCGAAAGCTACGGGTTTTGCCGCATCTGGACCATGGGTTTCCTTGGCTGGACATGGATGTTCTGGAAGGCTTTGTCGGTCAGTTTGCCTCTGTAATGTGCGACGCGAGCGAAAAACCTTTCGCCGAGAATATGGAGATAACAGCTCGTTACGTTGAAAAGGTCAAAGGTCGTGTTGTTGTGGAAGGGGCTGTCGATGAGATTTACGAATCTGGCGGTTCTGAAAAAAACGAACCTACCAGCGTCGAGCAGGCCCAAAAATATCTGAGCGAAACCGGCGTGGATATTATCGTCCCCAACGTTGGCACCGAGCATCGCGCAACGGCCGACCAGGTTGAGTATCGCTCGGAAAGGGCACGGGAGATAAGTGCAGCCGTAGGCAAAATACTTTGCCTGCACGGGACCTCTTCGGTTAAGCCGGAAGACTTGTCTCAAATACCCGACGATGGGTTCGTGAAGATAAATGTCTATACGACACTTGCTGTTATGGGCGGACAAGCTCTTTCACGCCAGGTTTTGAATAACCTTGGAAATATATTCGGCGAGGAACAATTGAAAGAACTGGTCCAGCAAGGCGTTCTGGGTGAAGCGGTTTTGGCCGACAGCTACTCCGGGACAGAGCTTCCCATAAAGCCAAAACTGGCCCATGTTGCAAATCCGCCACGCCGTGATGCATGGTTCGCAGCCGTTCGTGACCGCTGCTGCGACTTTTTGAAAGTATTCAATTACCAGAACTTTGCAAAATAAGCATGTTTAAAAGAGCTGGTATTTCATGGCTGTTTGATTAGCGGATAAAAAATCGTTACCAGTAATTACATAGAGAAAAGTTTTGTTGAGGTAATCCCATGAAGAATCATGATATTTTGCCGGATTTTACGCCCAAGACTCTGGAATTCGGGAAGGTTCCCTGTTACTCCTATCAGGGAACGGTTGCGAAAGAGCTAACTGTTTATTTGAGTCCTGAGGAGGCTATCTTCTATTTGAAGTTGATGCGTCAAATCAGGTCCTTCGAGACCATGATTATTCAGCTCAGGTCCGGTCAGTTGATGCCATACGAGGGTTACCGTTTTTGTGGTGCGACTCATATTTCAATTGGCGAAGAGGCTGTCGCGGTCGGAGCATGTTCATCTTTGCTTAGCAATGATTACATTACTTCAACACACCGCGGGCACGGCCATGGCATCGCCAAGGGCGCTTTCGCACTTAAACAATCCTCGTTAGATGAACTCAAAGAGTTCTGTGAGGGATTTGAGTCGGTCTCCGACAACGAAGACCTTTTCGAACGTGCTATGGATGTTCATATGTATCGCACCATGGCTGAGTTTATCGGGAAAGAGGATGGTTACTGCCGAGGTCGTGGAGGGGGAATGCATATTGCCGATTTTCATTGTGGGCACCTTGGTGCAAACGCGATTGTTGGTGGCTCGATTCCGATCGCAACAGGTGCGGCTATGTCCATGATGCTACAAGATAAGGACAGTGTTACGCTTTGCTTCCACGGTGATGGCTCAACGAATAATGGCATATGGTCCGAGTCAGTCAACATGGCCTGCATGGCCCAATTCCGCGAAAAGGGTGTGCCGATTATTTATTTAATTGAGAACAACCAGTATGGCATGACCGGTCAGGGCCATGGCGAGGTTACTGGAATAGATTGTCTTGCTCGCCGCGGCTTTGCTTATGCCGAAAACGGCATGCACGCTGAAGTTGTCAATGGCATGGATGTTCTGGCAGTGCGAGATGCTGTCGCAAGGGCAGCCGATATATGCCGCAAAAAAGACGGACCGGTTTTGCTTGAGGTTATGACCTATCGTTATGCCGGCCATACTCTTTCTGACCCAGAAAGATATAGAAGCAAGGAAGAATTGGCTGCGTGGAAGCAAGAAGATGCCATTAATCGTTTGGAAAATCAGCTTATCGAGGCGGATATTCTGACGAAACAGCAAGCCGATGAATTGCGTAAGGATATCGAAGAGCATTCCAGAGAGATGATGATCAAGGCTGCCAACTCAACCGATCCTGATCCGAAAGATCTTTTAGATGGCTTGTCCAGCGATACAGACAGTAACGAGGTTGGCGATGAGCTGAAGACCGCCGAATATAATACATCATTGGTTCGAGACACACGCGACAAGGAAGGCAAGATGACCATGCGAAACGCGGTCAAGGAAGCTCTTGTCGAGGAGATGATCCGTGATATTCGCGTTGTTTTTTATGGCGAGGATGTCGGCGAGCATGGCGGCGCTTTTGCAGTTACCGTTGGCATGCACGAGATATTCGGCAAGGATCGCGTGTTTAACACAGCTATCTCTGAAGCAGCCATTTGCGGTTCAGCCGTTGGAATGGCC
The DNA here is from genome assembly GCA_964401835.1 of uncultured Planctomycetaceae bacterium. GTDB lineage: Bacteria > Planctomycetota > Phycisphaerae > SM23-33 > SM23-33 > CAYNZP01. The sequence goes on from CAYNZP010000001.1 coordinate 373,415, forward strand.
CTTACTGGCATGAGGCCGGTGATAGAACTTATGTTCATCGACTTCATTATGATGAGCATGGACCAGATTGGTAATCAGGCTGCCAAGTTTAAGTATATGTATGGCGGCAATGGAACCATCCCGTGGACCATGCGAACTACGATTGGTGGCGGCAAGGGCTATGCCGGCCAGCATTCGCAGTCGCTGGAAGCGATACCCGCACATATCCCAGGACTCAAACTTGTCGCACCATCTACACCAGCCGATGCGAAGGGCTTGCTCAAGGCAGCCATTCGGGATGACAACCCCGTCATCGTTATGGAGCATCAGTTGCTCTACGCCGACAAGGGCGAGGTCCCCCAAGGCGATTACATTGTCCCGCTAGGCAAGGCTGCTATTACGCGTCAAGGAGCTGACGTTACGATTATAGCCTATTCATATATGGCAAAAGTTGCCCTGGAGGCAGCTGAACTGCTCGCCGAAAAGGGCGTAAGTGCTGAGGTTATCGATATACGTACACTCGTTCCACTGGATACGGAAACGATTATTGATTCGGTAAGCAAAACAAACCTGGCCGTTGTGCTTTCACAGGCTCCAAGGCGTTGTTCTTTTGCAGAGCATATAGCAGCCCAGGTAACCGAAAACACATTCGAGCATCTAAGGATGCCTGTAAAAATAATCTCCAGTGCAGCTGCACCGCCACCAATGGCGCCAAGCCTGGAGAAGGTATTCATGCCTAATGACCAGAAGGTTTGCAGTGAAGTTTTAGAAATGGTTAATGCAATTGCGCAGGAGACAGCAGATGGCAACTGAAATAAGAATTCCAATCGTAGATGAAAGTACAGAAGAGGTCCGGATTTTACGGTGGGTCAAGCAAAAGGGCGAAAATGTATCTTCTGGCGATGTCCTCCTTGAGGTGGAAACCGACAAGGCGACCATGGAAGTGGAATCCTTCGCTGATGGCGTTTTGCTGGAAGTTCTGGCCAATGAAAATGACACTGTTGCGGTCAATACGGTCGTTGCTATCGTTGGCTAGAGTGCGGTTATTTCTGGCAATGTAAAGTTGGAGGCTTCAGATGACAGGCCAAGAAGGTGTTAAAAAAGTAGCCATTAGCCCCATGCGCAATGCCATTGCCAGGCTGATGACCAAGAGTTTCAATACAGCCCCGCACTTTTTCAATTTTGAAACGATAGACGCGTCAGGTCTGATTGCCTATAGATCGTCTTTTCCGAAAGATGACAGGCCAACCTACAACGACCTGATAATATATGCAGCCAGCAGGGCAATAAAAGAATCTCCTGAATTGAATGCTCGTTGGGCTGAGGATCATATTGAGCAATATGATTCGGTAAACGTAGGGATAATCGTCGCCGTTGATGGCGGGATTATCTGTCAGGTACTCAATGATGCTGACAAGAAAGACCTCAAGCAAATCTCGGCTGAATCAAAAGACCTGATTGAAAAAGCTAATAATGGGAAACTTGTAACCGGCAAGGCTACTTTTACGATATCCAACCCCGGTCCGCAAGGCCCTCGAGCCTTAACGGGTGTAATAAATCCCCCCCAAGCTGCTATCTTAACTGTCGGAGCCATACACAAAGACGTTGTGGTTGGAGATGATGACAAACCGGCTGTACGCCCCGTATTTAAAGTATGCCTGGCATGCGACCACAGAATGGTTGATGGCCGATCTCCAGCCATATTCCTGAGTAATTTTAAGGGAATTTGTGGAGATTTTGGGTAGAAAGGCTTCGGGTTAGCCCATATTCTGAAGAACATTGTTCCAATGTTAAAAAACTTGGTTTAGTGGAACAGGAGATAAGGACATTATTGATTGAGAACCCCAAAAAGGCTTTAGAGGGCAGTTTGAAAACAGAAGAGAAGATTGAATTAGCAACAATTGATAACGGAAGTACCTGACATTGGTTTAACGTGCCGGCCTAGGTGGCTGGCTATGGTTGCGTAATGCGTATCCTCGTCCTGGATAAGCGCCGCGTAAAGTCGATTGCGGAATTTCCCACCATTTTCTTCTGTAAGAACCGAACCGAATGTGACGTGCAAAACTTCACGCGCATCGAAATCATCCAGCAGTTTTGGCAACTCGTCGTCACTTAAGTTTTCAGATGATGGCACCTTTGAGACGTCGGCAGAAACGTGATAAGTAGCTCTGTCAGTTTCATATCTTCCGCGTGCGAAATCCAGGATTTCTCGGAACAAGCCAGGCTCTATTTTGGAAATTGCCCGGAGTGCTTCCAGATAGCTCGTGCCGGCTGTTTTTAGGTGCATCAGGCCGCCTGTCAACTTAGCAACGATCGGATAAATGCTGAACTTGTCGCTGCCGGAGTGAATGGACATTTTGTATGGGCCAAGAGTTCGCATGACGGCAACGTGCTGGGCGAAACTGGCGCGGAATTCGTCCAGATCTCCAATATAGTCTACACCTTTTTCGAATCGGCCGATCAACCGCGGAGCCATTGAAACCCACTTTACTCCAAGCCTCTTCAACTCGGAAGAGAAGAAATAATGCTCGGCAGGTGAGGTTGGGCTTTCGGTTTCATCGACAGAAACTTCCAGCTCGAATTCACCTTTTGCGATTTCCTGAAGATGGCGGAACATCCTGACGGTATGCGCGATGGCGTTTCCGTATTTGACAGCCGCTCTAAGCAGGGTCTGTTCGTCGAATTCTATCTGGCCGCCGCCTTCAAGGTCGAAAGGCTTGGCTGAGTACATCATCTTCAACTCGCCGGGCGTTATGGCCAGAGCGTCAAAGTCCAGTTTGTTGAAGTTCTCGGTTAGGGCAGCGGAGTCCATATCGTCGGCATCGTCATTTACATGCATGCCGGGGTCAATTGTGAACATGGTAAAACCGGCAGCGACAGTTACGTCGATATCCTCAAGTTGCTGGAGATGGTCAGCATCAGAGCCAAAACCGTTGCGGTAGCCTTCCTGGAGTACTCCCCATGTCGCACAATCCATAACCTCATCCGCAGTGCGTTTCGTACGGGTCATTTCCCTTATGGACTGTTGAGCAAGAATCGGCATGACTCCTTGGCCCTGCTGTTTGATGGCGTGCAGGTGTCCAGGTGTCGCCAAGCCAAGCCTGTCACCGAGGCCTGCACTTATAGCCAGTCCCAGACACTTAGGCGCTGTCCAAGACAGGGCAGTACGTATCGCCAAAGCATTAGCATGGTCTGTCGGGCCGAGACAAACACACTTGTCTTCCAGTTCGCCAACCTTCTCTACGTTAGGGAGACACGACTTGCCCACACAACCGACGAGTTTTTCCATTCCGCGACGACCGAGGAAATAAGAAATTCCATCAGCTTCGCTTAAGCTCGCTTCGTAGATTTTTAATCCGGTTATTTCTTTTAACTTTTCAATCATTATTCAAAATCCGCTGTTTTTGTTATAAACTGTCGCTACTTACATTTAAGCTTTTGCAATGATAGAAGTTGAAGCTGGTTTTAACAATACAAATCATTGCAGGAGTTTTTAGTGGTAAGTCATCCATTAATGATGGAAGCACCGATCGTGCAAATGCTTGAACCACTTTACACTAGGCGGCGCTGAGTATTCTTTGGACCGTTTCCACCAGGGATTGGGAACTGAAAGGCTTGGGCAGCAACTCCACGCTTTTTTGCCCGGCATATTGTTTCCCGAACACTTCGGGCATATAGCCAGACATGAATAGGAGCTTGGTGTTCGGCCTGGCTGCTTGGACATGCTCGGCCAAGTCCGCGCCACTCATGCCCGGCATGATCACGTCCGTGATTACCATGTCAATCGAGTCTTCATAGTGCTGCACCAGAGGCAAGGCTTCTGCGGCGTTTCCACATTCCAGGACTGTATGCCCGAACTCCCGTAACGTATCTACCGTAACGCGCCGTACCGCCTCCTCATCTTCTACAACAAGGAGGGTTCCCGTGTGTGGCGCAAGCCCTTCGGGCGCTGGCACCTTCTGATGCTCTGCAACTTCAGCGGGCTCTTCTGCACAGGGAACATAAACCCTGAACGTTGTACCCTCTCCCACCTTGCTCTCGACGTCGATGTACCCGCCGCTCTGTTTTACAAAACCGTAAGCCATCGATAATCCCAGGCCCGTTCCCTCGCCGATAGGCTTGGTGGTGAAGAAAGGCTCAAAGATATTCCGGAGCGTGTTTTCGTCCATCCCAGTGCCGGTATCGCGTACGGCCACCAACACGTGCGGTCCGGAGGACGCGCCGGGATGACTGTCGACAAATTGGTCGTCCAGTTCCACGTGGGCCGTCTCGATGAGCACTTCTCCTCCTTTAGGCATGGCGTCACGCGCATTGACAACGAGGTTAGCAAGAACCTGTTGGAATTGTCCAGGATCAATCTCAACGCTGCCTAACTCAGCAGAGGGGATAAAGGACAAATGCAGGTGCTCGCCGGCCATTGTTTTGAGCGACGCTATCAGATCGCCGATGAGAGCCTTAACATCAACCACTTCCACGCGTAGAGGCTGCTTTCTGCTATAGGCCAGCAACTTGGCTGTGAGCGACGCCGACCGTTCGACAGCCTCGAGAATCTGCTCAACGTAACCTTGGGCCTCGTCGGAGACGAGCAACCGTCGCTCGAGCATCTCGCCGTAGCATTTGATCACTGTAAGCTGGTTGCGAAAGTCATGGGCAATGCCACTTGTCAGTCGCCCAACGGCTTCCATCTTCTGTGAGTGGCGGAACTGCTCTTCAATCGCCGCTCTTTCTTCTTCCACCTCTTTGCGCTCGGTGATGTCCTGGACGGTACCCAGCATACGAACGGGCTTGCCGGACTCGCCGAAAAACACTTCGCCGCGTTCGTGAACAATGCATTCCGTGCCGTCTGGATGTACTATGCGGTGTTCAATGCTGTACGGCTTTCCATTGTGCAAAGTTTCATCCACTGCCTTGCGAACCATTTCCCTGTCGTCGGGATGAACGGAGTTCAGGAATGCTTCATATGTAGCCCCGAATTCCTGAGGAGATACGCCAAAGATGCGATAAATCTCGTCTGACCATCGCAATTCATTTCTCACAATATTCCAATCCCAGTTCCCCAGCTTGGCAATTTCTTGTGCCTGGGAAAGACTGGATTCGCTGTCCTGCAAGCGTTGTAATGTGCGTCCACGCTCAATGATGCCGGCCAGTACGTTGGATATTGCCAGAAGGAACTCCTCTTCTTTCTCGTCGCGAGCGTGCCCTTCTGGTAGATAAAAGCACATGACGCCGAGAGTCTTTCCTCCCGTGGACGTAATAGGAACGCAATAGTGGCCGTGTGGAACCATGCCCTTATATTCATTTTCGTGGCGTTCATCTATGCAGTCCGAAAAAACCACCTTATCCGATAAAGCCGCCCGCCCACAAAGACAAGTTCCGAGGGGTACGCGCGAACATTGATCCTTAAGTTTATCGCAAAGCCCTTTTTGAACCTCCATCACCAATTCATTATTCTCTTCTTCGATCAGGAAGATAGCTCCAGTCGATTCTATCGAGAGCCATGGAATCGAAATTATCTGATCTAAGGATTTCTGCAACAGATCTTCCAGCGAGAGCTCTTCCAACGAAAGTTCGAGCAGGCTATTCAGGACCCTCTGATGTTGATAACCCTCCCGCAAGGCCTGCTCTGCCAGCTCACGACGGTTTATCTCGCCGGTGAGTTCTTTGACAGTTCCAGCCAGGTCGGCCGTCCGCTCCTTGACTTTGGCCGCAAGCTCGTCCTTTGCGTTTCGCAGATTATCTTCGGCGAGCTTCTGCTCAGTGACGTCGCGGCCGTACCAGTTGACGTAACCTTCCTTGGTCACAGGCACGGCCACGAACGAGAATATCCGTTCCTCATGCGGAATCTCGATGGTTGCCGTGGAACCTGAGGCCAGTACGTCGGTGACTGATTGCTTTATGCTGTCTGGGGCGCTCCCACCGACTTTACACGACCCCGCGTTCAAGAAGGGGCCGCTAGCCTCGTTGGCATATACCAGAGTTCCACCGCCGGCAATGCGGAAGACGGGGTTCGGGTTCTCAGAGGGAAACTTCGCCAAATTATTTGTCTTTTCTTCCGCCTTCACCCGTTCAATAGCGGAGGCTAGGTGTGATGTAACTACTTCCAGCGATTCCACCATCTTCGGGGGAACGGCGTCTTCCCGTGGGTCGGCCACATGAATCAAACCAAGAATACACCCGCCCATACGAATCGGAACCAGAGCCACGGACTCGTAGCCCTCCGCGTTGCAGACGTTACGTGTCTGCCCCTTCTCCTGCTCCGAAACCGTGGCGAGAAAGCGCGTCGTGCCGTTCATATAAAAGGAACCGAATTCTGTGCAGAAAGGCAGACTACCGTCGAGTTTGCCGGTAATCACATTGATGCACATGCACTGATCGTGCTTGATGGAAAGTGGGCTCTCCGATTCGTAGAACCACTGCTCGAAACCATCATGGGCCTGATATGGAATGTTGCCGTCCTTGTCTAGAATACGGATTCCCACAGCCGCGCAGCCGGTGAGCTTCTTGATCTGGGCCACGAATTCCTCAATTAGAGGCTCCATCTGGGAGAAACGGTTGGCAATAGACAGAAAGCGATGAGAAAGTTGGTTAGCGTCTTCTACCCACTTACGCTCGGTGATGTCGCGACAAGAATATAACACTGTGCCGCCCTTGACGGACACATGCTTCACGTTTATCAGGAGATGATGTGCTTTTCTGGATTTGTCCGTAACTTCCCATTCTATATTCCTAATTTCCCCCAGATTCCGCAATTCATCATGGCTGAAAAGGCCATCTCCCAGAAGTCTCGAAATATTCTCAAATGCTTGTGCCTCTTCGAATGAGTAGCCGAAAATAACGTCCACGTTCGGACAAATGAAGGTGAATGCGCCATTGTCATCAGTTATGAACACTGCATCCGAGATATTGCCAAGAGTAATGCGATGTAGTTCTTCAGATTCGCGCAATTCCTCTTCTGCATGTTTGTATTCGATCATTGCCTTAAATGGTTCGTCACGGTTCATGGAACGCGTCCTCCCAGCGATAAGACCCAACCACGGGATCGCTGAAGCGCTTTTTGGCATTTATCGGTCAGATTTGTACGCCACTATTGTAAGAAGTAGTAGCGAGGGCCTGATTCTTGAGCGATCCTTGGAGCGGAACGACATTTTGGACCATCCCCAAATGGACCGTGTCACGGAAGCACCCCAGGCTTTATCAACAAAGCATATTAATCTTTTAAACACAAATTGGATAACTGCAAATCCAAGCATAGAATAACTTACTTATTTGGCATCAGCCGGAGTGACGTAAGACAGGGGAAAGCAATATGGAAGCACCGGATGCGTCAGTTTCGAGGCTGATGGCTTCGGTTGACAATAACTTCGCGCTGGGTGATACCTGTCCACAATTCCAAGCCCTTGAACCACGGCTGCTTCTGTCGGCTATCTCAGATGATTTCAGCTCACCTGCTTTAGATACTGATATCTGGCAATTTATCGATCCCGTTGGGGATAGCCAGCTTGTTCTTGACGGAACCAATGCCTTGATAACCGTTGGGGCTGGTGTATCTCATGACGTTTGGAAATCCGGAAACAATGCCCCTCGCCTCATGCAGTTAATTGAAAATGAGGATTTTGAAGTTGAGGTAAAATTTGAATCACGTCCGGAAGGCACATACTGCGTCAACGGAATTATCATTGAGCAGGACGGGGACAATTTTCTTCGGTTTGACTTTCACAGCTCCGGCAGCAACCTGAATCTTTTTGCAGCCAGCTTCGATAACGGAGCTCCCCAGGCAAGGCTCTATATTCCACTTTCAGGGGGAGAAGTAACTTACATGCGGGTTTCGCGGCAGGGAAACACCTGGACGCAGGAATACTCCTATGATGGCCAGGCATGGACATTTGGGGGAAGCTTCCAGCAAACTCTTAACGTTTCTGCCGTGGGGCCATTTGTTGGTAATGAAGGTTCAAATCCACCGGCCTATACCGGCTCGATAGACTACTTTTTCAACACAACCACCCCAATCGACCCAGAAGATGGTCCCGAGCCTGATGTAACTCCGCCACAAATAAGCGACGTGAGCGTAGAGCTTGGAATCTCGAACATACAGGTGAGCTTCGAAACTGATGAAACAGCTACGACTACCTTGGAGTACGGGCTAACGAAAAATTACGAACTCGGGTCTGTTAGTGGCCCGACAGGAACAGCCCACAACCTGCTCATCAATAGCCTTCAAGCCGAAACGACATACCACATGAAAATAACCGCTGTTGACGAGAGCGATAATGTCACCCAGTCGCCGGACTACACGGCTACCACCAAACAAATACCTACAACAGAAGGAATCCGCTCGGACGATTTCAGTAATCCGGTCTTGTCCAACCAAATTTGGCAATTCATCGACCCGGTTGGAGATAGCGAATTTATTCTCAATGGTACAAATGCCTTTATTGCTGTGCCGGCTGGTGTACCACATGATATCTGGGAAGCCGGAAACAGGGCTCCGCGTCTTATGCAGCCGGCTGAGAATGAGGACTTCGAGATCGAAGTCAAATTCGAGTCGCAGCCGGAAGGCAGATACGCGGTGCAGGGAATAATTATCGAGCAGGACAGGGACAATTTTTTGCGGCTCGATTTTCACAGCAGTGGAAGCAATGTGAGTCTTTTTGCGGCGAGCTTCACCAACGACAACCCGGCCGTGAAATTATACAAGCCCATCTCAGTGTCGAATCCCATTTATATGCGAATCAGCCGCCTTGGCGATCTATGGACGCAACAATTCTCGTCAGACGGAGAGAGTTGGATAATAGGTGGAAGCTTCACTCATTCTCTCAATGTAACCTCGGTAGGCGCATTTGTCGGAAACGAAGGCTCGAACCCGCCAGAATTTACGGGTTCGATCGACTATTTCTTTAACACCGCCTCGCGGATCGAACCAGAAGACTCCAATCCGGATACGACACCGCCTGAAATACAGAACATATCGATTGAAGCTGGCACGGATTTTATCCAGATCGACTTTGCAACTGACGAACCGACAATTGCCACTGTCGAATACGGTTTGACAGAAAACCATGAACTTGGAGTTATATCAGGCCAACAAGGGACAACCCATAGCATCAGAATAGAGAACCTTCATGCGAGCACGACATATCAATTGAGAATCTCGGCGGTAGATACCAGCGGAAATGTCTCTATCTCAGATAATGTTATCACCACAGCTGAAATCCCGCCTGACACATTACCTCCGGCAATCCAGAACATAACCGTTGATGCGGGGGAAACCTATCTGGAGATCAATTTCGTAACTAACGAACCAGCGATTGCAGTGCTGGATTACGGCTTGACTACTCAGTACGAGCTTGGAAATATCCAAAGCCCCGAAGGAACCGCCCACAGTATCCGCATCGAAAGCCTACAGCCGGACAAGGTATATAACTTCAAAATCACAACCAGCGATCCAAACGGCAATACGTCGCAGACGCAAAACATGACCGCCTCGACAAACCCTGTTGTCTTTGAAAACGAAAGAGTAATCGAAAACCTAGTAGCCCTTTATACCTTCAAAGAAGGCGGCGGCGATACTATCCATGATATTTCCGGTGTTGGTAACGAAATGAATCTTATTATCGATGACCCGGATAAGGTCAAATGGAGCAATTCCGCATTATCCGTTAATGAAGAAGCACTGATTGCAACATCAACCGCCGCAACAAAGCTTATAGGATCGGTTCAATCAAGCAGCGAGATTACAATAGAGGCTTGGATAACTCCGGCAAATGTGACACAAGACGGACCTGCTCGAATTATCTCGCTTTCCCTTGATGCATACGAAAGAAACTTCACTCTAGGCCAGGGCCTGTGGGGTTCCCAACCATCCGACATAATAGATGTACGGTTCCGCAGCACCGAAACAAGCACAAACGGCCAGCCTTCACTTACCACGCCAGCCGGTTCCATCTCACCTGAACTTTCCCATGTCGTATACACTCGTGACTCGAATGGCACTGCGAGAATCTATGTGAATAACACTCTTCTCGCTGAGACTTTTGTAGCTGGTGATTTATCTAATTGGGATACTTCATATTTTCTTTCTCTTGCAAATGAGTTTGGTGGCAGCAGGCCTTGGTTTGGTACTTTTTATTTGGCAGCTTTTTATAGTCTAGCGCTAACAACTGAGCAAGTGGACCAGAACTACCTGGCAGGGGTCAATCAGCCGCCAAAAATATACCCAATAGGAAATCGCAATGGAGAAGAAGATAGTCTGCTGCAATTTACTCTTTCTGCAATCGATCCCGACGGTGAAGAGCTTACTTATTCAGCGGAAGACCTTCCAGCTGGAGCAATATTAGACAATGGAGTATTCACTTGGACACCGAATTACGAACAAGCCGGAATCTATAACATTACGTTCAGCGTTTCTGATGGTACCTTTTCTGATAGTGAGGCAGTAACCTTAACAATAGCCAATACCAATCGTTCTCCATTCATTGATCCTGTCGATAGCCTTAATGGCGCCGAAGCCAGTCTGCTGCAATTCAGCATATCTGCGGCCGACCCTGACGGCGACCCCATTACCTACTCAGCCACCGACCTGCCGGATGGAGCTGTCTTTGATGAAACCGAGAGAATTTTCACATGGACACCGAATTATGAACAGGCCGGGATTTATAATGTAACGTTCAGTATCTCTGATGGAACATTATCTGATACTGAAACGATATCTGTCGATATTGCTAACACCAACCGGCCACCGGTATTGGATCCTATCGGTAATCGCAACGGCGATGAGGATAGTCCGCTGCAATTCAGCATTTCCGCGACCGACCCGGACGGCGACCCCATTACCTACTCAGCTGAGGCCCTGCCGGATGGAGCTGTCTTTGATGAAACCGAGAGAATTTTCACATGGACACCGAATTTCGAACAGGCGGGAACCTATGAAGTCACCTTCATTGCATCTGATGGAGCATTATCCGGCAGCGAAGTAGTAACAATTGAAATTGCCAATACCAATCGTCCGCCGGAGATAAATCCAATCGGGGAACAAAGTGGCGCCGAAAACACCCCTCTGCAATTTTCGGTATCTGGAATCGATCCGGATAATGACCAGCTTACATATTCATCCACAGCGCTTCCCGAAGGAGCCCAGCTCAACGAAACAGATGGAACGTTCACCTGGACGCCGAATTATGAACAAGCCGGAACCTATAACATCACGTTCATCGTTTCTGATACTACCTTTTCTGATAGTGAGGCAGTAACCTTAACCATAGCCAATACCAATCGTCCCCCAATTTTAGACCCCTTAAACGATGTTAGCAGTGCTGAAGATAGCCTGGTGCAATTTACGGTATCTGCAATCGACCCGGACGGAGACCCGATCTCATATTCAGCTGGTTGGTTGCCCTACAAGTCCGTTTTTAATGGATACGAGGGGACATTTACCTGGACGCCGAATTTCGACCAGGCCGGCACATATGAAGTAACCTTCAGTGCATCTGACGGGATATTGTCCGACAGTAAAACAATAACCATTTACATCGCCAATATAAATCGGCCACCGGAGATTGATCCGATTGCAGCAGTAAATGCTTACGAGCAGCAACTGATAGAGTTCGTCGTCTCTGCAGACGACCCGGATGAAGACGCATTGGATGTCTCCGCAAATAATCTCCCGGAAGGTGCAAGCTTCGAGCCAGCTGATAGGATCTTTTCGTGGACTCCTACAAGCGAACAATCCGGCAACTATGAAGTTACTTTCATTGCCACAGATGGTGACCTGTCAACCAATGCCGCCTGCTCGATTTTTGTAGCAGATGGGCACGCTCCTGTACTCGAAATTACGGGCTCTACGGTAGTAGAAAACGGGCAACCGATTTTATTAACGGCTACGGCAACAGATGTCGACAACGATGAATTGACTATCAGCGTCAGCGATATTCCCTCCGGCGCTGTATGGGACCCACAGGCTCAAACTTTAAGCTGGCAGGATACCGCAGAACTTGCTGGCGTTTATCCGGTCCTGTTCGAAGTCAGTGACGGATATGGAACCGTATCCAAAGTTGTAGATATCAAGATTCTCGGCCTGCCGGTTGGATACACTGCAATTGGTCAGGGTTATACCAACGCCTACTACATTGACAACGATAGGGACGGCTACGGCGTAGCATCTATTTTTGGCCCCGACGCGGATGACAACGACCCCGAGGTCAATACATGGGCTACAGTTGAAGCCAAGTATGGTGATCTCGAGACCTTTGTCCGCCACAAGGGCTATGATCCTAATCGTATAATCGTCGTTAATCCGGGGGATAGCTACAGCACCCCACAGCCAGGTGACATGATTGTCTTTGGGAGCGGAACGGGCGTGGGTAACTATCCCTTCGGCGCAAGCAATCTCAACGGCACGGCTGATGCGCCGATAGTTTTCATGGCAATGCCGGGTGAAAAGGTAATCTGGGATTCAAACGGCCAGTCTATTGGCATTGATCATAGCAGCTATCTGGTCTTCGACGGCTTTATTTGCACCAACACCTCCGGTTACACTGGTAACGGTGTTGTGATATATGAAAGCAGCAATATCACGTTGCGAAATATAGAAAGCAGCAGCCATTCTCGCGGCATTTCGGGAATGCAAGACCTTCAGAACATAACACTTGAGTTTAGCGTGTTCCGCGACAATGTTACACACGGAATTTACCTGGGGGCGCGCGATCTACCCAATTCTAACATCACGGTTCGTAATTGTCTTTCTTATGGAAACGGTTACCACGGATTCCAGCACAATGGCAGGGTTACGAATTTATTGGTAGAAAGTAATATTATCCAAAGCAACAAACTTGCCGGTATCTCACTGATAGAGGGTGTCTCATATTCCGAGGTCAGGAACAATCTCGTATTCAACAATGCTAAACAAGGCATTGTCTTTTACGCATATGACGATACGCCGTTGAGTGGAATTCTTCCATACGACCAAACGAATAATCTTGTTATCAACAATACCGTTTGGGTGGGGTACTACGACTTCCAAGGCAATGTCGGACCTGAAGATCACGCCGCCGTTCTTTTCAACGACGCCACCAAAGCCCAGAACATAAGCCTGGATAACAACGTGTTCCAAAACAATATTTTCGTAACCTACAGCGGCACAGCCTTCCAGTTCAACCAGGAAAAATTCGCACAGACAACTACGGTAGAGAATAACATCTTCTTCAGGCAGGGCGACGACTTGATAATGAGCACTGGCGGAAGCGTCTGGGAAGAAGGGGCGGTATCGTACGACCTAGCAGAATTCGAGGTTTTCAGCGACTTGATTGCGAGCAATAATTTCCAACAGCCCCTTTTCTCCGATGTTTCAACGGACTATTTCGCCCAGCCGGAGAAATTCGACTTCGGCCTTCTTTCCGCAAGCCCGGCTATCAATTTTGGCACAGACAACAATGCCCCCCTGCTGGATCTTAGAGGTTCACTGCGAGACGAATTCCCCGATGCTGGATGTTTCGAATTGAGCTAGCTAGGGTTGTGCATACCGAAAATTCTGTCGGTCTTAATTTACTATGACTTATGATTCTTGAGCAGATTGCGGTTTTGGCCTATGATTTGCTTTAACGGGCGGCTTGAATCAGCAACAGTTAATGAGGGAAATACAAGAAGTTAAATTAGGCGGACTTTTGAGACACTCCGGGCTTTTTTATACCCCACAATTTTGTTGAATATACATTATCGTCAAACATTGCCCAAAAAAAATTGACAGACCCGGAATTATTGGTACACTTAATATACCAGTTATCAAGGACTGTATCTATGCAGAAGGAACAGCTTAGCAGTAAAATAACACGCGAAATTATTTCCTCGATAGCCTCGGGAATTTATGCAAACGCACAGAGGCTGCCTAGTGAGCGGATGCTTTGCAAGCAGTTCAAGGTGAGTAGGGGCACCCTTAGAAAGGCGATTTCCGACCTGGATAATCTGGGAGTGGTCACGATAAAGCCAAACTCGGGAATTTACGTAAACGATATATCCGATACTCGTCTTCCGGAAAGGTTGCTACCCCGTAATTTCAAAAGGGTGGATATCAATGACATCATTTTTGCTCGTAAAGCTATTGAATTGTCAGCTCTGGAATCGTCTTGTGAGCGAATTAATTCAAAGCAGATTGAAATCCTTGAAAGACTTATTCAGGGCATGGCTGAGTCGCTGCATGATTTGGCGAAATTCCTTGAATATGACATGAAATTCCACCAGTCACTTGTGCGTTTCAGCGGCAATATGGTTTTGGTAACTGCTTTTGAAGCGATTTACGAATATCACAAATTTTCCTCTGTTTTTACCAGTCAGCAAGAGGGTGAAGAGGAATTGGCTTTGAGCTACCATCGCAAATTGCTGGCTGCACTTGAAAAAGGCGACGTCAAAGCCAGCCGGAAAATATTAAACCAGCATTTGGATTACATGAAAAAGTACAGTCAGGTTGGCTCCAGATGAAAAAGAAAGAGAGAATATCATGAGTTCAAAACCACAGGTCTGTATTGTTGGCGGCGGGATGATAACCAGAATTCAACTCTTGCCAACAATTTACCACCTCCAAAGGGAAGGGCTGGTTGGCGACATTCATGTTTGCGCACTGAATACACCGCCGATTAAAGAACTCCAGGAAGACGCAACGCTGAAGAGGGCGTTTCCGGACCAGAGTTTAACGCCGCATCCTGACCCGGCGAAGGTCGAGCCTTCTGAGAAATTTCCTGACAGCTATAAGAAAGTCTTCGCGGCGGCATCTAAAGGCAGCATTGCTGTTATAGCTGTCCCGGACCAGTTGCATTACGCGATCCTCAAAGATGCTGTCGAAAACGAACTACACGTATGCATCGTCAAGCCGCTTGTACTGAAACACTCCCAGGCTGTGGAAATTGCAAAGCTGGCCTATGATAAAGGTTTGGTTGTAGGCGTTGAATATCACAAACGGTTCGACTATCGCAACCTGATGGCCCGAAAGGAATACCGCAACGGCAGTCTTGGGGAGTTTCGCTTGGCACAGGCACAGATGATCGAGCCTTATTATTATCGCGACTCGAATTTCCAGAACTGGTGTACGTGCGAAAACAGCGACATGTTTACCTACGTCGGCTGTCATTATGTAGACCTTGTCGCCTTCATAACCGGCCTTAAGCCTGTTTCGGTTAGCGTCTACGGCATCGTTGATAAATACCCAAACGGTAAGGAAGGCTTCCTCTGGACCGATGGCCGGGTTGTCTGGGAAAACGGCGCATCCCTGAGCGTTGTCGACGCCATTGGCTACCCTGACGGTGCAGCCGGAGGAAATGCACAAGGCCTGACGATGTGGAATCAGGGCGATACTGACGCGACGTTGCTTGTCCATTCCGACCAGTATCGCGGTGTGAAATGCAGTTACAATGCAGCCGGGGATGAACCCGGCGATACCATCTATGCTGAGCCAAATCCCGACTATTTCCAGTTAATAGACCAAGGTGGCGAAGGTTTGGTGCCAATCGGTTACGGCCACAGAAGCGCCGAATACATTATAAGGGCAGGTTGCAAGGCTGCTCAGATTCCTGACCTTTCCGAGCGACAGAAGCTAATCAGACAATATGACGAGGATGGCATTATGGCCACTCCCACAAACAGCAGTTACAACGAGTTGGTGGTTGAGGCTGCACGCTTGAGCATATCCAACAGTGGGCGTGAAGTTCAAATTGACTACAAAACAAACACTGTAAAGTTTCGTGATTATTGATTCATTAGATAATTCAAACATAAGCAAGAAGGAAAATTTACAAGATGGCAACAAAAGAATTTCCCCTGACACCGGCGGACGTTAGTCCTGTAAAAACAAAGTATCGTAATATTTGTACCAAGATACCCGTGCCGGAATCCATCGAGCTACTTGAAAAGCTTCGCGATCTCGAACCCCGCAGCATGGGCGGCCAGCCGCCGATTATCTGGGACCATGGCGAAGATTTCACGGTTTCCGATGCCTTTGGAAATACATGGCTGGATTTCTCTGCTGGCGTTCTTGTTACATCATCTGGTCATGGTCGGCCTGAGATAGTAAAGGCTATTCAGGATATGGCCGGTCAGGGAATGTACCATGCGTATTGCTTCCCAACTAAAATAAGAATTAAACTGATCGAAAAGCTTACGAGCATGCTCCCTGCGCCGCTTAAGAGAGTCTTTCTGTTGACGACAGGCTCAGAAGCTACAGAATGCTGTATCAAACTGGCACGGACGAAAGGCTTGCAGATTGGTGGGGCGGAAAAGAACGTGCTGGTAACTTTTGAAAACGGTTTTCACGGCCGGACTATGGGATCTCAGCTTGCTGGCGGTTCCCCCTCTCTCAAGAGCTGGATAGGCGGCGATGATCCACGTTTTGTCCAGGTGCCTTTCCCCGAAGGTTTCCGGCAGAAGGATACCAGTTTCGAAGTATTTGAAAAGACATTGGCCGAAAAAGGCATCAATCCGGATAACGTATGCGGCGTGATGAGCGAGACCTATCAGGGCTGCAATGCCACGCTTATGCCCAAACAGTATGCCCAGGCTCTCCGCAAGTGGTGCGACGATCACAAGGCTGTTTTGGTCTTCGATGAGGTCCAGGCAGGCTTTGGGCGGACGGGTAAGCCGTTCGGGTTCATGCACTATGGCATAGTTCCTGACCTTGTCGCATGCGGCAAGGGTATCTCAGGCGGCATGCCCGTAGCGGCAGTTCTCGGCACTGAAAAACTAATGAATATGTATGGCCCGGGAGAGATGACCAGCACCCACTCGGCAAACCCGATATGCTCAGCTGCGGCATTGGCCAATCTTGAAGTTATCGAAAAGGAAAACCTTGTCGAAAATGCTGCAAAGCTTGAGTCGGTTCTTGCTGAAGGCTGTAAGAAGATAGCCGAAGTTTCCGACGGCAAGGTCGGACATTGGACAGTTACTGGTTTGGTTAGCGCGCTACAGTTTACAAAGGCCGGCACGACTGAATCCGATCCTGACTTGGCTTGGGAAATGGTCTGGCGAGCGGTTAAGCAGGGTGTTATGCTTTTTGCTCCTGTAGGCGTGGGCGGCTGTGCGATTAAGATTAACCCGCCACTTACCATTACAGAAGAGGCACTTCGAGAAGGACTCGATGTTCTGGAAGAGATCGCAAAATCACTCTAGTGTTAATAGTTTACGATAGGATTTAGAGTAATAATGAACCATAAAAGCGGATATTTCGATGTTCAGGTCAACGGTTATGGAGGAGTTGATTTTAATAATGACCAATTAACCCCCGAAGGCCTAAATAAAGCCTGCGTGGCTTTACAGTCGGACGGCGTCGATGGAATACTGGCGACCATTATGACCGAGGACATTGAGGTAATGTGCGACTACTTACGGCAGCTTGTGGAGTTGCGGGAAAAAGATTCACTGGCGAAAAAGCTCATTGTCGGATTTCATATCGAAGGGCCATTCATTAACGAGACGGCAGGTTATCGCGGTGCGCATCCAGCCGATGCTATCAAGCCGGCTGACCTAGACGACATGAAACGCTTGTTGGATGCGGCAGGCGGCCTAACCCGTATCGTCACACTCGCTCCGGAACAGGACAAAGCCCTGTCCGTAACAAAGTTTCTTGCCGGAGAGAGTATCGTGGTTTCCGCCGGACATTGTAACTCCACGCTGGATGAATTCAGTGCGGCTATCGATGCCGGCCTTTCTATGTTCACGCATTTAGGTAACGGCTGTCCACCGCAAATAAATCGCCACGATAATATAATCCAACGGGTGTTGTCCCTGGCTGATAAGCTCTGGATTACATTCATAGCAGACGGAGTTCATGTCCCGTTATTTGCCCTGAATAATTACCTGGCAGCGGCCGGTCTTGACCGCTGCATTATTACCACAGACGCCATGGCCGCCGCGGGTCTTGGCCTTGGGCGATACACAGTCGGAAGATGGGATATTGAGGTAGGAAACGACTTGGCAGCCCGCTCTCCAGATGGTTCGCACTTGGTAGGTTCCGCAGTTAGTATGAAACAGAGCGCGAAGAATCTCCATGAATATCTTGGCCTTTCCTCTGAGCAAATCTTCAAGTTAATGTGTGAGAATCCCAAGCGAGCAATTGGGCGCATTGAAGGCTGTAACGGATAGTGAAGCACCCGATTTTCTCCTGAGTTATTAATTCCATTTCTCTTGCCAAAAGTCTCTGCAGGACTCGACAATTCCCTATCACATTCAAGCAGTTAGTTTGTTATTTCAATTCGATAAGGATTTGAAGTATCATCCCGGAGAGATAAAGTCAGAGCATTATCCATGGAAATTTATAAATAAAAAATCATCGAATTTAATATTTGATTCTTCGTCTTATTTAGTGGCGGGGTGGGACGACAAGAAACGGTAATTGTCAGGAAATTGCTAAACGAAAGGCTTTGGGTGGAAAGGCCAACAGATGAGCAGATTGCCATGTGGTATCCCCGCCTGTTTCGTACCGCGCTAAGAATGACAGGTAACGCCGATGATGCCGCCGACCTTGCCCAGCACACTTTTTGTAAGGCATTGGATAATTGGAATCAATTTGATGGTAAGTCTTTGCCAACAACCTGGCTTCACAGCATACTTGTCAACAATGCACGAGATTGGGTCAGGCGGCAGAGCATTCGAAACAACGGTTATCTTGATGACTGGACTTTGATACCAGCAGATGGCCCATATCATGCAACAGATGCTTTGGAAAAGCAGGAACAACTTGCCCATATGCGAGAAGCAATTGAAAATATGCCAAAGACGCTCCGGCCGGCGTTTGTGGCGACTGTTCTTGATGGATATACCTATCAGGAAGCGTCCGAAATGCTGAATGTTCCGGCTGGAACTATTGCATCACGAGTATACGAAGCCCGCCAGCAATTGAAGGCTGAAATGAGACAAAAATTTCCAGAGGTATGAACTATGGGAAACTTAGATAAAAGGCAACTTGATTTGGAAAAGCGTATTCATTCACTCATTTGTGGGGATTTGGATGAACAGCGGCGACAAGAGACATTGTCGCTTATCGCACACGACAAACATGCACAAGGCATACTAAGTGAAATGATCGATGTTCAAAGATCATCACGGGCGGCTTTCGGCTTTGATCATGTCGATGAAGCGATAGCAAGATCGATGCCACATTTGGATTCTGATACATTGGATAAGCAAGGCCAGCAACGACTGAGGGAAAAAAAACAACAAACGCCAAAAGGGCAGCATTTTTTGCATTTGACAAAAGCGGGCTGGTTGTGGCGGATTGCAGCGATGTTTGTTATTGCGGCATCTGCTTATATAGCCCTCAGCAATTACATAAGCAGCCAAAATCTTGACGAACAACTTGCTGAAATAAGGCAATCAATTGCAAAGCCGACAATTTCACTGTCGGCGGACGATGTCTCTCGGCTTCGGACGGTTTGGTCGGAGGTTTCTGGAAGCGGCAATGCCGGCGATACCTGGATCTTACTCAATAATGGTAGCGGAGAGTTCGGCAGCATCGATACACCCGCTGATACGATGTCAAGGGGGAAAGTATTGCTGGTCCAGTACAGGATTGTCGATGAATCCGGCAGTTACGTATATACCGCAGATTTGTTAATGCCAGACCGAAAGACCTTGAAAATTGACTTACCGGACGCAGGCAAGATTGTTGGCCGACCTGCGAGTTTGACTTTTGCCGCTGCCAAGAACAAAGCGACAATCGGTTTTGCTGTCGATGGAATTGAGTCTTTGCCTGTAGGAGTCTTGGGGCAGACGCTTATAGGCGATAAGAGTGAAGAAGTGGGGAGTTTCAGTCTCAATGGCAATAGCATGCGGGTTTTTGCCAGAACCCGACGTTTGCAAGGTTTTCAGATATGACAGGGGATCGTGAAATGAAATTTCAAGCTATATTACTTATAATCGCAGCGATACTGATGGGTGCGGTGGTGCTCGTTTTGGCTGCAACAGGTAAAGCTGAAGAAACAATCGAGCCTATAACACAGCCTCAGGAGGCGCTCTTGCCTGCAGCACCTACAGCTGCTGTTCTAACCTTTCAGAGCAATCTTAAAAAACCGGAAAATTCGGGCCAGCTTATTGCGGATATTCTCTCGGCCCGCATAGGCGTTTTGGGTGAACTGAGCATTGTTGAACGCCAGGATATTGAGAAAATCCTGGAAGAACAAAAACTGACATTGGCAGGTCTGGTTTCACCGGATAAGGATGTCGAAGTCGGCAAGCTGCTCGGGGCCAAGCTGCTTATTACCGGCCGAGTAACAACAGCCGGTCAGCGTATCTATCTGGTATGTAAAGTGATTAACGCAGAGACCAGCCAAGTCAAGGGTTTCATTCTTTCACTGGAGCAGAATATCACTTTTGATGATTTGCTGGATAAAGCTGGGACGAAGCTTATCGATTCGCTACCGACATGGACAAGCAAGTTGATTCCAGAGGAAAAGCGGCCGCCTGACGATGTCGCGGTTTTGAAGAACTTGATGAAGAATAAGGACTTTCCCCAACTTGCGGTCATAATACCAGAACAGCATATTGGCCCGGCGGTAATGGATCCGGCTGTCGAGACGGAATTCAAGAAGTTGCTTACAGAGGCTGGACTTCAACCGTTAAAATTGACGGAGGAAACGATTAAGTCCGTTTCGTCAAACTTAAATGATTATTCAAATCTGAGGTATTTACTTGCCGACACACGTTATCTGATTTGCGGCGAAGCTTTCAGCGAAAGATCGGGGCAATTGCATGGCTTGACCATTTGCTCAGCTCGAGCCGAAGCTCAGATAGTGGATCTACAGACTGGAAAGATTCTTTTTTCAGATAGGCAAACAGCAAGGGCTCCGGATTTGAGCGAGCACTTGGCGGGCAAAACCGCTCTGCAGAAAGCCGGACGAAAACTTGCCATGAAACTCCTGCCGAAATTGATCGAGCATTTCCCTTCTGCAGCAGAAGAAAAAACAGATGAAACGAAAGCCGAGTAGCTGGCTGATCTTAATAAAGGGGGGGAAGGTGCTTGTATGGATTCTCAAGATCATATTTCAGATCCGAGAGAACCATCCAAAATCTTTTGTGGGGTGATGAAAATGTCTTTACTGATTAAAGCAATAACTATTTTTACGACAGCTACGCTAGCCCTAGGGGCGAGCCCTGCAAGCAGACAGGCGAAATCCCAGGATGAAAAATCCGAAAAAGTTTTCATCTCAGGTGGCAGCAGTGGGATAGGAAAATTAAAAACCAATTGGCCTGACCGTCGAATTTGCTGGCTGGTACAGAGCCAAGCGGGAAAAGTTGTTGCCGGAAAGGTGTTGTCAGATTCAGAAGGGATTGTTTCAATTGGTTTTCCAGTACCTGACGTTCGATCGGCAGTCCAATTAGTTGTAGTTCTCAATCCGACAGATACCGGCCCGGAAAACACAAAATTGATTGAAGCAGTCGTTTTACCTAAAGACCCATATCTGAATGTCAGAAAAACCCTGGATGAACTTGAAATTGTTTTGTTCCCTTCAATAAAACTTGAAGGCGCTTTTAAACAGAGCGGGCTTAGCTATATAGAGTTGCAATACGAAACAGCTATGTCCGAACCTGGAGCTGATGTGGTTATTTTGGATGGTCTGCTCGAAAATGATCTGGAGCTTACACAAGAATGCATTAAAAACCTCTCACAAGGCACGTGCATAATTGTTTTCGATAATGAGGCTGGGCAGGATGTTTTGTCCCTAACCGGCTATCTGAGCCGACAAAAGCCCGAAGATGATTATCAATCCTACTCAAGTAGCTCAAGTCCCGTCTTTACAGATTTTGAACCCGAGTGGCTGGGTTCAGATTGCCCGTCATATAGATTATCCGAGCCGAAACGATTGGTTTCTTTGCAAATCCTTGCGGGCAAATATTTCGATGATGGTACAATCTATCCCATTGTCATTGAACACGAGGATATTAACGGCCGTCGCTGGCTGGTGTGGAGTCTCCCAAAACAGTTTACACAGGCTTCTGATCCGAGATATAACTTATTGCTAAGAAACAGCTTGCTTTGGGCTTATGAATTCACTACCAAGGAAAAAACATCGCAATGGAAATAAAAGATGTGAGCCGTTTAATATTACGATCGCAAAACTTCGACAAACTGCAATAGACTTCGGTTCTTTTTCAGGAGAGGCTATGGTAAACATTATTAAATTCAGCGTGGTCTTCTTCACGTTTTTTTTGATGGGTGCTGATTCATGCCTTTTATATGCAAAAGAAGGTGGCTTAAGTGGAGTGGGGGTGAAAGAAGCTTATGATTCGACATTACCTAAAAAGGTAATCTTCGCAGGAATTTTCGAAAATGAAACGGGGCAGGAAATATACGATCCGTTTGCTGCGAGCATTGGTGATTTGCTCGCTGTGATGCTTTCCCTACAGGATGATGTTCTTGTAGTCGAACGCCAAAGGCTTAAGGAACTGGACAAAGAACAGATATTATCCCTTCAGGGTCTTACGGGAAAAGAACATGCGATCCAGGCTGGAAGATTGCTCGATGCGGACACGGTCCTTGTTGGAAGGCTGTTTTTAGTCCACGATAAATTACAGATCAGTACGCAAGCTTTGAATTTAGGCCTTGCAAACGTGGTTGCTTCTGATCAGGTCACATGCAACCCAGCCGAACTTCTTGAGGCAGCTTATAAGACATCTCGTCGCCTTGGCAAACAACTCGCCCTCAGATCAAAAGATATCAAAATTATGGAAATCGGCAAATTGCCAATCGCTTCCTTCCATTTCGCCAAGGGATTAAGCCATTACTATTCAGGAAATATGGATTCAGCAATTGTGGAATTCATGCGCACCATCGATTTAGATCCAGATCGCATTGAAGCGAGTTATTGGTCTGGCATTTGCTATTATCGGTTGGGTGAGTACAAGCATGCAATTATTGAATGGAATCAGTTTGTAAAACGTAGCGAAAATTCTGACGAAGAAAAAAAACAGAAGGCACAAGCCTTGCTGACTGAAGCACAGCTAAGACAAAAAGAGTCGCCAGTAGTGCCTTTTATGACAATTCCTGCGGATAAGTCTGAATCGCAAAAAAAGAAATCAGATCCAAATGAAAAAGGGGCTGATGAATGAATAACAGTATCAGGAATAAGATAATTATTGTTTTTTGCCTTTTTTTTCTTGCACGGCCTTTATTCGGATCTGAAACAAAAATTGCCGTTTTCAATTTTCAAATGAAATCTGAATCCCCTGAATGGGTCTGGCTGGAAAAAGGCTTATCTGACTGTCTAATTACAGACTTGTTTAAAGAAGATGCTTTAATAATTATTCGGCGTGATGCAATGCAAAAGCTTGCAGACAATATGATGTGGGCTCCCGAAATGATGTCGGACCCTCACAGACTTGAGGTTATAAGACGGGCTTTCAAACCTGACTATTTGGTCTCAGGAATTTATGAGATTCTTGATAAAAAGGTCTTAATTGTCGCGAGTATTGTAAACTTAGAAAACGAAAAAGAAGTTTTTCGAACAGAAATTTCTGGCCCAGAAAACAATATCCTTGGACTCATGAGAGAAATGAATTCCAAGATTCTCTCCTGGTTAACCAATCGGCCTGAGGAAAAAATCCTTCCTGAATTAAAAGCCTGGAGCCGCAATGTTCCCGCAACCAAGGCATTGTATGAAGGAATGAATTTGTATGATCAAGGCCATTATCGGAAGGCTTGGAAAAAATTTCGCCAGGCAGCCAAACATTCACCTGATTATGTCGAAGCCCAATATTGGATCGGCAAGATGTATTACTTCATGGACCGTTACGAACATGCCAGAACCGCCTACGATAATTTCGTATTCATTACACAGGACCATCCAAGACTGGGAGATGCAATCAAAGAATACCTTCACACTTATGAGAAACTGGACACAGAACCTGAAAAACTTCTGGAACTTTATGATCACCTTTCTGAGAAATATCCTGAAACTAGAATACACAATGTCTTAGGAACAGATTGGCTTGGAAATGAATTCTGGGTTTGGACGAAAAAAGCCAGAGTACTGGAACGCCTACGCCGTCACGCAGAGGCTGCGGTTCTTGCCGGAAATGTGGTTGGAAAATTGAGCGGAAAGCAGGGGGATCCGTGGCGAAAACAATCAAATGCAACCCCATATGCCTATTGTATATCAATGCGAAATGCACAAATCCACAATATGCTTACTGGAAAGGTAATTATGCCGGAAGGCCTGAAAGTTTATTATCAATCCAGGCCGATGCAATTTGCACCAGGTCAAACTGAACTCATAAGCTATTGGCCTTGGCCATTTAGGACACTTCCAAGAAAAGACAGAGAGGGCAGGACATACTGGAGAAACTATTATGCTTGGTGGTTTGTTGCTGCGCCTGATGACCACGTTTTCAAAAAAATTCATTTCTTCCCTATAGTCAAGGAATATGGACGAGAAAATGAGGTGGAAATCGGGCTTCTAATGCATAAAGATTCATATGCTGACACGTGTCCCAGCAAGGGAGGTGGGGAAATCAGACTTGCTGAACGTGAAGGAGTGGAGTTTTCTGAAATGCCTAAATCAGGGCTTTTCCACGCACATGCGTATTTGGGAACTTCAAATAGATATAAAGAGCCGGGGACTTATATTTCAGGCGTAAGGGCGGTCGCAGAATTTGAAAAACTTAGACCCCACGGAGCTATTGATGTTTCATGTGATAACTGTGCTGATTTTTCTGTTGATGTAGATGGAAAAAAAACTCGCAAAAAATCCGGCCTGATCGGGCTTGTTCCTCCCGGGAAACACAAACTACGGTTTTATCATGAGGACCAAAATAGTATTTTTGGCGAAGTTACAAAGGAAGTAACTGTCCATGAAAATAAGGTGGTGAAAATTAGTGCAACTCTCCCATGGAAAAAAGGAATATTCTCGGATAGTTGGAAGCCTACTTCACTAATAGGACGTGATTATCCTTCTGGCCAGTTTAATGTCGGAACGACGATGGATTGTCCATCGATTCAGGCAGATCACGATACAATAAGAATTGTTTGGTCAAGAGGAAATGATTTATGGGCTGCGGTTAGTACAAATGGAAAAAACTTTTCTGTCCCTGCTAAACTACCAATGCCAATATCAAGTGGATGGAACGAATCGAAACCCATACTTCTTCGAGATATTTCCGGAAGGTTTATTCTCCTTGTCATACAAGAACTAGCGGGGGCATCATATGGCGAGTTGGAGATGCCAAAATCGGGTTAAAATGTGTCGGATTTGTCGGGGGCCAGAGCCGACAATATTGCGTAACTATTTGTCGTCAAAACGTTTAGGTTGTGTCGGCCTGTAAACCTCCGACATCGGTTTGAGAGGGTTCCAATTTCTTCAATTGCATGTCTCTGGAAACACCCGCAATTCAGGGTTTCTAGGGCTGTCTCAAAAGTCCGCCTAACCATCATGCAGCCCTCCGATGATAGTATTTCAGTAAGCCTCCAAGGCGTTCTCGGCAATCAACCGGGCCTGAGCAGGGGGCTTCTTCCAATATCAGATTATTGTCTAATCCTTGATGATTTCGCTCTCGGTGGTAGTGCTCAATAAACTCCTGGATCGTATGCTCTAATTGCCTTTGGCTGAAAAAGATCATCTTATTCAGGCATTCTGATTTGATGGATTTCACGAAAGCCTCGGCATAAGCATTCAGGTTTGGGCTTCGTGGGGGCAGTTTTATCACCTTCACGCCAGCTGTCAGGAGTATCTCAGCGAAGGCTTTAGTAAAGAGCGGATCTCTGTCATGTATCAGGAACCTTTTGCCACACAGAAAACCACCAAAGGAATCGGTGAGATTTCGAGCGATTTGCTTCATCCAGTGACCATCTGGCTGGGGGAGAATTCCAGCTATCTCAACCTTGCGAGTAGGGAGGTCAATCACGAAAAGGACCAGATGGCGTACCAACCCTCTGGGAGTCCAAATCTCAATGGTAAAGAAATCCGTCGCAGCAAAGGCATTCCAATGAGCTTTCAGGAAGGTTTTCCAAGGAGTTTTCTTGCTCCGTTCCGGGCTTGGAATGATGCCATTTTCGTTTAATATTCTTCTGACTGTATGACGACTAATCTTGATACCCAGGTTTTTAAGAGCGCCCTGAATTCTTGTATAGCCCCAAGTTGGGTTATCGTCTGCCATTTGGCAGGTGAGTACACGAATATCTTGGCGGATTCTTGGCCTGCCCATTCTCCGGTTCTTTGAACCGTCATATTTCATGGCTACAAGCTTACGATGCCAGCGGAGAATTGTGTCAGGCGTCACAATACCGGCCACTTCACTGAGCAGCTTTCGGCCGAGAGCTTTGCCCTTTACGGCCAATCTTCGGCGTTGATCATCCTTTAAAAGGATACGCTTTGAGCCGGAAATCTCTCGGAGAACCTTGTTTTCTTCGATTAAGTACTCAATTATCTTTTGTTGGTCGCGGTTAATGAAACCTGCGAGCATTACCAATATAAATTGCCATGCGCTTGAAATCATGGCGAAGGATTTTAGCGAAGTGAAATCGTATGAGATAGGCTGAAATCCGCGTTTTGAGAGAAATTTAACGTTATTTATTTAAACGACTTAAATTCGGCTGACTTTTGAGACACTCCGAGGTTTGCTAAACCACTATTATCGCCAAGCAGCGTGATGAATCGGGAGTGAATGCCAAACATTCAGGAGGAAAGATGACTAACTGATATAGAATGCGTTGTTGGTGTTCCGAGGGTCATTCAGCTTTGCCACGTTAGCATCGCTGGATACATCGGATTCCCTTTAAGCCGGCAACTGTCAGATTTGCTGGACCGAAGCTGATTAAGCACCGCCCAGCTGCTAGGTTTTCGCAGAATTTGGGGTGGAACGACATTTTGGACCACCCCCAAGTGGACCGCGCCACCGGGCCTTTATAGATGTTTTTTTTAACTTGCTTTTTTTTTGACTTGTCCGGCTGTGATGTATTTTGAATCCAACAGCTTCAGATAAATCCCGATGGCGGTTTCAATTTCCCCCGCCTGCTTGCCGCCAATCCAAAGCGCCGGACGATTATCAGCCGATATGACTTCAATAAATCCTCCGTTTAAACTGCGAAGTCCCTGTTTGGCCTTTTCATTCAGCATTGCCGCAAGTTTCGGAAATTCTTTCGTCGTACCGATATAAATGCGCTTTCGGGATTCCTGCTTAAGCTTGCTTAACGGCACAATTGGAATCCGGACGGCAGTGTCCCATTTTTTGTCCATAAAACCGGGAACAAAATCGGGAATAAAATTGGGAAGGCTCTCCCTGTATGCTTGCAGATTGGCATAATAGGATTCCACCATTTCCGCAGCAACCTGGTCCTCCGGACTGGCTTTGTCGGGAAGCACGATTACTACCGGCGTCGGCTTGCTCAGGGCATCTTCTTCCGAAAAGCAGGCGAGGATGTCCTTTTTGTTTGCGGCCAAGCGGGTGGTGTCCTCATAGATTAAATTGAGGCGGGATTCGCGTTTCGCGGGCAAGGTAATTTGAAAACAGCCTTTATCAATGACGAACGACGCGGATCCATTCGAATCATTCAGCTTCGTCAGTTTTTTGCCGGGATAACTGTCCGCCCGCACAGTGGCGGTAAGGGACTGGTTCCCCGGGCTTGTGATGTTGAGTTCAACCTTGCCGAGTTCGGGGATACGTTTGCTAGTTGCCGTGATGCCCGGGAACGCATCGCGTCCCGGCACATCCAAAGCCACCGTGCGCAACACCATGATTTCCTTGGGTTTCATATCCACGCTAAACGTGGTTTTTTCCCGCGTGATATTCTGACTAAGCACCTGCCCATCTTTTTTGACGAAAACGTAGGCTTGTGATCCCAGGTATTTATTCAGCACGGTCAAATCAGCCTTGATGCGCTGCCGTTTCGGATTAGTGATCGTGATAATTGTCTGCGTTCCATCACCAAAGCGCCCGATCCATAACTTAGGGCTGCTGGATATGACCGCAGGCACAGGGTTCCAGCCCAGACGTTTGATTTTGAGCAGGGTCGGCAGCCACGCGCCCATTCCTCTGCTATCCGCCGCCTCATCCATTGGAGTAACGCCAAGCCGCAGGCAGGTAAACAACGCGTGTTTGGCTAAGCCCGCCCTGATATCCACGATAGTCTTTTGGTCCTGTATGCGGCTCCAGCGAATGAAGGAAATCCGGCGGAATCCGACCCCTCCCCAGAATGTCATTGGTTTCCGGCCGCTCATCAAACGCAGTATCGCGGCGTTTTCAGGGCACCAGTACGGGAGGCCTTCATGCATGACACCGTCCGCATGGAAGACCGGGAAACAGCTGTTCATGTTAAGGGCCTGATTCGCGATGACCCCCATTCTCTTGCCGCCGCGCGAGAGTTTATGGACCGCGTCGGCCATGAGAATGGATGAAATGGTGTCCGGCGAGTAAATTTGTCCATCGTCATCGAAGGTTCTGCCCACGCCACATTTGAGTTGGCCGGAGCCATAATCGTCTATGCGATGATTCGTCATATCAAAGGCAAAACCGCTGATTTCATAGTTCTTCACTACTTTTCGGACTTCATCCTCCAGCCAATCGGAAAGCCCACTGCCGTAAGGAGAACAATAAGAAGTTTTTTCGCCGGGTATGGCTCCCATTCCTCCAACATGGGTTTTTCCTGTCTTATATACGAGCGAGGAACCCGGATAGCGTTTGAGGAATTCTACATTAATATCCTTGATCAATATATAATAGAACATTGCCGAGGTCTTGTTGCCGTTAGCAAATTGCTTTACGCGCGCATCGTGATATTCCTCCCATGTCCCCTTTTTCTTGTCCCTGTAGTTCTCATATTGGCCGATGACGTCGGTACCTTCCACCCAGTCGGCTTTTTCGGGATACCAGTCGCCGGAACGCACCCATGGCGTGTAGCTCCACTCCCAATTGGTATTACCCCGGCGGGCACTGTTTAACGCGAGTCTGCCTGTCCGGTAAGAGGATCTAATGTGACCTCCCACGCCGTATATCCGGCTGTCCAAGCCCTCCTTCGGATGAAAAGCCTTCGGAAACAAGCCGTAGTAATCCTGTACCGCATCAAGGTAGCCGAAGTTCTGCTGGAACGGGTAGCTTACGAAGGTGACCTTTTGCGGATTCTTCGCATCCACCACTAGGCGGGTTTCGTAAAAAAGTTCGCTGCGCTTAGCAATCCGCCGTATTCCGGGACGGAGCGAGCTGACAATGGAGTCCGGCGTGATCCCGACTGCCATCCCCTGCTTGTCGCCGTAAGCGCAAGCCAGCGGGAAGGTGTACTGCGGTTGAGTGCGTTCCAGGGCGTTGACATCCTTCCATCTGCGTTCCTCGTAACCATCCCAAAAACGGCTTACATCCGAAACGGGCACGGCCAGCGACACGCGCAGGAGACGCATGCCCCTTTTACTGGTGTAAACGGTCAAACGATAGGTCTGCGACTGATTGCGCTTGCTGACGCAAATGGTGGCCCGCAGTTTTCCATCATACGACTGCCACTTCACTTCTGTCTGTGTGCCGGATGTTTTTACCTTGCTAATCCTGCCTTTCACCTGACGGTTGGAGACTCCGTCTCTGATGCTTATCTGGTAAAGCGATGCCTTGCCCACGGCCTTATCATTTATTTTAAAATCTTTTAGCGCATCGATTGCGTGCGCTTGCACGGCGAATACGAGAATGCACCCGACTAAACTCATCCATAATAATGTTTTTTTCATAGTTGTTTTTTCCAAATGACGCCCTTCGCGTCGGTTACTTCAATTTGATAACGTGTTACATCAATCCGTTTCAGGCGTGGTTTAAGGACAATTTTAAAATTGTGCTT
The DNA here is from genome assembly GCA_964401835.1 of uncultured Planctomycetaceae bacterium. Classification (GTDB taxonomy): domain Bacteria; phylum Planctomycetota; class Phycisphaerae; order SM23-33; family SM23-33; genus CAYNZP01. Next base: position 403,170 of record CAYNZP010000001.1, read on the forward strand.
GCTTTCGCCGGTCTTGAGAGCTTGATCCAGATAGACGGTCTTGTCCTGATCCAGGATGCGCAGGCGTTTGAGCCCCAACCCGGAGAGACTGCCATTCAAGTCAATAACCGCCGGCCCGAAATAAGCGTCATCCACATAAACCGTTCCTACTCCATATAAGCCCGCCCAGAAAGAGTAGGTGTCCACCTTATGTCCCTTGGGCACAATAAATTCAAATTCATAGTGTTCCCATTCTCCCCATCGGATTATCCACAAATGCACAGGATCGATAAAATCTTCCAGACCAGCGCCTTGGCCGCAATAGCCGTACAACTGAATAGTTGTGTGGCTAGTGTTATTTGTCCGATTCCCCGGACCAACGTACTGCGACGTGTGCATACGCAATCCGTTGGTGCCATCCGTCATCATGGGCTTGACGTATACTGAGGCATAGTAGCGTATTCCTTCCTGTACTTTTACATTCTGGTTCCAGTATCCCGGCCAATCGCCTTTCGAACGAACTACCCCCGCATACTTCCCGCTGTGCGCATCTTTAGTTACGTCGGATGTGACTTGCGGCGAATTGGCCCAGTTGCCAAACCCCCAGCCGGTGACTGTGCCGGCCGATGTCAATGTTTCAAAGCCCGGATTTTTTAAGAGGTTTGCCGGAATGACTTTGTCGATCTCCAGGGGGAATGGAAATTTATCATCCGCCGGTATGGTTTTGCCCTGAATCATTGGCGAATAAAAACTGAACAAGGCTAAAAACGCCGCCGCACAGCTCATTTTCCGTCTGATACTGCATGTTCTCATTCTTTCCTTACCTTTCCTTGAGCCTGTTGCACAATGATTCTCGAACCCAACCGTCGGATTCGGTAGCTGCGTGAGGGAGACGGTTCAAATTTCTCAGTCTCAGGCGTCAATTATATTCGCTACAGAACTATTTGTTGTGACCTGCCCCCATTTTATGTACCAACTTCTGTGAGAGTCTTGCCTATGTTTTTC
>CAYNZP010000002.1:0-260173 GCA_964401835.1 uncultured Planctomycetaceae bacterium
CAAGCGTTTCCGGGACCGATTACATCGTTTATCTCTGGAATGTGCGTCGATGTAACTAAAAGTGTGTCCGGTGGATAAACGATGTAATCGGTCCCGGAAACGCTTGTTCTTGGATTATGCGTGAAGGCTCGGACTTGTTTATAGTCATAACAGCCGACCAGCATGCTTCCAAGTAAAAGCATAAGACTGAGAGACACCATCACATTAATTGTTCGGTTTTTCTGGACCATAGCGAGTCTCCCTTATACTAGGAAAGTGTTCACCGTATTTTGCTCCGGCACGCCAAACAAAATGACACGTTCATTAATCGCATTTCTGGCAGCAAACAGGTTAAAAGGATGTGAATAGCGCGATCCCCGGCGCTGCTGTTGTCCCGCATCGCTAATGCTTGCATTGCAGAACTTTTTCATTCACTCGTACTATATGCACCAGTAGGAGAGTTTCCCAAATTCAGCTGCATAAGAATTTTCAGAAAGTTGCAAAGCACGATTTTGGATTCGTCATGCGAGTATAAAAAGTCGGCCATCGCCCGCGCCGGAACAGACGATGGCCTAGTGAGGCACGCAACCGCTGCGTGCAATGGAAGCCACTTAATTACCTTTGGTACAAAACAGCTGATTCCGGCAAATCAAATCACCTTAAAAGACATTACATACAGGACCCAGAAATTACCTCAAAGGCGTTTGCGATAAGCTGACTTACCGGAATATAGAGCCTCTTTCAGGCATCTATTCCAAAGGTGCCGGCAGTTTCCAGACCTTAATGTGCAGATTTATCGTAAAACTTCCCAAATGTGCGAAGCATTATTGCAAATTCCAGAGACCAGGACCGTGTGTCTATGTATTCGATATCAGCTTTAAGTTTCTCTTTGAACAAATCGACATGAGTGTCGTAACCGTTACGGATCTGTGCCAAACCAGTTATACCCGGTTTGACAGTCAGCCTCTTGTATACATTTGGATATCGTGGCTGGAGTTTCTTCAGGATTTCAGGCCTTTCCGGGCGTGGGCCAACCAGCGACATTTCACCTTTTATAACATTGACCAATTGAGGTAACTCGTCAATATGACTTTTACGCATCCACCTGGCAATTGGCACCACCCGCGAATCGCCTTTCCTTGCCCAAACAGCCCCAATCCGTCGCTCAGCATCCTTAAACATGGTTCTTATTTTGTAGAGCTTGAAAGGCCTGCCATCTTTTCCAAGGCGAACCTGACTGTAGAAAACAGGCCCTTTGCTGCCCAGTTTTATTAAAATCCCACTAATCAAAATGACTGGGCCAAATAAGACAAGCAGCACGATGCCTAACAGCACATCTAGAATCTCTTTTGTTGTCTCAAAATACTTTCTTGAAAGAAAAGCAGTAAGCCCCATAAGACCGCTGCCAAAGCCAAACATCGTAATAGGTTCAGGCATTTTGCTACCCCCTTCGCAGTAAAAAAGCCCATCGAACCTTGGAGGCGAAATAATCAGCCAAATAGACTTGACTTATTCCAACGAACTGCCGAATATTCAAAATAGGCATATGAAATAGGCGCGCAAGACGCCTGTTTCTGCCACGGTGAACCGGCGTCGCCTGACCAAGGATAGACCGCTGGTTCACTTTTTATTCGCTAGGCCATACCTGGTTAATATATCCAAGCATTCCGGAATCTTACCTTTGTTACAGCCCCTTCTTGCAGACATCTTCCTAAGTCTGCATTTGTCTGCTTGTGAGGGAAAACACCGGATATTTTGTCCCGTCCATTCTCTCGCCGGCATGACGATTTGTCCGAGTTGGACGTGACATGGATGTGGCCTAGGAACTACGTCCGTATCATATGACCATTTGGAAGCGGCTCACAAATTCAAATAGAGTTTTTATGAAATTCTTTTTTGTGAATTGCAAATATTATTGGAAATCATCAGATAAGCCTGTTTGATTTCATCGTTTCATTGAAAAGATTCGATCATTTTCTTCTTTTTTGTAGTGGATTGGAAAACTCACTTTAACCGGCCATATAGTACCGGTGATTTGGATAGTAATGGTCTAGTTAAAAGTCAGCCGGATCAATTCAGTTGTCATTTTATATTGTTCCGAATATCCAGTCTTAAAGGGATCTAAACACAGGCTTACTAAGATGAAACTTACGCCGAAAGTTAGCGTCGGACTTCCAGTTTGCAATGGTGGCAAATATCTCAAGAAGGCGATTGATTCAATTCTTACTCAGACCTTCAAGGACTTTGAATTGATAATTTCGGACAATGCCTCTGGGGATAACACCTATAAGATTTGTAAGAAATATACCTATCTTGATTCGCGCATCAGGTATGTACGAAGTGAAATTAATCACGGGGCAGCCTGGAATTTTAATCATGTCGCTGACCTTGCCAGGGGGAAGTATTTCAAATGGATGGCGTGCGATGACATATGTTTGCCACGTTTCCTGGAATGTTGCCTCGATGTTCTCGATCACAATCCTCAAACAGTTCTTTGTTTCCCAGGGACGATGGATATAGACGAAAAAGGAAGACCTCGTGGTGAGAAAAAATTCGAGATGAAAGTCGCAGATGGTAAGGTCCATCGACGTTTTCGCGATCTTATTTGCATTAACCACTCATGTTTTCCAATTTTTGGCCTTATGCGAACCAAGGCTTTGCGACAGACTTGTTGTATAGGTCCCTATGTTGGTTCAGACCGTGTTTTATTGGCTGAGTTGAGCCTTCAAGGACGATTTGTCGAATTGAAAGAAAAACTGTTCCTTCATCGAGAGCATCGCCATCGCTCTACAAGGGCAATGCCCAATCTACAGGAAAGAATTAGCTGGTTTGATCCAACTAAGGCTGGACAGCTAACCTATCCTAACTGGCGCATGTTCAAGGAATATATCAGATGCGTTGATGAATCAGACCTTGCGTTAAAAAATAGAATTGCCTGCTTAATACAAATAATGCCGTGGCTGAAAAACAATTATCGGTCCCTGTTTGAAGACATAAGATATGCCCTCAAATGGCGTCAAAAAGCCCGACGGGACCTGGCTGTACAGTATGCGTGGGGTAAGTGAAACTTCTTAGGGGTTTCTGGGGCTAAACTCAAGCGTCTATGAAATGAGTCTTTTAAAAAGATATTTGAAGAATCCCAACCAAGCCGACCAAGGTGTAATGTTTCCTGAGGTTGGAGTGATAGCACTTGTTCCTGATTTCTGGAATAGCCCATGGATGGTGCGCCATCATGTATTAACACGGCTGGCAAAATACTTTCATGTCGTTTGGGTCGATAGGCCAAGAGATTGGCGCGAGTGTCTGGCTGGCAAAGGAAAGCCATCTCGAAATGAACCATCCAATAATGGATTTAGTATTTATCGCCATAGTATGTTTTTGCCGACGATTTACCGCCCTGCTTTTATTGGTAAGGCAATTTGTCGGAAGAGACTTCAAATCGCAAGGTCTCACCTGGTTTCCAAAGGGTGCAAAAGGATTATCCTTTACCTGTGGAGACCCCAGTTTCTTGAAGCGACTGAATACATAGATCATGATATGTGCTGTTACCACATAGATGATGAATATACATTCAATTCCAATGGAAGCCCCATCGAACAGCGAGAAGTATCCATTTTGGAAAGAGCGGATAGTGTCTTCATACATTCCCCTGCCTTGTGGGAGAAAAAAGCCCGTTTCAATCCAAATACCCACCTTATCCCGATGGGTGCAGATTATTCTGGATTTTCAAAACCAAGGGCGGAACCATCGGAGATGAGGGATATTCCTCACCCACGAATAGGGTATGTCGGTTACCTGAAGGGTCAATTGGACTTGCCATTAATCAATGTACTGGCCGGCAAACATCCGAAATGGTCCTTTGTTTTTGTTGGCCCGAATAACTCTAATCTCAAAACCTACGCAAAAGAAATCGATGAGCTTTTATCCAAACCGAATGTTTATTCTCTTGGCAATAAGCCGGTAAATCTGTTGCCTTCTTATGTCCAACACATGGATGCTCTGACATTACCCTACCAGCAGAATGATTACACAAAGTTTATTTCACCAATGAAACTCAACGAATATCTCGCCACCGGCGTGCCGGTAGTGGGATCCCCTATTCCATATCTTCGGGAATTTCCGGCTGTTGTCATGCTGGCTACCGGCTATGCAGAGTGGTCAGAAAACCTTGAAAAAGCATTGCAAAGTGATGCAAGAAGCAAGGAACAAAGAGAAAAACGTCAGGAAATAGCCAGGAGATATGACTGGAGCAAAATTGTCCATACTATTGCCCAGCGAATTTGCGAAGACATAGACGAACCATATCTAAACAAAATAAAAGAAATGAGCGAATCGCCTAGCCATGAAGGCTCAATTACCAAGTCGATTGAATTTCAAGAATGTTTTCAAAGTAGTTGTAAAAAACCCTCCAAGGTCGATTGTTCAATTTCATCGGAAGTTGCTTGAAGGAGCAGGGAATGAAAGTAGCGATACTTGCCGGTGGCGTCGGTTCAAGACTTTCTGAAGAGACGGTCATAAAACCAAAGCCGATGGTCGATATAGGCGGTCGACCAATCATCTGGCATATCATGAAGCATTACTATCAATACGGCCACAGAGAATTCATTATTGCCCTCGGTTATAAGGGTGAATACATAAAGAAGTACATGATTGACTACTGTTCGATTCATAGCGATTTGACAGTTTCTTTTCGAAATGGGGATGTAAAAAAACACGGCAATCATATGCCCGATTGGATCGTCCATTTAATAGAAACCGGCCAGGAAACACTTACCGGTGGCCGAATTAAGCGCTTGGCTCCCTATATCGACAATGAAACCTTTATGCTGACCTGGGGAGATGGCGTTTCTAATGTGAACCTTAATGAGCTCCTCAAATTCCACAAGTCACACGGGAAAATAGCCACAGTTACCGCCGTCCGCCCGACTGCACGTTTTGGGCATATGGAATTCAATGGAAATAGAGTTGTGAATTTTTGTGAGAAACCCCAGACGGCTGAAGGCTGGATAAATGGAGCTTTCTTTATTCTTGAGCCGGAGGTGATGGAATACATAGACGGGGATAGTACGCAGTGGGAACGCGAACCAATGGAAAGGCTCGCAGAAGATGGGCAGCTTGTAGCCTATAAACATGATGGTTTTTGGCAGTGCATGGATACCCTACGAGACAAAAAACTCCTTCAGGAGCTTTGGGATAATGGAAACGCGCCGTGGAAAACCTGGGAGGGCTGACAATGCTCTTATTGGTTACGGGACACCGAGGTTATATCGGAACAATTCTTACAGAAATGCTTGTTAATGCAGGCTATGAGGTTGTTGGATACGACAGCGACCTGTATCGTGACTGCACTTTTGGGCAAGAGCCGATGGATGTTCCAACTATCCTCAAAGACATCCGTGATGTCGAACTGGACGACTTGAACGGTTTTGATGCGGTATTGCATCTTGCCGGTTTAAGTAATGATCCTCTTGGGGATCTCAACCCCGATTTAACTATGGACATTAATTACCATGGCACTGTTCGGCTGGCAAGGCTTGCTAAGGAAGTTGGAATTCAACGCTTCATTTTTTCCTCGACTTGTAGCACTTATGGAGCATCAGGTGACGACCTTCTCGATGAAACAGCTACATTTTATCCCGTAACAGCGTATGCCGAATCCAAGGTAAAAGCAGAAAAGGACATATTTGAACTGGCAGATGAGAAATTTTCTCCAACTTTCCTGCGTAATGCGACAGCTTACGGAGTATCACCAAGACTCAGGTTTGATTTGGTATTAAACAACCTGACCGCATGGGCATACTCTACGGGTCAGGTACTCCTGAAAAGCGACGGCAGTCCATGGCGGCCCGTGGTACATATTGAGGATATCAGCCGGGCATTTATCTCTGTGTTGGAATCCCCTCTAGACGTTGTGCACAATCAGGCCTTTAACGTCAGCAGAATCGGAGAAAATTATCGCATCAGTGAACTCGCGGAAATTGTAACAGAAACAGTGCCTGGCTCACGGGTTACTTATGCCGAAGGGGCTGGCCCTGATAAACGGTGCTACCGCATAGATTGCCGAAAGATAATTAGAAACGTTAAGACATTTCGGCCGCGATGGACCGCCAGAATGGGTGCTGTTCAGCTTCTCAACGCCTATCGCGAAAATGAAGTTACCCCAATGGAATTTGAGGGATCGAGATATCGTAGAGTTGCTCACATACAAAAGCTCTTGGATGAAGGAATCCTGGATGAGACGCTACGTTTTACCCAGGATCAGGTGAGGTTGTCCTCAGCTAAGGAGAAAAGGAGCAAAAAATGATCGCTTTCAGCAAGGAATTTACCACTCGTTGCATGGCGGCGTCATGCCGATCTTGTGGGAATAAGGGGCTGTTGGGAATTCTCGATTTAGGGAAAATGCCACTGGCAGATGGTTTGTTAGGTCAGGTAGAAATAATTAATGGAAGGGAACGGAAATATCCCCTTGAGTTTGTATTTTGCCCGGAATGCAGCCTAGTTCAAATAATCGAGACAGTTCCGCCTGAAGTCCTCTTTGGAAATGACTATCCTTATTATTCTTCCTTTTCTGAGGCGCTTCTTAAGCATTCCCGTAAAAATGCTCTGAATCTTATTGAAACTCGCCAATTGACGGAGGATAGCTTTGTTGTCGAAGTAGCAAGTAATGACGGCTATCTTCTGAAAAATTTTGTCGAAAGTGGAATCACGGTTTTAGGTATTGACCCAGCTCCAGGCCCGGCAGAAGCTGCGCAGAAGATTGGCGTTCCTACCTTGGTAGACTTTTTTGGTGTTAATCTTGCCCGCCGGCTTCGCCATGAAGGCAAAAAGGCAGACGTGATAATCGCAAACAATGTTTTTGCGCATGTTGAGGACACGAACGGTTTTGTTGCTGCCATTGGAACCTTGCTTAAAGACGATGGCGTTGCGGTTATAGAGGTTCCGTATCTTCGCAAACTGATTGACAATTGTGAATTCGACACAATTTACCATGAACACCTCTGTTACTTTTCTGTGACAGCCGTAGATAAACTCTCCCGCAGACACGGGCTGTATCTGAACAAGGTGGAATTGCTAAATATTCATGGTGGTTCAATGCGGCTGTATCTTGAGCTTGAGGAAAATCCAGATAAATCTGTCACGCAGCTATTGAGCGAAGAAAAGCGAATCGGGATGGACCAGTTTGAGTATTATCAAACCTTTGCTCGAAGAGCCCGAGTTGTCCGGCATCGCCTTAAAGATATGCTTAATAGAATAAAGCAAAGAGGTCACACCATCGCCGCTTATGGTGCGGCAGCTAAAGGCGCTATTTTGCTCAACTATACTGGTGTCAATACCGATACTGTCGATTTTGTAGTGGACAGAAATATCCACAAGCAGGGAATGTACATGCCAGGTGTTCATATTCCGATCCATGAACCAGATCGAATATTAAAGGACATGCCGGATTATGTCCTGCTTTTGCCGTGGAATTTTAAAAACGAGATACTCAAGCAATGCTCTCCCTATCGTAAACGTGGTGGACGATTCATTATTCCTATTCCGAAACCATCTGTCGTTTAAACTTTTTTCGATTAAGTGAAAAGGAAAAAGCCATGGGTCCTGTTATTGAGAGTCTTCTTAAACCAACAAAAAAATTCGTGGCAAAGAAGAGCAAGTTTAAATGTCCAAATTGCCTGAATGGGAACATGGAGACATTCTATCGAGTGGACGATATTCCAGCTCATTCATGCTTACTTATGGAAACCCGTCAAGATGCTGTTAACTATCCCGTAGCGAATCTTGAATTAGGCCTGTGCCCCACTTGCGGCTTTATCGCAAACACTCTCTATGATCCTGCTTTCAAAAATTACAATTTTCAATACGAAGAAACGCAGGGGTTCAGTGAACGCTTCAATGGTTTTCTCGTAGCCTTGGTCAAGCAACTGATAGAAGGGTATGACATTCACAACAAGACGATTTTGGAGATCGGTTGCGGCAAGGGGGAGTTTCTCTGCCTGATGTGCGATTTAGGTAACAATAATGGGATAGGCATTGATCCTGCCTGTATCCCAAAGCGTATACCCAAAGAGTATTCAGATAGGGTTAGGATAATCAGTGATTATTACTCCAGCAAATACAGTAACTTAGAAGCTGACGTAGTGTGCTGTCGACACACGCTGGAACATATATCCGAAACAAAAGAATTTTTGACCACCGTTCGAGAGGCAATCGGAAACAGAAAGGATGTTCTTGTCTTATTTGAACTGCCCGATACGCTCAGGGTTTTGCAAGAAGGAGCATTCTGGGATATCTATTACGAACATTGCTCATATTTCACTCCGGGTTCGCTTGCAAGGCTGTTTCGGCAATGTGGGTTTGAAATAGATAAATTGTATCTCGAGTATGGCAATCAGTACATCTTGCTAACCGCTCATCCTTCAGATAACTCCAATAGCTCGAAATTAAATCTGGAAGATGATTTGGGTCAGCTCAAGCAGCTCATACAAAGCTTCCCATCGAAGGTAAGTAAAACAATGGGATATTGGCGCAAGTTTATTCAGTCTGCTCATAAAGAGAATAAGCGTGGCGTGATTTGGGGTTCGGGCTCAAAAGGTGTAGCCTTCCTTTCAACCCTCAAACTCGACAGGGAAATCGAATATGTCGTTGATATCAATCCTTACCGACAAGGCAAATTCATGCCAGGTACGGCTCAGCAAATAATAGCGCCAGATGAATTGATTGCCTATAAGCCGGATTACGTAATTGTAATGAACCCCATTTATAAAGCGGAAATCAAACGAAATCTTGAAAAAATGCGACTTGAACCGGAACTGCTTTCAATCTAATTATTTTGACGACATTTTCGGGGGCAAATATGAAAATAAAACAAATTGACGAGGGTGTTGCTTTATCTCGTTCAATATCCCTGCAGCCGCAATTGCCTAAGATACGGCATTGTCCCCTTTGTCATGGAAAAAATGAAACGGAGTTTTTCCACTTAGAAAATGTTCCGCTATTCTGCAATGTTGTTTTCGATAGCAAAGATGATGCGATTGCCGCTAAACGGGCAGATATTCGGCTTAATTTCTGTAATGATTGCGGATACATCTACAATGCTTCTTTTGATCCTGGATTAATGCAATACATTCCTGGGTATGAAAACTCTCAGCATTTTTCTCCTCAATTCAGGCAATACGCAAAGCAATTAGCCGAAAAATTGGTAGACCAGCTAAATTTAAATGATAAGAGGATTATCGAGATTGGTTGTGGTGATGGTTATTTCCTTAAGGAAATCTGCCGGCAGGGCCAAAATAAAGGGATAGGTTTTGATCCATCAATGGATCTTGGTAGCTCTAACGAAACTGCATTTGGTACGGTGAAATTCCGCAAAGACTTTTACGGGCCGAAATATGCCAATGAGGACGTAAATTTAATCTGTTGCCGACACGTCCTGGAGCATGTAGATGACCCAGTGGTGTTTTTACAACAGGTTAGAGATGCACTTGGCCAGCGAAAATATGTTCGGCTTTATTTCGAAGTACCAAATACCCTTCAAATCCTTCAGGGGAGTTCAATCTGGGATATCCTTTATGAGCACAAGAGCTATTTTCTAAGACAAAGCCTGGAAAATCTCTTTTTGAAATCAGGCTTTGAGCCCTTGTCAACCTGGAGTGCATTTGGGGAGCAATTCCTTGCTATCCTCGCAAGGCCTACGTCTAAGCGGATTGATTTAAACACGAATGTCGCTCCGGATGGAAGAATTATCAGTTATGTGAAAAATTTTGAATCCAGTTTCTATAGCAGAGTAGCGTATTGGCAAAGCCAACTGTCTAAACTGGTAAAAGCAAAGAAGAAGGTTGTATTTTGGGGGGCTGGTTCCAAGGGAATTACACTTCTGAACACATTGGAGGATTCGGATAAGCTTATTTCATTTATTGTCGATGTGAACCTCCGCAAGCAAGGTAAATATCTGCCTGTTACGGGGCAAAAAATCGTAGCTTCCGAATTTTTATGCGAATATCAGCCGCATGATATCGTGGTCATGAACCCTGTCTACATGAAGGAAATAAGCGAAATTCTAGGCAAGAATAATATCCGGGCAAATCTTCTTTTAGCATAGATGAGATGGTTTGATTTGCTGCCAGATCAGTTCGGCACAAAGAAAATGTTGAATAAGAATTACAAGCAAGCCGGGGCTAACGTCAAACCTCGTGTCGCATTTATAAGCCAGCCTTGGGATAGCATCGTCCCTCATAGCTGCCAAAGTGCGATCCCGGTATGGATTTGCTCCATCGCAAATTCATTATCTGAATGTTGTGAAGTATATGTCTTTGGACTGCGATTCAGGGACCAGAAATCAACAGAGTTTTGTCACAACGTCAGATACAAAAGATTCTCCCCAAAACTGGATAATTTCCTTCACAGGATCATGCGAAAAATACGGACTTTCCCAGATACCAGAAAACCATTATTTACCTCTACAGGCTATTTTCTCGGGTATGCAGCAAAGGTTGCGTTGGCATTACGGGCCAATAAAATTGATATCGTACATATACACAGCTGCACTCAATTCATTCCCACTATTCGTTTGATTAATCCCAAAATAAAAATAGTCCTTCATATACACTGCGAATGGCTGACACAATTAGATACCGACATGGTTTCTTCTCGCCTGGAAAAAATAGATGCTGTAATCGGCTGTTCTAAGTTTATAACTTCCAGTATTTGTGACAAATTTCCTCAACATGCTGTCAAGTGTAGGACAATTTATAACGGCGCTACTTTGAGAGAAAACGGAAAGGCGGACGTTGTCGGAAGCCGTAATGGTAAAAAAGCAATATTTGCGGGAAGGGTATCTCCGGAAAAAGGTGTGCATGTTCTTATTCAAGCATTTAAGGAAGTCGTCAAAAGGCATCCAGAAGCAAAACTGGAAATTGTAGGCCCGCAGAATTCAGTTCCACTTAATTTTCTTGTAAATCTGAGTGAAGATCCTCAAGTCAAAGAGCTCGAGCGCTTTTATCGGGGCAGCTATATGGACTTTTTGGGCCAAGAGGCTGACGGACAATTAAAAAAATCTATTTTTTTTGTTGGCCCTACAGACCAATCATCACTTTTTAAACGTTTTAGTCAGGCAGATGTTTTCGTTTTGCCGTCTGTTTGCAATGAAGCTTTCAGTTTGACTATTTTGGAAGCGATGTCCATGGGCCTACCTGTAGTTGCAACCAAGGCTGGCGGAACCCCGGAAAGTGTTTTAAATGCCCAAACAGGTCTCCTGGTCGAGAAAAATGACCCCGCTGGACTTGCAGAGGCCATAAGCATGCTTTTTGAAGAAGATGATTATCGCAGGCAATTGGGAAAAGCAGCCAGAAAACGTCTGGTCGAGGAATTTTCATGGGAAAAGATTTCGAGAGAGATTTTCAATCTCTATGAAAGTTTACTAAATGGTAAAACTTGAAAATACAATCAGGTTAAACTCAAGGCGTTTCCTTGAGGGGACTTTTCATCGTTTCTCAAGGCACTTAGATGGCGACTTCTTGAACCGATCAGCCATTGTATTTGCCCCCCACCAGGATGATGAAGTTCTGGCCTGTGGGGGGACAATAATTAAAAAGATCAAATCAGGCACGAATGTAAAAATTGTATTTCTGACTGATGGCCGAAAATCACATTGGCGGTTAATCTCGCAGGAAAAGCTCAAAGCAGTAAGAAAAAATGAGGCCTTGGAAGCAGCTAAAACCCTGGGGCTTAGGGAAGAGGATGTCATTTTCCTTGATTATCCGGAACGAGAGTTGAGGAAAAATGTCCCTGACGCTGTTCAAAAAACTTGCGAAATATTGAAAACTTATTCCCCTCACGAGGTTTTTATGCCATATGCCCATGAGGGTAATGATGATCATATGGCTGCTAATGAAATACTCAGACAAGCGCTTTATCAAATTAATTGCCCTGCAGCTGTTTTTGAATATCCAATTTGGTTCCTGAATAATTGGCCCTGGGTTCCAAAACGATTAAATGGCCGACGTAATTTTCCTTCTCATTTTAAAAAAGCCATTGTTGCCTCGGTTCGGTTTTTAAAGGATTTTCATACGGATGTTTTTGTTGGTGATGCTCTTGAACTTAAAGTAAAAGCGCTCAATAAATATTCCAGCCAGATGACACGACTGATTAATAGTCCACGGTGGGCAATATTGGCTGATGTTAGTGATGGTGAATTTTTAAGGCTTTTCCTTCGAGATTATGAAGTTTATCGAAATCTCTCAGATAGACAGATGCCACCCGGTTGAATCCGGATCAATTACGCTTCTATATGAATAGCGTTTGGCGGACATGTTTCTTCCGCTTCCGCGCAAGCATACAGATTCTCCCTTGGCACAATATTTAATTTTACTTTCGCCATGCCATTGTCGCCCAATTCAAACACTTCCGGGCAAATGTTTTCACATAACCCACATCCAGTGCAGTCGTTACATACTTTTGCAATCATAATAAGCTCCTCTTCGCTCCATCTGTGCTTTTATTACCGGCAATGAATATTCACTCCTGGGTGCATATTTTTTTTCTACTGACCCACGTTCCGTGAAGGTTGCAATTATCGTAGGCTCTCAGTTCATTGATTGGTTGTTGAATCGAAATACAGAACCTGACCTTGGGGCAGCTTGTGATGGCTGTCAAATCAGCCCTCGCAAGAAAGGTTTGGTCTGCGTAAAGATCTATGAACTGAATAAAATGTCCGTGTTCATTTGGATGAGCCAGGAGCTTGCCGACCTCTATTTCTACATTAAAACATTCGCCCGGCTTGAAGCTATCAGGAGCATCTATGATGGGAAGATGCTTTTTTTCCAGGTCTGTAAGATTGCTGGGGTCTGCGGGCTCATTAACTCCGACAAACAAGTCTTTTTTGACAGCCGTAGTGTCACTCATTTTTCTCTCCTTCCCGAGGAATTTTCATATATTTTCTAAGCTGCGGAATCCCGTTCAAAAGCTGAGCGTATCTTGCTTAAGGTCTTTTTTTCTATTTGCCGAACGCGTTCATTCGTCAACCCAACGACTTTCCCGACTTCTGCAAGGGTTTTGGGTTTTTCTTCGGACATAATAGGGAATCTTTTGAAAATTATTTTACGTTCTATTTCACTCAATGCGGCTTGGTTCTGGAACAGCACCTCACGAACGGTTTCAATTGCATTTGACCGTTGTAGCTGATGTCTTCGCTCTACGAAATCACTACGTTCCATTTCAGGATTGAACTCTACTGGGAAATGTTGTCTGAAACGCTGAGTCTTGGCTGCGAGGCGATAGAAACATTTGAGGATAGACCAGCAGGCATAGGTGGAGAATTTAAAGCCCCTTGACACATCGAATTTTTCGACACTCCGCAAGACGGCCATATACCCTTCGGAAATTAATTCGCCAAATTCAACACATGTAACATTTGCTCGTTTGGCCATCGCGGGGACAAGCGGTAAATTAGCATGGACAATTTGCCCCCTGACCTCCTGGGCTCTTTCATGCCATTTATCTGCCACCTTCGGAACCTTTGAACCACTACCACTTTTTTCCAGAATTGTTTTCAACCGGTATTTAGCGAAGTTATATCGAAGGAATAGAGTTACTTCATCTTTCGGACTTAAGAAGGTTTGTGAAGTGTTATTGTCACGAAGTTCATTCGGGATCTCAGGTAATAAATTATAACAAGGTACTGCAACATCCCTTCTTCTAGCACCCCAATACTCTTTTTCGGCATCGGGCTGCGAAAAGGAGTCATGGTGTACATATTCCAACTTGTCAAATTCACCTAAGGGATTATTAATTCCAAGAGTTTTTCTATTTGTGCCAGAATGAGTTTTAATTAATTTGGCAGATATCTCTGGGTCACTTTTCATTTTCAAACCTTTCAACTGTTCCTTTTCTAAGAAGCATAATCCTTGTTCCATGGAGCCAGGTATTTTGAAACAGAATCCGGACCGAATTCCTTTGCGGTTTTATATCTGGCACAGTGTTTGTATTTGTCAAAGCAGTAAAATTCTTTGCTTCTTTTTTCCAAACTTGGAGAAATCTTTAAAACATAACGAAAGAACGCTAAGCAGTTATCCCCTTTGAATAAGGGGCACTGGGACTTTGGTTCTGAAGTACCATCTCTTGTGCGGGACAATTCTTTATGCGTGTTTATCCATTTATTATGAATCCCATCTTTAACATAATGCTTGTGAGGATCTTTCACAGAGCCTTCACCCTTGTCTTTCATTGCAAATATTGTCACGGCATATACCCCCAGAATCGCTTCTGCGACTCTAAAAAAAATAAGTTCGTGTCCCTGAGATGACTTTAACAAATAAGCCAAGAAAAAAATAATTCGTAACATTCAACAATTTTAAGCTCACTTAATTTTCAATTAATTGCTGTACTGGCACTGCCCCCTTCTAGAGATGTTCAAGCCGCTGGGCAGGTCAATTCTTTTTGAAGTTTTCTGCCCAGTTCTCTTGGGAGGGCCACTTCCACGGTGGCTAGATACCCATTAATAGCAGCCATGATTTTTTTCTTGGCTTCAGCTTTTGAGCGTCCATAAACCACACAGCCCGGAAGGCCAGGACACCATGCGCGATATGAATAATTAACCTGATCTGCGATCTTGATTGACAGTTGCATAAGCTTTTCTCCTTCCCCTAAACTTTCAAAAGTATTTCTGCCCTTACGCAGAGGCCTTTAAATTTCACTCTATTGTCTTAAAAAAGGTTTTGAGTTCAATCGGGTAAGCAACCGTTTTCCTCATAGGCAATTACCCTATAAAGTGAGGGGTAAAATCCTATAAGAATTCTCCTTGAATACTGTTATGGCCCCCAAATTTGATTTGTTTATAAATATAAGCTGATAAATTTGCTAAACGGCTATATCACCACCCTTGGTATTGGACCCATTGGATGGCGTGTTTAAGCAGCTCTGTGGAGTTATCGAGTTTCAATTTGTCCTTGATGTGCTCCCTATGTGAATTAACCGTCTTAATACTTATGTGAAGCCTTTCGGAAACTTCCCTGGTTGTCAAGCCGGCCCCAATAAGCTCAAGTATTTCCAGTTCCCTGTCTGTCAAGTTATGGATCAAAGATTCATTTTCACTAGTTTTACTATCCACGAGTTTTCGGATCATCTTTGATGATATCCGCTCGCTTAAATAGAGTTCTCCCGAAAGTATTTTGCGTAGCCCCTCGACAACTTTTTCTGTTCCTTCTTCCTTGGTAATATAGCCCCGAGCACCGGCTCGGAGGGCTCTTTCGGCATAAAAAGATTCATCCCTGATCGACAGTACAAGTACAAGCAATTTTGGCTGTCGGATCTTTATATCTTTGATTAATTCCAGGCCACTGCTCTCCTTTAGCGTCAAATCCACAATTGCAACATCTGGCTTTGCTCCCATGAGGACTTGCAATGCTTCAGAAGCACTGGACGCTTCTCCACAAATACTAAAATCAGGCTCCTGCTCTAAAACCATCTTAATTCCCTGTCGGACTATGGGATGGTCATCTACAAGAAGAACCTTGGTTACACCGACTTTTTCCGGAGCCTTATTTTGTGTAATCATGAGACTATCTGTCCTTTCAATTAATACTTGTCCAAGGCACGGTACACTTGACAACTGTCCCCCCACCTCTGCCGTGACTGAAAGTTAGTTTTCCGCCTATATTCTCCGCCCTATAACGCATTATATGTAATCCCATTCCCCTCGTACCCTGTTTCTTTTCAGATATTCCAATTCCATCATCCGCAATTGAAAGCGTGATTCCGCCCCTTCTCTCTTTTAACATGATACGTATGTGCTTTGCTTTTGAATGCTTAGTGGCGTTATTAATGGCCTCCTGGGCAATGTGATACATCTGGGCGCTTATTAATTCATTATTGATGATTACTGGTTTTTTGTACTCAAATTTACATGGAACACCAAAGACACTTTCAACATTACATGACATTTCACGCAGACCTGCCATTAACCCGCCTTTATCCAAACCTATGGGGTCCAGCCCCCTGGCCAGGTACCGAACCTGTGATACCGCTTCGTTTATGAGAGCGACCATCTGATTTGCAGCCCGAACATCACCTGGAAATTCCTTTTTCAACTTTCTTGAAAAACCTTCTATAAGAAAAGCAAGGCCGGTAAGATTTTGCCCCAATGAATCATGCAAATCCCTGCCTATACGCCGTTGTTCTCGTTCTGTTACCTCGAGAATCTCCCTTTCAAGCACCTTTCTTTGAGTAATATCATTTCCAACCGAGAGAATCTCAATAGGATTGCCATCTTCGTTTCTAATTAATTTATTTGTCCATGCAATCCAGACTCTTTTGCCATCCCGAAGCATATTTTCATTTTCATTAACAGCATAGCTTTCGGGGTTATCACTTATGTCCTTTATCATCGTCTCAAGGTCGCGGCCTGAAGAATCCGATGGCGGAACTATTGTTCCGACGACGTTTTTTCCAAGGATGTCGATTTCCGGATAACCGAAAAACCTTTGAGCAAATTCATTGAAGAAAGTGATTTTTCCATTTATGTCCCGGCGCATAATAATGCTGTTAGCGCTCTGAACAAGCTCACGATATTTTTGTTGGCTTTTCCGTACAGCATTTTGGGCTCTTTTGCGGAGGGTTATATCTCGCAAAACACCGGCAACACCCAGGGGGTTCCCTTCATCGTCACGTTGGACCTTTCCGTGATCCTCAAACCAATACATCCTTCCATCTTTTCCTTTAATTCGAAATTCTTCAGGGAATTCGTCGCCTGTTGAGATTCTCCTTTTAAAATTCAAGGCGACTTTTTGTTTTTCTTCCTCAATTACAAAATCCAGGAAGCTCTGTGATACAATTTCATCGGGCTTAAAACCATAAAGGCTTACCTGTGGCGCAATATAAGTAACAAGGCCGTTACGGTCAGTCAGATAGAGAATGTCATTTGTGTTTTCTGCAAGATTACGATATTGCTCTTCGCTCTGCCGTAGGGCTTTTTCAATAAAAAGCCTTTCTCGAGCTTCTCCCTCCAGTTCTTCAATCGCTTCAGACAAATCAGCTGTTCGCCTTCGTACCTGAATTTCAAGTCTATCGCGTGATCTTCGCAAGAGTTCAGAATAACGTTCAAGCCTTTTCAGGAGACGCTCACGTTCCAATGTTTGCTTTCTGAGTTCTGTAATGTCACGAAATACAAGTAACTTTGATTGTGAAGAGCCAGAATTAACTATGGGAGTTTCTAAAACATCGAAGATTTTATTCTTCTCGGTGCAAGACCATTCCCAGCGTTTTTCTCCGTCTGATGGTCCGTCTACACCTTTACAATTTTCGCAGGGCTTGTCTGTTTTATGAAGATACTCGTAACATTTCTTGCCTTTCCACTCGCCAAATAAACTTTCCAGGGATGGGTTTGCGTATTCAATTTCATAATCACTTTTTACAATATGAATTCCATCTTCAAAGGTATTCAGGATATTAACAACCCAGTCTCTCTGGCTTCGCAGGGCCTCTTCTGCTTTTTTCCCTTCTGTTATGTCCAATGCATAAACGTTCACATAATCAGAACCTGCAACAGGCGCAAAAGAGAGAGAATATACATTATCGCCGCATTTTAGTTCAGACTGTTGAATTGATCCTGAATCGATCGCTTCCAAAACTGTTTTATTCTCGGGGGCAGATAAAGTTTGCCCTTCTTGACAACGCCATTTTTCCAGCAAGGGTTTACTTGATTTGTTGCAATAAATAATCAGTCCATCTCTGTTAATCCGGAGAACAGGATTGGGGTTTTCGCTTGGGAATTTCGCAAGTCTGGATATTTTCTCTTCTGCCCTTTCCCGTTGAATAGCTATCGCATAGAGAGACGCCAGCCTGGTAACCACCACCAAATCTTTTTCAGAATAATCTTCAGTCGGGTTTGCGAGAGCTATCTGTCCGAGCAATTCATCTCCAAGCATGGCTGGAACGGATAGAAATTTGTTGATAGGAACATGCCCGGATGGGATTCCGTGCGATCTGCTATCATCCTGTGGAGTATTTGTCAGGATTGGCTTTTTGTTTTTCAATACCCAACCAAAAAGACCGTGGAATTCACTAAACACTATGCTCTTGTTTTGGACTTTGCATTTGTCCCAAACGTCTTTTGTCAACGTTGGACAGACAAGATGCCCCGTATCAGGGTGGATATAACCAACGTAACCGAATTCGCTACCTGTAAGTTTCCTGGCATGGGCAAGGACTATTGACGAAATATCGTCAATGGATTTAAGAGATATAAGCGCTTTGGACAACTCTGCTATGGACGCAACGATTTTAACCTGCCATATTACATCATCACGCGTATCATTGTGCTCAGAAGTGTTATTAATAGGAGTACTTTCGAAAAATTTCTCGATATTCGAAGCAATGCTGTCATTCTTGGTTTTAATGTCTTCAGCGGCAGGAGGTTCCAACCCCATAGTAACATACTCCCCTCGATGATTTCTTTCGGCTTCCATGCAACTGCCCTCAGTATGAGTTAGAAGTGAAATCGGGCTTTTGCACAACGGACCAAATTATTCAAATCTTGGATCAGACAACACAGCTACTGTAAATCTTATCCAAAAAGATAGGAGCCATCATCCTTGAATCCCCAGATCGTCCATGAAATGAAAATCGCTATTGGACAGAGGATTATCTTAGCAAAAAATGAGTGGGGGTTGTAATGGAAATTAAAAAAATGCTCCCTAAAATTCGTAAGCTTTTAAAAACTAAAATGATATGAGTTCTTGAGATACGAAACCTAAAGGCGAAGGTCGGCGAAATTTTAAAATTTCCTCTGATAGGTCATGTTCGCAACTGTCCCCTCCTATAATAAAGGACAAAGTTTCGCAATGTGCGGAACTGTCCATCATGGGTTTTCGAGGAAAGGGCTATATCATGAACGCTCAGGATGTCATGCAATGTCACGAGATCTGGGCTTGCGTTGAGACAGCAGATGCTCAGTCCGTTGCGCAGATGATGGAACAACACCAGGTTGGTGCAATTCCAATCCTGGATTCAGATGGAAGGCTTGAAGGAATTGTTACGGACCGCGACCTATGCTGCAAAGTTATTGCCTGGGGGAAGAGCTTGAATACACCAGTACGACAGATAATGAGCGAGCCAGTCTACTCAATCCTTCCGGAGACAAGCCTTAGGGAAGCCGAAGCAATAATGCGAGATCACCGTATTCACCGGCTGCCAGTTGTTGATGTCGATAATAAGCTTAAAGGTTTTATATCGATCTCGGATATTGCCCATCACTGCGCAAACTCCGAAGAAGAACATGAATTGGTAGGCGTTTTAGAGAGCATCAGTGAACCTTACTATAAGACTTAGGAATGTTTGCTGCCGAATCTCGTGTTTTTCTGACTGTCCCTGCAATTTCAGGGTTGAGAGAGCCATCCAGACAAATTGCAAGGTGCCTGCAAATGGGCTCTTACTAGAATACGCCCGAGAGGATTCGAACCCCTAACCCTCGGTTCCGAAGACCGATGCTCTGTCCAGTTGAGCTACGGGCGCAGAATACTAAAAGAGCGATAATACAATCTCGAAAAGTTTTTGCAAAGAAATTCATCAAGTGAAAGCTTAAAAACCAACAGTTGAGCTTGAAATGCAACTACTTTTGAAAAAGATGGTTATAGGCGTCATATAAGAGCTGTTTAAATTTTCACCCTAGACAGAATTAGGATATCCCCTTATAATATTTGCCAAGCCAGTAGCCTTTGCTCGAGGTTATGATTCTGGTTTTTTAAAGGAGGAGGTGTTGCTCACCTTCCTGTTGTATGTGTGCCCACCTCTTTTTGTCAAAATTAGGATAGTTGCTCTCTATCCATGATTATTTGAAAATTTGGAGGAGTTGACCATGGCTCATTTTGATGTTCGTCGTAGAGTTAATGTATCTCTGTTATTTGCCTGCCTTATTGTGGCTTTAGTATCTTTCCAAGCTCAGGCTGCTAACATAGCTCGCTTCGATACCGTGCTGGGCACTTTTGACGTACTGCTTTATGAGGACGTCGCACCCATTACGGTTCAGAACTTTACCAATTACGTTAATGATGGCGATTATAATAATTCATTCTTCCATCGCCTTGTTGATTCCTTCGTGCTCCAGGGTGGCGGATTTGCTCTCTATCCTAATGGCTCTGGCGGTGAGTACATTGGTCAAATCCCGACTGATGGTCCTATTCAGAATGAATTTAATGTTTCGAATACTCGCGGCACAATAGCAATGGCAAAAGTTGGAGGCGATCCGAACAGTGCAACTAGCCAGTGGTTCTTCAACCTGGGCGACAATACCGGCAACGATCCAAATGCCCCATTTTATGATCCGGATCTCGGTTATGATCCAAATGGGCTGGACTACCAGAATGGTGGATTCACTGTTTTTGGTGAGGTTATTGGAAACGGCATGGATGTAGTTGACCTTTTGGCATCTCAAACACCAGAGGATCTTTCCAAAGAACTCTCGCCTGTGTTTAGCCAAATCCCCCTTATCGATTACTCAGCACCTCTAAGACGTGAGCACCTCGAAATAATTAACGGCATAACAATAATAACTCCAGAACCAGTGAGTCTGTCCTTGATGGCACTGGGCGGATTGACGTTACTTCGCAGAAAGAAGAAAATCTAATTTTTCAAAGACAGGTTTGATGAAATACAAGAAGCCTTGCATCTCTTTCCGGGATGCAAGGCTTTCTTCTTTATTCTAATGCCTTTTGAAATATTAACCCGGCCCCGCTATTTGGGGCCGGGTTTTAGCGTATATTTTCTATCAGGTTTCGTCCGTCTGTTTTTCAGTAATTTCTAAAACTTGTAATTTACCGAGAAAGTCGGCCCAACAGCATTGGCCTGATTAGCGATATTGCCGAACCAGGTAACACCTAAATTAACCGAGAGATTTTCACACGGTATAATAGAGACATTCACACCGTTCCAGTTCTCTTCGCCCCTGATAAGGCCGGCAACCGGCGGGCCTGAAAACGCATTTTCTTTCCGACGGAATTCGTAGCTGATTGCAAGCCAATCTGTAGGATATGCGGTAACGCCCAGTTCGATTGTCGTATTGCGATGGCTACTGAAGCCCATATATCCTAATTGTGCCGCATCGCTGTTTCGCATGCCGACGGTAACTTCTACAGGCGGTAGAGGGTCGATATGAATACGCTTTGTCGCAGTAAGCGTTAATTCCAAACCGTTGTCCCGCTCATAACCTATAGTATCCATGGGAATGAGTAAACGATTGTTAATATCTTTGATTGTCTGGTTGTACTTAAAGTGGATGCCAGCAGTCACTGCAGGAACCGGCAGGTCGAAGCTGTCTTCTTCTATCAGCAGGCCACGCAAATTGAAATTGTGCATCCATATGCCACGGTCTTTCAACGAATTGGCGATTGTCCGGCGTACAACGGAATTAAGATTGCCCGTGTCAAATCGGCTAACGGCGTAGCTGAATTCCAATCGACCGAACAGTGTTTCACTGACGGCGAGGCTGAAGAGGTTCTTCCTGCCGAACACCCCGAAAAATGTGCCGGTAACAGAAGGCAAGCCGAAAATTTGATCCTTGGGTCCGGGATTTGCCAAATATGCTGATGGAACAAAAATTCCCCCGCCTACGCCTTCAATTGTATTTCTTTGGGCAGCTCTGCTCGAAGGGGGGTATTGATCGCTTTCAGCATCCTGCAAATCTGTTGGCGGCGTTTGGGATACGTTTGAATCGTCTGCATAAGCCCAGTATTGGTCAAGCCAACTTCCGGGGTTCTTTTCTACTTCGGTTTCCGCTTTAGCGACTCCCGCAAATACCAGAACAACGCATGCCAATAAACAGATAGTTTTTGTATTCATCTTTTAGCCTTTCATTTAATGAGCAAAGCCATGCCTTCGCGCACCCACACCCGTTGAAATCAATTTTACGGCTAAAAATAAGACTTGATGCGATTAATATCACACCGGGGCAAACGAACGTCAAGTAAAAAACATTTCATTTCAGAAGAAAAGAGCCGTTGCCATTTTCAGACAACGGCTCTCCAAAATCGGGGCGACTGGATTTCTGCTTCGGCCTTTGGCCTCGCAGGCGCCTTCGGCGTGAACTACGCAACTTGTGTCCGCTTCGCGTCCACGCCGCTAGTTCAACAAACACAGCAAATTAGCAAAGGGCCGCCTAATCTAATGGCGACCCTTCGTTAATCGGGGCGACTGGATTTGAACCAGCGACCTCTTGACCCCCAGTCAAGCGCGCTATCCAAGCTGCGCCACGCCCCGAGTGCTTCCTTGGCTAAAATTCGCTTTTGGGTCGTAAATTATATAAGCACATTACTTAGAAACAAGCTCTTTTACCTCTGGTAGCGTTATCCAAGGCTAAATTCTCTTTCTCAACTGCAATAAATCTGAGCAATCCGCGTTTAGCCCAATAGAGAAGGCAGCAGGTGCTGAATAGTTTATTTGTATTAACTCGCTGGGAGGCAGGAACCATGAAAAGACACATAATCATAACAATAGCAGTAATGCTGGGACTGCTCCTTGTTACGGGGAACCTCGAAGCAAAGGAAAAAGACCACAAACATGAAGAGCAGCGCCACGGACAAAGGGTAGAGAAGTTCATCGAGAAACTTGGTCTTTCAGATGAACAAGCCGTTGAAGTTCGGGAGGTTTTTGAGAAGCACCGGGAAAAAGTCAGTAAATGGCGTGAAAAAAACGGGGAAAAGATAAAAAAATTGCATGAGAAGTTGAGAGAAGCCCGGGAATCTGATGATGAGGAAGCCGTTAAAGAGGCCAAGGAGAAGCTTCATAAGCTAATGGAAGGGCGCAAAGAGCTGCATGAATCGAAGCTTGAGGAGCTGGAAGAAGTTCTTGATGAAGAGCAGTTTGAACGAGCTAAGAAAATGTTTGAACGTGCTCGTTCCCGCCATAGAAAAGGTAAAGGCAAAGACCTATTTAAAAAGCTGGATCTAACAGAGCAGCAGAAGGAAAAGGTCAAGGAAATTCGTGCAGAAGCGAAGAAGGAAGTCAAGGAATCCGACAACCTAGAAGAGATGCATATGATTATCCACAGGGCTAATTATCGGATTAAAAAGGAAGTTCTCACTGACGAACAACGGGAAGAGCTTGGAGAATTACATCCAAAAAGAAAAGGTAAACATTCGCCCCGAGACAAAGATGAATAATTACCAATCCTGATTAAGTTCGGGAATTTAGGAATTCAATGGCGGCCTGGGTAAATAAGACTTACTCGGGCTGCCCTTCTTTTTCATGTTCAGAGCCTTCCTGCTGCTGAGAAGTATCTGTTTTATGGTTAGAACTGCCAGAGGAGGTTATGCTAGGGCCGAAACCTAACAGGAAACGCTCACCATCGAGTTCCATTTCCACAGAAAACTCTTTAATTTCGATAACCTTGGCCCCCTTTATTCTTTGACCAACACCGACAAATTTTCCGTTAATATTGGCTTTTATATAACCAGGCTGCCGGATAATTCCCGAAAGTTTTAGGCCGGCTGGGCAGGGCCTGTATTTAATGGGCCTTTCTTTATATTCAGGCTTTGGAGCTTGCTGTTTGGGTTGTTTTTTTGGAGGTAACGGGACCTTGTTTTGCGGCAGGTATTCTTTTTCATCGGGCTTAACAAGTTCAATCTCTTCAAGTTCGGGTTTGTTCTGAAGATTCGCTGCTGCAATTTCGGATTGGACGTCTTCCTCTTCTGAGAGAGGCCCTGGGTCTGTTTTATTTTCAACTGGTCGCGGGTTGTCGGCCAGCAAGGTCAGCTGGGCTAAATCATTGTCTCCCTGCAATGATTCAACTGCTGTTTCGCCAGACACGTCTGAACCTTTTACATTTTCGTTGATATTAACTATTAAATCCGCAGCTGATAATGTTTGAGGCGAAGTAGCACCATCACTCACTATCCATATAAAAGATATCATGGCTATCAACACAAAGGCTGCAATGGTGCAGGCAGACATCAGCTTTTGCCGATCCTGCATAAGAGATTCAGCAAAATTGACAATGAAGGACTTCCAGTCAATAAAAACGCCAAATCTGGAAGTATTTCTCTGCGGCCCTTGGACTATTTGTGACTGAGTTTTTTGCGATGCTTCATGGACAAATGGAATTACGCTTTTGCGTCCCTCCTGGGTAGGCAGTTCCGACGTGTTTGAATTTGGAATTACTATTGAGTCATTGTCGCCTGGTTCTTCGTCTGAAAGAATTCCCAACCTGTCCTTACCATAGTTGGATTTATGTTTTTGCGTGACAGGGCCTGGCCTATCGTTTCGACTGCCCAGCCGCCCTGAAATATTGAAATTTTCTTTGTTTTTCATGATAGTTCAGTTTTTTATTTCAAAGGTTCAAACACCAAATTCAGGCAATCTTTGATTCTTTATTTATTCCCTTAAGGATTGCCCTAAGTGCTGGATATTGGTCGGTTTTTTGAGATTCAACTTTTTCCGGCTCTTCCTCGGCAGGGATGGGCGATTCGGATACGTTTTCACCCGCCTGTGTTTCCTGTGGGGTTGACTGGGACGAATTGCCCCCAAGCTTCACCAACTCAAGGATCGATGGTTGCTGCTGTGAGGAATCTTCATCATTGTCTTGTTCTAAGGAAGCCGCCGACTTATCTGTCAAAATTTCCATGCCCCCTTCAAACTCACTATCTTTATGAATATGAGTCTCGGCTACATCCTCAGCTTCAAGCCGTTTTTCGGCTTCATTCAATTTTACAAGCCATGCTTCCAATTCTTTTGTGACTGGGTTATCGGGTTCTGCAAGCCTGTGGTCGTGGTTGCCCCCAAGATCAGGTTCACCTTCAGATTCCACTTGAGCTACCACCTCCATTGTTTCATTTGTGCTGGAAGAAAGATTGTCTTGTTCTTCATTATTAGCAGAAGGTGGGACTGGTGACGTTTTTGTAATTCCGTCCCGTACTTTTGCCGCAGCATTATCGCGTAAATTGTTTACAGATAATTTTTGCTCGTCGGTCATATCTTTTCCGATGCTTTGAGCCAGCCAAATTTCAGGTGATTCCATAATTTCCTTAGCCAGGGACATGTAATCCTCCGCTGCGTGTGAGTCGGGCGCAAATTCCTGAATGCTTTCGCCTGATGCTGGGCATTCACGCATGCGGACATTTTCCCGGATTACCGTTTCCATGACCTTACCGGGAAGAGCACGCCTGAGTTCAGTTAATACCAGGCGGCTTAGCCGTGTTCTGCCGTCATAACGACACGCCAGAACTCCGCCAAGTTCAATCTGATGATCAAAACCATCGCGTACATCTTCGAGGGTTGTCAGTAATATTTTCAGACCGTCCAAGGCCAAAATCGAAGTTTCAACAGGAACCAGGACTGTCTTGGCTGCCAGAAGAGCATTACCGATGAGTTTATTGCCAAGACTTGGTGGGCAATCTATGAAAATATAGTCATACCCTTCCATATTGGCCAAAAGCTTACGGAGTTGTCCGCCTTGTGTCGGCCTAAGTTCGTGAGCCACAGAATCCAGCTTTCCGCTTGCCGGAGCGAGTGATACGTTGGGGGCAACATCTTTTATTGGTTCTAAACCTTTTCCGTTGCATAAAGCCTCAGCCAGACGATTGTCCTCTTCGATACCATACCAACGTGAAGAAGCAGCCTGTCCGTCAAGATCAACCAATAGGACTTTCTTGCCGAGTTTTCCCAGAGACGCGGAAAGGTTAACTGCGGTTGTGGTTTTTCCCGTGCCGCCCTTTTCGTTAACAATCGCTATTACGTTTTGTTTTATCATGGTCTTGCACCGTCTAAGAAAAGATTACAAAATTTCCAAAGGATTGTTTTTGGATTTGGCGGCTCGATTTGCCGCAAGTTCTTTTAAAGTGCGAGCCTTTGCTCAGGATTGGGAGCCCGCACCATGTTTACTTTTGGCCGCAATACCCCTGCTCGTAGTCAGGTATTTCCATGAAAAGTTTAGGATACGTACTTCGAAGATGCAAAATTGCGGAGAAAAAATCCCCCACGTCCAAAAAAGCACTGCCGGAGGTGGGACTCGAACCCACACTATGTTGCCATAACGGGATTTTGAATCCCGCGCGTCTGCCAATTCCGCCACTCCGGCAAAGAGTACTGCGGTAACATACTTCAAAGTAATTTTTTTTACAACCCCACTGGAATATAGCCAGCTGATAATCGGAAAAATTTTGTTTCAAAAGGACTTATGAAACTTAATTCCACCAGATTTTTCATTTTTTAAAATTTTCCAAAAAGATCCCGGCATTTTGGCATTTAGACTTATTGAATCTTACATTTCCTTAGTCCCGCCTTAGAGCAAGAGGACGCCCATAGTAGCGTCAGAAAATGGAGGAATGGGACAATGCCAAGAAAACAATTAATAGAAAAGACAATTTTAACTGCTGCAGCGATAGCTCTGCTCGCTTTATCTTCGCCACAAGCCCTTGGCAGCCCGGTAGATATCAGTGAGGTTGCATTGTATTCCGGTGGTTCTATCGACCTTGGCAACGGCGTTTCTATTGATGGTCCTATCATGGCTGAAGGTGATATTTCGGTTGGGAATAATTCTCAATTGAATGATGTCTACGGTGGAAGTTCTGTCGATCTGGGCCAGAATACTACCTCAGCAACGGTCATGGAATATCTTTCGAATCTCGCGACCATGGGAAATACGCCCCAGCATGAAAATATTGGAAATCAGGATATTTCTGGCGACGAAAATTCCACGACTACTCTGGATTCAGGCCGGTATAAATCATTATCCTTTGCTAAAAATGTGACCTTGAACCTTTCCGCCGGTACATATACTGTCGAGAAGTTAGATATTGATGAAGATAGTGTCGTGAATATTGATACTTCAGCAGGTGATGTAGTCCTCGATATTGTCGGCTCGTTCAGCTCGAAACGAAACGTAAGTTTCCAGAAAACCGGCGATGGAAATTTCGAGATTAATATCTTTGACGGCGACTTCTTACTGGAACGAGATTCTGAACTTGATGCTGTCGTTAGAGTTTACGGCGGAACGATTACTACGGGGAGAGAAGTTCAGCTTGCTGGGAGCATATGGGCAACAGGGGATGTCAATATCGGTGCCCTAAGCAGCTTTACCTTCCGCGCAACGGAGGTCCCGGAACCCGGTATGCTTGTTCTGGTTGGAAGCGGAGGATTTTTCTTCCTGCTGAAGAAACATGCCCAGAAAAGAAACAGAGTCTAGGCAATAAGCTTTGAGCAAAAGGCCCATGGAACTTTATCCATTGGCCTTTTTTTTATTGCAAAGACTTGTTTATTAGCCCGATAGCGACTTCAACGAGTTTGCCAAAAGAAGATGATAATTCCTGGCTTAGCTCGCGTCCAAATTCAATATTCCCGGGCTGGATTGCCATTATTGTTACATCTTCCGGTCTTTTCGCAAAATTTTCACATAAATTGAGTGTCTCAAGAAAAGGGACATCATGCATGCTGACGCGGTGTTGAGGCAATTCCGCCGGCAACTGCTGGGGTGAGATTATCCGATACCCCCCCGGATGCAGTTGCATCTCGGCTGCGTCAAAAACAATTAACCTGTCAGCTGACTCGATTATATTAAGGAGATTCAGCCCTCCCGCCCCGCCATCAACGAACTCGACATCTTTAGGCCAGTCATGGGCGATTTTAACTGCTTCTGCCAATAGCGCACCGATACCCTCATCGCGCATAAGAATATTACCGATGCCAAGTACGGTTAATTTAGCCATGACAAGGTAATTCTATACACTGCCCTGTCTCAGGCCAAAGAATTTAAAGCTTACCCTTTGTGGAGGGTATTTCGCCTTTACGTGATGGGTCTATCTGCTTAGCCTGCCTGAGTGCCTGTGCAAGGGCCTTGAAGATCGCTTCAGCGATGTGGTGATCGTTTGAGCCGTATGGAACAGTTACGTGTAGGTTCATACCGGCAGTGGAAGCAAAACGCTTTATGAATTCCTCGATAAGCTGAGTATCAAATGAGCCTATCTTGTCACCACTGAAGCAGACGTTATAGACGATTGCAGCCCTGCCGGAAAGGTCCACCGCTACATTCGCGACAGTCTCTTCCATTGGGACAGCCGCAGAGCCATAACGATTTATTCCGGCTTTGTCACCCAATGCCTCTGTAAGGGCCTGGCCGAGAACGATTGCGACATCTTCTGTCGTGTGATGATCGTCAACCTGCAGGTCGCCCTCAGCTGCGACCGTAATATCAGTCAGGCTGTGCTTGCCAAGATGATCCAGCATATGATCAAGAAAACCTACGCCGGTCTTGGCCTTTACCTTGCCTGTTCCGTCGAGATTAATCGTCATCTCGATTTTCGTTTCTTTTGTTTCACGTTGTATCGTTGAAGTTCTCATTTTCAGACAAGCTCTTTCAATGCTTTAACCAATGCTTCATTCTGCTGCTGCGTACCTACCGTAATCCGCAGCTTATCCTCTAAGGCAGGCTGTTTAAAGTATCGGACCAGTATGCCCTTGGCCTTGAGGCCGGTGTATATTCTTTCGGCGTCACCTTTTGCCGGTCGGGCCAAAAGAAAATTGGCCTGTGAAGGTAAGACCTTGAATCCAAGTGTCTCAAGCTCTCTTTTTAGCTCTTCGCGGGAGGCTTTTACCTTTTCAGCGTTAGCATTTTTACAGGCCTGGTCTTTAACCGCAGCCGTTCCAACACTGCAGGCGATGGCGTCAACGTTATAGCTGTCTTTTACTTTAACCAGACCGTCCAGCACGCACGGTTGGGCTATTCCAAAACCCAGCCGCAAACCAGCCAGAGAATAACCTTTAGAAAGTGTCCGCAGTATAATTACGTTTTCATACTTCCTGGTAAGCTCAATTGCATTCTGATCTGCGAAATCCGCATAAGCCTCGTCAATTACCAGTAACCCATCTAAATTTTCCGCCAGATGCTCGAGCGTTTCCATTGGTACAACAGTGCCCGACGGGCTGTTAGGTGAGGCGATGAAAATGACAGCTCCATTGGCTTCGATTATCTTATCGGCAGGAAATTCGTAATTTTCGCCATATGGAATTTCTACAACTTTCGCATTTTGGATTTGGGCTAGTGTTCGGTAAAGAACATATGTCGGCGTTGGAAAAACAACAACGCTACGCTCAGGGCCAGCACACGCACGCATGATCATGGTTAGAAGATCGTCACTGCCGTTACCAGCAAGTACCCAGTCTTTTGCCACACCTAAGGCCTCGCCAACAGCTCTGCAGAAATCGCTCGCCATTGGGTCTGAATAGCGTCTCAGGCATTCTCCGTCAAAACTGCGCAGCACTTCCATAGCTGCTGGCGAAGGCGGGTACGGATTTTCATTGGTGTTCAGCTTGACAACCTTCTGTCCAACGTCCGGTTGCTCACCGGGCTCATAGCCGGTCATCGCATCAATATTTTCACGAAATAAACTCATTGCTTTTTACTACTCTTTCTGATTTCGACAGCTTTTGCGTGGGCAGTCAGGCCCTCGCGAGTTGCGAAGTCTATTACATCCTCGGCATCTTCGAGTAAAGATGCTTCGTCATATTTAATAACACTAGAGGGCTTGAGAAAGTCGTTACAGCTCAATGGCCCGAAGAATTTTGCTGTTCCACCTGTCGGGAGCACGTGCGAAGGTCCGGCATAGTAGTCTCCCAAAGATACCGGCGTAAAAGAGCCGAGGAAAATCGCCCCGGAATTGCGTATCTTCGAAAGGACAGCGTCGTCATCTTTTGTAACAATCTGAAGGTGCTCCGTAGCGAAGTCATTAGCTACATCGCAGGCCGTGTCAATATCATCCACTACGATAATCGCACTGTAATTGTCTATGGCATCGCTTGCAGCTTCTGCCCTATCCAGCGTTTTAAGTTGTTCATCAAGGCTATTTGCGACTTGTTGGGCAAGTTTTTCCGAGGTCGTCACAAGAATAGCCGAGCCCGGCGCGTGTTCTGCCTGAGCCAACATGTCAGCACAGAGCCAATCCGGGTTAGCTGCCTCATCTGCGATTATCAAAACTTCACTAGGCCCGGCGATGCTGTCGATTCCGACTTTACCCATAATCTGCTGCTTGGCTTGGGCTACAAAGGCATTGCCCGGGCCGACGATCTTCTGGACGGGCTCAATTGTTTCAGTCCCATAGGCCAAAGCTGCAATAGCCTGAGCCCCGCCAACTCTATAGACTTCTTCGATTCCAAGTTCCCCAGCAAGGGCCAGAACCATTGGATTTATATCCCCTTCGCACGTTGGCGGTGAAACCAGGACAATTTCCTTTACTCCCGCAACCAGAGCAGGCACTACGGTCATCAAAACTGTCGAAGGATAAATAGCCCTGCCACCCGGCACATACACCCCAACGCGGTCAATCGGACCGTAGCGAACTGAAAGCTCACGATTGCCTCTTTTGAGGATATCTGGTGCCTGGATTTTAATGCTTTCCTGATATTCGCGGATGTTATCGGCAGCCTTACGGATAAGGGAAAGGAATTTCGGATCTGCATCTTTGCGGGCTTGGTCGATCTGCTTTTTTGACACACGGATTGCGTCAGGCGTCAATTCTGCCTTATCCAGTTTGGCAGTTAGTTCGATAAGGGCCTGGTCACCAAGGTTTGAGACTTGCTCTATTATGTCCTTTACTATTTCCCCAACGTCCAATTTACCCGCCGCTTCGTCAGTCAATCCTCCTGCGCGCAACTTATCCCTCGCCGCCAGTACGGCGGCTTCAGTTAACGGTGAATTGGTTTTAATAATCCGTATGCTCATAGTTCTGGACAATTTACACCTGAAAAGCCTTTTTTGCAATGAGATGAAGAGAACTACTTTCGGGAAAGACCTTTCAGGATAAGCTTTTCAATTGCCTTGGCAGCCCCGTCAGCATCGTGATGGTCAGTAATAAAATCGGCAGCTTTTTTAGCTTCCACGGCAGCGTTGTCCATTGCCACGCCAACACCGGCCCATTTCAGCATTCCGACATCGTTGGCGTTATCACCGATGGCCATGACCTGCTGGCGGGGAATTTCCAATCGTTCCGCAATTGTCTTAAGAGCCTTGGCCTTGGATGCACTGATACGCATTATCTGCAACAGGAACCCTTCAGTTTGCACTATTGATACCCGACAGGGAAATTTTATCAGTATCGCATGGGCGAGCCTGAGCATAATGCTTTCATCGCCCAGGAACATTAATTTAGTAACATCTCCCTTAAGCCAATTTTTTATAGGGGCAATCACATCCGGCTTATATTGCCGGGCTGTTTCCGTAAGAAACCGCTTGTCAATCCGGTCGGTGAACCAGCAATCGAGAATTTCCGCAGATACCAAAACATCAGGATATTTCTTCCTAGCCAGATAAATTATCCCCTTTGCCAATTCATATGGCAGAGGTTTATGGAGTATTATCTTTTCATTGGTCGGGTCGAAGACCAGTGCGCCGTTGTAATTGATCATAGGTGTATCAAGCTTCAAAAGGCTGTAATACGGCATGACGCTTCTGGGCGGCCTGGCTGTAGCCAGAACGATGTGAGCTCCCACCCGCTTTCTCACAGCTTCAATAATCGCTGAAGTTGTCTTGGTTATCTGCTTGGCTGAGTTAAGCAGTGTTCCGTCGAGATCAATGGCTACAAGGCGTATTTTTTTCATAATTTGTAAAACATCATAGCCATTACTTTTAATTTTCCCAATAGTTGGCATAAAATGTTGGTACCATGGACACAATAACACAGGGACTTTTGGGGGCCGCTACAGCCCAACTTGGTTTCAGGCAAAAAATCGGCCGGGATGCAACCTGGGTCGCTGCGGCAGCGGCCGTCTTGCCCGATCTGGACATATTCATCTCGCCATTTTTAGCCCTGACCGGTTCGGAAATAGACGAGTTTTCGCAGGTTGTCATTCATCGAGGGGCCAGTCATTCGTTGGTTCTAGCTCCGTTTTTTTCTTTAATCATAGCCGGGCTCTGGTGGTGGTTCAGAAGAAACGGCAGACACTCCAAGCCTTTTTGGTTACTTTATTTTTGCGCGTTCGTAGCGACTTCGACGCACTCCCTTCTGGATTGGTGTACAAGTTATGGCACACAACTGCTTCTGCCCTTTTCAAATGCTCGCTTCGCACTTGATGCCGCACCGATAATTGACATCATTTATACCCCTATCCTGATAATTACGCTTTCAACCTGTTATCTGGTTCGGAAAATCATTTCAAAAGACCGCGTCAGACGTGTCCGGGTAACATTAATTATCGGTTGGGTGGGAATCGTCTTAAGCACAGGCTACCTGGCAACCGGGAAAGTCTTGCAACAATGGGCTATAGCCAAGGTCTCCACCGGGTACTTTAAAGGCGAGACGGATATCCGTTATGATGCTTATCCCAGAGTAGGAACGATCTTTCTCTGGCGGGTGGTGGCTGAAACGCCAGATAGTTGGTACGCATTCAGGGTTCATCACTTCTCATCAAATCCCCACACAATTGGCAAACCGGAAGTAGTCGCGAAAGTTCCAGAGAATCAATGGA
The DNA here is from genome assembly GCA_964401835.1 of uncultured Planctomycetaceae bacterium. Lineage (GTDB taxonomy): Bacteria > Planctomycetota > Phycisphaerae > SM23-33 > SM23-33 > CAYNZP01. The sequence goes on from CAYNZP010000002.1 coordinate 32,413, forward strand.
TATCCCGGGCGAAAAAAACAAAGGGATTCAAAACTTACGATTGGTTTGCCCGCAGCCGAGTCAGACCCGAATACAAAAAACTTAACGGCTTCCACATCGTAACGTTTCATGACATGCGATATTCCGCATCATCGAACGGGACCGAAAGCCTCTGGCCCCTGGTGGTGGAAATTGACCCAATGAACAATGTGTCATTTATAGGCAGACGAACGGCCCGTCCTGGGGTGAGTTTTAAAAAATATGCAGCTCAAACATGGGAAGACATTTGGAATCCCTAGGATTTTCTCACTGTATGTGGGAAGTATTCCTGCAATGGTCTGACAGTCCAAGAATCGCCGTTTTGCGAATCTTTATCCGTTCCTGCTCGAAGTGCTGCAATAGCTTCCTCGGCCGCCAAAGCCGCCGTCATCGTTGTGATAAGCGGAATATTATGTATTGTTGCGGTTGCGCGAATCCTGCCCTCATCTGTTGTCGGGCCGCGTCGCGTCGGAGTGTTAATAAGCAAATCTAACTCGGCATTTGTAATCAAATCTACAACGTTTGGCCTTTGGCCTTCGGCGAGCTTTGCGATACGTGTAACGCAAACTCCAGCCTTATCCAATATTTCATACGTACCAGAAGTTGCAACAAGCTCAAAACCCATGGCAACCAATCGTTGGCCAAGCGAGACGACATGCGACTTGTCAGCGTCACAAACAGATAAGAAAATCTTGCCTTTTGTCGGCAGCGACATCCCCGCTGCCATTTGGCTCTTCGCAAATGCCAGGCCAAAGCTCATATCCACACCCATTACTTCGCCCGTGCTTCGCATCTCCGGACCTAGAATAACATCAACGCCGGGGAATTTCGTGAACGGAAATACGCTTTCCTTGACCGAAGTCTGGCTCGGCCGAGGCGCTTCTTTTAACGCCAATTCATCAAGGCTCTTACCAGTCATTACCTTGGCAGCAAGGTTGGCCCATGGGACGCCTGTCGCCTTGGCGACAAATGGCACGGTCCGGGACGCACGCGGATTTACTTCGAGGATATATACCTGAGAGTCCTTAACTGCAAACTGGATATTCATCAGGCCGCGAACTTTAAGCCTTTGGGCCAGCAACTTTGCCTGTCGGCGAATTTCATCATCAACTGCTTCCGTGAGCGAATAAGGCGGCAATGCACAGGCGGAATCGCCACTATGAATGCCGGCCTCTTCAATATGTTCCATCACACCGCAAACAACCGCTCGTGGGTTTTTCTCAGTTGAGCCGTCGAACTTAGGCCCGAAATCGGAGATGCAGTCCACATCAACCTCTGTAGCGCCAGCCAGAAATTTGTCGACCAATATCGGATGGTCGCGGTCAACAGTTGAGGCGTCTACAGCTTTTTCCATATAGACATCGAGCTGCTGCTCGTCCGAGACAATTTCCATCGCACGCCCGCCGAGAACATAACTCGGCCGAACAAGTACGGGATAACCTATCTTTGAGGCAATCTTGCGAGCCTCTTCGACAGTATATGCGATGCCGCTGAGCGGAGATTTTAGTTCAAGTTCGTCCAGAATTTCCGCAAATCGCTCCCGGTCTTCAGCCAGGTCGATTGATTCCGGGCTGGTGCCGATAATGGGCACGCCAGCCTCTTCCAGACCTCGTGCGAGATTCAAAGGAGTCTGGCCGCCGAAATGAACAATTACGCCGTGGAGCAGCCCATCGGGCTGGCCAAGCGGTTTACCATTTAGCTTCTCGCAAATATTGAGAACGTCTTCAAGCGTTAGAGGCTCGAAGAAAAGCATGTCCGAAGTATCGTAGTCTGTCGATACTGTTTCCGGGTTGGAATTGACCATTACCGCTTCATAGCCAAGTTCTTTTGCAGAGAAAGCGGCATGGACGCAGCAGTAATCAAACTCGATTCCCTGACCTATCCGGTTCGGCCCTCCACCAAGGATAACTACTTTCTTTTTCTCGCTTACCCTTGCCTCGTCGTCAACAAAGGCGGTTTTGTCTCCTTCAAATTTGACGATAGGAGTTTCATACGAGGAATAGTAATACGGTGTAAATGCTTCAAACTCGGCTGCGCATGTATCGACGAGTTTGTAAACCGGTTCGATATTATTTTCTTTTCGGTATTCTCGAATTTTCTCGGGCGTCGCATTCCAGATAGTAGCCAACTGAATATCGCTATATCCCCATTGCTTTGACTGCCTCAGAAACTCTATGGGCACCTTTTTTAGGCTTTCGAATTTTTGAAGTTCGCACTCAAAATCTACCAGCTGCTTTAGATGCGTAAGGAACCAACGATCAACTTTGGTAAGCTCGAAAACACGTTCAATAGACCAGCCCATCTTGAAAGCGTAGCGAATATAATAAAAACGTCCCTGAGATGGCACGGACAGTTTTCGCAGGAGTTTCGATTCTTCAATTGGATATTCTGTGTCTTCGCCGGACCTGTCCGTTTTGGATTTTTCCTCGCCACGAACCGACTTTAGCCACTTGTCGTTTGAATCCAAGCCGAAACCATACCGCTTGACTTCCATAGACCGAATACCTTTTTGGAGAGATTCTTTGAAAGTCCTGCCGATACTCATTGCCTCGCCAACACTCTTCATTTGAGTTGTAAGCGTTTCGTCGGCGTCCGGAAACTTTTCAAATGTCCATCGAGGAATTTTGGTTACACAGTAATCAATTGTCGGCTCGAAGCTGGCTGGGGTTTCGCGTGTAATGTCGTTAGGAATCTCATCCAGGGTATAACCGACAGCTAATTTAGCGGCGATTTTGGCAATCGGGAAGCCGGTTGCTTTTGATGCCAATGCACTGGATCGGCTGACGCGAGGGTTCATCTCCACTACTATCATCCTGCCGTTGTCGGGGTCGACTGCGAACTGGATGTTACTGCCACCAGTTTCGACGCCGATTGCACGAATGATGGCAATCGAGGCATCCCGCATCAGCTGATATTCTTTATCTGTCAGAGTTTGGGCTGGCGCGACAGTGACAGAATCACCCGTGTGGACACCCATCGGGTCAAAATTTTCGATTGAGCAGACGATAACGACGTTGTCCGCCTTGTCTCGCATTACCTCGAGTTCATATTCCTTCCAGCCGAGGACGGATTCCTCGATAAGGATTTCGCTTATTGGCGAATATTCCAAGCCTCGGGCTGCAATTTCTTCAAATTCTTCCACGTTGAAGGCAAATCCGCCACCCGTGCCGCCAAGTGTGTATGCCGGGCGTATGCAGCAAGGTAGAGCGACGTCTTTGATAATCTCCCGTGCCTGATCCATACTGTGGGCGACGCCACTTTTTGGAACGTCCAGGCCTATAGAGAGGCAGATATTCTTAAATTCTGTTCTGTCTTCAGCGCGGTGGATTACTTCTCGAGTCGCACCAATCATCTCTACGCCGTACTTTTCCAGTATGCCGGCATCGGCCACCGCAACGGCGGTATTCAGGCCGGTCTGTCCACCAAGTGTAGGTAAAAGAGCGTCTGGCCGTTCTTTAGCGATAATTTTCTCAACGGATTCAAGGGTAATCGGCTCGATATAAGTTCGATCCGCAAATTCCGGATCGGTCATGATGGTGGCTGGATTGGAGTTTATCAGGACAATTCGGTAGCCTTCCTCACGCAACGCCTTACACGCCTGAGTGCCAGAATAGTCGAACTCACAGCCCTGCCCGATAACTATCGGTCCCGAACCGACAATCATGATTGTTTTAAGATCATCCCGTCGCGGCATATGCAAATCCTATCGAAAAACGCCATAAAGGTCGCCAAACAGCCAATTATTAAAATCGAGGAAACTTAACATAGCTGGACGATAGAGGCAAGTTCAAACGCTACATTATGAAAAAGTACGCGAGATTCTTCTGGAAGGATTAATTATTGGGCAATAGTATCATCCCCTCTTGGCCGATAGATTAATAAAACTATCTTAAAAGACGGAGCTTAAATGGCTTTTCAGTATTCTGTAGAGACAGTAAAGAAACTTTCAGAGGCGTTTGCGCGCGAGGAAACAACGCGTCCGATGCGTATCGGCCATTACGAGGCAGGGACGGAGCTTACCTATGAGGTAACTGGTGTCGCACCGGCGAGGCAGGCAAATGTTCGGCTGAAAATTGAAAAATTCGTTGGAGGCGGCTTCGCCGGGCAGGTTTATCGGGTAAATGTGCTGGAAATAGACGCCCCCCACGGCGATATCCCGAATCTGGAAATCGGCGGCAGCTACGCGATGAAGATTCTGGTCCCGCCATCGAACTCTTCGAGAAAATTTCGGGACATTCTCTATGGAGCTGCTTTTCAGGCTCCTTTCGGCCTCCAGGTTAATCCTTCTGCCAGTCGAGCCGGTGCGTTATGGCAGAAATTTATCCGCCGTGGCGCCAAAGTCAGATTTGGAAGCGAACGGGCTGTTGTGGATGTTTTGGCTACATTCGTTGACAAAACCCTCGGCAGCTGTGGAGAGATAAGCGAATGGGTAGCTGGCAGAACATGGCGTTTTGAAGTTGACGACAAACTCCTTGCACGCTGGCAGTGGAAACTCGGACAGGATCGAGAAAAAACCAATTCCCCGGAGTATCTGGCTAAAAAGCAGTTCATGGCTGACATCGTCAAGCTCTTTCACGACATGGGCGCTCCTGAACTCGCACGCCAGTACGAATGGTGGACCTGCAAAAGCCAACCGAATGCGCTTAAGCGGCTCGACACGGAAGAAACCCCCACTGCAGGCCTGACAGCAGTGGATTTTCGTGCTGGGCTTGCCCTGCTGCCCTTTTTGCCAATGAGCCCAGGCGATGTGCCGTTGATTTTCAAGGGCATTGCCCGCGGGAGTCTGGTCCAGTTCGATCGTGGTAATATTGATAAGCTACAAAATTTCATCAACGCCAATCCGGAAGACTTTGCGGATATGCAGGATGCTCTCAATGAATTGAAGGCGTCAGAGGAAATTTATCGCAACTCCCAGCCGGATATTACGCACAATCACATACGTCTGCTTTACAGCGGGAAGCTTTGGGGAACAATTTTCGATAGTGCCGTCAACAGTTGGGAAGTTCGCAATATTACAGACCAGGCAACTACAAAAAGCCTGAAACAGAGCAAAATCAAGACACTGGCATTTTTCCTTTTGGGCCTGATCCCGGCCTTATCGGGAATTTCCGGCCTGGCTGTGCTTTTGGGTAACTGGCTTAACGATACCCTTTCGGGCGAAAAATGGATACTTGGTTTAGGACTGCTGATTCTTGGCCCCATCGTCGGCAGGGTTTTGCGGGCAATTTGGGGTCGGGCCGATTACCGCAAACATTATTGGCAGATTCTGACAAGTTGGGATTACTTCTGTCGTAGCGTTCAGGCTCATATAATCGAAGGCCTGATAGACTGGCATCGCGCCGGTCGGATTGATTCAAAACATGCAGAGACAATCCTGAACAATCCGTGGCTGTATTTCCTGCATAAACCTTTCTCCTTCCTGCCAGCATTCCTGCATCGCTTACTTACGGATTCAGATTATGCTGTCAATCTCTTGAAGTTTCTAACTGTCAGACCAATTCATTTGTTATTAAATGCCAAGGCGCGGGAACAATGGCTGCGAGAAATGCTCGCTGACGGCAAGAAAAACCACATGCTCACCGAAGAGGAAGTTGCCACGATTGATTCACAAATCGGGGAGCCATTCATTCAGAAATATCTTAAATGCCTGGCTGTCCACCTTTGCACCCTTCCAGTTACACAACTAGTTTCAGGTTTAGTTGCTATTATTTATGTTTTGAAGAATCCCCAACTTACAACAAGAGAAGCTTGGGTGCATGCCGGAGTAATTCTTTTCCTTTTTCAAATTACCCCCATTTCACCGGGTTCAATCGCTCGTGGCCTTTTTGTCGTCTACCTGGCAGTTCGTGAGCGGAACTTCAAAGACTACAACATCGCCATATTCCTGGGCTTTTTCAAATATGTTGGCTACCTGGCCTTCCCGATACAGATGGTTTATCACTTTTCAACACTCGCCCGCTTCATGGCCGGCCACTGGGCCACCGGAGCTGTGCATATAATCCCTGTATTCGGAGAACGAGGAGCTTTTTTGGAGCACTTTATTTTCGACCTTTTCTTTAATTATCCGCTCACTATGCGAAGGCGAATTAGAAAGCGTATGGAATTACGCCAAAGCCTTCCCCCTCGAGCCTGGCATCTATTACCAATTGGAATAATCGCAGCAGCTATCTTTACTGCTTTAGATTGGCTCGTTATTGAACGGACAGGTGATTTTACCCAACTTAGTCCCGTCTGGTACGCAATGTTTGCTGTCCCATTTTTGGCAGGATTGTTTACAGCAAAAGGTTCTGGTGGGGCCAAAATATCAAGAAGAATTGCTTATGGGATGATCTGCGGCATATTAATGGGGCTGATTGTTGGTTTTGCTCACGCCTTCCTTGATTATAGTGCTATGCAAAATGGTTCTGAGCAAAAGATATTATCTCAATTCTTGAGCTTCGGAAGTATCTCAGCTATGTGGTGCATGTTCTTTTTTGGTATGTTTGCAACAATAGGCGCCGTTGCCGCAGAAACTTATGCTCCCGAGCTAAAAGAATAGTTTAACCAGCGATTTGTTATTACAACAGCGGAGTGAATCTCAAAACAAGCTGAGCTGCGATGTTTGCATAAACTCCAGCGACCACATCGTCCAACAGGACGCCCCAGCCGTGATTGAGTTTTTCCAGTCTTCTTGCGGGAAATGGTTTGACGATGTCAAAAATCCGAAAGGCCAGAAAGCCTACGGCAGTTACTATAAGCAGGCCTCTTGGACCTTCTCCAAGGGGCAAAAACAATAAAGCTATCGCCTGGCCGGCCCACTCATCCAGGCTGCATTGAGACGGGTCCTTTTTGCCGAAAGCTTCTTCAGTGAATTTCCCCAACAAGACACAGCCGATGGAGGAAAATACTGCCAAAGCGAACAGAACGCCATTGACAGCAAAGCAGTTTGAAGCACTTAGATAAGCTGCAGCGAGAAAAATCACGCAAACCGCTGCGGATCCCCACGTACCAGGTGCGATTGGCAAATAACCCGTACCCAAGCCAGTGACGACCAATTTTTTAAGAAAGTTACTCATCACTTGTTAGGAGTTTTCTGGCCTGACCTATATATGCAAAGCCGCTGAGGACGGTCGCAATCACAGCTACCCAAACCGATATGATTTTAGTGTAAACAGCCCAGGCTGGGTCAGGAACATTCGCAACCTGGTAAAGGACGACACATATAGCTACCGACTGCAGGAACATCTTTATTTTTCCGGCCGGTGTCGCGGGAAACTTAATTCCACAAGACTCGCTATACCCCCGCACAGCCGAGACGATAAATTCACGGGCCAATATCGCTACAACCATCCATGCCTGTATGGTAGAGGCCATATTACCTGTCAGCCAGTCGGGCAGTTTCATTTGGAGTTCAGCAGCGCCGGGCTGGATCACGAAGTTGGAGCCAGCCAGCATGGCAAATGCCCCGACAACGAGTACCTTGTCGACAAACGGGTCCGTAATTCTTCCAAACGCACTGACCAATTTCATTTTCCGGGCTAGGTACCCGTCTAGGACGTCTGTAATGCCAGCGATGATATAAATTACAAACGCGGCATTAAGCAGCCAAGGTCCACATTTGGAATTTTGTTCGTAAAGGCCCAGCAATACAAAAAAGCCGGCGGCAAGTACAATGCGGCCTACGGTAAGTTGGTTTGGTAACTTCCAGTTCATGATTTTTGGATTCTCGACATTCTTTAGACGTTTATCAATCGTCAATTTCAACAATTAGGTCATAATCTTCAAAATCGACGACTTTTCCGGGTAATAAAAGTCCGGCATCCTTAGGTTCTGTCAGAATACATTGGCTGTCAATATCCGGTGCCTGACCGGGATGTCTGGCCACGCAATAACCGTTTTCGTCTATGCCGTCCACTAATACTTCAATCGCCTGGCCGACCCTGGAGTGATTTTGATCAAAGACAATTTCCTGCTGGGCAAGCATGATTTGCTCTGCGCGGCTGGCTTTTATCTCGTCTGGCACATGGTTTGGCAGTTTGACAGATGGCGTGCCTTCCTCGGGTGAAAATTCAAATACGCCCAGCGAGTCGAACCGAAAGGCCTTTACAAAATCCAGCAGCTCTTCAAAGTTTTGTTCGGTCTCTCCCGGAAAACCGACAATAAATGTCGTCCGAATATTTATACCGGGCACTTTTTCCCGCAACTTTTGCAGAAGCTGCTCGGTTTGCGCCCTTGTTACTCGGCGGCCCATGCCCTTGAGGACGGAGTCGGAAATGTGCTGCAGGGGCAAATCGACGTATGGTACAACCCGCTGGCACTGAGCCATGGCCTCGATAAGTTCGTCAGAAAAACGCTTTGGATACGCGTACATAAGGCGAATCCAATTTACTCCGTCAAGTTCATTGAGGGAGCTTATCAAGCCGGCAAGGTCAATATTCTCGTTCAGGTCGGCTCCATAGTTGGTGGTATCCTGCCCGATTACATTAAGTTCAACTGCACCATCGGCGATAAGTTCTTTGGCTTCAGTAATTACATCCTCGGGTCGCTTCGAGCGAAACGGGCCCCGAATGGCCGGTATCGTGCAGAATGTACATCTCTGGCTGCAGCCTTCAGAAATTCTCAGATATGCCGTATGTGGAGGGGTGAGTCTGAATCGCCCTGCATCGGATAAGATTTCTCCTTCGCACTCGTCCGTGCGGGAAAGTTTCTCATCGCCCAGAACGGCTGTAAGAATTTCTTCACGATTATTAACGCCAACTATCGCGTCGATTCCGGGTGCGATTTCATAAAGTTTTTCAGCATCTCGGTTGACCAGGCACCCTGCCACCACTACTCGGCTGGCTCGGCCAGTTTTTTTATAATCAAGTGCCTCGGAGATAACATCGAGCGATTCATCCTTGGCAGCCGACAAAAAACCGCATGTGTTCACGACGATTACATCAGCATCCTCCATCGGTGCAGCGACTAAGCACCCTCCCTCCGCGAGGTTTGCCAGCATTTTCTCGCTGTCTACCAGGTTTTTCGGGCATCCAAGGGAAACTATTGCAACAGTTGTTGGTTCAGTTTTTGCCATGACTCCGTATTAATCCTTATTTTGCTTATTAGAGCGAATTGTGTATATTACTCCAAATTTTTCAGACTTTCGAATGTTGTTTGATCTGATACTGAGTTTATGACGTTTAAACCCTTAAAAATTGGCGATACCCAGGTTGAATTTCCCGTCGTGTTGGCGGCTTTGGCGGGCTATTCCGACCACCCATTCCGCCTGGCTTGCCGTCGGCGTGGAGCCCAGTATTGCGCAACAGAGATGATGCTCGATAAGTTATTGCTGATAAAAGGCAAGCACCAACGCAGATTATTGAAAGTCATCGAAGAAGACCACCCGCTGGCTGGCCAGATTATCGGTAACGACCCAGAAATAATGGCTGGGGCAGCAAAGAGACTTTGCGAGCTTGGCTTTGACGTTGTCGACCTGAATTTCGCCTGTCCGGTCAATAAGGCCATGAAGCGACGACGAGGGGGTTATTTGATGAAGCAGCCTGATTTGGCTGTGGATATCGTCCGTGCAGTTGTCGCTGCCAGTGACAGGCCGGTGAGCCTGAAGTTGCGACGGTCGTTTGATGAAGACGATCCAAACAACGATGCTTTCTGGAAGATCACCGAAGCAGCCTTCGATGCGGGCGTAGCGGCTATTACCGTCCACGGGCGAAGCGTAGAGCGGAAATATACCGGCCCGGCTGACTGGGAGTTTATATCTTCTGTAAAGCTGCGGTTTCACGAAAAGACCGTCATAGGTTCAGGAGACATCATGGAACCTGGGGATGCGCTCAGAATGCTCGAGGAAACAAAAGTTGATGGCGTGGCGGTAGCACGCGGCGCACTGGGAAATCCATGGTTTTTCAGACAGGTTAAAGACATTTCCCAGGGACAGACGCCCTACCGACCCAGTGTTCAAGAGCAAAGGGATCTTTTGGGGTGGCATTTCGGGCAGGCCTGTGATTTATATGGCGACAGGAGAGGGCCTAAGATTATGCGTAAATTTGGCATAAAGTACGCTCGCCTCCATCCTACGTCCAAACCGGTACGGATTGCCTTTACTGAGATCAAAAATGCCGGGCAATGGCAAGGTGTTCTGGATAAGTTTTACAGTAATTAACCGAACTTAGTCACGTCGGGGTTGTGATTTCTCTGAGCTCTTGCGACAATATCCAGCGATGGATCGCCAAGTCGAACAAAACGGCATACTCGAAAGGATTCTAGCCGACGCCTGTCGTGTTACACTACTTCGTGGACCGGCTGCGACGGGCAAGACATCTGTCGCTTTGGAAATGTACCAACATTTTTGTCCCGGGCAGGATGAAATGCAGCCGGGTTGTATTGTTCTGGTTCCGAACTCTCAGGCAGTTGCGCATCTGAAACGCAAACTTCTGGAAGAATCTACGGCTGGGGTTATAGTCTCTCCTCAAATAATGACATTTTCTTCTCTGGCAGTGAAGATTCTCGCCTCCGGTGGGGATGAGACACATTCGGTCTCAGCTTTCAAACGACAAATACTTTTGAGGAGTATTGTCAACAAACTGAATGACGAGAAAAAGTTGACTGTGTTCCAGAAAGTTGTAGATGCGCCGGGGCTGATTGTTGCCATTGACCGCTCAATTGCAGAGCTTAAACGCGCAGCCATCGAGCCCGAAGCCTTGGAGAAAGTTATCTCCATTGAGAATAAAATCAGTAAAGACCTGCTTGAAGTCTATAAAAGATATCAAAATGCCCTTCTTTCCAGCAACAGCTACGACATAGAGGGCCAGATGTGGCAGGTGAGAGATTACCTTGCCGGACTCCCAGGCGATGCGAGTGTCCAAGCACTGGATGGCATAAAGGCCATTGCAGTGGACGGTTTTACTGATTTCACACCGACACAGCTTGAGATTCTTTCGCACTTATCAAATCGGCTGCAGCACGTCCTTATAACGCTAGCCCATGGGGATGATGGACGTGGGAGGATGTGGCATTGGACGGAGCGGACACTTAACAATATTCGTCATACTTTTGGCGGAAAACTTGAAGAAATAGAATTTACAGACGATTCCAAAACCAAGCTTGGCAAACTTTGTCAAAAAACCTTCAAGATGGAATTCGAAAGCAAGAGCGACTCTCTTCCTGATAATCTTAAATTGATCTCAGCCCCGAGCCTGGAGGCTGAAATATCTGAAGTAGCTCGAAGAATAAAACGGCTGTTGCTTAATGGAGCGAAAGCTGGAAGTATTGCTGTGTTGACACGTTCACTGGAGACTAATCAATATAGGCACGCTATTGAAAGAATCTTCTCACAAAACGAAATCCCTGTTCCAAAAGCGCCTCGCTGCCTGGCACAGGAACCAATAGTCCGGTTTCTCAGCGATGTCATATATATTAGCTCAGGGTTCAAGTTTAACTATGTTCTCAAGGTTATATAGAATATCTATTTCCTGCCTGAAGCATTGGGCAATTTTGGCGTGGCAACTCTCACAACTGCAGAGATGCTGATTCGCGAAGGAAATGTGTTTGAAGGAAGGGAAGAATATGCTGCGGCAGCTGAGAGGTTCCTAAAAAGAGTAATTTCGCTGGTTGACGAAATCGACGATGAAATTGAATTGGGCCCACTGCTATCATCTAAAGAAAATATCAAAAAAGCCTCCCAAATGCTGGAAAGACTCTTCGAGCTTGTTGGCGAAGTTAAAAAAACAAATCAAATTGAAAAGCTCATAAAAGACCTGCAACTTAACCAGGTTATTTTTGGGCACTCAGCCCCGGTTCTGATAGCACGTGATTTGCGAAGCCTGACTGCCCTTATTGAAATTCTTAATGAAATAGATACCTCAAACCTTGAACTCAACGAGTTCTTTGATGCCCTTAAGGAAGTCATTGCACCACAACAACGCTGCGAAAAACTGGTTGAAGTTCTCGACGTTCTCGACGCACGCGCCTTACGCTTCGACCATGTTTTTCTTCTTGGTGTCAATGAAGGAGTTTTTCCAAGGCATTTCACTGACAGCTCACTTTTGAGCGAAGCCGACCGCAAGAGCTGGTCAGCCCAAGGGGTAAAACTTGACAGCCGCAGTGATTTAAGCAGTAGAGAGATGCTGCTGTTTTACCTGGCGATTTCCAGAGCTTGCCAAAGCCTGACAATTTCATACCTGAATGCAAATGAATCCGGCTCAGCCTGCATGCCAAGCAATTTTATCCATTCCCTTCTGGATTTATATGGAGGGTTGGAACAGGCAAAAGCTCAAGGTCTTCTTGAAGAGATATCCGCAGGCCAGCTCGTTTTGCCTTCAGAGAAAATCGCCAATTTGCGTGATGCCTTTAATGCCGCGGTTGCTGGACTTTTCAGCAGAGACTTTGCCCAAGCTGCCGACTGCCTTAACTGGGCAAAACTAAATGCTTCTGAAAAGTTAAAAAAAACAGTTCGGGGAATATGGTCGCGGCACCGCCGTTGGCTAGGTGGCCAGTGCGACAGCTTCGACGGCAGGATAACCGAAAAAGAATTGTTGACTGACCTGGGCGAAAAGTATCCGAAAAAGACTATATTCTCTGCCAGCCAGTTTGATTCATTCGGCCGGTGCCCGTGGCAATTTTTTGCCAAGTATATCCTCAACCTCCAACCATTATTACAGCCAGAGCAAAAACTCGAAGCCCAAAGTAAGGGCATATTCTGCCATAACGTGCTGTACAGGGTGATGACGGCGTTGCGGGATGAGGTTGGCGGGCCGGTGGACTTGTCGAAAGTTGACAAATCGCATTTGGAGGAAGTTCTTGATAAAGCCGTCGGGCAGGAATCGAATCTTGTCGAAGCATCCAAACCGCCCTATCCGGTGCTTTGGGGGCTACAGCGGAATCAGATGCATGAGGATTTAAGAGAATATTTGCTTGAGCAAGCAAGCAATACTGAACCCGAAAGAAAATCCATCGCCTTCGAGCTCGCTTTCGGCATGGAAAGGTGGAACCAGGAACTTCATGATGAACTAAGCCAAGACGAGCCTGCTACGATTGAAACATCAGCCGGTACAATAAAACTTCGAGGAAGAATTGACCGCGTTGATCGGATAAAAGTAGACGGGCAAGACGGTCTGTTGATCGTCGATTACAAGACAGGTCGATTGCCATCAAACAAGGATATTAATGCCGGACGAAATCTCCAATTGCCTCTCTACGCGGCAGCTTTGACAAAGATACTTTCCGAAAATACGTTTGGCGGGGAATTTCATCAGATTGTTGATGGCTCTTACAGAAAATTCTCTGCTCTGGACAAACCAAGAGGCGAAACTCGAGATTACGATGAACGCCTGAAAGACAGTTTGGACCTGGCGGGTAAATTTGTAAAACTCATAAGCCAGGGAAGATTCGATCTTCTTCCCACTCACGACTGCAGTCCTTGGTGTCCGTATCGGCAGATATGCCAGTTTGCCGAGGCGAGACAGGAAATAAAAAACACTGGCAGCGACCTGGGAGGTGAGCAATGAAAAAGCAATTCAAGCTCACCGAAAATCAACAGGCTGTCGCCATCGACCGAGCCGGTGAATCCTTAGCACTTCAGAGCGGCGCGGGTTGCGGAAAGACGTTTGTCCTGGCCCGTCGCTTCACCGAACTTCTTTTAAAGCACGGCCGGGACGAAAACCCGCTATCTCATTTCGTGGCATTGACACTCACCGACAAAGCCATGATGGAGATGAATGAGAGAGTACGAAAAATGCTGCTCGAACGTGCATCGGCAGCTCAGTCCACCAAAGACAGGCAAAAACTTATAAGTTGGCTGGAGCAACTTCCTGAAGCGAAAATTTCGACCATACACAGCTTTTGTGCATCACTATTGAGATCGCATGCCATCGAAGCGGGGCTGGACCCTGATTTTGCAGTTTGCAGCGACACCCTTTTGACAGACAAGCTAACATATGAATCAGCTGAAAGTGCCCTTCTTGGGGCCATAGAAGAAAGCAGGGAAGATGCCGCCGAATTGCTCAACACCCTCAGTTACAATGCTGCCATTTCGCTGATTAGAAAGCTTCTTGATCTTAGGGCTGATTATGTACTCAAGGCCCATACTCAAGCTGATGTAATAATAAAACGCTGGCAGCAGCAGCTTGATTCTGAACGCAAACAAGCTCACAAAAGGCTTATAAAAGATTCCGCATTAATAGATGAATTGGAGAGCTTGGGTTCTATCTCCTGCAGCGACCCAACTGACAAACTTGCTATCTTCCTTGAGGATAAGCTGGAAATTATCCGTCAAATCCTGGTAGGAAAAAGTGATTTGTCGGCTGAAGATTTTCAGCTGCTTTTAGAAAAGCCGGGCCGAAAGGGTTCTGCTGGTAACTGGGGAGATAAAGAGACAGCAATACAGGTCAGGGAAAGAATAAAAGCACTTTGTGCGGCTGTGTCTGAATACGCCCCATTCTTTGACGAACTCAATGAGTTGGACGATGCTTCAGCACAGGCAATAGCCACTCTTGCAAAGCTTGCTCTGGAAGCAAATGAAATATACACCAGCCAAAAAAGACAGCTTGGGATTCTGGACTTTACCGACCTTCTCTATTACGCCAGAGAACTGCTGACCATCAATTCGCAGGTTCGTAATAAAGTTAATAACCAGATAGATCAACTCCTTATTGATGAATGTCAGGACACCAGCAGCTCACAGGTCGCATTGTTGCTTTTGGCATTGTTTGGGGAGGATAATTTCAAGGATTCTCCCCAAAGCAAGCTTTTCTTGGTTGGCGATGCCAAACAGAGCATTTATCGCTTCCGCGGTGCACAGGTGGAAGTCTTCGAAGATCTTTGCAATGTTCTTGGTGAGAATCGGCAGAAAGAATTGGATGTTTCATTCCGCACGCACAAAGCTGGCATAGGTTTTATTAACGAGCTTTTTACCCCGCTTATAGGGAAAGATTATTCACCCATCGAACATTTCCGGCCTGAAATACCCCAGCAACCTTCGGTGGAAATACTCCTTGCCGACACCGACGAAGATAATCCAATCCTTAATGCTGACATGGCCGTCGAACTGCAGGCCCGGCTAACGTCCCAACGCATTGCAGAGATGCTGGAGAAGAAACAAAAACTTGTCTGGGATGATAAGTCGCAATCATGGCGGCCTGTCCAGCCACGGGATATTACGATTCTTTTCAATCGAATGACTAAAAGCCTGCCGTATGAAAAAGAACTTGCAAGACGCAGTATTCCTTTTTACGTCATTGCCGGTACGGGCTTTTTCAACCAGCAGGAAGTTTTCGACGTTATAAACGCACTAAAGGTTATTGACAATCCGTTTGACGATATCGCCTTTTTCGGGGTACTTCGCAGCAGCATGGTCGGCCTGGATGATAATTGCCTGATGCAAATCGCGAAACACCTACAGACGCCCTACCTGCCAAAACTCAAAGAAAAAATGAATCTTTCCTGCCTGGACGAGCCTTGCCGCCAAATACTATTTAAAACCGTTGAATTATTGACAGAATTGCACAACCTCAAGGATGCAGTTGGCATCGACGTACTGATTGAACGTATTCTTGATGCTACTGGATACGAAGCGACGTTGCTGTCACAATTCCAGGGCAAGCAAATGCTGGGCAACGTCAGACGAATTATTCAACTTGCCCGTGACGGTTCCATATCAGGAATTTCTCTGGCAGATTTTCTGAATCAGATGAACGAAAGGATAATTGACCAATCCAGATTCGAGCAGGCAGCCGTTGTCGGCGAAGAAGAGAACGTTGTCAGGTTGATGACAGTTCATAAGGCAAAGGGGCTGGAGTTTCCGGTCGTCATCCTGCCAGATTTGAATTTTAACCGCAGAGGCACAAGTGGACCGCTTCTGAGCCGGAAGGATTGGCGGCTGAATTTGAAGCTCGAATCTGACGACGAGGAAGAAAGCAATGCTGCCGACCTGCCGATGTCATATAGAATTGCCCGGCTGAAAGAGAAAAATGATCAGCATGAAGAGGACATCCGCAAGCTTTACGTTGCAGCTACTCGCCACAAGGATCATCTTGTTTTTATCGGGGCAAACTGGCGAACCAAGGACGGAAAGTTCGAGAAAGGCGATTGTTATCTGAATCTGCTGGATGAAGTGTTGGATATTTCCGGGACAATTGATTCCGAAAAGGACTCCATTGAATATTGCAGCGGACAGTTCAAGGCAGCTATTCGAAATATTGTTCCTTCTCGGCCTAAATCCTTCTCAAAAGAAAAAAGACCAGGTGAAGATAAATTGATTTTGGCAAAATCAGGCGAGGAGTTGGCTGAAGATATCATTACGAGCATTAAAGAAGATGAGCTGCCGACTCTAATCGGCCCATTAACTGAGAAAATCGGTTGTGTGGAACTGGCTGTAACAGCCCTGAGCGATTTTGAGCGATGTCCAATGCTTTATCGCTGGCGGCATGAGCTTTGTGTCCCAAGCATCGTTGACAATTCCGTTACTCCAACAGGCCAGGCTCCTGCTGCCCTGGATGCTGCAACCATGGGCACTATTTATCACCGTTGTATGGAATTGTTGGATTTATCAAATACTCCGGACGCCACACAACTTGTCAAGCAGGCTCTGAGCGAATTATCTCTGCAAGATACTGCCAACACCACAGCGATCGCCAATGAATTGACTGAGATGCTTGGAAAGTTCCTCTCGCATGATCTTTCCAGTGAACTAAGCCGGGCCAGACAGGACCTGCGTGAACTCGACTTTATATTGGATCTCGGCCCGGCCAAACTCCGCGGGCAGATTGACCTTCTTTTTCAGGATGATTCTGATCAGTGGCATATAGTGGATTACAAGTCCGACCGGATAAGTAATGATGCAATTGCCAGCCATTCTGCAAATTACGAACTCCAAATGCTCATATACGCCTCAGCCGCTGCCCGAATTACAGGAAAACTCCCGCTTGATGCAAAGCTCTATTTCTTGCGGCTTGGAAAAACTTACGACATCAAGATTTCTCCTGAATCATTGGAAGCTCTCGAAGGCAGGGCCAAAAGCCTCGCCTGCGAGCTCAGCACCGCTCGACGAAGCAATGTATTCGCCAGATGCGATTCCAAGACCTTTCAGTATTGTCAATATTGCCAATACAAGGGGCTTTGCGGGGCAACCTAGGAAAATCTACTGTTATAAAAAAGACCATCAGTTACTAATAATCAAACTAGCCAGATACCTGGCCTTTATGGTATATTCCTCATCAACAGGTCTAATAATTTTCATATTTTTCATAAGGTGATAAGGCTATGATTTTACATCTCTTACGAATCTTCTTTCTGCTTGTTGTATTGGCTATAACTATCCCTTTCGCATTCAAGGACCCAGTAACTCAAAAGGGAACGACCTATGTAACGCTTTATATGCTTGTTCCTGTATCGCTGGCGTTTCTTGTTGTAGTTGTTGATATTTTCTGGCATCGCAAAAAACTCAGCGAGCTTGGTGGGCTGTTTTTCGGGGTTCTCTCCGGTATTGTCCTTGCCTATATAGTTAACAAGATATTCGGAATGTTTTCATTGATCTGGGCTGATTTGGAATTTAACCCCATATTTTTGCTGGTTGGGTCATTGGTTGACGTCGCAATCGTGTTTATGTGCGTTACGATAGTCATGCAGACGAAGGATGATTTCCGTTTTGTTATTCCCTACGTAGAATTCCAGAAGCAGGCCAAAGGCGCCCGACCGCTACTGCTGGACACTTCCGTGATAATTGACGGAAGAATTTCGGACATATCTGATACCCGAATCCTGGACGCAGATTTGGTAATACCCCGTTTTGTGCTTTCTGAACTGCAAACCATAGCAGACTCCGATGACAAGCTTAAACGCAATCGCGGGAGGCGCGGCTTGGACATCCTCAACAAATTGCGTAGCAGCGACAAAATTGACATACAGATACTCGACCCACACGTGCCGAGCGTTGAGGAAGTTCCGGATGTTGATGCTAAACTTGTCGCCTTAGCCAAGCATCTCGGCGGACGAGTTGTGACGAACGATTACAACCTAAACAAAGTCGCGCAATTGCGAGGCGTCGAGGTTATCAACATTAACGACCTGGCCAATGCCCTCAAGCCCGTTGTCCTTCCTGGTGAAACCATGGAAGTTAAAATCATCAAGCCCGGTGAAGAGCCAGGCCAAGGCGTCGGCTATCTCGAAGACGGAACAATGGTAGTAGCAGAGCAGTCACGAGACTTTATCGGAAAGGACGTTACTATCATGGTAACAAGCGTCCTCCAGACATCAGCTGGGCGGATGATATTCGGCAAATTGGATGCTGACCTAACCTTTGGCCACAAAGAAAATTCAGGTTCTTGAAATTAAGGGTCAATCCAAAACCAGGCTTCGCCGATAAAAGGACAGTTGAAGCCATGGTATTAAGGTTTGATGTTCAGTAAAATATAATGTAACGAAAGACTTGTATTAAGGAGCATTTCAATGGCTAGGGTGTCCTTGGCAGAATACATGAAGGAACGCCGCCCTGAAAGCGAGCAGGAAGACGAGAAAAGCGGGCCATTTGTCTGTATTTCTCGCCAATATGGCTGTTATGGCTTTTCACTTGGCCTGTTGCTGCTGGATATTCTCAATGAAGAATCCGAGAGCTCTTGGAAAATCTATCATAAAGAGATTCTCGAAACACTGGCTACTGAAACCAATCTTGCAACTGAGTTGATCGAACGCGAGCATATGTCCAAGCCGAGATTAATCGTCGATTTTTTTCGTTCGCTAAGCAAGGAGCGAATACCATCTGGTTTTGAGATTCGCAATCGCATAACGACCATAATTCGAGGTCTAGCATTGGAAGGCCATGCCATTATCATCGGTCAGGCTGGCTCTGCAGCAACTCATGACCTGAAAAACGGCATTTCCATCCGTCTGGAAGCGCCAGAGCAGTGGCGTGTCAAGCAGGTAGCCTTTAGGGAAGGCATCAGCGAAACAAAGGCTGCATTGAGCATCAAAGAAAAAGAGCAGCAGCGGGAATATCTCAGAAAAATCTACGAAAAGCGTTTCCCTCGTAAGCCCTCTTTCAATCTACTGTATGATTGCAGTGCATTTTCCCTGGCTCAGATAGCACAAAGTGTTGAGCACATTATGAAAACAAAAGGCCTCATTTAAGAAGCTCTACCCCTCCTCAGCCATCATTTCATTAATAGATCCTTTTAAAAATGGGCTTGTTCTTGAATTTCGACCAGAATTACTGGATTATACCGTCTTTAAATTTAACAAATATCAAATTCGAGACATTTGGAGTTTCCAATGGCTGAAACAATTGAAGATTTTGTCGCCAAGATACAGGCCGAAGGTGTTCAAGCAGGCGAAAAGGCAGCAGAAGAACTGATTTCCAAAGCTAGGGAGGAAGCTGAGAAAATCCTTGCCGATGCCCAAACCCAGGCCGAGAAGATTGCTGCTGAGGCCGAGAAAAAAGCCCAGGGCACACTAGCCAGGAGCAAAAATGAGCTGGAGCTTGCATCCAGAGACGCTGTCCTTCGTTTACGCCAGGTACTTGGCAAGGCAATGGAAGCTGTATTAACCCAAGGAGTTCAGGAGCAACTCAAAGATGCTGAATTCCTTCGCGATGTCCTCAAGGAATTGATGGTTCTTTACGCCCAGGCTGATATCGAACGAAAGCCGGTCGTAAAAATCAATATCGCGCCAGAGACGAGAGAAAAGCTCGAACACTGGGCCCTCGAAGAACTTAAAAATACCAGCAAGGACCGGAAGGTTTCCCTGGATCTCAAAGCCAATCTCGAACAGGCTGGCTTTGTTTATAACGTCTCCGGTGCAAATGTAGAATTTACTGTGGATTCTGTCGTCGGAGCCCTTTCCGAACTCGTTGGGCCTCGATTGAAAGGGATACTCGACAAAGCTGCTGGCGAAAAGGGTGCTTAAGGAAAAGCCATGGTATCGTTGAACTATTATTTGTTGTCAGCTCTGCCGTTATTGCCGGAAATTGGCTCGCCGCCACCACTGACATTAGCCAGTCTGTATGATCAGGTCTCCGAGTCACCCGGGCCTATGGAACTTGTTGAGGCTTTGATTTTGGGCGATGACCTGATCCAGAGGGACGCCCTTCTCGCAGGTGAAATTGAGCAAGTCGAGCCGGTTGTGCTATCAGCTGCACAAGTTCGTAATGAAGAACCATTGCCGCCCTACCTGGCCATTATGCAGCAGGACTCTCAGCCAGAGCAGGAAAAACAGGTAGACGTTCTTTGGGAATCTTACTTTAGTCGTATCGCTTCGGTCGCACGGCGACTTGAAAGCGTTTTTCTTGGGTCATGGGTAAATCGTGAAGTATGTTTGCGAAACGCCCTAGCCCAAGAACGGGCCAAAACGCTTGGTTTGGAGCCGGCAGACTATTTAGTAGGAATTGAAAAATTTTCATGCGATGAAGATTTTACTTCAGTTGTAAATGAGTGGGCTTCTGTTGAAAATCCGTTAGAAGGTTTAAAAATTCTCGATAAAAACCGTTGGGCCTGGCTCAGCGAGAACGATAGCTGGTTTTCATTTAAAGATGACGAGTTGGCGGCCTATGCAGCTAAGCTCATTTTGTTAAATCGTTGGCAAAGATTAACTTCACAGTCCAGAAAAGTTACCCCTGCCGCACAAGCAGCCGGGGCCAATAGAGAGGAATAAGACCGTGACAGGAAGGATAGTAGCTGTCTACGGAAACATGGTAATCGCACAAACCGGAGGCAGGGTAGTGCAGAACTCTGTCGGTTATTGCGTGCGAAGCGATGGAGCTAAACTTCTCAGCGAGGTTATCCGCATTAGAGGAAGAGTAGCCGACCTTCAGGTTTTCGAGGAAACAAGGGGACTGAAAGTTGGCGACAAGGTTGAGTTTCGCGAGCAGATGCTTTCGGTTGTGCTTGGGCCGGGCCTTTTGGGCAATATTTACGATGGCCTGCAAAATCCCCTGCCAGAACTTGCAGAAGAAGTAGGTTTCTTTCTCAAGCCGGGCATGTATATCCACGGCCTTGATATAGAAACAAAATGGCAATTCACCCCCACCGCCAAACAAGGCGATGATGTCAGGGCTGGCGATGGCCTCGGGCATGTTCCTGAAGGCATTTTTGAGCACAAAATCATGGCTCCTTTCAATCTTAATGAAGTCCTCAAAATCGAGAGCATCGTCGCAGCCGGAGAATACACAGTAGAAGACGAAATCGCCACCGTTGTCGATGAGTCCGGCCAGACGCATAAAGTGACAATGCAGCAGGATTGGCCGGTCAAGAGGCCTTTGAATCTCTCTCGGCGTAGACTAATGCCAACCGAACCGTTGGTAACAAGCGTGCGGATTATGGACTCGATGTTCCCGTTAGTTCGCGGCGGAACATGCTGTATCCCCGGGCCTTTCGGGGCAGGCAAGACAGTTTTGCAACAAATAATCTCGCGGCATGCAGAAGTTGACATCGTGATTGTGGCGGCTTGTGGCGAGCGTGCCGGCGAAGTTGTAGAAACAATTCGCGAATTCCCCGAACTGACCGACCCGCGTACCGGCAAAAGCCTTATGGAGCGGACGATCATTATCTGCAACACTTCTGCGATGCCTGTAGCTGCTCGAGAGGCTTCAGTTTACACGGCAGCTACTCTTGCCGAGTATTACCGCCAGATGGGTTTGAATGTCCTGCTGCTGGCTGATTCCACTTCCCGTTGGGCACAGGCAATGCGTGAGGTTTCTGGCCGGCTCGAAGAGATTCCGGGCGAAGAGGCGTTCCCGGCTTATCTGGAAAGCCGGATAGCTTCGTTCTATGAGCGTGCGGGTGCTTTAGAACTCAATAACGGCGAGGTGGCCTCGCTTACTATTTGCGGAACAGTAAGCCCGGCTGGTGGCAACTTTGAAGAACCGGTGACGCAGGGAACACTTAAAGTCGTCGGGGCATTCCACGGCCTTAGCCGTACTCGTAGCGACGCGAGAAGATATCCAGCTATAGACCCGCTTGATTCATGGAGCAAATACACCGGAATCATCGATCCGGAAAAAGTCTTATTCGTCCGGCGTTTACTTCGTCGTGGAAATGAAGTAAAGCAGATGATAACTGTTGTGGGCGAAGAAGGTACGAGTATTGAAGATTTCGAGGTCATGCTGAAGTCGGAATTTTTCGACAATGTCTACCTCCAGCAGAACGCCTTCGACGAGGTAGATGCCGCTACGCCCGCCAAGCGGCAGAAATTCGTATTCGATAAGGTTGTGGATATTTTAAAGCTCGATTTCGATTTCGAGGACAAAGATCAGGCTCGCAGTGTCATGGTCACAGCAACAGATATGTTCCGTAATTGGAACTTTACTCCATGGAAAGAAGATAAAAACGGACAAGACGAACAAACCGAACAAGACCTTGCGAAATTTGCAGAGTCAGCTGCCTCTGAAGAATTCAAAAAAATCCTTTCCCAAATAGATGAATTTATTACCTCGAAAGGCTCGGCAGGTCAAAAAGAACCTCAGCCCACTAAAACCCAAGAGGGTGAAGAATGAGAAAGTATTACGACCATATCACTCGAATAGCAGGTAATGTCGTTACGGTAACCGCAACAGATATCGGCTACGACGAACTTGCAATAATAACTACCGCCAATGGCCAATCACTGGCACAGGTAATTCACCTTGAAGGTGACCAGGTTAGCTTGCAGGTATTCGCGGGTACACAAGGCGTTTCCACTGGCGACCGCGTTCGCTTTCTCGACAGACCGATGCAGGTACCCTTCAGCGATAATTTGTTCGGCCGGATTTTCGACGGATCAGGCAAGCCACGCGACGAAAGACCCGAGGTGGAAGGAGAAAATGTTGACATCGGTAGTCCTGCGGTTAATCCCATGCTGCGTCGCAGGCCTGATAAAATGATCGATACCGGAATCCCGATGATCGACATTTTCAATTCGCTTGTGGAAAGTCAGAAGATTCCGATCTTTTCTGTCGCTGGCGAGCCATACAACGAACTTCTTGCCCGTGTAGGCCTTCAGGCTAACGCAGATGTGATCATACTTGGCGGAATGGGTTTGCGGCATGACGATTATCTGAAATTCCGCAATACCTTTGAAGAAGGCGGCGTCCTTGGCCGGACCATTATGTTCGTCAATACAGCTGCCGACCCCGTCGTGGAATGCCTGCTCGTGCCGGACCTTTGCCTGGCTGTTGGCGAACAGTTCGCACTCCAGGGCAAACGGGTATTGGTCCTGCTTTCAGACATGACCGCCTTTGCCGACGCGCTGAAGGAAATTTCCATTGTCATGGAACAGATTCCGTCCAACCGCGGCTATCCGGGCGATCTTTACACTCAAATGGCTAAGCGGTATGAAAAAGCCGTCGATTTCGATGGCGCTGGCTCTATGACAGTTTTGGCCTGCGTAACCATGCCCGGCGATGACGTGACCCACCCCGTCCCTGACAACACGGGTTACATTACCGAAGGCCAGTTCTATCTGCGTAATGGTCGAATCGAACCGTTCGGATCGCTCTCGCGTCTGAAACAACAGGTCAACGGCGACACGCGTGACGATCACCGTGCGATTATGGACGCCTGTATTCAATTGTATGCGTCGTGTCGGGAAAGCCGTGAAAAGCGAGACATGGGCTTTGAAATGTCCGCATGGGACAAAAAGCTTCTTAAATATGGCGATCTTTTCGAGTCAAAAATTATGGATCTCTCGCTTAACCTGCCACTGTTCGATGCGCTTGATGACGCCTGGGAAATCCTGGCAGAGTGTTTCGATCCGGCTGAAACCGGAATTCGTCGTTCGATTATTGAGGCTCACTGGCCCAAAGAGCTGAAAAAAGAGGAAAAACAAACTGCTGAAGCATCAGCGTAATACTTTTTGTAAATTTATTAAAAGAATACCAAGTGGCAAAAAAAAACAAACTAACTCGACCTGAGCTTAAAAGGCAGAGAGATGCCTTGGAGCGTTTCCAGCGGTATCTTCCTATGCTTAAGCTCAAGCAGCAACAATTGCAGACCACGATGCGAAAGCTGGAAACTGACTTGCAAAAGGCCAGAAGTGAGTTTGATGCAGCCCAGAAGAAATTCCAAAGCTACGACGAGGTATTGGCTGACTATTCTGGCGTTAATGTTCCGCAGTTAGCCGAGCCGGCCGAGATAAAAACTTCTCAGAAAAATGTAGCTGGCGTTGAAATACCGGTTTTTAAAGAGGTGAGCTTCCCCCAAGCCCGTTACAGCCTCTTTGCCACACCTACCTGGGTAGATAAGGCGTTAATCGACCTAAGGGAGGTTAGCAGATGCAAAACTTACGCAGATATCCTCCAGCAGCAGTTCGACCTTCTCCAAAAAGAGCTGACGAAGATTATCCAGCGAGTAAATCTTTTTGAGAAGGTGAAGATTCCTGAAGCAAAGGAAATTATCAGAATAATTACGATTAAACTTGGCGATGAAATGACGGCCGCTGTCTGCCGTGCCAAAATTGCTAAAGCAAAACTGGCCGAAAAAGAATCTCCTTCAGACAGGAAGGAACTTGAGAAAGCGGCTGCAGAGGGCTAGTTACCCTATGATAGCGAAGATGCTTAAAATGTATGTTGTAGCTCGCAGTGGAGAGAAAGACCTGCTGCTTGAAACGCTGCGCGATCTGGGAGCAGTCCATCTCATGCCGACAGATCCGTCAATCGCCGTTGCTGAAGAGCAGACCACTTCAGCCCTGGGGCGAATTGAACGTGCGATCCAGATTTTATCTTCGCATCATCCTGTCGGAGAAAAGCCGAAAATAAATGCAATTGATGCTGCCGATGAGGCCTTAAGTATTCAGCGTCAACATGCTGAATTAATGACCAGACTTGGCAATCTGCATCGCCAGCTTGAGCATCAAGAACCTTGGGGAGATGTCCGGCTGGAACAATTCGAACAGTTGGAAAAGGCCGGCATAAAGATAAGGCTTTACTCTGTACCCACCTCTCAAATTGGTGAGATACAGTCAGAATGTTTCAAGGTAATAAAACATCTTTCCCCCCGAAAGTCTCTGGTGGCTATTATAGACCAGGCCGACCAGGTCAATATCTCAGAGGATGCACAGGAATTCCCCTTGCCGTCCAAGGACGCTCCGACAATCCGCAACGAAGCAGCTGAGATAGACGCGAATCTGAAAAGCCACACCAGACGGCTTTGCGAACTTGCGAATTTGCTTGATGAATTGCAGGCTGAAATAAAAAGTTTGACCCAGCAGGCTGAGTATACAGTCGCCCAACGTGGCGGGCTTGATAAGGAGAGGCTTTACGCCCTTCAAGGCTGGGTTCCACAGAAAAAGGCGGAAAGCTTATCTGCAGGCCTGAAAGAAGCGGGTTTGGACGCAGCAGTCCAGACATTTGAGCCTGCCGAGGAAGAAACTCCACCGACACTCATCGAGTACCCCCGTCTGATCAAGCCCATCAAAGGTTTGTTTGATGTACTTGGAACGGTGGCTGGTTATCGGGAGTTCGACGTTTCTGCAGCCTTCATGTTAGCGCTGCCGATTTTCGCGGCGATGCTTATAAGCGACGCAGGTTATGGAGCTATCCTCTTCCTTGCCCCGTTGTTGCTCTACAAAAAAGCCGCCAACAAGCTTGGAGCTCAATTTACCCAGCTACTAATTATTATTGGCGGTGTTTCGCTGTTGTGGGGGCTTTTGACAAATAGCTGCTTCGGCTTTGGCTTCCCATTTGCCAAACCGATTATTCCTGTAAACATGACCGAGCATTCCCGGATGCTATTGATGCAGATAAGTTTCTTTATCGGTGCGATACATCTAAGTCTTGCCCAGCTTTGGCAGGCTGCCGTTCTGTTTCCGAGTATTCAGTTTTTGAGTAAATTTGGCTGGGCACTATTTATATGGGGCATGTTGGGAGTTGTTAGGTCACTTGTTTTGAATATGCCATTCAGTTGGGAAACCCCCTGGCCATATCTGCTAATATTCGGAACCGCCCTGGCTGTTATTTTCGCCAAGCCAAATAAAAATATTCTCAAGATGCTTGGCTTTGGCATAGCGGATTTTCCGTTGTCCGTATTGTCGGCATTTTCGGACGTAATAAGTTATGTTCGCCTGATGGCCGTGGGCTTGGCCAGCACCGTATTGGCCGCAAGTTTTAATGAACTGGCGATTAAAGCAGGCGCATGGTATATTGCAGTTCCGACACTTATATTTGGACACTCACTTAACCTTGCCTTGGCCATGATAGCACTATTCGCTCATGGTGTAAGGCTTAACATGTTGGAATTTTCAAGCAATCTTGGTATGCAATGGGTTGGATACGCATTCAAACCCTTTGCTAAGGAAACGATTCAGGAGAAATAGAAATGACACCACTCGCAATGGGTATGACGAGCATTCTTGCTGTGGCAGATCAGCTCTGGCAATTATTCCTCGGTCAAATGGGCGACGTAATCACCCTTGGGCTGGCTGCATTCGGAAGTGCCATGGGTATCGGCCTGGCCGGACAGGCAGCTTCCGGCGCATGGGGCAAAGAAGCTAAATCAGGGCGAAACTTAAGCTTTACCTACATCATTCTTCTTGGCCTTCCGCTCAGCCAGACGTTGTACGCTTTTATAATCATGAATAAAATGAGTGGTGTTTTGGATCATCCGGAAATAGCGACAGCCAATGCTGGTTTGTTGCTTGGAATCGGTTTGGCAACAGGCTTGGCGGAAATGCTTTCAGCCTGGATGCAGGGCAAGATAGGCGCGGCTGGAATTCGGGCTATGAGCGAAGGCGAGGGAAAGGGATTTGCGTTTATCATTATCGCGATGGGCATTGCCGAAACAGTCGGCATCTTCGCAATGGTCTTCATGTTTGGTATGATTCCGAGCGTTTCGTAAGAAAACTGCGAAGATTAATAATAAAAACGTGGTGGCTCTGACAAGCCACTGCGTTTTTTTATTTGCAGAAAAGCTCAATAAGATCGTGGAGCAAATGAAGATTTAGCCGGCTTCCAATGCCGTCTGAAAAACTCCATTGCCACTTCAGGATGTCTTTCGTGGCCTGCCCCTCTCAGGACGGCAGTCTCTACGACAAAGCCTCGGCTTTTGAGGTACCTCACGCCTTGGCGAGATTGGGCCTGGATAGTCCCCGGGTCGTTCTGACCCCAATAGATCATGACTGCAGTTCGATTTGCTTCACGCGGAATCCAACCCTCAATATTGCTTTGACTGAAGTTGCAATTCCTTGGTACTACCGCGCTGAATACATCAGGGTGTCGCAATCCCACCCAGTATGTTGGGAACCCCCCGCCGGAGAATCCCGTTATCATTACATTTGCACGGTCTATGTTATATCGATAGCCAAGAAGGCTGACCAGGCTCATTATGAACCGTTCATTCGCGAGCATACCGAAAATCGGCCCGTCCCCAAGAAGCCCATCTGTGGCGATAAGTGTCGGAGCCACAATAATACAGCCGTTTTTCTCACCAAGCATCTTCCACTCGCGAATGTGATGTTCTGCGACGTCAAACGGAGGTGTTCCGTGGCAGGTGAAGATAAGTGGAGCCGGCCGGTTATGGCTGTACGTGCTGGGCACGTAAATATAGAAACCTCGGCCGGTGACCGGATCGACCTCAAGCCTTTGCTGGACCGGCGTATTCTGTGCTTGAGGAACCGCACAGCCAGCGGCCAGGGTTACAGCTGAGAGTAAAAAATATAATAGCCCGCGTATATATATCATCTAAAACTATCTATCGTCGCTTTCCAAATTGAGCATAAACCTAAAGAACTTTATAAGGCGGAAATGATAGCAACCTCGAAGCCATGATAAAAGAGCTTTATTATCCCATTGGCCTCCAAAAATTCCCCAATTAGAAAAGTCCGCATAAAACCTGCCCGCAACGGAAGCAACGAGCACAGCCAATCTTGTCCGGGATGGGGATTTTACACTGAGGACATACCCTGACGCCCTGCTCATGTGTCATCGGTTCTCCAACCCGGCATCCGCTGCGATAGACCGTCACTCCCTTGCATTTCAAATCGTAAGCCAGGTTAAAAACTTTCTCTACATCCTGGAGAGTAGCATTTGCTGGCATGTTGACTGTCTTGGAAATTGCTCCGTCGATGTATTCCTGAAAGGCAGCCTGCATTTTGATATGCCACATTGGCGAAATTGTCCCAGAGGTGACGAACAGGGAAGAAATTGTCCCGTCATCGTCTTCGATTAAATCATTAAGAGAAACGCCTTGGGCAAGTTTTGGCCCAAGAGTATCGCTCCAGACGCCTTTTTCCTGTGCAAAATGTTTGAATGCGGAATTTATCTCGAGCATCTCCTGTCCGCCAAGTATGTGTCGATAAAACGCCAAGCCATAAACGGGTTCGATTCCTCCGCTGCATCCTGCAAGTATGCTTATTGTCCCTGTAGGAGCGATAGTCGTAACCGCCGCATTCCGCATGGGGCGATTGTGCTGCATATCCCAGACGCTTCCTTTGAAATTAGGAAAGGTTCCTCTTGCTTTCGCTAATTCTTCGCTTGCATCGAAAGCCTCTTCTGTAAGCATTCGTGCAATATGTCGGCCGAATTTGATCCCTTCCTCACTGTCGTATTTAATGCGAAGTTCAAACATCGCATCAGCAAGGCCCATAATGCCCAGCCCGATTTTTCTGTTAGTGCGGCAAATTCGGTCTATTTCCGGAATCATGTAATTGTTTACGTCGATAACGTTATCCAGAAATCTGACAGCAAGGCGAATAGTATCTCGCAAAGCAGTTTCGTCCAGCCGTCCACCGCTGACAAACCGGGCGATATTTATTGAGCCGAGATTGCACGCCTCATAATCTAGCAACGGCTGTTCTCCGCATGGATTCGTAGCCTCTATCCTGCCAAGGTCTGGTGTTGGGTTGTCCCTGTTGATCCTGTCGATGAAGCAAAGGCCGGGTTCCCCGCTTTCCCAGGCACTCTTGACGATCAGGTTCCAGAGGCCTTTTCTCGTATAAACTTTTTCCTTGGGGCTATCTATCGGGCTCAAATCCTGGATGACGTAGGATTGGACGTCCAGATCATATGGCAAGAAATTTTTTTTACCTGTGTGAGGGTTTGTTACCACGTGGGCTCCATTTGGGTCACTGCAAAGCTTGCTCATAAAGTCGTTGGTTATTTTTATCGAGATATTGAAGTTCTCAAAAGCGAGCGGGTCTGATTTGGCTGTGATAAATTTAAGTATGTCGGGATGCTCGATTGACATCATTCCCATATTCGCACCACGGCGAAAAGCCCCCTGCTGTATCGCCCGTGTTGCTTCACTGAATACACGCCAAAAACTGATAGGCCCGGACGTTCGTCCACCTGAAGAAGCGATGTGATCACCTGTCGGCCTTAGCTTGTCAAAAGAGAACCCCGTACCGCCACCAGCCTTCTGAATTTGTGCTGTTTGTTTTACTGATTCAAATATTCCTTCGATGCTATCTTCGATAGGGAGAACGAAACATGCACTCAACATTCCAAGAGTCCTGTTTGCATTCATCAAGGTCGGACTATTGGGAAAAAACATTCCTTCAGTCATTAATGCATTAAATTTTTTTGTCAGCGATTTTATTTCAATTTTTTTTGTTTCGTATTTCTTCTCAGCTGAGGCAATGAAATCAGCGACGCGGTCAAAAAGTTCAGCCGGTGTTTCAATAATCTTGCCGGAAGAATCTTTCCAAAGATATCGAGACTCCAGAGTACGGATCGCGTTTGATGAAAGTTTAGATTGCTTGCTTAAAGTCATATTAAGTCCCGCATTTGCTCTCTGTTATAATTCTATCTTGGTTTGTGAATTCTCCCCAACAAAGTGAACTGAGCATTCGAAAAAGAAATATGAATTCAGAATTTCTATAACCAAAAACTGTTTTGATGTTGACGAAAGAACTCGTAAAAAAAACTCCCAAAAGCATCTTCTCTCCAATAATTCGCTTTGTAACAGTCGTGCAAGAAAGATGTTAGGGTGACACCTAAGGCTTGATCGTTTCAGCATTGACAACTTACGCAGTGGTTCATTTTGGACAGACTTGCTAATTTGCTTTGTTATTTGTCTGCATTCAATTCGTCTTTCATTTTTCAATTTTCTAACAAATATTTCTTGCTTAGATTCGGAGCGACTTACTGCATACAAAAAGAGCAGGAATAAATATTGAATCGTCTTTTTGTTTTCAGTTTGTTCTCGATTCAGGTTGAAAGTGCGAAAGGGGAATCGAGTTTTAAGCTCAAAACTTTCATCTCTAAGAAAATAAAAACATCTTTAATTTCTACAGCAATTCAAAAAATGAAAAACTCAATCAAAAAGTTTTAAATAAAACTTAAAAAAAATGACGACAAAAGTTCTAGTAACACTTGCATCAATAACCTAATTGAGTGTAAAAAAAGTAAAAAGTTTTTGTTAAAAGCATAAAATACATTAAAAGCCTCGAGAGGAGGTGATAACGAATGGCAAAAAAGAAAGCGATATAGAAATTAGCGAAGAATATATAGTATAAAAAGTTATCTAATATTAAATTAGCAAAGATGAAATCTAAGAATAAGGCAAAAAAGAAAGCGAAAAAGAAAGTAGCGAAGAAGAAAGCGAAGAAGAAAGTCGCCAAGAAGAAAGTTGCAAAGAAAGCAAAGAAGAAAGCGAAGAAGAAAGTAGCAAAGAAGGCAAAGAAGAAAGTCGCGAAGAAAAAAGCAAAGAAAAAAGCCAAAAAGAAATAACTGCTAGGTTTTTTGCAGTTTCCTCTGTAGAGCTCCTGCAGGGGTAATGACGAAAAAGCGGCAGATGTCAAGCCACGGCGACATCTGCCGCATTTTATTGCGCACTTGTAACATGCGAAATGCAAACTATAATCTTTCTCGTGCGAACAATAGCAATAATCAATCAGAAAGGCGGTGTTGGCAAGACAACGACAGTTGCCAACCTTGGCGCAGCGATAGCATCGAGCGGGCATAACATATGCCTTATTGATCTGGATCCGCAATCCCATCTAACGCTGCATTTCGGTATCGAGCCCGGCTCGCCCAATAAGGGCATTTACGAAGTCTTAACCGCACAGTCAGATATCAGTGATGCCACGATTGAGATATCCACTCACCTTGGAGTAGTGCCAGCTATTATCGACCTTGCGGCGGCAGAGGTAGAACTCGTAACGACCGTTGGCCGTGAGCAGATTCTCCGAGACAGCCTGAACGCAAAACCGCTGCCCTACGAATATGTCATTATTGACTGCCCCCCAAGTCTGGGACTTTTGACTCTTAACGCCCTGGCTGCTGCAGACGAAGTAATAATCCCCCTCCAGCCGCATTTCCTGGCTCTGCAGGGACTGGGCAAACTTCTGGAAACAGTATCCCTGGTACAACGGAGGATTAATCCGAACCTGAAGGTCTCAGGCGTTATACTTTGCATGTACGAATCAACTACTCGGTTGGCGTCGGAAGTTCTGGCAGACCTTAGGAACTTTTTTGAAAGCGTGCGTAATACAAGTTTGCCATGGTCTCAAACTAAAATCTTCGAAACGGTCATTCGACGCAATATCAAACTCGCGGAATGCCCGTCATACGGCAAAGCGATATTCGACTATGCTCCCAATTCGCACGGGGCCGATGATTACACAAAACTAGCTCAGGAATTTTTAGCTCTCGCTGAACAGGGAGACAACCAGGCGACGGCCCCAAGCAACCCTATCGAAAATCCTAATGAAGCTTCCATGCCTGAAGTTTCTGAAGAGACAGCTGCCCCAGGTTCAATCGAACAAGAAGAAACTTCTACTGAAAATATTCAAAATCAGGAAACCTTTGAGCAGGATCCTCAACCAGGCGAGAAGCAGGAAGAGAAATAGAACTTTGTATCGATTTCGACGATATATTCTTACTACCTGTATTATTGTCTGGATTATGTGTTTTATCTCAACGCACATTCCAGCTTCCAAGCTCCCCAAAGTCCAAACATCAGACGTTGTCTTGCACGGAGCAGCCTTTTTTGTAATTGCCACTCTATTCGTTTTATCACTGATCGCTTACAGGGCAAGTGTATTACATCGTGTGCTTTTGGCTATCAGCGTAATGACGCTCTACGCATCATTTGATGAAATAACCCAGGGTTTTTTCAATAGGCACACAGCCTTTACAGACTGGCTGGCAGATTTGGTTGGCGCTGGTTTGGCAATTGTGATAGTTGAACTTGTATTCTTGGCGTTTTTCAGGCCTGGCAGAAAATTCGCAAGGGGAAGCTAATCCTCAAATCCAGTTTCTGCGACCTCGATTGCTCGAAGAAGTGCTTTTGCCTTGTTTATCGTTTCCAGATATTCGTTCTCGGGCACGGAGTCAGCCACTACACCACCACCAGCCTGTATGTAAGCATTGCCACCAGTGATAACCATAGTTCGAAGCGCTATGCATGTATCCATGTTGCCTGAGAAATCGACGTAACCCACCGCTCCGGCATAAGGCCCGCGACGGGTGGGCTCGAATTCGTCAATAATCTCCATCGCCCTTATCTTAGGAGCTCCGGTCACGGTTCCGACAGGCAGGGTCGCTCTCAGTGCGTCGAAGGCTGTCTGCCCTTCCGCGAGTTTGCCCTTAACGTCGGAAACAATATGCATTACGTGGCTGTATCGCTCAACAGACATGATATCTGACAAGTCTATGGTGCTCGGCTCGGCTACCCTGCCAACATCATTTCTCGCCAGGTCGACGAGCATGATATGCTCAGCCCGTTCTTTCGGATCTGCAAGCAGTTCTTCCTCAAGGGCTTTGTCTTCCTTTTCGTTTTCGCCTCGCGGCCTGGTTCCTGCAAGTGGCCTGTTGGTTACAATCCCATCTTCCACCCGACAGAGAATTTCCGGGCTACTGCCAACCAGGGTTACATCAGGAGTGTTGAGCAGGAACATAAACGGCGATGGATTCACAACACGCAATGCTCTGTAAATGTTAAACGGGCTTACCGAGGTTTCAACGGTTAGCCTCTGAGAAGGCACGACCTGGAAGATGTCGCCTGCTTTTATGTATTCCTTGCAGGCTTCGACCACCTTCATGTAGTTGTCCCGTTTAATGTTGCTCTGGAATGGTTTTTGCGGCAAGCCGGTGAGGTTTATTTCACTGACAGCTTGTCCATCTCCGTCGATGAGTCTTGCGATGGTCCGCTCTATGTTCTCGCAGGCTTCACTGTAGGCCTTGCCAGGATCGCCTTTCACATGAGCGTTTGAGACTACTTTGATAGTCTTTGAAACATGGTCGAAAATCACCATTGTTCGATAAAGTCCAAATGACAAATCGGGGATATTTCTATCATCTTCCGGGCCTTCGCCCAGATTTTCGTAATAGCGAATCATGTCGTAGGCTGCGTAACCGACGATGCCACCGGCAAAACGCGGCAGACCCGGCAGGTGGACAGCCTTGAATCCATCCAGCATCTTGCTTAACTCGGCAAGTGGATCGTGGCTGGTGATTTTTTCCTCATCACCATTTGGACCTATGATTGTTATATTGTCCCGGCGTGCGGTGAAGGTTGCTTCCGGGTCGGCGGCGACAAACGAATAGCGGGCTATTCTCTCTCCTCCGACGACACTTTCCAGAAGAAAGGCATAATTTGTCGGAGCAAAGCCTGCCGGCATGGCAAGACGCTGGTATGCCATGACAGGGGTAATAGCATCAGCTAAAAGTTCCCGATAAATCGGGATCGTATTGCCTTTTTCAGACAGGGCCCTGAATTCATCGAATGTCGGATAGTAATGTCTCATTTAAACGCTCTCTCTGCCTTTGTAAGCCTATTTTACATTTATCGGCTTATCTGACCCTATCTACAATTTTTTTGGGTCTCAGGGGCTTGTTCTCGGACTTTTGAAAGAAATCCTATTCACTGAATTTTGCTCTTGCGACACCAGCTGCACCTATAACACCGGCATCATTGCCAAGTTTTCCGATAACTATTTCCGTTTTGATATCAGTCTGGGTCCAGTGCAACTGCTGGAAATGTTTCAAGAGCGGTTTTATAAGATGCTCCCCCGCCTTTGTCATACCACCAGCGAGTACGATTTTATCGGGATCAAGAATACGACAAATGTCTATACATCCCAGCGCAAGATAATGCAGGCTTTTGTTCCAGAACTCCTCAGCCAGGCCGTCGCCCTTATTAGCAGCCTCCATTACATCTTTGGAGGTAAGCTGGCCCTTTTCTTTTAGAATCTTGCCAAGAATTCCTGGATAGCCTTCTTTTTTAACGAGTTGCCCGGCCCGTCCGGCAATAAATGTCGCCGAACAATATCGCTCAAAACACCCCTTTTGTCCGCAGCCACATTCATCGCCATCAACCTCGACGATTATATGTCCCACTTCACCGCCCATATCGTGACTGCCGTGGAGAATCTTCCCATCAATAATTATTCCACTGCCAATACCTGTCCCCAATGTAAGCAAAACCATGCTCTCAACGCCCTGGCCGCTGCCACAGAGATATTCACCGAAGGCAGCTGCATTGGCATCATTTTCGAGAGTTGCAGATATGCCAAGTTCATTGGAAATCAGATCACGCAATGGACAATTGGACATGAATTGCATATTTGGCGCAGCGATTATTTTTCCTTCTTTGATACTCAATGGCCCCGGCGCCCCGATGCCTATACCAAGACAATTATCCGATGAAATATTATTTTGGGCGAGAGTATCTCTTATCCCCGCGGTGATTTGGCCTACAAGGCCTTTTTGGCCTTCTTTGAGATTCGTCGCAACAGCAGAGGTCGCACTTGGCATGCCATCTGCATCCATGACGCAATACTTGGTAAAGGTACCGCCAAGATCAATACCTAAAAAATATTTTGACATAACCAATCCTTAATTAGCTAAAACAAGAAATGGTATTTTCAGAGAAATTGGCAGAATATCAAGAAAGAAGCGCGGCAGCTATTTCTCAAACCCGCTCAGCCACGAGTCTACAAGCTTTATACGCTCGGCTACAGGGGCTTGGGGATCGTAATCGTTGAGATTTGGTGCTAGCTGTCTAAGAACGGCAAGAATGGCTTTTTCCATCTGTGGGTCCGGCATCTCAGAGGTAACAGCCTTCCTCAGTTGGACCACGAGCGGCCTGACAGCCCTGACTCCCATAGATTTCAATTCTTCAGTCGCCTTTGAGGCAGATTCATCTGCCGCGGTCAACTGCGACGCGAGTTTGGTAACGGTTTCCATATCATCTACAAGCTGCGCTTGCTCGATATCAGAAAGAAGGTTTTCCAATTTCGTCCTTTGCCCAACAGTCAAACGGGGAGAGAGTGTCTTTATAGATTCGCTGCAAAGTAATATTGAAGCCTGGAATTTTTGTGCGTTTCTAAGGGAGATCATTTTTCTGTAAAGACGGTTTAAGGCTCCTGCAAATGCCCTGTCATCCGAGTTTTCCATCATTACCTTACAAACCTGCGGGTCGTTTGCTTCAATAAGCGAATCTGTCCATTGGTCCCATACAGAATCGGCCTTTGAAGATTTTTCAGCCGCAAGCAGCGCATATGCCTTCTGAAGATGCACGGAGGCTTCTGATGGTCGAGACGCTTCCATTAATAGGTTGCCCAGTTCCAACTGGGCATTGGCAAGGTCTGTTCCGCCCTTAGTTTTCAATACTTCGACCAGCATATTGAATATTTCTATCCGCTTTTCTACCGTATTATCCCGTTTAGCCAGCAGTTTGCTAACTTCCCTGAGAGTCTCCGCATCGGCTTTTTCAAGTACCGACATCGCAACTTCCCAGGCCTGCTCTCTTACAATAGCATCCTTTTCAACAGAAGGATCGCTTCTTGCGATAATTGTCGGAAGACTTTCCTTGCCCCCCAGAAACCCCAAAGCAGTGATAGCAGCCTGGCGAACTCCCCTGTCGACATCGCCGGCAAGGGGCTTTATAGCTGCTGTGCTGCTCGGCAAGCCAAGTTTTGCAAGCCCCTTTACCGCGGCCAGCCTTATAGTTGCCGCAGGATCACGCAGAGCGATTTTGAGAACATCCGCTACAGCCTCGTGCCCCAACGCTCCCATTGCCGCGAGCAGTTCTTCACGAAGCTTCTGGGTTTGCAAACCGTTGAGTTTTTTATGAACCTTTTTATAGCGGCCAATAAGGACTTCCACTGCCTCGGCTGTCTGGGTTTCCTCAAGTGGATTTTCTGACGCTATTCGAGTCAATGCCGCTGCTGCAGCGGCTGCAATTTGTTCATTATTTGAATCTATCTCAACCAAAACTGCCGGCAAGGCCTTGGGGGCACGACTTTGTCCAAGTGCGGTCAAAAGAGCCTGCTTTACATCAGGAACCTTTTCTATTTCCAGCCTTGCAAGGATTACTGAAACAGTGTCTTCATCAACAAGATGTGCCATTAAAAGAGCAACCGCCTTACGCAGTCTGTCATCTTTGTCGGATAACATGGAACGAATCTGGTAACGTAAATTTTCAGAAATGCTTTCATTCGCCGTTATCCTGCTATCTGTAAGGCTTGCACCGACGAGTCGAACTTCAGCCATTGGATCCGTCAGCAGTTTTAGTAAAAGCTCTTCCTGCTCAGCCGCCGGTGTAACGGCATAGAGCTCGCTGATGGTTTCCTCGATACGCTTATGCAGGATGAGATTCTTAGACTCCAAATCCTGATTCGTTCTGACAAGACTTTCCGTCAAATCGGCCAACCACTCGGATTTTTTCTTGTCCTTGTTCTCTTCCCACCACTGCTGCCATAACTCGGCATCAGTTCCAAATGTTTTAATGCTAGTGAGCTTGGCTAGTGTTTGGGCAGATGCCGATCGCACAGACGGGTCGTGGTCTTCCAAAAGGCCAACCAAGGCATCGAGGACATCTTTATCGAGAACACGTTGAAGTGCGGAAATCGTCACCAAACGCACTGCAACATTTTTTCGCCTATCTTCTGCGGTATCGATTAACTGTTCGCTAACCATGGAATTGCGATAGGTTACTAAAGCTTTAGCTGCCGGAATTCGAACGGAAGGTTCATCGCCAGTTAGCATCGCGAACAAGGGCTTGACAAGACTCTCGTTACCGCAACCCCTTCGCGCGATTGCTTCTGCGATGGCTGCCTGGGCGGAAGGATTGGACGAATCTCTCAGGAAAGCTTCTAAAGCTTCTTCTGCTTCCGGATAAATTTTTGACAGCAAAAGCTCCGCTGCTTCTGTTTTTGTCTTGGCTGATCTGTCAGGATCAGCTAATTGGCCGGAGAGGGTCTTTATCTCAATCTCAGATTCAGGGTTCAGTGAATTTGAATTATTTCTCATGCAAGCGATATTGCTGGCTACGAGAATTGGAAAAACCAGAAATAATGTTAAATATATTTTCATTTTGCCCATCAACTTACACTTTGCCCTAAATATTCCTTGCTGATTAATATCTTTCGAAAGAGTCCAAATGTCAAACACTGTGGCAATAAAAGGTGGTCTAAAATGAAAATTTCCGCCTGAAAGAGTACGAATAACACCAAAACCTTTCGAATACCCCGTTGCATTGGCAGCTACGATATGTACGATAATCGTCATGGCAAAGAAGGCTTCCCAATCAATAACTTATAAAGACGCCGGCGTGGACATAGATGCCGGTGAGGACATGGTAAAACTTATCCGCCCCATGGTCGAGAGAACCTACGGCCCGCGGGTAATGAAACACTATGGTGGGTTTGCGGGACTTTTCCGGCTTGACTATAACGAAAAGCTCTTCCAGCGGAACTATAAAGAGCCCGTTCTTGTTGGCTGTACCGATGGTGTCGGCACGAAGCTGAAAATAGCGATTACCATGGACAAACTCGACACGGTCGGTATTGACCTGGTAGCGATGAACGTTAACGACCTCATCTGCTGCGGTGCCGAGCCGTTGTTCTTCCTGGATTATCTTGCCGTCGGCAAACTTGACCCGGCCCGTATGGCAGATATTGTCCAGGGCGTAACCGACGGTTGCGCCCAAAGCGGCTGTGCCCTGCTCGGCGGAGAAACAGCTGAGATGCCGGACCTCTACAAGGGTAAAGATTTCGACATGGCAGGTTTTTCGGTCGGCGTGGCTGAGAGAAAAAAAATAATTGAAGGCAAAGATATTGAAGCAGGAGACAGTGCAATAGCGATTGCCTCTGATGGATTGCATTCTAATGGTTATGGGCTTGCCCGCAGGGTTCTTCTGGATAAGGCAGGATACGACCTGAATGACAGGCCTGCCGAGTTGGAAGGTGACTCTGTCGGAGAGGCGATGCTCAGGCCAACGCGAATATACGTCAAACCGGTTTTGGATATTCTCAATAGTTACCGAGTCAAAAAAGTAGTAAAAGGTCTGGCGCACATAACTGGGGGCGGACTGCCGGGCAACTTGCCTCGAATCCTTCCGCCGGGTCTTACAATACGAATTAAGCGAAATTCATGGCCAGTTCCGCCGATTTTCAAACTTATAGCATCCAAGGGTCCGGTAGATGCGATAGAAATGATGCGTGTGTTTAATATGGGTGTCGGGTTTGTCATGATAGTTTCTCCTGCATTTGCGCAATCCATAATGACCAAGTTGAGAAAGGCTGGTGAGCGTTGCTGGTTACTTGGTAAAGTTAAAAAAGGCGATGGCGAACTGCAGTGGACTTAAAGTGACTGGATTTACCCTGACTGGTTTTTTTGTATTTTCGCAGCTAATCATCTCGAATCGATTGTTAAATGACAAAAGACCTAATAATCGGTTGTGCCGTTCTTCTGTTGGCGTTAGGGGCCATGACGTGCCTCGTCCTATGGTCGCGAAACATAATTGACCGGATAGCCGGTAGCGGACATACTTCCGCACGCCATATTCTTAAGGTGCTGCGTCGTGACAAATAAGTCCAACGTCTCTTCAGAACTTTCTCGAGAGCTCAGCCTCTTCCAAATCACTATGATGGGGTTGGGCATGATGATCGGTGCCGGTGTTTTCATCGGTATAGGCATTTCTATCCGAGTAGCGGGCCCGGGCGGAGTAATCCTGACGTTTGCTTTAAACGGCCTGATAGCTATCTTCACGGCAATGAGTTTTGCCGAACTCAGCTCTGCCATACCCAAAGCAGGCGGAACGTATAACTTTGCCCGCATAGCCTTTGGCCGCGGGCCAAGCTTCATGGCAGGCTGGATGGAATGGTTCGCGTCATGCGTGGCGGGAAGCCTGTATTCCGTCGTTTTCGCCATGTATACACTGGATTTCTTCTTTCAGCTCGGATTGTTGAATTGGCTGACGATTGATATCGAAATTGCCCGCAAAGTTGTCGCTTTTCTTGTCGCGGGATTTTTCATCTATATCAATTATCGCGGAGCGTCTGAAACCGGCAAGATAGGCGCACTTTTCACTGTCGCCCAGATGCTTTTCATGTTTGGTATCGCGGTAACCGGCTTGATTATCGCTTTTGTTGATCCCTCTCGACTTGAGAATTTCAAGCCATTTATGCCGGAGGGTTGGTCGGCTTTGCTGATAACCATGGGTTTTGTTTATGTCGCATTCGAGGGCTTTGAGGTAATCGCACAGGCTGGCGACGAAGCCATTGATCCAAGACGCAATATTCCAAAGGCGATGCTTTACTCGGTGTTCTTTGCTGCCCTGACCTACATTTTGGTTTCGTTTGCGACGATTGTTTCTGTTAAAGCGGGTTCTGATGGTGTCGGAGCCCAGCCCTGGAAATGGATAGGCGGATTCGGCGAGACAGGGTTCGGCCAGGCTATACAAAAGCTAATACCTATGGGAATCGGCGGAATTCTGGTTACACTGGCTGTTATCTTCTCGTCCACCTCCGCCCTGAATGCCACAATTTATTCCGCGACACGAGCCAGTTACGCACTTGGCAGAGATCGAATGCTGCCAGCGGCATTTTCAAAAATTTCACTGAAGAGAAAAACGCCTTACATTGCCCTGTTCTTCACAGCTATTATTGTTCTTTCCGTTGTACTTCCACGCAGGACAGAGGACATCGCCTCGAGTGCGAGTATTATGTTTTTGTTCCTGTTCTTTGTGGCAAATATCTGTGTTATTAGAATACGTCTCAATATGGGCGATGAACTCTCCTACGGCTTCCTGATGCCGCTTTTCCCGCTATTTCCCGTTTTGGCGATTATCGCCCAGATAGTGCTTGCGGTTTGGCTGGGGCATATGAGTGTATTTGCGTGGAAAGTATCTATTGCATGGATAATCTCCGGAATCGCGATTTACCTCTTCTATTCCAAGAGCCGTGCAATTTCCACCGAGGATGAGATACTCGTCTTTGAGGAAAAAAAAGCCCCCGCTGCCGAAACGCCTGTTCGGCCATTGCCGGAGGGCGAATATCGCGTAATGGTCGCTGTTGCAAATCCGAACAACGCACTGGAACTCGTCAGCAATACTTACAAGATTTGTGGTGCTAAACAGGCCAGTGTGGAACTTCTCCATATGGTCCCGGTGCCCGACCAGGTCCCCCTGACCGATGCCCCGAAATACATGCTCGAGGGCAAGGAAGGCATCCTCGAGGCGATGTTGACGCTCGGATTACAGTTTCCTATAAGCACGACAATCCGCTATTGCCGCAATATCGCACGAGGCATCATAAGCGCTGTTCGCCAAAAAAAGATTAACACGCTGATAATGGGCTGGCACGGCAGGGCAAAGTCGCATCTATTCGACATCGGCAGCACTGTCGATCCAATAATAGAACGGAGCCCATGCAACGTAGTCATACTCAAGGATTGCGGAGGTGTCCGCCAATTCAAACGTATTCTGGTTCCTGTAGCTGGCGGACCCAATGGCGCGTTTGCTCTTGAGGTGGCAAGCATTCTCGCTGACAAGGAAGAAGGCGAGATAGTCGCATTTACAATAGACGGCACGCGTGAATTCGACCTGGCTGCCTTCCTAGCAGAGAATCAACCGAGATTGCATTTGCCAGCTGACAGAATCCAGCCCAAGACCGTTCGCCGTAAAAAAATTGCCCGCGCAATCTTGCGTGAAATCGACCAGGATGGTTATGATTTGGTAGTACTCGGATGTACCGATAAGCCAATTGTCTATCAAATGACGCATGAGACGATACCAGAAACCGTAGCACGCCAGTGCAACAGGCCACTCGTAATGGTCAAAAGTTCGGTCGGTATCCGCTCCTGGCTGAAGCGTTGGATATAGGTCGAGAGGAATTGAATGGCCGATGAAGGAAAAATTCTTGTAGTTGGCTCAATCAATATGGACCTTGTTGTCCGCAGCCCACACATGCCAAATCCCGGCGAAACAGTAATCGGAAACGGTTTTGTTACATCACCAGGCGGCAAGGGTGCAAACCAGGCTGTAGGCGTCGCGAGGATGGGCGGCAACTGTAAGATGATCGGCTGTGTGGGCAAAGATGAATTCGGCACCATACTGGTCGATAATCTCAAATCCGAGGGTATTGACTGCCAAGACATAATAGTTACTGAAGATGCAGCAACGGGAGTAGCGTTTATAGTGGTCGATTCGCGCGGTGAAAATTCAATCGTTGTTGCCAGTGGCGCGAATTATTTACTCTCTCCTGACGATATTTTCGAGCGAGAAAAACTTTTTGAGCAGGCTTCACTGGTTTTGCTTCAACTCGAACTGCCGATCCCTACCGTTATTGCAGCCATTGATCTGGCCGGGCGGTACAAATGCAAGGTTATTCTCGATCCTGCACCAGTACCTAGGCATATGCCAAAGGAGCTCTTCAAAGTAGATATAATCTCACCTAACTGGACCGAGGCTGAGCATCTCCTTGGCAGAAAAACCAATAACGAAGAAAGTGTCGATAAGCTTATCGCTTCCGACCTAATCGAAAAAGGCGCTTCTGCGGTAGTATTAAAGCTTGGAGCTCGTGGTTCTATGGCAGTAATGGCAGATGGGCATTTTTACACTATCAAGCCCTACAAAGTAAGCGTGGTCGATACCACAGCTGCAGGCGATGCTTATACTGCAGCCTTGGCCGTTGCTACAACCAAAGGCCACAACCTCCGTAATGCAGCCAAGTTTGCAAATGCTGCCGGCGCTTTGGCGTGTACGAAAATGGGAGCCCAATCAGCAATGCCCACAGGCGATCAGGTTCGCATGCTCATGGCTGACCAGCCAATGTAAGAGGGATTTCAGCCGCCAGTCACGGTAACTATGCACTTCCGCGTCCTTGGGCCATCAAACTCACAGAAGAACACTGACTGCCAGGTTCCAAAGATGAGTTTGCCCCCTACCAACGGAACCGTCGCAGAGCAGCCGACCATCGAACTTTTAACGTGGGCAGCGGAGTTGCCCTCCATGTGTCGATAGAAGCTCTGATTCCATGGCACAGCTTTATCCAATGCTTCCAGAAAGTCGTGGATTACATCCGGGTCGGCGTTTTCGTTTATTGTAACACCAGCTGTGGTGTGCGGGACATATACGGTCACAATGCCGTCTTTAATACCAGATTCCTTGGCTGCACTGCAGGCGTGGCTGGTTATGTCGATCATTTCATCGCGGTTATGTGTTTTGACATCAAAAGTGACTGTATGCATGAATTATTCTCCCAAGCTATCAGTAAAACTTGAGAGCTATTTTGCATGCAGACAGTAGTAGATGCAATAGATGAATTCCTGACGAATTATCTTAGAATCTTCGGTGTCACAAAAAAGTACAGGTCATTAATGAGCTTTTGGGACCGGTGGTTTTTGAACAGCCACTTGATAATCTTAATATCGCCAAGTCCAGGTATCTTATCTTCCCGTGTTACGGTACGAATCATCTTCAGCCCACCGATAACGAGCGTATTTTTATTCGGAATCCTGACGAAAGTCTCTGCTTCGCGTGAATCCAAAATCGGGTTTGTAAGAGCTGTCGGCTCGACCTCTGGCAAGGGCGCAAAACCGGACACCGCCGAAACAATTGTAACAACGTGCAGCTTGACGCTCTCCGGACCCACAGTTTGGGGAGTTATGTAAAGCTGGACACCGATTGGCTTGTAAGTGAATTCCTCTGTTACAATCGTGTCATTCGCTATCGTGGCTGATTGTATCGGCAGTTCCTGACCGGCAAGCATATGTGCAGTTTGGCCGGCAGTAACGGTCATCCTGGGCGAGGAGACGACCCTGATGAGTCCTGTCTCTGCCAATGCCTGAAAACTTGCATCAAGGGTAATGCCAGCGTCTGCAAAGACCCGCATCAATTTCAAAACCGACCCGGGGTCAGGCACTGCCCCTGTAAGCGGATCGACAACAGCCCCGGCAAAATCCTTGGCACTGAAATTACTGGCAAGGGCCTGCTTATTGTCAGATGCCAGGTGCTTAATGAGGGTCTTTGCGCCAAGCTGAAAATCAAAATCCTGGCTTACTTCAAATATACGGGCTGTTATCTCAACCTGTCGTTTTGGCTGGTCAATTATATTAAGAAGCTTGATAATTGATTTTGCCTGGTTTTTATCGCAAATTATTGACACGGAGTTTTCTTCCGGTATGGCTGTAACCGTGTCTTTGGGGCTAACAGAAACTTCAAAATCCTCAGGTAATTCTGAATCTTCCAATAAAATGACCTGCTGGCCTGATATAAGCTGTTTTTTTAAGAGTTCGACAATCGGCTTTAAATTTGCGGGCTTTAATGTGATCTGACGCCTGGTGGTACCACCATCCCGGGATGAATTAACATT
Organism: uncultured Planctomycetaceae bacterium; assembly: GCA_964401835.1. Taxonomy (GTDB): domain Bacteria; phylum Planctomycetota; class Phycisphaerae; order SM23-33; family SM23-33; genus CAYNZP01. The sequence goes on from CAYNZP010000002.1 coordinate 75,898, forward strand.
AGTTCCGCCATAATTGATGAATTCATAAAATATCTGAACCTTCCCATCTGGCAGCTCTATTATATTTACTTCCGGCTTTTGGGCTATTTTTCTGGGTTTACCCAAAAGAGATGCATTTCCAGCCGGCCTTTCGGTGACGCTAGGCTTGCTTTCCTCTTCCTTACGCAACTCTTCGAGGCGTTCCCAGATAGGCCGCGGGGCAATTCTTTCGAGTATTTTATAATCAGCTTCAGTTAGTTGCTTACTACTTTCCTCATATGCTTCGAGATCCTGAGCAGGTGAACCAGAAAGAATTACCGGCTTGTCTGGAGATGGCTCCCAGTCTGCAAAACCGGTGTACTGTTGCATGCTGCTTGAACATCCCCAAAAACACAAGAAAGGCATTAATAATAAATATTTCGCAACGGTGATTGTTAAGTCAGGGACCTTAAACATCGGTCTATTTCCTTCCCTGTGAATTACGGAAACTTAAAAGGAATGAAGCAAAACGACACTTCTACAGAACTGATTATCGGCAGGGTGACTTAAATTGGTTTAATCTATATTAATAAAAAAAGACGGCGCCACTAATGGACGCCGCCTTAAAATCACTAAATTGTGCAACCTTTGCTATTAATACATTCCTTCCATTCCGGCGCCCGGCGTGGGGGCTTCTTTCTTTTCCGGAATTTCAGAAACGACTGCATCGGTGGTCAGTAACAGGCCTGAGACCGAGCCTGCGTTCTGCAGGGCTGTGCGTTCGACCTTTGTCGGGACGATAACGCCGGCCTTGACCAGGTCACAGTATTTGCCTGCAAGCGCGTCATATCCAAAGCTGACTTCCTCAGCTTCCATAACCTTGGCTGCAACGATGCTGCCTTCCAGGCCGGAATTCTCGGCAATCTGCCTTATAGGGGATACGAGAGCACGGCGGACAATATCCACGCCGATCTTCTCATCTTCAGAGCTGCATTTGACCTTATCAAGCACCTTCATTGCACGAAGGACAGCAACGCCGCCACCAGGCAGTATGCCTTCTTCGACAGCTGCACGGCAGGCGTGAAGAGCGTCTTCGACGCGGGCTTTCTTTTCCTTCATCTCGACTTCGGTAGCTGCACCAACGTTAATCTGTGCAACACCGCCGGCCAACTTGGCCAGGCGTTCTTCGAGTTTCTCGCTATCGTAATCGGAGGTTGTAGCTTCTATCTCGTTTTTGATTTGCTCGATTCGGGCTTTGATGTCAGCTGTCTTGCCGGCACCTTCGATAATGGTGGTGTTTTCCTTATCGATGCGAACCCGCTTGGCAGTGCCGAGATCGGACATCTGGATGTTCTCCATGGAAATACCCATGTCTTCCATGATGGCCTTGCCGCCAGTAAGGACGGCTATGTCGCGGAGCATTTCCTTGCGACGGTCACCAAAGCCGGGGGCCTTGATTGCACAGACCTGAAGCGTGCCACGAAGCTTGTTAACGACCAATGTCGCCAGTGCCTCGCCTTCGATGTCTTCGGCGATGATGATAAGCGGACGGCCGGACTGGGCTATCTTCTCGAGCAGGCCGACGAGGTCCTTGATGTTGGAAATTTTCTTTTCATTAATAAGGATAAAAGGCTTTTCCATGTCGCATTCCATCGTCTCAACTTTATTGACGAAGTGAGGCGAGATGAAGCCCTTGTCAAACTGCATACCCTCAACGAGGTCTACCGAAGTTTCGAGGCCTTTGCCCTCTTCAACGGTGATAACGCCATCTTTGCCGACCTTGTCCATGGCCTCGGCGATCATCTTGCCGATTTCGCTATCCTGGTTGGCTGCACAAGTGCCGACCTGGGCGATTTCCTTGGAACTCTTGATTGGCTTGGAAATTTTCTGAAGTTCTTCAACGATTGCGTCGACACCCATGTCGATACCACGCTTGACCTGCATGCCCTTGGCACCGGCTGTGATATTCTTCAGGCCTTCCTCGAAGATTGCTTCAGCGTAAATCGTGGCAGTGGTTGTACCGTCGCCAGCGACATTGGATGTTTTCGAAGCGACCTCTTTTACCATCTGGGCGCCCATATTTTCGTTAGCGTCCTCAAGTTCAATTTCCTTGGCTACGCTGACGCCGTCTTTGGTAATTGTCGGCGAACCGAAGGATTTTTCCAGAACGACGACGCGGCCGGTCGGTCCAAGTGTTACCTTGACGGCTTTGGCGAGTTGTTTCACGCCGCGGCGGATACTTTCGCGTGCTTCTGTATCAAACGTAATTTTTTTCTTAGCCATGCTTCATTTCTCCCAATATTTCAAACTTTTCAGATTCAGGCTGGTTAATTAATCCAGTGTGGCCAGGACGTCGGACTCATCCATCAGCAGATATTCTTCGCTGCCGATTTTGATATCGGTTCCGGCATAGCTGGTGAAGAGAACCTTGTCGCCCTTTTTGAGTTGGGGTTTGCTTCGGCTGCCGTCACTTAGCAGCTTGCCATCGCCAACGGCCAATATTGTTCCACGCTGGGGCTTTTCCCTTGCGGCGTCGGGAAGTACGATCCCGCCCGAGGTCATCTGCTCGGCCTCGAGTCGCTTGACAAGAATCTTCTCGCCTAAAGGACGAATCTTCGGTGCAGCTGTCTTCTTTGCCATTTTCTTAAACTCCTTTAAAATTCCATATCGCCCCGCAACATTCGATCCAAACGGACCATCATCCGTTGGATCTGGCGGAGCAGTTCTTCCAGTTCCAAAGGCTTGGCGACCACGCTGAATGCTGCCAGCCTCATTGCATCTTCCAAAATCCGCCGATCTTTACGTTTGGTAACTACCACAACCGGCAGGACTGTACTAATTCTTCGGATCATCCGCAAAAGTCGAAGGACATCCAACTCCCAGGAGACATCGTCGTCGAGCACAGCCGCGTCTGCCAGACCGCTGCGAACAATGTCGAGAAGTTCGCGATTGCCACTGACCTTGTAGGTAACGAGGGTCTTTGGGCCGATTATCTGCTCAATAGCTGGCAACCAATCCTCAGCCTCGCCAGTAACGACCAGGTTGAACGGGTTTTCAGGTTTTTTGATTGTAGCGACCATCTCGTCTCGTTCTTCCAAATAACCCATCGGCCCTGCCATTTCCTTAGGCGGCGCGCAGGGCGAATCAACAGAAGTATTGCAATGATAATGCCAACGCCATTAACTACTTATTGCAGAATCAGTTATCGATTTAGGAGCAAAGATTACAGCGATGATTCCCTGCCCTTTATGACTGTATTGTCGAATCCAAACTGCTTTATTGGCAGTTGGAGTAAATTCCCCCCTTTTAAGAGAATAAGTTAAAATCAGATGCTATAATCTTTTTGAAACCCTATTGTTATCGGAATTGTTATGCAACAAACCATTTAACTGGGATAGGCTCTATGCTCAACAAGCCCTATGGAAAAACTGGCAAGGATGTCTCGGTAATCGGCTTTGGCGGGATGAGGTTTTCAAATCCTGAAGATATCGACTCTAATGCCCAGATAGTCCTGCACGCCTACAACAATGGGATAAACTACTTCGATACCGCCCCAGGATATTGTCAGGATAAAAGTGAGGAGATATTCGCTGCTGCAATCAAGCAAATGAAGAGTGGCACTTTTTTTATTTCAAGCAAGTCCGGCCGGGCCGATGGTAGCGAATTCAGGGCACAACTGGAAAACTCTCTCAAACTGCTGGGTCTCGAGAAGATTCACTTCTACCATCTCTGGTGCGTCACTACCTTGGAAAACTGGCAGAAGCGTAAAGACGGCGGCGCGGTAGCTGCAGGTCTTAAGGCAAAAGAAGAAGGCCTGATAGAGCACCTGACAATTTCTTCTCATCTTCAGGGAAATGAATTAAAAGGAGTCCTGGAAGAAGGCTACTTTGATGGTGTGACGTTAGGTTATTGTGCAATCAATTTCCCCTACCGCCAGGAAGCCATTGACGCTGCCGGACAGATGGGCCTTGGAGTAGTTACAATGAACCCGCTCGGTGGCGGGTTGATCCCGAAAAATGCCGAACGGTTCGATTTTCTGCGGGAAGACAATGACAAGTCAGTCGTTGAGGCGGCTCTGCATTTTAATATATCTCAGCCGGCTGTTAATACCGCTCTTGTGGGTTTTTCCAGCAAGCAGCATGTTGATGAAGCTGTCGCGGCAGTTGAAAACTTCCAACCGTATGGCGAAGCCCACATTGCCTCTATTCGTGAAAGGATAACTGAATCTTTCAATGGCCTTTGCACAGGCTGTGGTTATTGCTTGCCATGCCCCGAGGGAATTCCAATTCCCAAACTGATGGATGCCTATAACTTCAAGGTTTTAAACGAGGGGGATGAGAATCAAATTACCGAACGCTTGAAATGGAACTGGGGCCTGAAACCTTCCATGGCCCAAGTCTGCAGCCTCTGCGGAAAATGTGAAGAAAAATGCACTCAGCACCTGCCCATTTGTAAACGAATGGAAGAAATTGGTGATCTTGCTGACAAGGAAGAAAAAAAGGATTAACTGCCTAACGTAAGGAGTTTCAAACCAAGTTGCGGGTCCAGTTTTCTTGCTGCATCTACGCCCGTTATCTCGATAATAACTACTTCGAGAACACAAAAAACATTCGCTCCGCCCCGTGGACAGCCGACGAGAGATTCCTTGCCTCGTCCTATCGCCGTATGCAGGTGAAGCTTTGGGCCTTCCTCATCTGAAAAGATTGTTCCCACCCCCGCGATTTCCCTGGCATCGTCGAACTGCTCAAAGATTGGCTCGAGCGGACCGTCTGGGTCTTTTGGGCCAACGACGACCTTTGCCTTACGCAAACCACCGACCAGAAAGAACACGCCGCTACGGATATTTTCTTTTGCGGCTATAGCTTCGATTTCCGCATATACATCCTCGCCGTCAAAGCCTCTCGCAACGACAGTCCTGCCGACCTTGCCAACCTGATAATCCATGCCAATACTCCAAGTTTAAATCATTACTTTATTAGCTGATATTTTTTCTGGTAGTAGATAATCATGTTCCACAGAGGTTTGAGTTCGACTTCGACGGTAACTTCCCCTGCCCCATCTTCAGCGTTTCTTTGCAAATCTTCAACAACACGGCCGCTTTTAAGGAAAATCAAAAGCGAAGCCTCAATTTCGTCCTTTTTATCCACAAAGTCCCGCACCGTAGTATCGGGGTTAATGCGCAAGCCGTCGATCTTCTTCGCAAGTTTCCGACGGGCCGCGTCTTTGGGATCTTTTGGGGAATCACTTTTTGCCCGAAGTTTTTTGCTAGCCCAGGCAGGAGCTTTGCGAGCAATTGCAATCACCGCTTTAATTTCATGCGTTGGGTCTTTGAGATGTTTGTCAGGTGCAGCAGCTATTCCTGTTGCAGTAGCTACTTCATCTGTGGCGGTTATGGACAGCTTTTCAAGCTTCAGCAAATTTGCCTTGTCCCCTTTTTTGTAAGTCTTTGCCCAGGTCCTGACTGATGCGTACACCTGACGAAGCTTAACGGCCATTCCCAACTCAACAATCAAATTTTCGTCGTGATAACGAATATGGGTTTCACGAGCCCCCTGAAGAAAAATTGACATGTCTATATCGGAATCATCGGACTGACCTACGAAGTCTCCAATGGTAGTCTCAGGTGTTATAAAAACTTTGGCAATCTGCTCCTCGAGGCGACGCATAGCTTCCACACGGGCTTGCCGGACTGCCATGATTCTTCCCATGCTGGTGCAATAAGTCATCCAGTACTGCCTTGCGTTGCCGCGAAGATTGCCGATGCTGGAAAGCGTCCCTTCCTCGATAGCTACCAATTCGCCGGGTTCTTTGAATTCGGGCCGAGGTGTCATCATATTGATTTCAGTTGTATTTTCAGCTTTGGTATTTTCGCTATCGTTTTCAGCCTTTACAGATATTACTGTAGCAAGAACGATTCCCACACAAATAAGAACCCTTAACGCTTTGACCATTCCCTGTCTCCGTATTTCGCAGTATTTCGCAAATATTTGAAAAATCTGCCTCTTAAGAACGAAATGATTTTTTTAAGAAAATTCCTGTTAAGTTAGGTTAGATTTATAACCCTGAAAGTCAAGAAATGGCTTCAAAAAAGAATGCTTGTTGGGCTGGTTTTTCCGGGGCAGGTTCCGATAAAATTTTGTCATAAAGTCTTTTTCCTTAGACTTTATTGAGAAAATGCTATTGACACGGATTTTTCGTATGTCATAATGCGCGGCTCATTATTGGAAGACGTGTTGTTTCAGGTGGAAAAACATGAAGACTTTTATGGCAAAAAAGGGCGAAGTCGCTACACGGTGGCACATTGTTGACGTAAAAGACAAGGTGCTGGGCCGGGTCGCAACGAAAATCGCCACGATACTTATGGGAAAGCATCGTCCGGAATACACACCGAATGTTGATACCGGTGAGTTCGTTGTTGTTATCAATGCTTCGAAGGTAAAGCTGACAGGCACCAACAAAGCGAAAGATCGTATCTATCAGCATTACACCGGTTATCCGAGCGGCCGCAAGGTTGCTACGCTTGAAGAAGTGTTGGAAAAGCATCCTGATCGCGTAATCTTCGAGGCTGTCCGCAGAATGTTGCCCAAGACCAAGCTTGGCAAGACAATGGTCAAAAAGCTGAAGGTTTATGCCGGCGAAGATCATCCTCACCAGGCACAGCAGCCTGAGGTCTTGGAAGTCTAAAACCCATTTATGAATTTTTTGGAAACTTTTGGAAAATTTTTGGAAAAAACCCAATGGCAGAAGAAATTCAGGAAGTAAAACAAGAAACTGAAGAAACCCAGGCTCCCGAGAAGCAGGAAAAGGTAAGCCTTACCGCTCCCGAGCTGCCGGAAGGCAAGCACTATATCTGGGGCACAGGCCGACGTAAAAGTTCCGTCGCCCGAGTACGCATTCGCCCCGGTTCCGGGCAGATTCTTGTAAACAAGAAGCCTTTTGACGAATTCTTCACAGAAGAAAAAGACCGCAACGCAGTTACCGCCCCGCTCGAAGCAATCAGCATGATCAAGAGCTGGGACGTCTGGGTCAACGTAAAAGGCGGCGGATTCACAGGTCAGTCCGGTGCGATCACCTTGGGCCTTGCCCGAGCATTGGCCGAAGCGATGCCAGAATCTGAGCAAGCACTTCGCGACAAGAATTTGATGACTCGCGACGCCAGAATGAAGGAAAGGAAGAAGTACGGCCAGAGAGGTGCCCGAAGACGCTTCCAGTTCTCGAAACGTTAATCTTTCCGATATCGAAGAATTGATAAGGTCCTGGTGCCAGACGGTGTCAGGACCTTTTTTTTCTAAATTCCGCATTTGCCAATGAATTAAAACATTGTTCAAATGTGAAAAACCAGGAAACATAAAATGACAGATAACAAGACAATCAAGGTAGTTCTGATCGGTGGTAGCGGTTACGCGGGTTTTGAAGTTGCCAGGCTGCTGGTTCGCCATCCCAACGCCGAGCTGGTAGGAATCTTCGGCCCGGAAAGCGAACTGGGCCCGATGGAACAGTTCTATCCGCTGCTTTCCAAGCAGGTAACTCTCAGCCAGGAACTGTTCGAGCCAGAAAAAGTTGCTTCACTCGGAGCCGATCTGGCCATGCTTTGCGTTCCGCACAAGGTGGCGATGGACTATGTGCCGGCGCTGCAAAAGGCTGGCCTGCGGGTTATCGACTGGTCGGCTGACTACCGAATCAAGGACCAGGCAGTTTATGAAAAGTGGTATTGCCCGCACACCGACCCGAACGGCCTCAAAGACGCGGTCTACGGTCTGCCGGAATATTACGCCGACCGGATAGCCTCGGCTGAACTTGTCGCAAACCCGGGGTGTTATCCGACAAGTGCGATACTGGCTCTTACGCCTTTGATTAAGGCTGACCTTATAGAACCCGGCGGGATCGTGGTTAATTCCATCAGCGGTGTTTCCGGTGCCGGACGAAAGGCTGCCGACATGTTCCACTTCCCGCAGCGCAACGAAAACTTTGAAGCCTACGGCGTCGGCACCCATCGGCATATGCCGGAGATGGAGCAGGTAACCACCGATCTTTCTGGCAAAGAGACGACTCTGCTGTTCCAGCCGCATCTGAGCCCGATGGACCGAGGCATTTTGAGCACGATTTATGCCAATCCCGTTGGTGATACCGATGAAGCAAAACTGAATAAAGTCCTGCAGGACGCCTATAAGGACAAGCCTTTCGTGCGAATACGGACAGACATCCTGCCGGCTACCAAGTACGTCGCGAACACGAACTTCTGCGACATTGCCGTCAAAACCGCCAAAGGCAAGGTCGTGCTGTTCAGTGCGATAGATAACCTTATAAAGGGTGCCTCTGGTCAGGCTGTGCAGAACATGAATATAATGTTCGGCCTCGACGAAACTGCCGGACTTTATTGAGATATTGGAGAAACCTATGTCGAAGATTCGACACATAACATTGCCGAAAGGTTTTACCGCTGCCGGTGTCGCTTGCGGAATTAAGCAGAGCGGCAAAAAGGATCTTGCCATAATCGCTGCTGACAAAGACGTAGCGACGGCAATGGTCACTACGCAGAACCAGATTGTCGGAGCTCCGATAGATTTCTGCCGAATGGTGCTGCCGCGTGCCTACGGCAAGATGCGGGGCATCGTAATCAATTCCGGAAATTCCAATGTCTGCACCGGCAAAAAAGGCCTGTGTGATGCTCAGGCAATGGCAACCGAAACCGCGAATCTCCTTGGCTGTGATAAAGAAAAGTTCCTGGTAGCTTCGACCGGCATTATTGGCCATCCCCTGCCAATGAGTTGCGTTCGAGCAGGTATTAAAGACGCGGCTTCCAAACTCTCGGACAAAAACGACGGTGATGCTCTTGAAGCTATAATGACAACGGACACTAAACTAAAGCATTACACAACTCAGACGACATTAGGCCGCAAAAAGACAACTTTAGCCGGCATGGTTAAAGGCTCGGGCATGATCGCCCCATCGATGGCAACAATGATAGCAGTAATAACTACTGATGCTGCCATTATACCGTCCGTATTGCACAAGGCCTTGAAGGCGGCTGTTAAAACAAGCTTTAACGCCATTACCGTTGACTCGGATACCTCGACATCGGACATTGTCACAGTTTTCGCTTCCGGCCAGGCGGGTAATAAAACTATTACCGCAGGTTCGCCAGACTTCAAGAAGTTCGCAGCCGCATTAGCTGAAGTCTGTAGCGAACTGGCGCGGGCAGTCATTGCCGACGGCGAAGGCGCAAACGAAGTGATTGATATAATAGTTCGAGGCGCGGCAAATAAAAATGACGCCCAAATCGCCGCCAAAGCCGTAGCCAACTCCCCACTGTTCAAATGCGCCATCCACGGAAACGACCCGAATTGGGGACGGATCGCAATGGCTTTGGGCAAATCTTCAGCGAAGGTCATTTCAAAAAAACTATCGATATCGATAGCCGGGACAAAGGTGTTCTCTGGAGGCATGGGCCGTAAGTTCGACAAAAGAAGCCTTTCAAGAAAACTCCAGTCACGAAATGTAAAAATTCTTTGCGATCTGGGCCAAGGCAAAGGCTCTTTCACAGCCATTACCTGTGACCTTTCGCAGGAGTACATTACAATAAACGCGGACTATCACACCTAGTGAGCCGCAAAGGCCGTAAAACTTACGTATCTTACCAATTTTGTTAGGGTTACTTTCCGCGTAATATCGGGTAATTTCACACTTTTTCACCCTTTGCGCCCTGAAAAAAAGAGTTATCATTAATATATGAGGTTTTGCCCGGCAGCGCAAGACTTCCAGAAAATGACTGAAGTTTTAAGAATGATTGCCCCAGGAGGTAGTCGGAAGTGTCAGAACGAAACGTTAAACGCAAGCTAAGGATGATCTTATTTATCATCCTGAGTTTCGCAGCACTCTGCTAGCGTTATGCGTTTATTTTTGGGAGGACGCCCGCTATTAATTTAGCGGGCATTTTTTATGCCCAGACGATTCAGGAATTCCTGCTCGTCGACGACTTCCACACCCAGCAGCTTCGCCTTATCTGCCTTGGAACCTGCCGATTCTCCAGCCACCACGAAGTCAGTATTTCTCGAAACGCTCGATGCCGCCCTGCCGCCGGCTGCCTTGATCGCAGCCTGTGCGTCACTGCGTGAGAAATTTTGCAGCGTACCGGTAACGACAATGGTCTTGCCTGCCAGTGGCTGCTCGCCTGCTTCAGAAACCTCAGATGTCATCTTCACACCAACCTGTTTCAATCTCTCGATTGCTTCCAGGCCGGCGCTGCTGTGGAAAAAGTCATAAACACTGGCAGCTATTACCGGACCGATTTCGTGAATTTCGGATATCTGCTCTGCCGAGGCTCCTACCAATGAATCTATATCGACGAAATGCTCTGCTAGTATCTCAGCCGCCCTGCTGCCAACGTGTCGAATTCCAAGCCCAGCCAGCAGCCGAACCAAGCCACGAGATTTGCTTTCTTCAAGAGCTTCAATCAGATTGTTAGCCGACTTTTCAGCAAATCGTTCCAGCCCGATTAACTGCTCAGATTTGATTCTGTAAAGATCCGCAAAATGTTGAACTAAGCCATTTTCGATAAGCGCATCCACCACAGCCGGGCCGAGGTTTTCGATGTCCATCTGTCCCTTGCCGGCGAAAAATATCAGCCGTTCGCGGAGCTGGGCCGGGCATTCCGGATTTGTGCATCGCAAATACACGCCACCTTCATCACGACTCGTCGGCTGATTGCATGAGGGGCATTCATCCGGCGGCATTATGGGCTGAGAATCAGTCGGGCGCTTTTCGTGAATTACCTGAATCACCTGCGGGATAATCTCGCCGGCCTTTTCAACCAGAATGGTATCGCCTTCCCGCACGTCAAGCCTTTCTACCTGATCGAAATTATGAAGTGAGGCATTTGAAACGGAAGTCCCACTTAGCTGGACCGACCCAAAGTGCGCCACCGGAGTAATCGTGCCAAGCCTGCCAACCTGGAAATCTACGCCCTCCAAAACCGTCTCGGCCCGCTCAGCCTCGTATTTATACGCGATGCACCAGCGGGGATATTTACTCGTGGCGCCAAGCGTATTTCGCAGGTCAAGCTCATCTATCTTCACGACCATGCCGTCGGTTTCGTAATCGACTTCACTTCTTTTGGTAATCCAGTCCTTTATTACCGCAAGAGCGGCGTCTATGGACTCGCAGAGACTAGCATGTTTGCTTGCGGGAATTCCCCACTGACCGATTTGTTTCATCAGTTCGCTGCTGCGGCCAGCTGGGGGTTCCGAAATCTCGCCAAAGCCGTGAGCGATAAATGCAAGTCCTCGCTGGGCCACTGCCCCAGGATCGAGTTGTTTTAATGTGCCGGCTGCCCCGTTACGCGGGTTGGCAAAAGTTTGCAGGCCTTCAGCTGCCCGTTGTGCGTTACAGGAATTGAATGCCTTCAGGGGCCAATATACTTCACCGCGGGCTTCAACAACATCGGGGACATTTCCCCCGCTGAGCTTAAGAGGAACGCTCTTGATCGTGCGGACGTTCGCTGTCACATCATCCCCGCGTCTGCCGTCGCCCCGGGTAGTCGCCCTTACCAGCCGTCCCGCCTCATAACGCAAAGACATTGCCACCCCGTCGATTTTCGGATCCAGCAGGTAGTGAAATTTCTGCTCGCCGAGTGTCTTTCGCACACGCTTGTCGAATTCCCGAACCTCCTCGGCGCTATAGGTGTTGTCGATACTCAACATCGGCGAGGAATGTTCGACGGTCTCGAAGCCTTCCAGCGGCTCACCGGAAACTCTCTGAGTGGGAGAATCTTCGGTGATAAGCTCAGGATTGGCTTGCTCGAGCTGCTTGAGCTCGGCCATGAGCGTATCGTACTCGCGGTCGGTTATCTCCGGCTCGGCGAGCACGTAGTACAGATAATCGTGATGACGTATCTGCTGCCGCAACTGCTCAATACGTTCGGCGTCGTCTGGCATCTGTCAGATTAATTCCCCATTAAATTCGGCGTAAGTCCACCTATCGCCCGGAAGCTCATATTCGACAAGTTCTTCGGGGCTGAAGAAAAGCGGAATTTCCCGCTGGGCAGACTCGGTGGAATCCGATCCGTGGATAAGATTATACCTTCGGCTCATACCGAAGTCACCGCGTATGGTTCCGCCCTGAGCGTCCGGGCCAAATGTTTTGCCCAGCATTCCCCGCGAAACTTTTATGACCTCGTTGCCCTCAATAACCATCGCAACTACGGGCGAGGCGGTTATGAATTCTACCAGCGGCTCATAGAAATCCTCCCCCTCGTGCACGTTGTACATTTCGCGTGCGAGAGGCTCGGAAACGCTGAGCATCTTCATGCCAACGATTTTCAGGCCCTTTTCCTCAAATCGGGCAACAACCCGGCCTATAAGTCTCCGGCCGACAGCGTCCGGTTTCAAAACTATCAACGTCTTTTCCATGGTCTCTCCAGATAAAAAAAAGTTTCCAGAACCAAAATGTATGCCTAACTCGCTGTGCGGTCAAGCATTGACATGATTGATTAGTTATAATAAGATTTATCGCTTACCCCACGGGGTCAAAAGTAGTATCTCTATTTTACTAAGGAGCTCAGGTATCATGGCAGCCGAACTTGAAGGCAAGACTGTACTTCTGGTCGATGACGACCGGGATATCCTAACTGCCATGGAGACGGCATTGAGCGATCTTGGCCCGACAGTGATTGCGGCTTCTGACGGCAACGAAGCGATTATCCAGGCCCAGGATCACGAGCCGGATGTGGTAGTACTGGATATGATGTTGCCTAAACGAAGCGGCTTTTTGGTGATGGAAAAGCTCAAACGAGGCAAAAAACGCACTGATGCCCCAAGGGTTATCATGATAACGGGCAATCAGGGCAGCAGGCATAAGGCCTACGCCGAAAGCCTTGGAGTCGACATCTACCTGAATAAGCCCTTCAGGATGGAACGGCTGATAGAATCGGTCAAGAAGTTGGTAGGCTAAAACCGATAGAAACTATTCGAACAAAAAGCTTGTTTTACTGAAGCATTGTTAATAAAGTACCGAAAATGTTGTTAAGGAAAAGTGAAAGGGACAAAAAGTAGGCTCGCTGTAGGACGGGTCGGTGGACCCGGCGGCGAACTTCTCAGGTAGTGGAAAATATGTCAATTACAGTTGAATCAAAGAAGAAAATCGTAGAAGAGCATCAACGCCACGATAGTGATACAGGTTCAGCCGAGGTGCAGATAGCGCTTTTGACAGCGAATATCAATCACCTTACCGGGCACCTGAAAACACACAAAAAGGACCACGCCTCTCGCCGGGGGCTGCTCAAAATGGTAGGTAAGCGAAACAGTCTGCTTAAATACCTGTCCCAGAATGCCCCTGAAAGCTACCTGCAAACCATCAAGAAACTTGGCTTGCGTAAGTAGTTTTGGCGATTCCCAATATGGGATTCACTCACTTTTACTCTCAACGGTCGGATTACATTCTTGTCTGGAATGTAATTTGTCTGCAAAAAAATGCTGTTTATGAGAAATTATGCGAACCTGAGGGGCACTTAGAAACGAATAAATACCAAGATTAATTTGGAAGGTTAAAAATAGATAGGTGCCGCATGTGGCGGCACGGAAAGAGAATGTGTTGAAATGGAAAATGTAATTAGAATTGAAAAAGAAATTGCCGGAAAGACTCTGGTCTTAGAGACCGGCAAAGTTGCACAACTGGCCCACGGAGCGGTCTGGGTGCAATGCGGTGAAACTGTCATATTGGCTACTGTCCTTACTTCCCCATCCGAGCGTGATTTAGACTTCTTCCCGCTCTATGTGGATTATCGCGAGGCTACCTATGCAGCTGGCAAGATTCCAGGTGGTTTCTTTAAGCGTGAAGGCAGACCCACCACGAAGGAAGTCCTCACCATGAGGATGATCGACAGGCCAATCAGGCCGTTGTTCCCCAAAGACTTCCTTGATGAAGTCCAGATCCAGATAATGACCCTCAGCTACGACGGCGAGAACGAGCCGGACATGCTGGCGATGATTGGTGCCTCGGCGGCACTGTCTATCAGCCCTGCCCCGTTCAATGGCCCGATCGCAGCAGCCCGCGTTGGACTCGTCAACGACGAGATAGTAATTAATCCTTCGGCTAACGCAATAGATGAAGGCAAGATGGAACTCATCGTCTCTGGTCCGAAAGAAGCAGTCAACATGATCGAAATGGCCGGTGCCCAGTTGCAGGAAGACCTTGTCGCCGAAGCTATCGACAAGGGTTTCGAGGTCTGCAAGAGCATCATAGAGATGATCGAAGAGCTGGCCGAAAAGACCAACGCAGCCGAAACCAAGGCCTATGAGCCGACTCCTGTCCCGCAGGAACTCAAAGACGCAATCATCGCCAAGTATGGCGACAGAATTCGCGAGGCAAAGCAGATCAATGCCAAGACAGAGCGCAACGATGCTGTCTCCGCCATCAATGATGAAGTTAAAGAGGAATATCTCCCGAAAGATGCCCCGGCTGATTTTGTGCCTGAATTTACCAAATTCCAGGTCAACGAAGCGCTTTATAAGCTTGAAGGCGATATTCAGCGCGAACTTATCCTCAGTGGGATAAGGCCGGATGGACGCAGTAATGACGCACTTCGTCCGCTGGGCGTCGAAGTAGGCATTCTTCCACGTACGCACGGCTCGGCCTTGTTTGCACGTGGCGAGACTCAGGTTCTTTCGTTGGCCACACTGGGCACGACGAGAGACCAGGTCATCATCGACGGCATCCGCGAAGAATACAAAAAGCCGTTCTATCTGCACTATAACTTCCCGCCGTTCAGCGTCGGGCAGATCAAGCCTATCCGAGGCCCAGGGCGCAGAGAAATCGGCCACGGCATGCTGGCAGAGAAGGCATTCGACTATGTCTTGCCGACTCATATGGAATTTCCTTACACGATCCGCCTCGTTGCTGAGGTTCTCAGCTCGAACGGTTCCACCTCGCAGGCGACTATCTGCAGTGCCTCACTTGCGATGATGGATGCTGGCGTTCCGATCAAGGCCGCTGTCGCGGGCATCAGTATCGGCATGGTCAGCAAGGGCAATGATTATGTCCTGCTTACGGATATCATCGGCGAGGAAGACTTCCACGGCGACATGGACTTCAAGGTAGCCGGTACCTCCAAAGGTATCACCGCTATCCAGCTGGACATGAAGGCCCGCGGAATTCCGCAGGACCGCATCGTCGAGACGCTCGCTCAGGCCAAAACGGCCCGAATGGACCTTCTCGAAGCAATGAACAGCGTAATCGCTGAACCACGTAGCGAGCTCAACGAGCACGCACCGCGACTGCTTTCGATCCAGATTGATCCCGACAAAATCGGAAAGGTCATCGGCCCGGGCGGCAGGTCAATCAAGGCGATTCAGGAAGAAACCGGCGCAACTCTCGATATCGAGGACGATGGCTCGGTCTTTATCGCCTGCATAGACGCCAAAGGCGCCGAAGCAGCCAGAGATGCTGTCGAAGCAATCGTGGAAGAAGTCAAGGTCGGCAAGATTTACAAGGGTAAGGTCGTATCGATTCGCGACTTCGGCGCCTTCGTCGAGATACTTCCTGGCCAGGACGGCTTATGCCATGTCAGCGAGCTTGATGACAGCTACATCAAGAACGTTGAAGATGTGTGCAAGCTTGGCGATGTTGTTGATGTTAAAGTAATCAACATTGACGACCAGGGCCGGGTCAAGCTGTCTCGCAAGGCCGCCATGAAAGAAGCTGCCGATAGCGAATAAAGCCTGATTTTAAATTCAAATAAAAGGGCCTTGTTGGGGTTGCACTCGGCAAGGCCCTTTTGCATACTCTAGCTATTCATTTTTTAAGAGCATGTAAATGGAACCTTGGGGCTATTTTATTCTTGGAGTTGCAGTTTCGGCTCCGCTGTGCATTGCACTGACATGGCGGGCAGCCAGACGCCTACGAACTAACAGTCGCCATAAAGACAGCAAGGAACTCGTAGAGCTGGCTCAACTGGCAGGCGGACTTGCTCACGAGATAAAAAACCCCCTATCGACAATAAACGTCAACCTCAAGCTCCTCTCGGAAGACCTTGCCCGCTATCCGGATGAAGACCACAAGAGATGGCTTCGCCGTTTAACCGGTGTCCAGGAAGAATCCGACCGTCTCAAAGGCATACTCGAAGATTTTCTGCGCTATGCGGGCAAATACGAACTCAGCCTTGTCAAAACAGATATCCGCCAACTGATTGATGAGCTTGTGGACTTCTTTTCCCCGCAGGCTGACGCAGCCCGGGTGGTCTTACGAGCCAGCCTTTCAGATTCCCCAATAATGTGTAAGGTCGATTCCAACATGCTCAAGCAAGCAGTTCTCAACCTTGCGATAAATGCTGTCCAGGCTATGCCTGATGGGGGCGAGCTTCTTGTCAAGGCTTCATCAAACCACAGCGAAGCCTCTATCGAGGTAATTGATACCGGTACGGGTATAGACCCAAAAGAGGCCAAGAATATTTTTACGGTCTATCACTCGACCAAAAAAGGCGGCAGCGGCCTGGGCCTGCCGACCACGCAGAGAATTGTCCGGGAACATCACGGAAGCATAAATGTTGATTCGGAACCTGGAAAAGGAACAAGATTTACTATAACGCTTCCTCTGGCAAAGGATTGACAGCCGGCCCTTTCAATATTACCTATTAATATTATGAAGAACCTTGAAACACCAAAAGCTGACATTTTAATCGTCGAAGACGAAAAGACCCACGCCGAGGCCATCGAAGAAGGTCTGTCTCGAATCGGGCATAATTGCTGTGCTGTGCACGACGGGCCATCCGCGATAGCAAAAGTTCAGGCCCAGCCATTTGATATTGTCGTAACGGACCTGATGCTTGGCACTAAGGAATCCGGCATGGACGTGCTGGATGCTGTAACGAAGCACCAGCCAGCCGCCAAAGTAATTCTGATTACCGCACACTCTTCCGTCGAAACATGCAGAACGGCCCTCCAGCGGGGCGCGTTCGACTATATTGAGAAGCCATTGGATCTTGACGAACTTCGCACGGTGGTCGCCAGGGCCGCTGAACACACAGCCCAAAAGCGGACTATTCGCGAACTTCGCGAACGGCTGGACGAAAAGTACGGCTTCGAGAACATCGTAGGAAATTCTCCTGAGATGCTGAAAATCCTCGATACTATCCGCAGAGTGGCCCCAACCGATTTACCAGCTCTGGTCCTTGGCGAATCTGGAACGGGTAAGGAACTGCTGGCCAACGCTATTCACCAGAATTCACGGCGGGCCGATAAAAAATTTGTACCGATTAACTGCGCCGGCCTGAGCGAGACTCTTCTGGAAGATGAACTTTTCGGCCACATCAAAGGTGCCTATACCGGCGCGACAACTGACAGGCCAGGCCGGTTCGAGCACGCCGACGGCGGGACGATGTTCCTCGACGAAATCGGGGACATGCCACTTGCAATGCAGGCCAAGCTGTTAAGGGTGCTTGAAAACGGAGAGGTTGTGCGTGTCGGCTCGAATGAACCGATAAAGGTCAACGTCCGCATAATCAGCGCCACAAATACAGAGATCGCCGAACTTGTTAAAGAAAAGAAATTCCGTGAGGACCTTTACTTCCGCATCAAGGGCACGACACTGGAGATTCCTCCGCTGCGCAACCGGCGAGACGATATTCCCCTGCTTATAGATTACATGATCACCCAGGCCAACGAAAAGCACTCCACGAAGGTCAAGGGCATAACCTCCGAAGCCCGAGGGGTGCTTATGGCGTACCCTTGGCCCGGAAATGTCCGCCAGCTGCGTAATACCATCGAAAACATGGTCGTGCTGACAGCTGAGGGCAAGCTGGACGTCGATGATGTTCCGCCAGAGATTTACAAAGGCCCGGGCGAACTGGCCAGCCAGCAACTCGGCCAACTTGCCGGGATAAGCATAGAAGATGCGGAAAAAGAGCTTATCCGCAACACGCTTTCAATGGTCAGCGGCAATCGGGAAAAGGCCGCTACGATCCTCGGAATCGGTGAACGGACGCTTTATCGCAAGATAAAAGAGTACGGCCTGAAGGAATAATCTGCCCGGATTCCCTCAAAACTTCTTTTCGTCTTTGAATTTGGCCGGTTGGCGTCTAAAATCACTCCTTATATTTCTTTTTGAACGGAGTCGACTATGCCGGATATTCGGGTACTTCCGGTACATCTGGTTAACAAAATCGCTGCGGGCGAGGTTATCGAACGCCCTGCCAGCGTAGTCAAGGAACTCGTCGAGAACGCAATCGACGCCGACGCCAGTTGTGTGGAAGTTACCATCGAAGATGGAGGCAAGAAGTCGATAAGCGTCAGCGATGACGGTGCGGGCATGGATGCGGAAAACCTCGCTCTGGCATTTCAGCCACACGCCACAAGCAAACTCGATACCGAAGAGGACCTGTTCAATATCCACACGATGGGATTCCGCGGTGAAGCCCTCGCGTCCATAGCCTCCATATCCCACGCCCATATCAGGTCACAACAGCGTGGGGCAGGCGATTCAAGCGGCTACGAGGTCGAGGCGAGCGGCGAAAGTGTCGGTGAGGCTAAACCCTGCCCAGCCAGTCCGGGCACGACTATTACTATTCGCGACCTGTTCTTCAACACCCCTGCCAGACGCAAATTCATGCGAGCGGCCAACACGGAATACGGCCATATTTCCGAGCAGATAACCCGGCTGGCGATTCCGAATCCGCAGGTGGCATTCAGGCTTTACCATAACGGGCGAGAAGTACTGAACCTCCCAGCTGTCGACTCGACAGCCCAGCGCGTAACTGACCTGGCGGGAAATGAGCTTTCTGCGAGCCTGATTCCGCTGACGCAACGTAACGGTTCAGTAAAGGTCGCCGGCCTGGCCGGTGCACCGTCGGCGTCGAGAGCCAGTGGCAAGTGGCAGTACTTCTTCATTAACGGCCGCTTCGTGCGGGACCGCGTTCTCTCTCACGCTCTCAAGGAAGCCTACCGCGGACTGATGGCGCCGAACCGCTGGCCGGTGGCGTATATCTTTATAGACATGGACCCAGCCGAAGTGGACGTCAATGTGCACCCGACAAAAATTGAGGTCCGCTTCCAGGAAAGTCAGGCCGTCCACGGCGAGGTGCTGGCTACGCTTCGGGAAACGCTGAATAAATCCAACATCACCCCCGACATCTCGCTTGAAACGCCCCAGCCGACCCAGAATAGCCCAGATCAGAACCGCCAATCCGTCCGGCAGGCAATCGCGGACTTTTTTAAATCTTCACCGCCGCCCCAGCCTCAATTTGATTTCCCAAAACCAACTTCCAGTGGCGGCAACTATCAACCCTCAAAAACTCCAGCACCGGGATTTGCCCAGCCAGGCTATAAACCTGAGACAGCTCCCGCAACACTGGAAGAAGGAATCCCAACAGCTCAGCCGTCATCTATTGCCTCCCTGCAAATCCACGACAGTTACATTGTCGCCCCAACAGATGAAGGCCTTGTCATAATCGATCAACACGCACTGCACGAGCGGATCATCTTTAACGATTTGACTCGAAAGCTAACTGACGGCCCACTTGAATCGCAGCGTATGCTAATACCCGAGCCCTTCGAGGTAACAACTGCCGAAGTCGACGCCCTGGAAAACCAGTCCGAACTTCTGGCCAGACTCGGAATAGAGATCGCTCCGTTCGGGCCAAATACGGTGGCCCTGCAGCAGTTTCCTGTTCTTCTGGCGCAGCGGAAGGTTTCAGCCCGGGAGTTCCTGCGAGAATTGCTCGACAGAATTACCGAAGACGACACGGCCAATCCGCAGCAGCTCCTTGAAAACATTCTGGAGACAATGGCCTGCAAGGCTGCGGTCAAGGCGGGTGATAAACTTACCAGCGAGGAAATTGAAGCACTGATTACCCGCCGCGACGAACAGGAAAAAATAACATCTTGCCCTCACGGCAGGCCAACGACTATAAAATTGACCCTTAAGGAACTCGAAAAACAGTTCAAGCGTACGTAACATTTGGGAGATCAGGCCATGAAGCAAAATATTGTTTTGGCACTTGCGGTTATACTTTCGATGCTGGTTGGTTGCAATCAAGACCATTTCGCCAGGCAGCTTATCGAGCATGATACCAGCTATGGCAAACTCGGCCTGACGCTTACCGGCTCGAGCGAAAAGCTCCTGGCCCAGAAACGAATCGACGCCCACCGCCAAGTAGAAAGACCAGATGAGACGATTATCGACGTCTGGGTAATCAAGGCTCGTAGCAAAAACAACGCTTCCAGCGATTCAACCGGGACGGTGTTACTTATCCACGGCCTGATGGACAGCAAGTCGACATACTTCGGTCTGGCCAATCGTATGGCGGACAAGGGCTACGATGTCGTCCTTCCAGACCTTCGAGGCCATGGAAACAGTACAGGCAAGTACGTCACTTACGGTGCATTCGAAAAACAGGACATCAAGGCTGTGATGGATGAACTAATAGCCGAGGATATGATCAATCCAAATATCTACGCTTTTGGTGTGTCCATGGGTGGTTCCGTTGCTCTGCAATATGCAGCTATCGACCCGAGATGTAAGGGTGTCATGACGGTGGCTGCAACTAAAGATGCCCACGCAACAACCCGCCGTATGATGTTATTCATCGCCCCGACCATGAGCGAGAAAGACTTCGAGAAGAACCTTATCCGTGCCGGCGAGATAGCCGGGTTTAACCCAGCCGAAGCTTCAAGCATCAAGGCGGTTGAAACAATAGACTCTCCCGTCCTGTTAGTGCACGGCCTTTTGGACGCGACAGCACCAGCCGACAGCAGCGAAGCGATATTCGAAGCCGCAAATGAGCCTAAACAGCTGATTATTGTACCTTGGGCAGGACACTTGACTGTTTTGCTTGCCCGCGAAATCTGGATTGCCGACCAGATAGACAATATCGCAAAGACCGGCCTGGAGCTCAAGGCCCAGGAGCCTGAAGGTTTGAAAAAGATCAGCTTCTAGCTAGACGTGATATTGTCTTTTCTACCCCGGCAAAGTAAGATAAGAGATTCTTTATTGCATCCAGGGAAGGTTTAATAGAGCGAAACAATGACAGTACCTGCAGGACAATCTGAAACAATCGTAATTCTCGATTTCGGCAGTCAGTATGCCCAGCTTATTGCACGTCGCGTCCGTGAGAACGGCGTTTACAGTCTTCTGGCCCGGCCTGACGTCTCTGTTGAAGAAATCAAAGATCTTAATCCCAAAGGTCTTATATTCACCGGCGGGCCGTCCAGCGTCTATGAGGAAAACGCGCCCCGCTGCAAGCAGGAAATCCTCGATCTCGGTCTGCCGATTCTCGGCATCTGCTACGGCATGCAGATTGCCTGCCAGATGATGGGCGCAGAAATCAAATCCACACCTTCCCGCGAGTACGGGCGGGCTTCGCTGAATATCACCGAACCTGACAAGCTCCTTCGCAATATTCCCGCGGAAACAACCGTTTGGATGAGTCATGGCGATCAGGTCCGGACACTCCCAGAAGAATTTATCCCGCTGGCTGTTACGCCAACATGCCCCATCGCTGCAGTCAAACATGCGACAAGACCTTTCTACGGTGTGCAATTCCATCCGGAAGTAACGCACACGCCCAGAGGCAACGATATATTCATAAACTTCCTGTATAACATTTGCGGCTGCCAGGGCCTGTGGAAGATGGGCTCGTTCATCGACTCGGTCATCGAAGATGTCCGCAAAACCGTCGGGCCGGACGAAAGAGTAATCTGCGGCCTAAGCGGTGGCGTGGATTCATCCGTCGTAGCCGCCCTGCTTCACAAAGCCATCGGCGACAGGCTGGCGTGCATATTCGTAGATAACGGCCTGCTGCGGATGAACGAAGTCGAGATGGTAAAAACCACCTTCGCCGAACACTTCAAGATCGACCTGACTGTCGTCTCGGCAGCTGACGAATTTCTGGATAAGCTCGCCGGCGTTACCGACCCGCAGGAAAAACGTAAAATCATCGGCCATACTTTTATTGATTCGTTCAAGAGCGCGGCCAAGTCCATCCCCAACGCCAAATTCCTCGCACAGGGAACGCTTTATCCTGACGTTATTGAGTCCGGCCATTCGCTGGCGGGCAAGGCAGCCAATATCAAACTGCAT
Source organism: uncultured Planctomycetaceae bacterium (assembly GCA_964401835.1). Taxonomy (GTDB): domain Bacteria; phylum Planctomycetota; class Phycisphaerae; order SM23-33; family SM23-33; genus CAYNZP01. The sequence continues at coordinate 97,921 of CAYNZP010000002.1, forward strand.
CACAATGTCGGGGGACTGCCGGCTGAACTTGGCTTTGAGCTTATCGAGCCGTTGCGTGACCTACTCAAGGATGAAGTGCGTCAGGTTGGGGAGCTTTTGGGGCTGCCGGAGAAGATGGTCTGGCGTCATCCGTTCCCCGGCCCGGGCCTGGCTGTCCGCTGCCTAGGCGAAGTCAGGGAAGACCGCCTGGAAGTTCTCCGCAAGGCTGATGAGATACTGCTGGAGGAAATCACAGCCAACAATCTCTACCGCAAGACATCGCAGACATTCGCGGTACTTCTGCCAATACAATCTGTCGGAGTCATGGGGGACGGCCGGACGTATGAGAACGTTGTTGCGATACGCTCGGTAACGACAGCTGACTTCATGACAGCTGACTGGTCACGCATTCCCTACGACGTGCTGGCCACGATTTCCAACCGCATCATCAACGAGGTCCGCGGCGTCAATCGCGTCGTCTACGACATCTCAAGCAAACCTCCAGCCACCATCGAGTGGGAATAATAGGCAAGACTGAATTCAAACCGCCCTGTTTAGGCAAATCATAGGCTAAAAACCGCAATCCGCTCAAGGCTCATAAGTCCTTATATTTCAAGACAAAAAACTTTTTCCCAAGGAACAAAGCAGGAAAAGTATTGTCGTTTTCGGGGTTTACACTTATAATTTTCATTGAATCTGGCCTCTTTGACCACACCATTGAGGACATCGACACATTTGGCGGTTTTAAAGGGAGGCTTTGTCATGGCAAGATATCTCCTGTTGGTAGGTCTTGTTGTGTTTAGTTTGCTGCTATTGACAGCCAACGCAGGTGCCACGGTCTACACTGGAAGCCTGCAGTATGAAAACCTTGGTGCGGTAGACACCGGCCTTGAGGTAGTTTCCGCAAACGACGACGGCTGGAAATATTACACAAAAATCGATTGGACCGTTTCTGATGAAGTTTCCTCAAGCCCAACCGGCTTCCCAATCTACTACGAGTATGTGGTAACCGTCCGGAAATATGAGCTCAGCTATTTAATAATCGAAGCATCCGCCGGATTCGACTCATCCGACATGACGCAGGTAAAGGAAAACGGCCTCGACCTAAGCACCGTTCTTATCGAAACTCACAATATCGGACCCAGCGCTCCTGATATGCCGGAACCAATATATGGAATCAAATTTGACGACCTGGGCGGCGGGGTTGAGGAGGGCGGCGGAAATGTCACTCACACGATTTCTTTTTTCAGCAACCGTTTGCCCGTATGGGGCGACGCTTATCTGAAATGCGGAGGCTACGGAAACAGGGCATGGAACGAAGGATTCACATCTTCAGATTCTGATCCCATATCAGCTCCAACAAATGGCTCTGTTGATATGCACCTGCTAGTACCTGATTCAGTAGTTCCAGAACCCGCTACTTTTTCGCTGCTGGCTGTTGGCGGGTTGGCATTGATTCGGCGTAGACGGAAATAGGCGCCGTTTGGCGTTATATCGCATATTCTTAAAGAAAAGCCTTTTTTTCCCAGGCAAGCCCCCTACCAGTTCAAGAGCTGCCTAAATAACCGCTGGTGTGTCCTGATAATCTCACGGTTAACCGTTGTTGGTTCGAGCCGCTCTGCTGTTTCCAAGCCCTAACGAGCTGTATTCATAAGTCCTTATAAACCAACACTGACTGAGTTTCCGGGAGGGGCAAGTGCTTGGGCCATCTCATCGACGTTCCCACCTTCTTTGTTCTCGATATGCTTTCGCAGAACGTTCCATATTGGTCGGATTGCCCTCTTCGCATCCTCAGTGAACACGCCATGATTCACGTATGGGGGAGAAGTCACAGCAATGTACTTGTCCGTTTCCCCGAAGTAGATCGGTATGTTCCATGAGTATTCTTTTTCCTTCTCGATTACTCGCATGATATGTGCTTTGGAACTGATCTCGTAAAAGTACAGTTGAATCAAGGGACTTAGCTTTCCCTTAAAGCGGTCGTAAAATGTTTTATCTGGATTGCTAAAGTCTACTCTGAAAAGGAGTTCGTCGAGGCCGTGCGGATGCCCTTTCTGGCCCTCTTTTGTCTCGATAGTGCACTGCCACTCATCCGGAAGATCGATGCGGATTCGAGAAACGAGTAATGCCTCGCCTGGTGCCGGTGTTTTGCTTGTCCCTTTTCTATCTGATAATTCCCGAAGAGCTGCCTCACACTCTTCTACAATCTGTGTGTTGTCGAAGTTTATCGCCTTCCAACGATCTCGAGTCATCTTCAGCACATCTTCCGCTCTAGCGTCCTTAAACGATCTCAAAGCATAGACGCCTCTGTATACCTCGCTATAAGTATTATGTCTTCGACGACGAACCTCGCGTGAAACGGCACCATCATTCCACCACCCCTTCTTTAAGTCCTGTTTTGCCCAAAACTGGTCGTGTTTCTTGAGCATATCTATGAGAACAGGAACGGCTTCCCTGTATCCAATATCCCGCCACATAACGATGATGTCTTTGCGAAATTCGGCATGCTTGGGATCGTCAAAGACTTCTCTGAGTAGCTCTCCAGCTACCGTGCCGCAGGAGACGATCCCATTTCTGGCTTCCTTTTTCATATTCCAAGTCGTGCGATTGAGGAAAAAAGGCAGCAACTTGTCATAGCGTTCTCTGGAATCTTTGACCTTTAGGATGCGTTCAACCTCTAGGTGATCGAGATACCTCTTTTCTCGTCCAGCTTTGCCTGGATTCTTTTCCGCCCATTCTTTGACTGCAGCTTCAGGATCGTCAGCCATGTACGCAAGGAAGTATTTTTTCAGGTTGAGGGGTTGGAGATCTTCAGGGTCCACTATGCCATACTTCCCTGTTCCTGGCTTGCGGCCGTATGGGCCGCTCCTCTTACGCAAGAACCATAGATTATCTTGCCTGGCATCCTTGACAAAGGACTTTCCTCCACGTCTGCCCCCAGTGTCGAAAATCTCGATAATATCTTTCGGATAATCGTCCCTGCCCGCCCTGTGGTCAATCACAGACTTTCCTCTCTTCATGTAACCCCCCACGACGGGGGTAAGTCCGAAGTGGACAATGATGGGGATTTCCTTTTCCTCGCACTCCCCTTTCAGTACTTCAGTTATTACCAATGTAGCATGATGTTCCATGGTCCCTGGCGTTTTATGGGGAACATATTGAATGGCCCCCTCCTTAAGGTGGGCGACAACTATCAGCTCAGAGCGATCAACAACTATGGCATCTTCGTACGGAAAACGAAGCCAAGCGTGAGCTGAATTCAATATAAGGAGAACCATAAGGGAAAGCCCCAGTGCAGTCATTCGTTTCATGATTTTTCTCCACCCTTAAATTTTTACTAGATGCTTCTACATTAAACACTAGTTCTTAGACGCGTATAAAAGACAAAAGTTCCCCTAAATTTTCTGGTTCTTCCGCCAAAAACTGTTGCTTGTTCACAAGACATGTTGGTTGATATTTGGAACACGCCTTGCTAGCAAGACCTGCCACCCCACCTGAACTAGTGCGTGGTTATTTTCTTTCAAGTTCTCCCTTCAGGAGATCCATTACCAGTGAATCGAGGTTAGGGCATCGAAAGCGTTCCGGTTCCGAGTCACTATCAATGTGGCAAGCGTCTGTACCATTGATCCAGAGAACCAGTGCAGGTTTCAATGAGTCTTTTTTTACGTAAAATTCCGCTTTACGATCACCACAAGCACACCGGGTGGTATAGGGACGAGATTGGTAAATTGTGTCCCAAATGCCTTGAATAAGAAAATCTTCTGTAACCTGCAGGGAGATATCCGCTCCAACATCACCCTCCGAACCATGCAAAACAATCTTAGACGTATTTTCATGGGTCACACCGTGTTCTTTCATCAGTGTTACTAAGGATGTGGATTCGCAACCTGAAAAGAACAAGACTACCAAAAGAATAAAAAGCTTTGCCATAAGATGCTCCCTTTATGAGCTAACCGGCACTTCCGTCATAAGCTGTTGCTGATTCAAGCTGCCCTCCTGTTATCAAGCCCCAACGTGCTGCTCTGACTAAATACTAACAGTACAAATAAATACCTAGCAAGGAATATCTCTGTGAATGTCAATGGCATGCCGGCCAGCCCAACTTCTGTACTCTTTCAGAAAGACACTGAAGTTTAGATGCATACCAGTAACAGTGAATGACGAAAGTAACGTCCTCACGGAGATTGCGTCTAACTAAAAGACTAGGTTATAATAAAATTTATGCCTGCTAACCGTCCGATCAGACCATCTCACGTCGCAAGGCATCGCTTACGCGCAGTGTGTACATTTTTCGGAGTGGCTGCGTCATACTTCGTGGGGCTTGTAGGCCTCGCTATGTTCATGGCCTTTATCAACTCTCCACATCCACGACATGCGCCAGAGACGTCTTGGGCAGAGCTGCGTCTTGTTGAATCGGTAGAGATAACGGGACCGGTTGCTGCCGTGGCTTTCCTTGCGATGGTGGTTAGCGTTGCGATAGACAAGATGCGCGGTAGTCGCGCTGATCTGCGTTTTTACCCACTCCATCACAGAATTCGCGCCGTTCTTCGCAGTGCCAAGGCTCGCATTGTTCTTTTTGCCGGGTTCTTGATTATCTTCGGCTATCTGACCATCGCGTTCGCTGCTCCTTGGCTTCTCGGTCCGATACCCAAAGGCCCCTTTTGGCCTTCCGAGCGTATCTTGCTATGTCTGGTATTGACATGGGTCACGATATGGCTTGCCGAGACTCTCGTGCGTCCCGTTCGAACGCCAATGGTGGCAGCCATCATTTTTGGCGTCGCGAGCCTAATTCTCGGCTGCAGTTCCGCTATGCGACCCTCTGTTGCTATGCAACCGGCTGATGGTAGTGCCATGGCTGTCAGAAGTGTCAGCGATCTAATCTACCTCTTGGGCTATGAGATCGAATCCAAGGCCATGAACGTCAGACGCATTTCCCCTTGGGCGACCGAGACGACGGAAACAGAACACTTTATCTATCATCATGCAAAAGGTGATAATCCTGTTCACGGCTCGTTGGAGGCACAGGAACGTCACTATGAGTTCTGTAAGCGAATACTCTGCATTGAGATGCCACAGCAGATTCACTACGTGAAGTACACCCATGAGGCTTTTGCGGATTCTTTCGCGCCAGGAACTGGAGGTGTGGGGGGAGGAGGATATGTTCATTCCCGATTCTGGTTCCATCCTCACGAGGCAGTTCATAACTATCTGAGGTCACGTAATGTCTTTCTCCATGAGGGAATTGCTGAGGCATTCGGGACATCGTTCTATCATTTCTGGGGCGATGTCAGTGAGAGCGATCATGAGATGAGCATTCCGGCTCTATACGAAGGTATGGATCGCATACTCGGCGTTAGCCAAGAGGACCGAGTGGTAGCGTCCAACTTCGTTCGCTGGCTCTTTCATCGATATGGTCCAAAGAAGCTGGTCACGGTGCTGCGAGAGGCGTACGTAGAGGGGAGCAGGACTCGTGATGTCATTGCCCGTGTATATGACATGCCGTTCAGCGATCTGGCAGCGCAGTGGCAACGTGACGCAACGTGGCTACGTGAGCAACCGCCGCCACAAGGTTTCTTCACCTATCCTCCTTGGGAAAAGTAGGTGCGCCACCGAAAACTCCGTCCACCTTGTTTTATAAAGGCTTAAGATTGTTGCTAATTTGGGCTGCCCTGTTAAGGCAAGTTCGTAGGGTAAGCTGGCATGCTTCCAAAAAAACAAAAAATTCTTTTCATGGCCCGGCCGGGGTTTAGCTGCACTGCCAAAAGATTTCATTCCCCCTTTGCGTGAGAATTCGTGGTCATCGCACGTAATACGGAAGGACTGTGCCTTCTTCAGTTTTTAATTTATGACAATTAAATAAGCAAATAATAGTAGCCGGAAGCCGGTAACTAATAAAAGCCATGCAAAAACCGGCTACTGACTACGGACAACTGGCTACTACCGAAGGTCTATCTATCTTGCCTATCCACCGGCCGTTGCCTCGAAAAAAGTTTTTTTGCAGAGTTTTCAGGCCCTCAAATATCTAAGTCGTTTATTCCCCTCGATTTGAATTTTTAAAGACTTGTCAGTTTTGGGCAGAATTGGGCACATTTGGGCAGAACTGGGTAGTATTGGGCAGAATCGGGCAGTTTTGGGTAGAACTGGGCAGTTTCGGGCAGCTTTTGGCAAGCAAGAATCTTTAAGCCATGCGGTTTTGCATAACTCATCGCAAATGCCTATACTTCTGTAAAGATGCGGGATATCGATTTTTCAAAACTTTCTGGAAGCGGAAACGACTTTGCCTGTATAGACAATCGCGACGGCAGGTTCGACGGCTTGCTGGATGAGCCCGAGGCGATTGCCCTTTTCGCTCAGTCAATTTGCCACCGCGGAATCGGTGTAGGGGCAGACGGCGTGATTTTCGCGTGTCACCATGAGGTCGAGGAGTTCGCAGATATCGCAGCCCGCTTTTTTGAGGCTGACGGCTCGGAGGCTGAACTTTGCGGCAACGGCATCGGCTGCTTTGTCCACTGGGCTGTCCGGCTGGGTATGGTCCCTGCGGACAGAGATGTGAAAATACTCACACCAGCCGGCGTTGTCAGAGGACAGAACGACACAGACGACTACGTTCGCGCCTGCATACCCGACCCACAGGACATCCAGCAGGATATGGAAATCGAAGCCGCCGGCGTGAATTTCGAATGCGACTTCGCGGTAACCGGAGTGCCCCACTTGATAACATACGTCGAAGACATTGAAAAAGTCGATGTTGCAAAAGACGGCTACGCACTGCGGCATCACGAAAAATTCAATCCACGCGGCGTAAATGCCAACTTTGTCGAGATAATCGAGGAAGGCGAAATCGCTATCCGCACGTTCGAGTTCGGCGTAGAAAGCGAGACACTGGCCTGTGGAACAGGGTCGGCGGCAGCTGCGATTTTGGCTGCAAAAAGGTTCGGCTGGGATGAGGGTTTGTGTTGTCACAAAAAGCCCGTGCTGGTTCGCGCCCGTAGCGGTGATGTCCTTCGGATATATTTCGAGATGGCCGAAGATGGAACAGTGACAGACATATGCCTGGAAACAATTGTTCGTTTTGTTTATTCGGGCAAGCTTCACCCGGACCTGATTAAAAGAGCTATGGGAAAAAGTGATAATCAATAAAAACTCATGTGAATCTAAACCCATTAATGATCAGTATCGACCAAAATTGCCATAGTCTCTGGGACGTCATCCCGAAACTCGCTGCCCTGAATGCACACGGCCATAAGGTTCAGCACTTCATTGAGGATATCGATGTGGCGTTCACTTCCATGGGCGCCTCGGTTGGTAACGACACGCTTCGGATGGCCCGGGAGAGGTTCCACCGTAGCGGCGGCCAGGATTGGGGCGCAGCAATGTTCTACTCGGAATTCCTCGGCAGGCTGCCCGTGGAAATCCGCGACTGGGAGCCCTTTACAGGCCTGAAGACAAACGTTCTGGCCAAACAACTCGACGAGACGGTAGATAATATTTATGACGAGTTGTCTCCCAGCGACAACTGGCAGCTGGTAGGACCTAGTTACGTCGGCGACAAGCAGCACCACCGCGTGGTGGCTGATCTTACAACAGCAGAAACCTCTGAGTTTTTGCGAGAAATGCTCAACAAGGCAAAGCTCGATACTCTACAAGCCTTCCCGCAAAACAACTCTCAGCAGCGCATCTCCCAGTGGTTCAGCCGTGAAGAAAAGTTGCTTGAGCAATTAATCGCTGATGCCTCCGCCGGTCAACTCGTTGATGTTTATCGGGAATGGCTTAAAAAGTATATGGGCGACGCTGTGAATGTTTCGTTGACCTCGGAGCTTTTCGCATGCAAATCTCGCCCGAGAGGATTTGAACTGCTGGAGATGTTTTGCAAGGACTACGAGCAACTTGCAGGACTTTATAACTCAGCCCTGGCTGAGTCGAACGCGGCCCTGAGACCGTTGAATGATTCTTCTGGTGAGTTGCCGTTTTTCGCAACATATGAATATGAAGGACATATGGTCCGCTCTGGGCTTTGGCTCGATGGAAATGAATTGAGAATCGCCGACAAGACATTTTGTCTTTCAGCGGATGGCAGCGTAGATTGCGAGAGGTTGTCCGAAGCGGGCATAGGAGCGATTGCTGGCAAGGCTGTAGTGCTGGTCATCCAGGCTCGTATTGGAGATGGAGCCCAACCCCTGGCGCTGCCCTACCAAGGCTCACTTTATATGCCGGCTGCTGAAGTTTTCCTGTCGAAGCTTATTGATTCCGGGCTGATTAAAGGTGCGATTCGACCGATTGTCCGGGTTAGGTTCAACCTTCTTGATAAAATAAAATCGCTTGATACGACAATTCACCTTCCGCAGCATTTGGCGGGCTATTTCTGTAGCGAGGAAATTTCGGCAAAGGAATTTGGAGAAAACTATGCTGCCATTTCCGCCCAGTCACAAAAGCAGCTACAAAGTTTCAAAGAGGCCCCGGCCCGCCTTGATTGGCAGAAGCAAAACTTCCCGGGTTTATTTGCAAAGATTGATTTGCTCGACAACCAGCGCAGAAAATTGGCGAAAGATAATCCAAAAAGTCCTGAAGTTCGAGATGTCTGGAAACAAATCAAATCTCTTCAAACAATCTTACTCGACAAAACGTTGCGGCAAATTGCTTATGATTGGCAAATGAGCCAAATTGATTATTGGGACACACGGGGTGCTATTATTCCATGGTCGATCGCCCTTGGCGGCGAAAAGTTTTATAATAAAATTATTGATGAAGCTGAGATTTATCAGGAACCGCTATCAAAAGGGTTAAGTGAATGAAGCGAAACAAGGCCCAGGAAAATATTCGTAATCATTACGAGAATCGAATTTCTCCAGAAAGAGACCATCATGACGTATTGGATTGGGCTAGCGCAGAATCTCAATTGAAGCGGTTTGAGGTTCTATCTGCAAATGTCAATCTCGAAGGCAAAACACTTCTCGATGTCGGTTGCGGTCTTGGCGACCTTTTCCGATTCCTCAAAGATCAGAGGATTAAAGTGGACTACACGGGCGTCGATCTTCTCCAAAAAATGGTAATCGCGGCCAACAAAAAAAATCCAGACGGCCTATTCATCCAGGCTGATGTTTTTGTAGAGGAAACACTGCCACCCGAGCTGGAAAAAAAAATCGACGTGATATTTTGCTCCGGCATATTTAATCTGAATCTGGGCAACAACGTTGAATTCCTTCGCCTGGCCGTTGGAAAACTTTTAAAACTGACAGATGAGTACCTGGTGTTCAACCTGCTTCACAAAAGAGCTGCCGGACCCGACCGGAAATACTTCTACTTCGACCCGGATGTAGTGCTTGAATTACTCGACAATTTCGAATGCGAAACGACAATACTAGATGACTATCTGCCAAATGACTTCACCGTTATCTGCAAAAAAATTCAATTTTGAGAACAAACCATCAATTCTTTGAAAATTTTACTACTATTTAACCATCTGCAAATGCAAGTCTTAAACGAACCACGCCGCATCCTTTCTAAAAAAACTAATTATTTAGAAATTTCAAGTTGACTTCCCCTCCACATTTGCCTAATTAATTAGTACCACATGAAGTCTAATAGGGAGAAATGAAAATGGCAAGGCCTACCTCGAAGTATCCGACCGAACTTGAGCTGGCAATTCTCAAGATTCTTTGGGAAAACGGCCAGGCTACAGTACGTCAAGTGCGTGACGCTCTTTCGCCCGAGCGGGACCTGGCTTACACCTCAGTAATGACAATCATGAATATTATGGTCGAAAAAGGTTATTCAGAGCGGAACAAAACTGGTGCCAGTTTCGTCTATAAAGCTAAAGTCTCACAGAAAGATACCACCCGCGGAATGCTGAATGATCTTGTCGAGAGGGTTTTTGACGGATCGGCTGCCGCGGTAATGGTCAACCTTATAGAGTCCGAAGAATTTAACCAGGATGAAATAAAGAAGCTTCGCGAAATGATCGACCACAGATGCGGGGAGAAATAAAATGACATTTCTAAATATAGTTGGCGAGAGTTTCTGTGTCAGACTGGTTCTGATTCTTGCCCATTTTTTATGGCAGGCGACGGCTATTACGCTGATCTTTTTGCTGGCTGGTCTCTTCCTGCGAAAATCGTCAGCTCAGCTGCGTTACTTGCTAGCCGTCATCGCCCTACTGCTGATGCTGGCGTGCCCTTTTATTACGTTTAGCTTTGTGAAAGCACCGAGTTCTGCTTTGGCTGACTTTGCAACCGTTACGAGCCGCAATCTCGAGGATGAAAATCCTCATGAATCACAATTGTCGCAGAGTGAACCTGCTATCAGCCACGCAGCCTCTGGAATTGCCAGTGAAACAATAACAGATTCTGGGGAAGTTGCTACACCGCTTACCAAGGCGGATAACTTGGTAGAAAAACCGGCCGGGGAATTTATAGATAGCGTTACATCGTTTGTCTCAAGAAACGCTGGATATCTTACGGTGGGATATTTTGTGTGCGTTTTTGTCATGCTGGCTCGTTTGCTTGTCGGCATTCATGGCGGCAGGCGGCTACGAAAGGCTTCCGAGACGGTGCTGGACTCGTCCTTGCTTTCAACGCTTGGCCAAAAGGCTGAGCTTTTGGGGATGCGGTTCGCCCCGGCGATAGCCTATTGCAAACGCGTCGCAGTGCCGACGGTAATCGGCGTAGTTAAACCGATGATACTGCTGCCGATCTCCTTTGCCAGTGGCCTTTCAGCCGGGCAGGTAGAGGCGATACTCACGCACGAATTGGCACATATCCGCCGCTACGACCATTTTGTAAATCTGCTGCAACGGATAGTCGAAGCACTGCTGTTCTTTCATCCGGCAGTATGGTTTGTCTCGCGGAAGATTCGCATAGAACGTGAGCATTGCTGCGACGATATGGTCGTCAAAAGCTGCGGCCGATATTCCTATGCCGAATCCCTCGTCCGTGTGGCCGAACTGAATCTTTCCCAAAGAGTTAATCGACTTTCAACAGTTGCGGCCCTGGCGGCAGCTGACACAAAGAAAACGTCACAACTTCGCACCCGCGTTTTGCGCATTATCGGGTCAGAGCATGAAAAGATACGATTGCACAAGAGCTGGCCGATTATGACTGTACTTATCGCAGCCGCTATCCTCTCCACCGCCCTTTTGGTATCGGCAAGTGCCAAACCGAATAAAACCGACACAGAAATAAAACCGGCCGGGGAAAAAATAGAAAACCCCCTGAAAGTATTAGATGTTGAATTTCAACCGATTTCTCAGGGAAAAAACGTTGTCCATATAAAAGTACAAAATGTTTCTCAAAGTGAACAAATGTTCGGCATCCATATTTACACCAGATCACCAAGTTACAGTCAACGTGGAATGGGTTGGGGAAAACCTTTTTTAAGCACCCTGAAACCAGCAGAGACCGAAACTTTTCGTTATGTTTTTAAGATGCAAGGCCCTCCAAATGACAAAACCTGGATAAGGTTGCGTTTTTATAACCCTGATTCTCAAGAAACATACAATTACGAGAAATATTTCCTTGAAAGAAAATATGAAAGTGAGGATCTGGAACATAGAGAATTCCTACCAAAGTCAGAGATTCAACTTGAAATAATAAAGGTTTTTAAGGGAATTCAATCAGACATCAGGAACAAGAATTATAAAAAGGCCTGGGATAGCTTCACGTTAGACTATCAGCAAGCAGAATTCCAAGGTGGCCTCGAAGGTTTTATAAACGCCATGGAAGGCAAGCCAGGCCTCAAGTGGTTTATTTGGAACAAAAATGAATTTCTTGAACTCGAAGTTGAGTCAATTACCCATACCGGCAATGGCAGAGTTCCCGGTTTCATCCTTTTAGCTTCACGTCCCGAACAAATTTGGAAAATAAATTTTGTCCGAGAAGAAGGTCAGCTGAAAATTGATTGGATACACGGCTATACCCCTGAAATTATTAAGAAGGAAAAGCTGACGCCAAAAACAACAGCAGTTCCACCTATCATTCCGCAGCTCACAGAAAATAAAGATATCGATCCGGCTTGGGAATTGCTGCCCGGTGCAAGCTTTCCAACCGATGGTGATTGGACTTTCGAAGAAAGTGATTACATTGTCGGCCCGGACGACATTTTAGACATTGCTATCAGGGATTTATATCAGGAAGGGTTGGAAACAACGCTGCGAAGGCAGGTATCACGAACAGGATATATCGATCTCCCAAAACTTCCTGAAAAAATTGAGGTTGCGGGACTAATACAAGATGAGGTCACCTCGGCTATTATTGAAGCATATAAAGTTCCCGACATTATCAGTAAGCCAAATGTCCTTGTTACCATTACAGCCAAACGACAAGATAAATTCTCGATTCTTGGCGCAGTCAATAAGCCGGATACATATAACATAATACCCCCTGACATGCGTTTATTGGAAGCACTCTCACTGGCGGGAGGAATCACCCAGACCAATATCCGTTATATCTATGTAATACGCCCTGCAGAAAAGGAAGCAGACGCAACAAAGCCTCGTATTATCGCTATTAATTTCGACAAACTCAATGCGGGTGACCCGCGGATGAATATCGTCATTCGGCATAACGATATTGTTCGAGTCCCGTTCCTAAAGCACAGCGAATTCTATGTCATAGGCGAAGTGAAACGACCAGGCACTTACAGTCTTACTGGCAGAAGTGTGACTGTGAAAATGGCCCTGGCAGCCGCAGGGTATGACCCTACAAAAACCGAAGTACACACTATCCTTATACGCCACCGTAGCGATGGAGTCGAAGAACGCTTGCCGTTAGATTTAAGGGGGATATTAGAAGGAACCGAACCAGACGTGTATCTAAGACCTGACGATGTCCTGTTGGTACAGCTCTCGGAGGAAGCCAAAAAAATCAAGCTTCTCGGAAATGACCAAAAATTACAATCGTTGCGGATGAGTGAAAGTAAACTGCAAACACTTCTGGATAAAGAAAAACCTAAATTTGGGCCCAAGCATCGTAAAGTATTGGAAATTGAAACCCAACTCAAAAGTATAAGAGAACAGATCAACCAAAGAGAAAAGGAACTTCTGGGCAAAGGCTATTCGGAATACAGAGCTTCGGGTATATATACCACTGCTGGAACCGCGAAGCAGGACGGGCCAAAACCGCCAACCGGGCCTGTGCAGGAGTTGAAGTTTGCAAGGCTTGTTCTTGGCAAGGATAAGATGACGTTTGAAGGTCAGGAAACCACATGGGATGAACTCCCGAAAATTTTCGAGAAGTTCCCAGACAAGGAAAACACTGTATTACAGGTCGCGGTTACCGACGATGAGGCGGTTAGCACAAAAACATTAATGAGGGCCCTGAACCTTGTCTCTCACGGCTTCAAGGGCGGCAGCTATACCGGTGTACATCCTCTTGGCACAAAAGGCGACCCCCCTACAACCATACCTGTTGAAAAAGCAAAGCCCTCTACTCAGATTCCAAAGCAGACTCCCCCTGCCTCCAAAATCGATCCTATTGAGGCTGTCGAAAAGGCTGTTCGCACCATTTCTACTTGTGCGGAGGGCGATCCTCGAATATCCAAGGCAATGGACTCACTCAAAGGCTTGGACCAACAAGCTGTTGTAGAAAAACTGACAGAGTATCTGGACTCCGATAAACCAACAATTCGGCGTTCGGCTATATATATTCTTTGGCGCAGTGAATTCGACTCAATTGAATCTGCTGTAAAACCGTTAATAAAACTAACCAGCCATGATGAAGTTTTTACACGCGGCATGGCGGCATTGGCTTTGGGCAGCAACAAAGTCGAGCAAAGCCTTGATACGCTTTCTAAAATGACACTCGAAGACTCCGATCCATATGCCCGCCGCTGCGCAGCCTATGCCCTCGGCCAACTGGGAAATCCACGGGCAATTAACGTTCTGGAAAAATCACTCAAAGACGAAAATTCGCTCGTTCGACAGAACTCAGAAGCTGCACTCACTATGATTCGTGAAGGATGGGAGCCGTCAGGTGCTGTTAAGGAAATCTATCCCGGCGTTAAGAGAAGATATATCGGCAAAAAAGTGGCCCAATTCCCGCAACCACAAGACCTATCTACTCCGGAGTCAGCCTGCGCAGCATATAAGAAAGCCAGCGGCCTGGAGGGTGCTGAGAGAATTGTTGACTTGAGTTGGGTGCAGCTCAATCCAGATGAAGTTAGAAAGTTCTGGGAAAGGGCTAAGAAAGAAGACCCTGAAAACATCTACCTCAACGCTGTCAAGGGCTCATACATAATAGAAGTCCTCACATATAAAGCTGATTATGCAAGCGTAATCAGCTATTTACCATTCTCCCCAGGTACAGGCAAAAGCCCATATAGCCGGCGAAGTTTTGGGCGAATCAACGGCCAATGGAAAAACCTCGGCGAAGACCGCCTTCCTTCGCTTGAAGCCGCAAGAGAAAGTTTCAATCGAAAAAAAGAACGCCTCTATGAACATTTTGATGGAATCAAAAAAGCCCATCAAATCAGCCAGCCGGGCGCTATGCGGGCTGACCAGTTCCCTGAAATTGTCGGCTGTCGGATAAGAAAATACCATCATCAGCACCTTGCAAGAATTAGTGGAGACTTAAAACCAGCCTTTACTTCACTGACCATGTATGAACATAGCAAGCTCGCGTTCAGCTGGGAAATCTCAAGCCAGCTTGAGACTGAAGTAACCTATTACGGCATCTCTGTCGCACCTGCCGGCTCGAACATCAACGACGTCGATCAACACTTTTATAGCGCTATCGGCATCCCAGCCGACGTGAACAAGGCGGAATACGGCCAGGATTTTCCCGGAACAATTGGCAGAGCGGCCAGACACCTTACTCCCGGCCAATATGATGTTTATTTTCTAGCCTATGCAGGAGAGTTTATCCGCGGCAAAGGCCGACAGCCAATAGCTGGCGGTAAGTTGAGCTTGACAGTCAGCCCCCTGCCGCTTACGCAAATCCAGATCGCCGACATCCAGCCGGACGGCGTAATCAAATTCCAGAGCGTTATCCAGTCGTCCAACCTGAGCGGCAAGGAAATAGCAAGTACCGGCTTCATCAACTCTGACTTTGTCAAGGTCGAGAGCATGGCCGACGACGCCGGCAAGCCGCTCAAATTCACCGCCAAACACGAAGGGCGAATATTCAGATATAACGTAATTTTCAACGAACCGATTAAGGCTGATGAACCGATTCTTTATTCAAGCAAAGGCACCATGACCAGCCTTGTAAAGCAGACATCTCCCGGCGAATTCACCTACCGCATGCGACACTGGCCAGCCACCGGGCGGGATACGCATCGTTTGGAAATCTTCCGGCTGCCAAAGGGGGCAAAACTCCTGAAGGTTTATCCGGACAATTTGCCTCAGCGCAGCAAGGACGGTCGAACCGAACTCGTCGTAGACCGCATCATCGAACCAAACGGCAGCCTCGAGGTCGTCATAAGTTACAAGCTTGAAGATAAGCCCGCAAAGGCGGAAGGAAGCGACTCCAAGCAAGTATACATTGTTACCTTCCAGCCGGTCGGAGACTTTCAGCCAACGACAGCTAAAGAGCTTTTGGGCGCGTTTAACGAGAAACACCCCAAAGGCGTGCGGACACATCACTATAGGACCCAGGTACAAGAAGGAAAGTTGGTTGGACACATATGCGTCGATGGCGCATCCGGCAAGGAAGCCCTGGAAAACATGCTCAAGCAGAGCAAGAAGCTTGAGTTGATTGACGCTACTGCAGCTGACGAAGAGAAGCTAAAAGCCCTGTATAAGATGGGCCAGCCCTCGCTGAAGAGTGATGGCAAGATGGTTCCCACTTTCATAGTCAAAGGTATTGTGACCGACGCCGAAACAGGCCAGCCAATAACGGGAGTCAAGGTGGGAGACCATCGTTATGGGGATGGCAAGCTATTTGGCATTACTGGCCCTGATGGTAGTTACAGTTACAAAACATGGTATGAAGAACACACCATAAAGGCGGAGGCTACCGGCTATAAAACAAAACATGAAGGGTTGTACACAAAACTTCTTGGTTCCGAGAAAGAGAAGATTATAAACTTTGCCCTTGTCTCCGAAAGTAAAAGCTTAGCACCTGAAGATGAAAAACTAACCGGCCAGACGGTTAATGAAGGTGTGGGATTTGGCGAAGTCGTATTAGGTTTGACGGTTCAGCAGGTGCTTGATGTGCTAGGTCCGCCTGATAAACGTACTGACGATCCACACACTTGGTTGCAGTATCGCAAATCTCTAGGCATCGACATTATCTTCCCCGGCGGAAAGGCTGGAGAAATCCGGTTTAACAAGGGTTTCGTCCACCCGCTCAGCCGCGGGCCTCGTATTGGCTCTACTATGGAAGAGGTGTTCCAAGTTTACGGCAAGCCTATAAAAACTGTCAAAACAACCCACGACAAAGTAACTGAATTTGATGATCGGATTCTTTGCCAGTTGGCTGAGAGCAAAGCGTCAAAGATTGAATATGCATACCAAGGGATTCTTTTCTGGTTCGACAAGGATAATAAGGTTCATCAGTTCGTGGCGTTTAAGCCTGACAAGCCCACCACACAGCCGAAAGTAGATAGTCTGGATGATGCATCATCTGAAAAATCTGATGTTCCGCAAGAATTCGTTGGTCACTGGAAAGGCCAGGCTTTTACCGGCATGACCTGGCTGAAGCAGCAATATATGCCTGTTGATATAGAAATCAAACCGGACGGAAGCGTGATCGGCACAGTCGGGGATGCCTTGCTTGTAGATGCACGATTCCAAAGAAAGAGCAAGTTGATAACCACACTCTTCAAGCACAATACACTTTATGAAATAAACGCAAAACTCCGTGGTCCGATTGTTATTGCTGAGGACATAAAGCGTGATTCGATCTGGTTGGGATTAACGCCTGTAATAGACAACAGCAAAATTGAAGGCGGATTCCACACAAGTGGTCTGCATGTTGGCGGAAAGAATTCAATGGTATTGACAGGTGGTGATATGGTCCTGACCAGCACGAAGCCCGCGGCGCACCCAGCGGAAGGGAATCGTATTGTTGATAAGATAGATTATCCGTTTGTGAATGACACGGTAGTGATTGGCAAGTGGGAAAGTGTGGATTTTGTTAACCAGATAGATGATTTCGACCCAGCTTCTAAACGATTCAGGGGCGAGTTGTTTTTGACTGAGTTGATTTTCCTCGAAGGCGGCAAGACTCCTAAGCCTTTCTGGACATGGACAAAGGGGCTTTTGTTGCATCATGGTGACAAGACTGCCAGCAAGTACGTCATTCAGGAAATCGACGGCAAGACTTATATGTTCCTCGAGTGGAAATCCGGCGATTATACAATCCGCCACATGAAGCCGAAGTACTACGTACTTAAAAAGGCTACACCCCAGCCGAAGGCGGATAGCTTGGAAGATGCATCATCTGAAAAACCTGACGTTCCTCATGAATTTGCAGGAAGTTGGCAAGGCCAGACCCAGATCATCGTGACGTGGTGCAAACAGAAGCAACTACCAATCGCAATTAATATCGCACCTGACGGCTCGGTTACGGGCACAGTTGGCGATGCCGAGTTGAAAAACGCCGTATTCGAACGAAAACCCGCCTTTTACACTAAGCTGATGAAACATAAAAAGAAATATTGGATTCGTGGCGATCTTGTCGGGCCAATAGTTAAGCACGAGGGAATTAAACGAAAATCAGTTACCATCCTTATGACCGACATCGAGGATGGAAAGATAAAAGGCAGCCTGGCTACCAGCGGCACACATGTCGGTGGTAAAAAGACAATGGTCCTCAGCACGATTGATATGGCCCTGACCAAAACCCCCGCCACCCAGCCAACAAGGCCTAAATAATTGATACTGAAATGTATCGGGGTAATAAAAAAACAAAATATTTTTTTCTACCGAAACAAAACTCACCCATATACGTCAAATAGTGGGGAGACAATTATGAAATGCAAAACAGACAAATTATTACTTTGGCTAATCTATTGCATCTGTCTTATGACGATATGCACAGGCTTAATGATTCTGCTGGATATATAACCGGCCGGGGAAAGTTTTCGCATAAAAAATGGGCGATAGAGGGCTCGAACCTCTGACCTTGCGGGTGTGATCCGCACGCTCTAGCCAACTGAGCTAATCGCCCGTAACAGCATTTATTCTGAAATATCCTGAAAAATCTTAAGAATCAGTAATTCCAGAACCGGCTGGGTGGTGCATTATATTCTATGTTCAAATCTTTTCAACTCATCGAATGTTTCTACAAAATCTTTTGGCCAAGGCGCTTCCAGTTTCATGGCTTTGCCCGTCCGCGGATGGCTGAATTCTATCGTATGTGCATGAAGAGCCTGGCGGGTTATCAGCGGCCCATATGCCCTGTCGTGTACTCCCTCAAGTTGACTGCGATAGATAGGCCCCCCACCATACATCCTGTCGCCAACGATCGGATGGCCGATGTGGCTCATGTGCACTCGCAGCTGATGTGTTCGTCCTGTCTTGGGATACATCTCAACGAGAGTGAATGACGTTTCCGTCGCGCCGACTTTTGTCATACGTTTGAGGACTTTGTAACGGGTTACCGCGTCTTTTATCGAATTCGTTCGTTCCGGGCCAATTATTCTATGTACGGCGTACTTCTCACGAATTCGAGGATGTTTGCCAATAGCGGCATCGATAATGTCCTCGTCAAGCTTCATCGAACCGTGAACAATAGCGGAATAGGTCTTATGGATTTTTCTATGTTCGAACTGCCAGCCAAGCCGCCAAAGCGCGATATCGGTTTTTGCAATTAACAATACCCCCGTCGTGTCGCGATCGAGGCGATGAACGATGCCCGGTCGAAATACTTCGCCGGATTGAGGCAACTCGCTGATATCTCGCCAGTTTTTCTTAAAATAATACGCCAGGCCATTTACGAGGGTGCCCGTCCAATTGCCGCGGGCCGGGTGAACTATCAAATCCGCCTGCTTATTGATTGCAAGAACGTCTTCGTCTTCATAGACGATATCAAGCGGGATTGGCTCGGGGGGAATCTCTTGTGGTTTGACGATGGGAAGCATCATGTCTATGACATCACCAGCCCTCAACGTGTAACTCGGTTTTACAACTCGGCCGCTGACAGTTACGTTCCCCTCTTTGATATATCTCTGAAGAGCAGTGCGAGAGACGCTTTTGCCTATACGCCCTGAAAGGTATTTATCCAGCCGACGATTCCGCTTGGCATTGCGGATTTCGATTCGGCTGTGTTCGAGGCCATCAGCCTCAGCCGGTATCGAGGTCTCGAGAAACTCAAGGCCATTTTCCTCGCCTTCGATAAAAACTTCTTCGGGTTGTTCATTATTAACAGACATATTTAGAAGCAAATCTTATACTAATCGGTATAAAAGATCAGCCGCAGATGCAGGTTAACAGAATCGAATCGGTTTGACCAACCAATCCTGTTTACCAACAACCGCGGCTGCTTATATCTTGCTTGCCTATTAAATTAAATGGACTAGATCAATTCCTTGACAACGTCTACCGCACTGGCAGCGTCAGGTGCATAACCGTCGGCACCGATCTCATTGGCGTAATCCTGGGTTACAGGAGCACCACCGATGATTGTCTTAACTTCAAGGCCGGCTTCTTTGAGAGCCTTGATAATTTCTGGCATTTGGGGCATGGTCGTGGTGAGCAGTGCACTCATCGCACAAACCTTGACATTGTTTTCCTTGCAAGCCTCAACAAACTTCTCTGCCGAGACATCGATACCAATATCAATAACCTTATAACCACCACCCGTGAGCATCATGTTGACAAGGTTCTTGCCGATATCGTGAAGGTCGCCCTTGACCGTACCAAGAACAACTGTACCTGCTGGCTCTACACCAGCTGCGGCAAGTACCGGTTCGAGAACGTCCATGCCGCCATGCATCGCACGGGCTGCGATCAATACTTCCGGGACATAAACTTCGTTTGCCTTGAAACGCTTGCCGATTACGCTCATTCCGGCAACCAGGCCGTCATTAAGAATCTCTGCCGGAGAAACGCCTTCGTCCAGAGCTTTTTTAGTCAACTCGACCACTGTGTTACGATCACCCTTCATAAGAGCGTCTGCGATACCTTGTAGATCAGCCATGCCTGTCTACCTCCACAACATTTTTCATATTAAAAAACAAAGCCTTTGCTTACGTGCAAAGCTATTTGAACTCAAAAAGTTATACCAAAAATCTCCAACTGTAAATATATATTCTAAATAATTTGTGAA
Organism: uncultured Planctomycetaceae bacterium; assembly: GCA_964401835.1. GTDB lineage: Bacteria > Planctomycetota > Phycisphaerae > SM23-33 > SM23-33 > CAYNZP01. The sequence goes on from CAYNZP010000002.1 coordinate 118,104, forward strand.
ATTTTTAACTATTCCCTGCCAAGTAATTTTGCCCATTTCTTCTGGGAATTTCTACTCCTCAATTGGCTCGGAAGTCTCTGCTTCTTCAGAAGGTTGCGAAGGCGCCGTTGTGGCCATCTTGACAGGGTCTTTTATTACCTCGAGCTGCTGCAATGCTACTTCAGCTATCTTAGCTACCGGATAACCCCGCAATTGGGTGATTTGTCCGATTTTCATGTACGCGTCTCTGGCAGCATCATAGTTGCCCAAGCTCTCCTCGAGTTTACCCAAGCCAAACCAAGCCTTACCGAGAACTGAATATTCTTCGCCGAAAAGCTCAATCGCTTTTCGATAATGTTCACGGGCCAGATCAGCTGGGCTCTCAGAGTCTTCGGATTCGCCAGTACTGCCAATTAACACTCGACTGGCGTATTCGTTACCAACTTCGATACAAGCAAGCGCAGCAATAGTATTGTCGCCCTCACGATCTTCCAGAGCGATTAAAGCCGCCAGCCGATCATCGGGTTTAAGGTCGGGGTCTACGTCGGTGACCAGACGCTCGTACTCGGCCTGCATCTCATATTGTCTGCTCGCTTTTCGCTTATACGCATAAACTGCTACCAATGCGACAAGTGCCCCAATGAGAAGACTCCACGCAAGATGCGTGCCCCACTTTTTGAAGAATCCGATTAATTTTGCCAATTCGGCGTCGAGTGTATTGTGTTGTAGTTCGTGGCGTCGTGTTGATTTCATATTACTTCAATTTCTTATTCTTGCTGCTCCTGGGCAGGAGCTTCGATTCTCCCGGTTGTCCACAGATGCACCTTGATGTTCGTTTTATGGAACAGGTTACCATCGGTAATTATTATTCGGCAGCGTTCAGTTTCCTTCTCAAAGTCAAGCATGACATCGCCCTGAACAAACATATCCGTAACGAGTGCCCAGCGGTTTATCGGCATCTGCCTCTTGTAGAATCTGGCAACGGCAAACTTGTCTGAGCCGCCCTTGTAGACATGATCCACATAGCGGGCCACGCCGGTCTCGAACGTCCGGCTTCTTCCTTCGTCGAGAGAATAGCCAATCGGGATAGGCATGTCGGAAATTACCGGCCGAGACTTGGCAACCAAATCGTACATCGGCTCAATTTTTCGAGGTGCGCCGCTTGATGCGTCTATGGTCTGGGTACCACCGCAACCGACGGCAAATGCCAGAATGGCTACTGAAACAAAAACGATACTCATTAACTTTTTCATAACGACCTCCTTGTCGTCCCAAGGATTTTCAGTATTAGTTTATCCGCTAAAACCAACGTTTACTAACTCGTTAAACTCGTCCAAATAATGCTGATTGTCAAGCTTATTTCGCAACCGAGATATATTCTTATCGGCTAATTGAGCCTTTGAGCAACACTCTACCTTCTAAGGCCAAAAGAGTTTATAATCTCGCAACTCAGACAATAGTATTGAAATGTCTTCGATTGCGTGTAGTGTTGTGTTTAAAAATAAGCGGAAGAAAGATTTGGAATCTTTTGTAAGGGAGAACAGGCTTGATTGTCGTACTTAATCTTTTTGACATCATACCGGAAAGGAAAAAGGATTACGCAGAATATCTCAGGCGCGTCCAGCCGGTACTCGACAGGTATGGCGCAAAGGTCCTTCTTTACGGCCTGACTCGAATGATTTATATGGGCGATTGCTGCCAGGAATATTGCGGGTTGATTGCTTACAAAAGCCTGGGAGATTTGCGAAAGCTATCGCACGATTCCGAGTTCAACGAAATCCGGCTGCTTAGGGATAATTCGACAAAGAATTATGTTCTAACCGCGATAGAAAGCTTCGAGACAATGAATGACGCCGCCGAGTATCTTGAAAACGGCGGAAAGAAGTAATTGGAGATAAAAATATGATGCGTAGCGACAAGATCAAAAAAGGTGACGAACGAGGCCCCCACCGCAGCCTCATGAAAGCGACCGGCCTGACAGATGCAGACATTCGTCGGCCGTTGATTGCGATAGCAAACAGCTATACCGACGTCGTCCCCGGACATGTCCATCTTGACGCTGTTGGTGAATTCGTCAAAAAGCAGGTTTACGCAGCCGGCGGTACGCCGATTCTTTTTAATACTATCGCCATTTGCGACGGCATCGCTATGGGGCATTACGGGATGAAATATTCCCTGGCCTCGCGTGAACTGATCGCTGACTGTGTCGAATCGATGTGCGAAGCCCATCAGTTCGATGCACTCGTCTGCATTCCCAACTGCGACAAGATTATTCCCGGAATGCTGATGGCTGCACTGCGCCTGAATATCCCAACCATCTTTGTCTCCGGCGGGCCGATGGAAGCTGGACGCGTCTGCGGCAAGGATGTGGACTTGATAGACCAGTTCTACGCAGTCGCACAACACAAAATCGGTAAGATGAGTTCCAGACAGGTCAAAGAATACGAAAACAATACCTGCCCCACCTGCGGTTCGTGTAGCGGAATGTTCACTGCCAACAGCATGAACTGCCTTTGCGAGGCAATCGGTATCGCACTGCCAGGCAACGGAACATGCCTAGCCACAAGCCCGGCCCGGTTGGACATCTTCAAACTCGCTGCCCAGCGGATTGTCAAGATGGCCAGGCAGTGGTCAGCCGGCGGCTGCAAGAAGACATTCAAACTGTTGCCGAAAAATATCATGACACGCAAGGCGTTCGCCAACGCTTTTACGCTCGACATGGCTATGGGCGGTTCGACAAACACCGTCCTTCACCTGCTGGCGATGGCGAATGAAGCTGGAGTTAAGTTCGGCCTGAAAGATATCGAGCGAGTCGCAAAACGCACGCCGAATATCAGCCGCATAGCTCCTTCGTCTACTCCGGAAGGAAAGATTTACCACATTCAGGACGTCCACAAGGCCGGTGGCATCCATACGATTTTGGGCCAACTGTGGTGGGATAAGCCCGGGATCGTCAACACCGACTGCATGACAGTTACCGGTGAAACGGTCATGAAAAACCTGGAAAAATGGTCACTTCGCAGCAAGAAAATTTCCGCTGCAGCCAAGAAGATATACCGGCTCGGTTCACAAGCGACCGGCCGAAGCGTCGCGGATGTCCGTGCGATGCTCCGTGGTGAAAAACCCAAAAAACTGCCGGTCAGGAATACCGGCCGAATCAATGCACCGGATATTATCAGGCCGCTGGAAAACGCCTTCACAAAAAAAGGCGGGTTGGCAGTCCTTTACGGCAACATCGCCAGCAAGGGCGCGATCGTCAAACTCGCTGGCGTTTTGCCTGCCATGTATAAACACACCGGCCCGGCGAAGATTTTTGAGAGTCAGGAGCAGGCCTGCAGCGGGATACTCGGCGGCAAGGTCAAAGCTGGTGATGTCGTTGTCATTCGCAACGAAGGCCCAAAGGGCGGTCCGGGCATGCAGGAAATGCTCGCCCCGACCAGCTACATCAAGGGCATGGGCCTCGACGACAGGGTCGCACTGATTACCGATGGCAGATTCAGCGGCGGAACAGCCGGTGCCAGCATCGGCCATGTCTCGCCCGAGGCAGCGGCTGGCGGTGAAATTGGCCTGCTGAAAAACGGCGACATCATCGATATAGACCTGCTGGCAGGAAAACTAAACGCCAAGGTCTCCAAAGCTGAATTCTCAAGGCGACGCAAGAGCTACAAACCTCGCCCGGCGCCTATCCGTCACGGTTCTCTGGGCAGATACGCCGCACACGCCACCTCAGCTGACACCGGCGCCGTCCTCGACTGGCCAGGTAAACCAAGCAAATAAAGTGAAAGAGGCAGGTTGATTAGGCCTGCCTCTTTTACTTCTTTTATACCATTCACTATTCTTCGTGTTCCTCTGGCGGCAGTGGAGGCAGTTCGAGATATGTCGCCTTGTGGACGAATTCAAGTGCAACAATCTCATCCATTACTTCCTTGCTCGGCGCCTGGTCAAGATTCATGCCCACGACAGCAAGGCCGCTGCGCATCTTACGCGAGAAAGTAAGGTCGGCGATGTTAATCTTATTCCTGCCGAGAACAGTACCATATTCACCAAGTACACCCGGAACGTCATCGTTGAGAATCAGCACGACATGACCTTCGGGCTTGAGTTCCATGTGGTAGCCGTCCAAAGCGATAACACGCGGGAAGCGGTTGCCGAAAATCGTTCCAGTGGCAGTTCGCTTTAACTCGTCTGTATGTACCGTAACTTCCATTACGTTGGCGAACTCGCGAACCTTGGCCGATGTAATCTGCTGAACCTCAACACCACGCTGCTTGGCAAGTACCGGGGCATTGATAACGTTGACGGTCTGCTCCAAGTGCGGCTGAAGCAGGCCGACCAGCAGATATGTACTGATGGGCGAAACGTTCATGTCAGCGATCGGGCCACGATATACAATCTCGACCTTACTAATTGCACCAGTCGTCAAGTTAGCAAGTATTGCCCCTATGCGGCTGGCAAGTTCAGCGTAAGGACGCAGAGTATCCGGCAGTGCCTTGTCGAACCCTGGGGCGTTAATCGCGTTACGAACGCCACCGCCACGAAGTGCCTCAACCAACTGCTGGGCGGCATCGAGTGCCACCTGCTCCTGGGCTTCTTCAGTGCTCGCTCCCAGATGCGGGACAGCCAGAACATCCGGGTGCTGAATCAATTCCTGTTCCGCTTCGTTGCTTGGCGGTTCGCTAAGGAACACGTCCAAAGCAGCTCCGGCGACCTTGTCTTCTTGGAGTGCTTTCAGCAATGCTTCGGGCTGGATGATTCCGCCGCGGGCCGCGTTGATAAGTCGGCAGCTGGGTTTCATGACGGCAAACTGCTCCGGGCCGATCATGCCTGCTGTTTCAGCACTTTTGGGCGTATGGATCGTAATGTAATCTGCACGCTTGCAGAGTTCATTGATACCCTTAACCATTTCGAAGGTGCCCTCGGGACACTGACCCGCGAAGAACGGGTCATATGCGATAACCCTCATCTCCATTGCAGCAGCACGCTTGGCAACGGCCTTGCCGATTCGCCCCATGCCGATAACACCGATTGTCTTGCCGGCAAGCTGTGTTCCCTGGAAGGCTTTGCGGTTCCATTCGCCACTTTTCAGCGAGGCGTTGGCAAGTGAAACTTTACGCGACAGAGCCAGCATCAACGTTATGGCCAGCTCAGCCGTCGAAAGCGTATTTCCGCCCGGGGTGTTCATGACGATTATGCCCTTGCCCGTAGCAACGGGCACATCGACATTATCCACGCCGACGCCAGCACGGGCGATGCATTTAAGGTTTCCGCTGTCTTCCAGAACCTCAGCTGTAACTTTGGCACCGGAGCGGATAATCATGCCGTCATACTCACCCACTATCTTGGCGAGTTCTTCGCCCGACAGGCCGGGCTTGTTGGCGATTTCAACGTCTTCCTGCTGCTCGAGCCAATCGATGCCGACCTGGCTTAATTTATCTGCTATTAAAACTTTCATTTTCATTGCCCTCCCTATTCCCAATCCTTGAGGATCTTAGCAGCTGCAGCTACGCCTTTGCCTATCTCGATATCAGCTCCGAGATCGCTCATTGCGTATTCGACAGCAGTTATCATTCCCAGAGTATCAAATGGATCGACGTAACCCATGTGTGAGACACGGAAGGCCTTTCCTTTCAGTTCTTCCTGACCGCCCGCAACCGAGCAGCCATACTTGGTCTGCATCAGCTTGCGGAAGTCGTCGTTTACGCCATCTGGATACATTATGCCGGTTACCGAATCACTGGGCTGCTGTGAAAAAACCTTTAGCCCCAATGCCTCAGCTGCGGCTCGGGTGGCCTTGGCCATAATGGCTGCGCGGGCCCAGACCTTCTCGATGCCGATTTCGTTAATCATATCGACGGCAACCTTCAATCCGCGGATAAGAGTTACCGCCGGCGTGTATGGCGTGTCGTTCTTGGCCACTGATTTGCGATAGGCCTTGAGGTCAAGATAGAAGCCCGGAGCTTCGATCGTATCGATAACCTTCCAGGCCTTTTCGCTGACCGACAGACAAGCCAGACCCGGCGGAAGCATGAAAGCCTTCTGGCTGCCGCTGGCGGCAATGTCAATATTCCACTGGTCAGTCTTGAGCGGAAGGACACCCGCAGCGGTGATGCTGTCTGCAATCAGGATAGCGTCGGTCTCGGCTACTACCTTACCGATTGCTTCCAGGTCGCATGCTGTTGCGGTTGACGTTTCGCTGTAAACGGTTATGACCGCGCCATACTCACCTGTAGCGAGTTTTTCCTTAACCAATTCCGGCTGAAGCGATGTGCCCCACTCGAGCACTACCTCATCGACGTCGCAGCCGTAAACTTTGGCAACCTTTACCCAACGCTCGCCGAACTTACCACCGTTGGCGACAAGAACTTTTTTGTCTCGCGGAACCGCACAGGCGATGGCTGCTTCCATGCCCGCTGTGCCGCTGCCGGCGATGGTCAGTACATCGTTCTGGGTTTGGAATATCTTTTTGAGACCTTCGTTGACCTCGGCGAACATCTTCCTGAATCGCTCTGTGCGATGGTGGAAGATCGGCTTAGCCATTTCGTTGAGGACTTCCGGCGGGACATCGGTCGGGCCGGGTGTGAACAGACGCTGCTTAATCATTTTATATCCCCTATATTCGGGGTAAAGCGACAGGTACAAGCTGACAGCGGGATAGCCCCTTGCTATCCGTGGCTCCTGACGCGCTTATCACTTTTCAACAGCGATGGCCGGTTTGGCCCGGCCGGGACGCTGGAACGAGACAATCTACTTGTATAGCCCGATTTAGTCAATACCCTTATTCCTTGAATCTCAGTTTGCCGAAGGGTGCCTCTTTGCCGAAAGCTGCCCTATTTGCTAAAAGTGCCGAAAGCTGCCCGAAACTGCCCAATTCTACCCAAAACTGCCCAATACTGCCCGATTCTACCCAGTTCTGCCCAAATGTGCCCAATTCTGCCCAAAACTGACAAGTTCTAAAAAAGGCAAGTATTGATAATTAAGGGACTTAAGAATTTCGGGGCCTGGAAACGGCGTTTTTTGAGTCAAAGGCCGCAAGATAGGCAAGATAGCGAATCAGTAAATCGGTGCATCAGTGGATTATTTGGTTGTCAAAAAAAGCTGTCAGCACTTAGCTATCAGCGTTCAGCGGCGCATAAACGCGCTCCATATTACGTGCCTTGACCACGAATTCTCACACAAAGCGGTAACAAAATCCACGGATTACACGGATAAGTCCCGGCCGAGCCAGGAAAAGAATTTTTGGGGATTTTGGGGGAAGTGTAGGGTGGGCTTGCTTGCATGCGGAAAAGAGAATCGCAATAATCTAATAATTTCTTAATATAAGCAAGAGGTTGAAGGTGTTTTTGAGGCTTCATGTCTTGAACAAAAGAAATAGGGGAATTTTATATGATGCCTAATGACAAATCGGGCTGCTATAGCGAAAGTGAACTTGAAGCACGTTCAAGAATGAGGCAGCTTTATAACAAGCTGGAAACCCTTCTAAAGAGACACCAACCCAAAATCTATGCGTCCTTCAGCGCAGAATTTTTGCGAAAAGGGAAAGAAGACTTTCAATATTTTAAATATGCACCACCTCACTTAATACTTCACTCTATCGAAGCAAACTGTGCATTTGCACGAGGACAGAATGCAGATCCAGTGGACTGGAATCGTTTTGCCCGAATAATAAACACTTATCACGATCACGAAGATCAGTTCCAAACCGCCCTTATACCAGACAATTTGCAAATGTTCTTTCTTTGGATGTTTCGTCAGCAAATAGAAATTCAGTACGAGCCGTTTAAGAACGATATTGCCAGAGGATGGGCATTATTTGTGAAAAACAAACCTCTATCACAACTGGAGAAATCTTTCTTTAAAAAGTATCATCTTTCTTTTGAAGAATGGTTCAAGTGCTGTTTTGCGGCCCATGTTGCTGCTGAAAAAGCTCCGAATGGTTTTTTTCTTAAAGGCTGTATCAAGTCCCTTGAACCTCTTAAAAAGCTTACTTCACTAGAAACCTTTTACAAAATTTCTAGTATCACCCCAAAAGAAATAGGAAAAGAATTTAAAAGGATAAGATCAAAAACACGGCCACAATTCCATTCATTGATTCGGACTATATTCCTTGACAAACCTTTGATAGATTTTGGGCATGAAGTATGTTGTCCAAAACCATCTTTAATGTTTCGGCATTCGAATGAAGGACTTCATAAACTCTTAAAGGATTCGTCAGAATTAAAAAAGGAATTTGGAAAGGAATTTGGAAGAAGTTTTGAAAATTACATATTTACACTTCTCGCTCTTTTTTACGACAAAGTAAATCTATTAAATGGGAAAGAACTTGAAAAAAAATCTCCAGGTAAAAGCTGCGACTTTTTACTTGAAACGAAAGATTGCATCATTCTCGTTGAATGCAAAACTGTCCGGTTTAATGCTAGGATTCTGACGGAAAATATAATTGCGGATGATGGCTCAACAACAAGGGTTGTCAGTGGACTTGAGCAGCTTTATACAACAGCTCGTGATTTGGAAAATGGTGTATTTCCTTTCTCCGATGTTGACAACTCTAAGCCCACACTAGGAATCGTAGTTACTTATGGGGATATCCCTTTTGTAAATAAAGATTGGTATTTTGAAACATTTTTCGAATCGAAGTCAAAGACTGACTTCGATTCATCAATTTATCCAAGTAAGAAACTGTCAAGAAGACCTATCGTCCTTTCTGTTTCTGGCTTAGAAAAGTTTATTACCGTTCTAAATAACGCACAGGCATCTCCTTTAGGCCTTTGTGAAAGAAAAAATGACAAATCATATAATGAGGTAGGAGATTGGAATATTTTCCTGAATTCGGAATTAAAATCACTCGAAAAATCAAATGGTAGGATTACACCATTGTCATGTATCCAAGATAGTTTCAACATGTTCTTGGAAAGCCTAGAAATCAGAAAAACTTGTAATTAACTCAAGGTGGGTCGCACTCCATTTCATTTCACTTGGCCCAGCCTACCTACCGCTCAAAAATCCATAAGTACTTGATATCGCTCATGGGAAGCATAAAATTTGGGTGTCGGGATAACTTCAGTTCAACTTAACTGTCTTAACTTACGAGAGCCATTTTTACTGAAAGGCAAATAATCATGAAAACGCTCAAATGTCTGGCGATTATCGGCTTGGGAACGCTTCTGCTTGCTTCCATCGGCTGCAGCACAAATCCCGTTACCGGCAAGGACGAGTTAATCTTAATCTCCCCGGAGCAGGAAATCGCAATGGGTGTTGAAGCCGGCCCTGAATTCGAAAAAGAATTCGGCGGCAAGGTAGCCAACCAGCAGGTTCAGCAATACGTGCAGAAAATCGGCAAAACTCTGGCAGCTGCCTCTGACAGGGAAATGCCATACGAATATACAGCCCTCAACTCTGATATCCCTAATGCCTTCGCCCTGCCCGGCGGAAAAATCTATATTACCTCAGGTTTGCTCAAGGCGATGCAAAACGAACGTGAATTGGCAGGCGTTCTCGGCCACGAGACCGCCCACGTCGCAGCCAAGCATAATGTTAAAAATCTCCAACGCCAGATGACCACATCTGTGCTGGTCAATGTCGCAGGATCGGTAATTGGCGGAACGGCCGGCCAGGCCGCAGAAGCCGGTGCCAAAATTGCATCGAGCATGGTAAATCTCAGCTACAGCCGCGGCGACGAATACGAAGCCGACCTTGTCGGAATCAGGTATATGGAAAAGGCGGGCTACAATCCCTATGGCATGGTCGAGATGCTGACAACGCTTATGAATCTCAACGAAAAGCAACCGGGCAGCTTTACCGAGTTCTTCCATACACATCCGCTAACCACAAAGCGGATCGACGAGGCACGGCAATACGTCGAAGATGAATATGGAAAATATTCTTCCAAAACACCCGACCCGAATCAGGCTGACTTCCTCGAAATAAGGTCCATGCTGCCATAAAAACAATTTGGATTAGAGTCTAAAAGGTGGTTCAATGAGCCGCCTTTTTTATAGATTATGCCGGCCGATATTGTATACAATTTTCTTGACTGACTGAATATTACCTGCTAAAAGAGCTTATCTGTAGAATTACCTTATTAAAGTTTACCTCCTTAAAAAGGGAGATTTATGCGAATTATTGTCCCAATTAAGCAGGTTCCTGAAACCAACGCCGTGAAGATGGATGAAAAAAGCGGAACCATGATCCGCGATGGAGTCGAGGCTATTATCAACCCGCTCGACCTCTATGCAATCGAGATTGCAATTCAGCTTCGCGACAAATTCGGCGGCGAGGTTATTACCGTTTCGATGGGTCCGCCCAAGGCTGAAAAGGCCCTGCGTGAGGCTGTTTCGATGGGTTGTGATTCCGGCATACTTGTTTCCGACAAGGCCTTTGCAGGAAGCGATACATGGGCGACAAGCTATGTATTGGCCAATGCGATTAAGACGGTCGGAGATTTCGACCTGATTATTTGCGGCGAGCGAGCCACCGATGGCGACACCGGCCAGGTAGGACCGGGTATTGCAGCGTTTATGGATTTACCGGTCGCCAGCTACGTCGGCAAGGTCGAAGGTATGGACGAAAAGGCCAACACCTGCCGCGTCCAGCGTCTCGTAGAAGACGGCCATGAAGTTTTGGATGTCTCTCTGCCGGCTGTATTGACGGTCGTCAAGGAAGTTGCCGACCCCCGCTTGCCGACTCTACGCGGCAAACAAAAAGCCAGGAAGCTCGAGATACCCCTTTATGCAACAAGCAACATGGACCTCGAAGCCGAGAAACTCGGCCTAAACGGTTCGCCGACGCGAGTGGTGAGGATATTCCGGCCGAAGGTTACCCGTCAGTGCGAGAAGGTAACCGCCCTTGACGAATCTGCAGTTGGCGAGGCCGTCGACAAACTTATCGAATTCCTGGAAAAAAAAGAACTCATATAGCTGGAGTTAATGATGGAATATTCAGGTGTCTGGATTTTAGCAGAACAATCCGCCGGCCGAGTGCTGCGGATCAGCCACGAGCTTTTGACCCGCGGCCGTGAACTGGCCGATAAGCGAGGCTGTGAGCTTGCCGCAATGATTTTCGGCAATGATATCAACGCCGATGATCTTCAGGGACTCATCGACCGGGGAGCAGACCGCGTCGTAGCTGTGAAGGCTCCCGAACTCGAACATTTCCTGCCCGAGCCATACTCAGCCTGCATGCTCAAACTGATTGAAGATTACAAACCCGAAATCATCATCGCAGGAGCCACATCAACCGGCAGGACCCTTATGCCTTACGTAGCCATTAAGGCCAACGCCGGCCTGACCGCAGATTGCACCGTTCTCGATATCGAGGACGAAACGGGCAATCTGCTCCAGACCCGTCCTGCTATCGGCGGGAATATTCTCGCTACTATCAAGGCCCCCAACCATCGCCCGCAGATGGCGACCGTCAGGCCACGTTCGACCAAGCCCGCAGCCAAACAGGAAGGCCGAACCGGAGAAATAACAAAACTCGAAGCACCGAAAGACTCACTCGCTAGCAGGATCAAGAGAGTGGATTTCAAGCCCGACGACGCTGAGCACGGCCTACAGGACGCAGACGTTGTCGTCGCCATCGGCCGGGGAATCAAAAAAGGCGAAAACGTACCGGTTGCACAGGAACTGGCCGACACCCTCGATGGCGCCCTAGGCGCCAGCAGAGATGTAGTCGACCGGGGCTGGATGGAATATCCTCACCAGATAGGCCTTTCGGGCAAGACAGTCAGCCCGAAGCTCTATATCGCAGTGGGCGTATCCGGCACGATCCAGCATCTTGCCGGCATGCAGACATCGGAAACCGTTATCGCGGTCAATACCGACCCGGACGCCCAGATTTTCCGCGTCGCCGACTTTGGAATCGTGGGCGACCTTTTTGAAGTTGTTCCAGTACTTACCGAGCGGCTTAAGCAGATCAGGAGCGGTTCATGACAAGCGAAGTAAAATATAAACCTGTAACAGGCGAAATTACCGACCAGCTGAAAAAGATAGTTGGCGAGAAGTTTGTCATTTATGGCGACACCGACAAGCTCGAACCGTACAGCCACGATGAAGTCCCCGACAAAACCTACGCTCATATGCCTGAAGCTGTAGTCCGGCCAAGTTCTGCTGGCCAGATAGCTAAAATACTCAAGCTCGCAAATAGGGAGAAAATTCCAGTTACGCCACGAGGCGCCGGCAGCGGTTTAACTGGAGGCTCAGTTCCAATTCATGGCGGGGTGGTGCTGTTGTGCGACCGCATGAATAAGATAATCGAAATCGACCACGAAAACATGATGGCCGTTGTCGAACCGGGCGTGATAACAAGTGACATCAACGAGGCCCTGAAAGAATACGGCCTGTTTTACGCGGGCTATCCGATGAGCCTCGAAACGTGTTTTATCGGCGGAAATGTAGCAGAAAATGCCGGTGGCGGCAAAGCTGTCAAGTACGGCGTAACAAGCAGGTACGTTACCGGCCTGGAAGTAGTCACGCCAACAGGCGAAATCGTCCAACTTGGCGGAAAACTCGTCAAGGACGTTACCGGCTACAACATAATCCAGCTCATGGTAGGCTCGGAGGGTACGCTGGGCGTCTTTACAAAAATAACACTTAAGCTGCTTCCGCTGCCCAAGGCCTCGGTAGATCTGCTCTGCCTTTTTGAATCCACCCAGCAGGCGATATCAGCGGTACCGGCTATCCAGACCTCTTGCGGAATTGTGCCGACCGCCATTGAATACATGGATCAGGCATGCGTTCAGGCTTCGTGTGAATATCTTAATGAAACCATCCCCTACCAGCAGGCTGGGGCTATGCTTTTGATAACTATTGACGGCTCCGATCCCCAACAAGTTGAGAGGGAGTATGAGGCCATCGGTGAAGTATGCCTCAATGCAGGCGCAATTGAAGTCTACGTTGCCGATAATTTCACAACTTCCGAGCGGATTTGGAAGGTGCGTCGGAATATCGCCGAGGCATTTAATCTCGTAACAAACCAACAAAGCGGCGAAGACATAGTCGTACCGCCAGCCTCGATTCCGCAGATGGTCGCAGGAATCGAAAAACTTGCAAAAAAATACAAAATCTTGGTTCCCTGTTTCGGCCATGCCGGCGACGGCAACTTACACATTCGGATTGTAAGCAATCCAAAGTGGGACCAAGACGAGTATCGTAAAAACCTCGACAAAATCCTCGTCGACCTCTACGAACTTACTGTGAGCCTGGGCGGGACTTTATCGGGCGAGCACGGAATCGGACATAAGCGAAAGAAATATATGCCGATGTTCGTCTCGGACGCTCAACTAAAAATGCTTCGCCAGATAAAGCGACAATTTGACCCCAACAACATACTAAACCCCGGCAAGATATTTGATGTGTGAGTCTTTTGAAGAACCCGTAATTCTTCAGGTATAAATCCTGAATTGCCCGGATTGCTGCTGGTCTTTTTCGTCGGGTGCTTCAGTGGAGACTTTTTCCTGCAACTCAAATCCCTTGGTTTGGCGGACGATGTAAAGCGGCCGGGCCTTAGCTTCGTCAAAGCTTCTGCCAATGTATTCACCGATGATTCCGAGCATCAGGAATTGCAACCCGAACAGCCCAACAAGAAGCATCGCTATGTTCACGCCTGCTGGCAGGGATGAGCCGACAATCCAAAGTATCAGCGCAACTACAAAATAAGCGGCTGAAGCAGCAAGGAAGGTTCCTCCGACAACGTTGGCCAGCCTTAAAGGCCTAAGCGAATAATTGAACATTCCCGCAGACGCCATCCGGACCAATTGCTTCAACGAATAGCTGCTCGTGCCGCCCTGCCGCTTCTCGGCTGTGTATTCCAGGCCTACCTGGCGGAAACCGATCCATTTAACAAGCCCGCGGACAAAACGGGCATGCTCGCGCGTGGTCTTGAGGGCATCGACAGCTTTTCTGTCCAGCAGGCGGAAATCGGCCTGGTCAGTCAGTTCGACTCCCGAGATAGCCCGAATAATCCGATATGCCAGCCGGCCGATGGTTCTGCGGATAATCGATATTCCATCGGTATCTTTGCGAACGGTGTAGACTACTTCAAAACCCTCCCGCCACCTTGAAATCATCTGGGGGATAAATTCCGGCGGATGCTGACAGTCTCCGTCGAGAGTAACAACCGCCCTTCCCCTGGCGTGGTCATAGCCGGCAGTAACGGCTACCTGATGGCCGAAATTGCGGGAAAACTCTACCACCTTTACTTCATCGTGTTCGTTGGCAAGTCTGGCTAATCTCAACGGCGTCTCATCCTGCGAGCCATCATCTACGAAGATAATCTCGTAGGCCTCTCCGAGGCCTTTAGCTACTGCAGAGAGTCGGCCGAAAAAATCGTCCAGCACGTCCTGCTCGTTATAGACAGGTACGACAAAGCTGAATTTAACACCGCCGGCATTTGATGTATCCGTATTGCTCATGGACAGAATTGTATCTAAGAGTCCATGGAGGCGAAATGTTTTTTGTAAATTCTTTATTCGGTAAGGTTTGCAAAAAGCTTTCACTCTAAACAGGATTGAAATTGAAAACTGCACGGGAATCTATTAGAATTGTTGGGCTAAGAGTAGTTCTCTTAACTTAATAGCCCATCCTTGGTTATCGGGCTAAGGCCATATCGAAGGTTTTCGATTTATCTGGAATTTTAGGGCAAGCTTGTTGAGAAAGGAAAAACCTTGACGAAAGTTGAGACAAATATGTCTGAAAACGCAGAATTTAAACTTCAGGACGTAGAGGAGCCAAACCTCTACAGGAATATGTTCCCTTACACCAAGCTGCCAAAGGTAATCTTTGAAGACAGCCTTCCGGAATTCGCCCCTGCCCAGGAGATATGGATAACTGATACAACCTTCCGGGACGGACAGCAGGCCAGGCCTCCCTATACAACCCAGCAGATTGTGGATATTTATAAACTCCTGACAAAGCTGGACAATGGTGCAGGCTTGATCCGTCAGAGTGAATTTTTCCTGTATTCCGAAAAAGACCGTGAGGCAGTGAATAAGTGCCGTGAACTGGACGCCGAGTTCCCGGATATCACCGGCTGGATTCGGGCCGTCAAGGCCGACTTCAAACTCGTAAAGGAAATGAAGCTGCCTGAAACCGGCATTTTGACCAGTTGCAGTGATTACCACATTTTCCTGAAGCTCAAAAAGAATCGCAAGCAGGCGATGCAGCAGTATCTCGACATTGCCAAAGCTGCCTTGGATGAAGGAATCCGGCCCAGGTGTCATTTCGAGGACATCACGAGAGCCGACTTCTATGGTTTCGTTGTTCCATTCGCAATCGAGCTGATGAAACTTCGCGAGTCTTACGGCATGGATGTAAAAATCCGGATGTGTGATACGATGGGCTTTGGTGTCCCCTGGCCGCAGGCTTCTCTGCCGAGGAGCGTCCCGAAGCTCTCAGCTGGATTGATTAACGATGCTGGCGTCCCGGGCCATCTCCTTGAATGGCACGGCCATAACGATTTCCACAAGGTTTCGATCAACCCGGCAACAGCCTGGCTGTACGGATGTGCTTCCTGCAACACGAGCATACTTGGAATCGGTGAACGGACCGGCAACACTCCTCTTGAGGGTGCAGTTATCGAGGCTGCCCAGTTGAAAGGTCAAAATAAGCAAGTTAAGTATCAGGTTATCACAGAGATAGCTGAATACTTCCGCGATGTCATCGGCCAAGCCATTCCGCATAACTTCCCGCTTATTGGTCGTGATTTCAACACCACCCGTGCAGGCATTCACGCTGATGGATTATTGAAGAGCGAGGAAATTTACAGTGCCTTCGATACTATGAAGCTCCTTAAGCGGCCGGCGAGTGTAGCAATAACCGATAAATCCGGTGCTGCTGGTATCAAACACTGGATCGATATCGCCTATGGCCTTGACGTAGCCAAAGACGATCCCCGCCTTCAGGCAATGCGTGAGCGTGTAGATTCCGAATTCGAAGACGGCCGGACTACGGCTATCAGCGACGAAGAAATGCATGCGTGGTACAAGGAAGCCTTCGAAGCCTGATGAAAATTAGGGCAAAAAAAGGCAAAAGTGCACCTTGGTATTCTGCCGGTCTGGCCTTTGAATGTTTTGCGTGTGGTGGTTGCTGCAGCGGACCCGAAGAAGGCTATGTCTGGGCCAGCGAGCAGGAAATAGCGAACATCGCTTCATTTCTGGGAATTTCCATTGCCGAAATACATCGCAAGTACATCCGCAAAGAAGGCCGACGCTTCAGCCTCAAAGAAGACAAAAAAACAAAAGATTGTGTCTTTCTCAAACCCCGTCCTGATGGAAACAAGAGCTGCTCAGTTTATCCAGTCAGGCCGACACAATGTCGAACCTGGCCATTTTGGCCTTGCAACCTAGATGAACCATATTCATGGTCCGAGGCAGCTAAACGATGTATTGGTATAAACCGTGGTCCGATCCATCCAATTAAGGAAATCGAAGAAAAACGTAATGCCACTTCATGACACATTCATCTCGGGTAAAACAGGCCTAAAAAAGGCGGTGGATTTCTGCCGGCAGAACAAGGAATTCCTCCAGCAATTGAAAAAAATCTATGCTGAAGTAGATAAATTTATATCTGAATCAAATCCAAAATGCCTAGGCGGTGGCGTCTGTTGCAAATTCGACCTGATGGGACATAGGCTTTATTTATCTGTAGGTGAACTTGCAGTGCTTACAGAGAAACAGCCCGCCAATAAAGAACGCTACCTTGAAAAAAGATGCCCCTACCAACTTGGCCCGCGTTGTATTGCACGGGAAAACCGGCCTTTGGGCTGTAGAACGTTTTTTTGTGACAAAATTTCTGAAAATTTATTCCAAACAACTTACGAGAGATTTCATCGGGAAATTCAACAGCTCACCCAAACCCATTGCCTGCCATACGCTTACGTCGAGCTGACTTTTGGGTTAATGCAATTGTTTTAAATTGCTGGACTTACATGATTTTTTGACCGTTTTTTTCTTGACGACGCATCCTTCAAAGACTAATTTCTCCGCTTAAATGTCATTAATCCATCGAATTGCAACTGCTGTTTTCGAATCGTAATATTCAAATGTGTTCTGCTGTATCGCTACAAACGACAGGGTCGGGAAAAGTTTGTGAGGAAACTGCGCCTATACGGCGACGTTATTGATATTTATGCAGCCTATGTTGTTGTTGGATATTGCCTGAATTGTGTCGGCTGATAATTTTGTAGTAACTGTTGTAAGGAGTACCTGCTGTGACAAAGAAAGAAATGGTCCGACAAATCGCGAGTGAACTGGGGGTAGACCAAGTCCTGACAAAAAAAATCATCCAGCGTTGCCTTGACGGCATTATTGATTCCCTTGAAAAGGAAGGCCGCCTGGAACTCAGGAATTTTGGCGTTTTCGAGGTTAGGCAGCGAGCCGCGAGAAAGGCTCGCAACCCCAAAACCAATGAAGTTGTAGAAGTCCCAGCCAAAAAGGTCATCGTCTTTCAGGCAGGCAAAAACGTGTCAAATACTTTGCAATTTCCCGACAACAGGCCTTCAGCTTAAACCCAGCCTGCCCTGACTGGATAATTATTGATCTTCGTATCTTAAGTGTAAGCTCTAAACATGGTTTGCGGGCCTGCACCCCCCTTCGGTGGTTTGCATTGGTAATTGCGAAGTTCAATAAGATTTACATTGACACCAAGGGCTCTGGTGAATAGCATTCCTTAGACGAAGAATTAATCCAGTTTTTCAGCGGAAAAATGGCACGAGCTGGGAAGGTAAGTCATGAAAATACTAACGCTTATATTAATTATTTGCCTCGCTGGCATGTTCGCAGGCTGCTCAGTAGGGTCGGTAATGGACACGGAAGCCCAAAGGGACAGGCGTATCGAACAGATTACAGACCTTCAGATGCGTATGTTGGTTGATGACTGGGACTATTTCTGGCTGTACGAACGCAATTCCATGCTCACTCAGTGGCATACAAGAGTTGGTATCTAACCGAAGCTCGAATAGCCTTTTCGACATTCCATGCCTCTGGCTTTGATCGGCCAGAGGCATTTTATGCGCCCTGGAGTTTCCCAACTGATTAGCTTACACATATCTTTTCACAACATTGTAAACCTTAGCAAAACTAAAACGTCATTAAACTCTCCCACTAGCGCTTCAAGATTCCAACATTTCGGTTTATAATCCAAGGTAGGAAATAACTAATTATATCATGAGGCTGATTATGACTGATCATAAACAAACTATCGCAATTTTTCCGGGCACGTTCGATCCGATTACTAACGGCCATCTGGATATCATCAGGCGAGGCTCGACGCTTTTTGATGAAGTGGTGGTTGCAGTTGGCGAACATCCAGGAAAAAAGCCGCTTTTACCGCAGGATGAGAGAACTCAAATAATTCGCGAAATAATTGCAGACATGCCAAATGTCCGTGTTGAATTCTTCACCGGCTTAACCGTTGACTATGCGAAAGAAGTAGGCGCCTCTGCCATACTAAGGGGTATCAGAAACAGTTCTGATCTTCAGTTCGAGTTCCAAGTCGCCCTGACAAACCGCGCAGTCGCCAGTGTTGAAACGGTCTTCATAATGACCAGCACCGAATACGCCTTTACGTCTTCAAGTCTTATTAAGGAGATAGCACAAATGGGCGGGGATATCTCTGCTCTTGTCCCACCTCAAGTTCTTGGTCATATAAAAGAAAACTACAAACCAACAAAGAAAGACAATTCACTCCACGAGACACATTAGGATAACCTCTAAAAGTTTTTTCCAAAAAGCTTCTTATTGAACTTCGTATTACCAGTAAAATCCGCCGACAATTTGCGGGGCAGCAAACCCCTCTAAGTCAAGTTCAGAACTTATAGTTAAAATACGAATGCCAATAATATTTTCATGAAGATTCAATAGATTTGCGAAAAAAAAAAGCGACGTCAGAGGAGGGGAGTCTGACGCCGCATATCAAACTCGGCCAAAGGATTTACGTTCGACCGAGGAGCCTCACATTCTTTCGTACACTATTTTTACATCAAAAGAGCCATTCGGTCAAGAAATAACTTCCAATTATTTCCATAATACATATTGGGTATTTAATTAGAATACAAGCCTTTCTCTTTTATATAAGACCTTATTTTACAAGGCACTAAGTACCGTATCGATTTCCCCTGCATTACCCTTTTTCTGATTTGTGTTGAGGAAATAGCTATCAAAGGAGCCTGGACTATTGATTGTGATAATTTGTTAACAAGTTCAGGGGAAAAGTCTTTCTCCAACTCCGAAAACACCTCCCCCAGACGCCGATCCCATGGAGGCCTGGACACTATCAGGAGTCTGGCTACTTTCAGGACGTCTTGCGCTCTGTGCCACTTGTGAAAATCCCGAAGCATATCTGCGCCAATCAGCCAGCTAAGTTCAACATTGTTTCCATAGGCCTTTTTTAACAGCTCAAGAGTATCGATAGTGTAACTGGGCCCCTCCCTATTCAGTTCGATATCACAGATATCGAAAACGGGGTCATCTTCCGTTGCAAGTTTGAGCATTTCCAGCCTGTGCTCAGCTGATGCCACTGCCGGGGGCTTATGCGGCGGCTGGGCCGTCGGAACAAGAGTGACCCTGTCGAAGCCACATCGCTCAGCCAATTCGCGCGCAACTATCAGGTGACCGTTATGGACTGGATCAAATGTACCGCCGAAAAGGAGTATTTTTTCAGGCATCTATTTCCCTATTCTCATTCAAAACCGGCTATCAATTCAGACATAACTACAATTAGAACAAAAAGGGCCTTTTGTGAAAAGAACACAAAACAGTCAAAATCAATCTAATTGCAATTTATTGCAAACAGATCCAAGCATTGCGTTAAAGCCCCTACTCATAGTAGAATGCATGCTTTGGCTTTGTTGAGAGGTTTTTAGTTATGTTGGCCAAACGTATCATCCCCTGCCTTGACGTGGAAAAAGGCCGGGTCGTAAAAGGTGTTAATTTTCTGGATCTCCGAGATGCCGGGGACCCCGTTGAGGTTGCCTGTGGTTATGAACAGCAGGGAGCTGACGAGCTGGTATTTCTGGACATTACCGCCAGCCATGAAAGGCGGAATATTATCCTCGACGTGGTCAGCCATACAGCCGAGCAGGTATTTATGCCGCTCACCGTCGGCGGAGGAGTGAGGAACCTTGACGATTGCCGCAATCTCCTAAATGCTGGTGCGGATAAAGTATCTGTAAACTCAGCTGCTATAAACGACCCTGAGTTTATTACTGCTGCCGCCAGACGCTTCGGTTCTCAGTGCATAGTAGTAGCCATCGACCCAAAACGAATTATTGTTGAAGGCAAGGAGGTCTGGCAGGTACACATAAACGGTGGCCGGGTTCCCACGGACAAGGAAGCCGTAACCTGGGCCCAGGAAGTCGAACGTCGCGGCGCAGGGGAAATCCTGTTAACTGTCATGAATGCAGACGGAACGCAGAGCGGTTATGATACGGAAATCACCCGGGCAGTTGCAGAGGCTGTAAATATCCCGGTTATCGCATCAGGTGGTGCTGGTTCTCCGGAGCACATCTGCAAGGTGCTGACGGAAGGAAAAGCCGATGCCGCTCTTGCGGCAAGCATTTTCCACTTCGGCACGTATACAATTGCCGAGACAAAAGAATATCTCAAAAATCACGGAGTCCCTGTTAGAATGACGCCGGATTCAGCTAAAGAAGCAAGTTTGTAGATGGGAGCTGCAGCCAATGGAATCAAAGCAACAGCCAATTGACGAACATGATCAACACCCTACCACTCACGGCAAAAATGCGCCGGCATTGGAAAAATATTTCCGGGCAATGATCAAATCAGACGCCTCCGACCTTCACATCAAGGTTGGTGGGCCTGCCTTTTTCAGGGTAAATACAAAAATCCGTTCCTCAAAGACCGACCCGCTCACAGCCGACGAGATCGAAGATATGGTCTTTGAGATTATGACAGAAAAACAGAAAAACTATTTTCTGGAAAATGGCAACATTGATATCGCACATCAGCCTGCTGATTCCGACCGGTTCCGTTTAAATGTTTATCGTCAGCGAGGAGATATATCGATAGCGGCAAGGCGTGTCGTTCGCAACATACCGGACTTCAAGACACTCCACCTGCCACGTGTAATGGAAGAAATAGCCCAGCATCATCATGGGCTTGTTTTGCTTTCCGGCCCTACCGGTTGCGGAAAAAGTACAACAATTGCATCAATTCTGGAATACATCAACAAAAAGCGAGCCTGCCATATCCTGACAATAGAAGACCCGATCGAATTTCTTTATGAAGACAAAAAAGCAATTGTGTCTCAGCGTGAGATTGGCCTGGACGTGCCGACTTTCGAGCAGGCATTAAAGTACATGATGCGAGAAGACCCTGATATCGTGCTTATCGGAGAGATGCGCGACCATGAAACATTCCAGGCTGCTCTTCAGGCTGCTGAAACCGGCCATCTGGTTTTTGGCACTGTTCACGCTTCAACAGCCGCACAAACCATCGGCCGAATCGTCGATCTGTTCCCGCACGAAAGCCACGAACTCATACGTCAGACTCTTGCTTTCAACCTGCATGCGGTGGTTTGCCAGAAACTCCTGCCCTCTATCTCGGAAAAATTAGACCGCATACCGGCAGTTGAGGTATTACTTTCCAACCCCAGCGTGGGGCAGCTAATTACGGAATCAAGAGATGCAGAATTAATAGACATCATCCACTCGCACGAACGCGAAGGAATGCAGAGCTTCACGAAAAGCCTCTTGGGGCTTGTTGAGTCCGACATGATAGACCCGAAAGTTGCGTTCGAGGTCGCATCGAATCCCGAAGAATTAAAAATGGCAATGAAGGGAATTTCGGCAAGTAAATCATCTTTACTCGGCCGATAATAAGGTGATATGGAGATATCAATAATGGAAAGCATGGCCGCTTTACCACAGCTTGGCGGATATTTTTCGATCGTTAAACTTGTATTTATTCTCGTTCTTGTTACGCCATGGCTCGCCCTTTCTCCGTGGGTCCAAAAGGATGCAAAAAAGGTTCGGACCCGTCACGAGATGTGGAGCGGTGTGATACTTGGGATACCGACAATCTCCTTGTTTTTCTGGCTGATCTTACCCGAGTACATTATTGGCTTGCTTATTTACGTCGTTTTGACGTCAGCTGTATTCATTGCTTACATCGTGCATAGAAATGCCCGGGTTAAGCCCGAAAGGAAAATCCTTACTGCCACCCACATCAAGAGCTTATTAACCAAAAGCTCCGTAGAGAAGATAGAGCTGGTAACCAAAGTTAAATTATACGACTCCACTGGAAAAATTGTCCTGGCGCCAAATGTTCAGACATCAGATGAAGAGGAGTTTTTCAAATACAACCTTGCCCAGGACCTTCTTTTTGACATGCTTTGGCGTCGTGCAAGCGAAGCTGATATATGTCCGGTAGAAGGCAAAACAATTGTCCGCTATGTCATCGACGGTGTAGCTATCGCCTGCCCTCCCTTGTCCCTACATGATAGTGACGCGATAATCGATTTTTTAAAGCCGCTGGCTGGAATGGAAGCCCAAGAAAAACGCAGGCCCCAAAAAGGCAATCTTTCAGTGAGCCTGGATAAAGACGTGGTAGACATTGCCGTAGCCACTGCCGGAACTACCGGGGGCCAAAGAATGCAATTCCGCATTGTTCAGCAAGCTATTCAGACAAACCTGGAAGGTCTCGGCATGACCGAGGACATGCTTTTACGGGTTAAGCGGATGAACCAGGTGGAAAACGGAGTGATAATTGTTTCAGGCCGAAGGGGAAGTGGGACAACCAGCACGCTTTATTCTATGCTTAGCACACATGATGCATATATCAAACAACTTGTAACTTTGGAATCAGAGGCGGTTGTCGATCTTGAAAACGTAACACAGCACTCCTACAAAGAACCTGCCAATCTACCTAGGTATCTTGCCTCGGCCATTCGCAGAGAGCCAGATGTAATAATGGTAGATCAATGCCCTGATCCTGCAACTGCTCAGCTTATTTGCGCTGCAGCTGCCGAAAAAACCCTTCTATTGGGGATGAGGGCAAGCGATTCTTTTGTTGCTCTGGCAAAGTGGGTGCAGGTTTGCGGAGACGCCGCAGAAGCAGTCAAGAATCTCAGAGGAATTCTCTGCCAGGTTCTTTTGCGTAAACTTTGCCCAAATTGCCGAGAGGCTTACCGGCCTGCTCCGCAGTTGCTTGTCAAGGCTAACATCCCTGCACAACAGGTTGATCAATTCTACAGGCCGCCGACAACGACTTTGACCGATGAAAAAGGAAATCCGATTATTTGCCCGAATTGTCAGGGCAGCGGCTACTATGGAAGGACGGCAGCATTTGAATTATTGGAAATGACTGACGAGTTAAGGGAACTGATAATCTCTGGTGCCTCGGTATCTCAGATAAAGGCAGCCTGCCGCAAAAGCAGGATGTTATACCTTCAGGAACAGGCCCTCAAAAAAGTTATAGATGGTATTTCGGGTATTAAAGAGGTACTCAGGGCAGTTCAGCCTGCAAAGAAATAACTCAACCGCATAGGAGCAAAGAATGGTTGCTATTTTATTGGTTTTAGCTCTTGTTCTAGGGATCGCTTTTTTCCAGGTCGTCCAAGGGCTTTTCAGCGCTCTGATTATGACGATCCTCTCTGTAATTTGCGCTATTGCGGCATTGAATTTCTATGAGCCGCTTGCTGAAGCTTTGCTCTATAACCGCCAGCCAGCTTATGCTGAAGCAATATCTTTGGTCGCATTGTTTGTCATCCCGCTCCTTGCTCTTCGCGTTCTTTTCGACAAATTTATCAGTGGAAATGTCGTAATGGGAATGTGGGCTGATCGGATCGGCGGTGGAATACTCGGATTAATAAGCGGAATGGTAATTGTCGGAATTTTGACCATTGCCGCACAGATGCTGCCATTTAAGCCAGCAATACTTTACTACACGCCATTCGACTCCTCTCTGCAGCGTATTTCCGGCCTGCACTTCTTCTATCCAGATGAATTCACCGTTGGAATGGCCAAGAAATTTTCCACAGGATCGCTTAAATACAGCCAGAAATTTGCAACGGTTCATGATGATCTTCTTCTGGAAACATACTGCACACGTAACCGGGCCGGTAAACTTGGACGAGCCGATAGTCTTCCAGATTCTTTCAGTGTCAAAGCCGCTTTTGAAGTATCAGAGAATCTCCAAAAAAAGGCGTATTGGATGAGGCTTTTGCCTTTAAACCCCCTTCTTAGTGAAAACGCCACTGACAAAGTAGTTATTCTGCGAGTAAGCGTTAGTGAAGAAGCTCGAAATGAAGAAGACAATTGGTGGCGACTGCCCGCAACTCACTTCAGATTAGTCACGAAAACCGGCCAATCCCATTATCCAGTCGCCTACCTGTATGACGGACCCAACTGGAAGGCAGACTTTGCCCCAATAGAAGATGAGCGTACACAAGTAGCACAGCTCATAGTCGAACGCGAGCATGCCAAGGGGCAGGTAAGCTTAATGATCGACTGGGTATATAGGATTCCCCTGGAAGAAGAGGCTTCTTACGCAGTCTTTCGACGTATTTCAAGGTCCGAAATACCCAGCACCGAAAGTCGTATGCCCCCGGCCAAAACAGCGTTAAAATCAAATCCAAAACCTAAGAGGCGTTAGCGCGAGTATTTCAGTTTTTTCAGCCAATGTTCGTAGGCAACTTCCGGCCGCCTGAGATGCCCGCCCTTGATCTCATCCCTCTCAGTGTCAAAAAACCTGTGTTCCCTAAGCCAGCGATAAGCCTCCCATGAATCGCCCCGAATTTTGGGATCGTCTTTTCCCCAGTAAATAAAGATGGGTAATTTCCGCATTTGCTCTGTTAATTGTATCTTCTCGAAAATTTCCAAATCTGTATTACAGGCCCGGGCAATGAGAATATCAAATCGGTTGAAATTCCTCAGTCCAATGTAATAAAGTGGATATCCACCAGCAGAGAAACCCGTCAGCATAATCAAGTCTTCGTCAATACGATACTTCTGGGCAAGTTCATCGATGATATCCAGGACCGCTTTTTCATCCCTTTCAAGGTCCTTCATCCAGAAGCCTTCAATTACAGGCAATATTCCCTGAACACTCTTCAAATCAGGCGCGACGACAATAAATTCCTTTTCTTCTGCCAGCGCCTTCCACTCTTTTATTTGAGCTCGGCTACCGTCAAATCCATGGGTGCCGTGGAGCGTTACCACAAGTGGCCATTCACGATGATCGTTGTAGTAGCTAGGCACGTAAACCCAATATTTACTGTTGCTTCTGCTGGCCCGTAGACGCAGAGCATCTACAGGCGTATCCTGGGGCTGCGTTACAGGGCAGCCCGCCAGGAAGACCAACGAAATACACAATAATAAATAACGTTTCATGCTCTCTCCATGAATAAAACAAAACCTGATTCTGCAACAGTATAAAAGCTGCGGCTTTTGACAAAAATCATTTTTTTGCAAACCTTTAAGGTATTAGTGTATCTTACCTATACAGTTGGAAGGTAAAATTTTGAATTATCGAAATTAATCTCGCTCGGAGTTTGCATGAATAAAGACTTGCGATTACCTGTGGCACTGTTTTCACTCATGATTCTCGCGACAACGGCACTCGCTCTTGGGCCAGCCGATGTCGTCATTGTCGCAAATTCTAATAATCAGGATTCCGTTTCCCTGGCAGAATTTTATGCGAGTGAACGCGGCATTCCCGAGGATCAAATAATCCTTCTCGATACTTCAATCGAATATGAGATTGGACGAGGGGACTATCAGAACCAAATAGCAAAACCCTTGAAGCAAGCTCTCCAGGACCGCCAACTCACCAAAAAGGTTTCTTGTGTCGTGCTTATGTGGGGAATCCCCGGCCGCATCTCCGAGACCCAACAAGACAAATTTTCATATCTCTATCGTAAAGAACAGCAAAAGGCCCACATGAGACTGGCGGTTAACTATGAGCTTCTAGGAACAGTTACCAGAAAGTTTCCAGAACCAAAAACAAAAAGCCTCAAACCCATCGGGAAACTTTTCTCCTCCCCAATGCCAGAACCTTCCAAGCCGTTACTGAAAATAAAAGACCTCCGCAAAAACATAAATAACCTTTTAGCTATGAGGGAGTCAGACGTTGCGCGGATTGAAGACCCAAAAAAACGTTTAATTGCCTCCCGCCAACTAATGGCCTTGCATTTGGACCTTTTTGGGCTGAATGGACTTATAGACTACATTACAAAATCCAGGCCCGATTTGATCGCCATGCTCAAGCCAATTGAGAAAAGGCTCAGTGAAATTGAAGCCCAAAAAAGCAAATTACGCGTTGGTGAATTCTCCATAAAAAAAACTGAAGAAATGCTTCAGCTAATTGAAGAAACCGATGGCGTCATGCTGGTTCATTCATATGCAGAATCAAAAGTCAAACCCTCCCAAAAACCATCATCACCCCTGGAAAGTAAAGGCGCATCGGTGGATAGCGAGTTGGCTTTATTGTGGTGGCCGTATTACAAACTCAAGGGTCCGCTCAACAATCCCCTTCATTGGATGCAAAGCAAAAGACTCGACAAAGCCCAAATCCCCACTGTTTTGATGACAGCAAGAATCGACGGGCCGACAGCTGCCGATGCCAGAAGGATTATCGAAAATTCTATTGAGGCGGAAAAAGCGGGGCTTAATGGAAAATTCTACGTCGATGCGGGAGGCGGAAAACCTTTGACGCCGGATATAGTAGACAAATATGACCGGCACCTTGAAAAGCTTTATTCTTTCATCAAGGCAAATTCTGAAATCGACATTACGCTTGAGGACAGCCCTGTCGTATTTCAGAAGAACAGCTGCCCCGATTCGGCTCTCTACGTCGGATGGTACAGCCTGAAAAAATACATTCCCGCCTTTATTTGGCAACAGGGCGCCGTCGGCTGGCATATCGCCAGCTGGGAGGCTGTGAATCTTAGAGATCCAGCCAGCCGTGAGTGGTGCCCGAAAATGATCCAAAATGGTGTAGCCGCGACTCTCGGAGCTGTAAGAGAACCCATGCTCGGGGCATTTCCACTGCCGGAAGAATTTTTCCCGCTGTTGTTAACAGGGAAATATACCGTTGCGGAGTGTTATTGGATGACAACCCCACTGGCCAGCTGGCAGATGGTTCTTTTTGCAGATCCGCTTTACAACCCCTTTAAGAATAATCCTCAGATTAGCCCAGAGGTACTGCCATTCAAACTTTAGCTTGGGCTTAAAGCATTTTGGTTTCCAGCTGGATGCTTTTCTAATAGGATATTGCCCATGGAAAATATAAAAGAAAATAATATCGCAGTACTCGTCCCCTGTTACAACGAGCAAGCGACTATCGGCAAGGTGGTAGACGACTTTAAGGCCAAGCTGCCGGAAGCAGCCATTTACGTTTTCGATAATTGCTGTATGGACGATACTGCTGAAATTGCCCGCTCCCATGGCGCGACAGTCGTGAAAGAACCCCGGCAAGGCAAGGGTTATGTAATCGAGAACATGCTGAATAAAATCGACGCGGAGTATTTCGTTATGGTCGATGGAGATGACACATACCCTGCCGAAAAGGTGAATGAGCTTTTAAAGCCCGTCCTCGATGGCGACGCAGACATGGCTGTCGGCGCAAGGCTTTCAACTTATACGGATACTTCATTTCGACCGCTGCATGTAGCAGGCAATGGTCTAGTACGATTGCTGATAAATAAAATTTTCAATACCAATCTAACGGACATTCTTTCAGGATATCGCGCTTTTAACAGAAAGGTTGCCGCTCAGCTACCGGTCGTTTCGAGCGGTTTCGAGGTCGAGACCGAGATAACCATACAAATGCTCTACTACCGCTTAAAGACTATCGAGGTTCAGGTTCCCTATCGCGGCCGACCCGAAGGCAGTGAATCAAAACTAGACACCTTCAGTGATGGTTTTCGAGTTTTGTGGAAATTATTCAGTCTGGTAAGGGCATTCAAGCCGTTAACTTTCTTTGGCGGCCTTGGAATAGTGTTTTTCGTAATTGGCATTTTGGCTGGAATACCCCCGATTCATAACTTCATCACAACCGGCCAAGTCGCCCGTTTCCCGCTTGCCATACTCGCTACCGGGCTGATGATACTCTCGGCCGGAAGCGTTTTCCTTGGCGTTTTACTTCATGCGATTAACTGGCGATTCAAAGAACTCCACAACGTGATGGTCAGGAATCGCTAACAATCTTCCGGACATTTTTCAAATTCACGGGCTGGATTATTCCCCGGTCCGTGATTATGGCGGTTATCAGTTCTGCAGGAGTAATATCAAAAGCTGGTGAATAGGTTTTTGCATCTATCGGGGCAGTTATTTTCCCAAAACCGCAGGTTATCTCTTCACTGCTGCGCTGTTCGATTGGAATGTCCTGGCCCGAGGTAATGTTTAAATCGAAAGTACTGTATGGGGCCGCTACATAAAACGGAATTTTGTGACGCTCTGCCAGTATCGCCAGGCCATAGGTCCCGATCTTGTTCGCCGCATCGCCATTAGCAGCAATGCGGTCTGCTCCTGTGATAACCATTTGCACGCGGTGCTCACGCATTACCTGGGCAGCCATGCTGTCTGTTATTACCACCGCATCTATTTCAGCCTGCATCAGTTCCCAGGCAGTCAAGCGGCTGCCCTGAAGCAAGGGCCTTGTCTCATCACAATAAACAACAAAATCATGTCCCATTGACTTGGCGACATACATTCCGGCAGTTGCAGTTCCAATACCGGCTGTCGCCAACGCTCCAGCATTGCAGTGTGTCAGAACGCCCGAGCATTTTTTAATAAGCTCAGCTGCATATCTGCCCATAGCCAAGCACATCCGCTGATCTTCTTCGTGAATCCTGCGGGCCTTGTCCAGTACCAATTCCTGCAATGCACCTAGATCCTTGGGATTTTCTGCTTCGAGCCGGTTGCAAATCAGCTCGACAGCCCATTCAAGGTTAACCGCAGTCGGGCGAGAACTTTTGAGGTATTCCCCGTCTGAAAGTGCCGCCTGAAGAAAATCCTCCTCGGTCTGGAAGGATTGAGCGGCAATTACCATTCCATAACCAGCTGCCACGCCGATAGCTGGCGCTCCACGGACAACCAGGCGCTGAATTGCCTTCCAGAGAGTTTCCAAATCCCTGCACTCAACAAAGGCCCTTTCTTCAGGCAGCCTTGTCTGATCCAGCAATTTAAGAAAGCCGCTTTTGGCGTCCCCTACCCACTCAACAACTTTAACAGGCGGGAGAATTTCACCAGAATTTTCAATACTTGTATTATTCATGCCCAAACACTAGCGAAATAACGCCAAACTTACAAGAGGCTGTAAAAACAGGCAATTTTACAAATATTTGACTAAAAATGCGTTAGAGCCCCGCGCTAGGCATATAATATTTTGTCTAACATTTCAAAAAAACGGTGAATCGAACTCACCTTGACTTTGCATATAGCCGATATATATGTTTAAGATTGCTCTCGATTTAAAGGTTAATCGAGACCGGCTATTCCAAGGAAGGAGCCGCGGATGCTGGTACTATCCAGACAACGTGACGAATCAATAAAAATAGGCGACAACATCGAAATTACCGTTGTCGACATACGCGGTGAAAAAGTCCGTCTAGGCATCAACGCCCCACCTGACGTGCCCGTCCACAGAAAAGAAGTCTACGAAGCTATCAAACGAGAGAAAATGGCCGCCGGCGAAGGGGAATCTGCCAAGGTCGAGTCGCTTGCCAAAAGACATGAACATCCTCACAAAGAAGGGAAAGAGAGCGGGTAGCTAAAAAGAAGGCCCCCCATTCAACAGCAAACCTTACATTCCTCCGAAGAGTAATTTTCGGAGGGATTTTTTATCAAATCCTTCATGTTGAGGATATCGGCAAGAGCTTCAACACATCCAGGATCATACCCCGCAGGGGCGCATCTATTTAATTCCATCATTGCATCTATCGATGTCATCGCTGTTCGCTGGGGACGATCATGCGTCATGGCTTCATACGTATCTGCAACGGCTAGGATACGTGCTTCAATTGGAATATCCTCGCCGGAAATTCCATCTGGATAGCCTGTGCCATTCATCCGTTCGTGATGGTGCTTTACAGCTGGCAGGATGGACTCCAGTGTTTTTAATGGTGAAAGAAGTTCATGTGCAATTGATGGATGTTTTTTTATTGTCCTGAATTCATTCGCTCCGAGCTTGCCACGGGTAACCAGGAGATGGTCCGAGACAGCCAGCATCCCAACGTCATGAATTTGTCCTGCAAGATTCATAAGTTGACATCTGGCCTCTTCTAGACCAATTTGCCTTGCGATTTTCTCGCTCAACTCAGCAACCCGTTTACTATGACCTTGTGAATATTCGCTTCGCGCCTCGATGTAATGGATTATTCGGCGAATGACATCAATATAATGATTTTCCGCCTCAAACGAGGCTTTCTCGACACTTTCCGATTTTTTATGAAGATGTGCGATAGCCCAATGAATCTGGTAGACCATCCAGCCGGCGATTACGGTTATTAATAATCCCAGAAGCAAGCTGGTTGTATTCCAGCCGTTTATGGTCATGGCACAAGCGACAACAGCGACCGCTGAAAGTGAGACCAAAACAGGTCTCAAAACATTTCTCGAATTCATCACCC
Source organism: uncultured Planctomycetaceae bacterium (assembly GCA_964401835.1). Lineage (GTDB taxonomy): Bacteria > Planctomycetota > Phycisphaerae > SM23-33 > SM23-33 > CAYNZP01. The sequence goes on from CAYNZP010000002.1 coordinate 148,664, forward strand.
TCCCTGTCTCGAACTTCTCTTTTGCACGCGGAAAACCGCGAATCAAAGAAGCAGGCATGGGAAGACCGAAATCGGCTAGTGTTTTAATCCCTTTATTCAAAGTGAATTACCTCTTTTAAGCCCACCCCTGGGCCCAATATAACAATAAGATATAGATCGCCCTTTTGCGTTAAGTTAAAGGATTTTTTTGCTTTCATCCTGACTAGCGCAATAAAAAAGCTTCCGTTTAATTTCTAACTCGGAAGCTTTTAGATTAATCTTTCAGATGAACCGTTAGTTTTCGGTTTGTTCCGTGTTAAGTATAAGCGACTTGATTTCCTTGCTCGGAAGATTCATCGCCCCAAGCGCCTGGGCGGCTGCGTCACGAAGGTCGGCTGCATCCTTTGTATTCACAATATCAAGGACGGCCTTTGCATGATTGTCTGTTAATTGATTTCCGAAACGACGCAGGGAATTGCTGAGAATATTAAAGGCCTTGATACGGACATCTGTTTCCTGATCGGCATTAATAGCAAGCTCAGCAATTGCCTTCTGTGCATCCGAACTTACCATTACAGCCAAAGCCTCTGCTGCAGAAATCTGGACGCCTGAACTTTCATGGCCAAGTAATGCGACAAGATTATTCAATGCGATTTCAATATCAAAAACTTTATTTTCGGTCATGCCCAGAAGCCTGATCGCATCTGATGCGTCAATTGCCCATTGGGCCGCCTGCTGGGGCGTAAGAGATTTGCCGTCAGCTTTTTCATAAGCTTCCACCAGCCCGGCTAAGATATCCGCATCTTCAAAATCCCGCTTGACCGCTACAACACGATCATCGAGTTCACCAAGACGTTTGCTTCTCTCGCTGCCGGAGACAACCATAACTGGAACCGTAACAAATCGCTCCATGGTACGAAGTTTCGCAACAACAAAATTTGCTTCGGGCTTATCCCCAAGAACAACGACATCGACACCACCCAATTTGTTTGCCTCGGCAAGGGCCTTATCATCATCGCTTTGATCTATCACTTCATAACCGGCCGAACGTATAAGGTCTTTCAGAGCATTACGTATCTGAACATCTTCAACAACGAGAAGTGCGGTCTTTTTACCGCTTTGCCTCAAGGCCTCGGACAGTACAGCCATTGTTAATTTATACCCGGCAAAACGTTTTTCCGGCAAAGCCTTGGCCAGAGAAAGTGCAGCCAGAAAACGCACCTGTCTGTCAGGATATGTCAGAGCTTCCACCAAGGGAGTCGCTCCACCCTCAACAGGTTCGACAAGGTTCTTTTCGCCAGACGTGCGTGCAAGCGCCTCAATCGCTCCAAGTGCGACTGCGGAATTCCTGTCATTCAGCGCCCTGGCGAGTACTTCCTGAAGGAAGCCGGCGCCACTTGCCAAAGCATAGTAATCCGCAGACGGTTGATCCTTGCCTACTGTCGGGTCAACTGCGCCGGATGGCAGGTCTGCCTGTTTTTTCAGATTTGCCGCCAGCCAGAGGGAAACAGCCGGATAGAAATCGGGATCATGTTGCAGGGCGAGCCTGGCCATTCGCATCGCGTGGATGTCGCAGAATATCTCTCTCGGAACCGGCTTGAAAACGACGCCCAAGCCTTCCTTCCAATACCAGACGTTCGCTGTCTCATATTCCTCTTGTGGTTTTACAGAGTCATCCTGGCGATAATATTTCTGTGCCAGGTCATAGAACATCCATGCAACACTCTTCTCAAGCGATTCATTGCCGGTACAATCAACCAAGGCCCTGGTAGCTACCTGTTTTGTGCGTTCCAAAATCCCCTGTCTTCCGGCAAGTTCTTTCAGACGGGCTCCAGCGTGTGGATACTGTATTTCGCCAAGCGTCCTGGCGAGGGTTTCCTGGAGGTGGACGTCTTTGCTCTGCAGTGCAACAGACAAAGGCCTGACAGCATCTTTGCCAATCTTTGGCAAGACGGTAACGATCCGCTCTCTGAGAAGCTCTGGTGTTTTCGGGTCCATAAGCTTCTGTATGAGTTGCGGCATCGCGTATTCCCCGCTCTCGACAAGCCGCTTCAAGCCAATCTTGTAAGCACGAACCGTTCCGCCCAGAAGCTTGATTGAATTTGCTATCTGTTTCGGATCTGCCCGCTCTGCTTCATAGCCCTCTTCAATAACTTTCCTGATTTCATCGATTATCTCTTTCATGCCCTCAAGGCGTTGGCCGCGACGAAGAACATCCTGGGTATCTTTAAACTGCACGGAAAGAAGATAAATATTGCGGGATTCAGTTCCAGACTCAAGGATTGACCTGCCAAAACTCTGGGCCATATCAACCCTTGCTATCTTGATGTAATGCAGGAAGTCCGACCACAACTCCTTCAGTTTCTCGTCAGATACCTTCCGCTCAACAATAACTTCTTCTTCTGGTTCGGAAATCGAAATATCTTCAGCAACCTCGACGCTTGCAGTTATTTCAGGTTTACTTGCGGAATCTGAAGGTTCACTGGTCATTTCCTGCATCATGATCATCATTATTTTCATCATTACAGGAGCCATTATCTTTTGTCCGATTTCCTGGGCTTTTGCTTCGAAGTTGGCTTTTGTCAGAGTCCCATTATTTACGCCAGCTGTTAATGCATCGAAATACTTTTCTGTGGCCGCAGTTGCCTCAGACAAAAAGCCGACTATTTTGCGTTGACGAGCAGAAAGTTGGATTTTCCAGTCATTCCCGACTTTGACAAAAGTCATCTTTTCACCGGAGTTATCAACTCCCACGACCGTATTGCCAACTACTGTTAAACTCTCAGAGTTAATACTCGCGAGTTCGTCTGGGCTACTATTCATCTGGCCAGCCGCCTGATCGACGCTTTCGGGCAATTCAATCCTCAGTTTGCTTTGAACTAGAGACTCCAAGGCTTTCTGCTTATCCTCGACTATGCTGATTTTCTTATCGATTTGAGCAAAAGTTCTTGCGTCAGTGTCGACAAAGAATTCAGCCAAAGCTCCAAAACCCTGGTCAGGGCTCACTGCTTTCATTTTTTCTATGGTTTGCCTTACCTCATCAATAGAATCTGCGGAGGCTGTGCCTACAGCGCACGGCACCAAGAAAGTGATGCAAGCAATTAAAAGGGAAAGAGTTGAAGGTGAGCCAATTCGATGTTTCGCTGTTATCATGCGATCTCCTACGTCTTTAAAGCATTTATATGCAGGATTATTGGGGGCTTTTTCGCTACTGAGAAACGCCCTAAAAGCAGCAGCGATTATAAATAACCGCTTTGCAGTGTCAACAAAATAGCCCCGCAGCACACCCTCAGCTTCCATAGCCTCAGGATAGTCTTTCCGAGAAGGTTTATTCATATTGGTCAGGCTGGGCGGGATACTTCGGTTCTCGGCCTTCTAATACTTCCACAATATCGTAAACCACGTCGCACATGCGTTCTACAGCAGCCGGGACTCTCGCCGCTATGTGAGGGGTGAGAATGACATTTTCCAGCCCGAACAAGGGGTAATCCGCAGCTGGGGGTTCAGGGTCGTGACAGTCCACCGTCGCGGCGGAAATATGCCCCCTCTTGACTGCCTCGGCCAAGGCATGGTAATCAACGCATGGGCCGCGTGCTGCATTAATAAATTGCGCACCCTTTTTGAACTGGGCGAGTGATTCGGCATTTATGAACTTTTGTGTGAGTTTTGTCAGCGGAACGTGAATCGTAACAATATCGCTCCTGGCATATAGCGTCGATTTGTCGAGAGCTTCGGCTGGATAATCCAACTCGATTTCCTGGATATCGTTATACAGGACTTTCATCCCTAGCGCAGCAGCAGCCCGACCAACGCGGCTGCCAATCCGACCTGCGCCGATAATGCCAAGGGTCGCACCAGAGAGGAACCTGCCGAATACCTGCTTACGTTCCTTGTGAAAATCTTCCGGAGATAACGGGCCCTGCATCGGCCAAAACCTGCGATTCATCTGGATAATGACTCCGATAGTGTAATCGACAACTGCAAGAGTATTGGCCTCGGGTGTGTGAACCACCTCGACGCCCCTTTCACGGCAGGCGGGGACATCGATATTTTCCAGAGCTACGCCCGCCCGGCCAACAACCTTCAGCCGCTTTGCCTTATCGAGCAACGCCTCGTTTACTTGAGTATAAGTCCGCACGACAAGAGCATCAGCTTCGCCTATCTCATCGGAGGCCTTTTCAACGGGTACCTGCCTGACTTGGCCGTGTTGATGAAGATAATTGAGGGTTCTTTCATTGAGTGGCTCTGTTACCAGGATTACAGGCTTTGATTGGGAAGAAATTTTTGTACTCCTTTACAAATTCACAGAAAACTTCAAGTTTCTAGTTTCGCATTCGACCTCGGCGTGCCCTTGTATAAAAGCTCTTTTTTATCGTCGAAAGAATGCCCATTACCCCAAGCCGCTTTGACAGATTGCGAATATACTCATCCCGTGGTGCGATAGTCAACGCGCGTGAAACATATCTATGCGCCCGAGGAACCTGTCCCCTTTTGAGATAAGCAAGTGCCAGATTATAAAGGGCGTGTGGATTATCCGGTTTCAGCTTCAGAGACTTTCGGCAATGCTTTATTCCCTGATCAACTTTCTTGAGCAGGAAAAAACTCACAGCCAGATTATGCTGAATTTGATAATCGTCGGGGCTTATCTTTACAAGACGCTGAAAAATAGAATTCGCCTTTTTGGCTTCCCGAGCTTCGATCAGCAGTTGGCCGAGTTCTTTTAACACAGCCGGGTTGTCGCCACTGGTTTTTAATTCCTTTACAAGGTACTTCGCAGCATCCTTTTCCTGTCCCTTGCGAAGCATCAGTTCCCCGAGTTTGGCATGGGCGCCCGGATAGTTACTGTCAACATGTAGAACTTTCTGGAAATGTCTTTCGGCTTCAACTTCATCGCCCCTCTTTGACGCCAGCTCTCCCAGGCAAAAATGTGCCCCGGGATGCTCGGGAACCTGCTCTATGACTCTGTTAAATTTTTCTCTCGCTTCAGAGGCCTCCCTCATCTCCATCAGGAGCTCGCCGAAATCAAGGAGCGTCTCTACGTCTCCAGGATCATGGCGAAGTTCTTCGATGAAATACTTTCTTGCCAGCGACAGATTCCCCATTGACCAATAAGAATCAGCAATTCGGGCATTTGTCCCAGGCAAGGTTCCATCCAATTCCAGTACACGCCCAAGGCACTCAATTGCCCTTTTATACTGCTTGCGTGCATAAAAGCTGCCTGCGATATTGTAGTAGCATGCAGGACAATCTTCCTTCAAATGCTGAGCGAGATAGAACATCATCTCGGCCTTATCGTGCTTATCCATCTCGGAGTAGGTTACAATCCTGTTGCAATAGGAAGACTCAAAATTGGAATCTATCTCCTGGGCTTTTTCAAAATACCCCAACGCCTCTTCATACTCCTCCAGCCGAGTAGCATTAATTCCAAGAGCGTTAAGTATCTCGAGATCGTTGGGCTGGAGTTGGAGGGCCTTCTTGTAGCACTCGTACGCCTTGGACCAGTCTTCCATGGCTTCTAAAGTCAGTCCAAGGTTGAAGTGCCATGCCGGATTAAATGGATTGACATCTATCGCTGCGCGCAGTTCAGCCGCAGATTCGGCAAACCGCCCCTGCTCATATAATTCATGAGCGCGCTCCATGCGTGACTCGGCATCCATCCAATCGTTCATGGCCCTATTGTAATTTTTAATTCCAGAACCTCTCAACATTTATTAGGTATTTATTAACTTTTTGAATAAATTTTTAAAATAATACTGAAACCAATGTGCCATTTGCCCATTTTGCTTCTGGAAGTTATCATTGGCGAATATGGAAACCGGCCAACCAAACGAAGACTTCCTGGCCCTGAGCGACAAAGAGCTGCTAAGGCAGTGCGACATCCACATCTACAAGTCCTCCGGGCCCGGTGGGCAACACAGAAACAAGGTTTCTTCTGCGGTTAGGCTTTTACATCAACCTACAGGGATAAGCTCACACGGCGATGACTCACGCTCCCAGCATGAAAACAAACAGCTGGCAATACAGCGTTTGAGAATGAATATCGCTTGCGGTTTACGCCACAGTATCAATACGAAAAAACTTGATATTCCTGAGGTAGTCAAAGACTGCATCTTCGTCCCAAAAAACGTTGACAAACTTTCAAGCTCCAAAAAGAAGCTTCAAATAGGGCGGAAGGATTTCAGATTCTGGCAGGTTGTTTCCTTTCTTCTGGATTTGCTAGAGGCGTCTAAGGGAAAGATTTCCGACGCAGCTGCCATCGTTGATATAACTACCAGCAATCTTTATTCAGTCTTTCAGTCCGAACGGCATCTCTTGTCCGCCGCACAGCAAATAAGAAAAAAATTCGGCCTAACTCCTTTGAAATAAAGACGTATAGGAACTCTTGACCAAAACAACAGGTTCCTGTTAAAATCAATGTGGCTGGTTGTGGTGAGGCTTGTGTACTACGAGCGATTTTGGCGGTTTTATCCTAGCCCTCATAAATATTTCATTCCGCCTATTTACAAAAGCCTCTTTGAGCTTTTTGACAAACAGAGCTTTTGTATATACCCCCAAATTAGATTACGCTTTTGCGTAAGAAAGCAGCTGTATTTCTACAGCGTTGTTTTGCGTTTTGCTGGTATTTATCTAAAATAAGCTCTTTGTATCAAGCAGTGAGGAGCCTATGGCTAAGAAAAAAAAACGACGTCTTGGCGAGATTCTGGTGGAATGGGGAATTGTTACAGAGGCTGCTGTTGAAGAGGCTCTGGAACATGCCAGAAATGAAAATTTAAAAATTGGCGAAGCGCTTGCAGCTCTTGACCTAGCCGAAGAAGACGATGTTGCCAAGGCCCTGGCCAGCCAATACGATATGGAATATATCGACCTTGAAAGCGACGCTGTCTCTCCTTCAGAACTTCATTTGATTCCGGAAGATATAATTCGCAAGCACATGGTCTTGCCGCTTGCCAGAGAAGGCAATTGCCTTAAGATAATCATCACCGACCCTCTCGATCTTGAAACACTCGATATGCTCAGGTTCCGTCTGAACTGTGAATTGGAACCATGCTTGGCATCTAAAACCAAGATGCGTCAATTCATTGACGAATTCGCCAGATCAGACGTTAGTATCGACGAAGTCGTTCACGAAGTGCAGGACGTGGCAGAAAAGGCTTTGGCCGATGCTGCCGAACGGGAGGATTTGGACGAAGAATCAGCTCCAGTCATTCGATTAGTAACAATGATTATCGATGAAGCTGTAAAAATGCGATCATCTGATATTCACATCGAACCAATGACAGACCGTGTCAGGGTAAGGTACCGAGTTGACGGTGTCTGTATGGAAAGAGACAACATTCCTAAGCGAATGCAGGGTGCCGTACTAAACCGCTTTAAGATTATGGCTGGCATTGACTTAGCCGAAAGGCGGCTCCCTCAGGACGGTCGAATCAAGATGCGTATCTCCGGCAGTGACATTGACTTCCGCGTATCTGCACTGCCCGCTTACCACGGAGAAAGCATTGTTCTGCGTATTTTGAGGCCTGAAAATGCTCGTTTGGGTATCCAGGCCATGGGCTTTGAGTCTGAGGATTATTCAAAATTCCAAAATATAATCCGCCGTCCAAACGGCATTTTCCTGGTTACAGGCCCGACCGGTTCAGGAAAGACCACTACCCTTTATGGTGCTCTCAATGAACTTAACCAGCCGGACAAGAAAATCATCACTGCTGAAGACCCGGTAGAATACAATTTCACCGGAATTAACCAGGTCCAGGTAAATGAGCAGATAGGTTTATCGTTTTCAAGTATTCTCAGGTCTATGCTGCGTCAGGCTCCAAATATCATTTTAGTTGGTGAAATACGTGATTTAGACGTGGCTGAAGTAGCAATTCAGGCCGCACTTACTGGACACTTAGTATTCAGTACACTTCACACGAACGATGCTGCCTCGGCAATAACCCGTCTTATCGACATGGGAGTGAAACCCTTCCTGGTTGCCAGTAGCGTCCAGGCTGTCATGGCCCAGAGACTGATCCGGGTTATCTGTAAAGAGTGCAAAGATGTGGACCCGGAACCGGATGTTCGGACGCTTAAAATCCTGGGCTTCCGCCCCGACGAAATCGAGAACGGAACCTTTTATAAGGGAAAGGGTTGTGGCACCTGCAATGGATCAGGATACCGTGGCCGTCAAGGTATTTTTGAATTGATGGAAATGGACAATAAACTTCGTGAGTTAGCGTTCAATAGCTCTAATCTAAGCGAACTGAGAAAAGCTGCACGCGCCTCGGGCATGAAAGGCCTTCTTGAGGATGGAAGAATCAAGATACGCAACGGCATTACCACCCCTGAAGAGCTTGTTAGGATAACCCAATCTGAAGATTTGGTTGTGGACGACGAATAGAGGCATAATAAATTTTAACTCCTTAAATATACATAACTTAGTTTGATATTTTGCAGCTAATGGAACTTGTGGTTTTTGCCTTGTTTCCAACCTGTACGAATAATGAATCGAGAGGATTTTTATGGCAACAATACAGATTGATAGGCTTCTGGAAACTTGTATCAAACGTGGTGCCAGTGACTTACATCTTGTTGTAGGGCGTCCCCCCACCCTTCGTCTCCATGGCAGATTAAGGCCTCTTGAGACAAAGGTGTTGGAACCCGAGGACACTATTTCTCTCATGAAAGCCATTACACCAGAAAGGTCGCAGCAGGAACTTCAGGAACAAGGCGGAACAGACTTCGGTTTTGAGTTTGGAAACGCCGGCCGTTTTAGGACAGCTGTTTTTCAGCAACGCGGCAATATTTCCATCGTCCTTCGTCTTATCCCGGCTAAGTTGCTCTCGTTTGACGACATAGGTTTGCCCGCTATCGTCAAGAGTCTGTGTCGCCGTCCCAGAGGGCTCTTCCTGGTTACCGGGCCTACCGGTTCAGGTAAAACCACCACACTGGCGACAATGATAGATTACATCAACAAAAGCTTCGATAAGCACATAGTAACGGTTGAGGACCCAATCGAATATTATCATCCACACCACAAATCCATGGTCAATCAGCGTGAAGTGGGAGTCGATGTCCCAAGCTTCTCAGAAGCTCTGCGACGAGTTTTACGTCAGGACCCGGACGTTATTCTGGTAGGTGAATTGCGTGACCTTGAAACTATCGAATCCGCCCTTCGAGCTGCCGAAACCGGTCACCTTGTCTTCGGCACCCTTCACACTACCAGTGCCCAGGGCACGGTAACACGTATTGTTGACCAATTCCCTGTAAACCAGCAGGAACAGATTCGTATTCAGATGGCGTCGTCCTTAATTGCCGTGCTTTGTCAGGCGTTGATGCCCCGTTCTGATGTCCGCGGCATGGTAGCTGCTTTCGAATTTCTCGTTGTAACAAATGCGATTTCAAACCTGATCCGCGAAAACAAGGTTTTCCGCATTACGTCATCTATCCAAACCGGTAAGAAGTTCGGCATGCAGCTTCTGGACGACCATCTGTTCAAACTTTACACGGAGAGCAAAATATCCAGAGAAGATGCCATTGACCGAAGTCAAAGCCCTGGCGAAGTACAAGACAAGATTGAAGCCTATGAGGCTGGCCAGCTTGATGCGCCTGTCGAGAAACTGGGCGAAGAACCGCAGACATTGAGGAAGTAAGATTGATGGCAGCAGAATTCAATATTCAGGATGTAAAGGGCAGACCGCTTGGCCGGATTCTAGTCAAACTTGGCAAAATAACACGGAATCAGGTCCATGAAGCTTTGGAAGTCCAAAAAGAAAAAGGCGGCCCCATCGGGCAGATACTAATCGACCTGGGCTATATAGACGAACAAAGCCGTTCGCTCGCACTCGCTTACCAAGCCGGTATGGAATATGTTGACCTCCATTCGATCGAGATTCCAGATGAGGTCATTAAGCAAATCCCCGCACACATGGCCAACGCTTACAAGGTCGTACCAGTCCAATATGACGAAGATAATCATCGGCTTGTTGTGGCACTGGCTTCTCCGGACAACTTCCGAGCCACAGACGATCTACGAACCCTTATGGGCTTCAATGTAGAAGCCAGAATTGCCGAACCGGAACTTCTCGACGCCGCTCTGATGAACTATTACGACGTCGAACCCGAATCAATCGGCGAGATTATCAATGAAATCGCTGGCGACGAGCACCTCGCCCTCCTTGAAGACCGGACCGAAAGTATCGACCTCGAAACAATCAGAGAGATGGCAGATGCTAACCCGGTTAAGCGTCTGGTCAATATGGTACTGCTCGAAGCGATACGAAACCGTGCCTCCGACATTCACTTCGAGCCCTTCGAAGATGAGTTCAAGATGCGATATCGAATTGACGGCGTTCTGTACGAGATGCTTCCCCCGCCAAAATCCATCGCCGTAGCTATCGCTTCGCGCATTAAAGTCATGTCGAATCTGGACATTGCTGAACGTCGCCTTCCTCAGGACGGCCGAATTGAGTTGCTCGTAAACAACCAGCCAGTCGACCTTCGTGTATCTGTCCTGCCCACCATGTTTGGCGAAAGCGTCGTCATGCGTGTCCTTGACCGTTCAAACGTATCTCTCGACATGGAACGTCTGGGTTTAAGGGAAGACGATATCCGCCTGTTCGACCAGCTCATTGCCAGGCCAAACGGTATTGTTATCGTTACCGGCCCGACCGGCTCAGGTAAAACAACCACGCTTTACTCCGCGTTGAACAAACTCAATACTATCGACACAAAAATCCTAACCAGTGAGGACCCAGTCGAATATGACATTGACGGCCTCATCCAGGTACAGGTGAACCCGGATATCGGCCTGACGTTTGGACGCTGCCTACGAAGTTTTCTGCGTCAGGACCCCGACATCGTACTCGTCGGTGAAATTCGTGACCTCGAGACAGCTGAGATTTCTGTACAGGCGTCCCTGACTGGCCACCTTGTGTTCACAACGCTGCACACAAATGACGCACCTTCGGCAATCGCCCGTTTGCTGGATTTGGGCATGCAGCCGTTCCTTATCACCGCCACCATCGAAGGCATTGTCGCCCAGCGGCTGGTAAGAACCATCTGCAGCCGTTGCAAGGAAGAATTTACCCCGACCGAAGAGATGCTTATGGAACTAGGCCTTACCTCCGACGACATCAAGGGCAAGAGCTTCTATCACGGAAAAGGCTGCGACTTCTGCCGCGGCACGGGCTATAGCGGACGGCTTGGCTTGTTCGAGATTATCACTCTCGACGACGACCTTCGTGACATGATTATGAAACGCGCCAGTACCAATGTTCTCCGAGACGCTGCCCGTAAACGAGGTATGCGTACCCTCCGTGAGGGCGGTTTGCTGGCTATATTCGACGGCTTGACTACCATCGAAGAGGTTGTCAGCCAGACTTTGGACGAAGAAGCTTAATTTGGAAGTTTTAAACATGAAGTGAAGCACAGAATAGTTAACTGTCCCAGGGGCACGGATAGATAACACAACAGGAGTAACATCATGCCTACTTTTATTTACGAAGCAATGAATAGTGTCGGTCAACGAGTCAAAGGTGAAGTCGACGCCTCAAGCTCGGAAGACGCAATTACCCAGGTTCGCTCGCTGGGACATTTTCCGACCAAAATCAAGGAAAAGGCCGGCCGAAAACCCGGTGGCCCAAGAGCTGGCGCCGGCCCCCAGCCCGGCAAAAGAAGATCTGTCGGCGCTGTCTCGAAAAAGCTGCTGACCACATTCACCCGACAGCTTTCGACTCTTATCGACGCCGGCCTGCCGATTCTGCGCAGCCTGAGAATTCTCGAAGAACAGCAAAAGCCCGGAATGCTGCGTGTCGCCATTCGGCTGGTCGCCGAAGACGTTGAAGGCGGCTCGACCCTTTCCGAAGCGATGGCCAGGCACCCCAAGGCGTTTGACCGGCTTTATACCAACATGGTTCGTGCGGGTGAGCTCGGCGGCGTTCTGGATATCATCCTGCAGCGGCTTGCGGACTTTATGGAAAAGTCGCAGGCCCTGAAACGCAAGGTTATAGGCGCGATGATTTACCCAGCCGCCGTTATCACTTTTGCTCTCGCGATTGTTTTGGGCATCATGATGTTCATCGTCCCGAGCTTTGAAAAAATATTTTCCGACATGGGCGACGAACTGCCCGGTGCAACCAAGATGCTTGTCGGCATGAGTGACTGGATCAAGGACGACTTCGGCTGGCTGTATATTATCGGTTTCCCGTTCCTGGTGTTCCTGGGATTCAGGCTCTTGCGCATCTCAGAGGGCGGCCGCTACTTCGCCGACTCACTGAAAATCCATACCCCGATTCTCGGACAGATCGTTTCCAAGAGCTCTGTTTCGCGTTTCACCAGAACGCTCGGAACACTTCTTGCCGCTGGTGTCCCGATTCTCGAAGCCATCATTGTTACACGCGACACCGCCGGCAACGAGGTCTTCAGCCGCGCATTGGGGCAAGCACATGACGGCATACGCGAGGGAGAAAGCTTCGCTGCCCCGCTGCGTCAGGCAAAAATCGTTGACCCAATGGTCGTCAACATGATCGACGTCGGCGAGGAAACAGGCGAACTGGACAAAATGCTTTCAAAAGTAGCCGACACCTATGACGACGAAGTCGAGACGCTCGTAGCCGCCCTGGTCTCGCTGCTCGAGCCGGTGATGGTTATCGTGCTGGGCGTTATCGTCGGCTTCATCGTCATCGCGCTGTTCATGCCGATGGTTGGTATGCTTCAGGCCGTGCAGAACTAGCCACATAAGGAAATTATTATGAGTAATAAAACGGAAAAAATGCGGAAAAACAAACGCGGCTTCACTCTCGTTGAACTGCTGACGGTAATCATGATCCTCGGCCTGCTGATCGGAATACTGATGCCTTCAATTAACAAGGCGAAGCAAATTGCCAAGGAAGCAAGCAGTAAGGCGTTGATTCTAAATCTTTCAGCCGGTCTGGAAATGTTCAGAACGGACAGCCGGCTTGATGGGGATTATCCGCCGAGCATTTGGAATACTGAAAACCCTTGGGACTCAAGCCCTAGTAATCCTTCTTATGGCGCACAAACACTCGTTTGGGCTTTGGCAGGACCCTTTTTAGAGGGAACGGTTGGATTTGAAAACACCAACCTTAATGCTGCTTATTCTGGCACTCCAAATCTACGCGGACCTTTTATTGATGTAAGTGGTACGACTATAGAAGTAGCTTCAAATGCTGCTGGTGCCAAAAATATAAACAAAGAGCTTTACAGTAAATTTGACCCACCAACTAACAATATAGAAACTGATGCGCCATTCATTTTAGATAACTTCGATATGCCGATTCTCTACTATAAGGCCGATTCCACTCTTAGCCCTGATTATTTTGACAAGGATCATAATGAACCTTTTGCTACAGCTGCCCACCCGGACAATCCTGACCCTGACCCTGAGAGCACTTCATCCGGTTCAGATTTCTGGTTGCAAAACCAAGGGGCCTTTAAAGTCGGCGCCAATCATAAAGGGCTGGGTCTTCTCGGTTTTATTGAAGATGAACGCATTAGCTCCCTAGGGGGCGCCCAAGCACCTCACAATAATAAGACTTATCTCTTAATTTCCGCTGGTATTGATCAGATTTACGGAACACCGGATGACGTTACGAATTTCCCACTTGGATTTTAATGAGGTTTAAATAATGAAAAGTGCTTTTACGCTTGTTGAGCTATTGGTGGTGATCTTCATTATCGCGATTCTCGTCTCGCTCGTCGTCGGTGTAGCTACTTACGTCATGGACGAATCCGCGATAAAAGAAACAGAAATAACGCAGGCAATGACAATGGTGGTATTAAACAGCTTTTATGAGCTTTACAACAAATACCCTGCCGACAGAGAGGACCCTTCCGGCAGCTATGACACAGATGACAGCAGCCGTGTCCTACTTAAATATTTAACCGGCATTCTCGAGGATGATGATGACCTCGAATATCTAACTGGCCAACCCACCTCTACACAAGCAGAACGTGACGCCGAGGGGAAAAAAATCCGCGATGCGCTTTCGGACAGCTTGCTTAAGCTGCCGGAAGATGCTTTTATCGCTGGTAGTCCGTCAAGAATATTAGATGGGTGGGGCAAAGACATGAGGTATCAGAAGGACGGCGGGTTTGGAGGCACTCCTGTTTTGATTTCAGATGGCCCAGACCAAAGTTATCCTTCTGACGACGATATTCGTTCAGATGGTAGGTGAGACAAGAGTTCTAAGAAAATGCGAGATAAGAAGTCACAATTTGGCCGAGGCTTTACGCTGGTGGAGATGCTGGTCGTCATAGCCATCGTCGTGCTGGTATTGGGCATGGCCCTGCCCAGCATCACCGGCATATTCACAGCCGGTGCGGATTCACAGGCATACAACCTCATCGCATCGCAGCTCTCAGCCGCCAGAGCACTGGCCATTCAGGAAGGAACGTACGCCGGCGTTCATGTGCAAATGGGAAACGAAGCCACCGACTCCGACCTGAAAGACACCTGCTGGGCTGCAGTGATGCAGTACGACACTTCCCTTTCGCCGGCAGCTTTTCGTTTAGCCGACGGTTTCACGCCCCGCCAGATCCCCGGCAGATACGCCTTCGGGGAAGTAAGCGGTGCTTTTATTACCGCTAGCGCATTTGATAATCTTTCCGACACTAATCTGGACAACTTTACCTCTTTTACTGTCGTCTTTTCGCCAAACGGGGCGGTTGTAAAGCAGGTCAATAATGCAAATATCCAGTTCGACATAGCTTCCATTGATTCGCTTTTCCTAAATAGCCTTTGGGTCAATCACGGTAACTTAGTTGAAGCTGGCGCCACGGCATTGACATTATTTTCTTATAAAGAATTCAGGGAGTTTGACAGCATTACTTCCGACACAGCCAGAGAAACAGCCCGTCAGGATTACCTTGATACCAATGCGGATTTAATCCCATTGAATGTTTATACGGGACAGTTGTTTGAGAGATGACTATGTGTAAATTCGGAAATAAACGTTCGGGTTTCAACCTGGTCGAAATCATGATCGCCATTGGCGTGCTCGGCGTGGGCATAGCAATGGCTGCCGCACTGTTCCCCGCAGCTGTCACCATGTCCGAACGCTCCTCCAACGACGTCATCGGCCAAATAATCTGCGAAAACGGCCTCGCAACAACAAAAGCAGTACTGAAACAGAGCAATTACCCCGCCCCAATTCCACCAAATCTATTTAGCGTAATTGCGGATGATAACATAACGGGGATATTATCCTCGAACGACCAGAAATATGCCGGACAAACTGATACGGGCTTTGTCGTCCTAGGCAGGGAGTTAATTGCAAATGAGGCCTATCAGCTTGTTCTCGTCTCATACAAGAACAGCGACCCCACTAACAATAGTGTCGAGGCTGTCAACGTTCAAAATTGTACTACTTCTTATAATGCCGCAGAAAAACGCTACGAATTAACTGGCGGCGGTATGTATGCAATTAAAGACGCCCTGATAATCTTAGATGATGACGGTTCTTACGCACGGATTATCGGTATCGATGGAGTAATTGCAGTACTTGACCATGAAGTTCCTTTAGTAACTAATAAACCAGTGTGGTTTGTCCCAGAGTTAGATTCGGGCAGTAATCCTATTTCTAAAAGTCCTGTTATGAGCGTGCTTGTAGCCAGGACGGGCCTGCCGGAAAACTAAAGACTAAACATGAAGTTAAGACATAAACAATATGGTTTGAAGCGTGGCGGCTTGACGCTGGTCGAGCTGCTTGTCTCGGTCACCATTTTGCTGGTGATGATAATGGCCTTCAGCACGATACTATCTCAAAGCCAGAAGGTCGTCTCCGGCACACAGGCTACACTCCGGGCGAACTCGGCCGCCAACGCCATCGCCGAAGTCATCCGCAACGACCTTCGAAAAGTCTCTAAACAGGGCTTTTTGTGTATAACCGAAGTCAGTGGTCAGCCCACCTTATTAATGACTTCAGCAGGTGCAAGCAATAGCATTGTTGGTAATGCAACAGGGACAGGTACTGTTGTAAGTTACGGTTTATGCAACAACAATTCTTCAACTGCTGTTAATGATGTCTTTTACCGTCAATGCTGGGTTTTGGACCAAGATCCGGCGACAACGGGTTTGGATAAATGGAATAACGATTTAGGTAACTTGCAAATTCTGCCACGTTTTCACGCGACAGATTTTGATATTATCGAGCTAATTAACACCGCTGTTACTGGGCTTCTTGCCAATGCCCCAGCATCCTTAACTGTCCCGGCAACAGATATTTCAGAAATTAATGAACTCTGGCAAGCACTTTCTATTGAATGCACCACTCTTGAAATTGTTTGGACTGACGGAACGATAAATGACGCCGGAACACCAGCCGACCTAAGCGACGATTATGTGAATTGGTTTGGAATTGGCAACGTAATTGGCGATGCTGCAATAGAAGAAGCCGCTTCTCCATACCAAGCCCTTTGGACGCATCATAATCAGAACAACTGGCCGAAGGCTATTAAGATTCGCTTCACAATACGCGACGACGCGTTGCCGGAAGAGTTTCAGAATATGGATTACGAAGTTATTTGTCCAATAGGTGGCTGACATGTTGCAGTTATGCTCAAAATTCGGATTGAGATGCCGCAGGCGCGGTTCGGTGCTTTTGATGGTAATCGGCCTGATAACCATCCTTGCGATGCTCGGGGCAACGTTTTTGATTGTCGCTCACCTCGAGCAGAAATCGTCCAAGGCGCTGGCTGGCAAGGCCCCCGCCGACCCCATCGCCGAAGGCATCGTCGCACAACTCAAAGCCGTGCTGAAAGCCGATCTCTACATAGACAGCGGCATTCAAAGCCCATATGGCCAATATGCCGGCAGCTCGAACTCAGAAGAATGGCGAATGTATGTTGATTATCCTTCAACTGAAATCGATAGCTGGTTGACATCAAATGAAGTTGACCCTGCCTTCAAATCACTTTTGCTTGGCCCCCTTGCCTCGGCTGTTGGTACTGAAAATACTGATGGCGACGGAACTGACGATGCGCATTGTTTCGACACACTCGTAAGAAATGCCGAAGGCCAGCAATACTGGGCTGCGGTTCGCGTAACCGACCTCGGCGGCCTGATAAATGTAAACACTGCAGCACAAGATGGCGGAACCGGCATTACTATGCCCTCTATTACAGCCCCTGTCAGTGTTAACTTACGCGAGTTTCTTAAAATCCTCCCGAATGACTACACCATATATGACAACGGGTTACATAGTGAACGCTGCGGTGCTCCAGGGATAACTGACCTTAATAATTTCTATAGTGACTCAGCTACAAAACTGTTAAGCCCAACTCAAACAACGAATTCCTATCTTCCCTTCGCCATTGGCGATGAGATGTATCTGCGATGGCCCGTTAATAATGGCCCAACTTATGCCGGCAGACTTTTCCTAGCTATTAATGGAATAACAGCTGACAAACACCGCAACCTGACAACCTTCAACTGCTCGAGAATATTAACCAGACATCCGATTATTGACGACCCGGACCTTAGTCCTGTCGCACACGCCGACGGAGCAGATTTGGACCCAACCAACGATTACAAAAATGATTTTCTTGGTCAGATAGAACTTGATGTAACTAGTGGTGACGATGAACGTCAAGCCGTCTATCGGCAAATGTTTGCAATGCTTACAAAACTTGGACTCGGAACCAATCCAAATGAACGCAAACGCATGGCCGCCCATTTCGTTGCTAATCTTTGGGCATATCAAGACATAGGCACTAGCATGACATCGACATCCCACTGGGCGTTTACACCATTTCAGGATGATGGCATTAACGATGAACCATTTACGGTTTATGGGCTTACTCAAGACCTAGCAATAACCGAGGCCTACGCTAGGCATGATGACGATGTTAATGACGATTTAACTCTTGGCGATTATATTTGGGGTTACGCTGTAGAAATCATGAATCCCACCGGCAGTGTTATTGATCTGAATGATTTTGAGCTGAGGCTTGATTCCACAACAATTACATTCCTAGCCGGGACCAATGTCACAGCAAATGGTGGAAAAGTAGTTGTTTACAATTGGGGTACCAATGATCTAGGTGCCGATGAAACAGATGCAGGCTTTCCCGCTTCACCGCCGTCGAATTGGGTTTTGGATGCAAATTTAGATTTCACAAATGATCCTGTTGTTACCCTTGTTCGTGTAGTTTCATCAACGCCAACAACATACGTCCCAATAGACCAGTTCGACACTGCAGATCCAAACGAACTCAATTACTCCTATGCTTCCAATACGAGTGGTAATGTCACACAAGATATTCGGAGAGATGATAGAATTGACAATCCCGCTACACCTGGAATAAACGAAGATCGTGCACGATATAATATAGCTGCTTACTTAAGAAGCACATTAATGGGGATTAACTGGCTTGACTCATCGAATGGGCTTACAGATTCGGACCTCGCCGGCATAGCAGATAATCCAATTCCCATTCGTCGATCTAATCCTGTAGGTTCACCAATTTCAAACCTCGGTGAATGCGGCAAAATTTATTTAAATGGACCAATTCTAGATGGAACAAGTCTAGAAGCTTTTCCAAAACGCCTTTTCAATCTCAATGCCTTTCCTGATGGAACTGGAAGAGGAAGGCTTGATTTTCATCCCAATAATTACTCTGGTTCAGGACACGCTGGTGTAGTTCCATCTGGTGGATGGTCAGGTGGGGATTATCCTGATTTACCGGCGGCTTCTTTCTTGAGCGAATTCTTTACTCAGCTTACTTCTGACACCTATCGTGGTGATGGTGAAGACAGGCGAATTTATGGCCAAATAAATTTAAATACCGCAACTGCTGATGTCTTTAAACGTCTTCCTTGGCCATCAAGTCCAATAACAGTTGGAACCCTTAGCATTACTTATGATATTGACACGGCTGTCAATTACATCATTGCTTATCGCGACATGACCCAACTGGATGTCGGAGGGCCCAACGAGAGCCGCGATTACTCAAATAGAACAATTGACACTGCAGCAGGAATTATAAATTTAAGAAACTACGAAAACCCACCAGGAACCCCAATAAGTAATATTAAAGGTTATATTTCGGCAGCTGAAGTGGCTATCCCCTTGGCGGACTATGTCAATACACGACTTGGTTGGGCCGACTATGGTAGTTTGACAAACCTACCCCGGAATCCAGATTATTTAGAATCAAGAGATTCTTTATATACAGCCATTAGCAATTTGATTACTGTCAACAGTGATGTTTATGCAGCCAATATTGTTGTGCAGCTGAGGGATGAAACCGGAGCAACGCCTATTCAAACTTGGCGATATATTTCAGTCATTGACCGCAGTAATTGTCGAGAAAGTGAACATGAGCCGGCTGTGCTGCTATTTGCGGAAGTAAAATGAAACAAGTAGCCAGGAGTCGGGAGTCAGTAGCCAGTATTGTGGGTAGCCCGTGGTCGGTGGTAGTCAGGGGGTACAATATCCCAAGCCGATATCGGCGACGACCACTTCCCCGGTAAATTCGACTGAGGCTGGATTATCAAAGCCTCGCTTCCTCGCAACAAACGTTACAGTAAGCTCAGCCCGGATAGTCGGCCCGAGCGGCTCGCCCGTATCGCAATCCAGGCCGGTCGGAATATCTATAGCAACGATTGGCTTGCCGACAATGTTTATCTGCTCCACAGCCATTGCCCAAAAACCCCGCAGCTCGCCGCGAATGCCCGTGCCTCCGATGGCATCGACCACTAAATCATAATCTTCAAGGTTAACAGCAAGGTCCGGAATATCCGCTTCGGTGAGTTGCTGGATGTCGAAGTTGAGATTGCGGATTATCTCGAGATTGACGGCTGCATCGCCGGTTATCTTCTCGGCTGGGGCAAGGATGAAGGTTTTGACGACGGCCCCACGCATGGCCAGCTGTCGGGCTATGACAAAGCCGTCCCCGCCGTTATTCCCCGCCCCGGCAAGAATCGCCACACGGCAGCGGCTGAGTTGTCCTTGCAGGTCCTTAACGAATGTTTCGATGGCGTCAGCAGCGTTTCGACCGGCGTTTTCCATCAACACGACACCGGGTATGCCGAGTTTCTCTATGGCATGACGGTCGAAGCTACGGACTTCGTCGCGTGTTAGAGATTTCATGTCGGGTTAGCTTTTGCTAGTAGTCAGCAAAATAGCGGCGGCTAGCCGATTACCTCGTCGATGGCAGCGGCAAAGTCTGCCTTCTGCTGCAGGCCGACGAACTTTTTGACCATCTCGCCGCCCTTGAAAAGGATGACGGTAGGAATCGCACTGATTCCGAATTTCATTGAGATTTCGCGGTTTTCATCTGTGTCGACCTTACCGACTTGGAGCTTGCCGGCATAGTCTGCGGCCAGCTCTTCAATTACCGGGGTAAGCATTTTGCATGGCATACACCACTCAGCCCAAAAGTCAACCAAAGTGGGAACATCAGCGTTTAGAACTTGCTCTTCGAAGTTGCCGTCCGTCAGCTCCAGGACATTTTCAGATGCCATTTGCCGGCTCCTTTTCCTTTTCAGGTTACGACCAAGATTAAAAAACCGCTAACAAATCAACTTCTTGGAATCGTAGGCAGCGGTGCATTCAATGTCAATAGCGAGCAGGCGAAGATACAGATTTTAGTGTTTTTTTTTAGATTTTTTTGGGAATTTTTTAGAATTATTTGGAATTGTGCTACGTGTTATGTGGAACTCAGAGAGTAAAAAATGGCCCGGGCGGGACTCGAACCCGCACGACCTTTCGGTCAGGGGATTTTAAGTCCCCAGCGTCTGCCAATTCCGCCACCAGGCCATTCCTTTACAGAAAGGAAAAATACAGTATTAAATCTTTTTTTACAAGCCTTGCCGTTGATTTCTGCGAAATATAGAAAAGCCCGCCATCCAGATTAGCGGGCTTTCATTAATCTGTATATTACCACAGGATGTCAGCTACTTAGACTTTTCCAGGGCTGCGTCTTTTTTCTCGTCTGAAAGCTTATCCCATTCTGGCAGACATTCGGCACAACAAAAAGCCACCTTCTGGCCCTTGTACACCCGAGTCAGTTCAGGAGTAACCTTTTCAGGTTTTATCGGGCTATTCATCATTGGGCAGGTCACATTAGCAAATTCGCCGGGTTGGGCCTGAATGGATGGAGTTGTGGCTTTTTCACCTTTTTCACAGCCAGCCGCGTAAAGTACGGCAATGCAAAGCAAGCCGGCTAATGTAAAGCTCAGAAGCGGCCAAACCAGTTCTTTCTTTTTCATAATTGTGCCCCTTTCTTAATAACTTTTTATTTCAACCATTCATCTTTGGTTAATTATAGGCGACCTTTTTAAGTTGTCAGATTATTTAAAGCAAAACGAAATTGATTTTTCTTTGTTTTTGGATTCTCATTGATTCTCTTATGGAATATGCAGCTTTGTGCATTACAGGAATCCTGGCCGGCCTGCTCGGTGGGCTTTTGGGTATCGGTGGTTCGAGCATCATGCTACCAGCAATGGTTTTGATTCTCGGCTCACGAGACACAGCCGGAAAAGAGCAAATCCATCAGTACATGGCTGCGGCCATGATTGTGAATTTCCTCCTGATAATTCCCGCCGTCACAGCACACATCAAAAATAAGGCAGTCTGGCCAAAAGTTTGGGGCTTTTTATCTGTCGCTGCGCTGGTCGGCGTAATTATCGGGGTCCAGGTAAGTTTTCTCTTCACCGGCAAGGCAGCTATGTATCTTAGGTGGTCGGTCGGACTATTCTTTATTTACGTTGTCTTCCATAACATCTGGCGGATATTCAACGGCCGAGAGCTCGAAGGCCTGCCTAAACAGAATGTCGAAGCTTCATCGGTCTGGCCAAAATTCATCGTCGGCCTGCCAATGGGAATAGTCGCAGGTTTACTCGGAATCGGCGGCGGTTCTTTAGCTGTCCCAGCTCAGCAGATTATTCTCAAAATGCCTTTGCGAAACGCTATCGCCACCTCAGCTGCCACCATAGCATCGATTTCCTGGCTGGGAGCGATATTGAAGAACGGTCAACTGGGTGAAAACGGCACTATAACTCGCTCGCTTATTCTGGCAGGTTGCCTGGCACCGACAGCAATGATCGGCAGCTATGTCGGTGGGCATTTGACACATAAATTACCTATCAAAATCGTCAGGGCAGCTTTTATAATTCTTATGCTTTTTTCAGCCTGGAAGATGTTTTCAGGATAACGGTATTAATTAGGCTGTTTTCGCCCTTTTGAACTTGATTTAATTTATGATATATCTAATATACTTTCTCTATTTTCGAACCGAAAGGAGCATTAAATAATGTCACAGGAAACCACTGCAAAGGCAGATTTCGGCCTGATTGGCCTTGCTGTAATGGGGCAAAATCTTGTCCTGAATATGGATGACCATGACTATACTGTCTCGGTATTCAATAGGACCGTCTCAAAAGTAGACGATTTCATAAATGGTCCTGCCAAAGGGACTAAGGTAATAGGTACGCACTCCATTGAGGAACTCGCGGCCGTATTGAAGAGACCACGCCGGATAATGCTTCTGGTAAAGGCTGGAGATGCGGTCGATAAGTTCATCGATATGCTCATCCCCCACCTCGAAGAAGGCGACATCATTATCGATGGCGGCAACAGCAATTTCAACGACTCCATCCGCCGCACGAAATACGTCGAAGAAAAAGGATTGCTCTTTATCGGCACGGGTGTTTCCGGCGGCGAAGAAGGCGCCCGTCACGGCCCGAGCATTATGCCCGGCGGTTCCCCCGACGCGTGGCAATACGTTAAGCCGATCTTCCAGGCAGTTTCAGCCAAGGTAGATGACGGCTCGCCATGCTGCGACTGGGTTGGCGAAGACGGTGCGGGCCATTTCGTAAAAATGGTTCACAATGGAATCGAGTATGGCGACATGCAGCTTATCTGCGAAGCCTATTCCATGATGAAAGCCGCCGGCCTGACCCCAGCTGAAATGTCAAAAGTATTCGGCGAGTGGAATGAAGGCGAGCTTGACAGCTATCTCATAGAAATAACCAGAGATATTCTTGCCAAGACAGACGACGAAACCGGCCAGCCCATGGTCGATGTTATCCTCGACACTGCCGGCCAGAAAGGTACGGGTAAGTGGACAGGAATCACTGCTCTTGACTTGGGCCAGCCGCTGACACTTATCGGCGAAGCTGTATTCGCTCGTTGTCTTTCTGCTATAAAAGAAGAGCGAGTTGATGCTGCAAAGGTCTTGCGAGGCCCGAAGGCTGTATTCCGCGGTGATCGGGACAAGTTCATTGAAGACCTCAAGCAGGCGCTTTACGCAAGTAAGATTGTCAGCTATGCACAGGGTTATCAACTTCTGCGTGCAGCAGCCCAAGAGTATGGCTGGAACCTCAACTACGGCGGCATCGCACTGATGTGGCGCGGTGGTTGCATTATTCGCAGCCAGTTCCTAGGCCGAATCAAGGAAGCCTTTGACAAGAAGCCGAACCTTGTCAATCTGCTGCTTTATCCTTACTTCAAGACTGCTGTCCGCAAAGCACAAAGCTCCTGGAGACGAACCGTGCAGAAGGCAGTCAAGATGGGAATTCCAACTCCGGCATTTTCCAGCGCACTTGCCTACTTCGACGGTTACAGAAGCGAACGCCTTCCGGCAAACCTTCTTCAGGCACAACGGGATTACTTCGGCGCCCACACTTACGAAAGGCTGGATAAACCTCGTGGCGAGTTCTTCCATACAAACTGGACCGGAACAGGCGGTGATACAACTGCCAGCACATATACTGTTTAATGGTTAGTCAAAAGGCCTGGAGCACTCATCCAGGACGAGGATATGGACTATGCAACCCTTGCCAGTCACCTAGGCCAGCACGTTAAACCAAGGTCATCTGCAAAATAGAAGGAATTATCATGAGCGATAAAAACCAGAATCTCTTCGACATTAAAGACAAATGCATAGCAATTACCGGCGGGGCCGGCGTTCTCGGTGCTGCGATGGCAAAGTCTCTTGCAAGGCTTGGTGCGAAAATATGCATTGTGGATTATGACGCATTGCGTGGTAACGAGGTCGCGAAGGAAATTGAAGCTGAGGGTGGCTTTGCAATACCGGTAGAGGCAAACGTCCTCGAGAAAGCTTCGGTCGAAGAAGCCTTCAGCTGCGCTGTCCAAAGCATGGGCAAGGTGGATGTCCTTATCAATGGCGCCGGCGGCAATAAGAAAGAAGCAACAAGTGCCCCACCAACCGAATTCTTTGATCTGCCTGCAGATGCCATCCGCTGGGTATTCGACCTGAACTGCCTTGGGACAATCCTGCCAACTCAGGTGTTTGGCAAGCATATGGCTCAGCGTGGCGAAGGAAATATAATCAATATTTCGTCGATGAATGCGTTTCGGCCGTTAACTAATATCGCAGCCTATTCCGGAGCCAAGGCTGCCATAAGCAATTTTACGGAGTGGTTGGCAGTATACATGGCCCAACGCCATTCAACTGACATCCGCGTCAATGCCATTGCGCCGGGTTTTTTCCTTACGCAACAAAACCGCTTCCTCCTGATGGATGAAAAGACAGGCGAAATGACCCCGCGTGGAAAGCAAATTCTCGACCATACCCCCATGGGAAGGTTTGGTGAACCGGAAGAACTCATTGGCACGCTGATTTGGCTCATAAGTGAAGCTTCGAAATTCATTACAGGCGTTGTCGTTCCAGTCGACGGCGGATTCAATGCCTACTCGGGTGTGTAACCTCAAAATTATCCACAGTTATGATGTAATAAAAAAAAGTCCGCGAAATAGAATTCGTGGGCTTTTTTCTTGCGCAATTTTTTTTAATTTATTCAACTATCAGTTGATGCTCGGTGCGGCGCAGGGTCTGATGCCTCTGCCATAGCGGGTCGGTGCTCGGGAAATCTTCACGGTAATGGACACCGCGAGTTTCGGTACGCCGCAGTGCACACTCGGTAATCGCATAGGCTGTAGTCAGCATGTTCTGAATTTCCCACCCGGCCAGGTCGTTAAAGAACTCCTTGTCGAGCATATACCGGCCCCAGAAGCTGACTATCTCGAGCGTCTCGCTGAGGCGTTCGCCTCGACGTACAATGCCAACATTTCGCCACATGACCGAACGCAGTGAGTTACGGATATCTACCAGATCCAGTTCGGTTCGCTCGGACTGAGGATTTTCCCAATTAATCTGTTTTGCATTGAGCTTTTCACTCACCTCGCCAATAGCCTTACCGACAAGTTCTCCGCATCGTTGGCCAAAGACCAAGGCCTCGGTGAGGCTATTAGATGCCAGCCGATTTGCACCATGCAGATAAGTACATGCCGCTTCTCCGCAAGCGAACAGACCGCTGATATTTGTGTGCCCATCCAAATCTACCTTTGAGCCCCCGATCATATAATGCGCCGCTGGATGCACAGGGATAAGGTCTTTGCCTGGGTCGATACCGAAAGAACGACACTGGAAATCTATTAACGGGAACCGAGCGGCGAAGGCCTCTGCACCAATATGCCGAACGTCCAGAAAAACATGAGTCGAATTGGTCTTGACCATTTGCTCCAGGATAGCGCGGCTGACAACGTCACGAGGGGCAAGCTCCCCCTTTTCGTGATACTCTTCCATGAATCTATTACCATGCCTATCAACCAGGCGGCCACCCTCTCCTCGTACAGCCTCTGAGATCAGCGATCTCGTGCCGCCGGCAATGTAAAGGGTCGTCGGATGAAATTGCATCATCTCTAGGTCGCTAAGAGCAACCCCTGCCCGAAAAGCCAAAGCGATTGCGTCACCGGTAGCGATATGCGGATTTGATGTCTCCCTCCAGAGCATGCCAGAACCACCTGCGGCAAGTATAGTTTGTTTGGCTCGGATCATTTGCAAGCCATAGCGTGGATGGTACGTCAGAGCCCCAATACAGCGAGAATCGCTTCCGCCTTCTGGGGGGTCCGTAATGAGATCGATAGCAAAACAACGATCGAAAAGTTTGATGTTCTTGATATTCTTTGCTCGTTCGACAAGAGTTTCGGCCAGGGCCCGCCCCGTGGAATCTCCATTGGAATGAACAACTCTTGCTGCACTATGGCCACCCTCCCAACCAAGTCGCAGATTCTCGCCATCCTTGTCGAAATTCACTCCCCAATCGAGCATCTGTCTCACATGCTCGGGAGCCTTGGAAATAACGTAATGTATTACTTCCTCATCGCCAAGGCCCATACCGGTATTGATTGTATCCTGGATGTGACTTTCGACCGAGTCCTGATCGTCGACAACCGCGGCCATACCTCCCTGGGCATGGTAGGTATTGGAATCCATCATCTCTCCCTTGTTGAGAACGATGACTTCTCCGTAATTTGCAGCTTCAATCGCAGCTCGCAACCCAGCCGCACCGGAACCCACAATCAAAACATCCGTAAAAATATGCGGCAAACGACGCGATTCAAAACTTACAAGATAACGTCTGTTTAAATATGCACTGTTCATGAGTAAATTCTAGGATAGCAGATATTCTTTATTATTTCACTCATCTGCAAGTAATTGTATGTTTACGTCCCCTTTTCCCTTTTACTACGAGCCTTGTTTATCTTTCCCCGAAGATAACCGCGTTCCGTGGGGAGGCCGGCATTTTCCCATGCTTCTACCACGGCAGTTACTACAGAGGAGTTATGTGTTTTGAGTTCCTCCAGCATTTCATGTTCTTTTGAGCCCAGCTCAGCATGGAGAAATACGTCATGCGAATCGACACTGAAAAGAAAGACCTTTTCCCGTGGTGGATGCGAAAGCCGGATCTTCATATGAGGATATATCGAATTGCCAATTCGCAGAGCAAAAGATCGCACGTTTTCCAGCGGGGCATCAGCCGGATCTCGTTCCGTAATATCACTCATCAACCATTTTTCGAGGATAAAGTTATCCGGTGGAATTAATTTACTTGCAGAATCAGAGGGTTTTCCGCCATAAGCATGCTTGATGTATAGCATTATGGCTTGGCGTACCTCATCGGCAGATGGTAAGAAAATCGAATTATCCAAATGCTTCTGCATATATATACCGATAATAATAAAAATGTTGAGCCAGAGACAGAAATAGATTATTTACCTTTTTCTTTTAGTCTCCAGCAAGGAAGTTTTTCGTATTAAATATTTTAGGCGAATTTTCGAGATGGATAAAAGTCCTGTGGTATTGGTGGTAGAAGATGATGTGGAAATGAATGAACTCCAGTGTGAGCTGCTGGAGCTTAATGGGTTGGACTCTGTGTCAGCTTATAGCGGAACCGAAGCCCTCGATACATACCATCGCTGCAAGACCGACGCTGTCTTATTGGACATCATGCTACCGGAAATAGACGGTTATGAAATTTGTCGACGATTGCGTGAACAAAACGGAAAAAAAATACCAATCGTCATGGTTACAGCGCTCGATAGCGATGACTGCCGAAAACGTGGTTATGAAGTTGGTGCTGACGCATATTTTCCCAAGCCATTCGATCCGGAAGAAGTAATCAGTACTTTAAAGATGCTGATAAGTCACTCGAATGGTGATAACGAAGTTCCGAATTAAGCTATCCATTCCATTTTCTCATTTATTAGGCTCGTGGGGCCTGCCATCACGCATTGGAGGTTCGATTGGAATCGTTATAACAAAACTGCTACCTTGCGGACTCGATGAAACTCGCACATCTCCGCCCTGCATCTCGATGAAATGCCTGACAATCGCAAGCCCAAGCCCCATTCCCCGTTTTTGATAGCCACTCTCTCCTGTCGAATGTTTCAGCACATCCCCGCCACTAAAGAATGGCTCAAATAGATGCGGAACATCACTTTCCGGGATTCCCGGCCCTTGATCTGTAATCTTTATTGATATCCTGTCACCCAATTGCCGACTTGGCTTAATTCTTACCTCTCCGCCATCCGGTGTGAATTTTATGGCGTTCATTACGAGATTTTCGATCGCGTCTTTAAGCTTTTCACGATCAGCCTGTAATCTGGGCAAATCGCTGCATGGCTCAACAACCAATCTCTGCCGGCGCTTTTCAAGGAAAGGCAGAACGTCCAGATATATTTCCTCGATAATATCGGAAACGGCAAGACTGGTATAGTGGAGTTGTTCGCCAAACCGCTGATCAGGCATAAGCTTGAACATAGCTCCGATAATCTCATCAAGTCTTCTCGTTTTAAGGGCAACCATCTCAAGAGAATGCTTAAGCTTTTCGACATCCTCACTGTCGCGCAGAATATTAAGCATGGCCAAAATGTAGCTTACCGGGGTACGAAGTTCATGGCTGGCGATACGAATGAAGTTGGTTTTCAGCTCATTCGCTTGTCTCAGGGTATTATGAGAACTTTGTATCTGCCTGATCATAACATTGAAATCACGAGCAAGGTCGTCAATCTCATCTTGGCCTTTCATACGAGAAGCCAGCCGCCGGGTGTCGACACGATGGGTAAGGTCTCCCTTTGCCACTTTTTTTGCAGCAGACCCTAGAATCCGGACTCGGCGAATTATTCCTCTGTCAGCTAACAAAAAACCTGCCAGAAAAATAAATCCGATAATTACCAAACCTATCGCCAGAACAATTGCACTTAGGCGATACACATCTCCAAGAGCCTTGAATTCCGCAATGGACAAAACAAGTATCCACTCGGTTACGTCTATTCCGAGTTCATCGAATTTACGGGGCAGCTTTATCGGGACAAAAGCCTGAATTTGATGATCGGGGGTAACTCTCCATCCGGCAATTCCCTTGGAAATGTCCCCGGACCAAAAAGAAGCCCTTTGGGTTAAGGGTTCAATGTCATGGCGATATATTATCACACCCCCGCGGCTTACAAGCATTAAAGACGCTTCCAGATCACCGATGGGCCTGGTGTCCGAACCCAGCCACTGTGAAATGTCCAGAACGCCCTTAACAACGCCGACCATTTGCTGGTTTTCATCTTTAATCGGAAAAGAGATGTCAATCGCCCATACGCCTGAGCTCTTATCGTAATTAATCTCAGGGATAAAAATACTCCCCTTGGAATTGTGCAGGACCCCATTCCACCACTCTTCGTCAGCCTGATAGAAATCAGTTGTTTTCCCAGTCGCCCCAGCCAACTGCCCAAAGCGGTCGGTAACCAGGATTTCAACAAAGCGAGGGTCGTTTTTTTGGAGCAAATTTAGATGCAAGGCAATTTCATTGCTCAAGATATCATTCAGTGGCTTCTGTGATGGTTCGATTTCGGCCCAGCGACTTTCCAGCCGCAAAACCTCTTCCATCGGAATTTCAACATCCCGACCTGACAGTTCGTCAATAATAGTGAGATTATGCTGGAGGGCCACGTGGAGTTTCTCGATGTCCTTCTTGAGAGAAACGCCCAAGGCAGTAGCTTCGGAAGATGCGACAGAGAGGATATTCTGGCCTATCGTTTCGCTTCTAAGATTTCTGCCACCAATGGCAATGGTCAATATCGCGGCGATTAACGGCAGCAGTGCTACTACCGTTAGCAAGGCTATCAGCTTTACTCGAATTCCTATTTTCATCTCTGTGACCCTTTGCGACTTTCGGAATATAATAAGGTCAATGCTGCCTGTGATGATAATAATCTTTTTAGTTTTCAATAAATAAGTTAGTGAAAGAAAAAAGAGAAAAACTGGCGTCCACATTAAATCAGCTTTAGCTTGCGAATAAGCTCAAGTTAGGCTAATTTGTTTGAGTGATTACAAACCAATTTTCATTAACGCTTTAGAACAAGGAAATAGAAATGCGTAAGGAATCACTAGAGTTTCTTAAAAGTATCCTGAGCACCCCATCGCCTAGCGGTTATGAGGCTGAGAACCAGAAGATCTGGTGCGAATATGCCAGGCAATATGCCGATGAGGTCCACACTGACGCTTACGGCAACGCAATCGCAGTGCTTAACCCCAAAGGCGACCCGAAAATAGTCTTTGACGGCCATGTTGATGAAATTGGCCTGATGATAAAACACATCGACGAAAAAGGATTTATTTATTTCCAGAGCATTGGCGGAGTAGACCCTGCACTTGTTCGGGGCAAGAGAGTTAATATTCACACTGGAAAAGGAATTGTCCGTGGTGTAATCGCCGCACCTCCAATTCACCTCCGAGAGCGAGACAAGGAACCCAAAGCTCCAAAAATGCACGAAAGCTTTATCGATATCGGTTCAACCACAGGCGCCGATGCCAAAAAGCGTGTAAGCGTTGGTGACCCGATAACATTTGTCGACGATTTCGAGATAATCAATAAGAACATCGCAGTTGCACGAGCCTTTGACAACCGCGCGGGCACATGGGTGGCAATTGAAGCCTTACGCCTTGCTGCTGCAGCCAAACCAAAATGTGCCATCTATGCCTGTAGTTCTGTCCAGGAAGAAGTCGGCCTGGCCGGGGCTGCGATGAACGTATTTAACATTCAACCCGATGCGGCAATAGTAACTGACGTAACTCACGCAACAGACATACCCGGAATCGACCATAAGCAGCATGGCGAAGTAAAGATGGGCAAGGGCCCGACACTTTCTATCGGCCGGGAAAACCATCCATTGCTCGTTGAAAGACTCAAAAAGGCCGCTAAGAAAAACAAAATTAATATTCAAACGGAAACCTTCAGCAAAACAGGCGGAACCAATGCCCTTACAATATATACCAAACAAGGCGGCACGCCGTGTGCATTGGTAAGCATCCCAAACCGGTACATGCACACTACTGTGGAAATGCTTGATCTTCGCGATCTTGAAAATACAGCCAAATTAATGGCCGCGTTCGCGACTGATGTCAAAGCCAAGGAACGTTTCAACATCAAGATATAAGCCAAGGCTTAATGCCAAAAAATTATGGATATTAAGGGAAAGTTTGCGCTCGTAACTGGCGGTGCAAAGAGAGTCGGGCGAGCTATCGCGGTTGAGTTGGCCATAACTGGTGCGGACATTGCCCTGCATTTCAGAAGTTCTGAAGAGGAAACGCATAAAACCGCGGAAAAGATCATATCTCTTGGTCAAAAAGTCGAATTATTCCAAGCCGATCTGGCTGACCCTCAACAAATAGCCTCAATGTTCAGGTCAATATCCGAAAAACATGGTCGCCTGGATATTCTTATCAATAACGCCTCTATTTATGAAAAAACACCAATCGAAAAACTCACAGCTGACCAGTGGGATCGCCACCAAGCGATAAACTCCAGAGCCCCTGCTTTGTGCATTCGGCACGCTATCGAGCTTATGAAGCCCGACGGAGGAGTAATAATTAATATTACCGATATCTCAGCTGAAAAGGCATGGGCTGGCTTCCCTGCCTATTGCGCCTCAAAAGCTGCTTTACTTGCTCTAACCAAGAGCGCCGCAAAGGCATTGGCTGACAGGAATATTCGTGTAAACTCCGTGGCGCCTGGGGTCGCACTTTGGCAGGAAGATATTTCCGAACAGGAGCAGGAAAAAGTCCTCAACCAAATACCTCTTAAACGAGCTGGTATTCCAAAAGACATCGCTTCTGCTGTAGTTTTCTTAATACAAAACGACTATATCACTGCCCAGAACCTCCGTGTTGATGGCGGCTGGCATATGGGGTGAATTTTCCAAAATCATTTAATCGATGAGAACTTTAAAGGTTTGCCTGGTTCTCAAAAAAACTATTAACCAGGTTTTGATCTCAAAATCTTGAGGAACATTTTCTCAGCTGGGCTAGGCGCTTTACCACGCCTGCGCAGTATTCCTATTTCCCTTTTCCATTTCGCTGCCTTTTGGAATTGAGCGAAACTTAAATAACCAACCGAAACCTCTCTCCCGACACCATCTATGGGCAGGACACTCAAACCGGCATTCACTTCAATTGCACGCTTAAGGAGTTCGATATTATCAAATTCCATGAAGATATCGACTTCCACATTATCGTCTTTTAAAACCTTGTCGATATATCTTCGAGTGGGAATATTTTTAGAAAAAGCGATGAATTTCTCACCATCAAGATCTGTTGAAGTGATTTTTTTCTTACCAGCCAGCCGATGGTTAGGGGAACACACTACAACAAGCTGTTCACTAGCGAGCGGTATTATTTCAATAGAGCGATGCTTTTCGGGAAAGGCTACAACACCGACATCCATTTCACCACTAACTATTGCAGCATAAATCCTATTCCAACCGGTATATTCAACATGTAAATTAACTTCAGAATGAATAGCAAGGAATTTACGAATGTAAGGATCGAGCATGTAAAACCCTACTGAGTAAATCGCACCCACCCTCAATACTCCCCGGATCGCGTCAGTAGCTGAGCGAACTTCACCAACAAGTTGTTCGTAACGACGAATAATTTCACGAGCACCTTGATAAAATGTCTTTCCAGCTTCTGTTGGCGCAACAAGGCCGCCCCCACGGGAAATCAGTTGTGTAGACATATTCTTCTCAAGCTTGGCTAACTGTTGGGAAACAGCTGATTGCGACACATAATTCGCTTCTGCAGCTTTAGAAAAACTACCAGTATCAACAAGATCACAAAATGTTTTCATGACGTCAATATTCATAGCCATCTCCCTGTCGCTATCAGATATGCTTAATTGTATTGCGTCTATTTCAGAATATCTTATGAATATTCCTGGACAATTTCCACAAGGTTTCTTTGTCCTATTAATAAAATGGATAACACTCAAAGAAATAACAGAGAATTGACAAAAATGCGGCCGAGAGGATTCGAACCTCCACGTCCATACGGACACAGGCACCTGAAGCCTGCGCGTCTGCCAGTTCCGCCACGGCCGCGGCGAAGAAGTTAATTTAGCAATCTAAAGTAAAAAGTCAATCCTCATATCGCTTAACCTTGCATTACCATTCCTTATTTAACCTAAAATAAAAAAAGCCCATCATCTAGGATCGGCGGGTCGGGGGTAATTATCAATAAACCGTTCCTATCAGATGGGCCAATGCTGCCCCAAATTTTCAATTTAAAAACTACTCTTCCATACTTCTTTTCACCTCCTGCGAACAATCGCAAGTTTCCCCAGGCCCCGGAATCTCAAGAATGATGTTAACCGGTCCATCTGCTGCACTTCGTATGATCATCTCGGACCCGAATATTCCACCAGCAACCCGGCATCCGGATTCAGCCAAATTTGCAAGGAACTTCTCAAAAAGCGGCTGGGCTACTTCAGGAGGAGCAGCTTGGGTAAATGCAGGCCTTCTTCCCTTGCGTGCATCGGCCATCAAAGTGAAATTAGGAACCGCCAGGACGCCCCCCCGAGCGTCCCGAACGGATCTGTTCATTTTCCCATCTTCATCTTCAAATATCCTTATCGCCGCAACTTTCTTCGCCAGCTTTTCCCCTTCAGACCAGCTATCCCCACAGCCAATGCCAACATAAACGAGCAAGCCTTGCTCGATCCTGCCGACTACTTTTTTGTCGACTTCAACTTTAGCCCAATGGACTCGTTGCAAAACAACCTTCATAATTTAACGGCGCTCCTTACGATACTTTTTGACTACTTCAGCCGCTGTGTTCGCAACACGTTTTCTTAATAAGGCTGGCTTTAAAACATCCACCTGGTCTCCGTAGCCCAGAATCCACCAGGTGATTTCGCCAAGACCGTCGACTTTTACACGAAAATCCAGCGAACCGTCATTATTCCAGGACGTTTTCTGACTTTCGTGCCATTGAACCTCGGCAACGTTTCCAGCCACTACTTTTCCAAAACGAAGATGAATGTCATAAACATTACCTTCGGGGATCATGCTCCATGCGCCGCCAAAATAATTCTCGAGTTTAACATTGGCTGAAGGTGTGAACTTTTCTCTGGTCTGAGAGAGATCTTTAATTCGTCCAAGCTTGAAGGTCCTCAGCTCCTTATGTTTTGAGCTATAAGCAATCAGGTACCATGCCCTTCCGATAAACACCAAGCGGAGCGGGTGAATATTTAAAGCAATCTGTTTTCTCTCATAAAAACTTATATAAACTATCCGGCAAATGCGGTAGGTGACTATCGCGTTAGCAAGTTCATCGAATGTTCCATCCAAACCTTCATGACGTGATAACGGACTTAACGATATACTCAATTTGGACATCACACTACCAACCTGCTGCCTTATTGCACGAGGCAAAGCGTTCTCGAGTTTTGCAGCTGCCCGTGCGCTATGTTGCAAAAGCGGCAACCCCCCCGCCGGTTTTAGCCGCGAGGTCAGCATCAAAATGGCAAGAGCTTCGGTGAGCGTGAGATTAATCGGCGGAAGAAAGAAATGCCTGCTTATCTTGTATCCACCTGTCGCGTCATCGAAGTAATATGGTATATGGGCCATCTCAAGCATGTTCAGATCCCTGAATACTGTCCGCCTGCTCACCTCAAGTTCTTTTGCGAGTTCATTGGCTGTATAACTACGCCCGCCTTGCAAAATTGTAATTAGCCTCAAGATTCTATGTATACGGCTAATACTCATTTTCAGCGGCCCCTTTTATGCCATATGCCAGTGTCAGCCTTATGTCACTGCCGAAAAGAATTTTTAAAATTTTTCTTTACCCGATCGGCTGCTGACAGATATGCTTTTTTTGTTTAGCCTAGATAGGATAAATAGTTATAAACGTTACCCGCCGTGATTTCAAGCAATCATCGGCAATTTTCTTTAGTTTATTTTGCCTGACCAAAGCCTAAAAACTGCATAGAGATACGTCTGCAGGAAGAAGCTGTTCTTATGAAATGTGAATTTTCTGGCAGGTTTATTTCTATTTCTTAATTCGCAGGTTGGGTATGGGCTTTTGTTGCAACGGGCCAATCTTCATCACCAGTAGCAACAGGAAGGGCTATTTCAACTTTGTTCTGTAATAAAACCGTCCCCGTAGTTCGTGCCAAGTCAGCCAGCGCAGTGTTATATTCAGTGGCCGACCGCAATTCATTTTGCTCCGCCAGAGCCAAACGAGCCTGGGTATCAAGTTTAACCTGTAAAAACTCCGGTGTGAGCCGACCCCTGATGCGTTCCGTATCTTCCAAGGCCTGTAATTGCGCCCTAAAAGCCGCAACAGCAGCTGTCTGGGCATTCATTTCATCATAAGCCGCTCCAACCTGCCGAATCCGCTCTCTAACCACCTGTGCTACCTTGTCAGCAGTATTTTGGACCGACGTAAGCGACTTGAGCAGTTCGAGCCTTTTCTGGCGAAGGTCCGCCTCACGCTCCCGGTTGCCAATTGGATATTCTGCCCGGATTGAGATGTTGTAGCTGGCAAAATCTCCATCAGTTAGACTTTCGCGTGAATCGTCAATACTGCCTGAAAGACCCTCAAAACTTCCGCCCGCCGATAGGTCCAAGCGCGGCAGCACCTGATTCTTGGCAACTTTGACGTTAATCCTTGCCTGTTCAACCAGCAATCTGGTTTGCTCCAAATCAGGATTGTAACGAAGTGCCGTCTCGAGTTGGTCTTCCACATCCAACTGGACCCTGACGGTATTGAGGGGAGTTGTTGGAACTATTTCGAAATCCGTCAAAGAATTTAGCTGCTCGTCGGCCAGCTGACGAGAAAGGCTATCCTGGACATCAAGTATGACATTTTTAGCTATAATCAAGGTTGCACGACGGGTTTCGACGGCTGCTTCGGCTTGCTTAATCTGAACAGCTGTTGCGTCCAACTCTGCTCTTGCCTGTACCCTCTCAAGAGTCTGAACAGTCTTTTCGAGTAATTCTTCCAGAATCAACATGTCCTTACGTGCCCGAACAAGATCCCAGTAAGTATTGACTACTCCAGTGACAACTTCCTCTACCAACGCGCGGAATTCGGTCTGGCTTATCCTGTGACTTACCTCGGCGATCCTGAGTGTGGCCAAATTGAATTCCGGGCCTAAGTCACGCAACAGCGGCTGCGTTATTTGAAATGTCAAAGCAGGCGTATATCTATTTTGAATAGGAGTTCCCAAAAGACTTGGAGTGAAAGGTGCGACGTCCCACGTATAGTTCATCGCCCAACTTAGAGCCCATTCCGCTCCAGTAACACTTTTCTGACTGACACCGAAATCATAAGCCCATGTTTTAGAGTGAACAACTGCAGGAGAGTCTTCCTTTTCCATGCTACCCCCGCCGAAAAGAATGTAATCAAATTCAGCGGCTGCTTTGACCGTCTCTTCATACGAGATAGCCGGATCGAAACTCACAACCCTTATATCCAGGTTATTGAATATCGCCCGAAGAATTGCCTCATCCAGGCTCAGATAGAGCTGGGACATACCGGTCTGGTCATCTTTGACTAATTCCAACTGCGGCGCGCCGGTATCTTCCGGCTGAAGATAACCCAGTCCAGACTCAGCTGAACGGGCTTGTGGACTTTTATCAGCCATCGATTTCTGATAGCGATTCAGTACAGTTTGATCGATCCGATGGGGATACACACATCCGGCTATCGAGATGAGTAAAACGGCGACCAAAGCGTTCGTGATTGTGATTTTATTTAGCATAATTATTCGGGATTATAATGGCCTGCAACATCCAGTCAAAGGTCAAGAAACCAATTTCCTTTAATATCGGCATAATAAGCCATAACGAATTAGTGAACCGGGCATTGCAATTTGGCTCAATATGGCAAATAATCACACAATCATCCTTCAAGACTGAAAGGACAGGCTATGACGGTGCTGGACAGAGTATTCAAGGCGTACGACGTGAGAGGCCTTTACGGCGAGGAAATCAACGAGGACCTTGCCTGGAAAATCGGGCATGCATGCGGGCAATTTCT
The DNA here is from genome assembly GCA_964401835.1 of uncultured Planctomycetaceae bacterium. Lineage (GTDB taxonomy): Bacteria > Planctomycetota > Phycisphaerae > SM23-33 > SM23-33 > CAYNZP01. The sequence continues at coordinate 185,264 of CAYNZP010000002.1, forward strand.
GCGAAGTTTACTAAGCGGTTATGAGCGAGGTCAGGCCTCCAGCAACCGTGTAGTTGTCGGCAGAGACATGAGGCCGCACAGCGAACCGCTTGTAGAAGCAATGATAGAAGGCATCACTTCAAGCGGAGCCGGCTGCATTGATATAGGCTTGTGCGATACGCCCATGGTTTATTTCGCGGTGAATCACCTTGGAGCATGCGGCGGCATCCAGGTTACCGCCTCGCACAATCCGATCGAATACAATGGCTTCAAGATTTCCGGCCTAAAGGCCCGCCCTGTCGGCGAAAACACCGGCCTGAAGGAAATAAAGCATATCGTCAGCACACTGAGGAGAATGCCAAAAAGCGCTTCCGTCTCCGAAACGCAAACTGTCGACTTATGGGAAGAGTACCGTCGTCATGTTCTGACTTTCCTCAGGACGCCCCGCCGCCTGAAAGTTGTCGTAGACGCCTCCAACGGCATGGGCGGAAAAATGTTCCCTCAGGTTTTCAGGAACACGGACATAGAGATAATTCCGATAAACTTTGAAATCGGCTGTGGATTTGCGCACCCTCCAAACCCACTGGTCGAAGCCAACCTTGATCAGTTGAAGGCTGAGGTCAAGAAAAACAAAGCCGACTTGGGCATATGCATGGACGGCGATGCCGACCGCTGCATGTTCGTGGATGAAAAGGGCAAGACCGTCCGCTGCGACATCATGACAGCCCTGCTGTCTCGCCACTTTTTGAAGGAAGATCCCGGCTCGATGGTCGTTTACGATCTGCGTTCAAGCAAGGTGGTAGCCGAAGAAGTCCGCGTTGCCGGCGGCGTGCCGAAGCGAGAGCGCGTCGGTCATGCGTTCATGAAGAAAGCCCTAGCCGATAACCACGCGGTCTTCGGCGGAGAACTCAGCGGGCACTTCTACTTCCGTGACAACTTCAATGCCGATAGCGGAGCGATGGCATTTGCGACAGCTATCAGTGTAATAGCCTCGCAGGACCTTCCATTCAGCGAGTTGGTGGCTCCGCTTCAGAGATACTCTCATAGCGGTGAGATTAATTTCGAGGTCGAGGACAAAGAATCCAAGATGAAGGAAATTGCCGAGGTCTTCTCCGATGCCGAGACCGACTGGCTCGATGGCGTAACCTGTCAGTATGAGGACTGGTGGTGCAATGTCAGGCCGTCGAACACGGAACCGCTGCTAAGGCTGAGCATGGAAGCAAGGACACCGGAAATGCTTAAAGACAAACTGAAAGAACTCAAAAAGCTTCTCGGCACCCCAGTGGCACACTAAAAAACATTAATAATTTTAGGGGAAAGCGTGCCAGGTAGTTTGCGCTCTCGACCGGTTCAGTTTTAATTATTAACTGATTACGAGCTATTACGAGCGAATAGCCTAGTTCTCTAAAGGGTTGTAAGTAATGAATGAATCAGTTGTAGCACAGACGCGTACTAAAACAACGTGGCCGATTGTTTTCGGAATATTGTCTTTTGTTATCGCGGGATTTTATTTGTTAGGAACTATTGTTTCGCTGGCAATTTGCTTAAATCCCGATTTAGAAAATAAACCCTTTGTGTCAATAATTCTTGGATCATCTATTACACTTTTTTTGCTTATAGTTTTAGCGCTTCTGATATTTGGTGGGATTTTTATCCTGTTGCGTAAACTGGTTGGTAGAGTCATATTGCTGGTTTATTCATGGATTTTAATTGGGCTAATGTGCGCCAGTCTAATAGGTTTTTCTTTAATGTTTATTATTACCTCTGAAATGCCAATATGGGTTCTTGCTCTAAATTTGACAAGCATATCAATTCACTTGATATTCCCAATTTTTTTGGTCATTTGGTTTTCAAGAAGGAAAATCAAAGAAGAAGTTAAAAGCTGGGCGGGACCAGCAGAAATGGAAGAAAGTCTTTCAGAAAGCGTTTAACTGTTAGTTTGCGAGGTGTTTTGCCAGGAACTTGCCGGTATAGCTTTTCTTGTTCGCTATAATTTTTTCGGGCGTGCCTTCAGCTACGACTTGTCCGCCGGCGTCTCCGCCCTCCGGGCCCAGGTCGATAATCCAGTCGGCACATTTCACTACATCCAGATTGTGCTCGATGATGATAATCGTATTGCCCATATCCGCCAGCCGATTCAATACACTGAGCAGATTATGAATGTCCGCAAAATGCAGGCCGGTCGTCGGTTCGTCCAGAACATACAACGTATGGCCGGTAGCTGTCTTGCCAAGTTCACTTGCCAGTTTTACTCTCTGCGCCTCGCCGCCAGAAAGAGTCGTCGAACTCTGTCCGAGCTCCACATAACCAAGCCCGACGTCATTGAGGGCCTTCAATAGCTGCTTTATCTTCGGGAAGCTGTCGAAAAAGCTAAGGGCCTCCTGGACACGCATATTCAGGACATCGGCAATATCCTTGCCCTTATATTTCACCTCAAGCGTTTCACGGTTGTATCGAGAACCCTTGCATTCCTGACAGGTGACGTAAACGTCCGGCAGGAAGTGCATCTCGATGCGCTTGGTGCCCTGGCCCTGGCAAGCCTCGCAGCGGCCGCCCTTGATATTGAAGCTGAATCGGCCTGGCTTGTAGCCGCGTATCTTCGCCTCGCGAGTCTTGGCGAAAAGCTGGCGGATAAGATCAAACACACCCGTATAAGTCGCCGGGTTCGACCTCGGCGTCCGGCCGATTGGCGATTGGTCTATTTCGATAACTTTGTCGACTTTTCCTACACCGAGAACCTTTCCGAAATCGCCGGGCTTATCCTTGGAGCTGTAAATCCGCCGCCGAAGGGCCCGCAAAAGCGTAAGGTTCACAAGTGTGCTCTTGCCGGAGCCGCTGACACCTGTCACGCAGGTAATTCCACCAAGCGGGAAGCGCACTCGAATGTCCTTGAGGTTATTCTCCCGACAGCCTACAAGCTCGACAGAATTTTTAAAAGTCATTTTGCGACGCCGTATTGGTAGATCGATACACATCGCCCGGGAAAGGTATTTTCCTGTAATCGATTCTTCGGCTGCGTAGATATCGTCAAGTTTTCCCTGGGCCACTACTCTGCCCCCGCGGGCGCCAGCTGCTGGGCCCATGTCGACAATCTCGTCGGCTGCGAGTATCGTCTCCTCGTCATGCTCGACTACGATGACCGTGTTACCCATATTTCGCAGGTGTTTGAGCGTCCGTATCAAACGCTTGTTGTCCCGCTGATGCAGGCCTATCGTCGGCTCGTCCAGAACATAACAGACACCAACCAGGCCGCTGCCGACCTGGGTCGCGAGTCGAATCCTCTGCGCCTCTCCGCCAGAAAGCGTCGTGGAAGTCCTGTCGAGAGTTATATAGTCCAGCCCCACATCTGCAAGGAACCTCAACCGATGGTGAATTTCCCGCAGGATAGCCTCGGCAATTTGGGCCTTTTCTTCATCGAGCTTGATACCTTCGATAAACTCCAGTGCCTCATCGATGCTCATGCGGGTGAACTCATTTATATTCTTATCGTTGAGAGTAACGGCCAGCGAAGCTGCCTTGAGCCTCGCCCCGCCGCATTTACGGCAAGGCTGCTCGGACAGATACGAATGCAGCCGCTTTTTGACGTACTCACTGTCAGTCTTCTGCCAGCGACGCGTCAGGTTAGGGATAACGCCCTCAAAATCGTCGTCGCCGTACATAAGCTTGTTTCGGATCGTTTTTTTAATCTCACTGTACGGCAGGACCGGGTCTATTCCGTATGTGCGGCAAAACTGTCTTATCATGCGGTTGTAAAATATGTTCATCCGCTTTCCGCCGTGCCGCCATGCGTCTATAGCGCCCCCACTGAGCGATACACTCGTATCAGGAACGATCAGGTCAGGATCAAATTCCAGAATAGTTCCCAGCCCGTCGCACTCCTCACACGCACCATAAGGCGAGTTGAAGCTGAACATCCTCGGTGCGAGTTCTTCCAGATTCGCCTCGGGATGTTTCGGACAGGCATACGTGGCGCTGAAAAGCTTGTCCTTCCAAGTCGAATAATCTATTCCATTATTCGAAAGTTTTTCTTCAATATCTCCAGGGCCTTCGTCATTGAGCTCGTGCGTAATAATCACGAGTCCGCCGGAAAGACCAAGTGCTGTCTCGATGCTATCGGAAAGCCTGATTCGCACACTGTCGCGCAGGACAAGCCTGTCTACAACCACCTCGATGGAATGTTTCTTTCTCTTGTTAAGCTCTGGAAGATTTTTCAGGTCGTGAATCTTGCCATCTATCCTCACACGAACATAGCCTTCACGCTGAACATGGCGAAGCAGTTCTGTATGCTGACCCTTCTGGCCGCGGACTACCGGGGCCAGTACCATGAAACGAGTGTTCTCCGGCAGGGAGAAAATAGCGTCGACCATCTGGCTAACCATCTGGGATGTAATCGGCTGTCCGCATATCCAACAGTGCGGATCGCCAACACGAGCGTAAAGTAGACGCAGGTAATCGTAAATCTCAGTAGTGGTAGCCACGGTTGAACGGGGGTTCGAGCCACCAGCCCTCTGCTCGATGGCTACAGTTGGCGGCAGGCCCTCGATATGCTCGACGTTCGGCTTGGAGAGTTGTTCCAGAAATTGACGGGCATATGCAGAAAGACTTTCCACGTATTTTCTTTGGCCCTCGGCATAAATAGTATCGAACGCCAGAGAGCTTTTTCCCGAACCCGATAGCCCAGTAATTACCACCAATTTGTCGCGGGGAATGCGGATATTGATATTACGAAGATTGTGCTCCTTGGCTCCCAGAACGACTATCTCTCGTGATGATGCAGAGTTACCGTTACCTCGAGAGACGGCCTTGCCATTGCCCCTCTTAGCCTTACCATTGTCCTTGCCATTGGATTTGGCACTTTTCCGCCCGTTTCGTCGGGTTAAGGTTGTATCCGCTCTTTTTGCCATAAGTGTAAATCGTTGATTATAACGCCGGGCAAAGCGGGTGACAAGCCCCCCTCCTGTGCAATTGGCCCAATATTATTCACGCCAGCATTTCGGCAATACGTGGATTCTCAGAAATTCCAGGAATACTATTATGTAGAAGTAGCCGTTGTAACCCGCTGATTTGAAAGGAAATGAAAATGACTGATCTTACTACAGAGTATATGGGGACCACTCTCTCGAACCCCATCGTTCCATCTGCGTCTCCATTGAGTCATGAAATCGAAAATATCAGACAAATGGAAGATGCTGGCGCCGCTGCTGTCGTGCTCTGGTCGCTTTTCGCCGAACAACTCAGTCACGAAGCCGACGAGTTGGAGCATTATCTCCATTATGGTGCAGACCGCTTCGCCGAATCGCTGTCATACTTTCCTCAAGAACCCCAGTACACTCTGGGCCCCGAAGAGTATCTCGACCATATAGCCAAGGCCAAAAAAGCTGTCGATATTCCGATAATCGCATCACTGAACGCAGTCTCTTGCGGACAATGGACCCAATATGCAAAACAGATTCAGCAGGCTGGTGCGGACGCGATTGAGCTTAACCTCTATTACATCCCGACCAACCCACAACTCACAGCCCAACAGGTCGAAGACGTTTATATCGATGCTCTCAAATCCGTCAAAAGCGTCACATCCGTTCCGGTCGCGATGAAGCTATCGCCGTTTTTTAGCTCAATGGCCGGCATGGCACAACGGTTGGATGAAACGGGGGCTGACGCGTTGGTTTTATTTAACCGTTTCTATCAGCCCGATATCGACATAGAAAACCTTGAGGTTGCCCCGAATTTAATCCTCTCCAGCCCGGATGAAAACCGCCTGCCCATGAGATGGATAGCCATACTCCACGGCCGCATAAACGCGTCACTCGCAGCGACAACCGGGATACACAGCAGCGAAGATGTCACGAAAATGATAATGGCTGGCGCAGATGTAACAATGATGTGTTCGGCCCTGCTAAAAAACGGTATCGAATACATCAAAGAAATCAAGGACGGGCTGATTGAAATAATGCAGCGTAAAGAATACGAGTCTCTCAGTCAGCTTAAAGGCATCCTCAGTCAGAAATCATGCCCCGAGCCAGCAGCTTTCGAACGTGCCAATTACATGAAAACACTCCAAAGTTACGGCAAGACGGCTACCCTCGAATAGCCAGGATGGCTTGAAACATTTTGACACTACACATGCGACGGTTAATTCGCTAAACTCTCGCCATGATTATCACTATTGACGGCCCAGCCGGCTCGGGCAAAAGCACAGCTGCTCGAGAATTGGCGAAAGTTTTAAATATATCTTTCCTCGACACTGGAGCGACATACCGCGCTGCCACACTCAAGGCACTGCGCGAAAACGTGGATTTAGAAGACGAAACCGCTCTCGCCAAAGTTGTCGGTGCCTCAGATATTCAGATAATCCCTGAAAAAAAAGGCGTACGGGTAATTCTGGACGGACAGGACGTTAGCAAGGATATCCGCACAGAAGAAGTTACGAACAATTCTCACCTCATCGCCCGCTCAGTTGCCGTCAGAAAAGTACTTGTGGATCTTCAGCGCAAAATCGGAGCCCAACTTGGCGATTTTGTATCTGAGGGCAGAGACCAGGGTTCCGTGGTCTTTCCGGATGCTGAAATAAAATTTTATCTCGACGCATCCAACGAAGTCCGTGCACGCAGACGTTATGAAGAAATGGCTACGGCCGGTTATGATGTCGAGCTTGAAAAAATCTCGAACGATATCGCTGACCGTGACCACAAAGACAAAAATCGCCCAGTGGCACCGCTGGTCAAGCCGGAAGGTGCGATAGTGATAGACACATCGGAAATGACCATCGAACAAGTCGTTGTCGAGTTAAAAAAGAATGTGGAGGCAAAACTATGAAAGCCCCACCAAGTTTCCCAAACCCTAGGATTCATGGATGGCCTTTCCACGGAGGCGTTCCGCAGCCGACAATTTTCTATCGCATCATGAGGCGGATATTCCAGGTAACGATGTCCGCGTTTTGGAAGATTCGTATCTACAACCGCCATTATGAACCCTCCGAGGGGGGCGTGGTGTATATCTGCAACCACCAGAGTTTCTTCGACCCGATTTTGATGAGCTTTGCGCTTCGTCGTCCGGTGAATTTCATGGCAAGGGATTCACTGTTCCGCATCCCGATTTTCGGGCCATCCTTGAATTTGGTGCACGCTTTTCCGGTCAAACGCGGCACTGCTGACACGGGAGCACTAAAAGAGGCGATGCGACGCCTTAAAAATGGCGGCCAGGTTGTCCTGTTCGCCGAGGGAACGCGCACCCATGATGGGAAAATCGGAAAATTTCTTCCCGGTTTCGCTCTGCTTGCACAAAAGGCTGCCAAATGGGTAGTGCCCGTAGTAATTGACGGTGCATACGAAGCCTGGCCTCGTCAAAAAGCCCTTCCCGGTCCCGGGAAAATAGTGGTTCAATATGCAAAACCCATCAGCCAGCAGGAAATCCGGAAAATGAAATCGGAGCAATTGGTTAAGCATCTTCGAGGAATTCTCATCGATATGCAAAACGACATTCGACGTCGCGTGGGAAGAGAAGTTATTAATTACGATTGATGCTGATAACTTTAAGCTTGTTGCTCTTGCTCAATTTTTTCAAAGTGGTGAGCTTCGCGGATGCGATGACTTATCCAAACCCCTACAATTGAACCGCCCCCGCCAGCTGTAATCCAATCCACGGGTAAGGCGCGAGCATAGAGTGGAACGTCGACCCATCCCTGTGGAAGATTTCCAATATCCGTCAATGCCGCAAGAGCGTAAAACACAACAGCAACCAAAACAGGCATAACCCAGGCCACGATCATATACGGTGTTGGAAACTTGTGATGAGCTACCATTGCTGCGACAAGAAAACTCGCAAACAAGGCAAAGATTATTTGTCCCCGCTGGGGTGACTGCATGACCACAAACAATAACATTACCACAGAAATACCGAGGGTTATTGCCAGAAAAAATAAAATATCAAGCAAGGCTTTGCTTTTGGCGTTCTTCTCCTGTCCGTAATCGACATCGGCCTGGCCACCCAAAAGCAATCCAGTTAATAAATTCAGTTTCTCTGTTTTCCCTGTCGGCAACGGGCTTTTCCACTGCAAATCGGGCTTTAACAATCCGGCAATTCTTCGAAACAGAAAAATCATGTTGGCTGCTACAAATAGGACCAAAGCCAAAATCAAAACTTCGATTATCATTTGGCCGAACATACCTGGCAATCCATCATGATTTGCCCATATAACGCTTCTGATTTGCTGCGAACGCAAGGATACGCCAGCAGCAGAAATAAAAACCGCCAGTAACGCTCCTTCCGGTCTGGTGTTTACAGTCAAAATCCCAAAAACCGCTGCAAATATCCAAACGATTGTTGCAAAGTAAACTAGCTGTTGAATAGACCCAGTAGAAATGAAAGCAACCGGACCTTGCGAGTCCCAAGGCTGCAAAATGGGCCAAAGACCGAAATAAACCACTGCCAGTCCAATTGCCGTCATCAATTGAACCTGAATCTTTTCTAAAAGGTGAAACTTTCTATGATTCATCACAGCCTTCCATAGCTTCTTCAAGAGAAGAATAAATTGGAATAACCTTGGTCAAACGCGTCGTCTCAAAAATTTCCAATACCGCGGGCTTGGGGTAAACCATCCTGATTATGCCGCCCTGTTTCTTTGACTTCAGTTCGGCGTTAATAAGTTCCGCAAGCCCAGCCGAGGAGATGAAATCCATATCGCTGACATCCAGGACGACTATTGGAGCCTGTAAATCAAGGACCTTATTAAGCCCTTCTCGGAGCTTCTGGACCCCAGCCATGCCGGCTGAGCCGGAAATTTTCAATACCGGTACGCCTTCGACAATTTGATGCTCAATATTCAACGGCCTGCTTTGGCTCTCGGCCATGATAAGACCTTTCAGGTATTTAATTTGACCATGTAGACTTGATTGCCACCCTGAGTATAATCCACCTCATCCATATAAGCCCGCATGAGCATAATTCCGCGGCCCGTTGGCTTTTCGAGGTTTTCGTCCTTAGTAGGGTCTGGAACACAACAGGGATTAAACCCGCACCCCTCGTCCTTGATGGTAAATTCGGCTTTTTTTCGATTTATCTCATAAACTACTTCGATTTTCTTCGAATTATCGCCACCATTGCCGTGTTTTAGAGCATTCATGAGGCCTTCTTCGAGAGCAAGCTTTATTGCAAATACCGCTCCCTCATTGAAACCATGGTCAACAACTTCCCTGAGGAGACAGTCCTCAAGTTGACTCACTTTCTCAAGATCAGATTGTATTACAATCTTGGTGGACAATTTTTAACTGACGCGCCCCCGTTTTATCAACTCAAAGACTCCAACGCTTTACTACGCGATTCTGAAATCTGGAAAATTTCATTCAATCTCGTAATAACAAAAATCTCATAAATGCTTGGGCCAATATTGCAAAGCCTCATTTTGCCGTTTTTCTCACGGACTCGCTTATGAAGCGTTATCAGCATACCAAGAGCACTACTGGACATGTGCGAAACGGAAGCGAAATCCAGCACAAGCTTCGGAACTTCCATTTCCGATATGAGCGAGTTTAGCTGGTCTCCGATCTGGGTGATATTGATCTCGTCAAGAATCTTCTTGTCAGAAAACTCGACGACTTTCGCATCCTTTTCGTCCAATACATTTAAACGGGAGGTTTGTTCCTGCATACGAGGTTCTCCTTAACAACAATCTATACGAAGAAATAGTAGGATTCATAACGGATATTGTCAAGCAAACAGGACCAGATGATATTTACTCAGCTCTGCAGCTTGATAAAGAGCAGTATATTAAGAACGATGCTGATTACGAGCAACGCAATCAGGAAAATGAAATATACTGGCAGGGTTTCAGGATTTATCGCAGAGGATTCTTGAAGTGCTTCTGGTTCTTCCTCAAAGTCAGCCAGACCTTGAAGAACATTTTCGTTTATGTGTTTTCTGGCTATCAGGGGAGATTCGCCAACTGCGATAGACTCAAGGTCAATCAGCAGATCCGTCGTAGAATCGTAACGTTGCTCTCTATCCTTAGCCATCATAACTTCAACAACTTCGCCAAGTCCCGCGGACAACTTTGTATTGATATGGTCAGGCGGAACAAGTGGGTCTTTAAGATGTTTATGCATCACCGCTGCTGGTGTCGGGCCCTCGAATGGAACTCTTCCGGTAACCATATGGTAAAGGGTAGCTCCGAGCGAATAGATGTCAGCCCGGAAATCAACGTTTACCTCCCCTCGAATCTGCTCGGGGCTGATGTAATAAGGTGTACCATAGGCCCGGCCTGCTTCCGCCTCCGCTGCCGCGACATCCGATGCCTCACGGGCAAGACCCATATCCGCCAGCTTGGCGGTTCCATCCTCTGTCATCATTATGTTTTTGGGCTTGACGTCCCGATGTATCAGCCCTTGCTCGTGCGCGTGTTCCATCGCTCGTGCAATCTGGACTATGACATCCAGGGCATCTTTTTCCGTAAACACCTTACCCCCGGCAATCTCGTCATAGAGGGTGTGCCCTTTAACATATTCCATTACGAAGTAGTGATACCCACCAGCCTCACCCACATCAAAAGCCTGAACGATTCCGGTGTGATTAAGTTTCGCAGCTGCTTTCCCTTCCTTATAGAACCTTTCAACATATTCAGCGTTTTCCGAGAGTCTCCGGGGCAATACCTTGATGGCTACGTACCTGTCCAGGCTCAATTGTTTCGCTTTGAAGACTGTTGCCATCGCTCCGCTGCCGAGTTTGGAAATGATTTTATAACCGGGTATCTGCTGGCCCTTGCTGACCTCCAATATCTTTTCTTTTACCCGGTCTATTTGCCTAGCAGTAACAATTTTATTCGTGATGAGTATCTGTGCCAGGCTCTGCTGATTGGGGTCTTCGGCTTGGGCTTTGACATTAAGACATTGCTCGACCTCACTTGGTGTAGCAAGGCCTTGCTCTATAACCAGCTTTCCCAGTTCCGTGTCCATCGAAACTGAAGCAGTACTATTTTTCGGCTTTTCAGCCATTTTTCATTCAAGCCTCAGAAATGTTTGTCGGCTTAACCTGTCAGAACTGCTTACACAGCCAAAAGAAAGGTTGCGGAAAGATACTTCACCGCATGATTCACGTCAACATGTAAAAAAATAAACTTCTAATATATTCTACGCTTCGGCTTGTTAAATGGTTGGCTTTAACTCTTTTTTTTATAGTCATATAGCCCCACCGGGCCAAGTTCATCCAAATAATATCCTTCCCGGGAAAAATGCCGTCGCATGTCCCAGCAGAGATGGCACTTACTTGCATAACCTTTTTTTTCTACATAACCGCCTTTTTTAGCATGAGTTAGCAGGCCAAGAGGCCCTATATTACTTAATGTGCCCACAATAAACCTCTTCCCATGAGTTTTATCCAAATCCTTCCAAATTTCTGCAATTTCTTTTTGTTTTTTTGCCTTACCTAAAATAATTCCTGCGCAGGTACCCGGCATAATGACGCCATCTGGCCCAATGTGCACATGTTTTGATCTTAGAAGCGCCCTCTCACATGGATTATTTTTAAAGGCGGTTGCCGGTTTTTGGAGCAAATGTGCCGCAATCAACTCCGCTGCCCTGCCATTCATTCTATCGCGACCCTGGCAGGCATATTGCATGAACAAATCTGCCCTTTCAGAATCGCTCAAATCAGCTGTATCAAATCCATCTTTCAGCCAATCCATCCATCGGACCTGAACACGGTCTGGACCGAGAATATCCTGGGCTATTTTTGCAGCCAGCCGGCAATGCTCGATTGGAACGAATTGTTGATGGTAGGGGTCGGCTGAGATACCGAACTTTTCCATCCCAGCCTCATCAAGGGCCTTTATGCGGTCCGCGAGCGTTTCTGCATCCGTAGCCCAAAATGCATTAGTCTCGACCTTCACCAGCGGCCCGAGCCCCTGGGCCTTCGCTCTTCGGCAGATTTCTAGCAGCTTAGGCCAATTACCAAATGGCTCGCCACCGGTCAGATGAACCCTGCAACCATGAGGACTCGCTTCAATAAGTCCTCGCCAGATTTCCAGGGCTTGTTCGACAGAGAGTTCATCCTTGCAAGACGGGCTGCAATTAAGATAGCACGATGCACAACTGGCATTGCACCAGTATGTAAGCATCAGTCCCGCAAACGACCAGTACTTCACGGGCATCGGTTCTGATTTATTATTCCTTGGCATCGAATCTTTATTCTATATTTTGCCCTGTCGCATAACAAACGATACAATACGATGATAATAAACCATGGGTGGACACTGCAGAAGGCTATTTGCCCCGGAGAGAAAAATGAACAACCTTAATTTCACAAAAAAGCTGCTCGCAATTTCACTTATATTGACGATTTGCATTTCTTCGAGTTTCTCAGCTACAACTCAGCCTGCTTCAGCGCCGGCAACGGAACCTGCGACCCAACCAGCCTCTGAGGCGGCATCTCAGTCAACGTCCCAGAGTGTCGACCAAGCCGATGCGAAAAAGATTCTTAAAATAGCCCACATCAGGCTCGCGGGCATAATTCTGGAAGGACCGCCCGGCTTTTCGTTTTTCGCAAATACTCCCGGCCAGTTGACACTCAAAGATGTCCTTCTTCGGTTATCCAAGGCCAGAAAGGATAAAAATGTCGGCATAGTCGCATTGGAAATTGACTCATTGAATATCAATTGGGCGCAGGCCCAGGAACTTGCCGAGGCGGTAACACGCCTTAATGCGGAAAAGCCGGTTCATACCTATTTATCATCCGCCAGTGCCGGTCAATACCTGGTCGCATCAGCCGGGGAAGAGATCGCGATGGAACCGGCTGGCACATTGATGCTTGTTGGACTTGGGGCTGAATTGACTTTTTTCCGAGGTACTCTTGATTTACTGGGTATCGAACCGCAGATGGTTCAGGTCGGCCGATACAAGGGAGCATCGGAGCCATACGCCCGCAAAGGCCCCTCGCAGGAAATGCTCTATGAATACGAAAAAATATTGGATGACCTTTACTACCAACTTTGCAACCAGATTGCCAAACAAAGGGGTTTGAAAATTGCAAAGGTCCAAAAAGCTATTGATTCCGGCCCGCTCAGCGCAGCGGCTGGTAAAAAGGCCAAACTGGTCGACAAACTCATTACCAAACTTGATTGGCAAAAAGAGATAAGCGATTCAACAGATGACAGCCATGGCGAAATGAAATGGCATGCCAATTACGGCAAAAAGTCGCCAAGGCATCTCAACACATCAAGCCCGTTCAGCTTTTTCTCTGCCGTCATGGGAGGCGATAAGAAAACAAAAGTCCGCAACTCTACCATCGCCATAATTCACGCCGATGGCCTTATAGTGCCGGGACCAAGCGGAGAAGGAATTTTCGGACAAAAGATGGTTGGCGCCAAAACCCTGACTGAATGTTTCGAGCGAGTCAGGAAAGACGATCGAATCAAGGCAGTGATTTTCCGCGTGAACTCACCCGGCGGTTCAGCCTTGGCCAGCGAGCTCATATATCAGGCTGCAAAAAAATGCGCCCAGCAAAAACCCGTAATTGCCAGCATAGCCCAGATGGGTGCAAGCGGCGGTTACTACATTGCCATAGGTGCCGACACAATCGTAGCGGACGACTCGGCGATAGTCGGCTCGGTCGGAGTTATCAGCGGCAAACTCTCATTTACCGGCTTGATGAAAAAGGCTGGGATTTCGACTCATGAGATAACACGCGGACGTAACGCGGGGCTTTTCCTGAGCAGGCCATGGAGCCAGCGAGAGATGGACGTGATCCGCAAGCACGCCGAGACCACCTATGACATGTTCGTTGAAAGAGTGTCCGAATCTAGGGCCGATCACGTCAAGGATATCAACTCTGTAACTCAGGGAAGGATTTTCACCGGCAGACAAGCGTCAGAAAACGGGCTGATTGACGAAGTTGGCGGCTTGCACAAGGCAGTCAATCTTGCCAAGGAAAAAGCAAAGCTTGATAAGGTCCATTTCCTCACTCTGCCCGAGCCAAAAACCTTCTTTGACATTATCTCTGGCAACGTCGAAGCTAATTCTACTTCGGCCCTGACAGATAATTTGACGATAATCGAAAGGATGGCCGGAAAGTCCCCCGGCATGGTATATTTAATTAACTTAGCGAATTTACTTAACGATGAAGCCGTTTCAGCTGCGATGCCCCACTTTTTTTCGATAAAACATTAATAGCAGGAATATGCCGCAACAAAAGCCGTTCAATCTATTCGTATATGGCACGCTCATGAACCCCTCTGTATTCCGGGCGGTTCTTGGCAAGCGTCTGGTCAGCCGAGCCAAAGAAGCAGACGACGTAGCAGCTTATTATCCCCGAAAGGCGATTCTCGATAATTTCATAAAGATAAGTCCGGATAATACATACCAATACGCCGTACCCGATCCTCAAGGGAGAATCAGGGGATTTCTCATTGGCCAGCTTCCCCAAGAGTGCATGGCCTTGCTGAGAAAATATGAAGGCAAGAATTATTCAAAACGCACAGTGGAAGTCCAAACCAAGGAGGGCTCCGAGCCTGCCGTCGCTTTTGTCGGAAATATCAAACAATTGGAACACTCATTCGGATACGAATTCAACGATCACCTGAAGCAGGAAATCCTGTTGGAAGAAAAAATCGACGAAGCCCTCAAAGAGACCGAAAAGGAAAAACTGAAAACAGGTGAAGCGCTGGCCCGCAGAGCTGTCGGCGAACTCAGAGGCGACAAAATCCGAGATCTTGTCCGAGTGCATTTCGAATCCGGTGGAATCAGTGATTATGCCATTAAGCACTCTTTAAAAGAAAAACCAATCCGTGACTTTACCAGGATACTCAAGGACCCCGAGGCAAGCGCTTTGGCACCAAACTACCTCGACATGGTCGTCAGACAGGTAGTTTTTAATCAAATCGAAGACCGCATAAGAAAAGATTTTCGATATGAAATTGACCACATAATGTCAGACGGCAGTTATTACGATCGAGCGATCAGCTCTCTGGCAGCACTGCGGATAATTAATTCAACGCGCAATCTCAATGCTGTGGTAACCGATTGCATGTCAGATCTCGTTTTCGGGAAAGACCACCTGGTTGATTTTGTCCGCTGCGCGATTATTGCCGCGGATTCACTTTATAATTATCAATCAGCCAAACGCCAGATTGAATTCATACGCTCTCATTCCGATGGTGGTTTTATTCCCATGGGAGCTGAAGTGGAATTTTCCAATATCGGCCACTCGGTGATTGACGATCCTAAGGGAGAGGTTCTTAGAGATCGTTCTTATGACAGTTTCTTATTTTTTTCTGACTTCGGACTGGATATCCTGACATGGAAATTGGGCGGCCATATTGATGACCATCATGAAAAAGTGGCCGGAAGACCCCGCAGGGGCTTTTTTGAGTTGGCGTTAGGCAACCTCTCTATCGAAGCGAATCTCTCCAAGCCTCTCACAAGCGACCCCTGGGTGATAAACCAATTCATTCAGGAAACCAGGCAATTTTACAAAATAGCACCACACAGTATTCATCTCTCGCTCCAGGTACGTAGCCAGCACAGAAAACCAGACCGTGACCGCCTACTACCCTTGTCAGTACTAAAGTGTCTCTTTGCTATAGCCGGTGCGCCGACAGTCAATCTAGATGGAAAGTTGATAATAAAAAGATTGATGTCGGATGAGATCATCTCTATTGCCCCGACACCCCGCATGATGTTTTCGGACATCTCAATGCGACGGAGTACCGATGCCGATGAGGCATATCCCCCGATAAGCCCGGCAAGGGTGAGCGGAAGGTATGTTCAACAATTCAAGTTCCTCGCTCTTTCCGAGGATATCAATTATGAGCCAATAGTAATGGCACTTAAAGGACTGCAAATAAGCCTTCTTCCGGGATCTTTTTTGACAGCATATCAATACAAAAACTCACGCAAGCACCGTAACAGGTTTAACAATTTGGTTGAATGGGGCGGGAATGTCGAAAAGCTTAGTATTAAGGAAATTGGTGAGTTCCTCAATTATATACACGAGGGACTTTACAAGGAGCGCCGCGGCAAACCCGCTCACAGTGGCGCTTATATTGCCTGGTCTTTAAATCAACTCAACGACATGCTGGAAAAGTTCAACCGCCTGATTAAAAACAACGGGGATTAAATAAAACGCCGACACAACAAGGCTGCAACCAGGGGATTATTCAGCTGCGCCTTCCTTGACGTCGTCACCATTGGGCCGTTTGCCCTCAAGAATAAATCTTGAATATGCACGGAATATCTTATCGTCCGTTTCGGTCTTCATGAGGGTTTCGGCATATTCCCTCGCTTGGGTGAAATCTTCCGCATTGAAGCTCATGAAAGCGGCCAGGAAGGCCATTTCCGGTTTTATTGCCCCCTCTTGCGTTTTCATCCGCTCGACAACCATTGACATCCTTGCCTTATAGATTTCCTTACTCAGAAGCTTATTAACATCAAACCGGGTTTCCATAAGCGGAGGAAACAGACGAAACGCAGTTCTGGCGTGCATGGCTGCGGTCAGCGGTTCCCCGGCAGAGAAAAGTGCAAATGCAAGCCCAACCCTCGCCAGTGGATTTTTATTATTCAGCATCACGGCCAATTCATATGTATTTGCCGCATCGTAAAATTTGCCCTGCTTCAAAAGTCTTTCCCCTTCAGCCATTTTCCGATTGAACGCATCAGGACTCATACCTGCAAGGCCGCGTATCAACACTACATCATCAGGCGACAGTGTTACAAGTTGTGTAATATCAACTGTTTCTTCACCGGCCTCCTGCGGGGTATCAGGAGCTTGTATTTCCATTTCTTCCTGGACCGGAGCGATGACAGGCTGGCGGGGCTCAAGTTCAACGACGGTAGCCTTGGATTCTTCCCGTTGCTTTTGCAGGTTCGTAAGGATGTCAAAAAAAACGTCCTGGTTTGACTCGGGCATCTGAGTTTCGGGCAAGGATTGATCTGGGATAGGCACAAGGTCTTGGGTCATCTTCTCTTCTTTTTGCTTTCTTAGTTTCCGATCTCGATCAGAAGCGATGACCGCAAAGTCCTGATGAGCCTGTGCTTCTACCCCTGCCTTCAAGCCACGATCCAGACTTTGTTCTTCCTGAGCTACTTCGTACAACTCGCGTGCCAGACCTTCGCGATTTTCTTCTTTAAGTACCGAGAAGAATGACGCTGCTTGTGGCCTGGTGATTGTCGGCCTGGATCTAATCGAAGACTCAAATTTTACCGGTTCGGGCAACGAGGATTTTATCAACGGACTGGCTAAGACACCCTGGGTCGGCGGCAGTTCGATAAGTGAGCTATAATTCGCCACGGCGCTTTTATACAGGCCTTGGGCCTGGGTCGCTGATATCGTGCTTCTTTTAGGAACGCTCGAACCTGGAATCGCAAAACCACCAGCGATAGCCCTGGTTCCAAGAATTGTGCTTGATCTGTCAAGATAAACCGATGTCCTATAAGGTTGGCCTGTCATTATCTGCTGGATGCCGACGGACGACTGCCTGAAATCGCTTAGCCCAGCCGAGGGCAAATCCAGTCGGAGCTGATTTGCTGGAAAATAGCCGACATCGCCCTGAAATCTGGCCAATCCTGTCACCTGCCCGTTAACGTAAAGTTGGGCATTAACCCCCCTCCGGGAACTAACCGCGCTGTTAAAACCCCCGCTACCGACCAGAAAACTGGAATCCAAAACCTGGCCACTCTGGGTACGGGCAACCTGGGCGTTTGCCAGCGAAACAGCAAAAACCGAAGCTATTACAAGAATTAAGAGTTTTGCTTTCATATGCTTATCTTCTGTGTCCACTTAATATATTCCAATAGTCGGCCATAAGTTCATTTATCATTATCCCCTTTTTGGGGAAAATCTTCTCTTTTATTATTTCTCTTTATTGCAGAAGTTACCACTTCCTCCCGCCATTTGAACCTGTGCGGAACAGACGCCCGCCTTGGTCTGGACCTGGCCCGTCGTGAAATCAACGGGTATCCAATATGTTTCCTTCTCCTGCGCATCTTTTGTATTCCTAAAGGGTAAGACAGCTGAGGCTTCCGCAAGTTTGGCTTTTTTCAGCTTTATGCTTTTTATTCGAAAAATCCGCTTTTTTTCCTCTCATTATCATTTTACGCCTGCGATTGGGGCTTTAACCATTTTCCGAGGCAGCATTTTGAATCAAAAGCCAGGAAATATTGCCATCAGCTATATTGGAGCATATTATTAAAATTGAGTTTTAATATTTGGTCTGCCAAGGCCTTTTAATGTAAATATATGTGCTTGTTGTCATAAGGTTTTGCCTCCGTATAGCCGATTAATCTAAATATGTGAATTTGATCGTTTTTTTATTGAAGGAGCGATTGGATTAAAGGCAGATTTTATTCAACTAGATAAGTTTCAGGGATTGTATGCGACCTCTAAGAACTTTTACCGTTCAACCATCATTGCCCGAACCGCTCAAGCCTCTGCTGGAGTTGGCTCATAACCTGTTTTGGACCTGGCAGGGCTCGATACGAGATCTGTTTCGCCGCCTCGATTCACAAGGCTGGGAAGACTCATACCACAACCCCGTGGCGATGCTGGGAAACATCGACCAGCAGAAGCTTATTGCAGCTGCCAATGACGAGGGGTTCATGGCACATCTCAAACGGGCATACGCTGAGCTGCAGGATTATCTAAGCAAGCCCGGCTGGTGGAGCCAAACTTACGGCGGAGACAGACAACCCCAGGTTGCGTATTTCTGTGCGGAATTCGGAATAACGGAGTCCCTGCCGATTTACTCGGGCGGCCTTGGCGTCCTCGCTGGCGACCACTTGAAGAGTGCTTCGGAGTTGGGGATACCGCTGGTAGGTGTCGGTCTGCTCTACCAACAGGGATACTTCCGCCAGCGTTTGAACGCTGACGGCTGGCAGCTTGAGCTGTTCCCGAGGAACGACTTCCACAATATGCCCGTCGAGCTTCTTCGTTCAGAAGACGGCAATCCGGTTACTGTTGAAATAGAAATGCCCGAAAAACCTGTCTTAGTCCAGGTATGGCTGGCACGGGTCGGAAGAGTTAAACTTTTTCTGCTTGATACAAATATCGCGGGCAATTCTCCTGAGCATCGACAAATTACTGCCCAGCTTTACGGCGGCGACCAGGAAATGCGCATACGTCAGGAAATTGTACTTGGCATTGGTGGAGTTCGGGCTCTTAGGGCCGTGGGGATTAATCCAAAAGCCTTCCATATGAACGAAGGCCACGCCGCATTCCTGTCTCTCGAACGAATCCGTATGCTGATGGCTGAAACGGGCGTATCCTTCGCCGAGGCAAGAGAAGCGGTTGCCGCATCAAACGTATTTACGACCCATACACCTGTCCCGGCCGGCCACGACGCGTTCGAACCGTGGCTGATTGATAAATACTTCGATAAATACTGGCATCAGCTCGGTATCAGCAGGGAAGATTTCCTAGCCCAAGGCCGACAGGACCCCAAGAGCAAAGAAGAGCCAATGAGCCTGACAGTGCTTGCAACGCGAATGAGCACCTATCGCAATGGCGTAAGTGAACTGCACGGTCAGGTCAGCCGAACTCTTTGGACGGGAATCTGGCCGGGCATCCCCGTTGACGAAGTTCCAATCCAGCACATTACCAATGGAATTCACACGAGAAGCTGGATAAGCAACGACCTTGCATCACTATATGACCGCTACCTCGGCCCGGGTTGGACTGAAAAACCCGCGGATATGGCTATCTGGAAAACAGTAGAAAATATTCCTGATACCGAACTGTGGCGTACCCATGAAAGGCGAAAAGAACGTCTCGTTTCGTTTTGCCGTGAAAGACTTAGTGCCCAGTTAGCAAAACGCGGCGCCGGATCTGCCGAGATAGCTGCTGCGAGCGAAATTCTTGATCCTGAAGCACTGACTATTGTTTTTGCCAGAAGGTTTGCTACATACAAGCGTGCGAGTCTGATCCTTTCCGATCTCGACCGCCTGAGCAAATTACTTAACAATCCCGACAAGCCGGTACAGATCATCTTTGCTGGAAAGGCTCATCCAAGGGACAACCCCGGCAAGGACCTTATCAGGAAATTTATACACACAGCCCGAAAAGAAGAGTTCCGCAGATCTCTTGTTTTCATAGAAGACTACGATATTAACGTCGCACGCTATCTGGTTCAGGGCACGGACGTTTGGCTGAACACTCCCCTGCGTCCGATGGAAGCATCCGGCACGAGCGGCATGAAGGTTGCCGCCAATGGTGGATTGAATCTTTCTATCCTGGATGGTTGGTGGGCCGAAGGTTACTCGACAGACGTCGGCTGGGCTATAGGCTCGGGTGAAACCTATGACGACATAGATTATCAAAATGCAGTGGAATCGCAGGCGATTTATGACACATTAGAAAAAGAAACCGTCCCGCTGTTTTACAGTCGTGGCCCGGACAAACTTCCACGCGGCTGGATTGCCAAGATGAAAGCTGCCATGAGCAAGCTGGCACCGGTTTACAACACAAACAGAATGCTCAAGCAATATGCTGAAATGTCCTACGCCAAGGCCGCCCAGCGAGGTGACGAACTCACTGGAAATGAAATGGCTGGTGCAAAAGAACTAAGCGGGTGGAAGCAGAAAGTCTTTCATGAATTTGACGGTATCCGAATAGATACGGTTAGTGACAACATGAACGGTGAAGGCGGTGCTTTTGTCGGCAAGGATGTTACTGTCGAGGCGGTGGTAGATTTAGGCGGACTTGGCCCTGAAGATGTCCGTGTCGAACTCTACTTCGGTCCGCTTGGCGGCGACGGCCAACTCGATGACGGCCAGGTCATACCAATGGAACAAGTAGAAAACGAAGGTGATAATCGCGTCAAATATACTGCCCTTATGCCATGCAGTAAAAGCGGCATGACAGGCTATACCGTCAGGGTAATGCCCTGCCATACCAACCTGGTAGCATCTTCTGATATGGCACTTATTAGATGGGCATAGCTAAAACCGGGCAACTTTTTACCTTTGCTTGAAGAAGAATTAACTTATAATTAGCTGAAGTTATCAAAAGCCGGTATACAAAAAATGCTAAATACGACAACGCAAACAACGACTACATGTTAATGCCAGTTCCCGAACAACTCGGTATCTGGTTGCGTTGTGAACTTTAGCGAGTTTTGTGTACCGGCTTTTTAATTATCTCTGGTCGATAAGAGGATAAAGATGGGTGTTAAGGTAAAGTTGCCAGACGGCAACAATCTGAAATTTGAAAAACCTGTAAGTGCCGCGGATGTTGCAATGGAAATTTCTCCGCGCCTTGCCAAGGCCGCCGTAGCAGCTGAAATTGACGGACAGCTGACAGACATTTCCACTTCTATGGATAAAGGCGAGCACGAAGTTAAGATTATCACTAACAAGGACGAAGCTTCCCTGGAGATACTGCGTCATACAGCCGCTCATGTAATGGCCCAGGCGGTGGTTAATCTTCTGGGACCTGAGGTAAAGTACACAATCGGACCCGCCCTGATGGACGACTTCCAGTACGGATTCTATTACGACTTCGACCTGCCCCGACCCATCGGCCCGGAAGACCTCATAAAGATCGAAGCCGAGATGAAAAAAATCGCCTCTCAAAAAATACCGCTGGAGCGAATAGAGCTTTCAGTAGATGAGGCGAAGGCAAAATTCAATGAGCTTGGCCAAGGGTATAAAAACGAAATGATTGACGACCTGGTTCGCGATGAAGGCGTAACCAGCGTAAGCCTCTACCGCCAGGGCGAGTTTCTGGACATGTGCCGCGGACCTCACTTGCCGGATACCTCAAAGGTCAAAGCGTTCAAACTGATAACATCAGCGGGAGCTTACTGGCGAGGGGATGAAACCAAGGCGATGCTAACCCGAATATACGGCGTTGCTTTCTTCGACAAGAACCAACTCGCCGAGCACATGGAGCGTATCGAAGAAGCCCGGAAGCGTGATCACCGAGTAATAGGCAAGCAATTGGGTTTATTCCTGATCGATGAAAAAGTCGGACCCGGCCTGCCACTGTGGATGCCAAAAGGCACAACCATCCGCATGGAATTGCAGAAATGGCTGCAAAGTGAGCTGACAAAGCGAGGCTATCAACTGGTTGTTAGCCCGCATATTGGCAAACTCGAACTGTACCGCACAAGCGGCCATTATCCCTATTACAAAGAGTCGCAGTTCCCCCCTATTGAGATGGGCGACGAAGAGGGCTATCTGCTCAAGCCGATGAACTGCCCGCACCACATGCAGATTTACAAAACCACTCAGCACAGCTACCGCGACCTGCCGGTCCGGCTGGCAGAGTTCGGCAGCGTCTATCGCATGGAAAAGTCTGGCGAATTGAACGGCCTAGTCAGGGTGCGAGGATTCACCCAGGATGATGCCCATATAATCTGCACACCTGAGCAGCTCGAAGCCGAGATCGAATCGTGCGTAGAACTGACAAAGACCGTCCTTTCGACCCTCAGCTTGGATGACTATCGCGTAAGAATTGGGTTGCGAGAAGACGGGCAGGACAAATACGTCGGGGATACCGATCATTGGGCTGCAGCTGAGGAAAATATTCGAAACGTCGTAAAAAGACTCGGCATGAACTATACCGAGGAAAAAGGCGAGGCGGCCTTCTACGGTCCGAAAATCGACTTCGTTGTCAAGGACTGCATCGGAAGGGAATGGCAGCTGGGAACCATTCAGGTCGACTATAATCTGACCGAACGGTTCGATCTGGAATACATCGGTGCTGACAACTCCCCGCACCGCCCTGTTATGATCCATCGCGCACCTTTCGGTTCGATGGAAAGGTTTATAGGCATTCTTATCGAGCACTTCGCTGGGGCGTTTCCGCTGTGGCTAAGCCCTACCCAGGTAGCTGTCCTTCCGGTAAGCGAAAAATTCGAAGATTACGCCAAGGAAATAAACGAAAAGCTCCTCTTGGCCGGCATTCGGACAGAACTGGATAACTCGCCAGAAAAGATTGGTGCGAAAATCCGAAAGGCCACAATCCAGAAGGTTCCGTATATGGCTATTGTTGGTGCAAGAGAGGCCGAATCGGGAACTGTCGCACCGCGGGCCAGAAAAGAAGGCGACCTCGGAGCCATGAAAATAGAAGAATTCATAAGTGCTTTGAATCAGGAGATTTCCTCCAAGGGGCAGCAAAGTTTAGTCCCAAATGAGGCTGAAATATCCTGATTTTGTGATATTATTTATATGAGGTAGATTTAGTTGGCTTAGATTGATATCGTCTGGTTTCGAATGTGTCCTAAGGTGGACTTTGTTTCTAACCGACATTTTTTAGCAATAAGGAGAATTAACCATTTCGTCTACAAATTTACGCTGCAACTCACAGATCCGTATTTCCCCAATACGTCTGATCGATGAGAACAATGAACAAGTAGGAATAGTCGACGTCAGAGAAGCAATTTCAAGAGCTCAGGATATCGATCTCGACCTTGTCGAAGTCGCGCCCCAATCCCGCCCGCCAGTCTGCAGGATCATGGATTATGGCAAGTGGAAATATGCCCAGAAGAAGAAAGAACAAAAGGCAAAAGCCCACCGACATGAGACCGAACTGAAGGAAATCCGCATCAAGACACCCAAAATCGGTGAGCATGACCTTGGTATCAAGATCAACCACGCAAGGGAATTCCTCGAAAGAGGAGACAGGGTCCAGTTTACACTGCGATTCCGTGGCAGAGAGCTTGCCCACATCGATGAAGGTAGAAGGATTTTTGGACAAATCCAGGAAGAACTCCAGGAGGTTGGCAAGGTGGCTCAACAGGTGAAGTTTGAAGGCCGAAGAATCACAATGGCCTTGATACCAATGCCGAAAGGCTAAGCTCCTTTTAAAATTTGGCGGTACGACTTCTATTCAATATAGCTTATAAGACTCATCATCGGCGTCTGTTACGAAGTTCTGCAACTTTAGACTAACAGGCGCCGTATTTGTTTTTTTGGCAAAATTCGGCATTTAATGCACTTTTGGGGAAATTTGCTCAAATTCCGTGGAAACTTTTTTCTCAACACCCTTTACACACCATACTTTATTGCTACAATATCCCGACTTTATGAAACTCAAGGCAGATGAGGTTTACTTATGCCCAAAATGAAGACAAATAAATCTATCGCTAAGCGAGTAAAGGTGACAGGCCGCGGCAAGATCACGCGTCACAAAACAGGTTCAGGCCACCTTAAAAGCAAGAAGTCACCAAAGCAGATTCGCAACTTCCGCAACGATTCAGTTGTATCTAAAGGTATTGGCAAGCAGATCAAGCGTATGCTTGGCTTGTAGTTGATCATAAAGAAAAGGTTCAGACGGGAGTCCATTGGGACGATAGGCCGTGCAGATTTTTTTTTGCCGCCTTGCGAAACATCCCGCTTATCGGGAGTCCGTCAGCCGAAATTGAAGGAGCAGTAAGATGCCACGCGTTAAAAAGGGTGCAGCACGTCATCAAAAGCACAAAAGAGTCCTCAAGGCAGCCCGCGGTGCACATGGGGCAAGTTCACGCCGTTACAGATTGGCTATCCAGACTGTAATCCGTGCAGGCGTAAACGCAACAAGAGACCGCAAAAGACGCAAAAGAGAATTCCGCCGCCTCTGGATTACCAGATTGAGCGCAGCCTGTCAGCAGAGAGGCATCAGATACAGCCAATTTATCTTTGGGCTTACCCAGGCCGATGTCGCAATCAACCGCAAGATGCTCAGCGAAATTGCAATAGCAGACCCGGCCGCGTTTGACCAAATCGTCGAAGTTGCGAAGAAGCATATTCCTTCGGAATAAAGCACGACTAAAAAACAATGTCTCTGGAAGAGCTGGAACAACTCAAGTCACAGGCTCTGGAAGAGCTTGAGGCCGCCGATTCGCCGGATTCGCTTGAATCGTGGCGAATTAAATACCTAGGCACTAAAGGTGCCGTCAAGGCGGCTATGCAGAAACTCAAGGATGTTCCCAAAGAGCAAAAGCCCGCCTACGGCAAGACCGCTAACCAACTCAAGAATCTTCTCCAGGGCAAGTTCGATTCCATCAAAGACAAGGTCGCCGAACCTGCTAAAGCTGCCGGGCCCAAGGTAGATATCACCCTGCCGGGCCGACGCCCAAAGATCGGCCACCTCCATGTTATCACGCAGACAATAAACGATATTTGTGATATCTTCGGAAAAATGGGCTTCGATGTCGAATACGGGCCGGAAGTCGAGGACGAGAAGCATAACTTCGAGTCGCTCAATATTCCTGACCACCACCCAGCCCGCGACCCCCTGGACAACTTCTACATCGACAAAGACACGATGCTGCGTTCGCAGACTTCGACCGTCCAGATTCGCGTGATGGAGTCGCAGGAACCGCCCATACGGATTATCGCACCCGGCCGCGTATATAGGCCAGACACAGTCGACGCTACGCACAGCTTCATGTTTCACCAGGTCGAAGGCCTCTACGTCGACGAGAACGTCACCATGGCTGATCTCAAGACCTGCCTGGACCAATTCTGCAAGGCATACTTTGGCAACGAGGTAAAATCGCGCTTGCGGCCAAGTTTCTTCCCGTTCACCGAGCCGTCAGCGGAACTCGATGTATGGTTCAAATATGCCGACGGTCACGAGGACTGGATGGAATTGGCTGGCTGTGGAATGGTTGACCCCCACGTGCTGGAAGCTGTCGGCTACGATAGCGAGAAATACACCGGCTTCGCCTTCGGTGTGGGCATCGAGCGAATGGTAATGGTTCGCCATCAAATTCCTGACATCCGCTACCTCTACGAATCGGACATCCGTTTCCTGCATCAATTCTAATCTGCTGCGTTTGGAAGGCTTTTCCTGGCAAAGACATTCCCCGGCTGCTGTGTTACTGCGCCTTTAAGTACGAGCATTGTCATAGTCGATGCAACCTTCCCGCTGTCCAGGCTGCACTGACGGACAATTTCGTCAACGCTTAAAGGGTTTTCCTTAAGAGCGTCGATAATCCTTTGCTCCAGTTCATTCAGGCCGGCTGGCAAAACATCTTCACCGGATTGCTCCTCTTCCGTCATCTTCACCCCCACCTGGCCGAGATGTTCGAGAATGTCTTCAAGGTTTTGAGTAAGTATCGCTCCATCACGGATAAGTTCGTTACTGCCCGCACTGAGGGGCGAATCTACCCTCCCGGGGATAGCGAATACCTCCCTGCCATGCTCAGCAGCCTCTGTTGCGGTTATCAGGGCCCCGCTACGCTTGGCAGCTTCGACAATCAAAACGCCAAGCGAAAGCCCGGAGATAATCCTGTTACGCGTCGGAAAGTTGCCCGCCAGCACAGCTGTCCGCATCGGAAACTCCGAAATGACCGCCCCATTGTCATCGCTGCAAATCTGCTCAAAAAGTTTTTCGTTCTCGGATGGATAGGAATGGCAAAGTCCGCACCCCATAACAGCAATCGTCCTTCCGCCAGCTGAGAGAGCCCCGCGATGTGCAGCAGTGTCTATACCACGCGCCCCACCGGAAACTACCGTAAAGCCCGCCCTGCCCAAAAGCTCGCCAAATCTTTGCCCCTGCTCCAGACCATAATGCGTGCAGCGGCGTGAACCGACAACGCCAAGTGCAACGGCGTCAGTTGGCTCGAGCTTGCCCCTCACATACAGTAACGGCGGCCGGCCGTAGATAGTCTTGAGCGCAGCTGGATAGGATTCGTCGCAGTCACATATTATCTCGGCACCGAGCTTTCGGGCCTCCGCAATTTCATCGTCAATCTGATCTTCAGTAACAGATGTAATCGCCTGGGCTGTCTTATCGCCAACGCCCTGGACCCTTAGCAACTGTTTTACCGGAGCACAGGCAGCAGCCTCTACGCTACTAAAAGCTTCAACGATGCGGTGAAACGTAATTGCGCCAACACCCTGTGCCAAGGTAAGCTTGAGATACGCTCGAATGCTTTCGTCGGACATTGATCCCCCTTTAAAGGTCTAGGTAAGAGTCAATACTAAATCGCCATATATTTCCAACTTCAGCTCATCTATCTTGAAACCAAAACCGGACCCCTTTGGCGTTTTCAACCGGCCGGCGTAGCCAAACATCGGTGACTTTTTGGTCAAATCGTCTCTAAGCAGCAACCTTCCAAAATTTCCTTCGACGAAACGCGGAACAGGTGACATCTGCAAAAAACGCCTCTGGGCTGTCGAGAGTATTCCGCTTTCTCCAACCATGCAGCCGAGAACAAACTGAACACCGTGATTGTGCGCTTCTATGGCAATGGCCAGTGAACGCAGGAAACCGCCATTTTTGCTCAGCCGAATATTCCACCAGACGTTTTTTGGATGTTGAGAAAGAACTGCCGCATCATCGCCTGTCAAAAGTGACTCATCAGCCATCAATGGAAGGCCGCATTTTCGGGAAAGATCCACCAGCTCTCCCGGTGAGCAATACACCGGCTGTTCTACCAGACAAACTCCATAGTCCGCCAACTCCGCGATTCGCTCTGGGGTGGTATCTGCATCCCAACCGCCATTGACATCGACGCGGAAGGTATATTTCCCAGCTACGACGCCCTTGCCTATCTGACGATGAACTGCTCGCAGGTTGTGGTAATCGACATCACTACCAAGGCCAAGTTTGAGTTTGAAATCTCTCAGGCCAAACAGCCTCATTAATCTGAGCTGCCTGGCTGTCTTATCAGGATTTGACGTTCCCAAAACACCGGACACCTTTGAATCTATCTCGCCACGAAGCCTGGCCCTTCCTGATATTATTGAAAGGAATTCATAGTCAATCTGTCCCATTTCGTCGAACAGACAATTCACCCCTGCCAAATCCATCGCACAGCAGGCTGCATTAATACAATTTCCCTGACCTGATATGCCCTGCATTGCCTGTGCGAAATGTGCAGGGGTGAACGGAATGTCCCTTATCGCAGGCCAAATTGTTTCGCTAAGATCGGTAATGACACTTTCTGTAGACTCGCCGGTAACGTACTGCCGCGGAAGAGTCTCGCCCCACCCAACACGGCCGTCAGAGAGCGTGAGTTTGACGACAACCGCTTCGGCCAGGCTCCTCGAAGCAGCTGCGTGCTCGAAAGACCTCATGGGTATGGCCGTCTTATAAATATCGAGTTGGGCTAAACCTGCAGTCATTAACGTAGAAAACTACACGAATTGGTGGGCGCAGTCAAAGGCCCCGCAAACTTTTACGGGGCCTTCGGTAAAACTAATCTATTTGAAAAGGAGGGTTATTTACGTTTTTTTCAATTTCTGTTTGGCGAAAATAAATGTACTTCCAAGGCAAAGCAGACCTATCGTAGTCGGCTCGGGAACCTGGCTGAATGTCTGGAAAAATTCACTGACATGAGCCACACCCACCCCATCGGGAAGACCGCCATTGGCAACAACATCTTTGACAACCCAAATCTCCGGCAGAGCAACTGGCTGGCCCTGCACGAAATCATAAAAATCTTTCTCGTCGAAGAGGTCGTTGTTCTGATCGGAAATGTAGTAGACTAACTTATTGGCAACGGGCTGGTTAAAGCCCGCATCCGGGTCAGTAGCATAAACATTTTCAGAAATCGAAACCATTCCGTTGTCCAAGGTCGGAGAGGCGCCGAAGGCAGTCATGAACAAACCGTTATCTTTAATTAGATGTCCCTGGGAGAGATATGGTTCAGTAATCGAAACCCTGAATTTGATTGTCGAGTCGGCCAATTGTCCAGCCGCGGCTGACCACGGTCCATTAAACCGCAGCCCGTAATCTCCTTCCACTATTACACCGGTGACTTTGATGGCATCTGAACCCGGGGCAATGGTTCCCTGGGTACTGGTTGTCGTTACGCGAAAACTATCAAAGAGCTTATCGCCGACAACGAGCCCTCCCCCAGCCATTACCTCATCGATTGTGTAGGAATTTGTGTAATCTGCAACAATTGCAGCAGATGCCATTGGGGCCAATAGAATTACGATTCCGAGCGCTAGAACTAACCTCATTTTGTTGAGCATGAGCAAACTCCTCCAAGTTTGTACAAACATAGCGCCTTGCTTGAAGATTTTTTTCGAGCGAGAGTTTAAAACTTCTGAGCAAAGCACAAACGAGCATTACGGCAAACTAACATTTCGAGAACGTCCGATAATATCTTTATTTCAGGGTTTCCGCAAGTAAGAATTCCTCCCACGAAGCAAAAAATTCGAAGAAAGGGATATTAGAGCTATTAGTCTAAGAAGAGAATTGCACTTGACGTTTTGGTTATTAGAAACTAACATGCCCAGCCTTCAGGAAACCTGCGACTATTGCAGGCTAGGCCTAAGTGTTTCACATGAAGCGACTTAAACTGAAGTGATTTTTGATGCCCCCATCGTCTAGCGGCCTAGGATATCAGGTTCTCATCCTGGAGACAGGGGTTCGAGTCCCCTTGGGGGTGTTGTAACTATTGAATAGGCCGGAACTTACGTGAATATCGCGGAATTCCGGCCTTTTCTTTACCCTCCATTTTTTTGGTTCACCCCGATTCTGCCCTATTCCGTCGGATTCAGGGCGGGGAATCTCAAAAGTCAGCTTAATTTAACTTTTGTTAATAAAATGGCTTATCTTTCCTTGGATTTACTGATTTTCAGCGCAAAAAGCACTTTTCATCGCTAAAATCCTTAGCACAACTCCCTTGACAGGAGATTGCTCATAGGTGTACCTACCGAAAACTCTATCCGGGTCAATTCTTTACGGGTTACGGGCTTGTTTACGAAATTTCAGCGGGGTTTGTCCTGTTTCACGTCTGAAGATTGCAGCCATGTAGCTCGGGCTAGAAAACCCAGAATGTTCAGCAATGCGAGGTATTGGCAACTCTGTTTCAACTAATAACTGTTTTACTCGGTCCAGCCTCACTCGCTGAATTTCCGAATGAATCGACCAACCTACCGCCTGACGGAAACGCATCTCCAATGCTCGGCGAGACAATGGAATTTGCTGCAACACATCCTGAACACTAATAAGCCGGCTGGTGTTTTGGCGTATAAATCTAAGTGCCGCGGCAACTTCCCGGTCTTCCATAGCAAACACATTGGTCGACTGCCTTTCAACTACATGCGTTGGTTCCACAAGGAGATGCTGAGGTTTGCGGGCTTGATGTCGCATCATTTTGTCCAGCAGCCTGGCTGCCTCGAAGCCTGCCTTTTGAGCATTCACAGCAACACTTGTCAGGGGCGGGTCACAAAGTTCGCAAAACAATTCATCGTTATCGACACCGATGACAGCTATCTCATCCGGGACCTGAATATCTGCCACTCTACAACCCTCAAGAACCTGCCGGGCTCGCACATCGTTGCATGCCATTAAACCGACAGGTTTTGGAAGAGATATCAGCCAATCAGCTAAAACATCTTGCTCGCGGCTCCACTTTAGATCTCGCTTAAGCCTAGGCGGGCTATATACCGTGCAGTCAAAATCAGATTCTCTTAAGTAGAAGACAAATTCATCTTCCCGCTGTAATGACCAAACCCTGCCCGGAACGCCACAAAAAGCGAAACTACGAAAACCCTTTTCCAGAAAGTGATCGGCTGCCATACGAGAGATCATACTGGCATCGGGATGAATCTCAGAGAAACTCCGGCCGACCTCCTGGTACTCTGGTTCCAAATCCAACACAACTGTCGGCAAAGAAGTGGCTGCTACCGCTTGCGCTATTTTTTTGGTCTCAATGCGGGCAATTATCCCCATTCCACCCCACTGCTGCATCTTTGGAACCTTCTGGGCGAAGTCGCCTGGAGTAAGATAAAACGACCAAGGCCCGTAAAGTCGTGCGTATTTTTCTACCCCCCTCAGCGCCTCACGGCCATAAACTCGTGATGTTTCTACTAACAATGCTACTTTTGTGATTTTTTCCATGTCAGGCCGCCTCAAAATATCACTTTTAATTATATCGAGGTTTAAAACTTTTTGCGCAATATTATTTTAAATATGCGCAATATTGCATTTAGATTTCAGCTCCCCGATGGTCCAATTGGTCATACAGAATTCCTTTTTCCAACAATCTTACGGAGAATTAATTTATGAAACGCATGACAAATGCACCAAAAGTCAAAATAGCTCTTGTTGGCGTCAGCCGAGACTGTTTCCCAATTGAACTTACCCGCAATCGCCTCAAGGCACTGGCTAGGGCATGCCGGGAAAAAGGCCTCAAGGTAATCCTCTGTAAAACAATCATCGAAAACGAAAAAGACGCCCTGGCTGCGATCACAGAAGCTATAGATGCCGGCGCAAACGCTGCTACAATTTATCTTGGCAACTTCGGGCCGGAGGGGCCCCTTTCCATCTTCGCTGAAAATTTCCCTGGCCCGGTAATGACCTGTGCCGCGGCTGAGGAAAGCAAAAAGGACCTTATTAACGGTCGTGGTGACGCATTCTGCGGGACGTTGAATGCTTCCTATAACTTTAATCTTCGCCAGCTGAACGTATATATCCCACAAATGCCCGTAGGCCTGCCCGGTGAACTGGCCGATAAGATCGCGCATTTCCAGGCCATCGCTCGCATCCTGATAGGCGTAGCTGGAGTGAAGATATTCTCGTTCGGGCCGCGACCTCAGGATTTTTACGCATGCAATGCACCAATAGGCCAACTTTACGAACTTGGCGTTGAGGTAATGGAAAACTCCGAGTTGGACATGCTTCAGTTGTACCAGGCCGTTGACGAAAAAGATTCTGCTGTTCGGCGAGTCGCCAATGAAATGAAAAAAGAACTCGGTGAAGGAAACACTTATCCAGATATTCTGCCGAAGCTGGCTCGCTTTGAAATAGCACTGAAACGATTTGCCCAAGACAACCTCGGATCACGTCAATATGCAATATTCGCCAACAAATGCTGGCCGGCGTTTGAAAAAGCATTTGGCTTTGTCCCATGTTATGTCAACAGTCGCCTAAGCACAAAAGGCATGCCCGTAGCATGCGAAGTCGATATCTACGGAGCCTTCAGCGAATATCTTTGCTATCTCGCCAGCGAGGCTCCCGCGACCCTGCTGGACATCAATAACACTGTCCCGGCTGACATGATAACCAAAAAGACCAACC
Organism: uncultured Planctomycetaceae bacterium; assembly: GCA_964401835.1. GTDB lineage: Bacteria > Planctomycetota > Phycisphaerae > SM23-33 > SM23-33 > CAYNZP01. The sequence goes on from CAYNZP010000002.1 coordinate 217,187, forward strand.
TTAAGGGTGCCAAGGGCCAAGACCTATTCATGGGCTTCCATTGTGGCAACACTCCGAGCTGCTGCATGAAAAATTGCTCGATGAAGTATCAATTAATCATGAATAGGCTAATGGAAGACCCAACCTGTGAGCCTGATATTACACGCGGAACTCTCGAAGGCCAACTTGCGCCAAGCGAGATTACCTTCTTCCGTGTGCAGGGCAGTGTAGAAGGACAGTTGGCCAGTTATGTAGCCGACGGAAATATCCTCGATATAGACCCTCAAAGCTTTGGGTGTATCGGCGTTTTCGCCATACCAAACTTCGCACGATTCTATCGGCATGTGTTGATAGCCAAACACTTCCCCCATCACGGAGCGGTCGCATTCAGGCAGTGCGGCAAGGCCCTGTTTGATGCTGTTCAAATGTTGGGGATTGAAGATGTTAATGTTCCTCTACCAGCGGGGGCGATTTATCCTGGGGAAAATCCATTCGAACTCTAAAAGCGAGATATAGCTTATGTCTAAATACTCAATAGGTCTTGACTACGGCACAAATTCAGTGCGAGCTATTGTCGTCAATGTTGCCAATGGGCGAGAAGTCGGCGAGGCTGTCTGGAATTATGAACACGGACGAAAAGGTGTAATTCTGTCCCGCGATCCAAACCTTGCCCGTCAACATCCGGCTGATTATGTAAAGGGTGCCGAAAAAACCATCAAAAAAGCCCTTGCAGCTATAAAGAAGAAAGTCAAAAGCTTCAAGCCAGACCAGATCATTGGTATCGGCGTAGACACGACCGGCAGCACTCCCCTCCCGGTAGATGAAAATGGTCAGCCTCTTGCATTCCAAAAACGTTTTGCCAGCAATCCAGCAGCGATGGCCTGGCTGTGGAAAGACCACACTTCTGTGGCTGAGGCTGAAGAAATAACTGCCCTGGCCGCCAAGGTGCGCCCAGAATACCTGGCCAAGTGCGGCGGAACCTATTCAAGCGAGTGGTTCTTCAGCAAGATACTGCATTGTCTTCGGGCCAGCCCGAAAGTTTTTGACGCTGCTTATACATGGGTAGAAATTGCTGACTGGATACCGTCCATGCTTACCGGTACACAGGCACCGCAGGATTTGACCGTATGTGTTTGTGCCGCAGGTCACAAGGCAATGTATAATGATTCCTGGGGCGGCTATCCGGATAAAAAGTTCCTTGGCAAACTTGACCCCAAACTTGCCGGACTTCGCGGCAATCTAAATGATAAAGCGTATGACATTTCAAAATCAGTTGGCAACCTGACTAAAAGCTGGGCCAAAAAAACCGGCTTACCCGCAGGAATACCCGTGGCAGCTGGCGCTTTTGACGCACACCTCGGAGCTGTCGGAACCGGTATTTCGCCTGGTGCCCTTGTAAAAATTATCGGCACCAGCACATGCGATATGATGGTCGCCCCGACAAATAAACCGCTTGCGGATATCCCAGGCCTCTGTGGAATCGTACCGGGCAGTGTCCTTCCCGGTTATTATGGTCTTGAAGCCGGCCAATCAGCCGTCGGTGATATATTTAACTGGTTCGTCAACTATATCCAACCCAACGGAAAAGTCGGCACACATGAACAACTCACAAAAGATGCTGCCAAGCTCAGGCCCGGAGAATCAGGCTTGCTCGCACTGGATTGGAATAACGGCAACAGGACGGTACTCGTTGACCAACGGCTTACAGGTCTGCTATTAGGCCAAACCCTTTACACCACACCGGCTGAGATATACCGCACGCTTATCGAAGCTACCGCCTTTGGCGCCCTAACAATAATCAACCGCTTTGAAGAATACGGCGTAAAGGTTCGCCAAGTGATCAACTGCGGTGGCATTGCAGAGAAGAACCCCCTGGTCATGCAAATTTACGCTGACATTTCCGGTCGACCAATGAAGATTTCCCGCTCTGCCCAAACTTGCGCACTGGGTTCGGCTATTGCTGGTGCTGTCGTCGCGGGAAAGAAAAAAGGCGGCTATAACAGCTTCGCAGCTGCCCAGAAGGCAATGACAGGATTAAAGCCAAAAACCTTCAAGCCAAATCCAAAGGCACATGCCGTCTACAGGGAGCTGTACACACTTTATAAAAAGCTACATGATGCCTTCGGCACGCGGCAGTGCAGCGGCAACCTGCACCACGTAATGAAAAGACTCATTGAAATTCGCACAATGGCTAGGGGTAGATCATGCTGAAAGAACTCAAAAAACAGGTTTATCAGGCAAATTTAAAACTCGTCTCTGAGGGGCTGGTAATACAGACATGGGGCAACGTTAGCGGAATTGATCGTGAGGCTGGCCTGGTCGTAATCAAGCCTTCCGGCGTTTCTTATAAAAAGATGAAACCCCGGCACATGGTTGTTGTCTCGTTGGAAACGGGAAAAGTTATCGACGGCAACCTGAACCCAAGCAGCGACACACCCACACACCTTGAGCTTTATCGCGCATTCGAGGAAATTGGCGGAATTGTCCACACGCACAGCCTCTATGCAACAGCCTGGGCACAAGCCCAAACAGAAATCCCCGCAATGGGTACAACGCATGCGGATTATTTTCATGGTCCTGTTCCCTGCACCCGGCCACTTACTCCGGAGGAAATCCAAGGCGATTACGAAATCAACACTGGCAAGGTAATCGTCGAACGATTTGCCGATCTAAATCCCCTGCACTTCCCAGCTGCGTTGGTCGCTGAACACGGCCCATTCGCCTGGGGTAAAACGCCAGATAAAGCCGTCGAAAACGCCGTTGTACTGGAAGAAGTTGCCAGGCTTACAAGCCTGACTTCTAACATTCGCCCGGACATGAAGCCAATCCCCAGCGAATTGTTGGACAAACACTTCCTCCGCAAACACGGCCCAGACGCATACTATGGACAAAAATAAAACAACACACAATAAAACTTCCATCCCCCGACTGGTTCGGCTGGTTACGCCAAACCCATCCGCCACGTGCATGTGTATAGGTATGCGGCGTCCGCTCTCCGGTTAGATTGGGAAAAGCCTGCAAGTCAGCACGATTCCGCTAATTTTCCTGGGAAGATTCTCAAATTATTTTGACTTGTACATGCCCGGCGATTTTTTCGGCAAGGCTTGTCCTGAATTCTGCGACTATCGGGTGACAAGCACTTGCTGAAGCGGCTGCAACTGCCTTGGGTAAGACTGTTGAGAGTTCCTTGCCTTGAGTAACACCGGCGAGGAACACAGCAAGCAGGACGTCTCCACAACCCACCGTGTTGCATACACCCTCGATTTTCTTTGAAGGGCGAGCGTGCATTATTTGACCGGCGGTAAAAAGATATGCCCCGTCTTCACCCAAGCTGAGAAGAACGAATTCAACGTCACTGCTCAGTTTTTTTGCAGCTGCGACTTGCATGTCCAAAGTTTCCAACTCACAACCCACCAGTTCGGCCAACTCATGTGTATTGGGCTTAAGGAGCCATATCTTTTTTCCCGCAACCGCGCCAAGTGCCGCCCCGCTGGTATCGACGGCAACACGGGCACCCGCCTCATTGCAGAGGTCAATCAGGTTTGCGAAATCTTCCGTGGTAATCCCAGGTGGAAGCGACCCGCTGAAAACGACGATCATGCCCTGCTTAACAAGAGATTGGAGTTTGTCTCCCAAATTGCCTATCATTGCCGGTGTCACTTCCAAGCCTGTATCACGGATGTGAGTATCTTCGCCTGTGCTTCGGTCAGCGATGGTAACATTTTCACGGGTCCGGCCGGCGAGCATGATAAATTCATCCTTCACGAGAGGATGATCCAGCAAAGCGGCGAACTCGTCGCGATTGGCCCGACCGAGATACCCCGTCGCTATACTGCCGATGCCTATCGCGGCCAACACTCGCGAAACGTTGACGCCTTTACCGCCCGGAGTTCGAGAAATTTCCCGCCCAGTCTGGTGATCGCCCGGATCCAGCCGTTCGACCTCGAGAAGTCTGTCAACGGTAGGATTCAAACTGACGGTAATAATCGTTGGGGAATCGGCCATAGTCATAATCGTTTCATTAACTCTTCAGGTACGTCAGCAAGGTCGGAAGCGGTCCAGTCTGCCCCTTCCCTACGGAGTTCGTCCGCTGTGAAACTGGTTGTCAGGCCAAGGCACATCGCACCGGCCGCCTTGGCAGAGCGAACACCATTTGGGGCATCCTCAACGACAAGGCATCGCTGGGCCGGAAGATTAAGCTGCTGGGCCGCCGTGATAAAAATCTCCGGGTGCGGCTTCTTATTTTCCACATCGCTCCCGCTAAGGCAAACATCGAAAGTTTCCGCAGGGATATCTATTTCGGCAAGGTTTCCATTTACCTTAACTCGGTCGGCACTGCTGGCAACAGCCAATTTCAAACCTTTTTTACGAGTAGCCGAAACAAATTCCCGCACACCATTAAGCGGATCAAGCCGGCCCTTAATAATATCCAGATAGATTTCGTAGGTTCGTGCTTTATCACACTCCAAGTTCCAGTCGATACCGTATTTTTCGGCAACTCCACCGATATAACGATTCTCTCCGGTTCCGACGAACGGCTCAAAATCTTCGGGCCTTACCGTGCAGTTGTAGGTTTCAGCAAACATTTTACAGGCAGCCTCAGCGATGAATTCTTCCGAGTCGCACAATACGCCGTCCATATCGAAAATGATGCCAAGAATTTTACTGTTCGCTTCGCTCATAACGCCCTGCTAATAAAATTAATCGGGATTTCCCAAATGAACTCGGCCCACGACAACCGTAGGCCTTTGTGATGATTCTACTAAGGTTTCGGGAACCGTCAAACTATTCCCAGATTCCAAAAAGAGGCCATTTGCATGGCATTGGGATGTGATATTGCCCGAAAGAGCCCTCGGGCCGCGGCTTTGGGCTCAAACCCTCGGTCATCGACTACACAAGTTTTTGATAGTTCTTAAGCAGCAAAAAGCTTTCGGTCTTTGATATGCCCTTGATGCCGGAAAGAATCTCTGTAAGAAATTTAACCAATCCATGGTTGGAATCGACCAGTACTTCCACCATCAAATCATACCTGCCAGATATAAGCGAGACAGAAAGCACGTTTTCCAACTCTGATATTTCTTTGGCTTTGGCATCCAGGAGACTGGTTTCAGCTACGTTTACCCCGATAACTGCGAGTTGCTGGTTCTCGAGCACATCGGGATTGATAAGTGCCCGGACCTGCAAAATTTTCTCATCTTTCAGCCGTTGAAGCCGGCGTCGAATCATACCCTCGGAAACACCGAGCGATTGGGCGATTTTATTGTTGGGCTGATGCCCTTGCCGAAGGATATCTATGATTTTCCAGTCTGTCTTGTCCGGCTGCATTTGCTTACTCCATATTTAAAACTTCCTCCGCAGGTGTATACTCCATATTGAAGGCCTCGGCAACGTTTTTATACACGCACTTACCAGCATAAGTGTTCAAGCCAAAACGCAGTGCCGACGACCTTCGGCAGGCCTCTTCAAGACCGTTATCAGCAATCATAAGGCCGTAAGGCAGGGTCGTACTTGTAAGTGCATTGGTGGAAGTCAACGCAACGGCGCCTGGCATATTAGCAACACAATAATGGACTACATCATCAATAATAAATACCGGATCATCATGTGTTGTCGGGCGGGTAGTTTCGCAACATCCCCCCTGGTCAACGGCTACATCAACGATTACCGCTCCCTTTTTCATTATCTTGAGATGCTCTCGGCGAATTATTTTAGGAGCCTTTGCGCCAGTAATCAGAATCGCGCCGATCACTACATCGCTTTGGGCTAAGGCGGTCTCGAGATTGTGCTGGTTACTATATAGCGTCTTAACACGCATGCCAAAAATATCATCCAGATACTCCATGCGGCTGGCACTGATATCCATGACTGTTACATCTGCACCCATCCCAAGGGCAATCTTGCAGGCATTCGTGCCGACCACCCCACCGCCTATGATTGTAACCTTTGCGGGCGCCACGCCGGGCACACCACCCATAAGCACACCGCGCCCTCCGAATGGCTTTTCCAGATACTTGGCGGCTTCCTGGGCACTTAACCGGCCGGCGATTTCACTCATTGGCTTTAAACACGGTAACTCGCCGTTGTCCAATTCAATAGTCTCGTAGGCAACTCCCTTAACACCCCGGGCCAGTAGTGCCTCGGTCTGCGGTTTATCTGCGGCAAGGTGCAAAAAGGTATACAGTATCTGTCCTTCATGGAATAGTGGATATTCTTCCGGCTGTGGCTCTTTGACTTTGACGATCATATCGCAGCCGTCAAAGATTGCCTGGCGATCGGTAACTATTTTCGCACCGGCTGAGATATATTGCTCATCTTCAAATCCTGCTTCCAGACCCGCATTTTGTTGGACTAAAACATCGTGCCCATGTGACACATAAGCTTTGACGCATGCAGGAGTCAATCCAACTCGGTACTCATGTACCTTGATTTCTTTTACCGTTCCAATTTTCATAACAAAATCCCTAAAGCAGACAAAATGACACAAAAAAGCACTCCCCTTATATTTTATTACGATTTGCGTCGTTTTCAAGCTCGTTTTTACGTTTTGCTCCATTTTGTCTCGAACAAAACCGGCGGCGTTTCAGGGGAAAAGGTCTGGGGATTTTCCTGGGATGACACAACCCTACAAAGTTCATCTTTGCGATGGAAATTAAAACCTTTTTTGGCTATATATACTTATTAAGTTTGGATTTACATATTGACGCCTCATTGGCAATAATAAAATCACAGCACCCGGAGAGGTCAAATGACACTGAAAGCAACTATCTCTGCGATGGCATTGCTTATTATTTTGTCCGGCTGCGAGGGTCGCCGCAAAACTCAACCGTTGGCACGTCAGAAGATTCTTTCCGCACAAAAACTCTCTCTCTCGTCATCTGTGCAAGCAAAAGACGAGAAGCCCAAGCCCTCGTTTCCAGATAACCCTTCCCTTTCGGACTATCTGGCCTACGCAGCCTTGAATAACCCTGCCCTGGAGGCAGCTTTCAATCATTGGAAGGCTTCTCTGGAGCAAGTCCCGCAGGTCAAGGCCCTTCCTGACCCGCGATTTACCTACAGGTATTACATTCGCGAGGTGGAAACACGCGTCGGTCCGCAGCGAAACAGCCTGCAGTTGGCCCAAACGTTTCCCTGGCTGAGCAAACTCAAGTTGCGAGGCGGTGCTGCCATGGACGCTGCCGATGCCGCCAGTCAACAATTCCAGGCGGAAAAATTGAAGCTCTTTCGCCAGGTCAAGGACGCCTATTACGACTTCTATTATCTTGGCCGAGCCATATCGATTACCAAGGAAAACCTTCGACTGCTTGAGCATGTTGAAAGTGTCGTGCGTGCCAGATACCGCGCAGGAACGGCTGAACATCCGGACCTTATCCGCGTTCAAGTTGAGCTTGGAAAGCTCTCCGACCGAATGCGAAGTCTTATTGATATGAAATCACCAGTAGAGGCGCATCTGGCAGCCTTGCTGAACCTGCCAGCCGAAAAAATTTTGCCGCTTCCCACAGAAATCGAACCTGCGGAAATTTCAGCTTCCGACCAGGACCTGATAGATTGGGCAATTGAAAACAACCCGCAGCTCAAGACGCTGGAAGCCCAAGTTACCCGCAGCAAAAAGAATATCCAACTCGCCCAGCAGGAATATATCCCCGACGTTACTTTGGGCCTGACGTGGATAGACACGGGAAACCGCCTCAGTACTCCAAAGCCAAGCGACAGCGGCCAGGACGCCGTCATCGCGATGGCTTCTGTAAACGTGCCAATCTGGTTTGACCGAATAAAGGCGGGCGTAAGACAAGCTCGTTTCCGTCACGTCGCAGCCAGCAAGCTAAAGGCCGACAAAACAAACTCCCTCATCGCGGAACTGAAACTCGCATCCTACCGCTATCGCGATGCACAGGGGAAAATCAATCTTTACCGGAAGGTACTTTTACCCAAGGCAGAGGAATCTCTGAAAGTCAACGAGGCGGCTTATCGCAGCGGGAAGGTCAGCTTCAGTGATTTGGTAGACGCTCAGCGAATTCTTTTGGAATTTCAACTTACACTCGAACGTGCTCTTGCCGACCGAGCCAAGCAACTAGCCAAGCTTGACATGCTAGTCGGAACCGACATCCCACGCTCCCAGAGCGACAGTCATACCAACAACACTAATGACGCTATAATTCAGACGGAGTAATTTAAATGCCAGAATCCACAGGGCGAAAGATAATCCGACAGTGGAAGTTAATTCTCGGGGTTGTTGTGGGGTTGCTGATAGGGCTTGTAATTCACTGGGCTTTAATCCCCACCCAGCCGCACGAAGATGACCACACGAAACACGCGCAACAACAAGCCACCCGGTGGACCTGCTCGATGCATCCACAGGTCGACCAACCCAAGCCAGGCCTCTGCCCAATCTGCAACATGAAGCTTATCCCCTTGAAAGTGGATTCTGATGGCAAAGATCCGATGCATATTTCCTTCAGCGAAAATGCCAAGGCATTGATGGATATCGAAACCGTAGCGGTTGAGCGGAAGTTCGTCACAGCTGAGGTGCGAATGGTCGGCAAGATTGACTACGACGATACGCGCCTTGCACATATCACCGCATGGGTGCCGGGAAGACTCGACAGGCTTTTCGTGGACTATGCAGGGATAAAAATCAACGAAGGGGACCATATGGTAGAGATTTTTTCCCCGGACCTGCTGGCCGCACAGGAAGAATTTCTCCAGGCGTATAATTCCAAACTCGGCCTTACCGAATCGGACTCAAAGTTGGTCAGAGAATCGGTGGAGGCAACTTTCCTTGCTGCCCGCGAGAAACTGACTCTTCTGGGCCTGACGGACAAACAAATCGAAGAACTCGTCGCCCAGGGCAAGTCCTCCGACAGGTTAACGATCTACGCATCGATCGGGGGAATCGTTATCGACAAGCACGTCCAACAGGGAGCGTATGTAAAAACCGGCACTCGAATCTACACAATCGCCGATCTTTCAAAAGTATGGGTAAGGCTGGACGCGTATGAGTCGGACCTGGCTTGGCTGCGATACGGGCAGATGGTCGAATTCACGACTGAATCTCTACCGGGCAGAAAGTTCAGCGGCATGGTCTCGTTCATCGACCCGGTTCTTACCGAGAAAACCCGCACAGTGAAGGTTCGTGTGAATGCTGAAAACGCTGACGCCGCCCTTAAGCCCGGCATGTTTATCCGTTCCGTCGTCCGATCCGAAATTACTTCTGGCGGCAAGGTGATAGGACCTCGTCTGGCCGGTAAATGGATATCCCCGATGCACCCGGAAATTATAAAGGACGCACCCGGCGATTGCGACATCTGCGGAATGCCCTTGGTAAAGGCCGAGTCGCTCAACTACGCCAGCGTAGATGCCGCTACCGCAAAAGCTCCTCTGGTGATACCAGCCTCGGCTGTGTTGCGGACAGGCAAGCGGGCAATCGTTTATGTAGATGTCCCGGAAACCGACGAACCTACCTTCGAAATGCGAGAGATAACACTCGGAGCCCGCGCTGGCGAAAGTTATCTGGTTGAAGATGGCCTTTCCGAAGGCGAGCGAGTCGTTGTCAAAGGCAACTTTAAGATCGACAGCGAAAGACAGATTCAGGGCTTGCCCAGCATGATGGACCGCGAAGGGGCCAAAAAAACACATGAGCATAGACATTAATCCCAACGACAATCTCCTCGAACCCACCCCACAGCAACGGTCCCCGCTTGGCCGGTTGGTTGGTTTTTGCCTGAAAAATCGCCTGATAGTTTTACTGGGCGTTTTATCATTAGTGTTCTGGTCGCTTGCCAACGCCCCATTCGATTGGGATATGGGCCCGTTGCTGAGAGACCCAGTGCCCGTAGACGCGATACCGGATATCGGCGAGAACCAACAGATAGTTTTTACAGAATGGCCCGGCCGTTCGCCACGCGACGTTGACGACCAGATAACCTACCCACTGACGACAGAACTACTCGGCCTCAAAGATGTCAAGACGGTTCGTAGCAGTTCCATGTTCGGGTTTTCATCCATTTATGTAATCTTCGACGAAAAGGCTAAGTTTTATGAAACTCGCACGCGCCTGCTGGAAAAGCTCAACTCTCTTCCGCGAGGATTGCTGCCAGAAGGCGTAGCCCCACGACTGGGCCCGGACGCGACCGCCCTTGGGCAGGTCTTCTGGTACACGCTGGAAGGCAGAGACCCGCAGGGCAAGCCCGCTGGTGGCTGGGATCTGGAAGAACTTCGCTCGCTTCAGGACTGGCAAGTGCGGCCCGGCCTGGCCGCAGCCGGAGGCGTAGCGGAGGTAGCCTCTGTTGGCGGGTTCGTCCGCGAATACCAGGTAGATATTGACCCCGACGCCATGCGTGCGCACGGTGTAACGCTTGCGGAGATTTACAAAGCGATAAAGGCCTCCAATATCGACGTAAGCGCAAAAACAATTGAACTCAATCGCGTTGAATACTTCCTGCGCGGCATCGGTTTCATACAGAATCTTGGGGATATTGAAAACGCTGTCGTAAAAGTTTCAGACAATGTACCCATCCTGGTTAAGCACGTGGCGAGCGTCAATTTCGGGCCAGCCGCTCGACGTGGCGCGTTGGACAAAGAAGGCGCCGAAGCCGTTGGCGGAGTAGCTGTCGCCCGCTTCGGAGCAAATCCGCTGGAAGTAATCAAGAACGTAAAGGAACAGATAAAACAAATCTCCCCCGCCCTGCCAGAAAAGACCCTAGCAGACGGAACAGTCAGCAAGGTAACGATAGTGCCCTTCTACGATAGAACGGGCCTGATTTACGAAACGCTCGGAACACTGGAAAGCGCCCTGCGTAATCAGATTATCATCACCATCGTCGTCGTAACGCTGATGCTGATGCACCTGAGGTCAAGCCTGATTATCTCACTCATACTTCCGCTGGCGGTGGGCATGGGCTTTATCGCAATGAAACTGTTCGGCGTTGACGCGAATATCGTCGCACTATCCGGCATCGCCATCGCAATCGGAACGATAGTGGATATGGGAATTGTCATCTGCGAAAACATCCTTCGCCATCTGAAAAATTCCCCGCCGGAATTATCCAAGCTTGAGGTGGTCCATCGCGCCACCAGCGAGGTCGGCAGCGCCGTCCTGACAGCTGTGCTTACGACCGTTGTCGGTTTTCTGCCGGTATTTACAATGACGGGCCCGGAAGGTAAGCTCTTCAAGCCGCTTGCCTTTACCAAAACGTTTGTCCTTATCGCCTCGATTCTTTTGGCCCTGCTGGCCGTTCCGACGGCTGCGTATCTCCTGTATCGCAGAAAACCCAAACCATCAAATCTCGCCCCCTCTCGCCTGAAAAAATATGGGCCGCGAATAGTCAACATACTGATCGTTATCGTGGTAGCTGTAATTCTGACGATCTACTGGCGGCCGTTGGGACAAATGAAATCCCTGCTGAGCAATCTCGTGTTCGTCGTAATTATGGTAGCCCTTCTCATTATTGCTTTCCGACTTTTCCAATGGGCCTATCCAGCAATTCTGCGGTGGTGTCTGCGACATAAAAAAGTTTTTCTTGCCATTCCAATCGTGCTGGTGATTCTGGCTGTCGTCATCCTGGCAGGTCTTGGCGAAGAGTTTATGCCGCCGCTGAACGAAGGGTCTTTTCTCTATATGCCAACAACGATGGTACACGCATCAATTGGCGAAGCCCTGGACATATTGGCCCAGCAGGACAAGGCGTTTCGCGCAATCCCCGAAGTTGACATGGTCGTCGGCAAGATCGGCCGCGTCGATTCGCCGCTGGACCCTGCACCGATATCCATGATAGAAACGCTCATTACCTATAAGCCTCAATACCGGCGCGACGAAGACGGCAATTACGTCCGCCAATGGCGAAGTCACATTCGCAAACCCGACGATATCTGGGACGAAATTGTCAAGGCCGGCAAAATTCCCGGTGTGACATCAGCCCCGAAACTTCAGCCCATAGAGACGCGGCTTGTGATGTTGCAGACGGGCATGCGGTCCGCGATGGGAATAAAAATCAAGGGGTCAAATCTAAAGACCATTGAGAAGGTCGGCATCGAAATCGAGCACCTGCTCAGGCAGGTTCCGAGCATCGAAGCAGCCGCCGTCAACGCCGAACGTATCGTGGGAAAACCCTACATAATCATCGACCCGCGGGCTGAAAAAATTGATCTTGCAAAGACACGTTACGGGCTGAATGTTGAAGACATTCTCCGTACGGTCGAGGTGGCTGTCGGTGGAGAAAGGGTTACCACCACTGTTGAAGGCCGCGAGCGTTACGGCGTCCGCGTGCGATACCAACGCGAACTTCGCGACGATATCGACTCACTGGGCAAGATTCTGGTTGCGGGCAAAACGGGCCAGCAGATTCCACTGGCCCAACTCGTCGAGATTCGCTACGAGCCCGGCCCGCAGGTCATCAAGAGCGAGGACACCTTCAAGGTCGGTTACGTCACGTTCGGCAAAAAACCAGGCAAGGCTGAGGTGCAGGTCGTTGAGCAGGCACGAGCCCATCTTCAGACGGCTCAGGATAGCGGAGAACTGGTCCTACCGGCCGGCGTGAGCTACAACTTCGCCGGAACCTATGAACATCAGCTTCGCGCCCGACGCACCCTTTATATTGTTTTGCCGACAGCTCTGCTGATAATTTTCGTCATCCTGTACCTTCAGTTCCGCTCTACCAGTACAACGCTGATGGTCTTCAGCGGCATCGGCGTGGCGTTCGCGGGCGGGTTTATTCTCCTCTGGCTTTACAGCACGGGATGGTTCATGGACCTCGAGCTTTTCGGCCGAAATATGCGGGACATTTTCCAGGTACATACAATCAATCTAAGCATCGCGGTGTGGGTTGGCTTTTTGGCGTTGTTCGGAATCGCCACTGATAACGGCGTTATCCAATCGACCTATCTCGAACAGGTGTTCGGCCAGCGCAAACCAAACTCAATTGACGAAATCCGCGAAGCTACCGTTATCGCTGCCAAGCGAAGGATTCGACCCTGCCTTATGACAACGGCCACAACGATACTCGCCCTGCTGCCGGTGCTGACATCAGTCGGACGTGGAAGTGATATCATGGTGCCGATGGCTATCCCGTCGTTTGGCGGGATGACAATCGCAATCCTGACGACGCTGGTAGTGCCAGTTCTTTATTGCGGCGCAAAGGAACTTCGCCATAGAAAATCCTACATCCAAAAGACAGATTGACTTTTGTTTCAGGCTTCCTTGATATCCCTTGTCATTATTGGTAGATTTCAACAAATGCCGGCGAGATACCTGGTATATCAGGCGTCTTTGTTTTAAGCGGCTATTCCGATAACAGATTGATGAATAATAAGTTATCGATGGAAGCACTAGCATCATGATTTGAAAGGAGTTCCAAGTGAGCATCGAATTAAAGAGTGACTGTGCCTACTGCCTGCTGGTACCTACCAGTATGGGTGTCCGTCTTACCGCACAGAATGGCCAGCCAATGCATTGCAGCGACACCTTCACTATGCAGGCCACGAGTGCAGAGTCCAACGTTGCCAGCGTGTCTTCGTATCTTGGGCTTCCCGTCAAGGTGTTGACTACATTCGTCAAGGACAGCCCCATCGCCCGCTTTATCAAGGACAACCTGGCCAGCCGGCACATGGACTACGAAGGCGTGGAAGTTGAGCAAGGCGGGCCCTGGGGGTATCGCCACCAGTTCAACCTTGCCGACAGCGGTTATGGTTCCCGCGGGCCTCGAGTTCAAAATGATCGAGCCGGCGAAGTCGGCAGAACGCTCAATGTCAAGGACTTCGACCTGGAACGGATATTTGGACAAGAAGGTGTGCAGATCGTTCACCTCTCTGGCCTGATTGCCGCCCTTTCGCCCGATACCGGAACTTTCTGCCTGGAAATAGCCCGGGCTGCAAAGAAACACGGTACCCGGATTTCCTTCGACCTCAACCACCGTGCTTCGTTCTGGAAGGGCCGGGAGAAGGAGCTCGGAAAGATATTCAAAGAAATCGCGGATAATTCCGACATCCTTGTCGGTAACGAAGAAGACTTCCAGTTGTGCCTGGGTATCGAAGGGCCCGAAGCCGGCGGCAAGGATATTTCGGCCAAGATCGACAACTTCAAGACAATGATAGATAAGGCAAAAAAGGCATTCCCTAACGCTTCAGTCTTCGCTACTACGCTTCGTCAGGTCGTCAACACAAATTGCCACCTCTGGGGCGCTATCATGGCTGAAGGCGACAACTGGCATATCATAGAACCGCGCGAAATAACCGTGCTGGATCGGATTGGCGGCGGCGATGGATTCGTCGGCGGCATGCTCTATGCGATTCTGCGAAGCTGGACTGGTGAGAAGTGGGCTCAGTTCGGTTGGGCCAGCGGAGCATTGGCGACAACACTTTTGACTGACTATGGCCAGCCGGCCGATGAGCAGCAGATTTGGAGCATATGGGAAGGTAATGCCAGGGTAAGGCGCTAGCCCTTCCTTAAATGTAAAAACAAAAAGAGCCGGATCCCTTGCCTACGGATTCGGCTCTCTTTTATTGGTTCTATTCTTCATCGGCTTCGAGGACAGCCATGAATGCCTTTTGTGGTATCTCGACATTGCCGACCATCTTCATGCGTTTCTTGCCGGCTTTTTGCTTTTCGAGCAGTTTCCGTTTACGGGTAACGTCGCCTCCGTAACATTTGGCTGTTACGTTCTTGCCGACAGACTTTATCGTCTCTCGCGCGACAATCTTTCCGCCGATGGCTGCCTGGAGCGGAATCTCAAACAGGTGACGTGCGATCTCCTTGCGGAGCTTCTGCAGCATCGCCCTGCCTCGCTTTTCGGCCTTACTGCGGTGCACGATTAACGCCAGCGCGTCGACCTTCTGAGAATTGACAAGGATATCGACCTTGACCAGATCGTTTGGCCGAAAGCCGATCATCTCGTAATCCATCGTACCGTAGCCGCGAGAGGCGCTCTTTAGCTTATCGTAAAAGTCATAAATTATCTCAGCCAGCGGAAATTCATATGTCAGTATGACACGATCCGAAGACAGATATTCGGTCTGCATGTAGGTGCTTCGTCGTTCCTCGGCAAGCTTCATAACCCCGCCGATACTGTCTGAGGGAATGATAAGATCGACCTTGACAAACGGCTCGCGGATTTCCTCGAGGTAGTTCGGCTCGGGCAGCTCGCCGGCTGAGTCAACCTCCTCAACCGTGCCGTCGCTTTTAAGAACTTCAAATGGTACCGTCGGTGCAGTCTGGACGACCTCTATGTTGTGCTCACGTTCCAGACGTTCCTGGACGATCTCCATGTGCAGCATTCCCAAAAAGCCGCAGCGGAAACCAAAGCCCAACGCCTCGGAGCTAATGGCCTGGAATGTCAAAGCCGAGTCGTTCAGCTGGAGTTTTTCCAACGCATCTCGCAATTGCGGGAACTGGGTATTCGGGCCTGCATAAAAGTCGCTGAAAACCATCTGCTGCGGCGGCCGATAGCCGGGCAAAGCCTCTTCGGCGGGCTTATTCGCATGCGTTACCGTATCGCCGACATGCACAGCCGCTATCGAGCGAATGTTGGCGATAATGTAGCCGACCTCGCCAGCTGACAGTGAGTTAACCGACACCGGCCGGGGCATAAACTTGCCTATCTCGGTGAGATGATATTCATCGCGCGTGCCCATCATTTTAATCTTGTCGCCGACTTTGAGCTGACCATCCATCACCCGGACATAAACGATAACTCCGCGGTAATCGTCGTATGACGTGTCAAAAACCAACCCCTTGGTCCTGGCCTCGGGGTCGCCTTTGGGCGGAGGAAGTTGTTCTACAATGGCCTTGAGAAGTTCATCAACGCCTTCGCCCGTCTTGGCCGAGGTGAAGAGACAATCTTCCGCCGGCGTCGCAAGGAGATGCTCAACCTCCATAGCCACATCCTCAGGCCTGGCAGCCGGGAGGTCTATCTTGTTGACGACCGGGACAACGGCTAAATTGCTCTTGTCGGCAAGGTGCGCATTGGCGACGGTCTGGGCCTCTACGCCCTGGGCGGCGTCCACGATAAGCAGCGAGCCATCGCAGGCCGCCAGAGACCGGCTGACCTCGTAGTGAAAATCAACGTGGCCGGGCGTGTCGATAACGTTGAGCATGTAGGTCTGGCCCTGGTGCTCGAAATCCATCGTCACAGCCGAAGCCTTGATTGTAATGCCACGCTCGCGCTCAAGGTCCATCGTATCGAGCAACTGGTCGCGAAACTCACGCTGCGTGATAGCCCCGGTGCGCAGAAGCATCCTGTCGGCCAGCGTGCTCTTGCCGTGGTCTATGTGAGCGATGATACTGAAATTGCGTATGTACTTCTGGTCCATCGGAGAGATTCTACAACAAGGGCTGCTTAATACAAGCCCCGCAACTTTCTTCACCAGAAATATCCCACTCAATTATCTACAAAATTAGTATTTTACACTACAACTTTCGACCATTAAGATAATGGTCAGTAACATACGGGCGGTTCATTAAGTCATAAACAATGTATTTAATAAACTTGCTTAAAACATTTCTTCTACGGGAAAGGCGCAAATATGGGAAAGGCAATTGTAAAAGTGATATTGGCTGTCCTTGCTGTTATGGTTTTTGACACTATTTTGGGCGCTTTTTTGTGCGGCGGGCTCTTTAGATGGGTCTATGAGCTCGAGCCGACAAACGTCTGGAAGCCGATGGAAGGCCCACCAAGCCACCTCTACTTTATCGGCTATGCAGTGCTCAGCCTGATCCTTGTCCTGGTTTACATGCTGCTCAAAAAGGGCCTGCCGGGTAACAGGGTTGTCAAAGGCCTTATCTTCGGGCTGTGCGTCTGGGCGGTTGGGACACTGCCCGGCATGTGGGCGACCTATTCGTTCATGACCGTAGCAACGGGCGCAGTGATTTTTATAACTGTTTACGAGCTAATTTTCAGCCCAATAAGAGGAATAATAATAGCGTCTATTTGCGGTAAGTAGGAATAACCCCAAACAAATCCTCTTTTGAGAATTTCCCGACGAGGCGGACAGCCTTGCCGTCTGGCAGAATGATAAGCGTAACCGGCGGGCCGGGCTCGTTTAGTTGGTCGTAAAGCATCCGGCTGGCGGCTGCGCCGTTGTTGGTAACGTTGCCCTTGATTGTTACAACATCGCTGGCCCGAAGTGCCTCGACGACTTCTTCGTCGCCGTAGACGAATTTATCTATCCACTTGCAGCTGATGCACCACGAGGCTGTGAACTTCACCAGGACGGTTTTGCCATCGGCTTTTGCCTGGTCGATAAGCGTCTGGTCAAAGTTAGCGAACTTCAGTGCCGGTTCGCGCGGTGGTGTAAGCATCCAGAACCCAGCGCCGACGACAAGCGCGACAGCGATAATTCGAACGATGAGTTTTTTTGAAAGCATGGCATCGTATCGCAGCCAGCTGCCCCACATCCACAGGCCATACGCCAGCACGACACAGTATCCGGCAATCCAGAATGGATAGGTGTTTTCGCTTGTCGTACTTATCAGCCAGACCGCCACCAGCAGCAGCAAAAAGCCCATCGACTGTTTGAAGATTTCCATCCATTTGCCCGGCCTGGGGAGTTTTTTCAGCAGGCCCGGAAACGCCGTCAGTATCGCGTGCGGAACAGCCATGCCGACGCCGATAAGTATTATCCCGATCGTCCCCAGCCACAACGGCTGGATCTGTGCCCACGCCAGTGCCGCCGCCAATATCGCGAAACTGCAAGGCGTGGCGAGTATCGCCATCATCAGGCCCATACCAGCCGAGGCCAAATGCCCCTGCCGTTGGCCACCTACGCCCTCTCCAAACTCTGCGACCTTTCGCGGAACGATTATATTAAACGCGCCCAGCAGATTCGCAGCCAGCGCCACGATTATCAACGTCAGGCCGATCCGCACTCCGATGAACTGGAAATGGTCGCTGAGACTGAAGGTTGCCTCGGTTATGCTGCGGAGTATGACATTGACAGCCGCCAGTGAGACAAAGAAAAGTACAATCCCGCCGGCAAATGCCAGTCCCAGCGTAACGAACCGCCTCCGTGACTCACGGGCCATCTGCACCACCGAGAGTATCCGGAGCGGGATAACCGGCAGCACGCACGGCATTATGTTGAGTATCAGCCCGGCAAGCACAGCCAGACCCAAACCCACAAGCGGTGTCATGTCCGAAACCCTCAACTTGCTGCCGTTGCCGTATGTCGGTACTGCTTTAGAAGCGTGACTCGCCTGCAATTTCTCGACGGTCTGGGCTTCTGCGAGCCCGTCAGCCAATCCCGATCCCCAAAGCGGGTTGGATACCGCCTTCCCGTCGACAGCCACTATCGCAGAGGCAGCCTCGTTTACTACCAGGCAGACATCCGCGCAAATCTGTCCGCCCGCCTGGAAGAAAATTTCATATTCGCCCGACGTCAAATCCTGCCCAGCTGTCAGCGGAACATAGAAAACCACCTTCCCCTCATAAACGTTATGCGTGGCGACCAAGTCCCCAAGAATCGTATCGTGGGTATGGTCAGTCGGGAACAATAATTCTCCGGCTTCGAACTCATCCGAAGTGACTTTTATCTGTGCGGGCATTACCGCGAATTCCTGGTTTGGGAGTTGTGCTGGGCTGTAGTAGACCCAGCCCTCGGCGATGTCCACCTCCAGCGCGACGTAAAACTCCTGACCCGGTGTAACCTGCGTATGCGAAGCAATAGCCCGAATGCCGAAATGCTCCGATGCGGGCGACTTTGCCCCAATGATGTCGAATAAATCGAAACGGCCGCCCTCCTGTGCAAACCCGGCAGTTGCGGTCAGGCAAACCAGAAACGAAATACAGAAAATTCTAAAATTCCTAAACATATGCTTATCCTAACCTTGTCGGCTGTTTAATTCTAGCTGTGCAATTGCTACTACCCCGCAAAATGAGCGCAAAAAAAGAGAAGGCAGACCCTCCTTTAACTCGGCCTGCCCTCCATCTATAAAAACACGCCTTGAGGCGCGTCTGGTCAAATTTTTACTGCACTGCAGCTAAACAAAGAATGGTGTTAACAAAATGGGCCCAATTTCAACCGAAACTCATAAAGGATATTAAAAATAGTCCCGAATATTTAGATAGGGTTCGGAACCAATCATTAAAATTACATTACCACAAAACCCCAATTTTGCAAGGGTTTTTGACGTCTTTTCGCTATCTGGTTCAGGGCAAAGCATTAAGCGTTTTAAAAAAAGTCACAGTTCGAACGCCCCAACCGCGCCGTAACGGTCGGCGATGTGAAGGTTGGAAATATCGAAGGAGCGGCCGAGTATTTTTCGATGCGTTTCCATGGCTCGCTCTGGTGTGTTGTTATTTTCCGAGAGATGCCCCAGGCACGCCCACTTAAGCTGCCCTCCGGCGCTCTCTGCCAGAAGCTCGGCTGCCTCAGTGTTGGACAAATGCCCGCCGTCGCCTTTTATGCGTTTTTTGAGGAAGGCCGGGTACGGACCATGCTCGAGCATCCGCTTGTCATAGTTGCTCTCGATAATCACCGCGTCGAGCGTGTTGACCGCTGCCCGCAAATTATCGAACACGCAGCCGAGGTCGGTCAGTATGCCCAGACGCCGCTTGCCGTCGGTGACAATGAACGCCACGCCATCCGCGCCGTCGTGTGGAGTGGGGATAGTCTCTACGCGGACATCGCCGAACCGCAGTGTAGCACCAGCCATGAAAAATTGCGGCCTGACAATTTCACCCAGCGGATAGCGTGAGGCTGCCTCGTAGGTCTGTGGCGTGATGTAAACACTCAGGCCGAACTTGCGGTGGAAGATGCCAGCCGAACGGCTGTGGTCGCAGTGGTCGTGCGAGATAATCAGTGCGTCTACGTCGTTGATATCCCGGCCGAACTTCGCCAGCCGCATCTGCGCTTGCTTACCGGAGATACCCGCATCGAACAGCAGCCGCACATCCCCCACCTCGACATATATGCAGTTGCCGTTACTGCCGGATTGAAGAGATATCACTACCATTTTTGACATGGTTTTATTCTAACAGCTTGAGTTATTTTGACAACAGGGCTAGCAAACTAGCCGTGCCACCCGTCCGCATTTGTTTTGACAATAGAATTCATTGCAGGATATAAGCTCACAAGCTTATAATCCAATCAGCTTTGTGGCAAAATGGGAAGGCCAAGTCTTGCGAGGAACTCTAAAAGTCATATGGAAAAAGTTTAGTTAAATGGACCAGGATTTAGGGGACAGGTCAATGTTAAAGGAAACTATTAGAGATTTAGGAAACAGTTACGGCCTTGAACTGGGTAAGGACAATGCATTGTACGGGCAAATTGGGGGGCAGGCAGTCATGGTTCTACCTTTAACCCCTGAATCAGGTTGTCTTATGGTCAAAATTCGCTTGAGCGTGGCAGTCTCTGGAAAACAAGACCTCACAGACTACTTTGAACCTGATGGCAATGGTAATCTTGAACTGACACTTGAGAAAGAATACGCATGGCTAACCATCAACGACATTTTTGAGCTTGATGGTTCTTCGAAGCTAAATTTAACGATAGAAAGAGCAATTGATGCCCTTCGTCAACGTGACTTATTGAAAGATAACACCTGCCATATATGCGGTGAGACAAGCAGAACAAAGTTGATATATAACGGCTTGAGGGGCGTTGCCAGAGCATGCAATACTTGTAATACAGAGCGTCTTAATGAGCATGAACTAGAAACCAAACGGGCAAGACGGAAGCGACCAGCTAAATGGTTGCTTGTTTTCCTCATGGCGATTGTGGGTGCCGCGGGCTGGGTACTGGTATGGCACGGCTACGATTATGTTTTCAAACTTCATGGCAGGGATACAGTAACTGTTCCATATGTCTATATGGGTATCTTTGCACTGGTGGCCGCTGCCGTGGTGGCAGGTCCGCTGGCCTGGCAGCTCCATTCTTCCTTGTTCGGTCGGATGATTGCAATCGCGATGCTTCTATTTGCCTTAGTAACTGGAGAACTTAGTCTCTGGACTCTAGTTATCTATCTGGAACACGACGCCTTTGTTCCTGTTTGGGTAGTCCAAAACATCTTGGGGATACTGCACAGTAGTCCAGGCCCGTACTTGGCTCTCAAGGCTACTGTTGTCCTTTTTTGTATTATCATTGTCTGGATTGCATCTAAAGACCGCCATATCCGAGGACCCTTGCTGAATCTCAAAGCGAAAGAGGAATAGAAATGTTATTTTGAGAACAAATAGGCTCTCGTATGAATATCTTTTAGGCAGTTAAGTAGGCTGGGCCAAACGAAATACCAATGAAGTGCGGCCCACCTTGTATAATCCCCAAAAAGGTGGGGCGCGTTCCACTTGCCCCAGCCTACACCCACCCTACAAAAAAACTCAAAAAATTCTTTTCATGGCCCGGCCGGGGTTTAGGTGCGCGGCTGAAAGATTTCGTTACCACTTTGCGTGCGAAGAGCCGGTTTGGGCGGGTATATATGGAAGGACTATCCTTCCCGAAATTTTTCTGCGGTTTTTCAGAAATCTTCAGAAAATTTCATTTTTTGACAATTAAATAAGCGATTTAGAACTCAAGCCCTTCAATAGCCACAGCTTAAGCCATTTGAAAATTGGGCAGTTTTGGGCAGTATTGGGCAGATTCGGGCAGAACTGGGCAGTATTGGGCAGATTCGGGCAGAATTGGGCAGATTCGGGCAGTTTTGGGTAGAATTGGGCAGGTGGCATGAGTAAATTAGAAGTTTCCGACTTAAAAGCATAAACGTACCGCACTTTTGGAATTTTTTGGTAATTTTGGAGAATTTGTTGGGAAGTGCTGGAGAATTTATTGGAGAAGAGATGGATATATTACGGAAGGTTGACCCTGAGATAACAGAGACAATCGAGGCTGAAATTAAGCGTCAGTCCAGCACGCTTGAATTGATAGCCTCGGAGAACCACGCATCGCCGGCTGTGCTGCGAGCGATGGGCACTGTGCTTACCGACAAATACGCTGAGGGCTATCCGGACAAACGTTACTACTGCGGCTGCGAGCACGTCGACGATATCGAGCAGATCGCACTGGAACGTGCGGCCAAGCTTTTTGGTGCCGAGCACGCCAACGTCCAGCCGCACTCCGGCACGAGTGCCAATCTGGGCGTGTACCTGGCCGCGTTGAAGCCTGGAGATAAGATCATGGGCATGGCGCTCGAATGCGGCGGCCATCTGTCGCACGGGCTTGATCTGAATATCTCGGGCAAGACATACAAGGCTGTGCAGTACGGGGTAAATAAAGAAACCGAGATGATGGACCTCGACGAGATTCGCAAGATCGCCCTGAAAGAGCGGCCGGACATGCTTATCGTCGGGGCATCCGCCTATCCGCGTACGATAGAGTTCAAGGACTTTGCCGATATAGCCAACGAGGTCGGCTGTCCGCTGATGTCGGATGTGGCGCACATACTCGGCCTGATTGCCGGTGGAGTGCACCCCGACCCAGTGCCCCACTCCGAGTTCGTCACCGGCACGACACACAAGACACTCCGCGGCCCGCGCGGCGGATTGATATTGTCCAAACAGAAATGGGCACGCAAGGTTGACGCTGCGATATTCCCTGGCTTGCAGGGCGGCCCGCTGATGCACATCATCGCGGCCAAGGCTGTCGCGTTCCACGAGGCATTGCAGCCGGAATTCAGGCAGTATGCGGCAGCTATCATCGCCAACGCAAAAGTACTGGCTGAAGAGTTGATGTCAATGGGCTGGCGGCTGGTTTCGGGCGGGACTGACAACCACCTGATGCTCGTTGATTTGCGAAGCAAGGACGCCGACCTGACCGGAGCGACGGCTGCAGGCTGGCTGGCATCGGCTGGGATTGTCGCCAACAAGAACAAGATACCCTTCGATCCGCGGTCGGCTGTGGAGACTTCCGGCATAAGGCTGGGTACCCCCGCCCTGACGACGCGTGACATGGGAGCCGAACAAATGAAGGCCATTGCCGGCTGGATCGACCATATAATAATATCGAAGGGTGACGAGTCGGCCATTGGCGAAATCGGTGGCAAGGTGAACGAGCTTTGCCAGCAGTTTCCGATTCCGAGCAACGGCGGCTAGGCTTTTGCAAAGGGGCTAACAGATGCGCGAGATATACCGAATACTTGACGCGAATTTCAATCGTGCACGCGAGGCGCTGCGTGTAGCTGAGGACTGTGGCCGGTTCGCACTGAACGACCCGGCTATCACCGCGATGGCGAAGAACCTTCGCAGCGATTTGAAAGAGATAATCACCGCTATGCCGGTTGATGAGATGATAGCGTCACGTGACACTCCCGGGGATATCGGCACAGAGATTACCAGCCCGTCCGAACCGCTACGCAAAGACCTTGCCGATGTGGCCAGGGCGGCCTGCAAGCGTCTGACAGAATCGTTGAGGACGATTGAAGAATACGGCAAATTTGTCGCCCCGCAGCAGGTGCTGCAGATAGAGCGGATGCGGTACAACTCCTATACGCTCGAACAGCGGATTATCGCCAGGCTGCTCGTCGGGCGGCGGTTCGAAGATGTGAAGCTTTATCTGCTGATTACATCCGACATGTGCCGTGGCAGCATTCGCGAAGTGGCGCGGGCTGCTATCGTTGGCGGCGTGGATGCGATTCAGCTTCGCGAGAAAAATGTAAGCGACAGTGTTTATCTGGCCCTGGCGGCAGAGCTTCGTGAGCTGACCGACGAGATGAACAAGCTTTTGTTTATCAACGACCGTGCCGACATTGCGGCGATAGTCGGTGCCGACGGCTTGCATGTCGGCCAGCACGACTTGCCGATAGCCGAGGCAAGGCGACTTTTGCGGCCGGGCGCGATTGTCGGGCGCAGCTCGCACAACATCGGCCAGGCCAAGGCAGCCGTCAATGAAGGCGCCGACTATGTTTCAGTCGGCCCGATGTTCGAGAGCACAACCAAAGACGCCGGCCCAATCGCTGGAGTAGAATTGCTCAAACAAGCGACAGCCGATATATCCATGCCGATCGTTCCCATCGGCGGAATCAACGCAGACAACGTTAGCGAACTGGTCGAAGCCGGGGCGAAATGCGTGTCAGTTTGCTCTGCTATCTGCCAGGCAGATGACCCCAAAGCTGCCGCAAAAGCCATCAAAGAAAATTTGAAATAACAGCCTAAACAACAAATCGAAAACACCATTTTGCGGGGAAAATTTGCGAATTAATGATTAGCGAAATAAAAGGGGAATTTCTCATTAAAACCGCTTCAATAAAAAGCGGGCGGCCAACATGAGGTGCGCGGGGGGAGACGCACCATGATCCATGCCAGTCGCCCATTATCCCGGTAAAAGCAAAGACTTGCATCAATCCTCTTCTCATTACATCGTAGGCCGGTATTAGCCAAAATTCAAATCACATAACGATAGTTATACAATACCATAATGAGTGAAATCTGAGTGACAAAAACGAAAAAAAGCCCCGGCCTTACGAAGACCGAGGCTTTGAAAAATCAGAAATTAAGCCCTTTTTATTTGCGGCTTTTTGCCTTATCGTGATACCATTGAATTCTATCGGTATTGCAATGCGGGCAGATATCCGGCGGCATTTGCCCCGACATATAGGCCTCGGGGTACTTGCTCGCCTCGGAAACATAATATTTCTCGCACGCAGGACAACGAGTCATCGGAATAGCTGAGCTCTCAATTTTACACGAAGGACAATCCAGGCTCATTGCCATACCGGGTACCATCCCCGGGGCAGGCATTCCACCAGGGCCAGCGGAATTCTTTTCCATCATTTCCTTCGGGGTAAGTTCGAATTGATGACCACATGACTGGCACTCTAAACGAATTATCCTGCCGCCACTACCTGTTTTATCGCCACCAACATGATAAATAGTTAATACAAGTGAACTGATAATGATCAAAGCCAATGCACCAGCAAAGACATATTCCATGTTACGGCCGCCACCTCCCCCAAGGTTCAGTTTGCTTACCACAGCATTCGACAACCTTGTCTTAAGCATCTTTTAAACTCCTATGAAATAAAAATCACAAATACCATGTCTATCAGTTTATCTATCGGCTACTATAGTGCAAATCAATTATCGCATACCGGAATCGCAGGGTACAAAAGAATTTCACCGAGGGAAAAACTCTACCTAGTGGTTTTTGCTACCTTTTTGATTTGAGTTATTACCGATTGCATTCGACAAAACCTGATCCACATTATTAACAAATTTAAATTTCATTCCTTTCTGGACTTCGGCTGGAATATCAACAAGGTCCTTTTTGTTACGTTTCGGAAGAACGACGGTTTTGACACCAGCCCGCTTTGCAGCAAGTACCTTCTCTTTGATTCCTCCGACAGGAAGTACTAGCCCTCGAAGCGTTATCTCTCCGGTCATGGCGACGTCCGGCTGTACTGCCTTGCCGGTAATAAGGCTTGTAAGTGCCGTGAACATCGCAACACCGGCAGATGGTCCGTCTTTCGGTATAGCTCCGGCGGGAACGTGGACGTGAATATCCTGCTTGCTCAAAACTTTATTTTCCGGCATTCTGCTCTTGATGAGACTCAGGGCTGCCTGCGCGGATTCCTTCATCACATCACCAATCTGGCCGGTGAGTGTCATATTCCCCTTACCCGGATATGCCGACGCCTCGATGAAAATGATTTCCCCCCCGGCAGGCGTATAAGCAAGGCCGGTCGCAACACCCGGAGAAGAAGTCCTCAATGCCATCTCGCTCTCATATTTCTGCGGCCCGAGAACTTTCACCACGAGTTCTGCCGTTATCTTTCGCGATCTTGCTTTATTGGCTGCAACCAGCGAAGCCACCGACCGACACACCGTGCCAATCTGACGTTCCAGTTCTCTTACGCCTGCTTCACGGGTATAGCTGTCGATAATTTTATTTATTCCCGCAACGGTCCACTTCGCATGCGAGGGTTTCAGGCCATTTTCCCTGAGTTGCCTCTTGATGAGATATTTTCTGGCAATGTGGAGTTTCTCGCGGCTGGTATAACCCGGCAGTTCGATAACTTCCATCCGGTCACGAAGTGCAGGTGGAACCGGGCCCATATAGTTCGCAGTCCCTATGAACAATACCTGCGAAAGGTCGAACGGCACGTTAAGGTAATGGTCCTGGAACGTGAAATTCTGGGCTGGGTCAAGAATCTCCAAAAGCGCTGACGTCGGGTCACCGCGAAAGTCAGCCCCAACCTTGTCCAACTCATCGAGCATGAACACAGGATTATTCGTTCCAGCTTTTCGTATTTCCTGAATTATCCGGCCGGGCATAGCGCCAATATATGTCCGCCTGTGGCCGCGAAGTTCCGCCTCGTCCCTCATCCCCCCAAGACTCATTCTTATGAACTTCCTGCCCAATGCACGCGCTATAGACTGGCCCAGAGATGTCTTGCCGACACCTGGCGGGCCAACAAAGCAGAGAATAGGCCCACGGGATTCCGGAGCGAGCTTTCGCACCGCGAGATATTCCAGAATTCGCCGTTTGACCTTTTCCAGATCGTAGTGGTCCTTATCGAGGACCTGCCTGGCAATTTCGATATCGAGCTTATCTTCGCTCTTTTTGCTCCAGGGAAGTTCTGTGATGATATCGAGAAACGTTCTGATTACGTTATACTCAGGAGAAATGACCGGCAATTTTTCCAGCCGGGAAACATCACGAAGTGCTTCGCCCTTGACATATTCCGGCATGCCAGCAGCTTCTATCTTCTCCTTGAGTTCGTCGATTTCGACTGTTTTCTCGTCAAGCTGTCCCAGTTCTTTCTGGATAGCCTTAAGCTGCTCCTGAAGGAAATATTCACGCTGCGATTTATCAATACTCGTTTTGACCTGGTTCTGGATCTTATTAGACAACTCGAGCACTTCTATCTGGTGCTGCAATTCGACGGCAAGTTTTCGGAATCTCTTGTTTACGTTGAGTTGCTCCAGGAGCTCCTGCTTTTTGGGGATATCCAGTTGCATATTCGATGCAAGAAAATCGGCCAATGCGCTGGGATTTTCAATACTATCGATAACAACAGCGGCTTCATCGGGGATATTTGCCGAAAGCTCGATAACCTTCTGGGAAAGATTGCGGGCATTCATCAACAGCGCTTCAGCTTCGGTGTCCTGCTCGAAAGTATCCTGAAGAATCTCTATCTCTGCCCGCATATAAGGCTGCTGGCCAAGCCAATTTTTGACACGGACACGCATAAGGCCCTGGATAATGATACTCTGGGTTCCATCCTCGAGCTTGAGCAACTTCAGGACCATGCACGCAGTGCCCATATAGTAAAGATCATCCGGGCCGGGATTATCAATCCCGGGGGATTTTTGGCAGATCGTCACGATAACCTTCTGGGAGGGAAGCTCAGAGTTTATCAGCCGTTTGGATTTCTCTCTGCCGATAGTCAATGGCACGACAGTACCGGGAAAAATGACGACATTTCTCACCGGCAAAATGGCAACTTCTCTGGGAATGGTTATTCGGTCAGCCTGGGGTTGAGTTCCGTCATCAGAACTGCCTGGACGGATTATGATTTCATTATCATCTTCATGGATGATGGCGGGTTTGGTTTTCTTCTTTTTTGCCATATGTTTATTTGGCCTTTTTCTCCATGTGTATCCAAAGGTAACCGCTTCGATACGATGCCTGAATTGCGTCAACGTCGACTCCCTTAGGCAATTCCATCGTTCTGCAGAACCAGCCGTGGTCTATCTCCATCATATGCATCTGCACCTGCCCACAATCTTCGGGCGGCATCGGCGAAAGCCTTTGACCGGAAATTATCAGAACGTCCTCTTCCACTCTCAGATCAATATGTTCAGTTTTGACTCCCGCCAAATCGACAACCAAACAATAACCCGTCGGGCCTTCATAGAGGTTGACGGCAGGCTTCCATGTGTCCTCTGGTGCATATTTATGGAAACCACCACCAATTACATCATCCATCCACTTGCCGAGTTTCTTGGCGGACATGTGGATTTTCTCGTCACGGCTGGCAAAAGTTACACTTTGCATGTTTCTTACCCCTTTAGACACTTTAATCACCGCGGCCTATAGACATCACCAAAAAAACCATTTATGGCAAAACGAAATGAAGCCGGCAAACCCCAACATTTATCCGCTGGAGCTACCGGCTTCATTTTATCAAAATTCAGCCCAAATATGCACTTACTTTGTGGGTTTTATGAAATAGAATCTTTTCCTGCCCTCTGGCGTCAAAACCCGCAATCTCACACCATCTGCGTTCTTGCGGCCCTGAAGGGCTTGGCGAAACTCCTGGGCAGTGGCAATTGCTTTGCCATCGACATGTGTAATAACCAGACCTCTGGTGAGCCCTTTTTCGGCTGCATCGGCGCCCTTATCTACCTGGACAACAACAACGCCTTCTATGCTGTGCCTGAATCCCATCTGGCGAGCAATACGGTCTGTAACTGTCGTAACCTCGATTCCGAAATCGGTTATGTTTTCCTCTTCTTCCTGCGGGATAGCTTTTCCGGCAAATTCATCTTTTCTTGTGCCGAGTTTAACCGGCAAGGTCGTTTTCTCGCCATCACGATAAAGCTCGACATCAATCTCCTTTTCTGCAGAAAGGCCGGCAACGATACTGAAAAGGTCTTCGCCGGTTTTAATCTTTTCACCAGCAATGGAAACAATAACATCGCCAACTTCAATGCCACCCTTCTCGGCTGCACTGCCTTTGGTAACCTCCGTTACCAGTGCGCCCTCGGCGGCAGGCAAGCCGAAGCTCTCTGCGAGTTCTGCGTCAACATCCTGGAACCAGACACCCAAAAAGGCGCGGACAACCTTGCCCTTTTCTATAAGCTGGTCCATGACCTTTTTGACAAGGTTAGATGGAATGGCAAAGCCGATGCCCTCGCTTCCACCACTGGCAGAGCTTATGGCTGTATTGATTCCAATAACTTCCCCACGAAGGTTTACCAGCGGCCCGCCGGAATTTCCCCGGTTTATTGCAGCATCTGTCTGGAGGAATTTCTGGTACGGGATGGTGCCGTTTTTTCGACCCTTAGCGGAGATAATGCCTGAAGTCACGGTTTGTGCATAACCCCGGGGAGATCCGATAGCCAACACCCAGTCGCCGACTTCCATCTCGTCACTGTCGCCAAGCGGAGCCTCAACAAGATTATCCGGTGAAATCTTTATTACCGCAAGGTCAGTGAAACCATCCTTCCCTATTACCTCAGCCCTGAGCGTCCGCTCATCGGCGAGCACGACTTCCACCTCATCAGCCCCGCCGACAACGTGGTAATTCGTCAATACATAGCCCTTGGCAGCATCCACGATAACACCGCTGCCAAGGCCCCTCTGGAGATACTCTCGCTCGGGCCTTTGCCTGCGCGGGCCAAAGGGGTCGTCACCGAAAAAGCGGCGAATAAAATCATCCATATCACCAAAAGGAGAACTGTATTTGAGACGTTTTGTCACACGCACCTCAACCACTGCCGGCCTGACAACCTTTACAACCTCTCTAATAAGTTTGGAAAAGGTATCTTGCTGGTTGAGTTGAGAAAGCTTTGTGCGGTCAGTCTTGTTCTCGGCAAAAGCTACACTGCCCGAAAGGTTCGCAGCAAACCCAACTGCCAAAATGACAACACATGTCAGGATAGTTGGTAACTGTTTTTTGCACATCTTTAAATCTCCTGTCTCTTTTAAACTACCAGAAAAACCCATTGCCTGAATCTTGAGCGTAACTTCGTTATCTTATCTACGTTATTTGACACGGAAATGTTTGTAAAGTTTGCGTAAAAAACCAATCAGTCGGCCTTTTTGAGCAAGAGAACTATTATGACATAAAGCAATATTCCCGGAACAGTTATAAAAATCAGCAAAAGCCCAGCCTTGCTTCCTGGCATTTCTCTTGCCCCAATCGCTACTGCAGGAACGCCCGAAAAATCCGAACCGGGTTGCCACTTATATAATTCTATCTGTGATGAGGTGAGTTCCAAAGTCTTATCAACTTCACCCGGACTTTTGGCAAGCAGATTTTCGTAAATAACCACCGGATTGTCCTGGGGATTCCGGGCCGGCAGCTCGATGAGTTTCTTGTAAACACGCTGAGAGTCTTGTAACTTATTTGCCAAATTGACTGGAGTTGAATACTCACTCTCGGCGAGGGAAATATTCCGAACGTCTATCGGAAACTCGCTGGTTGTAAAGATTCGCAGATAGGGATGCGGCAACTCGTTGGGAGCTACAAATGTCCATTCAAAATGACGCCAGTCAGAGCTCAGATGCTCGTTACGGGCAAAGAACATATGCTCAGCCGGAGTGTAATAATCGAAGTAAACCTCCACCTTCAAATCACTGCCAGCCTGCCCCTGGGGACAATTAGCGTCGAGGGCGATGCGATAAACCCGGCCGGGCTTCAGTTTCACTTCATGCTTAATGGCAGATTGTTGCCACATGTACAGCCAGGAACCCTGCAACCTGAAACCATCATCGCTCACTATGGAATCTTCAAGTTGCCAGTTGGAACTCACCAGATTCTCGCCCTGATGCCTGGCTGATTCTTTGATGCGCACAGATTCGATTACGTCTCTATATTTCTCGTCGGCTGTGAGGATATAGCGGACATTGTAGCTGCTGAGCAGATAGTTTCGCCGCAAAAGCTCAGCCCAGTTTTCATTATTGCCGAATATCCGAAAACCCAGCAGCTGGCCGTGGGCGGGGCTTTGGAAAGGCCCGTAGCTGTTTATCGTTGCCACTCCAAGCGACTG
The DNA here is from genome assembly GCA_964401835.1 of uncultured Planctomycetaceae bacterium. Taxonomy (GTDB): domain Bacteria; phylum Planctomycetota; class Phycisphaerae; order SM23-33; family SM23-33; genus CAYNZP01. Next base: position 247,798 of record CAYNZP010000002.1, read on the forward strand.
GGCAGTCTTGGGCAAAAGAAGCTCTGCCGGGCGTTGCGTGTAAGAGTCTGCCAGTCCCCAAACCAGATACGGCTGATTCGCCTGAGCGTTCTCCCTTAGCCACTCAGCCGCCTGCGAAATTTCTGGATCAGCAACTACAGAATCTTTTCCGGGCACATCGATAAAGCGTGTGATGAAAAACAAATCGACAAATAGCAGGACAATCAGGACTGCCGCCATTTTCCGTGGAAATTTCAGCCAAATCCGAATACCAATTATCGTCAAAACCAACAGCCCAACCGGCACCCAAATCGCAGGATTGGCCGGGCTCAAGGCAGCCAGAGCGTCTTTCGCCCCGCCGCCGAAAGTCGGGATATTTTCCGGCCAGCGGTCAAGCAACAAAAATGCCCCCAGCCATATTACGCACAGGCTAACTGCCATCGCGGCCGGCAGTACAAAACTTGCGGTTCGGCGAATCGTTATTTTCAATTTTTCGATATTTTCGGTATTGGCGCTTTTGATAATCGCGTCGATGCCGATTGCGGCCAATGTAATCAAGGCCATGTCCAACGCCAGAACCATCCTCGCCGGGCATCGCATGACGCCCAGAACCGGCAGCATGTAAATCAGCCGATATGTCGGCAGATAAAATCCGAGCATCCAGACAAACGCACCAATTGCAATTAGGGTCCAGATTTTCGCGATGGATTTATTGGGATTTCCCGATGAACGTTTCCCTTTTGCAATCTGCCAAATAGCTGCACCTGCCAACGGCAAAGTAATAAGCCCGACGTAACCGAGCATCTCACAAAGATGCCAAGGCCCCCACCACTGCTGCGGAAAAAAGTTTCCGGCAGCAGTTCGTGAACCCATCAGAAACGGGAAAAATGCCAGCACACCCGCCAACGGAAAGAAGCTGTTTTCGCCGGCCATGTGATAGCCGATTTTTTGGCGGCTTGTCTGGCCCAGCAGCTCAGACGCAGCGTGAATCTGCGGAGAAAAGATAAGCAAAATCAAAACGACCGCACCGGCAGCGACGCCAAGCGAAGGCCAGAATGGCCGCCCGCGCAACAGAAAATATGCAAACACGACGACAGACATCTGAATCAGCGTCGGCCAGTGACCAGCCGCAAAAGTCAGAAAACCAATCGGCACCAACAATGCAAACGACATTGCGCGTTTGTCGCGGAGAAGTTCGATACACCAAAGCAGCCAAGGCAACATGCAGGCTGTCTGTATCACTCCCAGATGCACGCGATGGCCAACCATAAACCCGCAGAACATAAAACCGACCGCACCAAACACTGCCGCCGTCTGAGCGAGCTTGAGCCTTTGCAAATATATATATGCACCAATGCCCGCCATAGAAAATGCCAAAAAGATTGAAAGACTGTATGCCAGCTTCGCATCGACAGCTCCGAACAGCCACGTCGCCGGATGCATCACTGCTGCCTGCGGGTCGGCAAACAAAACCGACCCAGTCGCTTCGAGCGGATTTTCCAGCGGCAGCCGACCTTCTCCAAGCGCATCTCCAGCCATCTTGCGGAGCGGATAATAATAGACGACGTCGTCTTCGCCAGCCGATGTCGGATTCGACCAGAGCGGATAGAGCATGGCCATCGGGGCTATGACGATTATCAAAATTAATAAAATGGTGTTCCGGTTAAGCGAAAAGTATGGAGGTTTTTTCATTTAGTTTCTTTACTCACAGGACGGGGCTCTAGCCCTACCACGCTAATAGCCTATTGGAAAGCTGCCTTCATCGCCTCATCCAGTTCGGCAGATTTTTGCTTTTTGACAACTTCTTCAACTCGCAATCGCATTTTTTCGTCGTGTCGATACACGCCTAAAGCGGCAATGGCTTCACTCGCTACTTTAATGGAGTTATCGGATAAAAGCGAAATCAGAAACTCCACTGCTGTCTCTTCGCGCAGTAATGCGATCGCTAGCAATATCGCCCGACTTTTTTCAGAATCGTCTGTTTCCCGATATGCCCCAGAAAGAATATTAAAAGCGACGGGCAGCCGCGAATCTCCCAAAGCCAATGCCGCAGCCTCCACAATCTCCACTTGCTGGGCTACAAGATATTTTTCCACAAAGGGAACGGACAGCTCTGATGAAATCTCAAGCATAGACTTAAAGCATGCTTCTAACACATCTGGATTTGATTCCCCGCAAAGCACACGTAAACGAAGCAAACCCATGCTCTCCAAACTACCAAGGTGTCCGATTGCTCGCGCCGCCAATATCCTTGTATCAGACTCTGTATCGGCCAGAAGACCAGCCAATTCAGCAATCACGTAGGGATATCCAATCCTTACCAAGGCCATTCCGCACAAACCCCTTAACTTCGCAGCAGTATCCAAAGGCCCGCCAAAACTCGGTTCTAATTGAACATAACGAATACCCTTGAGAAACAATTGCTCGTTTTCGAAACCTATTTGGTTCATCGCCTCGACAATGGCTGTTTTACCTTTGCAGGTTTTGTCGTTTTTTAAAGGGTTGGCCATCAGTCGAGAAAATGCTTCTTCCAGGTTCTGTGCCAAGGGCTCTAGCTTCCTGTCCCCTACCACTTGTGCAGCTTTGGAAACAAGAATGTTACTTGAGCTTTTAATTGCTTTGCGAAGAAGCTCCAAATCCGTTTCGGTGTCTGGATCTGCCAACATACTATGGAGGGCTGCAAGTTTTTCTTCTAGCGATTTCCCCATCATGGTTCTTTTTCAATCATTTTTTCTATTACTTCCCGCTAATGACAGCCTTTTCAGCTGCCAATAGAATCTGGCGGAATTCCTGCTCATCTTCAGAATCAATTAACCCGGCGACGGTCTCGTCGTTGTGCAGTATCTGGGCCAGGCGGGCAAGTACATGAAGGTGCGTGCGTTCATCTTTGCAGCATATCAAAAAGAACATGCGAGTCAGAGAGCCGTCTTCCGCCCCGAACGGAACTCCGCTTGAAGTCACACCTACTGCGACGAAGCCCTCGGCGATGTCGTAAGGAACCGGATGTCTCGGGTGCGGCAGTGCTATCCTCGGCATCATCGCCGTGGAACACATTTCTTCCCTGTTGAGAACTTCCTTAAGCAAATCCTCACGCGAATAAACCAGCTCGCAATCATCGGCCAGTTGGACCAATGACCGAATTACCGAGCCGCTTGTTTTCGCCTGCAACGGCACAGCTATTCCGCCATCCGGGATCATGGGACAAATTAAAAGTTCGCCAGCATCGAAGCCGTGATGTTTGCTGACGCCCTTTTCGATTTTGGCCAGCCGGTTTTTATCCAGCTTGGGTATCTGGGTAGCTACCCAGTGGTCGACATCACCTTTGCGGAACCTGAATTCGCCGCGAATCTTCCGGCATGGTACCTGGCCGCGAGAAGCGAGCTTACGCACCTCTTTGAGATCGACGTGCAGATAAGCAGCTACCTGTTTTTCGTTCATTTCTTCGTGCGGCATGGTTTATTGCATCGTATCGGCCTAGCTGCTTTTCTGCTAACAAAAAAACAGGCGTCGCAGCCGCGGGAGGTTTTGTTAGGGATTAAACTTTAACCAGAATCTGCCAAACGGTAAATCAAAAATGCTGGGAATCCGACGTTTCCAAAAGTCTCTCAATTTTCTTTGTAATAAATCAGCTCCGCAATCGACTATTATGTCGGTGACACCAGTCATGGAAAGGGGTACCCGAAAATGACAGACTGGCAAAGGATTGTCAGCCAACATAGCGGTATTATCTGGCAGACAGCCTACAGGCTGCTGGGCGACTATGAAGACGCAGCCGATTGTTATCAGGAAACTTTCTTGAAGGCATTGGAATTCTCGCGAAGGCAGAAGATCAAAAACTGGCCTGGTCTTCTAAAACGAATCTGTACATGGCAGTCCCTGGACCGGCTGCGAAGCAGAGTTCGCAGCAAAGATACAAACTGCGGCTTGGAAGACTTAAAGGCCGTTCCAAGCCCAAACTCGGGGCCGATTCAGGAAGTCCAGGCGAAAGAACTTTCCGACAAGCTCAGACTGGCACTTGCAAAATTGCCAGACAAACAGGCCGAGGCATTTTGCCTGCGATTTTTCGAGGACATGAGCTATCGGGAAATTGCCAAGCTGCTGAAAATCAAAACTTCTGCCGTTGGTGTTTTATTGCATCGAGCCCGCGAGCAACTCAAAGAGTTATTGCTGGATACCGGCTTAGTTGAAGATGCGGAGGTGCGGTCATGAAAGAGCAAAATAAAAAACAAAATGCGGACATTGTTGACCTCGCCGCCAGAGCAGTTCTGGAAACCGCCGTTCCGGATGGCCCGCCGAGAGAAGCCATCTCGGCTGTTGAAGCCGCAGGCGGGACAATAAAATTCAAACAAAGGAAATTCACAATGAATCGCATAATAAAAATCGCGGCAGCAATTATCGTTATAGCAGTGCTTTCAACGTCAGCCTATTTCCTGGCAAGAGAAGGAACTGGAGTCGCATTTGCCCAGGTTCGCCAGCAAATCCAACAAGCTCGGACAGTGACATACAACATGACTATGATTATGGAAATGCCCACCTCAGGCGAAAGTAAAGAATTAAAATTGCAAATAAAGAGTGCCTACAAAGAACCAGGCTTTGCTCGCCAGACAGTAACGATGGACGTCAAAAATACAAAGGTGGTCATTACAAATATATCCGACTTCACCAAAGGAATGATGTTGAGCATTAATCCTGCCCAAAAAATGGCCGTCACGACAAATTTCGGAGAACTCCCAAAAGAGGTTATGGATCAACAAAAAAATTTCGTCGCCGAAATGAAAATGCTTGTAGAAGGCTCAGGGCAGGAACTCGGGGAGCGGGTTCAAAATGGCGAGAAACTCAAAGGTTTTAGGGCCACGAAGCACGGAGTGGAAATGGACTTATGGGTGGATTTCGAAACAGGCCATCCGATTCTGATTGAAGGCAAAATGCCTGGGATAGTGTCATTCACATTGACGGACATTGTTTTTGACGAGGAGTTAAGCGATGAGCTTTTCGACCTTACAATCCCCGAAGGTTATAAAGAGCATAGTATGGAAATGCCAATGGGTAATGTGACCGAAACTGATCTTATTAATGGATTACGATTCTTTGCCAAATATAACGATGGAATATTCCCAGCCCAAGGAACGGGTTTGACACCAAAGATCATTGAAAATATCAGGAAAGAGAGAAAGCAGGGCAAAGAACTATCCGAAGAAGAACGGATGGAAATGGGTGGACAAATTGGCGCAATGGTCGCCCGGTTTATACTGTTCATCCAGATTCAGGAAGCCAGCAATACATGGCAATATTTTGGCGAGGGAGTAAAGCTTGGGGATAAGGAAACACCTATTTGCTGGTATAAACCCAAGGACTCCGAGACCTACCGAGTGGTATATGGCGATTTGAGCATAAGGGACGTCGAAGAAGCTGATTTGCCGAAAATACCGAATTCCGGCGAATAAGCATTTCAACCACACTTGCGGCGGTTCTCAATGAGCCGCCGCTTTTTCATTTTCCAATCCGCAGTGTTCATCTTTTCGATCTTTAAAGATTTCCTGTAACATCTCTTTCAGTTATTTCGACTACTATATTGAAATCTTAAAATCATTTTTTGTAAGGGTACCCTTGAATGGAAGATTGGCAAGAGATCGTAAGGCGCCATAGTGGCGTCGTTTGGGCGACCACATATAAGTTACTTGGCGACCATGAAGATGCGGCTGACTGTTTTCAGGAAACCTTCATGGCAGCGTTAGAAATTTCACGCAGAGAAAAAATAAATAACTGGAACGGTTTTCTAAGAAGGCTGTGTATCCACAAAGCTATTGACATTCTTCGTCGCCGTTTCAGACATTCCAGTCGACAAGAAGGCATTTCGGATATGCAAATAATTGCAAGTTCACATCCCGGACCAATACAACAGGTTGTTGCTAGAGAGCTCATGAATCAGCTTCGAAAGGCGCTTACAAAACTGCCGGCCCGACAGGGAGAAGTTTTCTGCATGAGATGTCTTGAACAGATGAGCTACCGCAGCATTGCCCGGCAACTCAGGATGAAAAACACTGCCGTCCGAGTATTGGTTCATAGAACTCGAAAAGAACTGAAAAAGCTGCTCGACCATAGCCAAGCAGGAAAAGCAGTGGAGGTGCGGTCATGAACAAAAAGAGAAATAGTAAACCCGAAGGCTTTCTTAACCGCTATGAGCAAGCCTACGAGCAAACACCTTACCCGAATGGGCCGCCGAAGGATATTCTGGATTCCGTCATGGCCGAGAAGTCGGCCAAGACAATAAAATTCAAACAAAGGAAATTCATCATGAATCGCATAATAAAAATCGCAGCAGCAATAATCATTATAGCAGTAGTGGCGATAGGCTACGTCATATTCACGGGTGGAAACGGCACAGCAGCTATCGCCTGGGCAGACGTGCAAGAACAGCTTCAAACTTTTCGGCCGTATGCATACGTTCTCACGTTTGAGATATCAGGAAAAAACCCGTCGTCTTATCGGATCATGGCGCTAAGTCGCACGAGAAAAAGGGTCATACATCCACAAGGGCACATTGGCATACATGATTTCTCACGCGAGCCTAACAGAATGCTGGTCTTATATCCTGAGCAAAAGGTGGCCGTCGAAAAGACTTTGACCAATGTAGGAACCCGAAAAGGTCCCGATATTCTGGCAATGGCAAAATCTTTAAAGAAAAGAGCCGAAGAACTCGGTGAGCAAAAGATAGACGGACGGATGACAAAAGGCTTCCGTGTAGTTCAAGATAAATTTAACGACTGGACTATCTGGGCAGACATAAAAACTGGAATACCTGTAAAAATTGAGATTCTCCAGCAAGATCGAAAAGTTCTTTTGAGCAAAATGAAATTTGATGTCGATTTTGACAAATCGCTTTTCGACTTGACTGTCCCCGGCGGCTACACGCTTCGAAAAGTACAAAGGGATGGAAGCAAACCAACAGAAAAAGATTTAATCGAGGGATTACGTGTTTTAGCGACATTTATGGAAGGAAGATTTCCTGATGAGTTTGAATGGAACGAACTGCAAAAAGTCTTAAATGAATATGTCGAAAAGAACAAACTCTCACCATCTGATGAAGAATTGGAGGTATTGGGAAAGAAATATTCCAGAGCAAGTAAGTATATTGGAACACTAAAATACTTTGGAAAAATCCATGATTTCAACTACTCAGGGAAGGGTGTTAAACTTGGCAACGCAACCACACCTATCATGTGGTGGCTGCCTCATGATTCTAAAAAATACCGTGTAGTCTACGGGGATTTGAGCATAAGGGACGTCGAAGAAGCTGATTTGCCGAAAATACCGAATTCTGGCGAATAAGCATTTCAAGCTTACTTGCGGCGGTTCTCAATGAGCCGCCGCTTTTTCATTCATTTCTTCGTGTGTCATGGCTTAAAGCCCTAATCGGGTGGCGGCTTGAATTGGGAACAGTTAACGAAGAAAATAGCAAACGGGCGAGCCTTCCTTTGCGAAAAGCCCGCCCGTTAATATGCAATATAATGTCCAGCAGCGTCTATTTCCGTCTACGTCGAATCACAGCTACACCCGCAACAGCCAGCAGCGAAAGCGTAGCCGGTTCGGGAACACAGATAGTGTCAATAATAACTTGATCGATATAGGCCGGGTAAAATGATCCCTCCTCCCCCTCGTCGACATACAAACCAATCCATTCACCTTCCGGATTTGGCTCAATATAGAACCAAAACGTATCCGTTATCCATCCATCTTCGTGGTAAACCGTGCCAGAGTGATCCCAATCCACATCGTATTCGTGTTCTCCTTCCACATACAGATCTGGATCGACTATCGGAAGATAGTCCTCATCGACTAGATAGGTTATCTGGATCCAGCCATCTTTGTATTCCCCATCTGGAAAGTTCGGCATGTAAAAATCCAAACCAAAATCATCATTGATTTCCCAGACATTCTGACGTGTACCATAGGTTTCGTGGAAAACGCTTGATTCATCAACTTCATAATACGGCGTTTCCATTTCCACCTCTCCAGGATGACTTGACCAATTATCAGCGTCAGTATCCGGCCTATCAAAAGTCCATTCTGCAAAGACAGTTCTGTCCACTCCTCTCCACTGAGGCGGCGCAACATCATCAGCCGATGCCAACGGAGCTAACATGAGCATACAACCAATAACTCCCATCAAGATTGTTGTTTTGTCGAGCTTCACAGTCTCTCTCCTTTTGTTATCTATGAGCGTTTGAATAATGAGCAAGCCAGCTTCCAGCGCATATCAAGCCCGCCGGAACTTCTAAGTCCTTATTTGAGCATAAGAAAAGATACAACCTATCAAACTGCTACAAGCAAGTTAGTCCGAGCACTTATTTGGGGGGGAAATAAATCCCCGTTTACAACCTCACTTCTACATACTGAGCATAATCAGTTTATCTGCAAATGACTTGTCGTCAAGTCATTTTTTAGAAAAAAGATAGGGTACTTCCGGAATAACCTCTCTATTGGCCAAGCTTTACGGCTGTGCCGTATACCAGAAGCTCAGCTGCACTGCCCACAACGCTTGTGGTCATATATCGCACATTGATGATCGCGTCGGCACCCATCTGGGCAGCCTGTTCGACCATCCTGTCAGTGGATGTCGACCGAGCCTTTCCCATCATCTCTGTGTATTCCGTCAATTCCCCGCCAAGAATCAACCTGACAAGGGCTGAGAGGTCCTTACCGAGCCAAATGGCAAAGACGGTATGGCCCTGGACGAGACCGAGAACTTCCGTAACCTTTCGGTCAGGTAGCTCTGTGGAATTCAGCAGTAAGACAGGACGTTCGGGCTGGTCAGGTAACGGCATGGCTGCGAGCCTTTTGATCATCTTTTGTTCGATAGCCAACGTCACCAGAACCACAAGGATGCCACCCAGCAGGAAAAACACAGCTGTCCTGAGCCACCAGGGAATGACCGGGTCATCTTCGACAATAACGTGCCATGGTATCCCGACGAATACTACCGTGAACAATCCAACTACGAAGGCCAGTGAACCAATTTGTCTGATTGCTTTCATGGCGTCTCCCTTGCTTTAAAAAAGTCCAGCCGGCAAATCAAAAATGCTGGCAGATGAATGGATACAAGAAGAGAGGTTTTTATTTAACTTATTCTGAGTACTTAATGACAGAACCAATCGCCCATAGATAGTAATTTTCATTAATACCAGAAGATCGAATTACGACAGCATCAGCTCCAAGCTCGGCTGATTTCGCCCTTAAAGCATTGTGCATACGAGCAGTTTCTGAAGGTTTGCATCTATAGACACTAATAGACGCAAGCTCCGTAAAGTCTTTAGAAGAAGGTTTCATCATAAGTATTTCGACGTTATTCGGATTAGATGACTTGCTGAATCCTTTGGCTGTTTTTGTGACGTCGACTTGCATTCCGCAACCGGATAGTAGAAAGACAGCAACTAGCAAAGTAAACATTGAAGTGTATTTCATTTTTTGTTTCCCTTCTCATGGTTATAATTAATGGCAGTTCCAGCTATTCGCTTATAATATTTTTTTGTCCAACCTTCTTCTTTAGCCCATTCTTCACCATTACCATATACACCGCCAAGGCGCTGGACGATAACGGCATCGGCGCCAATTTGGGCGGCTTTTCGCCTAATATCTTCCGCATTCTCGCCCTTTGATTGGAAATCGGCAATTACCTGATATTGGCCCGCTGGTTCTTCATATAAGATTTCAACAGATTCGACGGGCTTGGGAGGATATCTTTCTTCGGCATAGTACCTATTAGCCACATCGAAGGCACATCCCGAAAAAAGTAATGAAACCAAAGAAAGTAAGAAAAGTTTTCTGATCATCTATTTGCCCCTTTTAAATTTTTCCGCCCGGCAATATGACTTCCCCCGGGACGGCGTGATTCTAAGGGAGCCTGACGAGATTATCAATCTCTATAATTCCAATATAAATTCAGCACATAAAAAGATTTCTTAAACCGCCAAGCCATCGATACAGGTATTTGACTTTTCGCATATCGTGACGTAAACTTTAGTTAGAAGAAAGCTTACATATTATTCCAATTCTTTTGGCTTTTTTCGGCATTTTTAGTCCATGGAAGGAGCATATCCATGCCAGAGCAGACAGGAAGATTCGAGTGGATCGCCAAACTCGCGTTCATTGCCCTTATCGCCAGCCTTAGTTTTCTCGGACTGGCGGCGTTAGTAACCCTCGCCGGTGGAACTCTCATTATAATCTATTCCAAAAATTACAGCTTAATCGTGCCTTATACTTTTGTGTTTCTTGGCGAGTTGCTGGCCGGCCTGTGGTGTTTCATTATCTACGGCGTACTTCGCGCGCTTGTCGAAAGCGAATTTAACATAAGCAAATCGCATGCTGTCCTCACACGGGCAGAGACTCTTCTCGAAGGACAGAGCGAATCTCTCAAAAGTATCCTCGACGTTGCCAGCCTTTCTGACCAGGCCCGGAGTCTGCTTTACAGGGAAAAGTGCATTGAGGCTATCCGCGAGACGATTAATGAAGACTTCATGAAGCAGGATTACGGCGCTGCCGAGATACTCATCAACGAGCTGGAAAAGAGATTCGGCTATATCGAAGAGGCTGATAAGTTCCGCGATGAAATGGAGGAATCGAAGAAGGCTACGCTGGAAGAAAAAATCGACGCCGTGGCTGCGAGGATTCAGGGAATAATCGACGCCAAAGACTGGAACCGCGCCCTGCGCGAAGCCCAGCGGGCGGTAGCTGTTTTTCCGGGCAACCCCAAGGTCGCTGCCATGCCCGAACGGATAGAGGCTGGCCGAAATAATGAAAAACGTGGCCTGTTGCAAAGATACGGCGAGGCGGTGCGAAAGAACGACATAGACCTTAGTATCGACCTTCTTAAACAGCTGGATTCATACCTTTCTCCTCAAGAGGCTGCTGCGTTGCAAGAGTCTGCCAGAGGAGTATTTAGAGCGAAACTCCATAACCTCGGCGTCCAATTTGCCATCTGCGTAACCGACCAGCGGTGGGCTGACGCCATCTCGACGGGCGAGAGCATTATAGAGGAATTCCCGAATAGCAGAATGGCCCAGGAGGTCCGCACGAAAATGGAGACGCTCCGGGCCAACGCAGCGGCTATCGCCGCCCAAAAACAGGCTAGTTCGTAAAATCGCTACACTGAAATTCTCATAGACATCGTAAAACAAATGACTTAACAGGTGGGAAATACAACCGCCTTAAGAGAGTTTTCTGGCGACATCGGACATTTATTTCAGCCCCCCGCCCTTGACCGCCCCGTCAGCTATGTATATACTTGTAATGCTCCGGATTAAGTGCAGTTTTACTGAGGGTACAGAGACTTTCCGGAGGGAGTAGGAAGCCTTCAGGAAGTATTTCAAATAAAAGAATTTAAAAGTTTTTTGAAAAATTTTCCGAAAATATCTGAATTTTGAGATTAAAGGGTTGACGGTAGGATTCTGGACACTAAAATCCTCCAATTCTCAGCACTTGTCGGCGTTGAGGCTGACGAGTGAGCGCAAGCAAAATGTAAATTGAAAAGTGAACAGTGTGACCGTCACGAGGATGTGACCGATTCAGATCGGTTGTCACGATCAATCTGGAGCGGAAATATTATTATCCTAGGATTTGCCCAACTTGCGAGGGCGAGTCCGCTCGGAATCCTCGTGACTATAATTTGCCATTTATTAAATGGCCCTTAACAAGGATTTTGAGTTTAGGCTCCTGCTAAAAGCAGGGACCATGCCGGGGCACCCCAAAACAGTCCCGGCAACCAGTATCATTCTTCATCGAACGAACCCCCACCATTTATGGTGATGGGATTGAACGATAATAAAGTGAAGAGTTTGATCCTGGCTCAGATCGAACGCTGGCGGCGTGGCTAAAACATGCAAGTCGAACGCGAACGTCAATGCAAGCTTGCTTGCGGCGACTATTAGAGTGGCGGAAGGGCGAGGAATACATGGGTAACGTACCCTGAGCTTGAGGATAGCTGCGGGAAACTGCAGGTAATACTCAATAAGACCACAGATACTTCGGTATCAGCGGTCAAGGGCGGGGATCCTTCGGGACCTGTCGGCTTTGGAGCGGCCCATGTCTTATCAGCTTGTTGGTGAGGTAACGGCTCACCAAGGCTATGACGAGTACCGGGACTGAGAGGTTGGCCCGGCGCATTGGGACTGAGACACTGCCCAGACTCCTACGGGAGGCTGCAGTAACGAATATTCCGCAATGGACGAAAGTCTGACGGAGCGACGCCGCGTGCAGGAATAAGCCCTTCGGGGTGTAAACTGCTGTCAGGGATTACCAAGCAATAAGAGTTAATAGCTCTTTGCGTTGAGGAGTCCCGAAGGAAGCCACGGCTAACTTCGTGCCAGCAGCCGCGGTAAGACGAAGGTGGCTAGCGTTGTTC
>CAYNZP010000003.1:0-213980 GCA_964401835.1 uncultured Planctomycetaceae bacterium
GATAGATTTCCTTCTCGATGGATATCCAGAGCTGCACAGATATTTCCTGCAGGAACACGAGTTGCTCTCAGTTTTGGATACGCTCTCGTTGCCCTGGAAATCACTGGTAATTATTTCTGCGGTTGTGCTTGCGCCACTGACCGAGGAAATCTTTTTCAGAGGCATGGTTCAATCCGGCTTGAGAAAATTATTCAAAAGCCCTTGGACAGCGGTCATTTTCTCGTCAGCTTTCTTCGCACTTGTGCATATCCCCTATTGGCGGTCAATGCCCGCACTTTTCGCCCTTTCCGTAGCGATAGGATATAACTACGAGCGATGTGGAAGGATTTATCCAGCCATACTGATGCACGCCATATTCAATGCGGCGCAGATAACGATTTGGCTTTACGCGAGCTGAACTCCCCCATTTTTTCCCTCCATAAGCGCAAAAAAAAGACCGTGTGTACGATCGCCTGCGGGCCAGCATTGCTAAAATTAATCCAAACAGCAAAATACCCACTGCACAACAACCGTCCAACGGTCCCTTCCCTCACTTCTAGTTCACTACGTCCTCCCGGTGGTCCTCCAACCTCCGGCTTCCGCTTTCTTCGCGGGGTAAATCAGGCAAAGAGCGACGAGCTCAGTCCGAAATAACAGCTTGAGCGTTGCCATCAAGTCGAACTCCAACGAACTTAAAATTAATATTAAATTAGGTTACTAAATTTGTCAAGAAACAATGCCCAATATGCCGAATATTAATAAATTATCAACACTTCCCAACAAAAGTCTTACGCGCCTGTTTACCGCAGCCAAACGCATCGCTCAAGCAAACACAATCTCTTTTCAGCTAAGCAGTTAAGGCAAGAAGAAATTGTTGTCTATCTAAAAGAAATCCAATAATTCCTTTCTAATTCCTTTCAAAATCAACCATGAAGCTTGACAGCAAGTTCGGCGATGAGTTTTCCATGGGCATGGCACCATTTTTCTGCCCTTTTATCAACGTCTGGCACGGCTACCGGGCCGTAATGGTCGCCTTTGGGACAACCTTGAACGACCATTCCATGAATGAGCATCGCCTTTAAGATATCCATTACTGTCGTCTCGTTTCCCCCGCCGACATTTGCGGCACTCGAAAAAGCACCTCCCACCTTGCCGTTTAGTTTGGTATGAATGGCGATACTCTCATCTATGAGTTTTTTCATCTCGGCAGCCATGGAGCCGTAATATGTAGGCGAGCCCATCACAATCGCGTCGTAGCCGAGTAGGTCCTGGGCATTGACATCTGCGATTTTCTTAACTTCGACCTCAACTCCATCGACCTGTTTGGCACCTTCGGCAATTGTATTGGCCATCTTCTCGGTGTGTCCACTTCGGCTGTAATAGCAAATAAGCATCTTGGCCATGAATTGCTCCTTATTTTAAGATTCACATGAATATTATACGGAAGCTCGGGTGGAGACAATTTTTCCTTCAAGACTTCGTGAACTTTGCAACCTATTTGGTAAACTATCGCCATGAAGATAAGGGGAAAGCTTTTAATATTGCTATTGGCCATTTCTCTAGCGCCATTGATTGTTGCAGAGGCCCTGCACCGTGTCTCGACTCGACGTCTTGGAAGTGATCTCGCTTCAAACTCGCGGCAAATGCTCACAGAAAAGGCCGGCACCCAACTCCAGGACCTTGTTAATAATTACGAAAGAATCCTCAATCGTGACCAGCAGATCCTGGAATTATCCTTAAAAATCCAGGCAAATGAAGTTCAGGGTCGGCTGGCAGGGGAAGTTCCCGAAAATCCTGCCATTTTTCTTTCCAAAGACTACGATGAAGGAACAAATCTTCCTTCAGGCATGCAGGCGTCAGAAAAACACTTCCGCCCTGACGAGGAAGGAAAACTCGCGCCTATCCAGGTCACATATGACCAGCAGGTTTTTTTTATCGCAGAAGGCGTTGACCCGGAAAAAATAGCTGCCGAAATGGCCAGGCTTTCGACTATGCCCCAAGTGTACAGGTCGCTCTACCAGCAGCGGCCGAAAATAATGTACTGGCAGTACACGTCGATGGAGTCCGGTTTTCATACCTCCTATCCCGGCCATGGCGGATATCCAGAAGATTACGACCATCGCAAAAGGAAATGGTACAACTGGGCGAAGCAGGCGGGTGAGCTAACCTGGCTGCCACCTTTGACGGAAGTTTCGACGCAAACCATCCAGTTGGGACTGGCAATGCCGGTCTATTACCCCGGCGGAGAATTTGCAGGCGTAACAGCTATCGACGTACCGTTGCTCAGTGTTCTGGAAGAAATAAAATTGCCCCGCCAGTGGGCTCAAGATGCGTGGATTATGCACGTCATTCCAGGGGATGAAGAAACAGGAACCCTCGGCCAACTGATAGTTCTTGCCGACCGCAGCTACCACGGCAGGTCTGAACACTGGCGGCTACATCCTGAGTGGAAGCAGCTAAAAGCTGACAACGAAGCTGGGTTGGAAGAGTTGAAAACTCTGGCGATGGGCGGCGAGTCCGGAGTAATGCGCATGCCCTACCAAGGCAGAGACGCGTTCTGGGCCTTCGGAGCCGGCAAAGCCGACCAGGAAGCCTTTCCCATAGTTATTATCCCCTACGATCTTATAGTTGCAGAAGCTAACTCAACTGAACAATACGTCTGGGGGCGAACCATCCAGGGCTTGAAAAACACCGGCTTTGTGATGCTGAGTGTTTTTGTGACTGTTTTATTTGTCGCGATGGTAACTTCCCGCCGCGTTACAGAACCCATTCGTCAGGTAACCCAAGCCGGCAGGAAACTCGCACGCGGCGATTACGATGTCAGCGTCGATATTCGAACCGGCGATGAACTGCAGGAACTTGGCGAGGTTTTCAACGACACCGGCCCGAAGCTGCGGGAGCGCGAAAAGATGAAACGCTCGCTCGAGCTGGCAATGGAAGTGCAGCAAAACCTCTTGCCTGAAGGCCCGCCAAAGCTGAAGGGATTTGACATCGCCGGAAAGAGCGTCTATTGCGATGAGACGGGCGGAGATTATTACGACTTTATAGACGTAGTAGAACTTGGCGAGAACAAGCTGGGGGTAGCAGTCGGCGATATCACGGGACATGGCATTGGAGCAGCCTTGCTGATGGCCTCTGCACGTGGCGTTCTTCGCTCGCATGCGGGAAGATATGGAACAAATCTCGGAGAACTTTTTAACGCATTGAATATCCACCTGGTGCGTGATACCGGCGAAGCCAGGTTTTTGACTCTCTTTTATGGCATAATCGATGCCGACCAAAACACATTTTGCTGGGCCTCCGGTGGACACGACCCGCCATACTGGCTGCAGCGAAAGACAAGTCAAATAGATGAACTCGAATCTCCCGGCGGGATACCCCTTGGCATTCTCGAAGAAGCCACTTACAGCCAGGGCGGACCTGTCGAGCTTTCCAGCGGCGATGTAATAGTCATCGGAACAGATGGCATATGGGAAGCTGCCAACCCAGCCGGAGAAATGTTTGGCAAAGCCCGACTAAAAGATGTCCTCAAGGTCAATCAGGACGAATCAGCCGAGGAAATTCGCACCGCCATCATCGACTCCGTTGCCGAATTCCGCCAGACCGCCCCGCAACTGGACGACATAACGCTTGTTGTAATAAAGGCTGAGTAATTGCAGAAGAATTGTAAAAAAATTCTGCTCTAGTCTGGTTGTTTTGGCCGCCTGCACTTGACCCCAACCAAATGCTATGCTAAAAAGATGACTTACGAGTTATCGCAAATAGACAACTGCGATACTCAAGTCGGGGCCGTAGCGCAGCTGGGAGCGCGTCTGCATGGCATGCAGAAGGTCCGGGGTTCGAATCCCCGCGGCTCCATAAAACGAGAAGGCAGACATTCAAACGGATGTCTGCCTTTTTTATTGGAATTTACAGAAAAGTTTAGAATGGGTTTTGGGTCACAACGACACAATCTGCTCTTTGGTCTTCGGGTATTTCAGCAAAAAAAACGCCGGGCGACCCTTGGACGGTGTCGAATATTCCCAAATGCCGGAGGCGAAGGAGTGAAAGGCGCCCCGGAACTAGAATTTGTGGCTGACAGTGAAAGCAAGCTTCCGTTTAGTACGCTTGCCGTTGCTATACAATATCACAAGATCAACTTCCCAGTTGCCATCGTTCACTTCGGTCTGAAGTAGGATATCCATGTAGAGATAAAATTTCTGGTCGCTACCAACCCATGCGGGTGGCGGGATGGACTCAGTCGATTCCCTAGAAATCTGACCAGCCTCGCAGATATACAGGACTGTGCTAAGCGGTTCTTTTATCGCTTGGCGCTCACCATTGCGACGTACGGTCTTCGCTTGTACTTTGGTAATATAAGCCGCAGACCCACCAATATTCTTTATCAGCGTACTGTCATGATTCACTATCAATATCTTTTGAAGGCTCTCACTACGTCTGTCATTATGGCGTTTCAGCCTTGCATTAGTTTGAAGCTGCAGTTTAGGACGCCTCCAAATAATTTCCCATCTCCACTGAGCGAGGACCGCCGCCAGTGTTAAAAGTGCAATTACTCCCACACAGAGGCCGATCCAATCGGTTGTTTGAAGCCCAGACGATAAGTCAATAGGCATGGTTGTTGGAACTATTGCCATGAGTGTGACTTATACACTCAAAAAAGCCTTATTGCAAGTTTAACAGGCTACTTCTTACCTTGAGGGCGGAAGCTAGCTATTTGACAATTGAGACGCGATGGGCGAATCAGTTATCAGGCAAATCTATAGGTTTGTCCTCAATATAGAAGTGATCGGAAAAAACGTTCTCTGGTATAAAAGTCGGAAGTAAAATAGCTACCTTCACCGCTGTATTATAGGCCCAGCAAGCAACCTTTTTCGTAGATACTATGTTTATCGATGGCGAAGGAGGTGAACCTTCTTTTTCCTCGGAGATCAACCCCTTGGACAGCAGTCTTCCAAGTATCACACGTCCACTTCTTTTCGGTATAATGCTTTTCTCTGAGCCCTTGTATTGGACCATTCTTTCGACACTTTCTGTGTGAACCAACCAATTGCGAAGACCCGTGAGAAGTTTAAAGTCACTGAAAGGTTCCTTTTTCCAGTCGAGACGTTTTTGTTTGAACACCAAACTTATCATGTCGTATTTTGCATGAAGGGGGACGTTCCACTTCTGGCCCACACTGAGATGAGCCAAGTCTGCAAGAGTTGATAATGTTTTTTCTTCCTCTTGAGTATAAGGAACGATGTCTTCCCCATGAGGCGGTTCCATCCAATACTTGGCGGTTAATAGAATGTCATTAATACATGCTTCTAGGAAAGTATGAGAAAAAAAGACAGAAACAAGAGGGTCCAATGGCCTTGAACAATGAGTGCAAGCTTCTTTTGCGACATGCAGAAGTTGGAATGTTCCATGAATAGTTCCCCAGTTTTCTAACTCTTCCTTAGTTGTTTTTTTGGGTCTTTGCATGTGGTTTTTTGCTCCCCAGTATCAAAAGTATCCCATAGCTTCTCAAAATTTTAACAAAAAGGTAACAAATAAGCATGGATGTAAAATTCTATATCGGAGAGTTTAGAAAGGATTTTGGGTCACAATGACACAGTCAGCTCTTAAGTCTTCGAGTAATTCAGCAAAAATCTTCCGCACTTCTACCTCGCTGTCACAAAGAACAAACATCGCGCTGCCGCTGCCGGTCATCGATACTGCAACGCCAAGACACCCCGCGAGCCTGCTTAAATAATCGCCAAGCTCACCGCATACGACCTTTGCCGGCCTGGTGAGTTGGTTAATGAGCTTATCCCGGAATTGGGAAGGTGGATTTTTCGCCAGAAAATCCGCATCCAGCTGCGGGGGCTTCTCTATCGCCTGCGAATCGTACTCCTTATAAACGCTGGCAGTAGCGCAGGAAAATTCCGGCAGGAAAAGGATAGCGAAAAAGTCGTGAATCTCGGCTTGCTGGATTATCTCGCCCCTGCCGGTAACTCGACAAGACGGTGGTCCCAGAAACAGCGGAACGTCGCTTCCAAGCTCAGCAGCCATTTCTAACAGCTGCTCGGAAGGAACGCCAAGGTTCCAAAGTTCGTTCAAGCCGTAAAGCACCGCAGCAGCGTCAGAAGAACCTCCGCCAAGTCCCTTGCCCGGTGGGATTTTTTTTATAAGCGAGATGTCCGCTCCAGCTATTTCTCGTCCATCGGCCAATAACATTGCGGCGCGCAGGGCCAGGTTGTTGTCATCGCTTCCGCAATCCGCACCACTACAACCAAGCCGGATTTGCCCATCATTACGAAGCTGAATGTCAATCTGGTCGTAGAATGCTATCTTGGAAATATACGAATCCACCCCATGGAAGCCGTCTTCCCGCACCGGAGAAACCAAGAGATTAAGGTTTATTTTTGCGGGAGCCCACAGCCGCAGGCCGTTGTCAATCTTTTCGGACCGCTGCTGGGGTTTGAGGGTTTGGAAACCAATTGAAGAACCATCAGGCATGGAGGCAATGATAATGCCTGATGAGTTTCTTGGAAACCAAAAGCTTTCAAAAGATTATTATTCTCGAAAGTCCTTGAAAACCAGTTTCCCGGGGCGCATGTTAACTGCTCTCCCCTGTCACGTTTTGAGCTTTACACCGTCGAGCCACGCTTAAGGGCCTGATATGACTTATGAATTAGCCCTTTCTGCCCGTCCTTAAGCAAGGTTCAGGTTATTGCCCGAACTTCCGCTCTCGAACAACGGCTGCCCATTTTCGACACGCTTGGCGTAAAATTCAAGATTTGCCTCTTTACGCCTTACAGCTTCCATGTCGCGCTCGTTTTCACCATTTAGATTCAAACGACTTGGGCGATACGCGCGTACACTCCGGCCTCCATCTGCAATCATCGCGTCCCTCCGCGACATTACTACAATGAAAAGCCAATGACCTCCTTGTCGTGAACTCCTACGACGTGAACTACTAGTGATATTGTGGGGGAAAAAGGTTTGCAAGTTCAACAAAAAAATCTAATTATTTATCAGACTTGGGTTTGCTTTTGGGGTGCAGGATGTTCATTTCACAGTCATGAGCGATTTCAAGAAACTCTTGTTTTTCAAGTTCTTCCAGTTGTTTGCCCTTGGAGTCCAGCTTCTCGTTGAATTTGACGCACTTTTCCTGCATCAACTCGTGAGTATCATGAGACCCACCCACCAGATGAAAATTCTTGCCTTTCGTAACGCGAACTTCGCCGTCTTCGTTATCGAGGCCAAGACCCAGTAATGAGGCTTTTTTGTCCTGAGGAACCAAAATCCAACTCCTGCAAGATTAAACAAACAACAAATGCGAGACACTAATGGCCTCTTCCATATTCCATTATATCGTAAAGGAATCCTTTTTTGAACCAGCCAAAATAGAGGTCAAAATCCAGGAATTCCCTCCGGAATACAAGGAATAATGGGCCCTCGAGGATTCGAACCTCGGACCAATAGATTATGAGTCTACTGCTCTAACCGCTGAGCTAAGGGCCCTGCTGCCATTAACTGGGCGTGACAGGACTCGAACCTGTGACTTCTTCCTTGTAAGGGAAGCGCTCTAGCCATCTGAGCTACACGCCCGAAAACATCGCAAAAGTATACAGCGTCAGATAAAAAATGCAATGGATGTAATAACCCAGTTAAAATTATACGGTAAATAAAAAATGAGCGGTAAAAGAATTACCGCTCATTTTGCGAAGGCCGTTAGCCTCGCTAATGGTCCCCCGACCACTTATTACGCTGCCAGATAAGTCTCATCCAGAACGAGTTTTATTTTTTCCAAAGCTACATTCTGGATCTGTCTCACTCTTTCATTGGTCAAACCGACCATCTTGCCAACTTCGGCAAGAGTTCTGCCTTTGGCGCGAGAATCGCGGGAATTTATCGCGAAACGTTCTATCACGATCTTCCGTTCTACCTCAGTAAGCTTGGCGCTGTTCTTTTCCAAAATCTCGCGAACAGCATCTACCGAGTTCTCGCGTTGCATCTCGTGCTTCTTGACGTCGTAATCGCTACGTTCCATTTCCGGGTCGTATTCAGCGGGGAATCTCTGGTGATACCGACCAGTTTTTGTTGCCATCCGGTTAAATCCCTTCAGAATGGCACGGCATGCGTAGGTGGAGAACTTGAAGCCCCTGGAAACATCAAACTTTTCGACGCTTCGAAGCAGGGCCATATTGCCCTCGGATACCATCTCACCAAAATCGACGTTTGGAATCCGCGAACGTTTTGCCATAGCAAGCACCAGGGCCAGATTGGCTCGGACCAATGCCGCCCTACATTTCATAGACCGCGTGAACCACAAGACCATTTTCTCTGCGCGAGTTGCAGACTTTCGGCGCTGTTGAGACTCAATTAATTTTTCGAGGCGATACTTTGCGTAGTTGTACGTCAAAAACATCCTCACCTCGTCCTCGGCCTTAAGGGCTGTACGCTTTACACGTGCTTCCGGTACATTCTCATCGACTTGGGGAAAATGCGTCCAGGCTGGGACACTGACGTCTTCGCAAGACTTGCCGAAATATCTTTCCTCTGAATCCGGGAGTTGAAAACTTTGATGATCTACCCATTCGACCTTGTCGGGAATGCGGTGATACATCCGACATTGCTCTTCACTGAGCCGACTAAGGAAACCTGGACGTTCCTTGCCGCAATCGAATAATTTTTTGTCCGCACTGTTCATTATTCCGCCCCTTTCTCTGGCATCAACTATCTAAGGAGAATCCCATGCATGAAAAGAGGTACTTTTTATAAACAATATGTCTCAAAATTAAGGCCCACTATTGGCCATTTGATTTCATACATATAGTACATAAATAGTACGATTTTTCAAGTATGGAAGTGAAAAATAATTGTAATTATTTTCATTCATTTATTTTGCTGCCCCTTGAGTGGAGGTCTCTCCAAAAAAACAGAGTTTTATCCGTTTGTAATAAAAGCAGTTATATGAATTAATTATTTTGCAGATATTTCACTTTTTGACTTCAGGTAAAAAGAACGCATTTAGTTGCTATTTAGAAATCCCTCAAAAGATGACTGAGAAACCTTTTTGACGATACATTTCAAGTTTCTCCCTCTTTTTCATAGTTCAACTGTTTCCGGTTCGTGCTGGTCCTTTTCAGCTATGAACTCTATTCGCTTGGTATCAACCTTGAGAACGCAGAAATCTTCAGATTCCGGGCTCTGAAAATAATCCGCACAAGCTGGTATCTGCTCCCAGACCCATTTTTTTATCTGATCCGACTTTTCCACCTCAGCCAAGCCTGATATCGCGCAGAGCTGCGTGAAGTCCGGTTTATTGAACAGGAGTTCTGTATTCGGGTTGGACAGGATTTCGGCTACTTTTCGTGAGCTTCCACAGGTAACCAGATAAATCGTGTAGGGCTCTTCTAATGCCAGGCCGCCCATCCATCTAACGCGGGGCTTACCTTCGGCGGTCACGGTAGCCATCAGGAAAGCCGTTTTCTGCTCCTGAGCCAATTTCTTTGATCCATCAATGATTTGCTGTTTGTCCATTTTGCACTCCCCTTTCCCAAAACTTTTAGTAATACTTTTTTAAGCGTATGATTTAAATTTTCCTGCCCTGTAGATCGCTTTTTACGGTGTGCCCGATGAAATGCACGGCAAACCTATTTTATGCGTAAGACTTTCCTTACCATCATTTCCTCACCGCTACGATTTCCCTCGACGGCGTGTCCGATGAACTGCACTGCATAGCCGACAACGAAAAACGCCATCGCCAGCCACCACTGTCGCATAATCAACAACATGGGTGTGATTACAAAGCAGGCAGGCAGGCCTATCATGTGCAGCCAGAAGCTTGTTGTATTGCGATGCCGTTTGAACCAGTTATCTAACAAGTCCTTCATTTCTTAAAGCAACCTTTCCAAATATTCAGATAATAACCTGAACTCCATAGAGGAATTCATAAATTGTGTTAAGGAAAACATCGAGGAAGAAATTCAACGCCAGAATAGCCATCGTGCTGGCGACGAAACTTTCCGTACAGGCCCTGCCAACCCCGGAAGCACCAGGAGAGCAGTGAAAACCTTTGTAGCAGCAAATCAGGCACATGACCGACCCGAAAAAAATACTTTTGATAGGCCCATAAAAAATATCGAAATATCCGACCACCTCGGTCGCGTGCCGCCAGAACTCCGCTGGATTTATTCCGTATACATAGACGCTAACGGTAAAGCCACCCAGAATTCCTGTAAAGCAGGCATACATGACCAGGATGGGAATCAGCAGAAGGCAGGCCAGAAATCGCGGAACTACAAGGACGCGAAGCGGATCGCTGCCCATTGCCTTGAGAGCGTCGATCTGTTCGGTAACACGCATGGTTCCCAACTCAGCCGTCAGACCGCCCCCTACCCTGCCAGCCAGCATGACGCCTGTCAGTACCGGGCCTAGTTCCCGCAATGTGGAAAGGTTTACGACAGTGCCCATCTGGGCGATCATGCCCAGCGACCTGAACTGACTGATAGTCTGGACAGCCAGCACCATGCCGACGAAGGCGCCAGTTATTATCACCACAGGGATACTTTTGGTGCCGATCTCGAAAAACTGCGGTGTGAGCAGCCGAAGGTTTTGATATCGCAAAATCCCGCGCATCCATGCAAAGGTCTGGGCTGTAAAACGGCAAAAAGCTCCAAATCCCACGAGGGAGTCAATCGTCTTTTTGCCTAGATTATTAATCGCTTCCATATTATGAAAACCTCTGACACTTACTTCGGCTCGGTTGCTATGCTGGCGTTAGGCTCTGTCAGCATTATCTGTCAGTATTATATAAGCGAAATCTTCAATGTCCGTTTTGTCGATTCCGTCACACGCAGACGGTTATCGATTCTCAGCGGGGCGAGGTAGATAATACCCAGCTCATCACAGATGCACAGTACTTTGTCCCGCTGGGCCCTGGGCAATTTTAAATTTGTCAAAAAGTCGCTGACACTTTGCGTTCCGCCCAAGCCCAACGGCCCAAATGTATCGCCATCGCGCCTTGAGCGAACGACGAGGCGGCCTATAACTTTGTCGGCATCCAGAATCTCGACACCTGCAGGACGATCCTTGCAATGTTGAACAAAGTTTTGTTTATCGAAGCCCTCAATGCTACATGTAATGTTTCTGCCGTCAGCCAGTTGGGCCTGGCTGGGACAATCGAGAAAGGCCTCTTCGGCAATGATGGGCGGGGATTCCTGATCCTTTAATTTTTCCAGGACCAACTCGCTGCCTTCCCGTCTTGCAATAAAACCTCCGGGAAGGTTCATCGCAGCCGGGCCTGTGGGTAAAAGTAGTTGTTTAATATCCGTAAAACGGTCAGCCCCGAAAGTCCTCATCGGAATACCGAGACTTTCGAGAATTTCCCGCAGGACAAATGTCTGCAATGCCTCGGGCTGGCTCGAAAGAGCCTTGATATCTAGAATCCGCCTGGCTTGGGAAACTTCAGTGGTTACGGTTTCAAGCAGTGAATCTTTCTGGCAAGTGAGGTACTGCTCCATCTCCTGGGCAGCTTTTGAGATTCTCTCGATAGCCTCATCCGTTCGTGGATTGAGTTTATCCCGTAAAAGCGGCAAAAGCTCATGACGGATAAAATTCCGGCGAAAGCTTATGTCCGTGTTGGTCGAGTCAGTCCGCCAACTGAGATTTTTTCTTTCGCAATAAGCTTCCACCTGGTCACGCCGCATACCAAGCAACGGCCTGATGAGTGTGATATCACTGCCGGTGAGTTTCCGGCTGAGGGGAATGCCAGAGATGCCGCGCAGATGAGTTCCACGGATTATGCGATAAAGGACCGTCTCGACGTTATCGTCTGAATGCTGGCCGACGGCGATATACTTAGCGCCACAACTTTCGGCTGCTTCCTGGAGGAATTCGTACCGCACCATCCGCCCAGCCTGCTCGATTCCCTGGCCTTGCTTTTCGGCTCGGGCTTTGACATCCCGCTTTTCAATGACGCATGGCAGCGAAAGTTTCTCGGCAAGGCCGGCAACGAACTCAGAATCCCTGGCCGAGTCATCTCTGAGCCCATGGTCGAGATGCGCAACACTCAGCTTAAAATCGGCCCCGGAAAGCGACAATTCATACAAGGCCCAAAGCAAGGCTACACTGTCGGCACCGCCCGACACCCCCACCAGGATGTGCGAAGCCGGCTCGATGAGTTTTTTCTCATCTATGAAGCTCGCCACAGCTTCGACGAAGGAGTCTGGTTTGGGATTGTTTTTCGCGTTCAATTTACTTTCCGCTTACTTAACGGTTCCGGGTGTAATAAAATTTTACCAAGAATCTTATATTTACATAAGTACCTGAAATATACTAACATTTTCATACCTCAGGGAAAACGCATCATATGAGACCAGTTCCACAGGCACGACATCTTTTGGCAGTAATGATATTCGTCGGCGTAGCCGCCATCGGGGGATATCTGGCTATGCTCGATGATAATCTGAGCGATTCTCAGATTCATATCGCCACCGCAGCCAATAAAAGACACAACCCGGAACTATACCAAAGTGATCCGATCTTCGGTGACAGCGGCGAGAAAAAGCTCTGGCAAATCCACACGCCAGCATTTCAGAGCATTTTGGAAATGTCGCTGATTCCATCGAACTATCAGGACTCATCACTTCCGTTTAAGGCGATGACAGGCATTTGGGTGCTGATTTACCTCTGCGGAATGTACGCTCTTCTTTATCGCCAATGTCGAAGTTGGTCGGTGGCTGTATTTGTTGCGGTTTTGAGCCTTGCGATAATTCAGACAATCGAGCCAACATATTGGGGGCTCGGTTCGCTCAAATCGATAACACCCGCGAGCCTGTTTGTGGCACTGACGCCGCTTATCGCCCTGGCATTCCTGCAGAATTACAGACGATGGCAGGTTATTTTGGTCTTCGGCTTCGTCGGCTTGATGGGCAATATTCACCTGATTTCGACGATGAACCTGGCGATAATTCTTTTGCTGGTCTATCTCGGCTTACACCGCTTCAAGCCATCGTCCTGGCCGACCGCGGCTGGATGCATTTTTGCGTCTCTGGTTGGTGCCTTTCCTTACCTTTCATATTTTATCGTCATACGTTTTTCCGAAGTGCCACCCGATGCTCAGATAAATACCGCAGCTGTGCTCCAGGCAATCCAGTTCGGCGATCTGGCTGTGCTTTATCCCGAAATAAGCAAAGAACTCCTAGATTGGTTTTTAATCTCCTGCATATTGCTGATTCCGGCGTTGGCTGCCCTAAGCAAGGTCGAACGATTCCGCGTGCGAGACATTGGGGCTTGGATTTGGTTTTTGTGCGGAGGGCTTGTAGTTGCTCTGGGACTTCAGGCTGCCAGCCAGTATTACGGGCGATATTACAACAGGTCAGCCCCGGTTATTGATTTCTTCAGAGCGTCAAAATTTGTCATGTTGCCGATTTATGTCCTTTTCGCACAGGCCTTGACCAATTTATTCAGACTCGTCCGTAAAAACCGCCCGGTGATTCAATGTGCCTGCGCGGCATTGATGGCAGCTTGGCTGGTTTCTTCGGACAACCTGAGAGTGGCAAGATATGCGGTTCTCGAAACTACGACCATGTTCATGGAAGAAACTGAAAAGCCGCGACGAATCCAGAGACATCACGACCGGAAAGAAAGAAAAACTGAATTGGCAAACATAGCCCAATGGGCAAAAGACAAAACCGCCATAGATTCGGTTTTCATCTCACAGGATATCGAATTTCGTCTGCTTTCGAGCAGATCCATTACCGGAAGCTTTGACGACACCTGGTACATTTACTATCTTACCCCCTGGCACCTCCAGCAGTGGAATCAGCGAATGACACAACAGAATCAACTGCTGCACCCTCCGACAGGAAGGATTAAATCCGATGACCTCAAGAATTTCGCTGACGAACTCGCTAAAAAAGACAATTTCAAAAAAGCCACCCAATGGTACGCCATCGTAAACACTGACCTAGCCCCTAAACTAAACGGGGAAATTGAAGAAGTTTCATCGGGCAACTGGGGAAAACATTACCGCGTTTTCCAAGTGCGGTAGAAACCACAAATAACAAGGAGACATCTATGAAAAAACTGGTAACTTTCTGCGTTGCGTTTATCGTTATTGCGTCTATAGTTCCCGGCTGCAGCAGGGTGGTAAAAGAAGGTGTAGGCGTCGCACTCGGTGCAAAAGGTGTCAGCCTTCCGACCCAGGACGTCGGCTCATTGGCCGGATATAACAGCTTCGAAATTGGAAGCTTTACAGACAGTTTCGGAAAAACCCCTCGTCAGGTGGTAGATTATCTGCCGGCTGCGCTTGATACTGCCCTGCTGGATAAGAGAATACCAAACACACGCGGGGGCAAAACACTCCTGATTAAGGGAACTTTCCTGCATTATGAAACTGCCGGCATGACAGGACAAGCCTTCGGGCCACTTGAAGAAGTGGTAGCCCAAGTGAAGCTAATCGACAAGGCCAGTGGCAGAGTCCTGGGTGTGAGCAACTGTGTAGGCAGAACAAAAGAAAGCGTCAACATGGGCGTTCAGAAGAAAGCCGAAGGCCTTGCAAACGCAATCGTCAAATGGATAGATTCGAAATACCCAGAACAAGGGCGCCTGCCTAAAGAATAAATGTTTCAAACTTTTTTGGATCAGGGGCGGAAAACTGCGTCCCTGACAATTGATATGCCTGCTCAAGACGACTGGGAATACGAACAAGCGGACTCACGCGGCCCGGATGACCTGGATTCGGACCTTCTGGATGATGACACGTCCGACGTAACCGAATGCCCGAATTGCGGACGGAGTATTCATGAAGACTGCGTCCAATGCCCCCATTGCCGTCAGTACGTCACCCATTCAGATTCCCCGCAATATAAGCCAGCTAACACCTTGTTGTGGCTAATTTTAATCGTCGTGGTTCTGGCCATTGTCATTCTTCTTTCCGTAAGCCTTTGAGCATCCACTGACAAACTCAAATAGAAGCAGAAAAAAGCCCCCCAAGCCTCGATTTCGATTCTTTCAAGCAACCTCCGCCGTAAAGCCGATAATATCTTGCGGATAAGTTCTTACAAGAAGATTAATGCAAATGATCGCGGCAACGAAAAACTCGGCCAAGCGAAAAACAACCTCGCAGCATCCTGAATATGCAAAGCATTTGGTCGGATTTCTCGACTATCTTCAGGCTGAATGCGGGCTGTCGCTTAATACCCGCAAGGCATATAAAAGAGATTTGCTCCACTTCTTTAGCTCACTGGCTCAAAGCGGAGTAAAGGACATCTCGAAAACCTCGCCCCGCCACATCGAAAAATTTCTTCGCTCGTCGAAGGGGTCGGGACTTTCTGTCGCATCGATAGCACGCGCACTGGCAGCTGTAAAAATGTTCTGCCGATTTCTCGTCATCGAGCGGATCATCGACAAGGACTGCTCAGCCTGCATCGAGTCGCCCAAAAAATGGCATCGACTTCCGACAACACTGGACAAGCAGGCTGTTCAGGAATTACTCAACGAACCCAAGGCTGGCCAGGACACATACTTTTCCCGCGACAGGGCTATACTTACTCTGCTATATGCCACGGGAATGCGAGCGAGCGAATTAGCCGGGTTGCGAATCAACGACATTAACTTCAATCTTGGCATAGTACGTGTTCTGGGGAAAGGAACCAAGGAACGGATCATTCCTGTGGCCCAGGACGCCCTGGATGTCATCCATGAGTATATCAACACTGCCAGAACCCAGAAGGACAATGGGGCAACTGATGAGCATCTCTTCCTCTCACGCTCTGGTAGAGCTCTTGCAAGAGAAGATGTTTTCAGGACCGTCCGAAAGTATGTCCGCCGTGCAGCTATGCGGGGGAATATCACGCCTCACACACTGCGACACTGCTTTGCCACCCACCTTCTGGAAAACGGAGCCGACCTGCGAAGTGTCCAGGAGATGCTCGGACATGCGGATATCGCAACAACACAGATTTACACGCACGTTGATTCAAGCCGACTAAAATCGATTCACCGGAAATTTCACCCAAGAGGCTAGAGTTGCACAGCTATATAAGAAAAGCTGCGACGTAAGCTTGGGTGAATATTGGCTTTTTCCCGCCATTACCCACTCACTCTTTTTGTCGCAGCTTTTATAAACCCCCAACAACTATCTTTTCAACCTATGCTTCCTTGCGCCCCCGGCCGGTAACATATTAGGTACTAAGCCGAATCGGGCCTTGACAGCCACGATGCTACCATCCGGGCCCCAATTTTGCACAATCCTTGCCTTCAAACCTCGATCATTTCCCTTTCAAAATGCTCGGGAACAAAATCGTTCACAGCAGCCATGTATCCGCACATTGCTTCCTGCAACTTCTTTTTAGCTTCCTCTTTGGTCTCGCCGTGAGTTTTGCAACCAGGTAGTGAAGGGCATATCGCACAATAGCCACCACTTTTTTCGCATGCGTAAATCTTTATACAGAGCTTCATTTACCCCATCTCCTAATTGGTCCGTCAACCTACGTACGCTCTCCTTTGTCCTTTTTTTAATTATACGCATCCAAACAAACCAAAATGAAATGCCGCAACAGGCACTTTTAAAGCCTTTTTTGCCTAAATCCCCTACCTGAAAAGAAACTGATAGCGCAAATTGACTACAGACAACAGATTAAGCTAACTAAAATTCCGCCCACTTTTCGGGCGCCTTCAGAGATGAAAATATGAATAATATCTTAAAAAGAACAGGACGTCCGAACTGCTATTTGGTGATTATTTTAAAAACTTCTCCGCGCTCATGCAAGGATAAGATTCGCGATTTTGGCCGGTTTTACCGCAGCTTTTGAGTTATGCAGATTTCGCCCTTGATATGTTTCCTGATTCCAAGGGCTTCTGCGTTGGATAAACAACGCAACTTTTTTACATTTTTTTTCAGAATTTTTTAAATAATCTGAACAATTGAATCGCCACTTCCAATACCTATTTTGCACTGACTTGTCAAAACTGTATAATGTCCACAAAAGTTGATATTTAGACAAATTGATAACGACGTAAGGGTTTGGTAAATGCCAATTTATGAATACATCTGTGACAAGTGCCAGGAAAGCTTCGAGCAATTGGTTTCATCGAGCAAAGCCAAGGTTTCTTGTCCGAAATGCAACTCAAAAAAACTGACTCGTCAGTTCTCCACATTCTCAGCCCATGACGGGGCTGGTTCCGCCCCGCCCTGCTCGGCGGGAAGCTGTCCGGGGGCGGCTGCCAACATGGGAGGCGGTTGCGCTGGGGACGGCTGTCCATTTTCCTGATAACTCTCAACAAGACGGCCCTCTGCGCCCTGCGGCCAAAACCGGCTGTAGGGCTTTTTGTTTATCTTGACTTAGACCCTCAACGGATTTAGAAACTTAGGATTAATATAAACGAAATGCGTTTTTTTAGAGGATGTTATGGCAGGATACGATTTTACCGCAATAGAGAAGAAATGGCAGGATTACTGGCAGGACAACCAGACATTCCGCCAGCTCAATCCAGGGGATGAGGGCTTTGAAGACAAGCCAAAGATGTACGTACTCGACATGTTCCCCTATCCTTCCGGTGCGGGCCTGCACGTCGGGCACCCCGAAGGTTATACCGCAACGGACATCGTCGCACGCTACAAGCGGATGAAGGGTTACAACGTTCTGCACCCGATGGGTTACGACTCATTCGGCCTTCCCGCCGAGCAGTACGCCGTCGAGCATGGTGTACATCCACGCGAAACCACCCAAAAAAATATCGATAACATCGAGCGGCAAATAAAGATGTTCGGTTTCAGCTATGACTGGTCGCGCAGGGTTGCTACGACCGACCCGGAATATTACCGCTGGACACAGTGGGTATTCCTCAAGCTCTTCAACAGCTGGTACGACCCCCAGGCAGACACCGCCCGGCCTATCTCCGAGCTTATCGACAAGCTCGAAGCCGGAAAGCTGATGGTCGGTCTCGATGGGAATGTAATACCCGCCCCGCTGACTGAAAAAATCGAAGCCCTTTCCGGAACGCCAGCCGGTTTGCTGAAATTCCCGGAACTCCAGCCTGACCAGCAGCGGCGTCTTATAGACGAATATCGCCTGGCATACATGGCTGAAGTACCGGTCAACTGGTGCCCGAAGCTTGGAACCGTGCTGGCCAACGAAGAAGTTACCAATGAAGGCCGAAGCGAACGCGGCGACCACCCCGTCTTTAGGCGGGCACTGAAACAGTGGATGCTCAGGATTACCTCCTACGCCGAGAGACTACTTGATGACCTTGACCTTGTCGATTGGCCCGAGCCTATAAAAATCATGCAGCGCAACTGGATCGGCAAGAGCGCTGGTGCAGAAGTCACCTTCGCGATAGACGAATACGAGGACATTATCGAGGTATATACAACGCGGCCTGACACGCTTTTCGGAGCAACGTATATGGTCCTCGCGCCAGAACACCCGCTGGTTAAGAAGATAACCACAGCCGACCAGCGAAGCCAGGTAGATACCTACGTTGAGACGGCCATACACAAATCCGAACTCGAGCGGACAGCTGAGGCGAAAGAAAAAACCGGGGTTTTCACCGGCGCCTTCGCAATCAATCCGGTAAATGACGAAAAGATTCCCATATGGGTCGCGGACTATGTCATGATGGGTTACGGCACGGGCGCGATAATGGCTGTACCCGCCCATGACACGCGCGACCTTGAGTTCGCAACACAATTCAATCTGCCGATTATTCAGGTCGTTCAGCCGCCGGAAGGCATTGACTGGCACGGATACACCGATGACGGCATTGCCGTAAACAGCGGCGAATACACCGGCATGACAACAGACGAATTCAAACAGGCAATAACCCAGTGGCTGGATGAAAACGGTCTGGGCACGGCAGCCGTCAACTACAAGCTGCGAGACTGGTTGTTCAGCCGCCAGAGATACTGGGGCGAACCATTCCCGATAGTACATTGCGATAATTGCGGAACGGTTGCCCTCAGCGAAGACCAGCTGCCGTTGGTGCTGCCGGAAATGGACGATTTTTCTCCCGCAACCAGCGACGATCCCGATGCCCCACCGAGCCCGCCACTTGGCAAGGTTACCGAATGGGTCAACACTACCTGCCCGAGATGCGACGCCCAGGCAAAGCGGGAACTCAACACCATGCCCCAGTGGGCCGGCAGCTGCTGGTACTATCTGCGATTCCTCGATCCGAAAAACGACGAGGCTTTCTGCGATCCGCAAATCGAAAGATACTGGATGCTCAAAGGTGACGGCGAAGAACCCTCCACTGGGCTCAAGCAGGCTTCCATGGGCACGGACCTTTATATCGGCGGCGCAGAACACGCCGTGCTTCACCTGCTATATACACGTTTCTGGCACAAGGCCCTTTTCGACCTGGGATACGTCTGTGCCCCCGAGCCGTTCGGCAAGCTCTTCAACCAGGGCATGATCCGCAGCTTCGCCTACCGCGACAGCCGCGGCGTTTATATCGGCTATGACGATGTTGACCTCAGCGGCGACAGGCCAGTACATGCAAAGACCGGCGATGAATTGAGCGAGTCGGTCGAAAAAATGTCCAAGAGCCTAAAAAATGTCATTAACCCCGACGTGGTAATAGCAGAGCACGGAGCGGACACTTTCAGGCTTTATGAAATGTTCATGGGTCCGCTCGAGGCGTCCAAGCCGTGGAACACTCGCGACGTTCCCGGCGTGCACCGATTCCTCAACCGCGTATGGAGAATGATAGTCGGTAACGAAGACGCTTCATTAATTTCCGATGAGGGTAACGAAGCCGTTGAACGTGCGCTTCATAAGGTAATCAGGAAAGTCGGCCAAGACATCGAAGCCCTGAAGTTCAATACTGCAATCGCGGCAATGATGGAATTCGTAAATGAGGTATTCCGCAGCGGAAAACTCACAACCGACCAGGCCAGGCGATTCGTCAAACTTCTGTCGCCATTTACGCCACATATAGCCGAAGAACTCTGGCAGAAACTCGGCTGCGAAAAAACAGTGACCTACGAACCCTGGCCCCAGTTCGACGAGGCGATGATTGTCGAAGATACGGTAGAGTTAGCTGTCCAGGTCAACGGAAAGATCCGCGGGAAGATTTCTGTCCCTGCCGACGCTTCGCAGGATCAATGCATAGAAACCGCACTGGCCGAGGAAAAAGTCGCCGGGGCGGTTGAAGGAAAAACGATAGTCAAAAAAATTGTCGTTCCCGGCAGATTAGTCAATCTGGTAGTGAAGTAGAGCCTCTTTTCGAAATTCTATTAATTGACATGAAACGGCAGATGGAAAAATCTGAAAAGGCTTTCTCGCGTGCAAAAAGGGTGCTAGCAGGCGGCGTCAATTCTCCGGTCCGCAGTTACGCAGCCGTCGGTGGAATTCCACCCGTCATTAAAAAGGCACAGGGCGCGAAGATAATCGACATTGATGATAACACCTACATCGATTACGTCGGAAGTTACGGTCCGCTTATTCTCGGCCACGCACACGAAGCAATTGTCACGGCCATCAACAAGGCCGCCCGCAATGGAACAAGTTACGGCGGGCCGACTGAAGCCGAAACACTTTTGGCTGAAACTATCGTTGCAGCCTTCGATTCAATAAAGAAGGTCCGCTTCACCTCCAGCGGAACCGAGGCAGCGATGACGGCTATTCGACTGGCCAGGGCGGTTACCGGCAGAGATAAGATCATCAAATGTGTCGGCTGCTATCACGGTCATAGTGATGCCCTGCTGGTCTCGGCAGGCAGCGGAGCGACGACACTGGGCACGCCGTCTTCTCCCGGTGTGACAAAGGCAGCCACCGCGGACACATTGCTGGTGCCCTTCAATGATCTCGAAGCTGCATCAGCCCTCTTCGGTGAATCCCCCGGCCAGATCGCAGCGATACTCATTGAACCGGTAGCCGGGAACATGGGCGTCATCCCACCAGCGCAAGGCTATCTCGAAGGTCTGCGAGAACTTTGCGACAGGAACGATACATTATTAATCTTCGATGAAGTCATCACCGGCTTTCGCCTCTGCTATGGCGGAGCACAGAAGCTTTTCGGCGTCCAACCGGACATTACGGTACTGGGTAAAATAATCGGCGGCGGCTTGCCTGTCGGGGCGTTTGGAGCGTCGACTGACATCATGAACAATCTCGCACCCGACGGCAGCGTTTATCAGGCGGGCACGCTCAGCGGAAACCCCTTGGCGATGGCAGCTGGGCTGGCAACACTGCAATCGCTGCAGGAAAAAGGTTTTTACGACAAGCTCGAGGAAACTTCTGCCAAGCTCGAAGCCAGCCTCAAACAGGCAGCCCAAGAGGCAGGGATTTTCAAAAAACTCTGCTTCAACCGCGTGGGCAGTATGCTCAGCTGTTTCTTTACATCCGAGAAAGTTACCGATTACAAAACCTCCACCTCCAGCAACATAAACGCATTCACGAAATATTTCCACGGCATGCTGGGCGAAGGAATTTACCTGGCCCCAAGTCAATTCGAGGCGATGTTCGTATCCTCAGCACATAGTCAAAGCGATATTGATTCAACGACCCTCTCTGCCAAAAAGGCCTATTCCGCCGCAAGTATGCTTATGTAAAAAAGCCTTAAGCGCCGATACTAGTTCTAATTGGAAAATTTCCGTTACCTTTAACCAAATTTGCTTTCATGGAACATAGAATAACCACGGAAGGAGAAAGAAATGTTTAATCTTGAAGGTGGCACTCAAACGGATTATGCCGACGCGTTCAAATCCGTAAAGACCGCCAAGAACATACTGCTTGTTCTTATAGTTCTTTCGCTGGCTGCTCAACTTGCCAGTTTTTCCCTTGTCAACTTCGTCGGTGTTGTTGACGAAGTAGAAGAGGTAAAGGCCGAACAGCCGACTCCGGCAACGGCACCGGCGGAAGCTGCCACAGAAAAAGAAAGTGAAGAAGCGGGCAAGGAAACAATGTGGCGGGTGCTGATTGGTTGGGTCCTTCCGGGCACGAAGTTCATGGCCTTTATATCAGGGGTGCTCCTCGTGCTGACTATCATGTTCGCGGTCAAGCTTTGCCTTTTAGGGCGTCTTGGCGGAATCCACGGCTTTATGAGTGCGTTCTATTGGGCCATCATTCTTTTGGTATTGATAACTCCATGGCAGCAGGTGCTGAAAGCGAGTTTCGCCTGTGGAGCTTTGTATAACTACGGCGACCTTGTCAATGCGCTCAAACAGGTCAAAACGAGTTGGGGAGCCCAGGAAGTCTCCTTTGTTGACATAATATTCCTCTATGCTCGTTTCATAGGATATCCAATCTTTGCACTCCTTATCCTCCTAGGGGTGCAAGCCAAGCTCTGCTGCGGATATAAAAATTCGATAATGGCTCCTGCCGAAGCTCCGAGCAGTGAACCTCCAAGCGAGGCAAGCGAATAAGGCCGGTTTAAATTAGCAGACAAAAGCCCCGTTCATTAATACCGAGCGGGGCTTTTTATTGAACTGAATTAAGAAACTAACTTGACCGCCGACGCCTGGAAACCAAAGCCGCGACAGCAGCAATCATCAAGCCGCAGCTGGCCGGTTCAGGCACAAAAGCGAAGTTGTCGAAATACCCATTTACTGTCCAGGTTTCTTCAACTGGCGGTTCATAGTCCGCTATCACTCGAACCATCACCGTAACCAATTCAGTTGTATCCAAGCTTGGAAGTGCTAGCGAACGGCTGGCCCAACTTGCATTGGCTAGATCTATTGTCAGGGTTGCAGAATCAAAACCTCCCCCAAGGTTAATGTAGTTAACCGAAACATCAATCGTCGGCCAAGTTTCGCCAGACTGACTGAAGAATCCCTCTGCGTCAAACTCCAGAGCATTTGTTCCGACAGGAACGTAATTACCCGAGCCATCGTCCAAGGCAAAAGCTGACGCCGTCATGCTGGAGAAATTTTCGTCATCGGTGGACTCTGCCGTCAGCATCAACACATCAGAGCTTCCGCCGTAGCTGGAGATGACAGAATATGTAGCTTGGCCAGAATCCAACAAGTTCCAACCCAACGTACTGCCGCCGGTGAAGTCACCGTTCATAAGGTCGGCAAAACCAATACCTGCTGAAATAATCAAAACCCCTAAAACAACCACAAACCGCCCAATAACAGTTTTCATTGCTTGCCCTCTTTTTTAGACACTGCTAACGTTTCACACACTCATCCTCCAGGCTGCAGGAGGCAATGAAATGAGCGTCCTTGCCATAAATAGAATTCCCAATACCTGGCAACAAATTAAGGCCAACGACCGCCACTTTCAAGGACAAATCACTAAACTTACCCAGCTTGGCCTTTTACTGTGCCATGCAGGTTGACCACGCAGAAGAATCAAGGTAGCATGAATGTTTGGTATCCCTATTTGAAACTACTTAAAAGCTGTTTATCTTTGCCACTTATGAAATATTTTTTGGCTCTTTTATGGCTAATGACGTTGGCCAGCATGATTGCAGGCTGTGAAAAGCCTGCGCAACAAACCATTCTATTTGCGCCACTTAAAGACGGCGTCCCAATGGAGAAGGTCTTTTTCGACAAATATTCCGGCAAGAAAACCGTCAAAAACCGCTTCATATTCGTAGTGAGAGTGCGAATAGCTTCGGTCGAGGTCCCCGTAGGCATGGCCAGTGCATCCGAAGAAATCTGGAGCTATCTCGACGAAGAACCGGTTGAAGCTGTCCACTCTACAGGGCTTGTGCAAAATGGCCTTCGCGTCGGAGTCGGCGTCAAGGAAAGCTTCGCCGACATTGTGCGAGTACTCAAGCGAATGACCGGGAAAAAGTTCAGCGAAAATAACTTCCTGAACGTACCCGGCGAAACGATGCCGATAGTCCTTTCGCAATCCCAGGAATCGCAAACCATATTTACTTTTCACGACGACATGACACTCACCGGGGCCAATTACCCCGACGGAGACAATCTTCTCTCGGTCATCTGCACGCTCGACGAAGACGACCCCTCTGCCGTTGTGCTAACGGCTGTTCCCCAGATTCGATCAGCCCATCACATGCCATTTATCGAAAACGAAACAGGAAAGCCAAACCTGACAACAAAGCCTTTGGTATACAGCTTCAACTTATTGACGTTTCAGACTCGTCTGGAAAAAGGATCGTTCCTGGTCATCGGCCCGAGTTACGAATCGCGCCGGCCGCTGAGCCTCGGCTATCACTTTCTTGTCAGGCAAAAAGAAGGCGTGGAATTCGAGACCGTATTCGTTTTGATACCGGAGGTGTTCGCGGCACCTGTAAAATGAAATCGATATATGTGATTTTTCCGTATCAGCTGGCATAAAATTTCAGCGTAAGATTCAGGTCATTTTTGTTTGTTTAAAAATATGTCAAAAGAAGATAAATCAAACTCAGCTCCCGACGATGCGTTCTTTCGCATTCTGTGCGGCTGCGCGCCGGTGGCGATGATAGCAACGGACGCGGATTTCAATGTCGTCTATTGCAACTCAGAAGCAGCCAGACTTCTTGGCACTTCAACCGAGCAGCTCATCGGCAATTCGATATACAACGCAGTGCCCCAAAACCGCCACAAACTGCTTGCCCGCATACTCGACCGAACAGCCACGAAACATCAGAAAAACGAGCTTGAACTGCATGTGAAAGACCCTTCCGGAACTACCAGGGACCTGAGTATTATCTTTTCACCCCTTATCTCAGATGAACAAAACCTCCTGGGCTTTTCTGCCTGGGTTATCGACGAGACGCACCGAAAGCGGCTATCCGAACGGTTGCTACAGGCAGAGAAGATGGCCTCGCTCGGAACACTCGCCGGCGGTGTCGCACATCACTTCAATAACATACTCGGCGGCATCGGCACGTTTGTGGATTATGCACTGACAAGCGGGGACGAAGTAGCCATGAAGCGTGCACTTCAGATGACGACCGAGGCAGCAGCCAGAGCTTCGAAGATTACCAAGTCGTTGCTGAGTTTCGCCGAAAAAGATGAAGCCCGCCGCAAAGACCTGGCCGACCTGACCGAGGTGGTGCTTACCTTCGCACACCTTGTCGAACGGCCGCTGAGTGAGAAAAACATTACACTCGACCTCGAACTCAAGCCCGTCCCCATAATCCCCGTCGAGGCGAGCCAGATGCATCAGATACTGGGCAATCTTCTGACCAACTCTGAAGAAGCCATGCCCGAAGGCGGAACGGTATCCATTGTCATCGACCACGACGAAAGCAACGTGATACTCACCTTTGCCGACACCGGCTGCGGTATCCATGAGTCGCACCTGCCGCTGGTATTCGAGCCGTTCTTTACTACCAAGGGCCTGCTGAGCGGCGGCGACAAGGAGAACCCCGGGCTGGGGCTTTCTGTGGTGCACGGGATAGTGCTGGAAACGGGCGGAAACATCAAGGTCGAGTCCGAGCAAGGCAAGGGAACGAAGTTTATTATTACCTACTCCATTCCAAAAGAATCAACGGGCTGATTTATTCTGGCAAAACCCCCTGACGAGAGCTGCCCAAATCTGCCCGAAACTGCCCGATTCTGCCCAATACTGCCCGATTCTGCCCAATACTGCCCGATTCTGCCCAGTTCTGCCCAATTCTGACAAGGCCTGAAATGGCATAACTAATGGCTGGATAGATAGTTGGCTTAAATGACGCTTATTAAATTGTCAAAAAATGGGAAAAAGTAGTCAGTAGCCAGAAGCCAGTGGTCGGTAAAGGCTGCTGACTACGGATTCCGGATACCAAAATGCCGGCCACAGGCTCCGGGCTTCCGGCTACGTTTTTACGCATATTCATTTGTCAAATTTCATGCTCCGAAGCGCATAAACGCGCTCCATATTACTTGCGATGACCACGATTTTTCACGCAAAGCGGTAACGAAAAATGGAATGCCCCGTCCTAAACCCCGGCCGGAAATAGAAAAGAAAATTTTGGTTTTTTTTGAAAGAAATATTCCCCGCGAGCAAAAGATTTGCTCTACCTACCGGTCAAGGCTGCGTCTGTTAATGTATGTATTGTGTTCGATACCCAAGTTTGCCGCTACGGTACTCAAATATACGGAACGTAGCCTGCCGTCCCCTGTAGCCTGCCACCGGCGATGAAACATATAATGGCACATCGCCGAGCCAGTGGAGTTCACCGCCGTGAAAGTGGCCGGCAATGACGGCTTTGACGTCGGACGAGTTCATAAGAGCATTCCATTTCTGACGTACTTCTTGAGGCCAACCCTGATGCATTTCGTTATCGTAGAAAAACTCGACGCTCGGGGTATGGTGCAAGACAATAACGGGCTTACCGGCGGCTTCGATCAAAGATTGCTCCACCCAGCCCATTACGTCGAGGCCGTTCAATGTGAAACCCTTTGCCAGTGGTTCAGTGTAGACAAACAGGAAGACT
Organism: uncultured Planctomycetaceae bacterium; assembly: GCA_964401835.1. Lineage (GTDB taxonomy): Bacteria > Planctomycetota > Phycisphaerae > SM23-33 > SM23-33 > CAYNZP01. Next base: position 26,275 of record CAYNZP010000003.1, read on the forward strand.
ATCCCGTTATATTCTTTCTTGTGGCAAAGAGGGCCGAATCTTTTCTTGAAAATCGTAGCGGTCGCTTGTTCTTTGTTCTGGTCTCTTAGAATGTCATGATTTCCAGGCACAAAATGGATGGGCGCAGCGAGCTTGCCCATCGTAGAGAGTGTTTCGTCAACCACCGTGCTATTTTCAATCTCATTATTCAGGATGTCACCCGTGTGAACGACAAATTCAATTCTCATGGGTAATTTATTAATAGCCTCAACCGTCCTGGCAGCTCGTTCGGTATTGTCCGCATCTCCAAAATGGGTGTCTGTTATTTGTACAAAGTAGAAATGAGTGGCACGTTGCGTTTCTTCCTTCGAACCAGTTCCGGCCAAGGCCCAAACCATAACAAGCAAACAAGGAATCACTAAAGCGAAAAGGAAGTACCTTTTTTTCATGTCAACCCTTTCAAAAGCCGTTATTTACCTCTCCATGCCAGCCCTGCTCACTTGCCTCTGACAAAGCAAGCAGTCAAGCTGCCGATTACAAAACCGATTGTTGCAAGATACAGGGCAACGAGCGATAAGATGGGAATGATATAGGCCATGGCGTTACATCCGTATATTCCCATTTTCTCAATAGGTATGATGACTGGGGCAGTGATTCCCCAAACCATGCTATGAACAACTTTGTATGCCTCGCTGCCGTAGGGAACGACCGACTGCAGGGTAAGCAGACCAACAAACCCAACGGGCACAATTAGTGCGCCAATAATCCCACGCTTGACCCAGTGTGGCAGTTGTCGTTTTGTTCCAATCATGACTACCCCTATCGCACAGCACGATTTCAAAAATTACTATACTGGCTACAGACCACCGGCTACTAATGGTGCTTACGCATCGTCGAATTCGTCGCCGCGGAAGGTGTGGCCGAGGTAGGTCTTGCGGACAAGCGGGTCGGAAACCAAATCCCTGGGATGTCCCTCGCGGAGAACCTTGCCGCTGTCGATGATATAAGAACGGTCAGTAACAGTCAGCGTCTCGCGGACGTTGTGGTCGGTAAGCAATACGCTGATTCCCCGGTCCTTGAGTGCACGGATTTCGCCCTGGAGGTCTTCGACGGCTATCGGGTCGACGCCACTGAACGGCTCGTCGAGCAATATCATGGTCGGGTTGGTCACCAGCGCGCGGGCGATTTCCAGCTTTCGCCTCTCACCGCCGGAGAGTGTCCTTGCCATCTGGTCTGCCTGAACGGTCAGGCCGAACTGATCGAGCAGATGGTCGCACTTTTCGTTGCGAATATTCTTGGCCAGATTCATCGTTTCCATAATCGCCAGAATGTTCTGACGCACTGTAAGTCTCTGGAAGATACTGGGTTCCTGCGACAGGTAGCCCATCCCCCGCCTTGCACGCTTGTACATCGGCATCTTTGTTACTTCAACGCCGTCGAAGATAACCGTGCCCTCATCCGGTGCAACCATGCCGATAGTCATGCGGAAGGTCGTTGTCTTGCCGGCCCCATTTCTGCCCAGCAGGCCGACGATTTCACCCTGCTCGACCCGGATGGAAACCTCATTCACCACGGCCCGGCCGGAATATCTCTTTATCAGATTCTTGGTCTCAAGAAGTATCATTTGCTTTTCCAAATGCTAATGCAAAAACCATGAAAAATTGTGGATAGTTTGTGGAAAACAGGCCACATGGCCGTTTTACGTCATTTCCGCAAAACCCGACAACAATCCTATGGGATTTTCTCTTAAGCGACCATAGGCATTGTTATCAGAATATACCGCTTACATAAAAATGCTTAAAATCCTTAAAATAAGGACTTTCTCAAAACAACATCTCTCTGCCAGACACCAAACAGGCTGCTAATTTGCAGTCAATTGCCCAAAATGGCTTATTACCTGACAAACTTATCCAGATTTAGCTACTGTGTACAGAATGTGGATAATTCTGCCTCTTGCTACTCAGCCCTCAGCGGCCGAGTTAAGTTGAAAACCGCCAAAGTAGCGAAAAACTCACCTGACAAGCCGCATCCTACCCACATTCGGGATAATCGGCAAGCCCGGCAATATCTTCAGACGAAAACCGGACGGCCAGTAGACGAACATCGCCTTGCCGATAAGGTTGTATTGCGGCACGGTTCCGAGTTTGTATTGTCGCTGGCCATATTCGTCATAAAGCCGCAGTGTCGGGGCGGCCTTGCTCCAGCCACGCCCGTCGAGGCTCTGCGGGCTGTTATCGCCCAAGACGAAATATTCATTCAAGTCCGGGTTGTCTTCATTCTTACGCAGAACGATCGGGTTGCCCGTTGTGCCCCATCCAGGCGCAGAGCCGTTAACTATCCCGCCGTCTCTAGCGTAGTCGTAAAGCGGATTGCTGCCCTGCGGGTCATACCTACGGAGGTTTTCGATTGTTGACGAGGTGTAGTAGACATCCCGCATCAATCTAACATGCAAAAGTTCGCTCGGACCGCCGGCAGCTGCGATTTTGACCTCCGGCTGCGGAATCACCGTCAGAGGCACCTGGGCCAAGCGGGTTTTTATGGTTTGGTAATTCAGCGGATACTCATCGGTAACCTCTATCACCGGCTTTTCGTCAAGCCAGAGAGCTATGCTGAAATCCAGGTTGGTCAGCGCGATGTCATATGCTTTTTCCGGCTTGAGAGGCGGGAACTTTTTTTTCCATTTCTTGATCGTGCCGTCGGAAGCCGTGCAGAGAATCTCAGCCGAACCGTCATTGGACAATTTGGCAGTAAATAGATTTTCCAGACTGCTCAACGTCAGACTTATCGAGCCGGCCTGGGCCTTGGGGATGTAGACCATGGAAAGCTTCAGGTCGCTGCATATGTCCAGATCTTCGTCGATAGAGGGAGATTCGTTTAATTTCGAGTTATAACCGTAGTGAGGCAGGAATGTGTCTCTGCTGGCCGAGAACATCAACTCGCCTGCGGGGTCTTCGCTACCACCCTTGAAGATAAATTTGCGGCCCTGATTGGCGGTCAAATCCCAATTTCCCGCTCCCCCAGCCGCTACCCATCTCGGAGGTTTTACGCCCCTTCGCTTGAGCATTTCCATGTCAGGCTGGTAGTCATTGTCATAGACAATCTGCCACATGGCGTTCTGGGCCTTGGTGGGTTTGCGGCGAATCTTGATATCATCGGAATGAGAATTCTTGACGAAAATGTCGCCGTGGACAACTTCGATAGTCTCGCCGGGCAGCCCGATGAGGCGTTTTATGTAATTCTCGCGGTTGTTTTGTGGATTGCGAAATACAACCACATCCCAGGGCTGCGGCGAGGAAAACTGGTAGAGATATTTCAACACCAGCACCCTGTCGCCACCGCCGATATAATTCCTGTATGGATAGGCGTAGCCGCATTGCGGGCAATCCGCCCCTGTCGGCAAGTGTCCGACATCCCTGTCTCGCCTTGGCTGGCCGGGCCTTTCCCGCGGCATACCATAGGCGTATTCATACCCACACGCCGGGCACTGCAGATCCCAATGCTCACCGAACAGCCGCGGAGCCATCGAGCCGGTTGGAATTATAAATGCCTCGAGAATGAACGCTCTCAGAACAAACGCCAGAACGATAGCGATCCAGACGCTTTCAACCGTGTCCCGCACGAATTTAAGTTCACGTTGAGTTTTATCAGTGCTTTTAGCCATTTGAACTGACAAAAATATCCGCTATTCACTCTCAGGCCAAGGGTTAAACCCGAAAAATCCACAAGTAAATTCATCCTGTAAGCCCTCGCCTGTTGACCTGCCAAAGCGAACCTGATAAGAATTGTCCTACAAGGAGATTTTAATGGCGGCTATGGAAAAGACGGAACTGGCAAAACGAATCAAAGAAGTAGCCTATCTCGAGGGCGATTTTGTCCTTCGCAGTGGCAAGCGCAGCAAATATTACATGGATAAATATCTTTTCGAAACCCAGCCGGAAATCCTGGCTGAGCTGGGCCGACGCCTGGCAGAGTATGCAGAAGATGCCGACGTAATCGCGGGGCCCGAACTGGGTGCGGTGGCGTTGGCGGCTGCGACATCGATGGCCTGCGGAAAACCATTCGCCCTTGTCCGAAAAGCAACCAAGGATTACGCAACAGGCAAGCTTATCGAAGGCACTGACGTTGTCGGCAAGCGGGTTCTGCTTGTCGAAGATATCGGTACTACTGCAGGAGCTGCACTGGAAGCCGCTAAGACAATAACGCAGGCCGGAGCTCAAATCACACGCATGGTGTTCGTGATAGACCGCATGGAAGGCGCAAGAGAAAACGTCGAAGCCGCGGGCTATAAATTCGATTCGATTCTGACCAAGGAAGACTTAGGAATTTAATTATCTTCCTCAGCTGCTATCGCGTTTTCCACAAGCTCACAGATGATGTGATAAACGGTCATGTGCCCCTGCTGAACGTATGGCGTGTGCTTAGACGGAACGTCGAGCAGCACATCAGCCACCTCAGCGCACTTTCCGCCACCTTCGCCGGTGAAAGCTATCGTCTTCATGCCGATTTCTTTCGCTTTTTCCAGGGCGGCTATAACATTGGCAGAATTTCCGGAAGTTGTAAGTCCTACCGCGACGTCACCGGCGCAGCCGTTGGCGATTATCGCACGGGAAAAAACTTCTTCGTAGGCATAATCATTTGCAACACACGTAAGGACGGAAGTATCTGTGGAAAGCGCCTGGGCCTTGAGGGGGCGACGTTCTTTCAAAAATCGACCGACCATCTCGCCAGCGATGTGCTGGGCGTCGGCAGCTGAACCGCCATTACCGAAAAGCAAAAGGCCCCCGCCCGCTTTGTAACAATCTACAATCATATCAGCGGCAGCAGCGATTCGACCGCCAAGATGCTCTTCGAGCTTGTTCATGACATCGACGGATTCAATCAGGCGCTTATGAATAATGTTTTCCATTGAAAATACTCCATAAAAAATGGTTTCCAACACCCGGCATGATAAACATTTATGCCTGCACTGCAAATTGTTAATCGCCTTTTTACCTGCTTTAGACCGACACGGCCCACTTTTTGAACCTTTACAAAATTGGCCATTGGCAGTATTATATCGTAAGCTCAAGTGCTTGGTTGTTAACAGTTTCGGCTCATTTTGCTCAATTTCTAAATGAGAGGTTTTGAGTTTTAAGCTTAGCGTTTGCTCGTGGAGGAGAGTCTGTGATAAATGCAACAAATAATGCTCGTAGGATTTCTTTTTTATTCTTTTACGTTTCATGCCTTTTCATAACTGTCCCTGCTTTCGGCATTATCGTTGGCAATGAAGATCCAGGAGATTTCACCGGCGACTGGGCCGGGATGAACTGGGACTATGTTTATAACTGGAATGGATCGTCAGCTGTTGCCGTTGACCCTTACTGGATGATAACGGCAGCGCACGTCGCGGATGACAGAGGCGGAGAAGTCGGCTCTACCATAGACATAGGTGGATCAACTTATACCCTGCAGGAAATACTCTATCATGAAGCAACCAGCGGAAACCCAGCCGACCTTGCACTGCTGCGTTTTGACAAAGCCTTGCCAGGATACTATGAACTTTACGATGGCACTTTCCCGACATTTCCACCAAGAAAGAAGTTGGATGTGATTTTAGTAGGTTATGGTGTAACCGGAGTCGACAACGGCAGCTACTTTACGTGGACAATCGGCACCGAAGGCACGGAAAGATGGGGAACCAACACAATCGATGGTGAAGGGATTGTCAATTCTAATGGATTTTCCTCTCAGGCGATTGTCTTTGATTATGATAGCGGAGAAACTGATTATGAAGCCGGTTTTGGTGAGCACGACTCCGGCGGCGGAACATTCGTAAATGAAGATGGCATATGGAAACTCGCTGGAGTCAATGCATATGTCAGCACAAACGGAATTGATGGCCAATATAATGAAGGCTTATCCATTTCAGTACCGGCCTATAACAGCTGGATTACTTCAAACGTACCCGAACCGGCAACGCTGTCTTTTCTGGCAATGGTAGGAGTAGCATTGATCGCAAAACGACAAAAGCTCGCTTAACAACCAACAAAAGAAATCACAAAAGCGCAGCGACTTCGTTGCGCTTTTTTTATAGCAAACCGGCAATAGAAACTCGCACTTATATGCCGATATCACTTTTATCGGATATATAATTCCAGGGGCAATAATGACTGAAGAAAAGAAAGCACAACCCGGCGAGACTCAAAGCAAAAACGCGGCAGATCACAGGATTAAAGTTATTTTCGTTGTAATTTTAATCGCTGCCGGCTTTGCTATTTATATGATGCAGCACAAAGGCCTGAAGCTCAAAGGCTGGAACACAAGTATAGACAAAGCCTTGGTCCAGGCAAAGACCGAAAGGCGAAAGGTCCTGGTCTTATTTGTTTCGGATTCGCCCAGCAGCACCGCCCGCCGTATCACCACCACAACCCTGGCCGTAAAGCAAAACAGGCAAGCCATCGAAAAGGGTAAATTCATAAAGGTTCTTATAGAAATAGATTCGCCAAATTCCGAATTGGCGACCCGTTTTAAAATCAAGCAGTTTCCGACAATGTTGATCCTCAGCCGCTACGGACGAGAACTTAACCGCCGTGAAGGTTTCATAGGTGAAGTGCCATTTAGAGATGGTTTCCTAGACCTCACCGATGTCCAAAAGCCCCAATAGACTATTTCAGAAAGATCAGAAGAAGAGCTTGGCGAGTTTAAGAATCCCCTGCTTCCATGGAACGCGGTGAGATATCCCGCTTGAATTTTTGATGCTTTCGAGATTCTCCAGATACCATTCGTAATTGCGTATCAATGCGTCCTTATTGGAATACTTCGGAGCGAATCCGAGTACTTTCTGTGCCTTTTCAATCGAAACGAATGAGTCCGTTGATGCGGTTGCATAGACCCATGCGTACAGAGGTGAGAGCTTGAGGAATTCCAATATCGTCAGTAAACACACGATAGGCCCTGCCGGCAGGGCTTTGATCTTCTTGCCGAATCCGGCGTAATCGAGCACGGACTGGAAGTCTTCCCGCATGGTCGAATACTCAGCTGCACCTATATTGAAGGTGTCGTTTACAGTTTCTTTATCGAGTGTTGCTGCCAGATAGATAGCCTCACAAAGGTCTTCCACATCCAGCAATTGATATCTATTATTCCCACTGCCAATCATCGGGAAGCCATGGCCATCTTTCGCCCAGTCGTAAAACAGGGCGAAAACGCCAAGTCTCTCCGGTCCGATAAAAGACTTCGGCCTCAATATCGGAACACACATCCCCTGCTGGCGATATTCAAGACAGACCTGCTCAGCCTTTACCTTGGCCTGACCATACGGACCGACACCATCGAGTTTGTCATCTTCAAATAGCGGGTGATGGTCCGGCACGCCGTACACAGCGGTCGATGAAACGTGAACCACTCTCCCGACATTGTTCTGCCGGGCTGCTTCAAGGACATTCCTCGTACCGTCAATATCCGTAGAAAGAATGTCCTCGGCTTTGTACAAAGGCAGCGCAGCTGCGCAATGAACGACAATATCCGCACCTTCGATCGCCTCGGACACTTTGCCCGAATCACGGATATCCCCTTTGATTATCCTTACCCTGTCTTTCACGTCGGCGTAATCAAATTCGGAAAAATCGAGGCTGGTTACATCCTGGCTGCGGTCAAGGAGGTAACGAATTAGGTTAATACCGAGAAAGCCCGCTCCGCCTGTTACAAGAAATCTGCTCATTTAATAAAAACCTCTACGTCCAGAATATCACGCACCGACTCAAGCGAGCCGAACTTCAAAACCAAGGCTGATAATATCACAAAGCAGATTATAACCAGCCAGAGGACTTTATCCTTCAAGACAACCGAAATGGGATCGCCCATGCCAGCGAGTCTTGTCAGGAGGTTATACCTGAACATGCCATAGACGACCAGTGGGATGGTCCAAACCATATGGGCGGAACCGACATGCCTGATTGTCCGTGGCGCGAGGCAATAGAGGGTGTAAGTCAAAATCGCAAGAGCAGCTGAAACAGTAAGCATGTGTTCAAGATTGCTCGGGGTATAAGCCCGAAGCGGCCGGCGTATATCCCCGGCTGTCTCTGCCGGAAGTTCGGTAACTTCGCTTCTACGCTTGGCGAATGCGATAAACAGACACAGCGTAAAGGTGCAAACAACTAGCCATGGGCTCACCGGTACGGCGATCGCAGCCGCACCAGCCATCGCCCTTAAAACAAAACCGAATGCCACGACAATTACGTCTACAATCGGATGCGATTTCAGCCAAACTGAATAAAGCAAATGTGATACGACATAAGCACCTGCCCATACCGCAAAACCTGATCCATGCAACGGCAGGTCCGGGTTGTATCTTTGCCTGACAATTCCAAATGTTATCGCTCCTGCTATAAGTAGGAGAAAAATCGCTCCAGCCAAAGCAGTCCCGACAGAAAGCCTGCCCGCCGCGACAGGCCTGGATGACTTTTGCGGATGAAGAGCGTCCTTGTTACGGTCACAAACGTCATTTATCAGATAAACCGCACTGCTGAGAAGACAAAAACAAATAAAACCAGCCAAACAGAACAACCAGTCGTTTAAATTCGTAAATCTTCCAGAAAACAGCAGCGGTGCAATTACGAATGAGTTTTTTATCCAGTGCGGGATGCGCATGGCCTCAACAAATGCCAAAAGGCCGGTTCGTCCGGATTTTTTTTGTATTTGCCTTTGTATTGTTTCCTGTGAATTCAAAATACGGTCTTCCTTAAAGTTTATTCATGTAAGTTTTTATACTGACTTTTTGTGCCCGTCGTTCGGCAATCTTGCCGATAACAGCTTTAATATTTCATATTACCAACACAACCCGCCACCAGAGGGTTGAGACCCAGAAAAGGCTTCAAAACCAAGGCTGATGTTTACGAAAAAAACGATTGCCAAAAATATTATGACTGAATTACCTGATTTATATCGACACAATGAGCCCAGGACCTCCATAAAAGGGCTGTGGTTCATTACGCTGGCTGTTTTTTCGCTGCTTTATCTGGCAACCTGTCAGCGTGGCGTGAGCTGGCAGGACAGCGGGATGTTTCAATGGCGCGTTCTTGAAGGAGATTACAGCGGCGAGCTTGGCTTGGCGCTGGCTCATCCGCTTTACATTGCAGCCGGCAAGTTACTCGAGCTGATCCCGGTTGGTTCTTTCACACTTCGGCTTAACTTTTTCAGCGGCCTGGGCATGGCTGTGGCGCTTGCGAACCTCTCAGCTGTTATCGCCCTTGTTAGCAATCGACGCTGGATAGGCTTTGCAACAGCGGTAATGCTGGGAGTTTGCCACACGGTCTGGTGGCTTTCAACTGTCGCGGAAGTTTACACATGGAGCGCAGCCGGCCTGACTGCTGAGATTTGGATTGTCGTATTACTGCTGATAAAACCCAGCTGGCAGAAGCTCGCGCTTTTGGCATTTATCAGCGGTCTGGGGCTTTGCATTCACAATTTTGCTTTGCTTCCGCTGCCGGTTTATCTGGTTTTGGCAACAGTCCTTATCGTCAGGAAAAAACTTCCGGTCTGGTCGCTTGCAGCCGCGGCTGGGTGCTATCTTTTAGGTTCCGGCCTTTATATAGCAATGATTATCGAACTGGCAGTTCGAAGCGGTTCGCTGGTTGGCGCTATTGGTTCAGCCTTATTTGGCGATTACCAAGCCAAAGTCATAAATGTCGCCGACACCTCAAAACATTTCAAAGCAAACATCACTCTGGCTGGATTAAACTTCGTGAATTTCCTGCTCCCGCTGGCGATTGTCGGCTGGGTGAGTATGAAGCGACGCATTGGAATCGGCCTGACTGCAACTTTGATAGCAATTACGTTTATCGAGTTCCTGTTCGTTTTGCGATATCCGGTTCCCGACCAATTCACATTCCTGCTGCCAACGCTGGCGATGTTCGCGTTAGCCGCCGGTGTGGGAGTCTGGCACTTGGCCGAAATGGGTAAAAAGTGGCGCAGAGTCGCAATAATCGCCTGTTTGCTTTCGATTGCGATGCCGCCAATATTCTATGCCGTCGGGCCAGCTCTGGTGCGATGTGCCAAACTCGAGCCTGAACGGCAACGGCAATTGCCCTTCCGGGACGAATTAAATTACTGGTTGGTTCCCTGGAAGCATAATGAAAATTCGGCAGAGCTTTTTGCATCGGCAGCTCTTGAGCAGGCCCGTCCAGAAGGAGTGATAATCGCAGACAGCACCTCGCTGTTTCCGCTGCTTCTCGTTAATGACCGAGACAACATCGCCCCAAAGGTTCAGATCGTTCAGAATGACAAGGCCGAGGAAAAATACTCAGCCGACCCGGCGACCTTCCGAAAGGAACTGGGCCTTCAAAAACTTTTCATAGTAGCCCCAGAGCCCGGCCATGCACCTGAAGGAATATTGGCCGAATGCACGTTCAGCCGTAGCGAGGACGAAGTTTTATACAACGCCGTCTGGCCGTAATTCCATGGAAAAAAACTGAACTATCTCGAGATATAAATAGTACTTATAATTAAGGTTCCAGACGGATTTTCACGAGGTTTTTTAAAACAAACATTTGCCAGTAAGGCAATTATATGAATAATCTCTGAACACTTTAGTTGGCCGATTCGTGTATAATAGTAGTGAGAAGGTCAGGATATGAGCCGTATTTTCACCTCAAAGCACATCCTGGTAGTTTTGCTCATTTTTGCCATCACCCTGATTGGCGAGGGGAAAGTGTACGCACAGTCCCGAAAAGGCGTTAGATTTTCTTCCCCAGGACGCATTGCTCGAACCGGCACGTCAGCTACGCGGAGTTTTACTTCTTATTCTTTCGGTGTTGGCGGACTTAAACAACCAAAAGCAAACAGCAGCGCAAGTGTCTTAAGTTCTTCAATTTCTACTTCAGGTGGATTTAAAATCAGCAGAGGTTCAGTTAGCAGCTCTACCCCGGGCTTGTCAGCAATTCCGGGAAAAGCGAAAGCCTCCGGAACCAGGATTTACAATCCGCAAGCAAACCTTATCAGTGAAGCCAGAGGCAGCTTTTCAGGAATAAATGCCACCAGCAAATCTACGCTTTCAGCCTCGACAGCCTATGTGGAATCTTTAACCATAGAATCCGAAACAAATCTCTCGCAGGAAGTTGAAGTAATTACCTCCCTGGTTCCCCCAAATCCGGGAATTTATACGGACTACATGAAAAAGGCTGAGCGTTTATTCCGGCGTGGAAGGTATTTTGACGCATTGAATGAATATAACCTGGCCTATTATATTGGGCCAACAGCTCCGGAAACACTTCTCAGTATGGTTCATACAAATTTTGCCATGGGCCAATATCGTTCTGCAGCCCAATATTTACAAAGAACAATCAAGTATCTGCCTGAATTACCATTAGCTCCCCTTAAACCAAAGGGCTTTTACCAGGATCCTCTGCAATACTTGGAACAATTTCTCAGGTTCCAAACTTATCTCGATGATAAATCCATTCCTGATGCCGCCGGCTATCTGCTGTTAGCATACTATCGCTGGTTCGATGACGACGTGGAAGCAACCAAACAATCGCTTTCCTATGCCCTGGGAGCTACTGATAACCCTGAAGTAATCGAAGCTATCGAAACTTTCTGGAGCGGCATGGTCGCTACAGGCAAAGTGGAAGGCGAGTTAATCCCAATAAACACAAACGAAGAAAAGGAAAACTTGAATTCAAAGGAGACGATGGATGCCGAAGGTTAGGAGAACTGATTTGGTTTTAATTGGAGGTTTCATTTGAGTGAGACCCATTTCCCTATCAGGCCAGAAAACGTCAGATTAAACACGATTGCCATTATTAACGTTCCCGAATATAATCGCTTAAATTTATTACAAAACTGAAGGATTATACACTTACCGTCGATCCAGTTAAGCATATTGCTATTATGCTGTTAGACTCATTATTTACTTTTCTAAAGAGGATAAATAAAAATAGCTATCTCATCCGAAAAAAATGGAAAATTGTCGTGGCTTTACGGATTATCCTTTCGCAGCCGCTTAGTTATTAACATTGCAGTCCATTCTGCCCTTTTCTTTCTGGCATTACTCATGGCCTACCTTTTGTGGTTTGATGCAGGCCCAGAATCCGTGGAGAGGGAAGATTGGTTCCTGCGTTCATTCGTGAAGTGTTTGCCGTTTTTCATTCTACTTAAACTTACCATCTTTGGAAAAATGAAGCTTTTCCGTAGTGGCTGGGAATACTCAGGAATAAGGGACATTGCAAATATTTTGCTGGCTTGTTGGTATTTTGTCCTCATATCTTTCATGATGATCATAATCTTTTCGTACATCCCAAAAGCTTCCGACAAGTTCGTCCCCTATCTCGGAACCTATTTTGGGCGTTTCCCAAAGGGTGTACTTGTTCTTGACTTTCTTGCAAGTGTATTTCTGGTCTGTGTTGCCAGGCTTGGAATCAGACTTTATCAGGAAGAACTGCGCCCGATATCGGCCGAAGGTGTCAAGCGGGTCTTGATCGTAGGTGCGGGTAACGCAGCAGAAAATGTCATACGTGAAATTCACCGAATGAAGGTCGAGCGTTATCGACCTGTTGGTATTGTCGATGACGATCCCGCCAAGAAGGGAATATTCATACACGGTGTTGCGGTGCTTGGCCAAACCAGTGAAATGAGGCAAATATGCGAGGATGAAGAGGTAGAGGAAATCATTATCGCAATGCCGACCGCTAATCAAAAGGAACTCCGCCAGGTTATCGACCTTTGCACTGGCACGAAGTTAAAGTTCCAGTCGTTGCCAGGTGTTGGAGATCTAATCGACGGGCGAGTTACCGTATCACAAATCCGTCCTGTTGACATTAATGACCTCCTCGGCCGAGATGTAGTGGATCTGGATTGCGAAGCAATCGCAAGGTTCATCCGTGACCGCCGAGTACTTATCACTGGTGCAGGTGGTAGCATCGGTTCCGAGATGTGCCGACAGATCTGCAATTTCAAACCGACCAAACTCATTCTTGTCGAACAGGCGGAAAATCCCCTGTTTGAAATTGAAAACGAATTAAATGCTTCCCACCCTGATATCCCGATCGAACCATGCGTAGCCGACATCTACGATCGCGAGCGAATTTTTGCCCTGTGGGAAGAACAATCTCCTGAGGTGGTTATCCACGCAGCGGCTCACAAGCACGTTCCGCTCATGGAGCGTAACCCTTGCGAAGCGATCAAAAACAACATACTCGGCACGAGAAATGTTGCCGACGCTTCCTGTAAGTTTGCAGTGAATGAATTCGTGATGATTTCGACCGACAAGGCGGTTAATCCATCATCGGTTATGGGGGCCTCCAAGCGTATCGCTGAAATATACACCCAGACCCTTAATGGGCGGGAAGGCTGTAAGACACAGTTCAAGGCGGTGCGATTCGGTAACGTCCTTGGCTCTGCCGGCTCGGTGGTACCGACATTCCGCAAGCAGATCGCTGCGGGCGGCCCTGTCCGTGTTACGCACCCCGAGATGACACGATACTTCATGACGATACCTGAAGCTGCCCAATTGGTGCTTCAAGCCGCTTCTACCGGCACAGGCGGCCAGATATACCTTCTGGATATGGGCGAGCCGGTAAAGATTGTGGACCTTGCCAAGCAGATGATCACGCTTAGCGGTTTCAGGCCGGGCGAAGATATAGACATTGTCTTTTCCGGAACCAGGCCGGGCGAAAAACTCTTCGAAGAACTACGTACTGATGGCGAAGATATCGAGCCTACAGTCCACTCGAAGATTCTTATATGGCAGTCGCGGCCAAACGAATGGGAGCAGATTACTCAGACTCTCCGAAAACTGGAAGACCTCCAGAATAGCCCCGATGGCGATAAGATAATCGATGTCATCCGCGAGATAGTTCCAGAATATGAACCGCAAAACAGGCATGTCCTGAATGGCGACCAAGGCCAGGCAGATCAAGAACCTGTGACAACAAGCCCCTGAGCCGATACCAAAACAAAACCGGAGAATAGCATTGACCAAAGATTCTATACCCCTTTCTAACCCCGACATCACTGAGGCGGAGATAAAGGCGGTTACAGATGTTTTATATACCGACCGTCTCAGCATAGGCCCGAAGATTGAGCAGTTCGAAGCCGCCGTCGCTCAGCATGCCGGCAGAAAATATGGCATTGGCGTTAACAGTGGAACAAGCGGGCTGCACCTATGCGTTAAATCGCTCGGAATCGGCGAAGGTGACGAAGTAATAACTTCTCCGTTCAGCTTTGTCGCTACAACAAACTGCCTTCTCTTTGAGAGGGCCAAGCCGGTTTTCGTTGATATCGACCCCGAATGCTACAATTTGGACCCGGATGCAATCGAAGCTGCCATCACGCCGAAAACAAAGGCAATCCTGCCAGTCGAAGTGTTTGGCAACATGGCCCACTTTGATAAATATGAACAAATCGCAAAGAAACACAATCTCCTGTTACTTGAAGACTGCTGCGAAGCTCTCGGCGGAAAATTAGATGGCCGCCCTGCCGGCAACTTCGGCGAGTGCGGAGTATTTGCCTTCTATCCCAATAAGCAGATTACAACCGGCGAAGGCGGGTTGATCGTAACAGACCGGGAAGATATCCGGGACATGTGCGTATCACTCCGCAACCAGGGCCGGGCGACCGAAGCATGGCTCAGTCACGCCCGTCTCGGATATAACTATCGGATGAGCGAGATAAACGCCGCCCTCGGAAAGGCCCAGGCTGACAGACTTCCTGAAATCGTGCAAAAAAGACGCGAAGCCGCCCAGAAATACAACGAAGCCCTCGCCGATATTGAGGAAATCTCAACACCCCCGATGGCCCAGCCGGAATCCGCAAGCTGGTTTGTCTATGTAATTCGCCTCTCTGACAAATTCAGCAAACAGGACCGCGACGAAATCATCCAGAAACTCAGAGATGATGGCATCGGATGCAGCAATTATTTCGTGCCGATTCACACCCAGCCGTACATTATGGAAATGCTGGGCACCAACGAAGGCGATTATCCACTCACAGAAAGCATCGCAACCAGGACTATCGCCCTGCCATTTTTTGCAAATCTGACACAAGAACAGGTAAATCGTGTTAAAGATGCTTTGAAAAAGGCTATTTCATCTCTTGACTGATTAATAAAGAATATGAATTTATTTGGAAGGCTTTGGTGGACTGCGAAGGGAGTTAACTGGCGAAACCTTCCCCGCAGACTTTTGCAGTCATGGCGTATAAGGTCCGGCCTGTTGCGTAAGCGACTCGACCCGGATGCCTTTTCAAATGCCGTCTTCGAATCTGAGTATGATTTCACACCGGAAGATCAAAGCAGCCTTTGGCGCCAAAAAACCCGGCGTTTCTTTGCCATTCCCAGCGCAGATGACCTTCAAAAATGCACGGACGGCCAACAAGTCGATGAGGCTGCGGAAAAGGCATTGGCGGGCGAGTATCTATTTTTCAACCACTGGTTTGGCAACCTCGGTTGGCCGCCAAACTTTAATCGCGACCCAGTCAATGACATAGATTGGCCCGCTGGTGAACATTGGCTGGGAACAGCCCGTTCTGGGCCGCCCAGAGACGACATTAAGCTGGTCTGGGAGGCATCAAGATTTTCGCTTGCTTACCATTTCGCAAGGGCCTATGTCCGTAGCAGTGACAAGAAATGGGCAAACAGTTTTTGGGAAATGTTCGATGCATGGATTGAACAGAACCCGCCTCAGATGACAGTTGCGTGGGGCTGTGGCCAGGAGATAACATTCAGGCTTATGGCGATGATATTCGCAGCTATCGCCACGCTCAAAAGCTCAGCTGCGACTGATGAAAGACTCTATGCATTATCTCGGTTCGCATGGCAATCCGGCAAACATATCGACATCAACATTAACCAGGCCAGGATGCAGGGAAACAACCACGCACTGAGCGAGGCGGTGTGCGTTTGGACAATCGGCCTGCTTTTCCCGGAATTCAAAGAATCGGGCAAATGGCGCGACCTGGGAGCCAAGGTCTTAGCTTGCGAAACCCGGCGACAGATTTATAACGACGGTTCTTACGTTCAGCACAGTCTGAACTACCACCGTGTAATGATGGATGACCTCATCTGGGCAATTCGCCTGGGAGAAATAAATAACGCAGTGCTACCTAAGACGGTTCATGACAGGTTCGCACGTGCGGTTGGTTGGCTAAGAGAAATGGCCGATCCCGATTCCGGTCGTGTGCCGAATTACGGCTCAAATGATGGTGCATTGGTCCTTCCTCTCAGCAGTTGCGACTATCTCGACTACCGCCCCATCATTCAGGCAAGTCATTATCTCCTGCGTCGCCAACGTTTCTTCGAACCCGGCTGCTGGGATGAAAAAATGCTTTGGCTTTTCGGGGCCGAATCGCTCAATGCCCCAAAAACGTCCTCAGCAAAGCAGCCACAATTTGCTGCAAATGACGGCGGCTATTACATTCTCAGAGGCGACAAATCGCACGCCATGATCCGCTGCCACAGCTACAAGAACAGGCCAAGCCAAGCTGACATGCTACATCTGGACATCTGGCACGAAGGACAAAACGTTCTCCGTGACGCCGGCAGCTATCTTTACTACTGCCAAGAGCCCTGGAAGATGTACTTCCGCAACACAGCCGCGCACAACACAGTTGAGATCGACGGCTTGAACCAAATGGTCAAAGGGCCAAAATTCTTATGGTTCAATTGGGCAAAAGGAAATTTGATAAGTTTTGGCTCTTCGAGTGACGGGAAAGCTGGTTATTTTGAAGGTAATCACCTCGGTTACAAAAGGCTTCCCGGCAAAGTCATTCACAGCCGCTCTGTTTGTCGGATTGAAGATTCATTTATTGTGAGCGATCAGATAACCGGGGCCGGCTCGCACAGAGTCGCACTTAATTGGCGGTTATGCCCTGCCGATTGGAATCAAAGCGATAATTCCTTCTCGGCGGACCTCAATGACGAAAAGGTAACATTGAAGGTTTTGACCCTACATGGCCAATCATGCAATTTGGAGATGGTGGAGTCTTGGGAGTCTTTGTATTACGGCCAACGGACCCAATGTCCGGGAATTCGCCTGAGTTTAGAAGAAGCTTTGCCGGTCAGGTTTATAACGCTGATAGATTTCAATGGCACTTTGGCCAGTATAAATTCCATAGATGATACCGATAGATTAATGAAAGAGAAAATTGATCTACTGTGACAACTAACACCAGGAGAGTTATTTGACAATGCGTATTCTTATTATTCATCAGTACTACAAGAGAGGCGACTCAGCTGGCGGTTCCCGCTGGAACGAAATGTCCAAGGTATGGCGCGAGCAAGGGCACGATATCACAGTGCTCGCTCACATGTACTCAGCCCAAACCAAAAAGAACATGCCCGAGTTTAAAGGTAAACTTTTCGCGAAAGAATATACTCCCGATGGGATTCAGGTCCGCCGTGTAAGAACGCCTGAAAACTATGATAAAAACTATTTCTGGCGTGCCCTCAATTATATCGCATTCTCGTTTCTGGGCTTTCTTTCCTGTGTATTTGCCTGGAGAAAATTCGATGTTATCGTAGCCTCGAGCCCCCCACTTACCGTTGGGCCTTTGGGTAAATGGCTTTCTATCTTCAAACGCGCTCCGCTGGTTTTCGAGATTCGCGACCTCTGGCCGGAATCGGCAATCGATACAGGTGTCTTGACGAATCAACGCGCGATAAAAGTCTTGTATCGCATGGAAAAAACTTCATATAAGGCTGCAACAAGAATTAACGCCCTTACACCAGCATTCAAGACCGCCCTTATCGAGAAAAAAGGAATACCCGCAGAGAAAATCTGGATGATCCCGAACGCCGCCGACCTGGAAAAGGTTTATCCCGGCCCAAGAGAAAACGAAGTTCGTGAAAAACACGGCTGGGGAGGCAAGTTCGTCGGCCTATATATTGGCGCACACGGTAAGGCCAACCATCTCTGGCAACTCATAGATGCAGCCAAGCTTTTGAGGGATGATCCTGATTTCCATATCGTTTGCGTCGGCAACGGCATGGAACGCGAAAAACTCATCGCTGCCGCTGAACAGGAAGGACTGACAAACATTCAATTCCTGCCGTCTGTGCCAAAATCGGAAGTCAGGCTCTACCTGAACGCATGCGACGTCTCGTTGATAGTGCTCAAGAAGGTCGATACGTTCAAGACGGTCTATCCGAACAAGATGTTTGATTCAATGTCCGCCAACAAACCCATCATTTTGGCGATAGATGGCGTGGCCAGGGAACTTGTTTGTGATCAGGCTAAGTGCGGAACCTTCGTCGAGCCGGAAAATGCCCAGAAAATCATAGATGCGATGAAAATGTATAAATCCTCCCCGGAAGTGTTGGCCCAGCAGGCCGAGTCTGGCCTAGCCTTCGTCAGGGAGAATTTTGACAGGAGAAAACTGGCTCGCGATTACATAAATCTGATAGAAAAGGAGGTTGTAATAAGGCACTGAAGAGCAAAGAAATATCATCAATACTGTTCCATCTTCGCATTCAGTGTTATAATTAAATAGACAAGGAGCAAAAAAAATTGCATATTTAACAGGTGTTAAAGTCTATTAGAAGAAAAGTTACTTATCTTTTCAGACTGGCTTTACAATGTTCCGACGATATACAGGCAAGCGAATTTTTTAATGAACTAATTACTTTAATATATTTATCTAAGTAACGTCATTATACGAAAGGAGTTAGGAATGCCCAGCCGCAGAAAAACCGCTTTTACGCTCATTGAGCTGCTGGTGGTTATCGCAATTATCGCACTTTTAGTTTCTATCTTACTGCCAAGCCTTAACAGGGCCAAAGAACTTGCCAAACGCGTCGCCTGCGCGTCAAACCTCAGCGGAATGGGAAAGTCAGCCATCCTTTATTCCAACTCTTATGAAGGCAATTTCCCACTTGCTCCAGCCGTAATGTATGACGGTGAAAGTTATGACAATTGGAGTGGCGCTGTCGGAAACTTTCGGGATGTCGAACCTAGCTCAACTGACAACAATGTTTCTGTAATGTCTTCTATGTGGCTCTTGGTGCGAGAAGGTTATTGCACTCCCAAAATGTTTATTTGCTCCAGTACATCAGAAGACACCGAAGATGATTACACAGACACTTCTGGCACCGTGCAAGACGTGAGCCTTCTCTGGGATTTCAAGTCTTATAGTAATTTCAGCTATTCTTTCCAGATGCCTTACAATCAGGATCAATTCGTTCCTAGTGTAGATAGCCTAGTAAGCGTGGCCTATGGGGCTGATATGAGTCCTTTTTTTGATACAAGTAATGGACTTGTTGATGGTTCAATAACGCTTGTCAATAAAGATAACGCTGCTTATCAAACGAATAACTCAAAAAACCACACACAAGAAGGACAAAACGTTGTATATATGGACTCTCATGTCAAGTGGTCCAAACATGCCAATGCAGGAGTTGATGGAGACCATATCTATACTAGGTATGTAGGCACGGCGGACCGTACAATAGGCCAAATCTCAAACGCCCTCGCTGTTCGAGAAGAAGATGATAGCATGCTTGTTCACTAAGCAGTTAATTTGATTTTAAACGAAAGAAACGGCAGGACTCTCTTGGAGCTCTGCCGTTTCTTTTTCGCTTATCTGATTACTAAATCTAATCGTCAAATGTAATCTTAAGTTTGTCTTTCTTTTCCAGCCATTCACTTTTGAGTATCGAATGCTGGATAAGATCGTGCAGTTCACCTACGCAATAATAATGCTGACGCATGGCAGCTTCCTGGACAAAACCATTACGCTCGTAGACCTTGCGGGCACGTTCGTTGCCGGGAATCGTATAGAGGAAAATCTTGTTCAGGTTCAGCTCGGTAAAGCCGTAATGCAATACAATCGGAATAACCTCATCGACTATTTTCTTGCCCCAGAATTCCTTCTCACCGAGCGTGATATAAAATTGGGCCCTGCGATGCTTGATGTCAATCTGGATCAGGCCAGTCATGCCAACAACCTGGCCGCTGGCTTTATCCACGACAGAGAAATTCCGTTTGGTATCGTCCAATAAAGTCTTGGCAAACCACGCCTCGGTCTTGGCAAGCGAGATGGGGTAATCGAACATCAAGTGCTTGCGGACGTCTGGATCGTTAACCCATTTTACCCTCAAGGGCAAATCTTCCCGCTCCAACGGCCTAAGGTAAATCTGCTTGCCATCGAACATTTCTTATCTCCACATTCTATGTGTTATCCTTGTACCAGTCGGGCACGCCGCGAGTCCAGCCTTTAACCGCGCCCTCTTTAGTGTAGATGCCCTTCTTATAGAACACCTGCACAATCGTCAGGAACACAATCTTGAAATACAAAAACAGATTCCTGTGCCTGGCATAATAAACGTCAATTATAATTCTGTCGTCCCAACTCAGGGCATTTCCGCCCGAGACCTGCGAGAGCCCAGTAGCCCCGCACCGGACAGCTAACCTGGGCATCTCCCATGGTTCGTAATAGTCCTTCTGGAACGTTAGTGCCGGCCTGGGCCCTACCAGGGACATCTGCCCTGCCAGAATATTGAAAAACTGCGGCAACTCATCCAGATGGAACTCACGCAGTATCTTACCCACCGGCGTTATTCTCTTGTCATCTTTGGCAAGGCGCAGCTTAGCGCCCACCTTATCTGCATCGACAATCATGCTGCGGAACTTGAACATCTTAAAGGGCTTGCCGCCCTTGCCGAGCCGCTCCTGACGGAAAAAAACCGGCCCACGGTCATAGAATTTTACCGCAATTGCCGCGACAATCATGACGAAGCCGGCAATTATTAAAGCTGCCAACGCAGCCAGGATATCTATAAGACGGGTAATAACATCGAAAATTGGCCTGTTTTTTACAGGCTCGTTAAGCTTCAACTGCTCGACAACCTCGGGGGCAAGGTATTTTAACTCGCTCATATCCTGTGCCTTAATAACCCAAATCGAGATGGACGACGTTAATTAGTTCCTGTCCTCTGGCAAAGCGGTTGAGGTTTTCGATGGCATCGTCAAGGTGAGGGTGGCCTCCCCTCGTAAAACCGGCCCGGTGCGGTGAAAGCACCAGATTATCAAGCTCTTGGAACGGATAATCTTTCGACGGCATAACAGTGGGATTGTCCGATTTGGGATAGTTATACCAGACATCGATTGCTGCACCCGCGATGGTCTTGCTGCTCAGGGCGTTGTAGAGGTCTTCCTCTGCAACTATAGCACCCCGGGAGGTATTAATCAGATAGGCGGACGGTTTCATTGCTTCAAAGACCTGCTTGTTAATAAGCCCTCGCGTCTGGGGCGTAAGAGGTATTGTCAGAACGAAATAATCCGCTAGCTTGACGGCCTCCATTAGCTGATCGGGCTTATAAACCGCCTCCAAGCCGTCGGGTGTTTCGTCATACTCTTTATCATCAACGGCGAGACATTTTGCGCCTAATCCGGAAAGGAACTTCACAACCTTTTGTCCGATAGCGCCGTAACCGGCAACAACGACCGTAGAGTCGCTTATCATATCCGGCGGAAAGAAGCTGTCCGGCACTCCACGCTGCGGTCGCAACCAGTTGCCCTGCCGCATATTCCTGTCATGGAAAGGAATCCACTTGGCAACTGAAAGAAGCAGAGAAACTATGAGCTCGGCGACAGCAGTCGAATTGCTGTGCGAATTGCAAACGGTATAGTCATACTGCCTTAGCAGCTCAAAATTGAGCTGGTCCACGCCAGTCCACGGAATCTGCAGCAGTTTCGTATTCTTGGCATTGTCCAGAACTTCCTTGGCAAACAGCCCGCCCAGCAAGACAGGATAATCGCCCTTAACTTCTTCGGCAATTGCCTCGACGGTGTAATCGGCCGGAGCTACGAGTTCGATGCTCTCATCGAGCCCGGCTCGCATATAGGCAATATCTTCATCGAAATACTTCTTCGTCATCAAGACGCGTATTTTTTCACTCATTTTGCACTCACAATCTTATTGATGAAACCGATAGTCCTTTTGAGGCCTTCCTCTACAATTTCCGGCCCGGCTACCAGTGATATTCGGCAGTACCCGTCATAATCTTTACCAAACGAAATCCCGGGAATCATGGCTACACCCGTATCATCCAGCAAGGCCGTGCAAAACTCATCCGAACTCATGCCGGTAGCGGAAATGTCCAGAAATCCGAAAAAGCCGCCTTCTGGCTCAGACCCACTGATGTTTTCGTTTTCAGCCAATAACCTATCGTAAACCGCTTTGCATTGTTTTAGCTCTGCGACAAAGTCTGCGATGTGTGTCTGCGGGCCGGTGGAGGCTGCAACGGCTGCCTTTTGAATAAAAGCCGGTGTATTGGTGTTAAGCTGCTGATGAATTTTTATCATCAACGAAACGATATCGCCCTTGGCATGAACATAGCCAATACGCCAGCCGGTCATCGCGTAGGCCTTGCTGAAGCCATTAACGGTAATGACCTTTTCCTTAATATCCTCAAAACTGGCCGGTGAAATGTGCTGTTTGTCAGAGAAGGTAATCATCTCGTAAATCTCGTCAGACAGCAGATACAAATCGTTATCTCGGACAATCTGGCGTAAGAACTCGGCATCTTCCTCGCTTATCATCTTGCCGCTGGGATTGTTGGGATAGTTGATAACAATAAGCCTGGTCTTTTCATTTACCAGCGAGGAGACCTTTTCCTGATCTATGGAAAAGTCCTCTTTCAACGGAACATTGTGGACAACGGCTGTCGGCTCGGCCAGCTTGAGGATCGGGTTGTTGCTGACGTAACAGGGATTGAAGTTGATGACTTCATCACCAGGCCGAAGCACCGCCGCACAGGCAATAAACAGTGCGTTCTTGGCGCCGGGGGTAACGACAATTTCATTGGTCTCAGCTGAGATGCCATTATCGCTTTGAAGTTTCTTGGCGATCAGCTCCCGAAGTTCGGGCAAACCCGGCGCTGCTGAATATCTCGTCAGCCCTGCCGCCAACGCATCAGTCGCAGCCTGCTTAATATGCTCCGGAGTATCGAATGTCGCTTCTCCGAGCCCCAGTGAGATAATGTCTTTACCTTGTTGTCTTAATTCCCTCGCCTTTAAACCAAATTGAAGTGTTTTAGATTCGCTAAGAGTGCTGTCTATCTGCATTTGTCACCTGAAAGGCTAGTTGTCCAAGATTAAGAATAATACACCAAGTGCTTCATACGATTAAATTTAGGATAGGTAGTTTATCAGAATTTTCCAAAATCGACAAGAGGCTTAAAGGGCAGCTTCTTCCAGGAAAGCATTTCTTATAATGTCTTTTCCTAAAACCAATTTCAGGCATGGTGATTGTGGTAAGAACAGCGAATAAGAATGAACTTCACGTTCGGCTTCATCGTAATGTAATTAGTGTTAAGAACAGCTCTTATACAGCCGATAAATTCAACATATAAAAAACTGGTTGAATCTGGTAATTTAGATTATTCTTATGCGTTATTAATTTTGAGGTAGTGTAAATGCGTATACTTCTATCGAGTGTTGGAAGACGAGGTTATCTTGTTCGTTTTTTCAAGCAGGCCCTTTATCAGCATGATGAGGTATGGGGCGGTGACTGCAGTCCATATGCCTCAGCGTTCCACTACTGTGACAACTCCGTACTACTCCCGGAAGTGACAGATCCAAATTACGTCGATGACATTATTGACCTCTGCAAGAGATGCGAAATCGACATGCTCGTACCGTTGATAGACCCAGAGCTTGAGGTTCTTGCACGACAAAGAGAGAGGTTCTTTAGTGAAGGAATCATGATTGTTGTTTCACCGTTGAAAACGGTAGAAATCAGTTTTGATAAATATCTAACTTATAAATTTGGTATCGAAAATAATATCCCTGTCCCCAAGACAATTATCGATATAGCCGAGGCGGAGCAGATGCTTGAGGACGGGGAACTTAGCTGGCCGGTGATGGTTAAGCCAAGAAAAGGCAGCGCCTCTGCCCATATCTATAAGTGCGGAAACATGCTCGAGCTTTGCGCCGCTTTTGAAACCGCGCCAATGCCCATGATCCAGGAATTCATGCATGGTGATGAGTACGGCTATGATATTTTTGCCGACAAGGATTATCTTCCTGTAAGTGTCTTTTGCAAACGCAAGATTTCGATGCGGGCAGGTGAAACCGATAAAGCTGTAAGTGTAAATGATCCGGAATTTATAGAGCTTGGTAAAAAGATCGTGGAATCACTCGAAATATTTGGACCACTCGATGCTGATGTAATGATAAGCAGTGAAGGTCCAAAATTGCTTGAGCTGAACCCACGCTTTGGCGGCGGGTATCCATGCTCGCATTTATGTGGTGCAGACTTCCCCCGCAAACTTGTTAACATGCGCCGCGACATCGAACTTACTCCTGACCTGGAATCTCAAACTTCAGGAACGCTAATGTTCAAACAGGACGAGATAATTTCAAGTTCTGTCGAAAAAGCCAATGCAATACATTCTCACAAGAAAATCGCTCCATCCAGACCACTTAATCTTCTCTTCACTTCGGTTGGAAGAAGGGTTTCGCTGCTTAAACAATTCCGCAGAGCAGCGAATGAATTAGGAATGCCCTTACATTTACATGCAGCTGACTGCCAAGCTATGGCACCTGGTATGCAGCTTGCCGACAAGACATTCCTCGCACCAAAGATAGGTTCTTCAGATTATTTGTCAGAATTGATTGATTATTGTGATAAGAACAAGATTGATGCCCTTATTCCCCTACTGGATCCAGAATTATCGATTTTTGCAAAGTCGCGAAATGAATTCTCACAAATAGGCACTCATGTAGTTGTTTCTTCCGAAAATGCCGTAAAGGTTTCCATCGACAAGATAATGACGCAGAATTTTCTGATTAAAAATGGTTTCAAAACCCCGCATATCTATGCTCAGGAAGAATTAGAAAGCGCCAAATTCCCATTATTTATGAAGCCAAGAGACGGCAGCTCGAGTGCCGAAGCAACCAAGATTAACACACCCCAAGACCTTGCCTATTACAAAGAGCTCAGGCCTGAATCTATTGTTCAGGATTTTATAGAGGGCGTAGAGTATACGGTTGATGTCTTTACCGACTTTAACGGCAAACCTCGCTGTGCCGTTCCTCGCTTAAGACATGAAGTTCGCGGCGGCGAGGTCTCCAAGGGCCAGGCCGTCAAAAATAAATTTATAATCCAGGAATGCTTCCGACTTGTCGAGGCTCTTGAAGGCTGCCAGGGAATGATAACCGTTCAGTGTTTCCTGACACCAGAGGACGACATTGTCTTTATCGAGATCAACCCACGCTTTGGCGGCGGGGTCTCGCTTTCAATACAGGCAGGGGCCGATTCACCTCGATGGTTGCTGGAACTGATAGCTGGCCGAGAACCGTCTATCTCCATGAATAGCTGGCAGGAAAACCTATATATGCTTAGATATGATCAGGGAATATTTGTTACGCCAGAAGAAATTCCTGAATAGCCCGCTTTATCACTCAGATTTCAGAAGGTCAGCATACTCCTGGTCTATCTGGATTACCCGATTCTCCGCTGCTGAGGTCATTGCTGCAAAGCTGGCCAAGGTTACGTTGACAAGTTGACTCATAGGAATCAGGGATTCGCCTCCGGTGGCAACTTTCCTGGCGAAGGCTGCAAATTCAGCCTTGTGACCTTTATCTATGCGTTTGGTTTTGAAACTACTGAATCCCTTAAATCCGTAGCCCTTAAGCTGACGGAAGTTGTCCAATTTCAATATTCGCTGCTCGCTGAAAATTTCCATCTGCTCTTTGGGATAACTCTTATCGCCATTGCCAAAGTAGTTTACCGTGCCGACAGAGCCATCCTCGAAACCGAGAGATATGGACATTTTGTCTTCCTTAACAGCTACACCGGTTCCCATCATATGAGCTGCAACTGTCCTGACTGGGCTGTCTGTCAGATGGACCATCGAGTCAATATAGTGGCACGCCTCGCCAATAATACGTCCACCACCGCGGATAGGATCATGAACCCAATGTGTCGAAGGAATAAAGCCAGCATTTGCCGTGAAGATCATAGCCAGCGGTTCGCTTCTTCCGGAAAGCAGTTCCTTTATCTTGACCATGTGTGGGCTGAATCGGCGGTTGAAGCCGACCATCACCATTTTTTCCTGCGATTTTTCTGCCGCTGCCAGGATCTGACGTAGTTCATCGACATTCATTGCCAGCGGTTTTTCTACAAAAGCGTGCTTGCCGGCTTCAAGCGTCTCACAAACAAAACGCGCGTGCAGATTATGCCCAACAGCCGTTATGACGGCATTAATATCTGGATCGTCGAGAATCAGTTTATAATCGGTAACTGCATTTTCGACGCCGTATTTCTTGCCCAAATACTGGGCAGCTGCACCATTTAAATCTGCAATATGCCTAACCCGAGCATCCGACTTACTTAAGGCCGGCATCAAGGTCATCTTTGAAAAATTGCCTGCACCAATGACACCAACTATCGCCTGGCCGGCAGCGGGCGCAGGCAATTGGGTGATTTCGATCTTTTGAGACTTTTGCACTTCAGCCGGATATTCAAGAACCACACCCAACGCATCCGGAGCATTGCTGACCTTGGAATAAGCATCGGCTGCCGCTTCCAGTGAAAATCTATGCGTAATAAACTCATTGAGTTCGAGTTGACCCCTCGCTATCGAGTCCAGAATCGCCTCGAAGTTCCTTTGCTCTGTCCATCGCACGAAACCATAAGGGTAATCCTGCCCAGCCTGTTCATATTTTTCATCGTATCGGCCAGGGCCATACGAACAGGAAACTTGGAAACTAAGTTCCTTTTCGTAAAAATCACCTCTTCGCAAGTTCAGTCCAACAACGCCAACCAGAACAATTCGGCCTCTCTGACGGCACATCTCAGCCGCTTGATGCATGATGTCATCAGTCTTTGCTGAAGCCGTTACCAAAACGCCGTCAACGCCCTTGCCTTCTGTCCAGGCGGAAGCAGCTACGACCGGATCGCCACCTTCTCTTACATTAACGGTTTCGGCTCCAAACTTCTTCGCAAGCCTCAGCCTGTCTTCGTTGATGTCCACGCCGAGTACATCGCAGCCATTGGCCTTGAGCAACTGGACGCAGACCAAGCCAATCAAACCGAGCCCGTAAACAACAAATTTCTCGCCGAAAGTCGGTTTTAATAGCCTTATCCCCTGCAGTCCTATGCTGGAAAGAACGGTAAAGGCAGCCTGTTCATCGCTTACCTCATCGGGAATTTTGGCACAAAGATTATTTGGAACGCAAACAATCTCTGCATGAGAGCCGTTGCTTATAACACGGTCACCGGGTTTAAACTCCGTTACGCCCGCACCAACTTCAAGAACAACGCCGGCGTTGCAGTAACCCAACGGCAAGGGTTCGTCCAGCCGTTTAAAGACAGCTTCGAGGGTAGGCATCAAGCCGTCAGTCTTGATCTTATCCAGGACCTGCTTGACCTTATCGGGCTGGCTTTTGGCTTTTGCAATAAGGGACGCCTTGCCAAACTCCACCAGCATTCGTTCCGTGCCGGCCGATATCAAACTTGCCCGTGTTTGAATCAACACACTATTTCTTGTCAAACCAGGGGCTGGTACATCTTCAACTGCTGTCAGTCCTGAACGAAGATTTTGTAGAATCTGCTTCATTTACAAATTACCCTTTCATTACCCTTTATTACGCAGTTGCGTTAGGATCTGCTTATGCTTTTTGAGATTTTCTCCCTCAAAACGCTGGCCAATAATCTCAGCCGGCTTGCTCCCAACTATTGAATACGGCAGAACGTCCTTTGTTACCAATGCACCGGCGGCAACAATTGCTCCCTCGCCTATCCGTATTCCGTGCATTATTATCGCACCGTGTCCGATCCATGCGTCATCTTCGATTACTATGGGTTTATTAATATTTCTACCGGCATGAATGGAGGGCGTGCCAATAACATCAAATCTGTGATCCCCTCCGATCATCGAAACATGTGATGCCACCATCACGTAATTGCCCATATCAACATGTGATGCAATATGACATTTATTTCCAATGTAGCAATGGTCACCGACGCTCACCACATTGCGGCGAATGGTTGTTCCATAGCCCATATAAAAGTCACAACCCACGGATTTGAACTTATACTTGAATGTAAGCAAAAGCCATATACGCAGGCGGCGCAAGACCTTTTTTACCTTTGCCAGCAAACCGAGCGGGCGATTAGCGCTCAAGATAGAATCCGGCTGCATCCAGTTAGTTCCTATAACGAAGCAACGATTTATTACATAACAACTTCCGACAAAATGATACAGGATAGGCGGACATTATAACCTATCGGGGAAAAACTGTATAGGCCTGAAAGGGTTTAAACAATATCTTCCTGCTGTGGCAAAAAAAGAGCAGAAAACCGGAAAAACTTGAAATAGTCAACATTTTCAATTCTTAATTTCCAGTTGATTGCCCTAACGCAAATTGTGGTCAATTATGCAACATCCTCTTTGTATTATTTCAATATATTCTTGACAAAACTCTGAATTGAAAATAGCACGCTATATTTAACGCTTCATGCTATATTTAACGCTTGAGGATTTTTGCGCTTATATCAATTGTGAATTACTTCTTGGAGGTTTCGCCGTGCTCAAGGCAAGGCGCTCAAGGGCTATTTTGCGGCTCGGAATCTTGCCATTGATTATTTTAAGTCCCCTTTCTGTTTCCATGGCTACAACCCGTGTGGTAGCGATCGGCGATTCTATAACCACCGGCTATAGCCCTACCCGATTGCAAAACAAATTCAATGGGTCAGGTTTCGATGCCAATGTTTTTACCGTGGCTTCAGGAGGATGTGATTCCAACCGCTACACAGGAAAGATGTTAGATCCGTCCACTAATACCCTTCGTAATTATGCGGATGAAGTCCTTGCATTGGATCCAGATGTGATAATTTTTTTGCTTGGAACAAATGATGCTATAGATTACAAAGACGATCCTAACGCATTTTTTGGGTATTCCCAGAACATGTCCTCTGTGTTCGATAAATTCGGGACCGCTAAAAACAGTCATGGAGAAAGCCCTTTAATTATAATCTCCTCACTACTCCCTGTCCTATCTGATGATACAGAAAGCGCAGCCCATATAGCTAATAAGCAGATTAACGATTCCTTCAACCCGTGGCTCATTCAACAAACCCAAAACAGAGGTTTCTTGCTAAAAGATATGAACACCTTGATACAGCAGCAGGGTAATTGGCAGGATTATTATAACGATGGAATTCACCTTTGGGCAAATGACGCAGCTGGATATGAATGGATGGCAGAGGAATTTCGAGATACAGTCATCTCTGCTGTACCCGAACCGGCAACTATTACGTTTTTTTCTACAGCCTGCATTTTTCTTCTTCACCGAAAACGAAGACGGCTGAATTCCTGACTTGGATAATCGGTGAATTTTTCCTCCAGAGAATTCTTTTGAAAGTGAACGGCAACAAGTGATATTCCACAGGGCCGTAAAACCCAGTGCCTTTCTATATGAGACCAAGAAAAAAAAATCTCAAAGCTGCTTAAGGTATTGGCGTTTTTCGACTGGACATATCTGGCGATAAAATTCGCATAAGTCCTTTTCGATAATTTCCCAGTTATATTTCTCGGCAAAAGCCCGCTGGCCTCGAAGCCCCATCTGTCGGGTTGCTTCGGGATTGTCCAAACACCAGAGAATCACATCAACATAAGGCTGAGGATCGCTTGGAGGGATGATTCGTCCGCAATTTTCCTGGCCTATGACCCAATGCGAAGGAGGGAGGTCAGAAGCGATAATCGCAAGACCTTGCGACATGTATTCAAAAAACTTCGTTGGGATGGACTGGGAGTACTGACCAACGTCCTGCAACAAACTCAATCCCACCATTCCCCGTCGGACAATTTCAGGTAACTCGGCCCCGCTTACATTCGGCACCCAGGTGATCGCGTCTTCGGTGCCGGTTTCTTTCATGTAATCCAACATCTCCTTTTCCTGCCGCGGTACAAGAAATCGCCTGGTTACAATCAATTTAATCTCGGGACGG
This sequence comes from uncultured Planctomycetaceae bacterium, assembly GCA_964401835.1. Classification (GTDB taxonomy): domain Bacteria; phylum Planctomycetota; class Phycisphaerae; order SM23-33; family SM23-33; genus CAYNZP01. The sequence goes on from CAYNZP010000003.1 coordinate 56,179, forward strand.
GCTTGCTTGATCAGACGAGCGATATCGACCATCAATAGCGCGCCTTTTGCCTTGCCCAGAGTGCCTATGAAAACCACCGTATTTTTGCGATTGGCCCATTCTTCTTCGGTCAGTTCGGGCATGTTGAAATCTTTTAGAGAAGCGTAATTGGGTGTAAAGACAACCTTACACCCCGCCTTTCGATATAATTCATCGTGATGTTTGGTAACGGCCGACACATGCCCGCATATTTTTGTACATACCCATTCGAAGGCTTTCAGCATCGCACCGGCAATCTGTCGAAAAAAAAACTTATTGGGAAGCTTAATCGGGATTTTTATGCAGTAGAATTCATGTATGTCATAAATAAACGGTTTCCATGTGAGCAACCGTCCTATTGCAGCCAACGGAAGAAAAGCAAAATCGTGAAAATGGTAAACGTCGGCCTTTTGTTTAAGTGCCAGCTGGAATGTCTTGAGGATTGTTTTGAGTCTTCCAAGCGGCCCGGATGGTCGCTTGATTGTTATCAGTCGCACACCCTCGCGGTTTTCCTCACCGGATTCTACACCGCGAGCTATCAGCGTCACATCCCAGCCGACCTTTACAAGCGAAAGTGCCTGACGATTGAAAATTCTCACATCTCCATCGGGATGAATCGTAAAAATACAAACAAGCGGTTTCGTATTAGTATCTGTCATATTCTACAATCTGCTTTCTATTAATTAGTCCGGGAAACTAGGATCGTTTAGTCTGGCTTTGATTTCCGGCGGTGTCGTGGTTGCTTCTGCATTCTGGTACCACCGGTTAATACTTTCAACATCAGTAATAACCAGAGCATTTTTATAATCGACTATATTCAAACACGTCAGAGCAACAAATATCAAGTGACAAACATTCTTTATGGAAAATCCGTATATCTAATGGCAGATGGGCCATTGTCAGGTGGCATATAACGGGGCTTAGCTTGTAACATAAGTGTCTCCTTAACTAATCTTGTCAGTCATAAGCACTATCTATGACAACCTTTTGTGTCAATTATTCATCTTTAAAAATACCTTCAGGGATACTCGGTAAATACCGATATAATAGTTGATATAACTTCACCGAACAATAGGCGAACTTAATCTTCTTTGTTGTTGCAATATAAGATAAAATTACAAGTATGGCTGCGATAATTTTAATTTTTGCTCTTGTGGGCCTTGTCTTTTTCTTGAAGCGATACAAAATCGAGGGTGTTGCTGCGCTTTATATGAACGGCTTGGCTATGTATCACTTGTTGATTGGTCGAGGTGGTGGCACTATAGGGCCAGTGGCGACTGGGGCTCTTTTTTTTACTACAGGCATCCTTGCGATCTTGCTTTGGTTTTTTTTCCCACCCAGGGATTTACGAAATGCAATGCCTAAGTCCCTTTCTATCCCATATATAATACTTTTTGGGCTTTCGCTGGTTTGGCTTCTCCATCACTTTATTGAAAGGGGAATGGGAACGCCATACCAAAAGGTTGAATATTTCAAATGGGCCTATGCTTTGGCTTGGTGGATATTGGCCCTTATCATTGGAATTATTTTTCCTATGTCACCAGCCAGATTTCAAAGATTCCTCCGAGCAGTTGCGGTTGCGGGGCTTGCATCCAATAGCCTAATTGTCATAGGTTACTTTCTTGGTGCAGAGGATGTTTCTGGAAGCTATGGTTCGCGTTATGCGATTTCAGAACAGTTGGGGAGTTTAACCTATGCCATAACAGCTTCAACTTCTGCGGGTGCACTGCTTGGCGGTTATTTAGTATGCCAGGAAAAAATAACCACCAAAAGAATAATCTTTATTATAGCTGGCTTGGGCATTCTTGCAATTTCATGCATCTTAGCAGGTACCAGAAGTTCATTGCTTATCTTCCCCATTGTCACCCTGGCTGCATTGGGAACGTTCAAATTCCGATATATTCCTATCGGAATCGCTCTTTTGGCTGCCGTTGGGGCCATAATTGTTTTTATTGTTGTTCCATTATTGCCGGAAATGGCAGCATCGAGAAGTTTGACTTTGGAGAGTATAGAAAGCGGTCTTGAATTAAGATGGCTTCTTGTCAAGGAGGTATTCAATATCCTGAATGTCGCACCAGTTTTTGGAAGAACCGTTGGCCTTGAAAATATAATCGGGCTAACATATAGTCATAATTTTACGCTTCAGATTATGGTAGAAACGGGAATTCTTGGATTTGCGCTATACCTAATGGCAGTTGCGATGATAGCCGGCAAATGGATTAAATTGCTTTTAGACAGGAAGTCTCCCTTATTCAAGATTGCAGCTCAGTTATCAATGCTTTTTCTTCCGGTATTCATAGAAGCTCATGCACACAGCCACCTTATGAACCCCCGCATGTGGCTGCTATTTGCTATAATGGCTGGGCATTCTATTCCACGCTATCAATACGAAGAAACAATGTTAAGTGAATACTACCCAGAGGAAGAAGGTTACGCTCAGGCTATTTAATAGCTTACCAGAGTCTTTTAACTTGCCTCTCAACCTTCAACAAAACAATATCTTGCCAATAATATTATGAAAAGTCCTGCTAGAGGTTTAATTATTTAAACTTAAGGAAGATCGATGGGAAGACTAGGAAATTTATCTCATAATAGTAAGTCATTTGTATCTCGCGCCTTTCGTGTCAGTAAGATGGGAATGATGCTGGCATTTGGAAATTTTGTCAGATTGGGCATAGAAAAAATTCTGCTTGTGCCATTTCTATTACAAATGCTCGGGGAAGACGCTGTTGGAAAATTTGTTCTTCTATTGGGCTGGGCGCAGGTAATGGGGCAATTTCCTGCGGGAGGCGCTGCCGACGGAGTCATGCGTCTTCACGCTGAAGCAAAAGAAAAAGGCAGTTGGCCTGCCCTTCTGGTAACAGGCGCCGGGCTAACTGGGGTAGTAAGCCTCGCCTGTCTAATTGCGGCCATGGGTATTTACCTGCTGACTTCTGAAGGGGCGTTTGATAAATCTGTAATGTTAATTGCTATAGGGGTAGGGATATACACTATATTGCTGGCAGCAAGGCTTGTTCTTAATATTGCATTTCGGGTTGACCTGCAATTCGGAAAGATAGCGTTTATCGAGAGCCTTTGTGGCGTGCTTCTTCTGGTGGCTATACCCATAGCATATTTAACGGGGATCGAAGGAGTAGGATTTGGTTTCGCATTGGCCGCTGCGATTACCCTCGTTTTCCAGATATTCCTTATTCGAAATAAATTAAAAGGGCAAATTCTTTTTAACTCAACCTGGGCTAAGCGATTGTTGATAGTGGCACCGATATTTGCCCTTGCGTCGTTTATGGGTTTAGCATTCCATCAGAGTGGACGGCTGGTTCTGGGTGCTTTTCGGCCATATAGCTATGTGACAATCTTTTTCGCAGCTGAAGCCGCTGTCTCTCTCGTCTTGACACCTTTGAATTACCTGGCCTCCACCATTTATACTCTCGTTGTCCGTAAAAGCAAAATTGGAGACATTTCACGAACCGCCATATTACAACATGCCTTTAGTTGTATCCTTTGCGCGATTCTGGTGTTTTTTCTGATTCAACTATTAGGATATTGGATACTGAAATTTCGCTACCAGTCAGTCGCTGAAAAAGCCTGGCCATTAGTGCAAATTTTGGCATTTGGGGCAGCCTTTAAAGCTACTTATTTTCTTTCTAGAGGATTCGTTTACAGATTTTGTTCTTTTAAACGCATTTTAAGTTATTCGGTCCTAAATACCCTTGTGCTTGTTGTTCTACTGCTGGCAATGGTTCCCAAATGGGGAGTTCTAGGTGCAGCATGGTCTGTATCATTGGCAAGTTCATTTGTAGGGATTCTTTGGTTTGCAACTTATTTGTATTATTTTCTCATTAAAAGACCAGAAAACCCAAAGGACGATTCCGAAAATAACTAAGTAATGTTACTCTCTTCGCCCAAGGCCCATTGAATGACTTTTAACTGAGCATCAATCGCTGCATCCAATGAAAACTTTTGCTTTATCCAGTTTCGCTCAACCTGACCCATTTGGCGACAAAGGTCTTTATCTTCTATTAACTTTACTACGGCCTCATAAAAAGCATCAAAGTCTTTGGCCGGCACTAAAAAACCCGTCTGCTTATCTTTAATCGCATCTCGGCTGCCTCTAACATCATAAGCAACCACCGGCTTACCTGCGGCTTGTGCCTCGAGCAAAAACCTGGGCAGCCCCTCACGAAAAACGCTTGGAAAAACGACTAAGTCACAGCGGTGGACTAATTCATGGATCCGGTCTGTAAACCCCAGTACCTGAATGTTTGAGTCTACAGACTGAGCCTTTTGTTTAATACTGTTCCATAGCGGCCCTTCACCAGCCAGTATAAAATCAGCTCTTCTTCCAAACCTTTTTGCAAGCTCTATGATATCGTCTGGTCGTTTAGTCGGAATGAACCTTCCAAGATAAAGCAATACAGGCCTATCTTCCGACAATCCAAATTCATCGTTCAGCTGCTTACGTTCATCGGCTTGTAAACCAACAGCCCATTTGTCCACATCCACGCCAACGCCAGGAACCTTGAACCATTGGCCGCCTGCTTTAGTCAGCCCATAGCGTTGGCAAGCATCTGCATCAGCCTGGTTCATCACAATTATTCCATCTGTAAACTTGGCCAATCTTTTTTCCACGAAACGGAAAATATTGTATTTCACTTTTGATTGATGTGGCGCAAAAGGCAAACCATGGGCCATGTAAATGGCAGAGCCAACCAGGTTTCTTGATGCAAACCGGGCGATCCAGCTCATGACAGGCGTATGGACAACCATTAGGTCGTAGCGACCCTTTTTAAGAATTTTTCGCACTTCGCGATAAGTTCGCCACCACGTAAGCGGGTTTGACCAACCTCCCGGGGTAATCCCATGGACGGTAAAACCGGATTCAAGAAGGGGCTGATAATTGGGCCCGAAGCTCATGCATGCAAGTTCAACCTGCGTGCCCATCTCCTGCAGCCTTTTACAAACAGGAAGAATAAACAGCCTCAAGGGTCCTGCCTGATTTGCTATCTGAAGCATCTTCAAAGGCTTATCGGCCTCTGGATCGCAGCCCGGGGGCAAAAAGATTTGAATAAAGTCGGTTACCTTTTTCGCGACAGAATCCCAACTGTAATGCTGGCAAACCATCTCATGAACTTCCTGTCGACGGGAACGTTGATGTTCTATTTTTCCTGAGAAACTGACTAACTCATCAACAAGGCTCGCTGGTCGTGCAGGATCGAACAGCCCCGGCAATCCGAGGTCAACCAAAACATCGTCAAGGTCTGCACCTTTGGGAACAAAAACAGGAAGGCCGACGCTTACAGCGTCCCAGAATTTCAGAGCCGAAAGCCCATATCGTAACTTTCGGGTATCATGAATCGGGATTACGGATGCATCACAGGCGCTGAGGAATTTTGCGGCCTTTTCATGTGTCCCAGATTCGATAAGGGTAAAACGATTCTCTAATCCATCTCTTTCGAGCGATCTTCTAATTTCTTGCTCAAGCTGTCCCTGACCAAGCAAAGCAAAATGGATATCTTCGTTAGCACGCTGCTTTAATTCCTTCGCAGCATCCAGCAGAAAATCCAATCCCTGCCATGGCGCGAAGGTCCCTGCAAAACCTACTATTACTTTATCAGCAGGAAGATTAAATTCCCTTCTGGCCTCGAGACGATCCTGCGGGCACATCACCCTCGCCCTTGCGCCGTTATTTATTGCCGCAGTCGTATCAGCCCTTGCTCCTCGGCGCAAGCATTCCTCTTTAAGCCCACGAGTCACACAGACAAGCCCGGAAGAGAGCCGATTATTAATATAGTCCAGCTTTCTAATAAGCCAGGCCCCAATGCGAGAACCGCCTCGCATAAGAATTTCCTGATCGACCATACTGTCCACTTCACCGATCAGGGGTACAGACCAAAGACGGCTGACCAAGCCCATCAGCCCCTGAAAAAAACAGGTGCGGACGTAAATAGCGTCCGGGCGGTTGAGACGAACCCAACCTGCTAATCGCAGTACCAAAAGAATCTGAAACAATAGAAAGCTCAAAAAACTTCGGCGCGGAAGGCGAATGAAGTGAATATCAAGATCGCCGGCATAACTGTCCATTCCCTTGTAGTGAGGTGCAATTATCTTCAACTCATGGCCGCATGCAATGAGCCCTTCGGCCAACCCGCGGAAATGAATCGTTCCCCCGCCAGGCTTGCCAAGGCTTTCACCCCATATGAACAGAATTTTCATTGATAATTATTCCTCAATGCAGATCGAACTGGACAGCTTTCAGATATTTAATTATTGGCCAAGAAAAGCGTTAGGCACACAACTCGTTATCTGGGCCTATAAAAATGGCCGACGCATAACATTCGCATCGGCCATTTGAATTATTCAACTGAAATTAATATCCCATCATTGGCTTAAATCGCCTTAGCTGAGGAACTCCTTGACCTTATCTGCCACGAAGCAAAGCTGCTCGTCTGAAAGTTCCGAGTATACCGGCAGGGCCAGTGTTTCGTCGGCTGCCTTTTCGGATTCCGGGAAATCGCCGCGCTTGTAGCCCAGGTCGACAAAGCAGTCCTGTTCGTGCAGGCTAAGCGGATAATAAATTTCTACGCCGATTTCGTTTTCCTTGAGGAAATCTCTCAGATCGTCCCGCTTTGGTACGCGAATGACGTACTGGTTGTAGATGGTCTCACAGTCCGGGCTGATTACAGGCGTCTTGACCGCATCAAAGCCAGCGAACAGCTCATTATATCTGGCAGCGTTTTGGCGGCGCTTGGCTGACCAATCATCCAGATGACGAAGTTTGACAATTAAGCCGGCAGCCTGAATCGTGTCCAGACGGAAGTTTCCGCCGACCCATTTGTGATAGTACTTCGGCTTGGAGCCGTGGTTGCGGAAGATGCGGATTTTCTCACCCAACTCTTCATCCTGCGTGACAATCATTCCGCCATCACCCATTCCGCCAAGGTTCTTGGACGGGAAGAAGCTGAAGCAGCCGACAGTACCGATCGAGCCTGCCCTTTTGCCCTTATACTTGGATCCTATTGATTGTGCAGCATCTTCGATCACAGACAAATTATGCTTCTTGGCCACTTCCATTATCGGGTCCATATCAGCCATCTGGCCGTAGAGGTGGACGGGGATAATGGCTTTGGTCTTATCGGTTACGACCGCCTCGATCTTCGAAGGGCCGATGTTGTACGTTTTCGGGTCGATATCGACAAATACCGGCTTTGCACCAACTCTCCAGATAGCGCCAACAGTGGCAAAGAACGTATACGGGGTGGTAATGACTTCATCGCCACAGCCGACACCAAGCGCCATCAGGCTGTTCAGCAGTGCATCTGAACCACTGGATACGCCTATGCCAGACTTACATTCACTATATTCGGCCACGAGCTTTTCAAGCTCTTTGACCTCGGGGCCATTGATGAAATACTGGCTTTCCATCACCGACTCGATTGCCGGCATGATCTCTTCCTTAATAGTTGCAAACTGCGCCTTCAAATCTAACAGTGGAACTTTCATATTTCTCTCTTCCTGTAAAAAAAGATTAAGTTCGTCAATTTACTGGTTTATTTTGTTTCTTCCTTAAATTCATCATACGACTTCTCACCGACCGACAGTTCGGGCGGAAGAGGCGCTTCCTCATCCAAATCCAGGCATCTGAGTAAACCTGGTTCGACTTCCTTGTATCGATAGCCGCTCTCAGGACAAACCATAACACCCTCGCCATCGGGATTTGCAAGCCTTTGTCCGTGCCGGCTTACCCAGCCATCCTGCCTGCCGGGAACGCCTACCATCAGGGCATAATCCGGAACGTCTTTGGCTACTACTGCACCGGCTGCGATTAAAGCATACCGCCCTACCGTGATTCCGCAAACAATTGTGGCATTGGCACCAACTGTCGAGCCGCGACGAAAGATGGTTTTCTCGTAAAGGCTGTGGCGTTTCACCTGGCTGCGAGGATTCGTAACGTTGGTCAAAACGCAGCTTGGCCCGAGGAATACGTCGTCTTCACAAACTATACCGGTGTAAAGCGAGATATTGTTCTGCACTTTGCAGTTATTGCCTATCACCACGCCATTGTCGACGTTCGTATTCTGTCCAAAGATGCAGTTCTTGCCGATTTTGGCCCCGCCCATGACGTGGGCAAAATGCCAGATTTTCGTTCCCTCGCCTATCTCAGCACCATCATCAACGTAGGCACTTTCATGAACAAAATACGGCTTTTTCTCATCTGCCATTTTGAAGTCCTTATTCAAGAGGCTTTTAGAATCGTCAATGATAATATACGAAGGACAAAGTTTAGAGGTTCACCGGTTCTCCACCATTTGCCAAAGACTTACTGCCGGCTTCAAGCACCTTGACGACCCGCAGGCCATCGGCACCGTCGCTGCGTGGAGTCGAATCATTGGCAATAGAATCGATAAAGTGCTGGCACTCAGCCTTGAGCGGCTCGCCACTTGGGGTTTTGGGAATGAGTATGTCACCGGTCCGTAGCGTGATAGCCTCTTCGTAACTCTCGACACTTTTTTGCACCTGGGCCGCCTTGTCGTAGACGCGGATCTTTTCGGAAGCTTCCATGTCGTCAAATACAACCATCTTCTGAGAACCGACAAGTGTGACTTTGCGGATTTTGTGCGGATCAAGCCAGGAAACATGGATATGGGCCATCTTGCCGTCGGCAAATTTGAGGTTCGCGAACACGACGTCCTCAATGCCATCCTGGAGATATGCATTACCGGAAGCTGAGACGGTTACAGGTTCGGCGCCGAAGAGATAGCAGGCTACCGAAACATCGTGTGGGGCAAGCGACCACCAGGCGTTTTCCTTTTTGCGAACAATACCCAGGTTTACCCGCTGGAAATATAGATACAGTGGATCACCCGCATCCTTGGAAGTGATCATGTCTTTCATATAGTTGACGGCTGGGTGATATTCCAACAGATGGCCGACCATCAGCTTGACATCCTTGGCCTGGGCCAGGTCTACAAGCTCCTTGGAATCTGCACTGGAAAGTGTAAGGGGTTTTTCGACGTAAGTGTGCTTTCCAGCCTCGATAGCTGCCTTGGCGATTTTGAAGTGAAGCGGAGCATCTACCGCAATCACTACCGCACCAACAGAAGAATCGGACAATGCCTCATTAAGGTCTTCAGTCACCTTGGCCTGAGGATACAATCCTGACATCGTCTGACGGATTTTGTCGTTAAGATCAACGACATATTTAAGTTGGGCACCATTAAGGGTTGCATAATTCCTGACAAGATTTTTGCCCCAGTGTCCTGCGCCAACTACTGCTATTCCAACAGATGCCATGTAAAACTCCTCATACGGGATTTAGATATTAAAATAGCTAAGAGCGAAAACGCCCTTCCGTAACAAATTTAATCGGTTATTATACTTATGAACATGAATTTCGGCTAGCAGGTTTTAAGGAATATCGTTAACGGAATTGTTAAGATTAACGCCTTCTAAGCCGATAGAAAATGTATATTTGCCCGCCCTGTGCGGGCTATATTAAAATATTGCTGAATAAAACCTTACGCAAGGAGTAATAGATGATTAAAACGCTGTTAGATAAGATCGAGTCGAAGAAGGCTCTTATAGGTGTTGTCGGCCTGGGTTATGTCGGTCTGCCTTTGGTGCGTGAGTTTACCAACGGCGGGATGAAGGTCCTTGGTTTTGACGTTGATACCAAGAAAATCAAAGCCCTCTTAGCCGGTAAAAGCTATATCGAACATATCCCCTCCAAGACCGTCAAGGATATGGTCAAATCGGGTTTGTTCGGCGCTACCGACGGCTTCAAACAACTCAAAAAGCCGGACTGCATACTCATCTGCGTACCGACACCGTTGACGAAGATGCGCGAGCCGGAAATGTCCTATGTGGAAGCGACGGCCCGTTCAATTTCGAAGAACCTTCGCAAGGGACAGTTGATTATTCTCGAATCTACGACTTATCCCGGCACGACTCGTGAAGTAATGCTGCCCATCCTCGAAGAATCCGGCCTGAAGGTTGGCAAAGACTTCTTCCTGGGCTTTTCACCGGAACGTGAAGACCCAGGCCGTGAAGATTACACCACAAAAACCATCCCCAAAGTTGTCGGTGGTCATGATAAGAATTCACTTGCGGCAGCCTGTGCCTGTTATAAGACAGCGCTGGATACCGTTGTCCCCGTTAGCAGTTGCGAAGCAGCCGAGGCAGCGAAGATTCTCGAAAACACCTATCGCTGTGTAAACATCGCGCTGGTTAACGAACTCAAGATCCTCTTCGATAAAATGGGAGTCGATGTCTGGGAAGTTATTAATGCAGCGAGCACCAAACCGTTCGGCTTCACGCCCTTCTATCCGGGGCCGGGGCTTGGTGGACACTGTATTCCGATCGACCCGTTCTACCTGTCATGGAAAGCCCGTGAGTACGGCCTTTCGACAAGGTTCATCGAACTGGCCGGTGAGATTAATGTCTCAATGCCAGAATTCGTCATACGCAAATTGATGGATGCGCTTAATGAGCGAGGAAAGGCATTGAAAGGTTCAAAAATTCTCGTTCTGGGCCTGGCATACAAGAAGGATGTCGACGACATGCGAGAAAGCCCGTCACTTGAACTTATCGAGACACTCAAGGACAGAGGCGCAAAGGTCGATTACAACGACCCGCATATTCCCAAGGCCCCCAAAACACGTGAGCATGACCTTAAGATGACAAGCGTTCCGCTGACAAAGACTAATCTTAAGAAGTACGATTCCGTGTTAATAAGTACGGATCATACATCCTATGATTATCAGGCCATAGTTGACTCAGCCAAGCTTGTAATCGACACACGCAACGCAACGAAGAAGGTTCGGCGAGGCAGAAGGAAAATAATAAAGGCCTAAAAAGTTCATTTAAAAAACGGCGGAGATTTTCTTGAATCTCCGCCGTTTTTTTATTGCCCAAAGGTTTTACTTGAACTTTGAATAGCGAAAGAAATGTCTACGGGCCCAAAAGGGCCCATGTTAAGCGACTTGGAGCCGACATTGCGTTTCTTTCGAAATTCAATGCTGAATAATATTTGCGAAATTACTACTGAACCGACTAGCTGGTTTTACTGTATAAAATAGGTATTATCAGGCCATCAGATGAAATTTGAGAAAAAAACAATAATCCTTATCTTTGCGATACTCTCTGTAATGCCTGCTCGGCTTACGGCTGGAAGTTCTAAATTTAGAAATCAACATCCCTGGCATGCCCCTGATATCAATCTTAAGCAGCTCAAATCAATCGAATCTGATGTAAGACAGATAATGTCAATGAGTGAAAAGGAGATATTGGCTCTTATCCCAAGGCAGACTGGGATTCTATTTTGCGGATGTCCTAATTGTGACTCCGGTTCGCAGGAGTCAAACCAATTAACATGGACGATAGACAAGCCCAACCAATTGAAATGCAAATTCTGCGGACATAAATATCCCAGTAAAAAGTATCCAATGAATCGCTCACAGAAAGTGACGACTCCTTTAGGTAATAAGATTTCCATCCCCTATCATCTTGATGAAAAAGGAAATGATTATTTCTTCCTGTCGAAAATATGGTATTTCAGGAAACAATGGCTAGCTGGTCAGACGTATAAATTAGCTAAGGCTTATTATGCCACTGGAAAGTTTAAATATGCCAGACGCTCGGCCCTGATTATTTATGCATTTGCAAAGGCTTATCCTGATTATTGTGTTGTTAAACAATGGCCCTACTCACGGCGAGAATATACATCCATTAACAAGCCCCCCTACCCCTACGCCGGTGGAAAATGGGGAAGGTGGATGCCTGGGGAAATCCCCGCCAAGATGTCCCTTGCTTACGATTTAATTTATAACAGCCGCGCTCTGGATTTGCTCTCAAGGGAATATCGTACCAATATTAGAAAAAGAATAGAAAATCAGTTTTTTAGGTCAGCTGTGGAATATACCCTAACTTTCTCTGACCATTATTCGAATATGTCGCCTAATTATATGCGGAGGATTGTCAGGATCGGCAGAACAATAAACGAACCCGAATACATCCATTTCGTCTACAAGTGGCTGATTGATTTTATCCCGAAAGGCTTCTTCTTCGACGGAATGTGGAAGGAGTCTCCGAGCTATCATAAACAAACAGTTTCAGGGATTTCCTTGGTAATCAACGAAATAGAAGGATATTCAGATCCACCGGGATATTATGGGAAAAATGACGGCCTTCATTTCAAAAAACTCGACCCTTTTAAAGATATAAACTTTCCATTCCATCCCTTTGATCCTGTAAAAAGAATAACCTACCCTGATGCAACAGCACCTTTTCACGATTCATGGCCCGATTACAAATTTGGAAAAGAAAGCAGTCGATCCTCTTGCCAACTGCTTTCAGGCTTCGGCCATGCTGTATTGGGAGCTGGACAGGAAAGCCGGCAGGTTCAAGCCCACCTCCATTTTTCGGGAGGTTACGGACATCACCATAGGGACAATCTCAATCTCTCATTATTCGCCTTCGGCAGGGAGATGTTTTCTGATATAGGTTATACTCATACCAAACTACGTCACTGGACCAAGTCAACAATTTCGCATAACCTTGTCGCCATAGATCAAAAAGAGCAGGAAAGCGCAAACAGCGAGGGAGATATTCAGCTGTTCGTATCAGACTTGCAGGGTTTATCTGCCGTTGAAGCTTGCGGAAGACGAGGCTACGCTAAACTTGCACAAATGTACAAAAGACTGATTATTCTTTGCTCTTTTGACGAAACAAACCCCTATGTTGTCGATGTCTTTCAGGTAAAAGGCGGCGGCGTACATGACTGGCTTCTGCATGGGTCAGCAGATCAGGACCAGAGCGCCAAATGTAACCTGGAGCTAACAAAGTTCCAGGGCTCTTTAATGTCACCAAAAAACAAATGGGTTGAGCCGGTAGGCGAGAGCTCAAAATTCGATCCTTATGGCCTTTTCAAAAATATCAAATACGGTGTTACCGACGAGAACCTACAAGTAACTTTTCGGTATAAGGGTAATTTTCAGGCGGGTACAAAAACACATCTCTTGGCAAAAAAAAATACCGAGGTTTTCCTCGCCGAAAGTCCTTCCATCCGAAGAGCCCACGAAAGTGATGACGTGGTATACCAATATATGATGCCGCAACTTATTGCACGCAGAAAGGGTGAGGCGCCAAATGAAAGCATTTTTGTGGCCATTCATGAACCATTTATCGGGAGTCCCAAAATAACTGAGGTAAACCGCATCACAAATATCAGGACCGATGGACAAGCCATCGTGCTTGAAGTGAAAACAAAAACACGAACTGACCTTTTGATAATCTGCCTGGGTAATACCCAAAGCGTTTACATCCCACAAAAGGATGGTGATATCAAACTAATCGGTAAAATAGGCGTATTATCCAGCAGCCGGGAAAAATTCAATTACGCCGGCCTTATAGGTGGCACTTTTCTGAGGAAAGGTAATAAAGGCTTGAGTTCCAAAATCCCTTATTTTGACGGTGTTATCGATGCTGCCGTCCGTAAGGCCGATGGGTATGATGAAAACGCCTTAATCACAACAGAGGCCTTGCCCGTCGGCACAGAGTTGCAGAAGCGATGGGTTATTGTTGAACACGCCGATGGGCATAAACACGCTTATCAAATAAAACGCGTAGAAAGGAAAAATAACAAAACCTGGATATACTTATGGCAAGACCATGGGCTGCACATAAAAGGCGGTACCACAAAAGAGATTTTCTTCCCGAAAAGGGTATTTAAAGGAAAAAGCAGCTTTCGCATTTACAATCATGCAGTTTTCAGTCCCACAAATGTTCTCGAATGATTAAAAAATGCTTACATCAGCCTTTGAGATTAATTCTTGTTGTTAAAAAGCCTCCAAACATCAAAATGCCCCTTTATGAAACTTGTCCAACTAATAGATTTGAAACAGGCAATTCAAAAACCATTTCACGGGCTGTTTCAACCGACAATGCGGATGGTAAAATATGAACCAATGTGTCTGAATATTTTCTCAGAGCCACAGCCACTGAATAATCTTCGAATCCCAATCGCGACCATAACCAACTCTGCCAATGATTAACATCACCGGTACCATCGATGTACTGTGTAAATCCCTGAAGCGTTCCATCCGGATTCAGAACCATGCTATTGTTGAAAGTATTAGCAAAAAGCTGCATGTCTTCGACATTGAATACAATGCCCGCACGGTAACTTCGAAAAGCGAAATCCACGTTTATGGCACCGTGGCCGAAATCATCCACTCGCCCTCCGGAAGACCAATAATTCCAAAGATAATGATCTCCTTCGATTCTCAGGCGATTCTTGAAATATATTGCCATCTTTTCAACACGGTCCAAATACCTGGTTTCTCCGGTAGCAAGGTAGATATTTAACATCGCTCTGCCCATGGCATTTTGCTGATTCAACGGCAAAGGCCTGTCGAAGTAATTGCTCCAATAATAACCTTCACCAGAAACTTCACCTTCTCTCCAATCGGCATCAAAACCGTCTACAGTTTCCTTTACTGCATCTAAGTATTCAGAGGCTTTATCCCCGAATCGTAAATCTAAGAGTGGGTCGCGTTTAACAAGGTACACCCATCTGGCAATATTATTTACAATGTTGCCATTATGAACGATCCATGCGTATCGTTTACCGTCCATACCTTCTTTTGGTGTCCAAAAAGTCCTATCTGTACTCCACGCCGGCATTATCCTACCTCGAACTTCATCCATCCTTCCTAAACGGTCATCCCGATTGGAAAGCATGATGTCAATATCCTCAATGAGACGTTCAAGATAGGCAGAATCACCGGTTCCCTCAAACATGGCCAGGTAAGCTTCGAGGATATAAATCTCACTCCAGCCAAGGACCGTACCATCAGTGCTTGTGCGATAAGTATCCGGATCGAAGTTGGCTTCAGCCTGCTTGAAGACACCGATTCCATTGTTTAGGTCATCCATGGCTTCCGGACGTATAAACGAAGCATCGAAATAACTCATACCAGGCAATTGAGCGTAAGCCTTTTCAAGGACATCCACCCATATTTCATTATCTCCCGCTGCTGCAGTCGAAGAGTTGCTTCCGTTCATCAATGGAATATCTGCATCGACTCGAACAACGATTTCCGTGTCCCCACTGCTAAAATCGACTGCGAATGTCCCATCGCCCAAAGGTGTAATCATCTTAGAGATTATCGATGCATCATTAGCCAAAAGACCGGAAAGTGCCGTATGGAAGGCTGTGTTCTTCACTTCCCTTCCATCCAAATCATCCAAGGCCGGAGCATCGACAAAAAGTTGCTCCTCAAATCTTTCATAACCACTTGCATATCCGGTTATATTCGGGTCTGTCAAATCCTGGCCGGCAATTTCAATGGGTATATAGTCCGGGGATAGTGGGTCATTGGTATAGGGCTGATAGAATTCACTTACAACATGCACGGCTCCACCATCAAGTTCTGCTGCAGAAGAATCTGAAATGGTGTCGGCCGTATCCGCCCAGAACGAATCCAGCCCTTGCTCGCCGAACAATTCATCCGCACTACTGCCAATACTCACAACAAGATCGTCACCATCTCCGGCGTGGATTACCGCCTGTCCAGTTCCTCCATGGAATATTTGATCATTACCGCCGCCGCTTTCAATCAATATTGGAAGTGTTACCGAGTTGGCTACCCGGATGACGTCATCACCGCCGAAACCAAGCATTTCAATGCTTGCGAAGTTATTTCCCAGATTGAGGCTATTGCTTGTGCCTGAAAGAACCAACCCATCGATTGAATGGTTTAGAACAATGCTGTCGGGGCCTTGTGTACCCAACACACGCAGGAGTTGCCCCCCTTGGCTCGTTACATTCTGGAATGTCACATCGCCTTCTGGAACGCCTGAGCGATAATTCTGGTCTACCTCCGATGCGTTCAACGCATGGCTGTAAACGGCGACTTTATGAATCTCGCCCAGCCATGGTCGGTCCCCGGTAATCTCGTTGCCAAGTGCAAATATAAAGTTGCTATCCCAGTTTGATAAATCTCCGCCGAAATACCGTGAGCTTACCTCGCGGCCATCAATGTAAATCCGGGCCGTTCCTGAAGAGTCGCGAGTAAAAACCACGTGCTGAAGGTTTGTGGTCAAAGAATCTTCTGGCGATGAAAGGGTTATTTTACTGCCATTGCTCCCGTTCTTGGTCGTTCGCAAACGAACATTATAAAGATCCGAAGGTTTATTGCCCCAAAGGCCCTGGCCGAGTGTAAAATTCCTATCATAAGGGCTGCCGGATATTGTGACAATTCGGGCTGGACCATCCTGGGATGTATTATCTGGCCTAAGCCATGCCTCCAAAGTGAGTTCGTTGCTGCTTCGGACAGCCTCGGCCAGCTTGTCGGCTGGCCCTGTTGAAGAAACTATGGTCGGGGCATTAATTGACAGCCCGCCATTAATCCAGTTGACGTTGGCTGGATCGGCAATTGTCAGATTCATAGCTGTGCCGATACCAGAAACGTCGTAGATAGTATCGCCTTCGCCCTCATCAAAATTGTAACTGGAAACCAAGCCTTGCGTTACCCGCTCAGGCGTTTGGACGGAATTTACAGTTATCGTTACCGTAGCTATGTTGCTGTTGGAATCGGCATCAGCGGCCTGATACGTAAAGCTGTCGATGCCGCTGAAATTTTCACTCGGCTGATACTGGAACGAACCGTCATTATTGAAAACCAGCGCCCCATTCGCAACGTCACTTATCAGAAAAGCAGACAATGTATCGCCGTCAGGATCGGTATCATTGCCAAGTACACCATTTACATTCAATACCGATCCGGCATCAATTTCGTATGAATCATCACTGGCAGTTGGCGGGGTGTTCGGCTGGGGCGTATTCGCAGCTTCCGGACCCGCAGAATAGTTACCGACAATCTCTTGCTGACTGAGGGCCTGTCCATAAATTGCCACGCGATGAAATTCCCCCAGCCAGGGCCGGTCTTCAGTAATCTCGTTGCCAAGCGCGAATGAAAAGCCAGCATCCCAATTTGAAAAGTCTCCGCCGATATATACCGAGCCAACTTCCTGGGAGTCGATATAAACTCTGGCAATACCTGAAGAATCGCGCGTAAAGACCACATGCTGAAGATCGGTGGTTAAGGAGTCATCCGGCGAGGAAAGCGTTATTTTGCTTCCGTTAAGGTTGTTGCCAGTAGTCCTGAGTCGAACATTATAAAGATCCGACGGTTTGTTTCCCCAAAGTCCCTGGCCTAGGGTAAAGTTTCTCTCATAAGGGCCCTCAGACAAACTAATAATGCGGGCAGGTCCGTTTTGAGTGGTATTTTCCGGGCTGATCCACGCTTCGAGGGTTATTTCGTTGCTGCTGCGAATAACATCTACTATCTTTCCTGAACTTCCGGCCGATGAAACAATTGTCGGTGAGTCAATAGAAAGGCTTCCCTGTGACCAGCTTACATTACCCTGCGAGGAAATAGTAAGGTTCAGCGGGCTACCATTTTCCGAGACATCGTAGACAGTACCACCGCCGCCCTCATCAAATGTATAAAGAGCAATAAGCCCTTCGGTCACAGCGCTCAACAACAAGCGTGGCTCTAGCATCTCAAGACCAAACCAGGGGTCGAGGTTGGTTATAAAATCCGGAGGAAAATCATTTTCGGGACTTTTCCCCTTTTTGCCCCCTACCCCTATAAGCCCTAAAAGATCCGAATTTGTGTCAATCGGCGTTTTCATGGTTCCACCCCCAAAAACGGAACCTTGATTTAAAACCTTTCCTGAATTCTCGCCGCTCAAACAGATTTAACCACAACTTAATAATTATTATCTAAAAGTAGTGCAACTTTTCCTCTTTTCCATATAAATTGTAAGCTCTTAATTTTGCTTATTAAACCTGAAAGGATTGAAATTGCGCCATGCTCCGGCCCTGCGATTAGAATTCTCGGAGAATTATTATTGCTCAACCACAAGGCATGCCAAATAAAGCAGTTTGCATCGGAATCAATTTGGGGGAAATAAGCCGGAATTTTCAATTTTTATTAACAAATTTGGGGGTTAAGGGCGTTTTTGAAGTAATTGGAGATAGGTATTTCCCCTATTCAACCCGGAATCCAGCCCTACCCCTCTTTTTATTCTTTAGCGGGCAATAGCCTTAGAAGAAATATCAACCGGGTGCGGTATTCCAAATGTCCTTTTACATAATTTCACTTTGTAAGAAATTGGTATGAATATTGTGGTGGCTTCTGGCAGGTGGGACTTACTTGGCTCAACCCTTATTCCTGCAGGTTTGAACCGGCACGACAGCTTTGCATTAAATGCAAATTCTATTTAGAATGTCTGGTTTAAATAAGTTCACGGCAATAAAAGTCGATAGAAAAATATTAAAAAACGGTTTTATTAACCTAGCTGACAGACCGCCAAACTTAGGGAATAAAAAATGAAAATTATTAACGTAGCAGGAGCAAGGCCGAACTTCATGAAAATCGCCCCACTGATGGAGGCCTTCAAGAATAAAGATGGCATTGACCCGATGCTGGTGCATACGGGCCAGCATTATGATGAAAAGATGAGCGATCTTTTCTTCCACCAGCTCGGAATCCCCGAGCCGGATATCAACCTTGAAATCGGCTCAGCCAGCCATGCCGTTCAAACGGCCGAGATAATGAAGGCATTCGAGCAAGCCGTCTTACAAGAAAAGCCAGATGCAGTTCTGGTCGTCGGTGATGTCAACAGCACAATCGGCTGCGGTATCGTTGCGGTCAAGCTTGGAATTCCGCTGATTCACGTCGAAGCCGGCCTGAGAAGTTTCGACCGAGCAATGCCCGAAGAAGTCAACCGTGTCCTGACCGACTGCATAAGTGACCTGCTTTTCTGCACCGAACAGAGCGGCCTGGACAACCTCAAAAACGAAGGCGTGTCCGAGGACAAGGTTTTCCTGGTTGGCAACGTGATGATTGATTCGCTGCTGAAAAACAAGTCGAAGGCTGATGAGTCAAAGATTCTCGACGAATTGAATATTGAACAGGGAAATTACGCGGCCCTTACTCTTCATCGTCCAAGCAACGTTGACGATCCGGTCGTATTAGGCCGCCTGCTTGACGCGCTGGAAGTGATCCAGAAAGATATTCCAATTATCTTCCCGATTCATCCACGAACCAGAAAGAATATCCCGAACCTTGGCCTGGCTGATAAGGTCGAAGGAATGAAAAACCTGAAACTGATCGATCCTGTTGGCTATCTGGATTTCCTGAAGCTAACCTCTTCGGCCAAACTTGTACTGACCGATTCTGGCGGCATTCAGGAGGAGACAACCATACTCAAGGTACCCTGCATAACAATGCGTGAAAACACCGAACGACCCATAACAGCCGATGTTGGCTCAAACACGGTTGTCGGAACGGACCCGGAAAAGATCGTCGCCACATATCGCATGATAATGGATGGCAAGGCACGCGAGCCGCAGATACCGCCGCTTTGGGACGGCAAGGCTGCTCAGCGTATCGCGGAGATTATTGCTGAAAAGCTTTAATCCGACATATAAACAAAAAAAGCCCGCGGCCTGAAACCGGGGGCTTTTTTATTTTGTATACCGCAAACAAACTTTCAATAACTGACGTATTATTAATAAAATAGAGATTGGTAAGGAAAATATCTCCCTATGCCTCAAAAGAAAGCATACATCACGAAGCTGATCATCCTTGTTTTCCTGATTATCTCAGTTACTTCTATTTTTCCCGATTTCGCAAATGGTGAATTTACAGGCGTTGTTTCCTTTGGCGTCCCTGAGCAATACCCAACGACAACTTTCAGCCGCAAAGATATCCTCGGCTGGCAAAACCGCTCTATCGACGAAAAGAATTGTATTATTTCTCCAGTAATCGATTTCGGCAAAGGCCACGAAGTAAACCATCATCGCGTAAAAGTATTCTTTTCCGGTAAGGGATCTGTCGAGCTAAGCCTGGTTCATTCAGCATCTTCGAGACTCGAACAAGTTCTCAAGAAAAGATACCTCCGAAGCAGGTTCAAAAAGATTGAAAGCGGCCAGGAAGTTGTCATTTCCTCACGATATAAAGGTGAACGATTCGTTTGGCTGTTAATCAGTACAGATGAAAACGTCTTGATTAATAAGATTCAACACACCTGTTGGAAAGGCAAAGATACTCTTTACGGTCATTACCCAGGTGAATTCGAATATAAAGGCGGCAAGCTGCCGTTCCGCTTGATGTTTCCACGGAACTATAATCCCCAAAAAAAATATCCGTTGGTATTATCTGTCGGTGGTTCCGGCGGAATCGGCTCTGACAATGTTCGAAGTATGGAAATGGTCATACTGGCCCGCTACCTGTTTACAAATTATTACTACGATGAAAACTTCGAGGCATTCAGCCTGGTTCCACAAATACAAACCTCGCCAAATATACCCGCTCCTTATTGGCCCGGCGGAAAACTTGGCGGACCGGACCGCCAGTATCACCCCGATTGGCCGGCTGTTAATGAAAATGGGTGGTACAGCCAAGCAACTATTACGCTTATCAAGACCCTTATCCTGGACAGAGAGTTCAGCATCGACCCGAATAGGATTTATTACTCAGGCTTTTCATATGGCGGCAAGGGCTGCTGGGAGTTTTTGAAAGCAGACCGGAAACTTTTCGCAGCTGCAATGAGCGGCGGAGGCTGGCCGATTGGCAGGGCCTATTCTCAGCCAAACCAGCAGCAACTGCAAAGGCTGGCCCTCGAAGTGAGCCGTTACAAGCATGTTCCGGCAACCACCTTTGCCGGGGCCAAAGACTCGATGCGCTTCGGCAGCAAAGCGGTACATGAAGAAATTCTCTCTCAAGGCGGGAAAAGCAGGTTTCTCGAAATCAAAAACGCCAACCATACTCAAAGTGCAGGCAGGGCCTGGGGCAATCCTGATAATATTGAATGGCTCTTCAAGCAAAACAGGAAAAACAATCCTGCCCCTGGCAAAGACCCCTTCGGCGGCGGGAAATATCCCGAACCATCCAGTAAACCCACCTCACAACAAAAGACTTGTCAGGAACCCTGATTTGGGGATTTTAGCTGGTAATTTTCTTAATCAAATCCGCAGCCAGCAGTATCGCCACAAACAGTACCAGAATAACGAAATACTGCTTGAGTTTTTTCGCGTGGAGTTTATCGCATACCCAGACCCCTAATTGAACTCCTATTGAGCTTCCAACCAGAAGCGACATCGCGATCCAGAGATCGACATTCCCCATCAGGCCGTGCTTTATGGTTCCGGCGATAGAACTGAAAAGAACCACCCCTAAACTCGTACCGACAGCTTGGTGAGGAGTCAGGCCAATAACAACGATTAAAAGGGGCATATATAAGACACCGCCGCCAATACCAAGCAGTCCCTTCAGGACCCCTACCATCAACCCCGCTGCGCAAATGCCGGTAAGACTTACATCTTTCAGCCCGGCTTTGGGAAGGTCAATTCGCGGGGGTATGGCTATCCTTTGCAAAAACGACTTGCCGTGCTTTTCCCGGCCGGCCCCGCTAGCGAGAATCCATGCAGTCGTCAGCAGCATCACGATAAACAACCCCGCCATCATCGAATCGAAATATTCCTTGTTGCCTTCGCCGATAGCTTCTTCGAGATAATGTTGAAGGTCTGCACCAAGCACAGCCCCGATAATCGCGAAAATGCTCAAATAAACGAGACTCTTAAGCTCTATATTATTTGCTCGGCGATGGGCCATCACGCCCGCCGTGCCAGTGCCGATAGTAAAACAAAGACTGCTTCCGACGGCTATTGGGTATTTTACGCCGAATAAGACATTCAGCAGCGGGACGATCATAAAACCGCCGCCGACACCGAACAGGCCTGTCAAAATCCCCACGACAAAGCCAAAGGCTGTGAGCGCCAGCAGAAAAGTCAGCTCGAAAGAGCAACCAAACATTTCAGGCAAAGTATTCATTCGATCCAAACTTTCAGGTTAATAAGAACCTGACACTTTACAGATATATCTCAGCGGTTGCAAGCGTGAGGAGAACGCACACCAAGGGACGCTAGTATTGCCTGTATGAATAGGCACTTGAGGAAATGTCTTGCCTAAGCTTGGCGTCTGGTGATTCGCATAACCCACAGCACATTGCCAGGAAATAAGGAAAGAATGCAGCTACGCAGCCAATAGAATGGGCAAACCAGTCATAAACCTGGTTTTTCATGATATCGGAAATTTCGGCTCTGCCAAAAATCACTTTTACCCAAACGGCTAATGACTCTCCGCGTGCTGATGCGAAACTTTGGAGTATCTCCCCCGCCCCTCCGGCAAGGGCTGCGATGAAAATCAAAATCAATCCCTTCCTTACGCTCTGGCTACCGAAAAGCCATACGAGCAGCATTGCCAGGAAAAAACCTGTCATCGAATGAAGAAATCCCTCTCCATAGCCAAAACTTAACACAATCCATATCAAAAGGCCGTCACGCTTGGCTACACCCAACAAAGCCATCAGGATTAAAAGCGCAACCAGTAGTAGCGAGCCAGACTTTTCACTCTTGGCCCGACCTAGCATTCGGGGAAAAAGACCCCAGACAAAAGCAACCGAAAGGGTCACTGTGGGGATGAAAAACCCACCCCTCGAAAGCATTGAACAGCTTACAAGCGCAGTCGTGGCCGTCCAAACAAGGGCCCGGCTCTGGTCTCCGCTATGGCCCTGACGGGCATTACCCAAAAGCCAGACAATACACGCAAACATGCCTATCACAAAAGCAATCAAACCCGCCCAGCCAATGGTTGCCCCCAAAACTACCAGCCCGCTATCGGTCGCGGAAATCCGGCCGAACACTTCTTCGCCCAGGCCAAATGCCCCAACCGGAACTTTCCGTAGTATGGACAGCTCCGGCCTGACAATCAAACCAATCAAAATCGCAATGGCCAGGGGAATTCCGCCAGCTATCAATAAAAAGCGGCGTCTGTTTTGAAACATAAGCCCGCCAAGTAAGAGTGTCGAACCGACAACACCTAAACAGAATGCCGCTTCCAGCGGTGCAATAGCGGTCAGTAATACCGCAGCGATTATCGCAACCGCTATGCAAACAATCCGCAGCTGCCTGCGGCGCAATGGGTGCGGGTCCGGGTCCAGTTCAGGATTAAGATTCTCCGAAAAGCCCCACAGCGGGCAAAGCCATACTCCTATCCCCACAAAGCCCAACAAAGCGAGGGCTGTTTTTGGCTCTTGAACCTCTCCCATCGCGATTGCCGCAAATGCGCCGCCCATCATCGCAAGGCCACATGCGCTCAGGACACCAAAATGACTCGCCGCGTTCGGCAGCAGGCTCTGGGTAAGCATTATCCCCAAAGCCAGGAGGAAAATATGGAATATCATGGACATATTAATCGCCCCTGCTGTGGCAAGGCCTTGCCTTTTATCAAGGCCAAGACCTGTACTCGCAAGGTGATATATGAGAATAAGGGCTGGAATAAGAAGTACGGCATGGACAGGATGGCCGAGAATTTTGCGGTCTTTCAAAACCGTTTTCCAAACCAGCCAAATACCGAAAACACTCATCAGCCCAGCAGCGCATACACCCCAGGAGTAATAACTCGGCCACCATAAAGTCACCATTCCCACGATTATCACGCCCGCCAGCGTCCATCGTCCGACGGTTTCAAGCTGTCTTGATGTTGTGCCTACAGGTATCGCCATATCTAGGAATATTGGTCGGCATAACGCGGGATAAAACTTTTGTCGGGATTTGTGTACAATTAATGAAGGTTTTGAGCCTTATTAGCGAAAAGCCGTTGAAAACCCCTCCGCAATGTGCAAAATAACATGACTTTCTTTGACCCAATTAGCTTGCCGGGCCCCCAACCACCATTGGGTAAACTCGGCGGCTGTTGCTTTTTATATTATTAGTGATGAGGAAAAACAAATGTCAAGACGAATGGTAATGATGGACGGCAATCAGGCTGTATCTCACGTTGCTCACAAAGTTAACGAAGTAATCGCGATCTACCCGATTACGCCATCGAGTGGAATGGGCGAAAACGCAGACGCTTGGAGCGCTGCCGGCCAAAAGAATATTTGGGGCACAATCCCCCTGATAGTGGAAATGCAGTCCGAAGGTGGCGCAGCGGCAGCCGTACACGGCGCCCTGCAAAGCGGCTCACTGACGACGACATTCACCGCCAGTCAGGGCTTGCTTTTGATGATCCCGACGATGTACAAAATCGCCGGCGAACTCACTCCGACAGTCTTCCACGTTTCCGCTCGCTCTCTTGCCTGCCAGGCACTGAGTATCTTTGGCGACCACAGCGACGTCATGAGCGTTCGCCAGACAGGTTTCGGCCTTATATCTTCAAACAGCGTTCAGGAAGCGATGGACCTGGCCCTAATCTCCACCGCAGCCTCACTTGAAAGCCGTGTACCATTCGTCCATTTCTTCGACGGTTTCAGGACTTCCCACGAAGTTTCTAAAGTCGAGGAACTGACCGAAGATGACATAAATGCAATGATTAACGATGAGTTGGTTCTGGCCCACCGCAGCCGCGCCATGAGCCCGGATCGCCCGACCATTCGCGGAACAAGCCAGAACCCGGATGTATACTTCCAGGGCCGCGAAACTGTCAACAAGTTCTATCAGGCCTGCCCGGGAATCGTCCAGAAGGCGATGGACAACTTCGCCATACTCACCGGCAGACAATACAAGCTCTTCGACTACGAAGGAGCCCCCGACGCCGAGCGTATCGTTATCATGATGGGCAGTGGCGCCGAAGCGGCCCATGAAGCCGTTGAAGCACTCACCGCAGCTGGAGAAAAGGTCGGCCTGATTAAAGTTCGCGTGTTCCGTCCGTTCAGCGTCAAGCACCTTCTCGATGCGATTCCGGCTTCGGTCAAATCTATCGCCGTGCTCGACCGCACAAAAGAACCCGGTTCAGCCGGCGAACCGCTTTACCTTGACGTCGTTGACGCAGCAGTAGAAGGCGGCAAGGACTTCACAATCGTCGGCGGTCGATATGGCCTGTCCAGTAAGGAATTCACTCCTGCGATGGTCAAGGCTGTCTTCGACAACCTCGCTTGCGATAAACCGAAGAACCATTTCACAGTCGGCATCAATGACGATGTCACCAACCTGAGCATCGATTGGGACCATTCTTACAGCACAGAAGGCGACGACGTCGTCCGTGCGATGTTCTACGGCCTGGGAAGCGATGGTACCGTCGGTGCAAACAAGAACTCGATCAAGATCATTGGCGAGAATACCGAAAACTTCGCCCAGGGCTATTTCGTTTACGACTCCAAGAAGGCTGGCGCCGTTACCGTCAGCCACTTGCGTTTCGGCCCGCGTGAAATCCGCTCGAGTTACCTCGTCAGCCGGGCCAACTTCGTGGCCTGCCACCAGTTCCCGTTCCTGGAAAAGTACGACCTTCTCGACGCCGCCATCGAAGGCGCGACGTTCCTGCTCAACGCCCCGTTCCCGACCGACCAGGTCTGGGACCGGCTGCCAAAGCAGGTTCAACAGCAGATAATCGACAAGAAGCTCAAGCTTTATGCGATTAACGCCTACGAGGTCGCCAAGGAAACCGGCATGGGTGCACGAATCAACACGATCATGCAGACGTGCTTTTTCTACCTCTCGGGTATTTTGCCGCAGGATCAGGCTATCCAGGCTATCAAAGACACCATCAAAAAGACATACAGCAAGAAGGGTGACGAAGTTGTCCAGATGAACTATAAGGCTGTGGACCAGGCAGTCGCCAATCTTCACGAGATAGAGATTCCGGCCCAGGCTTCAAGCAAAATCGAAAAGCCGCCAGTCGTCTCCGACAAGGCACCTCAGTTCGTCCAGGACGTTTCAGCCAAAATCATGGCCGGCCACGGCGAAGAATTGCCCGTCAGTGCCATGCCAATCGACGGCGCCTGGCCGACAGGGACAACCCAGTGGGAAAAGCGAAACATCGCCCTGGATATCCCCGTATGGGACCCGGACGTCTGCATCCAGTGCGGCAAGTGCTCTCTGGCATGCCCGCACGCTACGATCAGAAGCAAGGTTTACGAAGCTTCCCTGCTGGATAGCGCACCAGAAACATTCAAAAGTGCCGACGCAAAGGGCAAGGAATTCGAAGGCTTGAAGTGGACCATCCAGATTGCTCCGGAAGACTGCACCGGTTGCGGTGCATGCGTGAACGTATGCCCGGCTAAGAACAAGACCGAACCCAGCAAAAAGGCCATCAACATGGCCCAGCAGATTCCGCTACGTAAGCAGGAAAGTGAAAATTACGATTTCTTCCTGTCGATTCCTGAATACGACCGCACCAAGCTGCGTCTTAACACTGTCAAGGGCAGCCAGCTTTGTAAGCCCCTGTTTGAGTATAGCGGCGCTTGTGCCGGCTGCGGCGAGACACCCTACGTCAAGCTGCTGTCTCAGCTCTTCGGCGACCGTGCCCTTATCGGCAACGCCACGGGCTGCTCCAGCATCTACGGCGGCAACCTGCCGACAACCCCTTACTGCGTGGACGGCAACGGTCGCGGCCCGACATGGAATAACTCGCTGTTCGAAGACTGTGCGGAATTCAGCTTCGGCCTGCGTCTGACACTCGACAAGCAGATTGAGTTCGCAAATGAACTCGTTGCCGACCTGAAAGATACAATCGGTGCCGAACTCGCCGACGGCCTGCTGAATGCCGACCAGTCAACCGAAGCTGGTCTGGCCGAGCAACGTAGCCGCGTTGAGCAGCTCAAGGCCAAGCTCGAAGGCAGCAAAGACGCCAAGGCAGCACAACTGGCGGGCATCGCCGACGTCCTGGTCAAAAAGAGTGTTTGGGCACTCGGTGGCGACGGCTGGGCCTATGACATCGGTTACGGCGGCCTGGACCACGTCCTTGCCAGCGGCCGGGACATCAATGTGCTGGTCATGGACACGCAGGTTTACTCCAACACTGGCGGCCAGTGCTCCAAGGCAACACCGCGTGCAGCAGTCGCGAAATTCGCGGCAGCCGGCAAGCCTGTACCCAAAAAAGACCTCGGCATGATTGCCATGACTTACGGCTCGATCTATGTCGCACAGATAGCGATGGGTGCATCCGACGCACAGGTAGTCAAGGCGTTCCTCGAGGCCGAGAGCTATCCTGGCCCGAGCCTTATCATTGCGTACTCACACTGCATCGCCCACGGCATTAATATGACAACCGGCTTCCAGAATCAAAAGGCAGCCGTCAACTCCGGTGCCTGGCCGCTATACCGCTACGACCCGCGGCTGGCCGAAGATGGCAAGAACCCACTGCAGATTGATTCGAAAGACCCGACTATCAGCTTCGAAGAGTACGCTTACAGCGAAAACCGCTATAAGATGCTCGCCAAGGCCAAGCCGGAACTGGCCAAGCAGCTTATGGCCCAGGCCACCAAAGATTTCAACACAAAGTGGCACATCATCAAGCAGATGGCCGCAATGCAGTACGAGTAATAGTAATTGGTTAATCGGTAAATCAGTTAATCCGTTAAAAAGCCCGTGAGTTTCGACTCGCGGGCTTTTTGTTAATCAAATTTTTTATGCAAGGCTACGGTTTTATTCACTTGGCATACTATTCTTGCAGCCAGGGGTCAGCTTCCTGTATCCGTCGGCGTTCACGTGCAGTGAATATGTTTGTTAAGACACTTAAAACTAACACAACCGGAACAAAAGTAAAAATGATCCACTTAAATGCTTCTCCGTTGCGTATGAAAATTAGCAGTGATTTCATAAATGCCGGTGCATTATTTTTGTCGAAATAACTTATTGCTTTTCCACCTTCAGCCAGGAGGCCTATCGCATACCCT
Source organism: uncultured Planctomycetaceae bacterium (assembly GCA_964401835.1). Taxonomy (GTDB): domain Bacteria; phylum Planctomycetota; class Phycisphaerae; order SM23-33; family SM23-33; genus CAYNZP01. The sequence continues at coordinate 83,941 of CAYNZP010000003.1, forward strand.
CCAACGGCTACGATTCCCGAAGCAAAACCACCCATTGCCAGCAAGCCTATAACAAAACCTCCAGAAGCAAAGGTTGCGATTCCGATTCCACCAAAAGCAAACAGGAGTGCCGCAGAGAATCCACCAAGCGCAATCACACCAATTGCACACCCTCCGAAGGCAAAAACGCCTACAGCAGTATATCCTCCAAAGGCAAATATCCCAACAGCCTTAGGACCGATAGCAATTACACCCCGAGCAGTACCTTGTAAACGAATGTCAACCAATGGAAATCGCTTACGCAAGCCGTATCCCACGATTCGGGGATGGCCATGTTTATTTATGGCCTGATATGTCGCATCAGAATCACAAAGACCTTCGGCTTGCAGGTCATCAATTTTCTTAAGCAGATGATCTCGCAGTTCGCTACGAAGGTCTGTGGCCTCTTTATCCGGACGGTTTGCATAAACCATAACTCTGTCAAGATAGCTCTCAAGTATCTCACTCATGTGGATTCTCCTTCCTGTTTATTCTCCCGCACCAGAGAGGCCAACAGATTCTGCCCCCAGGAGGTTTTGCATAAGCTGAACAAGTGCCTTCCATTGCTGAACATTTTCCGCAAATGCCCGTCGCCCTTTGGGCGTAAGTCGATAATACTTTCTCCTGCGCCCGCTTTCAGCTTTTGTCCATTGAGACGTTATAAGGTCGCGCTGTTCCAAACGGTGCAAGACGGGATAGGCGGTGCCTTCTCCCATTCTTAATACCCCAGCCGCACGATCATTGAGGGTTTGGATGATCTCGTAGCCGTAACTCGGCCCTTCCTGCAAGATCACCAAAATCAGTGTTTCAACATTACCATCCAGAGTTTTTTTGTTAAGAATAGCCATTGACTCACCTATACTTTATAGTTCAAGGTATTGATACTATATGCTGTAAGGTATAAGTTGTCAAACGTCATTTCAGAATTTTTTTGGTTATGCAATCAGAAGCAAAAATTCTTTTATTCCCCCGGCTACTGCCTACAGACTACCGGCTACTAAACTAACTAATCACATCTGCTCGAGTGTTTCAATTCCCAGCAGTTGCAGGCCCTTTTTGATTACGCTGGCTGTCAGTTCGCAAAGTGCAAGCCGGCTGCTGCGTTGAGGTTCGTCAGCCTTGAGAACCGGGCAGTTCTCATAAAAACTCATAAAGGCCCCTGCCAGCTCGAACAGATATCCGCAAAGCAGGTTCGGCAGACACTCATCGCAAACCCCCTGGATCATTTCGGGAAGTTGCAAAAGCTTGATGGCTAGTCCGCGCTCGGCTGGGTGTTCAATTAAGATATTATCCGCAGCTGTCTTTTTGGTTTCGTTCTTTCGGTTTTTGCTAAAAATGCTGGAAATCCTCGCAAAAGCATATTGCATGTAAGGGGCGGTATTGCCTTCGAATGAGAGCATCTTGTCCCAGCTGAAGATATAGTCGCTTGTGCGGTTCTGCGACAGGTCGGCATACTTGACAGCCCCTATCCCAACCACACGGGCTATTTCCCTGCGGCGGTCTTCTGGCAGGTCCGGGTTTTTCTCGCTGACAAGGTCAAACGCCCTTTCCTGGGCTTCTGCCAAAAGGTCCATCAGCTTTACCGCGTCCCCTTCTCGCGTCTTGAACGGCTTGCCATCGGCCCCCATCATGGTACCGAACGGGACATGCTCAAGGGATACGTCAGCCGGTACGAACTTGGCCTCTTTCGCCACAGCGAAAACCTGTCGAAAATGCAGCGCCTGCCGCGAATCCGTCACATAAAGAGCCCGGTCAGCCTTGAGCTTCCCTACACGATAACGCAAGGCAGCCAGGTCGGTGGTGGCGTACAAATAACCACCATCACTTTTTTGCACAATCAACGGCAGCGGTTCATCGTCTTTGCCCTTGAACTCATCCAGAAATACGCACTGAGCGCCATCAGATTTCTTCAGCAGACCGGATTTATCGAGGTCGGAAACCACGTTGGGCAAATCGTCATTGTAAAAGCTCTCGCCACGGACATCGCCGCGTTTCAGGTCGACTCCAAGAAGATCATAAACCGCCTCGCAATGATGCAGGGAAACATCTCTGAAATCTTCCCAGGCTTTCGCGACTTCTTTGTCGCCGCCCTGAAGCTTTACGACATACTCACGGGCTGTATCTGCAAAATCGGCGTCTTCATCGAACTTTTGCTTGGCTGCCTTATAAAACTCTTCCAGGTCAGCCAGGTCCTTATGCGAAGCCTTAATCTCATTCATATAGGCTATCAGCATGCCGAACTGGGTGCCCCAGTCGCCGACGTGGTTCTGGCGAATGACATCATGGCCGACAAAGTCCAGCACATGACCCAGCGCATCACCAATGATGGTGCTTCGCAGATGGCCGACGTGCATTTCCTTGGCCAGGTTCGGGCCTGAATAATCGACAACGACAGTATCTTTTCTTTCCGGTTTCTGGACACCGAGCTTTTCATCGCCTTGCATCAAACTTAGGTGCTTGCCTATAAAATCACTTGAAAGCTTGATATTAATAAAACCTGGTCCAGCAACATCAACGCTATCTGCTAATCCGTCTAAATTTCCAAGAATATCTAGAGCCAAGCGAGCTAGCTCTCCAGGGTTTCGCTTTTGTTTTTTGGAAGCTGCCATTACGCCGTTGGCTTGATAGTCGCCAAACTCCGGCCTTTTGGAAGGCCCGACCAGTGCTGGAGAATCGGCTGGTGCGCCTGCAGCGACTAATGCCTTGGAAATCCGTTTTTCAAGTTCCCGTCTTAGATTCATAATAATTCCGTAAAGTGCAAAAGATAACGCGACAACCCTTGGGCCGCCGCGTTATTGTATCTAAATCAGTTTTTATTTCACTTCTTTGCTGATTCTTTTGTCGGGGCTTTTTTGCTCCGCCGCCACTCAACTCGCGGCGCTTCGCCCCAGATCAGCTCCAGGTCGTAAAACTGCCTGTGCTCGTGATCGAACAGATGAACAACAACGTCCACAAAATCCATCACGATCCACTGGGCCGAATCTCCGCCTTCAATGTGCCAGGCCTTCTGGCCGATCTTCTTGCCGTATTGGGCAATCTCATCAGAGACGCTTCGTATCTGCCGGTCGCTCGTACCGGAGCAAATCACGAAGTAGTCCGTAACCGGGCTAACGCCCTTAAGGTCGAGCACGAGAATGTCTTCGGCATTCATATCGTGCGCTATTCGGGCAGCCTCGATGGCCAACTCTCGCGACGAATCTTTTTTAGTTGCTCGTTTGGCCAAGGAGTCACTCCAGATTATTCAAGACCCAGAAAAGAACTGATCTGCGGTGCGTACTTGACGATCAAGCCGGCAAATACGACCGACACCATGCTCATCAGTTTAATCAGGATGTTCAGGCTCGGACCGGAAGTATCCTTGAACGGGTCGCCAACGGTATCGCCAACGACGGTAGCCTTGTGGTTCTCGCTACCCTTGCCGCCTAACTCACCGGTCTCGATGTACTTCTTGGCGTTATCCCAGGCGCCACCAGCGTTGGCCATGAAGATGGCCATTGCAAAGCCGCATGTCAAACCGCCAGCCAGCAGACCAAGAACGCCGGCAACATCCAGAAGCAGACCGACAGCCACAGGAACAATCAGTGCCAGCAGCGAAGGAACAAGCATTTCCTTCTGTGCGCCGGCGGTGGAGATATCCACGCAGCGGGCGTAGTCAGGCGTGCCCGTACCGTCCATGATACCTGCGATTTCCCTGAACTGACGGCGAACTTCCTGAACCATGCTCTGTGCGGCTCGGCCGACAGCCTTCATGGTCATCGCACTGAACAGGAACACCAGAAGTACACCTGCGAACATGCCGCAAAGTACCTTCGGGTTCAGCAGCGTTACGTCGTAATATTCCATGTATTCTCTCAGCGACGCCTTGCGGGCTGAGACAAGGTCAATACCATTGAACTTGAAGTTGCCGTTTTTGTCAGGTGTGACGGTGTCGTAAATCGAACTGTTGGCAACAACACCGGTTTCCATATCAGTAACTTTGTCCATGGCCATAAAGCCGGTGAAGCATTCTTCTCTGGTACCGGCCTTGGTCTTCATGGCGAACTTGTTGTGATCCATGTAAACCAGATGACCCACGCCGGCTGTTGCGTTTTCGCCTGCATCTGCAATGTGTGCTATGACAGCGTTGCGTGCCTCACGAATCTGGCCGACGCGAACTTCTTCGACGTACGCGGCGATAAGTGCAAGTGCGGTCAAGGCGGCAGAACCGATAGCGAAACCCTTACCGACAGCGGCGGTTGTGTTGCCAAGGCTGTCGAGTGCGTCGGTTCTCTTGCGAACTTCAGGCTCCTGACCGGTCATTTCGGCGTTTCCGCCGGCGTTGTCGGCAATTGGGCCGTATGCGTCAGTTGCCAGGGTGATACCGAGTGTTGCAAGCATACCGACAGCGGCAATGCCAACACCGTAGAGGCCAAGCGGCATGTTTCCAAAGCCGCCAGCAAATGAGTATGCACAAACGATGGCAACGATAACGGTCGCCAGTGCTGCCCAGGTGCTCTTCATACCTTCTGCGATACCGGAGATGATAACTGTAGCTGCGCCTGTTTCGCTACTTTCGGAAATTTCTTTGGTAGGCTTGAAATCGTAACTGGTGTAGTACTCGGTGCTCTTGCCGATAACGATGCCAGCCATAAGGCCGGAAACGATCGACAGCCAGATGCCCCACCAGTTCACGCCTTCCAGGTTGCCCAGAAGCAGGTAGCAAACGCCGGCTGCGGCGGCAATGATAAGAACGCTCGATCCGTTGACGCCCATGTTAAGGGCACCCATCAGCTGCTTCATCGAAGCGCCTTCTTTGCAGCGGACAAGGTAAATGCCGATAATACTCAGCAAGATACCAACACCGGCAAGCACCATCGGTGCAGCCAGCAGGTTGATAGCGGCGTCTTTTATGCCGAGGCTGTACGCGGCGGCGACGCCGAGAGCGGCTGTTGCGAGAATCGAGCCGCAGTAACTTTCGTAAAGGTCGGCACCCATACCGGCAACGTCACCGACGTTATCGCCAACGTTGTCAGCGATGGTGGCTGGGTTGCGGGGGTCGTCTTCGGGAATGCCGGCTTCGACCTTACCGACAAGGTCGGCACCGACGTCGGCAGCCTTGGTGAAAATGCCGCCGCCAACACGGGCGAACAACGCCTGGCTGGATGCACCCATGCCGAATGTAAGCATGACAACCGTAACCTCGACCAGACCCATGTGAATGCCCAATAGCGGGAACAGCTTGGTCAGGACAAGGAACCACATCGTAATATCAAGCAGGCCAAAGCCCACAACAACCATGCCCATAACGGCACCGGCCCGGAAGGCGACCTGCAGGCCGCGGTTGAGGCCTTCTTTTGCGCCCTGGGTGGTTCGGTTGGAGGCCATTGTCGCGGTCTTCATACCGAGGAAGCCGCAAAGGCCGCTGAAGAAGCCGCCGGTAAGGAACGCGAAGGGAACAATCCAGTGCTGCACGTGGAATACCCACGCCATCAGGCCGAGAACGCCACAGACAACGATAAAGAACACGGCCACGACCTTGTACTGACGCCTGAGATATGCATAGGCGCCCTCGCGGACGTGGGTGGCAATCTCCTTCATCCTGTCATCGCCTTCGTTGGCGTTTTTGACCTGCTTAAAGAATACCCAGGCAAAAACCAGTGCCAACACCGAGCCGACCGGAGCTATCCACCAGATGCCGGGGATATCCATATTATGGGCGTCAGCCTCCGCTACCTCCGGCGCCGATACTTCCGGCACTTCGAGCCCAAACGCACCAGCCGCTGTCAGGCTGAGTACGCCAAGGACCAACGCAAACAATACCGCAGTGTAATGCTTACTCATTCCCTTAGTTCCCACGTCGTAACTCCTTGTTTTTTTGAAATCTCTCCGGAAAGCTTCAAAATAACTTCCCTGTTATTTCTGATTCATCCGGTCAGCCCGGACATGAAGCCATTTTGCGGTTTGCATTTTGCTGAATCTTTTTGAAAAATGCTGAATCTTGCTGAAAATTGCTGAAAGTTTTGAAAACTGTTAAAAAACCTCGAGCTGCCGAGTTTGGCAAGCGGCTGTTATCTTTCAGACATGACCCGCTTAATACTCTTGCGATTGCGGCGGCGGCGACGTTCTGATGGCTTTTCGTAGTAGCTGTTGCGCTTGATCTCTTTAATCAAGCCTTCCTTCTCGCACATCTTCTTGAAACGTCGTATCATCTGCTCAACGGATTCATTACTTCTGGCCTTGACTTTAATCATTCCGCGACCACTTAACCTTTCTATATCTGTCTATGCGTCTAAAAAATCCAAAAGGACAAGTATCATAGGCGTTTATGCCCGTTCTGCAAGGGTATTTTACGCCAATACCAGCGAATAATTTCCTCGCACCGCAAGGCTGAGTTTTCTTGACGTAGCCGCCGGGGGCTGTAGAATTTCCTTAACTCGTCAAGCTGGCGGAACTAACGGCCGCAGCGCCAATCAGCCCGCAGACGTAAATTTTCGGCCTAAGTAGCTGTTATATTTGCTTTTATGCGGATTTTTGACGTAAAATGCCGCTCAGCCGCGTCCGATGGAAAAAGCCGGAAAAATTGGATAAATATATGTCTGACCATACAAACAAATGCGAAATTGATATCCGCGTCCGCTATGCAGAGACGGACCGTATGGGCGCCCTGCATCACAGCCGTTACTGGGTCTACTTCGAAATGGGCCGGACCGAACTGCTCCGCGCCAGCGGTGTCGAATATAAGAGGCTGGAAGATGAGGGAGTTTTTTTCGTCGTAGCGAGATGCTCAGCCATTTTCAAAAGCCCCGCAAATTACGATGACGTTTTGACACTGACAACGAGAATAAAGAAGATGGGCCAGGCAAAGATAGACCACGAATACGAACTTAAACGCAAATCCGACGGCCTCCTGCTAGCTACTGCCGAAACCACACTGGCCTGCGTTGACAACTCCGGCCGTGTAATCCAAATCCCAGATTTTATTAGAACTGAGTAGCTATTTGGAAAAACAAGACGTGGGTGCTTGCACCCACGTCTTGTTTTTTCGACATTCTGCGTCTTTTCAATGGATTCATTTCTAAGCTTGTTTTAAAATTTCTCTTAATCGGGAGTGTTGTGTAGCGGCGTCCTTTGGGGACCCTCGGGGAAGTAAGAATTTTCCAGCATTTAGCGGAACGCCTTTTTCAGTATGGGTTTAAGCAGAACCATAATGACTGGGGTACATAAATGCACCAATTCGTTCAACAAGGGAGAATTACTATGGCAAAGAGTGTGGTTCCAGTTGAATTAAAAAAGGCAATTCGTTCAGCAAGAAGTCTTATTGAATCAGTTGCTAAGGCTGATGGAAATGAAGCCGAGACTAGAAGGCGAGTGGAGCGAATTTTTGAAAACGTTATGGGCTTTGATATTGCTCATTTATCCAGAGAACATGCGGTAAAGGGGGCAGGAGCAACAGAACACGTTGATTTTGCTATTCGAGTTAAACATGACCCTGAAGCTACGCCGGTAATTATGGTCGAATTGAAAAGAGTTGGCATTGAGCTCAATAGCAAGCATTTAAAGCAGGTTTGCACTTATGCGATCAATGCTGGTTGCGAATGGGTCTTACTGACTAATGGGAAAGAATGGCGAATTTATCATGTAGAATTTAGTCAACCTCCTATAACACAGTTGGTAGATGAGTGGGATTTATTTGAAGATGAAATGCATGTTCTTGCAGAAAAATTCCAGGCTATTAGTTTAAAATCATTAAGAAAAGGTAGCCTCAGTGAGTTGTGGAAAAAGACAAAAGTGCTTTCGCCTGAAAGTATTCTTTCAACTGTATTATCTCCTGAAAGTTTAAAGTTATACAGAAGACTTATTCGGAAGAATTCCGGTGTCCTTGTAGATTTCCCTGATTTCGTTTCAAGCTTTAAACGTTTATTGAATGAAGCAGCGGTAAAAGAATTGGCTTCTATAAATGTGAAAATGCCTGAGAAACGATCAGCAAAACCAAAAACAAAGGTGGTTCCTTCAAAACAAATAATTAATGAAAATATGGAAATTCGAGAAGCACCACTTCATCAAATCCAAAAGTTAGAAGAAGGGAAATCTTCAGAGAGTTCTATTTAGCAGCTATTAGAGAAGGAACCAGTTTGTATGGTGTGCGTAAACACTCACCATGCAAATCATAGATTACATGGAAGTTCAAAAATGTTTAACCGAGAATGATTAATTGCTTTTCGCCAAAAAGGTGTTCCGCGGCTTGGGGGCCTTGGCACAACCTACAAGAAATGCCAAAAAATCCTGACGGCGTGTGGCACGTCTTGCTTGCAAGGCGTGTTGGCTAATTTGAGAACATGGCTAGCAAGCTAGCCATGCCACACAAAAAAACTCAAAAAAAAACATTTCACTGGCCCGGCCGGGGGTTATCGGTGTAATCCGTGCCTCGCAGCAAAGCCCCGCTTCGCAGAGTAGTATCCGTGGACTTTATCGGTTTGCTATGATGGCGGCGAATCGGCCGGCCGCTTCGCCCTCTTTGCGATGGCTTGGGAACAGATAGTTATGGCAGACAGTGCAAACCTTGGCTACATGGATGTTGGCGGGCTTTAACCCCGCCCTTTCCAGTTCGTCGGCATTGGCGGCCCAGAGGTCCAGGTACATCTTGTCGTCTTTTTTGGTGAAGAAGCGTTCGGCATATCGGCCAACGCTTCCGGTAAGTGCGTTGAAGACATCATCACCGACTTCGTAGCAGCACGGCCCGACAGACGGACAGATGCATGCGACAATGTCAGATGGCTGGGCACTGAATCGGCTGGCCATGGTCACCACAAGCTCGCGGGAAATCTGGCCGATCGTAGCACGCCACGATGCATGGGCCATACCAACGGCCCCACTGATTGGCTCGTAGGCCAGGATAAGCGGACAATCGGCACTGAAGCACATCAGGCCAAGAGCGACCGAGTTTGTAACCATTCCGTCAGCTTTTTCCGCAACGCCGGGATTATTGACTGTGATGATATGCTTTCCATGCACCTGCTGACAGTATGCGATACCTTCGAGATCGAGAGCTTCATTGGCCTGCTTCGCGGCAGTTTTCGGGCTCTCCCTGGTAAGCTCCGTATCCAGAGCTTCACGAGTAGTGACCATGTGCACGAGCGAATCGTGTCCGTCAAAGACTCTAAACTTGCCGACATTCCAGCCGTTGCCGAGACTGGTCAGATAAAATTCTTCTCCGAGGTCATATGGCATTTGTCTTCACCTAAATTTTCTTTCACAGGAAAATGCTTATTCGTCGTTATCGGCACTGTTGGTACTGTCGGTATTCGCAAAATTCCACCAGCGTTTTTTCGTTTCTGCCGGGGCCGAGTCTGGAAGCTCGCCCTTTGCGAACTGTTGCCAATTTTCGCTTTCTGTGCCGACATCACGGCCGAGGATTTCCATAAGTGACTTATGTGCAGTATACCGCACCCCAAGCGCATCGTCATCAAGGCATCTGGCGAGAGTTTTAATTACTTGTTTTTTTCGATAATGACGCAATGCCTTAGCGCTGCACCTTCGCACACTATCGGAAGAATCTTCGTTTGCCTTTTCGCAGAGAGGCTCGATGGCTTCTTCGCCGAGTACGTTATCCAGGGCGACGGCTGCGTCCCAGCGAACCTGTTCATGTTTGTCATGCAGAGCGAGGATTATATCGGTGAGATAGGTCTGGTCACCAGAGGCTCCCAATGCACGGACGGCAGCACTTCGCACGGTTGGGTCCCGGTCTTCGCTAAGCAGCACGGCGTATCCTTTGAGATACGGATCCTGCAGGCCCCAATCACGTTTGGCCAGGCCAACGACCCCCTCGCGGCGGTTGTCGGCATCATCCGGGTCGAAAGCCATCTTCACCTGGTCGGTTCCTTTTGGGCCCCACATGCCCTTGATGGTTTTATCGAGACTGAAGGCCTCTGTGTCGCGACCGCAGCCGGCAAAGTTTACGGCAAGGACAACAAGCAAAATGACTTTTAAAATTTTCTCAGAATTCATGGTAACTGACGCTAGCCTCCAACTCCTCAATTCGCACGTATTCAACTTCGTCGATTTTGCGGCGGCCGAATCTCTCGCCAAGCCTGGCGAACCGTTCGGAATTGTCCGTTGTAAAACAGCGAAGCTTACCGCCGCTGCTGCGCGGAGAAAGCTTCCCGGCAAGGCTAAGTTGACGCTGAACTTCCATAGCAGCCGCCCTGGCCGAGTTAATCAGCTCGACGTCCGGGCCCATCAGCTTGCCTATCGCATTTTCAAGTAAAGGATAATGAGTGCAACCAAGAATTAAAGCACCGCAGCGATGACGCTGAAGTTCGCGAAGGTATTCGCTAAGAACACTGAGCACTATCGGGTCGTTCTCGCTTCTGCCTTCCTCTATTATTGGAACGAGAAGAGGACACGCGACGGAAACTACTTCGCGGCTCGGGTCCGTCGCAGCAATTGTCCGCTCATACGCGCCGGAACCGACCGTCGCTTCAGTTGCGATAACTCCTATCGGGCCTTCGGTTGCTTTCAGGGCTGCCTGTGCGCCGGGGCCTATTACATCTACAACAGGCTCAGAACTGCGAGTTGCCAAGGTTTCAGCCGCTGCGGCAGAGGCTGTGTTACAGGCGATGACAATCATCTTCGCGCCGAGCTGCTGCACAAAGGCGGCATCTTCGCAGGCGAACCGGCGAACCGTTTCGATAGACTTTATTCCGTACGGAACGCGGGCACTGTCGCCAAAGTAAACGATATCCTCGCCCGGCAACGCCTTGAAAAGCTCCGCCACGACGGTAAGGCCGCCGAGACCGGAATCGAAGACTCCTATCGGTTTATCGCTTTGGTTTTGAAGGTCGCAGTCACTCACGCACAAGAGGATACCGAAAGCCTACAATCTAAGCAAGCATGGTGAGTTTAAGGAGACGCCAGGAATGGATTAAGATTTTTCAATCCCAAGCAAGCTGACCAGCTCTGCCGGCTCGAGTCGATACCTGTTGCCCCGGCCCTGATAGAAGCCGTGCTCTGATATCAGATGAACGCTAAGTGGTGTGAACAAAAGCTGCTGGCGAGTTTTCTCGACGGTTATCTCGACTTCGCCCTTATCAAAATGGCCATCGCCCCACGGAGAGGGGATTTTTCCCCGCGAGCCGCGGTAAACAGCTGTCAGACCTTGCCCTACTTCAACAGGTGCGCCAAGGGATGCCATCGCAGTTTTAAGAATTTCCGCCAGTCTTTGGGCAATCTGCTGATGGGTAACTCCCAAGCCCAGAACGCTGGATCGGTCGGTATCGATTATCTCGCCAATCGGGCGGTTATCGGTTCCCAGAAAACCGTCGCGGCAGAGAATTCCCGGCTGCATCAGTTCCGTCAACTTTTTGTCTTCAGGAGAAAGTTTCATCATTATCACTCAGCAAATGTTAAGCAAATTTATCGAAGAAAATCCTGTCATCTGTAATGCCCTTTTCTTGCAAGACTTTTATCGACGCGTCGATCATTCCCGGACTTCCGCACAGGTAGCCTTCCATGTTTTCGCCGTTACTTATATGACGGCTGACGACTTCCGTAATGAGGCCCGTCTCTCCGGACCACTGGTCTCCCTCGGCCGGTGCCGAAAGAGCCGGAATGAATTTAAACCAATCCAGCTCCCTTTCGAGCTGCTGGAGCTGCTCGACAAGAAACATATCACGCTTCTGCACAGCCCCGAAAAAATACGTGCAAGGCCGACGAATGTCGTTTTCCTTCATATGACGAAGCAGCGACCAGAACGGCGCCATCCCCGAGCCGCCGGCAATCCAGACCATCTCCCTGTCGGTTTCGCTGATGCGAAACTCTCCGAACGATCCGGTGAAATTTACCTCATCGCCCTGCTTGAGATAATCGAAGACCCACGTCGTGCATATTCCGCCCGGCACCAGACGGATGATAAGTTCAATATGGTTTTTGTCACTCGGAACACTGGACATGCTATACGCCCGAAAGACCGGCTCGGGATTTTTTTCGTAAACAGGCGTTCGAAGCTGAATGTATTGGCCGGGAGTGAAATTGATTTCATTCGGCTCGTTGAGGGCAATACGAAGCTCTTTGATGTCGTGCGTCAAGTCGCGAATGCTCTCGACAGTGCCGGAGAATTCTTGAACCGCAAGGAATTCTTCTGGGATAAAGATAGCCAGATCGTTTCGCACCTTCACCTGACAACTGATTCTTACGCTCGAAGAAACTTCCTCTTCGGACAAGAGCGGCAATTCAGTCGGCGCTACCGGGCCGGCGCCATCGGGGATTTTTACTTTGCAGTAAGCGCATGTGCCCCTCCCGCCACAGGCAGATGGGATAAATATCCCCTGCGAGTTGAGCGTCGACAAAAGCGGTTCGCCACCGGTAACTTCGAAGGCCTTTTCGCCACTGTTGATGTCGATTTTACATGTGCCGTAATTGGCAAGATATCGCTCAGCCAGCAGCAACATCACCGCAAGGGCTGTCGTAAGCAAAAAAGCCAAGCCGGCAGATATAAGTATGACCGTCACAGTAATTCCAGTTTAAAATTTTATAACACCACTGAAGCCGATAAACGCAAGGGCCATGATGCCCGTGATAATCAGGGTTATTCCGGGCCCTTCCAGAGCAGCCGGTATTCGGGCTTTTTGAAGTTTGTACCTGATACCCGCCAGGAGGATTATCGCCATCATCCAGCCGGCGCCAGTTCCCATGCCGAAAACAAGTGCATCGAGCCCCTGGAATGTCTTCGTGACCATAAAGAGCGAACCGCCCAATATCGCGCAGTTTACAGTAATCAACGGGAGAAATATGCCCAACGAGAAATAAAGCTTGATGCTGATTCGCTCGATTACCATTTCCATGAGCTGAACAAAGCCGGCAATGACGATGATAAAGAAAATCAGTTTCAGGCTTTCAACGGGCAAGCCGTATGCGTCCCGAAGAGGAATCAGCACATGCCAATACAAAAGCGAATTCAGGTAAGTTGTGCACGTAGTTACGAACAAAACCGCCAACCCCATGCCGAACGCACTTTTCAACTGCCGGCTGACCGAAAGATACGGACACATCCCCAAAAAACGCGTCAGGAGGATATTGTCCGTTATCGCGGCGGAAAAGAAAATCGCAAGAAGCCCAACCGCCTCGGGAGTTTGAAATGTCGCTTGCGCCAAAATCATTTTTCCCCCTCCCTGCGTGCCTGGCGCCGCAAGTCATATGCGCGGGCAATCCACACGCCCACTGCCAGCACAAAGAAAGCCCCGGGCGGCATTACCATAATCGTCCACTGGTGAGGCTGGACGGGCAATTGCCAACCGAAAAAGCTGCCGAAGCCGAGATACTCCCTAACCGCCGCGATCGAAAGCAGCAAGGCCGAATAACCAAGCCCAGCGCCAAGCCCGTCACAAACGCTCGCAAATGGCGGATTCTTACTGGCAAATCCCTCAAGTCGGCCCAGGATGATGCAGTTGGTTATTATCAGTCCGACGTAGGCTGCGATGTCTTTGTGAATCTCGGGAAAGAACGCACGGAACGTGATGTCAACGACGATAACATAAACCGCAATGATAAGCACCTGCACCATTATTCGAACGCGCCGCGGTGTGTAGTTGCGCAGCAGGCTTACAGTCAGGCCCGACATGGTCGTCGTCCAGGTAAGCCCGGCGCACATCAGCGCGGTATTCTTCATAAGGTTCGTAACTGCCAAGGCGGAACAGATTCCGAGCACCTGGCGAAATATCGGGTTGTCGTGCCAGACCTGTGTCACCAAGGCGTCGCCAGCTTTAATTTGTCCGGGTTGTTGTATCATTTTTTAATTAACCTTCACCAGACCCGCTGCAACAGCTGCCCGGCGGAAACTGCGAATGTCCGTTTCTAAAAATTCACCTAACGCTGTCGAGGTACCTGTCGCACCGGAAATTCCATCAACGTGCCGGTTATATCTTTCATCCGAAGCACTGGCCGGAGCACTGCCGCCAACATAAATAAACTTCGCACCTTCAGCGGGCTCGGAAGCATTAAGGCTGCGGAACTTTTTCCGCCATGGCTTTTCAGTTATCCTGCCGCCCAGGCCCGGCGTTTCGCTGTGTTGCAAAAAGGCTATTCCCTTTATCCGCGAAAGGTCGCAGTTCAATGCCATTACTCCGTCGATACGGGCCCAGAAACCTATACCGGAAATCTTAAAACCATAGCCGACAAGTTCTGCATCAGGTGCATTCTTGTCTCTATCGAAAGCGAGAATAAGCTTGAACTGCCTTTGCGTTTGTGGGTCAGTGATTATCTGCGTTTCGTCAATCTGTTTTTGAACTATCCCATCAATATCGAGGCCGGAGAGTTTTTCGACATCTCCCAACTGAAAAATCTCCACCAACGCTTTTTCGCGAAGCAGGCGTTGATTCCGCTCGACAATATCAGCTGTCGCAACGTGCAATGCCATAATCGCCGCGGTAAAAATCGCAGCTGTCAGGCCTGCAAAGCCAATGACGTAGGCCGGATTTTTCGAGTTAATTTTCACAATAGTTTTAAGCCTTTAATCGCTTTTTGCTTTGGCAGCTACCGGTTTGGAACGCTTCGTCAACGCGTCAGCTCCAAGGTCAAGAAGCGGGGATATAATGTTCCCCAGCAAAATCGCAAAAGATGCAGCCGCAACAAAAATATTTCGCCAGCGCAAAAACACCGTCATAAAGCCTATGAAAAAGCCGTAAGCCAACATCGCCAACTTGTTCTTCGGGGACGTTACCGGGCATGTAACCATGAAAACAATGACGTACATTGTGGTCCCGCCAAAAAGGTTCACATAAATCGGCGGCACTTCACCCACGCCGGCATAGCCGAGTAAATCTCGAAACAGCACGTTGGCGAACACCAGGCCAATCAGACCGCTCAGCATCAAACGCCAATTGGCAGTCTTTGTTACCAGCAGATAGACTCCCGCCAATATGATAAGCAGCGCACAACCCTCGCCCATACTGCCAGAAGCAAGGACTCGCGACTCGCTTCCGCTTTGAAAAATGCCACCAATGCTACCAAGGAAAAGATCCAGAATAGAGGCCGACTCCATGGATGTTTCCACGCCGAACTCCCTGCTTACCCACAGTGGCGAAGCCTGGCTGACAGCATCTGCGACCTTGCCGCCTGCGACTGCGATATATTCCGGGAGCTTTCCAGTGGTCTGTACGAAGTGTTCCATCGACCATTGTGTAAATCCGCCCGGAAAGCCTTTAAAGGCCGGTACGAACTTAGCCGTCAACGCCACAGGAAAGCAGACATACACGAACGCCCTTCCAACGATTGCGGGGTTAGCGAAGTTTCGGCCGAATCCGCCAAAAACCTCCTTGCCGAAAAGAATCGCGACAATTATCCCGACCGCGGCTATCCAATACGGAACGGTTACCGGCAACGACAGGCCGTAAAGGCTGCACGTTACCAGACACGCCATCGAAATCGCCGCTCCGCGCTGCTTGCTGGTGATGTATTCGGTAACTAGCCCACAGCCAAAAACCACCGCCAGAATCGCAACCACACGCCAACCGAAAAAATAGACCGCCGAAACCGCCAAAGGGATAAGTGAATAAACGACGCGAAGCATGTTCTTCTGTTTCATGAAAAGTTTTGCGGGTTTGGGCTTCGGTTTCGGAGTGTTTTGCGTGTCGTTCATCTCGACGTTTAATGCCCTTTAGAAGACTTGGTTCAAATCACACACAATCAGGCTTCGTAATATAATAATAGCGGGCGCTGTTGCATTTGCAAATCCCAACTGGTTAAAGGTTTATTAAAAAACCTTGGCAGCTGGCGGGAATTGAATATAATCATACCTGCCTCAAAAAGAGGTCTAGAAAGCGATTCTTGATGTCGATTAACATTCTCTGCATTGGAGACATAGTGGGCAGACCCGGAAGAGGTGTCCTGGCCGACCATCTCCAAAACCTAATTAGCGAGCGTGAGATCGAATTTGTCGTCTGCAATGCCGAAAATGCAGCTGGCGGCAGCGGTCTGACGACACCTTCCTTCAAAAAACTAATCAGCTACGGCGTGGACGTTGTTACGCTAGGCGACCACGTTTTCAGGAAGCGTGAGATAATCCAAACCCTCGAAACCAGCGACAGGCTCATCAGACCGGCCAACCTTTCCGAGTTGGCTGCGGGCAAGGGTTGGACGAAAGTTCAGACAAAGTCAGGCTCGCACGAGATTGCGGTGGCAAGCCTGCTCGGGCAGATGTACATGGGCGCGAACAACTCCCCTTGGTCAACGATCGATAAAATCATGAACGAGATTCCGAGTGAAATCAAAATCCGCATTCTTGATTTCCACGCCGAAGCCTCCAGCGAAAAAATCGCCATGGGCTGGAACCTCGACGGCAAAGTAAGCATCGTCTTCGGAACACACACTCATATACCAACCGCTGACGCACGTGTTCTTCCGGAAGGAACAGCCTACATCTCAGATGTCGGAATGACAGGGCCATACGACAGCGTTCTGGGCAGGCGCAAGGACAGAGTTCTTTCCTCGCTGAAAACATCCATGCCGGCACACTTCGAGGTCGCGCGCGGCGACCCTCGTCTTTGCGGGATAATCGCGGCTGTGGATCCGTATACGGGCAAGGCTGAATCTGTCGAAAGAATAGAGATTAAAGGCAGAGTCCAGGAAGGCAACGCCTACGACGCACTGGACGGCATGCCCGGCAAAAAATAGTCAACTGCCGTCTGCAAACAGGTCATATTTTTTCATCTTTTTATAAAGCGTGGTCCTGTTGATATCCAGTTGCTCGGCGGTAGCCTTTCGGTTGAAATCGTTGGCTTCAAGGGCAGCTGAGATTACCTGTTTTTCAGGTTCTTCCATCGCCTCGCTAAGAGTCACCTTTTCGCCAATGCTTGAAGACAGTTGAAGCGTTTTTGCCTGCGAATGATTAACGACAACAGGCGGCAGATCGTCAGCCTTTATCACCGAGCTGTCACATAGAACCACGCCCCGCTCGACGCAGTTTTCCAGCTCGCGAACATTTCCCGGCCATTGATACAGCTTCATCAGCTCCAGTGCTTCCGTCGAGAATCCCTTAATCCGTTTTGATGTTCCGTCTATGTACTTTTCGAGAAAATGCTCAGCCAGCAATGGCACATCGGCGATTCTTTCGCGCAAGGACGGAATTTCGATGTTGAGTACGTTTATGCGATAAAAAAGATCCTCACGGAACTCGTTGGCCTTTACCTGCCGTTGCAGGTCAGTGTTTGTGGCGAATATTATCCTTACATCAACTTCCTGCGTCTCGTTGCTGCCGAGTTGCTCGAACTGTCTCTCCTGCAAAACACGGAGCAACTTCACCTGCAATTGCGGAGATGCGGAAGATATCTCGTCGAGAAAAATCGTTCCGCCGTCGGCTGCTGCAAACTTTCCGATTTTCTCTGCAACTGCATCAGTGAAGGCGCCTTTAACGTGGCCGAAAAGTTCGCTCTCAAGAAGTGTATCCGGCAGAGCTCCGCAGGAAACTTCTACAAAGGGCTTTTCCCGACGGGATGAATGGGCGTGAATTGCGCGGGCTACGAGACTCTTTCCTGTTCCAGACTCGCCGGAAATAAGGACGTTACTATTGCTGTCGGCAACGGCATTGATTAACTCGAATATCTTTGCCATGCGAAAATCATTGCCGATTATATTATCGATGCTATAGCGATCCCGCAGAGCACGCTTGAGCTGTCGATTTTCCTCCAGCAACTGCTGCTGCTTAAGTGCCCGTCGCACAGCCAGGCGGACGTCGTCATCGATTAACGGCTTGGTAAGATATTCATATGCCCCCTGCTTAATCGCCTCGACGGCTGATTCAATCGTGCCGTAACCAGCAGTCATTATTACGACAATTTCATCGTGATGCATTTTGATATACTTGAGCAGCTCAAACCCATCCCCGGCCGGCATGCTCACTTCAGTAATCACAATGTTGTACAGAGTAGCCTTCAGGCAATCGATGGCTTGGGCAACGGATGAAGCAGTAGATATTTCGTAGCCGTCAGTCTCGAGCAGATTGGTCAGGTTATCGAGAATTATCTCGTCAGCATCTACGATTAGTATTCTGGTGGGTATTGATGCGGTTTTTTCTTCATTTTTTGCCATTGCCAAACTCCGAAATAATTTTGAAGGCCCAAATCTTCCAGCCTTCTTATTGCATCGGCAAAATGGACAGATATGTTGCAGAAAAACAACGTGCGTTTATAAAAATAAACACAAAGGAGTGGTTTTTGTCAATAAAAAGTATCAAAACCCCAAAGGGTCAGCCTTGTAAATACATCACATAGCCGAATCAAAGGTCTCGAAGTCGAGCCTGGCTGCCCCACAATAGAGGCATTTAGCATGCCTGGGAGACATTACCCTGTCGCATTTAGGGCAGCGTTTGATTTGCTTTGTAATTTTGCCGTCAGCGGTTCCATCTGCAAGATCTATCTGGGTTACACGCTCGAGTAGGTCTTCTTCGGTAAAATTGCCAGATTCCTGCAATAAAGACCACATCGCCATATTAATCAGCGTTAATTTATCAATTCTCAGCTCGAGTGCCTCTACCATGCGTTTCGCCGAAGACGCAGTGGATGCGCCTCTCGCCGCGTCAGTAGCGGCTTGGCTGGCGACAGCGTATTGATGCAGCCCCCAAAATGTCCCAAAGCCACCGATCATTTCAGCACCTCCCGTTGAAAGATTGTAATTATCTAACCAATCAGACGTCCCACTCGCCGCTGAAAACTTCGACGGCTGGGCCTGTCATGAAAACATGATTATCTTCTTCGCTCCACCTGAGTCTCAAGTCGCCACCTGGCAGATGAGCAACTATTTGTCTTTCGCTTTCACCGGCCAATACTCCGGCGACGCAGACCGCAGATGCACCGGTCCCACATGCCAGCGTAATTCCGCTACCCCGCTCCCAGGTACGCATCTTTACCTCCTGCGGAGATATTACCTGGACAAAATGCGCATTGACCCGCTGCGGAAATAGCGGATTGTTTTCCAACTCTGGCCCAATCTCTTCCAAGGGCAAGCTTTCAACATCATCAACATACATAACCGCGTGCGGATTGCCCATCGACACACATGTCATGTTAAAGGCCCACTTGGTGGTACGAATCGGCAGCTCGACAATCTGCTGCTGCGGGATATTAACCGGAATCAGCTTCGGATCGAGGATCGGCTCGCCCATATCGACTGTCGCAGCTGAGACCTTCGAGTCGTCATTAATTTCAAGCTCTATGGTTTTGACGCCGGCAAGGGTCTCAATCTTCATCGGATTTGCATTTGTCAGGCCATGGTCATAGGAATACTTCGACACGCAACGAATACCGTTGCCGCACATTTCACCCTCGCTGCCGTCAGCGTTGAACATACGCATGCGCACGTCAGCTTCGTCGCTGGGCATTATCAGAATCAAACCGTCAGAACCGATCCCAAAATGCCGATCGCTGACCTGCCGGGCCAAGGCAGCCGGATCGTCAACCTTCTCGGTAAAGCAATCAACATAGATGTAATCGTTACCCAAACCGTGCATCTTGGTAAAGCGCATAACCAAAACCTTTCAGAATCTCCAAAGCAATCGACATAGACACAATCGTGTAATAAAAACTTTCAGAAACTGATGGGCATTATAACGAAATGAGGTCGTTGCGAGAAAATATATGAGGTAATAATTTATTTAATTCAATGCGATGCGATATGGTGCTATTGGCTTACCGGCAGAAATCAATACTCACAATTCGACCCAGGAATTAAGTAATTTCCTGCCGGTTTTCAGAAACTTTTTAGCCGACCTGTAATTCTTTTTGTCGCTTTTCCAACTGATTTTGAAGTCTTCCCAGAATCGCCGAGTGCATCTGACTGACGCGACTTTCTGAAAGATCGAGCGTCTCGCCAATTTCCTTCATGGTCATCTCTTCAAAATAATAAAGGATAATTATCAGCCGCTCCGCCCTGCTCAAGCCACGTGTGATGAGATCTTTGATGTCCTTGCGCTGCGCGAAACGGAACGGATTTTCACTTTTACTGTCTTTGAGAACATCTATCTCGCAGACTTCTTTGTTCGAATCGGTCTCAGACCACTTCCGGCTGAGCGAAACCAACCCTGTGGCAAAGGCGTCGCGATGAAGCTTGTGGAATTCTTTCATTGGCAGCTTCATTTCCTTGGCCAGTTCCTTCTCGGTGGGCTTTCGGCCGAACTGGGCTTCTAATGACTGAGTCGCCTTGTTGAGCTTGTGGGCACGACTCCTTACCAGACGCGGCACCCAGTCCATCGAGCGAAGCTCGTCAAGGATAGCGCCACGAATACGCGGGGAGCAATAAGTCTCGAACTTGACTCCACGTTGCGGGTCGAAGGCCTTGAGAGCGTCCATCAATCCGAAGATACCCGCGGAGATAAGGTCGTCAACTTCTACCTCATCCGGCAGCTTTGAGCTTAAGCGCTCGGCTGTGTACTTGACGATGGGGAGATAGTTCTCCATCAACTGGTTGCGTGAATCGTCGTCCCGTTTTTTCAGGTACGACTTCCACCACTTTTCCACCTGTTCCTTTGTCGCTTTTTCCTGGGTCAGCTTCATATTTAACGCTCCTTCTGTTATCAGCCCTGCTGCCATCCTTGGCGCCGGGCTTATGAGCAAATTTCAAATCAACCTACCAAAAATGTTTTTATTGCCTATTCTTTTTATATTACCTATTTTAACATGTCAATATAAATTCTTATTATTTTTAGGGTTCCGTTACTGAAGATTACAGATGTGCTTTATTTTAAATAAGTTACAGAGCATCCTTGCTCTCCAAAAAAACGTGATTTTTATGCAAACCAGTTAGCGACTCTGCGGAAAAACCCTTCTTTCCTGTCAATCAGGCTACCGCCCGCGCTGAGTTTTGTAGCCAGTGCAGCCATGCATCTACTTGCAGAACACCTGGGATAAGCCAGCACGAAAGGCTCTCGCTTGCGGACCGCTTCCCGCACCTTCGGGTCGGACAGGACATAGCCGGCATCGAAAATCCGGGTATTGAGAAACTGTCTTGCGACATGTGAAATTCTCTGTTGCGTCTGGCGTGCTTCCTGCCGTTGTGAAACGTGATTTACCAGCAAACTCAACTTGCCTTCATAGTCTCTCTGGGTGAGAACCTTGATAACGGCATAGGCGTCCGTTATGGAAGTCGGTTCGGGTGTAGCTACCACCAGGGTAGTGTCCGCACCGGCAGCGAGGTTCAAAACGTCCGGGCCCAGGCCCGCCCCGCAATCGATCACGATGATATCGTTGTCGGCTTCCAGGACAGTAAGTTCGTTTATCAGCGCCGCCCGATGGAATTCGGAAAGGTCAGCCATGCTGGCCAGGCCGTTAGCTCCAGGAACCAGCTGAACACCGCTTGGCAGGTCGACGATGATATCTTCCAGCTTTCGTTTACCGGCAATAACATGCGAAAGGTTGGCCCTGACATTGACATTTACCAAAACATCCAGATTTGCGAGGGCAAGGTCAGCGTCTACCAATGCCACCTTATTGCCAGCTGCCGAAAGAAGTATGGACAGATTAAGCGCAATGTTGCTCTTGCCGACACCGCCCTTGCCTGAGGTGACGGCTATCGTCCGCGTATCTCGCGCCTGCTGCATCAACTTCCTTAGCTTACTTGCCTGATCCTCAATTTGCATCCAGCGTGCCTCCAACTATAAGTCCTGCCAGAAAATCAGCGTCAGCCCCTGCCATGTCATCCGGGACATCCTGTCCGGTGGTGACGTAGCTAATCGGCACCAGGCCACTTGACGTTGAAGAGAGGATTATGCCAAAAGTTTCCGCCTCGTCCAGCTTTGAGATTATTATTCTGTTTGCGCCCAGCGGCATGAACTTTTCGATAGTCTTTTGTGCAGCAACCTTGTTTGAATTTGCCGAGACCACCAAGTGAACCTCCGAAGCCCCGGTAGCTGCGACAAAACTGCGAAGTTGACTCAGCTTGGATTTGTTATTCTGGCTTCGGCCGGCGGTGTCGACGAGGATCACGTCCATGTCGTCCATGGTATGAATTACCTGGTGCAACTCACCCGGAGAAAGCACTGCCCGCAGGGGCACATCAATTATCTCGGCATACGTTTTAAGCTGGTCTACCGCGGCTATCCTGTAGCTGTCGATTGTAATCATGGCGACTTTTTTGCCCTCGCCGATTTTGTACTTGGCGGCCAACTTTGCGATTGTGGTCGTCTTGCCGACGCCAGTAGGCCCGATCAACGCTATTACGCGGGTCTTGGGGGTTTCCTTTTCGCCGGCCGGAGAATATGTCGGAATTTTCTGAGCTATCAATTCCCGAAGCCTCTTTCTAACCAAAGGCGTTCTTTTAAGCTCTTCGGCGTTAAGGCCAGATTTTATTTTTTTCAGCAATTCATTAGAGATATCTTCAGGCACTTCCTGCCGGGCTAATTGTTTCGCTACCCAATCCAGTTCGGCGGGAATGTCAGCATTCCTGCCTGCCTGCTTTGTCAGGAGTGTCTTGACCATTCTGCGAATGTCAGACACCTGCGAGGTGATGTATGAATCACTTTCGGCAGGTATGTCATTCTTTTCTACTTTTAATGGTTTGGCGGTTGCCAAAATTTCCTCTTTGATTTCCCCGGTCGTTTGATTCGATACGTACTGACCCTTCGGCTGCGATTTGGCGTTAGGTCCTTTAGTCGGAACGTTGAGATTTGGAGCAGCCATTATCTCCCACATTTTCCTGCTGCCCAGGCCCAAAAAGCCCCCCTTCCTGAATGAGCGGGTATTCATTATTACCGCATCCCTACCAAGGTCTCTCTTGACCTCTGCCAGGGCATCTGACATCGACTGGGCCTGGTACGTCTTCAATTCCATTACTCAACTCCTACCGTATTTAAAGACTCTATTTCCACAGATTCAATTTCGTTATAGCCGAGAACCGCGACGTCCGGAATCTTCGGCGAAATAAGCTTCCTAAGTATTGAACGGACCGTTGGACTGCATACAACAACCGGATTCCGGCCAAGCTGTCGCAGCCTGTTCAGGTCTTCACTAAATGACTCAAAAACATTCTGGCAAAGCTCAGGTGAAATCACCGCTATCGAACCTTCTGCCCTGTCCATATGAGCGATGAGCTGATTTTCAAGCTCCTGATCGCTGCAAACACACCAGAGCTTGCCCTGCGAATCGCAGTATTGCTGGGAAAGGCTCCTTGAAAGGCTCGCACGAACTTTTTCGGTGAGGTTTTCCAGGGTCTCGTCGCGGCTGGAAACTTCGCCGATTGCTTCGAGTATTGTCTCGAGGTCACGAATCGATACCCGCTCTGATACAAGATTTTGCAGGAGCTTTTGAATCCTGCCGAGTTCGACTTTTTCGGTAACTTCCCTGACCAGGTTCGGCGCCGAGCAGCTGAGATTATCCAGAAGCTTTTTGATCTGCTCGCGTGTGAGCAGGTCGCTGCCATGGCGATATATAGCTTCGCAAAGGTGTGTAATAAGCACGCCGGAAGGCTCGACCACAGCATAGTTCATTTGCTGGGCCTGGGATTTCTGATCCGGACTTATCCAGACGGCAGCCGTGCCAAAGGCTGGCTCGAAGGTATCCCTGCCGATCAATTCGCCTTTGGAATTTGACCCGGCAATTGCGAGAAGTTTGCTGGGATAAATCTTGCCGGCAGCTATTTTTGTTCCGCGTATCTTGATCTGATAAGCATGAGCTTCCAGTTTCATATTGTCACGGATGCTAATCGGCGGCACGAGAAGCCCAAGTTCCAGGGCTATTTGCTTGCGAAGGGACGCTATACGCTCCAGTAACTCCCCGCCCATTGAAGGATCGACCAGCCGGACAAGTGAATAGCCCATATCGACACCCATCGGGTCTACCGTGAGCAGTTGTTCGACGTTTTGAGTTTTGCTACCCTGAGGTTTGTTGGCCTGGTCAGCTTTTTCGATTTCGGCGTTGTCCTGTTCCTGCTTGCGTTGGAGTATCCACGCCAGCCCGACACAACCGATACCCAGAAGCAGCAGCGGAATTTTGGGCAACGACGTAAGCGTCAACGCGGCTAGGAATATTCCTGTAATGAGCAGAACGACCGGCCGGCTGGCCAACTGGGTAACAACTTCATCACCAAGATTTGTTTTGTCATTACTTCGGGTAACTATTAGTGCCGCCGAAACGGATGTTATGAATGCCGGTATCTGTGTAACAAGCCCGTCACCAATTGTCAGCCGTGTAAACAGATCAACCGTCTGGCTGAAATCCCAGCCATACTGCATCATGCCTACATACAAGCCACCGAGAATATTAACGAGCGTAATAACGACCGCTGCAATGGCGTCGCCGCGCAGAAACTTCGACGCACCGTCCATCGCGCCATAGAAGTCTGCCTCTTGTGTGATTTTCTGCCGCCGAGTTCTGGCCTCTTCATCTTTTATCAAGCCGGCGTTGAGGTCGGCATCTATCGCCATTTGCTTGCCGGGCATAGCGTCGAGAACAAATCTCGCTGCAACCTCACTGATTCTGCCTGCACCTTTCGTGATGACGACAAACTGAATCACGACAATTATCGCAAAGATTATCGCCCCGACTGCGAGCTGGCCGGAGGCGACAAATTCACTGAAAGCCCAGATAACGTGGCCGGCGGCTTTTTGGGCTTCGAACAATGACCGCCCCCCCTCGCCGGAAGTTAGTATCAGTCGAGTCGTCGCGACATTGAGAACCAGCCGCAAAAGTGTCGTGCCCAAAAGCACAGACGGAAATACGCTGAATTCCAGCGGGCTGGAGATGCGAATCGTTGTCATGAGGATGACAAATGCCAATGCGATATTGGTCACCAGCAAAACGTCCATCAGCATTGGCGGCAGCGGAACCAATATCACCATTATTAGAATGGCGGCGGTGACGGGAAGTACAAGCGAGCGGTTCCGCTCGAGGAAACCCATCGTCCTTATCAATATGTCCTGATTACTTGCCATCATTCACACCTGAATTTTGACTTGGCGAAACGGCAATGCCCTTATGGCCAGGCCTTACATGCCGGCCGGGGCCGGATTTCTTCAGCTCTTCCAGCAATTCCTGCCGTGTCATCATTAGGTCCTGCTCATACTGCCAACGCTGGAAGATAAAATCCAGTATAGCCAACACGAGAAAAACGACCGCCAAGGCCAACGCAAAGCTGAAAATCAACTCACCAGCTGCGCTCATAATCTCGGAAGCTGACATCGATGAGGTCTGCATCATCCGCCCGAAACCGGAGCGAATTGTCAAAAAGCCTATAATCGCAACGGCGACAACCTTTGCTACTGCCATCGCCAAACGGATAAACGATTTGAGTGAGAAGATTCTTCTGAAACCTTCCGACATGGAAACACGCTCTAAATCGAACTGGACAGTCTGAGTCGCAAACAGGAATCCGAACTGAACCAGGTTGGAAAACACAGCTGCGACCATGACCACAACCGCGATAAGCACAGCCGGCCCGGCAACGCCCCAGATATTGTTTGCGAAGGTCGCAAACAGAGCATCGGTATTTGTTATGCGGCCGCCCTGAAGCGAACTCGACGTCAACTGCCTGAAGCCATCCAGCAGCTCACCGGACAGAATACCCAGCATTCCCACCCCCGCCAGGATAAGCAGCGATGCGGTCAAATCCGCACTTTTGGCGACCTGGCCGCGCTGGCGAGCATCATGCCGACGTTTTATTGTCGGCTGCTCTGTGCGTAAGTATGTCTCGTCTCTCTGGGCCATCTATTTTCCTGTTTTCAACTTAGCTGGCTGAAAAATTCCGGTATCGCATCAACCGTTATGTTCACAGCTGCCTTCATCAAATCTCCTAACACCGCAAGAGATACCGCCAAAGCAAGCAAGCCAAGCGTCACACGAATCGGAATACTTGTCGACAGTATGTTGCACTGCGGCAGGGTCCGCTGGAGCAGGCCCAAGGCTACCGTCGCCAGTAAAAGTGCTATCAGGACCGGAGCTGCGATCTTGAGGGCCAGGACAAAGCTCGCACCCAACAGGCCCGTTGCAACATTCAAAAAACCTTCGCCAACTACAAGGCTTCTAAGTGGTACGGAATCGAAAGTTCCCATAAAGGCTGATAGCAATTCCCGATGCCCGCCGATGAGCAGGAATATCACAACAGCGAGGATATGGAAAAGCCTGCCTACAGGCCCAGCCGGTGACTGCATCGCCGGGTCGAATATTTCGGCCAGGGCCAGCCCCATCTGACTGGAGATGTGAGAAGCCGCGAGCTGGACACCGACAAAGATCAACCTGGCTGCATATCCGATAATCGCCCCGATGGCTAACTCGCAAACGGCTGCGATGGTCAAATCAAACATGTTCGCAGGAAGCGCCGTTGGCTGGGCAAAACGGGCGACTATCGCCAGTGATATTACAAGGCTCATGAACACCCGCAGCTTTACGGGCAAAACCGTATTTGCAAAAACAGGCGCTACCAGGAAGATTCCCGCAACGCGGAACGCTACGAGTATCAAACTTCCCAGCCAGATTGTGTAATTTGAAAGTTCCATTTTATTATGGCAGTGAGGTAAACATCTCCTCGCTGAATTCCATCAGCCTTGACAAAATCCAGGGACCTGCAAGAATCGCGACAATCAACATGGCAATCATTTTTGGCACGATGCTAAGCGTCTGGTCCTGCACCTGAGTCAGTGCCTGCAGCAGGCTTACGATAAGTGCCACTGCAAAACCGGCTACCAGAATCGGCGCACTGATAATCAATATCAGCAGCAGAGCTTCTCGGCCAAGATCGATTGCCTCGCTGACACCCATGTTCTATCCAAAGCTCCTAACCAAGGTTCCGACCACCAGGCTCCAGCCGTCAACCAGTACGAAAAGCAGCAGCTTGAACGGCAGAGAAACTAGAACGGGCGGAAGCATTAACATTCCCATCGAAACGAGAATCGATGAGACCAAAAGGTCAATAATCACGAACGGCAGATAAATCTTGAAGCCCATCAAAAAGGCTGTCTTAAGTTCGCTGACGACAAAGCCGGCAATCAATGACGGCGTCGGCACGTCCTGCCAGGTGAGATCCTGCTTTGCGGCAAGGGAGTCACTGAGGAAAAGATAGACATCATCCTGATTTTCGCATTCAGTAATCTGGCGGATCATGAACGCCCGAACTGGTGCTTTTCCGGCTTCGAAAGCGTCAGCTTGTGACAATTCGCCTTTCATATATGGGTCGATTGCCCCAGCGTGCACCTTCTGATAAACAGGGGCCATGACGACAAATGTTATCAGCAGAGCCAGACCGAAGAGTATCTGGTTCGGCGGCAACTGCTGCGTTCCCAACGCCTGTCTCAAAAGGCCCAGCACAACCATCACACGCGTAAAACATGTAACCATAATCACGATTGCCGGAGCCACCGAGATAATGGTTATCAATGCAATCCACTTAACGGTTGAAGAGGCACCCTGCGTGGACTCAAGATTCGGAATATTTGACAATAAGTTCTGGTCAGCCGAGGTGTCTGCTTCCTGCGCCGAAACGAACGAAGCAGCTGTTGTGAGCAATATCAGAATTATGACAAATCTGCTATTCATCTTTTTCCTCCACCGCAGAAATGTCTTTTGATATTTCTTCCTCGCTCGCTTCCGAAAGTTTTGAAATGCATCCCGGAGCGCAGCCTATTAAATGCAATTTTCCGGCAAAGCGAACCAGATAAAGGTGCTCTTTTGTTGTCAGGGGTTTTCGTGCTACGACTTCAATGACATCTCCCCCGCTAATACTCTTAGGGAACTTTCCAGACCGGCGAAGCAGCCAGCCCGCGACAACTATTAATCCCGCCACAAGGGCCAAAGCAAGTATCGTCTGCACCCATCCGAGCGAGTTGTT
The DNA here is from genome assembly GCA_964401835.1 of uncultured Planctomycetaceae bacterium. Lineage (GTDB taxonomy): Bacteria > Planctomycetota > Phycisphaerae > SM23-33 > SM23-33 > CAYNZP01. The sequence continues at coordinate 111,733 of CAYNZP010000003.1, forward strand.
GTTGTCGCTACCGTCTTTGACGGCGCCGCCTTCCAAACCCGTCTCTTTGATGGATTGCGTTTCAGGATCGGCGCTTTCTTGCGCTACAGCGCGCGAATCCACCGAAAGCATAATCGCCAACATCAGGATTGCCGCAAAAGTAAGATTTTTATGCCAATTCAGCATTTATTCCGCCTCTGGGCTCCATCCAGCCCTGCGTGCAGCTTCACAAGCTCGGTTAATAATTTCCTGTGTCTGAAATCCAATCTCCTCGTCGACAACAATCGGCGTTCCTTTGGCAACGAGTTGGTCATTCAGCCGCAATTCCACGCTCTCATCCACTTCTGTGTCCAGTTCGATAACACTGCCGACATCGAGCTGGCCTGCCTGAGAGCCGGACACTACGGAACGACCTAACTCGATACTCAGCTTTACCTGGGAGCTTGATGCCTGGCTGCCGTCCGCTTCGTTGTTGTCAGCAGAAACCATTTCTCACCTACCCATTTCCAAGGTTGATTGAGTTGCATAGATTTCATCGAGTTCTTTAACATGCGACTGTCGAACTTTCGCCGCATAACGGGCTGCTAGCTTCTCTCTCAGACGAGAAACAGCCTTCATCTGCTTCATTGCCGAGAGCCACTGCTTGCGATTTTGTTCCGCAATAAGGTTCGCGCTTTCTAGCTGGGCTTTTTTCTGTTTTAAAGACCTGTCAATTTCGTCGATCATTTCCCGGTAAATTCCAAGATCGACAACACCGTTGGCCCCAGCAATCACATTGCGAGCGAAACGATTGTACTGGGCCAGGGATTTATCTAACTTTTCGATCTCCAGTCGCAAAACGTCAACTTCGCCACGTGCCTGGTAGAAGGCCTGCTTGGCGATAGCTTCTGACTGCTGACGGGTTTTAAGCAGGCTCTGTAATCTGAATGTGAAGCGTCTTGCCATAAATCAAACTCACCCCGCCGATGCGGAAGTGCCCTTTCGTATCTGCTTGCTTATCTTGAGTATTTGTTCCCGAAGGTCGCTCAATGCAGCCTTGGTCTGCTCGAAATCGCTTGACTCTGTAATTTCTTGGACGAGGAACTTGTGAATTGGCTCCATCGCCGCAATTGCGATATCGTATTCACTGTTGGACCCAGCCTGGTAAGCGCCGATATTTACCATCTCCTCGATTTCCGAATAAAGAGCGATGAGTCTTTGAATATCCTTGGCCATCGATTTATGGTCAGCGTCGGCTACGTCAATCATCACCCTGCTGATACTTTGCAGCACATCCACCGCCGGATAGTGGCCACGGTTGGCCAAATGCCTCGACAGCAGGATATGGCCGTCTGTGGCGGCTCGGACAGCGTCACTGACCGGCTCGGAAGGATCATCTCCCTCGACAAGGACCGTATAGAAACCCGTAATCGAACCTGTTTCGGTCCGGCCGCTGCGTTCGAGCAGTTCTGGTAACAGATTGAACACGCTAGGCGTGTAGCCTTTGGTTGCGGGCGGTTCTCCGGCAGCGAGGCCGACCTGACGTTGGGCGTTTGCCAGACGGGTCAAGGAGTCTACTAACAACAGAACATCGCGGCCAAGGTCTCTGAAATATTCCGCTATCGCCGTGGCGACAAATGCAGCCTGGACCCGCATCAGTGGCGGTTGATCGCCGGTTGAAACAACGACCACCGAATTGGCCAGACCTTCCGAGCCAAGATCTTTTTCGAGAAAATCGCGGACTTCCCTTCCGCGCTCGCCGATTAGGGCGATTACCCTTACCTCGGCTGAGGTATATCTGCCGACCATCCCCAACAGGATGCTCTTGCCTACGCCGGAACCTGAAAAAATGCCAATTCTTTGACCGCGGCCGACAGTAAGCATCGCATCTATCGACCTTACGCCGGTTGCAAGCGGCTGGCTGATTCTCTCTCGCATCATAGGATCGATTGGGTCCGGGCAAAGTGGCATATTCCTGTCAATCTGGAAATTTCCCAAACCGTCTATCGGTTCGCCGAGGCCGTTAAGCACTCGTCCCAACATCTGCTCACCAACACCCACAGCCTGCTGAGTTGAAGTAAACACGACGCGGTCGCCCCGACAGATACCAGCTATTTTCCCGACGGGCATTATCAATGTCTCTTCGCCGGCAAAGCCGATTACTCTCGCCTCGATGCGGTTTTGGCCTCTTACAATCTTGCAGCTTGCGCCAAGCGGAACGGGAAAGTCAGCTACGCTTACGGTCAACCCGCGAACACCGCTCACGCGGCCGACAATGCCGACCGTCTGGACGTTGTCAAGAATCCGTTTATATGTCTCAAGCTGACTCATTGGTTATTACTGATTCCCTGAATGTAACTTCGGATTCATAAGTGCCGCTTTGATTTGGCGACTTTCGGCCCAGCAACGACTCAACAACATTGGCCAGTTGCGTTTCGATTGTCGCGTCAATTGTGCCCTGGCCGCTGATGAGTTTTGCTCCACCGGCCGATATACTTTCATCTCCTACAAGCTGGACACTGCTATTAAGTGAGAATATCCGGACAAGCTCGCTGAAATATTGGTTGAGCTGTTCAAATTGGGCTGGGTTGACTTTGATTACCATCTCGCCGGGACAATTGGCAAGTTCGAGCACTTTGGCAAGGTTTTCTTTCGCAGCTGTGATATTACTCGCCGACACCTGAGCGACGATTTTTTCAGCCAGCATAATTGCCAAGTCGAGAATGTCCGAATGGGCATCTTGTAGCAGCTTGGCCCTGGATTGATTGAGCTTGCCTATTGCTTTTTTCGCCAAGGCCGCAATTTCGTCAGCCTGTTTACCTGCATTCTCGCTGACTTTTTCTGTCGCTTCGAGCCGACCTTTACTGAAGCCTTCTTCGTGTCCCTTGGCCAAACCTTCCTTATAAGCCTGCTCGTGGGCCTGGAGGCGGAGTTGTTCAGCTTTTGCGTTTGCTTCAGAGATTATCTCACAAGCCTGTTTTCTCGCTTCGAGAACTACATCCCTTGCCTGAGCTGCAAGGTCAGTGAGATTCAACACAGCTGCTTTATCAGCCGCGGTGTTTTTCATCTCATTTGCTTTGATAATTCTCGCCATAATCTTTTAAAAAAATTCTCTAAAAAGTTTTAAGCAACTATCTCGCTCTGGTCATTGCTAAAGGCTGATATAAATGTCCCTTCGTTTACAAGCCTGATCGCCTCGATTACTTCATTCTGGGCAGCCTCAACGTCGCTCAGTCGAACCGGCCCAATTTCCTGCATCTGCTGGCGGACCTGATTGGCAGCACTGCCGGAAAGACAAGAGAACACTTTCTGTTTCAGCTCCTCGTTTGCTGTCCGCAACGCGACGGCCAGCGAATCGCTCTCGAGTTTTTCCAGCGCCGGCCCAAGTGAATCGATGGGCATATGGGTTATATCTTCAAAGGCCAGCAGTCGATGACGGATAGAATCGGCCAGATCGGGTTCTTTATCGCCCAATGCTTCGAGGACATTCTTTTCCGCGGCATATCCAGCGTGGCGAAGGATCTCTGCCGCAACTTCGAGCCCGCCGGAGACGCTCTCACCTCTTGCTGACACACGCCCGAGACGCTGCGAGATGCTTTTAGCTATTTCACGGACAACGTCGGGATCAATATTGTCAAGATTTGCGATTCGTCGGGTAACATCGACCTGTCTCGGTGCCGGCAACGCCGCAAAAACCTCAGCTGCATTGGCAGAAGACAAGTGCGACAATACCAACGCGATTGTCTGCGGATGCTCTGTCTGAATGAAATGAACGATATCCTCAATCGGCGATTGCTGGAGCATTCTGAAGGCATCAGCGTTAGTCAAAGAAGCTGACCTTGAAGTATGAAGAATATCTTGCTGGCTTGACTGGGGCGACTCAAGAGCACTTCTTCGCCTTATCTTGAGAATATAAATTCCACACAACAAGCCACAAGCCAGGACAAATATCGTAGCGGCAGAGGAGTAATTGTTCCTCAGCCATGACTTGGCCAGTGCGATGCTATCAGCGCGTTGGGCCTGGCCTTGTTCGTCATAGTACCAATCAACTTTAACCAGAGCAGAATCTTCGGTGCCAATAACATTCATCACTGCCCGTTGAATCCGGCCAAGCTGCGCTGCAGCAAATGTCTGAGCGGGCTTTGTATCGGCCTTGCTATCTGCACCAAGGACCTTTCTTTGAAGCGAGAGCAGATAACTCCTTGGCACCGTCACAGCTGCTGATGAGCATTTTACCGTTGAGCTGTCTTTTGCAACACTAACAGTAACAATGAGACCATCAATATAGCGAAGGGCTGTTTTGATTTTTTGAGCATAATATTGTTCAGCTGCCTTTAGATGTTGATATTGAGCCGTAATTTCCGATGTGTCTTCATCACCAATGACAAAGCTCTTTCCGCTGCTGTCGATAATGCGAACATTGCGTCGCTGCATTCCACTGACACTGCCTACAATCAGATCCGCAATGGCGGTTACCAGTTCTCCCGTGAGAACATGCTTTTCGTCCATGACCAGATGGACGGCTGCATGCGGAGGAACCTCAACCTTGCCAAGACGCTTTGGCGAACCAGCCTCGAACATGACCGTGGCTTTTTCAACCTGTGTGAATTGGCTTATCAGTTCGCTCAAGGCGGACATCTTTGCCGCCTGCCAGCGCTTGAGATTCTGGGCTTCGCTGGCCCAGATGTCATTACCATCGGCGAATTTCTTGAGTGATGAAATGGCATCACTACCGGAGCCAACTTCCTGCTGGATGATTTTTCTCGCTTTCGGCACTAAAGATTGTGCCACGAGCAACCTTCCCTGTTTGACTTGAGATTTAATACCCCGCTGAGACAGTAAACGCCTGGCGGTGGCAAGTTGGCTACTGGAGAGGCTTTTGTCTGAAACCTGCACGAAAGATTCAGCCGAAGTGCCCCAGCCAAGCCAGAGACTACCAGAGATGATGAGCAGAACCAGACCAACGGCCAACAAAACCTTGCGCCTGTTCATCGCAGGGCCCCGCAGGACCATCCGCATCCAAAGCCTCTTGCGACCGGCTGGCGTGGTAAGTGCTTTTAGAACTTTTTGTAACTTTAATTGCATTTTGCCCGGTCCTCCTTGACCGTGGCTAACTCAAATACTTTCCAGCTTGGTTATGGCAATTATGCTGATTCCTCATCCAGCCTTTCAAAAAACTCGCGAATATCCTTTAACGGCGTATTTTTATTTTTAAGCTCGGATATCTTGTCGAGCCTGCCAAAAACATTCTCGTCATATAGCCGATGACCGCCAGCTGTCCATTTGCTCTCGTGCAAAAGCCCCATCGTGGTGTAATTATGGATGGTCTGTCGGCTGACGCCGGAATAGTCCACAACCTCTCCGATGCGATAGAGCTTTGGAGGAATCGGCCTTCGCCGTTTCTGGCTGGAAATCTGACGTGGAGTTCCTTCAAAGAATTCGCCCCCGCCTGAATTACTTCGTGAGGCTTCAAAGCTTCCTTTGAAAGAATTCTCAACTGCGCTGGAAGACTGGGTTTTCTGATATGGATCCTGCATTTTCCTGCCAATCTTTTATTTTTACGTTTTGTAAAATGTAAAATGCGTTAGATGGCGGCGAATGTCAAAAGAAAAAAAGGAAAAACCCAAAAAATATTTTATAACTACGCTTTCAAAAAGAAGATGTGGACAAAAACGCCCAGGTTTTTTCTATCGCCCTATCCCTAACCAAACCTACAGTGCTCGCAAGGTTTGTTAAGTGCCATAATGGTTCTCAATAATTTTTCGGCTTTGCCACTTACCCGCCATGAAATGGCGGGCATTAAACCAATTGGAAAAGGAAAAACCTTCGAGAACTATTACAAAAGTTTTCTCCTGCCTGAAAAAGCCAGGTGCGTTATACTCCTGCGATAATGAACATAATTGACATACATACACACGCATTCCCGGACAACATAGCCAAGCGAGCGATTAAAAAGCTCGAAGACATGGCCGAATGGAAAACAGTAGGCGACGGCACTGTAGATGGACTGTTGAGGTCCATGGACGAATCCGATATCGATATATCGATAGTCTCCCCCGTCGTAACGATACCAACCCAGGAAAAAGGGATTCTGGAATGGGCCAGGAAAATACGCTCTGACAGACTTGAACCATTTATGTCCGTTCACCCGGAAAACAAAAAATCTACCAAATGGATTAAGCGTTTTGCCGATGAAGGCATTGCGGGAATTAAGCTGCACCCGATGTTCCAGAATTTCATAGCCGACGAAACAAGAATGGACGACATCTATGGCGCAGCTGCTGAGAATGACCTGATTGTTCAGATACATTGCGGCCGCGATATCGGCTATTCGGCTGACGACGACCGGGCTGATCCTGTGAGAATCCGAAATGTCATAGACAGATTTAACAACCTAAAGCTAATCGCGGCGCATCTTGGTGGATTCCAGAGATGGGACCAGGTGGAAAAATATCTGGTTGGTACAAATGTTTACCTGGACACGTCTCAATGTATGAAATTTCTCGAGCCCCAGCGCGTAAAAGAAATAATCCTCGCTCACGGCATTGAGAAAGTTATGTTCGGAACGGATTGGCCATGGGCCAGTCCAAAGGAAGATTTGCCCCGTATCGAGAAACTCGGATTGACCGAAGAAGAAAAAAAGAAAATACTCTTTGCGAACACAGCGAAGCTGTTGGGGCTTTAGCCTATCCCCTGTTACATCAGTTCCAGGCCTTCCTGCGGTTCTTCAATCTCTATAATTCGCCAGCCGTCTTCGCGTTTTATCCAGTGGAGGTTCCAGATTATCGAAGTCTTGCCTTCCATACCTTCGGCCGCGAAATCCAGAATTGTTACGATACGCGATTTTGCCCTGGAGTCCTCGACGTCCACTTTGAGCTTCTGAATCCTCACGTTGCCGATTTTGTAGCGTTTAATTGCCAGGTCGGCAAACATGACAAGGGCCGGCTTGGAACCGTGGAAACCCCGATAACTCTCGTCGAGGTAGAACGCCCCCTTGTCTGCACTGCCGGCCTCGACGTCCACCGCTATCTCCTTCACGGCCAGAACAATCTGTTCGCGGTCGGTCTTTACCAGCATAGCAAGCAAAAACACAAGCCCAGCTAGCACAAGCGGAATCAGCGAAATCAGCAGCCATTGCTTCGAACGCTTCTCGTGCCATATCGCCAGCAGGATAATGAAAACGAAGGCCAGACCGATGTAAATATAGGTGGGATTCTCAAATAAAGCGGTCTTAAGTGTATTCATACCAGAATTATATAGCGGCCAGACAGCAAAGCTAAAGTTTTTTGGCCTTTATTGGCGATAAATCTTTTGGATGCAATCAGTAATGACCAAAAAGAAGACTGAAAAAAAGCTTATGCGAATCTCGCAGGCCGCCGAAGCAGCCGGAACAAGTAAACAGACGATCGAGTACTACATAATGATCGGCCTGATAACACCGGTGCGTAAAAAAGGCAGCGCCGGGCGGTTCTTTAATGATAAGCTTATCAAGCGGATTAAGCTCATCCGCCGGTTGAATGAGTCCGGTTATACGCTCCGGGCCATACGGGAAACATATTTGCGCAACCGCTGAAGGCGCTTGCGGCATCTTCCATTGACGCCCCCCTTAACGTAGAATGTCAGCCGATGGCAAAGCAATTCGTTAAAATATCGCTCGCAACCAAGTTCCGCGTCCTTTTCGGCGCGTCGGCGCTTGGGATTATCGCGGTAGCGTTGATCGTTCCGTGGTACTTTCTCGAAATGCTCACCGAGCAGAGCGCCCAGCAGCCGGCTGTTGAGCTTATGCGATTGCGGCAGAATGAATGGAAGCTTTATCATTCCCGCCAGGAAACACGCGACCGGGCCGAGGACGAAAAAAGCGATATCGTCTCCTTCCATGCCCCCCAAAACGAACCCCACGGCCGCAAGGGTCCGCTGTTTATAAAACTTAAAAACGACATGACAACTCAAAGGCCGCTCGACTCGTCCGCGAAGCGGGCGTTAAAAACCTTCTCAAAAGACCCGGACAGGGAATTGATAATGTTCGAGGTCGAGGACGAGCCCGGCAAACCGACGTATCGTTTCCTTCAGGCCGTTCACATGGATAAGGATTGCATGAGCTGCCACGGCGATGCGGCGCCGGTGAATCTTCAATATCAGCCGGGCCAACTTGCAGGACTGATAGACTTAACCATTCCAATCGAGGCCTCAGCGGGAATATTGATGTGGTACACACGCGGAGCGTTCGTAGTCGGCGGCTTTCTTGCCGCCGTGCTGGCGCTGATTTTGTTCGCCGTTATTACCCACAGACTCGTGCTTCGGCCGGTCCGCATATTAAACGAACTTACGGACAAAGTTGCCGACGGGGATATGACCGTCAGAAGCCCCATTAACACATCTGATGAGCTTCAACGGCTCGGGGACAGCTTTAACGAGATGCTCGACGGAATACAGGACCAGCACAACAAGCTCCGAGCCGCCAACCGGGCTTTGGACCTGAAACTGAGCGAAATGGAAGAGTCGAATGTAACGCTTTTCCAGGCGAACAAGGTAAAAACAGAGTTCATGGCCAACATGTCGCATGAGCTGCGAACACCGCTCAATAGCATTCTCGGTTTCGCCGATTTAGTAAGTGAATCGACGGACGAGCGAATCGCAAGATACGGCAAAAACATCAACTCAGCTGCCAAGAATCTGCTGAACATGATTATCGAGATTCTTGACCTGGCAAAAATTGAAGCTGGCAAGGCTGAGGTGCGTTTTGACAAGGTTTCTATCACAGACACATGCGAGACGCTTATAGCGTTGATGAACCCACAGGCCCAGAAGAAACAGCTGGAACTCGAGGTAAAGCTGGCTGAGGATTTACCGCTTGTTACAACTGACGGCGGAAAGGTCCAGCAGGTGCTTTATAACCTGCTTTCAAACGCTATCAAATTCACTCCTGCCGGTGGGCGTATAACGCTTTCGACCGAACTTGGCAACTCCATGCAAAATGGCGGGGAATCCGATGAAGTGGCAATTTCCGTAGAAGACAACGGCCCGGGCATAGCTGAAGCTGACCAGCAAATGGTATTCGAGAAGTTTCATCAGCTGGATAAGACTCTCACCAAAGAATCCGCTGGAACCGGATTGGGTTTGGCGATTTCAAAGGAACTTGCCAGCTTGATGGGCGGTCGTCTGGTTCTGGAAAGCGAACCCGGCCATGGTTCGAAATTCACGCTTCATATTCCGATAGAACCCAAGACAGAAAAATAAACGTACCGCTAAGGGTTGAAGATTAATACCAGATCATCACAAGAACGTTAGGCTCAGGCCGCTTGCCTTCCATTATTCCTATAACGTGGCCGACATCTTTTACCTCTATCTTGTCGCTTTCAAGCCACTCATTAATCATATCTTCCATATGCTCCAGGGAAGATAACGCTATCTTTGAATGGAACAACTTGAATCGTGTCGCACCAGAACCGTCAGTATTAAGTGGTCTCTTGAATTCGATCTTCTTGCCACCCATTGCAGCCGTGCGCAGAGCCTTCACCTTGGAAACGCCCGGCTCTTCATCTCCTTCGACAAGAGTTAAAGGCTCAAGTATTTCTTCTTTGGGCTTTTCCGGCTCTTTTGGTTTTACCGGAATATGCGTAATTTCCGGCAATTCCTGCTCCCCGGCCTCTGGTTCGTCCGGCTCAAGTGATTGCGGTTCCTCTTCGATGGGCTCCAGAGGAGGTATATTATCTTCCGGCATAACAATACTCCTGTAAAATGAAATGAATCCAATTTGCTAAGACATGCGCCGCGTTTTTTATTATACTTTCATGGAACCGCCGGTCAAGCAGGCCGGATCGTTATGGCAAAATAATAAAAGCGAGATCCATGCAGAAAGACAAGATTGCAATACTGACTACGTTTATTCTGATACTTGGAATAATTGTCGGTTATCAGCTTCTCAGCGGAGAAGAGGTCAAAAACCCGACGCCAGAGTCAAAACCAGCTGCCACGTCCACAAGGTCTGTAAATGTCGGCGAATTCAGGGGCATTTCGCTCCAGCTTCACAACAGCTCGCCCGACCACCCCTTCGAGCAATACGTAAGGGAAATCGCACAGACCGGCGCCAATTCAATATGTTTCGCGATAAATGCATGGCAGGAAAACTGCTCATCGACAAGCCTTTTCATCGATGGGAGAAAATCTCCGACAGATCAGCGGCTCAGGTCTCTTATCAACCTCGCTCACGATCTCAATCTGAGAGTGGTGATCATGCCAATAGTGCTTCTGGAAAACCCCAAACCGGGAGAATGGCGAGGCAAGATCGCCCCAACGAATTGGGATTCATGGTGGGAAGACTACACCAATTACGTCATGCACTACGCCTACATCGCCGGCGAGACCAATGCCGACGTATTCATGGTCGGCTCGGAACTTGTCTCTACCGAAAAGCAGGAAGATCAATGGCGAAAGCTCATTGCGAGGGTTCGCAAACACGTTGGCGGGCTTGTCAGCTATTCTGCCAACTGGGATCATTACATGCCCGTCAAGTGGTGGGACGACCTGGACATGATCGGGATGACCAGCTATTACGAACTTTCTGATGGCGAAAAGCCTACACTTGAATCGCTTCTTGAAAAGTGGCAGGCGATAAAAACTGAATTGATTTCCTGGCAAAGCACAATAGATCGGCCGATTCTTTTCACTGAGGTAGGCTGGCCGAATCAGGTAACCGCAGCTAAATATCCCTGGAACTACTACGAGTCGCCAAAAGACCCGGACCCGCAAACTCAGGCTGCATGTTTTGAGGCGTTCTTTCAGACCTGGGCAAACGAAAAGATCCTCGCGGGCTATCTTATTTGGGAATGGCGGAATCACCCCTCACAGAAAATCGGCCCGGAAGACACCTCCTATATCCCATGCGGTAAGCCAGCGATGGACGTGATAAAAAAATACTTCCAGTATCCAAATCCGAACGGGGAAATCACAAAAAGCTCGAATTAGCACCTCGCGAGCTTTTCCCATGGAACCTGATCTATCGCGAATTGAGTGTCAGGCCCAAGCGTTGCGTACTCGATAGAATTTGACGCTTCCTGCGGCACGATTGCGAGTATCTCGACATTACCCCTACTGGCGATTTGGGTAGGGTTGGTCATTATCGAGATATCATCAATAGATTGCGGAAGAGCGTTTACATCTGCCCCCAAAAGCCTGCCAAGTTGTTGCTCCCCCTCTACCGGATAACCGTTTATGACTACCCCCGCCACAGCCAGGCCGGCGCAGCGTGCCGCGTGTAGCGTAAGCAGCGTGTGATTGATTGTTCCAAGGCCAGCCCTTGCAACGACCACCAGCGGAAGGTTCATCATTCTGGCAAGATGAATCACCCAGAAATCATCACTTAGCGGACAAAGCAATCCCCCAACCCCTTCGACTATTACTATGTCAGCTTCTTCGGCCAGCCGGTTATATTGGGCAAAAATCGCGTCCAAATCGACCTGCTTACCCTCTCGCTGGGCTGCGACATTCGGGGCAAGTGGCAATGCGAAGCGAACCGGATTTATCTCATCGAGCGTGCGATTCGATTCGCAGCAGGCAGCCAGGAAGGCAGCGTCCGGGCTTATCAATTCTCCCCCGCTGCGCTGACAACCGCTGGCAACGGGTTTGAAAACTTCGACATTAATCCCTCGGCTGCGGAGGGATTTTGCTATCGCCCCACTGACGAGCGTCTTGCCGACGCCAGTATCCGTGGCGGTAATGAAAAGCCCCGCTACCTTGGGCAGCTCCGGATAACCGGAGATATCGAAATCAGTCAGTATGCTCATCGAACTATTCTGAAAAATCCTTTTATAGTCGCTATCGTGCCAGTAAGAAGTCTGTCCAGAGTTTCCATATCCATCGCCGGTGCGGGCATAAGCACTGCAACATCGCCAAGCGGCCGGATGATTATACCGTGATTTCTCGCCTTTGAGCAAACCTCAGCACCGATTCGCAAATTCGGATCAAAAGGTTTGTTCTTCTTGCGGTCGGCGACAAGTTCTATTGCTACCATAAAACCGCACTGGCGAATGTCGCCGACATTGGGATGCTCGGAAAGCTCGCTTAATCGGCTGGTGATAAGCTCTATCTTTTCTGGTAGCTTATCCAACAGGCCGGATTCGAAAATCAAATCTACGCTCGCCACCGCAGCCGCACAACCTAACGCATTGCCCGTAAAGGTATGGCCGTGATAGAAAGTCCTGCCCTCTGATATCTCCCCGCAAAACGCGTCAAAAATCTGCTGCGTCGCCATTGTAGCTGCCACCGGCAGGTAACCGCCGGTCAAACCCTTGCCAAGGCACATCAGGTCCGGTGAAACGCCCTCCTGCTCGCAGGCGAAAAGTGTTCCGGTGCGGCAAAAGCCTGTTGCAACCTCATCGGTGATTAAAAGAACGTCATGCTTGCAAGTCAGCTCCCTGAGTTTTTTCAGGAAGCCTTTCGGATGCGTCAACATGCCAGCTGCCCCTTGGATGAGTGGCTCGACGATTGCAGCGCAATATTCTCCGGGCGCCTCAGTAAGAGCCGTTTCAATCTGGCCCAGCACAACCTCGGCGGCATTATCCCCGGCCGGGTGGTGATAGGTGTTCGGCGTATCAACGAAAGTGGTCTCGAATAGAAGTGGCTTAAAAATGTTATGGAACGTCTCCATCCCGCCGACACTGACCGAGCCGATCGTATCGCCATGATAGCTTTCTTTCAGCGCGATGAAACGCCGGCGCTTCCTCTGCCCAAGGTTATGATAATACTGGTAGGCCATCTTGATGGCTATCTCGACGGCTGTGGCGCCGCTGTCGCTGTAAAAAACCTTGTCCAGCCCGGCAGGAGTGATTCGCACCAGACGCTCAGCAAGCTCGATACTCGCTGGCGAAGCATAGCCAAGAAGCGTCGTATGAGCTACCTTTGCCAACTGCTCGCGGATGGCGGTATCTATTCGCTCAACACGATGACCGTGCAGATTGCACCAAAGGCTGCTGAAGCCGTCGATATACCGCCTGCCCTCCGTGTCGATAAGTTCAAAACCTTCCGCTTCGTCAATAACAAGCTGGTCGCCATCAAGCCACTGCTTCATCGGCGTGAATGGATGCCAGAGATATTCCTTATCGAGTTTTTTTAGCAACTCGCCGGATTTGACCTTATCTGAACCTTCTGCCATTACCTCTCCATAGGTCTTTCGCTTAAAACCACCCTGGCTCCCACGCCAGCCTTGAAATATTCAGCCGCGCTGCCGCAATTAACGGCAATCTCCACCAGCCCCATCGAATTAAACAACGCCAGCGGCTGATTCTTCTCGGCAAAACCATACGTTCCCTGGAACTGCCCGACCTCCTTGCCATCGCAGCTCAGTTGCAGCGATGTAAGATTGTCCCATCTCTTGCTGACCATCTCCTCGGAGATATTGCTAATGAGGTTACCGAACTGGTCGACATAAATCACCTCGCCTGTCAGCTCGTTTTCATTTTCGCCAACGACAGGAAGTTCGAGCAACTTGTACGTCTCCGGTGGCGGGCCGAGTTTTTCGATATTCAGGCCGTTGAGTATATGCCCCGCTATCGGTGCGAACAAGTCGCGGCCATGGAATGTCGCTGAAACATCCTCGACCGGCAAATATTGCGTGTTTCTCACCGAGTAAATCCCCTGCATCGGAAGCATTTGGGCTATGAGGGTTATCACGCCGTTATCGGGAAACAGGAAAAACTGATCGTCAAACTTACCGACCAGAATCCGCCTCTGCGTGCCTACCCCCGGATCGACAACCACAACGTGCAGCGTGCCTGGCGGAAATTCCGGCGCAGCCTGTGCCAGAACAAACGCACCGGCCACGATGTCGTGCGGCGGCACATTGTGGCAAATGTCTACGATTCTCGCATACGGGCACGAGCGTAATATCGCGCCTTTCGTAGCGGCCACATATGGGTCGCTCATACCGAAGTCCGTAAGTAATGTCACAAGTTGAAGTTTCGCCATAGTTTTTATCCCAGATACGCGGATGGCCGCGGGCAACATTAAAACCTTATAATATTATTGATATGGAAGCAGAAAAAGCAAATCTCGCTGAAGTTCGCAATGTGATGGTAAAAACTCAGCTCAGGGCCCGCGGAATCACGGACGAAAAAGTTCTCAAAGCTTTTCGTGAAATCCCGCGTGAAATTTTCATCCCGCCAGACCGTATGTACGAGGCCTACGAAGACCGCCCCGTACCGATTGGCTACGGCCAGACCATCTCTCAGCCTTATGTGGTGGCACTCATGGTGCAGGCGCTTCACCCCCAGCCGCACCATCGCATACTCGACGTCGGGGCCGGCAGCGGATATCAGACAGCAATACTAGCCAGGCTGGTCAAGCATGTCTACGCCGTCGAGCGGATCGAGCAACTCACGGAACAGGCGATGGCGTCTTTGGCGTGGCTGAACTTTGAAAACGTAACGGTTTGGACCGGGGACGGCACGCTTGGCTATTCGACCGAGGCGCCTTTCGACGGCATTATCTGTGGGGCTGCCGCTCCCGAAGTGCCGCAGGCCTGGATAAAACAGCTCACCGAAGGCGGCAGGATTGTCATGCCTGTCGGCGGGCCGGACTATCAGGTGCTCGTATCTACCCAAAAGAAAGGCGATAAGATCATCAAGCATGAATACTGCGACGTGCGGTTCGTAAGGCTCATCGGCAAGGAGGGATGGCCAAGCTAACCCGCCACTTGACTTGCGGGGGTGCCTTGGTATCATCATTCCTGAGTTTCCAGTTTTTAGATTTTTTATTGTGCTTTGAATGTAATTCAATTCGGAAAAGTAACCGCCGCCGTGGGCCAGATTGAGCTAGATACCCCCGTACAGTATGTAAAAGGCGTCGGGCCGGTCCGCGCCAAACAACTCGCCGAACTCTCAATAGAAACCGTCGAAGACCTGCTGACCTACTTTCCACGCCGCTTCGACCTCCGCCGCCAGACCCAGCCGATAGATACTCTCCGCGGCGACGAGCCGACAGCCACCATCGCCGGCGAGGTAACGAAAGTCGGCTACAAGCCCATCGGCCGTATGCCATTCTTCCAGTGCACACTCGACGACGGTTCGGCCAGCGTAGATGTAAAATGGTTTCACGGCGGCTACCTGCGAAACCAGATATCCAGGGGCCTGTTCCTGGCCGTCAGCGGCAAGGTGGGCACATATAAAGGCAAACTCCAGTTCATCAATCCCACCTTCCAGGTTCTTTTCGACGTCGAAGGCCTTCAACTCGACCAGGACGAACTGCTGCCGGTATACCCAGCCGGTGCGAAACTCACCAGCGCGATAATTGGCAAGGTAATCAAAAACGTCCTGCCCCAGGCCCAGCACCTTTTGCCGCAGTGGTTCAACAAACAATATCTGGAGCAGCGCGGCCTGCTGAGCCGCCCCGCCGCCGTGCCCGCAATGCACCGACCGGAAGATAAAGACCACTGGGCAATGGCCCGGCGGAGAATGGCCTATGACGAGTGCCTGCTGATGCAACTCGGTATCGCCATAATGCGTATGAAGGAAATTTCCCGCCCAGCCTATGCTCTGAAAAATTCAGCCGAGATAGACTCGCGAATCCGCGCACGCTTCCCGTTCGAACTTACCGACGCCCAGAACCGCTGCGTTGAGGAAATCTCAACCGACCTGCGGCGGGAGCGGCCGGCAAACCGTCTGATTCAGGGCGATGTCGGCTCGGGCAAGACCGTCGTCGCGCTTTACAGTGCCCTGCTGGCCGTGGCCAACAGGAAGCAGGCAGCCATCATGGCCCCGACGGAAATCCTCGCCTCACAGCATTACAAAAAAGTCCTCGGCTACCTCGAAGGCTCGAAGGTCCGCACAGCCCTGCTTGTCGGCGGGCAGAAGGCAAAAGACCGCAATCGCATACTCGACGGCCTGGCGACCGGCTCGATAGATATCATCGTCGGCACGCACGCACTTATCAGCGAGAGCGTAAAATTCTCGCAGCTTGGCCTGGTCGTCGTGGACGAGCAGCACAAATTCGGCGTCCAGCAGAGGAGTTCCATTCGCGGCAAGGGCTTTGCGCCGCATTATCTTGTAATGACAGCTACTCCGATACCCCGGACGCTGGCATTGACGGTGTTTGGCGATCTGGACGTTTCGCTGATCGACTCTCTGCCGCCCGGCCGGGGCGTTACCGAAACCAAAGTGAAGACCGAAAAGCAGATGCCGGATGTGCTCAAGCTGGTCCGCGAGAAATTAGCGGCCGGCCAACAGGCGTATTTTATTTATCCGCTGGTGAACCCGTCTCCGCAGCTGGAGCTGACGGCGGCTGAAGACGCCTACAAGGAACTGGCAACGGGCGCGTTGAATGATTTCCGTGTGGGGCTTATTCACGGTCAGATGCCGGCTGAGAAAAAAGAAGCCGCCATGCAAAAGTTCCACTCCGGCGAGATTCAGGCGTTGGTCGCGTCTGTGGTTGTCGAGGTCGGCCTGGACGTAGCCGCTGCAAATGTCATGGTCGTCATGCACGCGGAACGTTTCGGCCTGGCGCAGTTGCATCAGCTTCGCGGCCGCATCGGCCGGTCGATACATGACGCGACGTGTATTCTGGTAGCCTCGCCGAGTAACCCGATAGCAAAGCAGCGGCTTGAAGTTATGGAAGCGACGTCGGATGGCTTTAAGATAGCCGAGGAAGATTTGCGAATCCGCGGCCCGGGCGAATTCTTCGGCACGCGCCAGCACGGCCTGCCGGAACTCAAAGTTGCCGATTTAATAGAAGACTTCGAACTGCTTCGTCTGGCCCGGCGGGATGCGTTTGATATCGTCAACGACGACCCCGGCCTCAACGCTCCCCACAACCAACAACTCCGCCGCGAAATGATCAAAGCCTACGCAGGCAGATTGAATTTACTGGCCGGCGCATAGTAATTTGACGGGCAAGCATGCCCACACTTCCCTCTCGAACACATAAAAGTAAATTCACGCAAGTTTTTCTTGAAGTAATTGCCATCTTGCATTAACGTCAATAGTGTTAAATTTGGAGAAGTATATGCCCATCGGCATCACAACAATCAGGTTTTTGTATATGGGCGCCGGCCATGGCGGTGGCGGGCATGGCACACACATCTAATTTCACTCATCTGTAACTCATCCGAGCACATTTGAAGAACCTTCAAATGTTTTCATTATTATCCTTTATGGGTGATTTGTTCCTAATATCTACCCATTGAGGAAAGAATACAAAACCTCTGAAAAGGAAAAATGCCATGGGAACCTTACCTTTTGAACCTTCAGTGCGAGTGCGCGTTCTGGATGATAATTCGATTTCAAAGATCCATAACGCCGCCTTACAAGTACTCGAGCAGACGGGGATCGCCATTCATACAGAAGAGGGCCGCAAGCTTCTTCTTGACGCCGGCTGCAAAACCTCCAGCAATGACGCAATCACTATTCCATCGAAACTCGTAGAGCAGGCTCTAAAGAGTGCGCCGTCATCCATAACTTTGCACGATCGGCTCGGTCAGGAGCGGTGTTTTCTTGAAGGCTGGAAGACGTCATTTGGGACCGGGTCTGACTGCCCGTTTATTTTAGACAGGAAAACAGAAGAAAAACGGCAATGCACATATGAAGACGTTGCCAATGGTGCGAGGGTGCTTGACTCTTTAGAGAACTTTGATTTTGTAATGCCTGTGGGAATTATTTCGGATCGGCCCAAATCTATCGCAGATGTTTATGAAATGGAGGTAACTCTGAGGAATACGGTCAAGCCGGTTGTCTTCACCGCCCACAACAAGCAGACATTCCAGGCCTCCATAGATCTTGCAGCAGCCGTTTCCGGAGGACTGGATGAACTGCAAGCCAAGCCCATTATCCTTCTGTATGCCGAACCGACGTCGCCGCTGAAGCACATGCCCGAGTCGACCGACAAACTCATCCATGCTGCTCGAATGAGAATCCCGATTGTTTTCACACCATGCCCACTTGGCGGAGCCACCGCCCCGGCTACAGGGGCAGGAATGCTTGTCCAGGCAACGGCGGAGTCTCTGAGTGGGCTGGTCATCCACCAACTCGCCAATCCGGGCGCGCCGTTCGTATTCGGCGGTGTACTGTATCTGCTTGACATGCGAACAATGATTTCTCCTTACGGGTCGCCTGAACTCCATCAACTTTGCTCGGCACTTACTTGCATGGCCCATCATTACCAACTGCCGATGTTCGGAACGTGCGGTTGCAGTGACGCCAAGAGAGTCGACGCACAAGCAGGGCTCGAAGTCGGGTTCTCGGCCTTGATGGCTACACTTTCCGGCCAAAACCTTATCCACGACATCGGATTCCTCGAGTCCGCCTTGATAACCTCCTACGAGATGTACATTCTGACAGATGAAGCTATCGGGATGGCCAAGCACATCGCCAGGGGCGTGACCGTCGATAACGACACTCTCGCAGTAGATGTGATCAATTCTGTCGGTACGACCGGGGATTTTCTCACGCATGATCACACTCTAAAGCATTTCCGTAAAGAAGCGTACTTTCCGAAGATTCTGGATCGGACTAATTACGCCAACTGGGAGAAGTTGGGGAGTAAGACGATGGATGTGAAGTTGAAAGAGCAGGCCAACGAGATTCTTGGTTCACATAAAACCGAGCCAATAGCCCCTTCTGCAGCAAAGCAAATGAATAAAGTCATAGGTGGTCTAATAGTATGAATTAACCATAAATTGGAAACAACTGGTTTGAATCCTTTCAAGTTTCTTAACAAGTTTAGTCCGAACTATAAATATTTGTATGCGCCTAGGGTCAAACATAAGGCCCCGGACAAAACATGTTGGGACCGATGAAACTAGTCGTAGGCTGAGCCTACTGAAGAAATCCCAAAAAATTCTTTTCATGGCCCGGTCGGGACTTATCCGTGTAATCTGTGGATTATGTTACCGCATTGCGCGCGAAGTGGCGTTTTTTGCGGGTATATATGGAAGGACTATCCTTCCCAAAAAATTCCGGTTTTTTGATAATTTGACAATTTAATAAGCGATATCGAACACAACCCCATCAACAGCCATTGCTTAAGCCATTTCAAAACTGGGCAGTTTTGGGCAGAACTGGGCAGAACTGGGCAGAATTGGGCAGAATCGGGCAGAATCGGGCAGAATTGGGCAGATTCGGGCAGTTTCGGGCAGTTTCGGGCAGATGCGGGTTTGACCGGGCCCGGCGGCTGGGTTAGCATGTCTAACTGATTTTTGGGAAAGAGTTTTAGTAGCCTTTTTGGAGAAGACAGTGAGCAAGTTGGAAGAAACAATCAAGAATCTGAAATACGACGCACACGGGCTGATCCCGGCTGTGTGCCTGGACGAGAAGACCAGGCAGGTGCTCATGATGGCGTACATGAACGAGGCCTCCCTGCTCGATACGGTCAAGACCGGCAAGACGCACTTCTGGTCTCGCAGCCGCAAGAAATACTGGATGAAAGGCGAATCGTCCGGCCACACGCAGGACGTCAAGGCCATCTACACCGACTGCGACATGGACACGATCGTCATCGAGGTAGCCCAGCACGGCGCAGCCTGCCACAAGGGCTACTATTCGTGCTTCTACCGCAAGCTCAACGAGGCCGGCGACTGGGATGTTGTCGGCGAGAAGATTTTCGACCCGGACGACGTCTATAAAAAGTAGCCCGAAACCGGGGGCAACGAGTATGAAACCAATTGGCATAACAGCGAAAAAGCCCGGCCCACCGCGGGCAGTTGCGATGGTGCTGAATGTCGTCCTTGCCCTGACGGCCTTGGCGGCGGTGGCAGCATTGGCGCTGGAGTATGGCTTTGGCGAGCAAAGGTTAATATCGAAAGACTACCTTCACATCGCCGAAGGTGTAATCGTCGCGATATTCATACTCGACCGATTCCTGCGTTGGCTGCTGGCCCGGCAGCGAGGCGCGTATATCCGCCACAATTGGATGGACTTTGCGTTGATGGGGGCGGCTGGCGTTGCGCTGCTTATCAGCTATCAGATTCGGCCGAAGATTCTCTCGGCTGCGACGCTGTACGTGATAATCACACAGGCGTACATTCTCATCACGCTGATATTGCGCGGGGTGGGTGCGAATCTGCAATTGGCCGGCAGCGGTATTCATCCGACCTGGCTGATTATCGGCAGCTTCGCGTTTTTGTGCGTTGCCGGCTCGGGCCTGTTGATGTTGCCGGTGGCCACGCCGGAAGGTAATCCGATTTCGTACATCGACGCCCTGTTCACAGCTACCAGCGCGACATGCGTAACGGGGCTGGTTGTCCGCGACACCGGGGCCGACTTCACACGCTTCGGTCAGGGCGTGATACTGCTGCTGATTCAGGCCGGCGGGCTGGGCATTATGTTGTTCGGCACGATGCTGGCGATGCTTATCGGCAAGGGGCTATCTGTCCGCGGCTCGGAAGCGATGGGCCAGATCGTAGCTGCGGAAACCCGCGGCAAGCTTGGCCGAACCGTGGTCTTCGTGATATTGGTTACGTTGATTGTGGAGATTATCGGGGCAGTGCTGTTTTATCCGATGTTCGCCCATCCGCAAGCGGGCCAGGCTGTCAGCTTTGCTCAAGGCGTTTGGGACAGCGTGTTCCACAGCGTATCGAGTTTCTGTAACGCCGGATTTTCGCTTTATGGCCGAAACATGATGGCCGGTGTGGGGCAAGGCTGGGCTAGCCCGCTGCGAAACCACTGGCAGGTAATGGGAGTCATGGCTCCGCTTATCGTACTTGGCGGGCTGGGGTTCCCCGTGCTGCAGGATTTCGCCAGCTATGTCGTCGCATGGGTTCGCAGGTTTTATGCGAGACTCGGCCGGCCCGGGATTATGGCCGAGACAATTGCACCAAGGCCGAGACTGTCACTGCATTCGAAGGTCGTCTTGAGCGTATCGGCGATCTTGTTGATACTCGGGGCTGTTGTACTGCTTGCGGTCGAACCGAAGGTTGATAAAAATGCCCTCGTCATTGGCCGCCATCCGCAAGGCGACCCGCAGTTCAGGACAGCAGCGGATTGGGCGACCATGAACGATTCGGCTCGTTTGAAGCAAGCCGTCTTCCAGTCGGTATCGGCCCGCACGGCAGGGTTCAATACAATTGACATGAACGAACTTTCCGATGCTGGAAAATTATGGATGAGCGGATTGATGATTATCGGCGGCAGTCCGGCAAGCACAGCCGGCGGCATGAAAACCGTAACGCTCGCCCTGCTTGTCTTGACGGTTTATTCGGTGTTGCGACGCCGCAGCGAGATAGAAGGATTCAAGCGATCCCTGCCGGCTGAGCTTTTGAATAAATCGGTAACGCTGGCGGTGCTTTATATCGCCCTCGTGTGCATCGTAACTATGCTATTGTGTATGGCGATGCGTCCGGGGTATAAATTTATAGACCTGTTTTTCGAAGCGTGCAGCGCATGCGGCACTGTCGGGCTTTCGACGGGTGTTACGAACGAACTGAATGTATTCGGGAAAAATGTGGTAACAGCTGCAATGTTTATCGGCCGCGTCGGTCCTGTTACACTGTTGATGGCATTGACGTTCAAGATGCGGCGGGTAGAGTACACGTATCCGAGAGAAAACGTATTTGTTGGGTGACAATATGGAAAGCTTTGCAATAATCGGACTGGGACGATTCGGCATGCGGCTGGCCAAACTTCTGAGCGAAGCCGGCGCGGAAGTTATCGCTGTCGACAGGCGGCGCGACAAAGTGGAAGAAATCCGCGACAACGTCTCGCTGGCTGTGTGTATGGACAGCACTGACGAAGAGGCTCTTCGTGCCCAGGGCATAGACAAGACCAATGTCGCGATTGTCGGTATCGGCACCGACTTTGAAGCCAACGTCCTGACTACCGTTCTTCTCAAGCAGATAGGCGTTGGGCGAGTCATCAGCCGGGCCACGACCAACACGCGCGGCCAGATACTTTCGCGCGTCGGCGCGGACGATATCGTCAACCCTGAAAAGGAATCTTCTGAGCGTTGGAGCCATCGGCTTTTGGCACCGTCGATAATGGAGCGGATTATTCTGGCTGAGGGCTACAGCATCGTGCAGGTGGCAGCGCCTCAAAGCTTCTTCAACAAGACACTCCTGGACCTGGATGTTCGCAAAAAATATAAAGTAAACGTAGTGGCAATCAGAAGAGAAACCGAAAATGTGGAAAAAGGTCAACCGCACCAGTACGTCATATCGGTACCTATGGGAGATACGGAGATTTTGCCCGGCGATGCGCTTCTTTTAATCGGCAGCGACGAGGATTTGAACTCCTTCCCAACGAAGTAGGCAACTAATTATCGTCGTTATTGGCAAGCCCGTTGGAAGATGAGTCGTAAGTTTTGGGGTCCTGTCCGTTTTGGATGAATTCCACTTTTCTCACGCGGCGTTCGTGCCTGCCGCCGCTTTCGAATTCATTTTCGAGCCAACTGGAGACAATTCTGCGTATCAGTTCATCACCCAGAACGTCGCTGGCCAGACAAAGAACATTTGCGTCGTTATGTCTACGCGAAAGTTGAGCCGTTAATTCATCATGACAAAGTGCAGCCCTGATATTCGGAACCTTGTTAGCGGAAATCGACATTCCAATTCCGCTGCCGCAGATGAGAATGCCCTTTTCGGCCTTCTTTTCCGCAACGGCTTTGGCTACCGGAAATGCGATGTCCGGATAGTCGCAGCTCTTGGAGCTGTTTGCGCCCATGTCGACAATTTCGTGCCCCTGCTCACTAAGCAGGATGGCAACTTTTTCTTTAACCGCGTGGCCTCTATGATCTGCACCAAGCGCTATCTTCATAGCTCTACCTTATCCAAATGACGTTTTATTGCTTTTTCAATTCGTTGTGCGGTTCGATGATAAATATCCTGCGAACCACCAATCGGATCGGGTATGTCGCCCCGGGAATCCAAACGCATTATCTTGTCCGGATGCGAAATACTCAGGCGACTCGCCTGATCCACATGAAACTCGCTCATGCAGAATACAAAATCTGAAGAATTTATCAACTCGGCAGTCAATTTTTGGCTGCGATGTCGTGAAATGTTCACGCCCAACATCCCGGCTGCAGCAACTGCCTCAGGGGTAGCCCGTGCACCATCGCCGGTAAATATGCCCGCAGATTCTACCTCAATGCCCTTTCGCTTGAGGTCGCTAAGGCGACAACCGAGTTTTTCCGCTATTAACTTTTTTGCCAGCCCGCCGGCCATCGGGCTCCGGCAGGTGTTTCCGGTGCAGACAAAGAGAAATTTCCATTTCGTTAGTTCACGGATTTTCTTTTCGTCAAAGACTCCCTGCCGAAGCACCTTAAAGCCACTTGAGCTGAATTTCACAATCGTGCTGTCATTGCCGTATTTTGTCGGCCCACTATCAATAAGCAGATCGATCTTTCCATCAAGAGAACCAAGAACCTCCTGGGCATTTCGTGGCGACGGCTCGCCAGCAAGATTTGCACTCGGCGCCACAACCGGAGAGGCTACAGCTGAAAGCATCTTCTGCGAGACAAACTCATCCGGGCAGCGCAAGCCTATTATACCATCGCTGCATAGAACTTCGGAAAGCCCTTCTTTCTGCAATTTTTTCTCTGCCAGTGTCCCGCCCGTTTCCAGCAGCACAGTTATAGGCCCAGGCCAGGATTTTGCCATCAGCCTGCTAGCGGCGGCGGGTATTTTTTTTACATATCTTTTTACATCATCAGCACTTCCCATATGGACGCTGAAAGGCCTCGCCGGACGGCTTTTGAGCTCCCGCAGCCGCTCCATGGTCTGTAGGTTGCTCGCCACCGCTGCGATGCCATACACCGTTTCGGTGGCAAAACCGACTAATTTGCCCTCTTGCAAAGCTTTAGCGCCCTGCTGGGCCGCCTTTAGGGCTTGAGAATCGCTACCAACTTTAATTACACGGGTTTTCATATGCCGTTTCCAGAAAAGCTATTATCAAGTTTTGCCGGGAGTTATTCAAGCTGATACAATTCTTCATCAAGCAGGTTTTGTAATCAGGAAAAATTATGCCCGAATTTGACGCCGTTATTTTTGACATGGATGGCACGCTTATCGAGTCGCTTTTGGACTTCAAGGCGATTCGGGCCCAGTTGGGCATCGTTGGGCAGGATGGCATAATCGAGGCGGTCGCCGCAATGCCGGACAAAGAGCGAGCCAGAGCTGAGCAATGGCTTGTCGATTTGGAAGTTGCCTGTGCCCATGAAGCTGTCCTCATCCCCGGTGCCTGCGAAGTCGTCTGCAAGGTTAGAGCGGCCGGCTTTAAAACCGCCCTCCTTACCCGCAACGCTGAAGAGGCGATGAGGATTATTCTTAATAAATTCGACTGTCTGAAATTTGACCTGACCTGGTCAAGAGAAAACGGACCGATTAAGCCCGAGCCCGACGGAATCCTGCGTGCCTGCAACCAGCTGGATGTTGAGCCATCACGAACGATTTGCATCGGTGATTTCCGTTACGATATCGAAGCAGCGAACGCAGCCGGTGCTAAGAGTGTCTTGCTCGCAATTTCAGGCAGGCCGAATTTTGCCGACCAAGCCGATTACGTTATCAGCAAACTTTCTGAACTACTTGAGATTTTAGAAATCTTTTGAGAATCAAATGGCCTATCTACCACTTGCCAATATATTGCACCATAAACTGCGAAGCGTCTTGAGCGCGCTGGGAATTGGAATCGGCCTGTGTATGCTAATAACGCTCAGCGGCCTGAGCAGAGGCTCGCTCAACGAAATCGCCGATAGATGGGAATCTGTCGATGCCGACCTGGTTGTCTTCCCCCGCGGCTGGGGCGAAAACGCCTCGGACAAATCCGGTAGCGGCCTGTCGGATCGGTACGCCCGGAAAATCCTCGAAAAACACGGGGATATCGTTGAAAGCATAGTGCCGGTATTTCTTTGGCCTATAAAACTTGGCGGCCAGGACCAGATGACCGCAGCTGTCAGCCCCGAGCAATGGCAGATGCTTTCCGGCAGGCGCAGCCTCGTCGAAGGAAGAATCTACGACCCCAAAAACAAATTCGCCAAATGGATCGAAGGCGAACTGCTTGTTGGCGAAAACAGCGATGAAGATGAAATTCTCGATGAAATAGACGAATCCGAGCTATCCAAAGATGGACGAAGCGGCCTGGAGATAGTAATCGATGCCCGCCTTGCATCAGCCGGCAATTACAAGGTCGGCCAAAAGGTATTTACTGCTAACCATACATGGGAAATTGTCGGCATTGCACCTTCGGGAGTAATGACGCGAGTGTTCATGCCCAGGCGAACGGCTCAGTTTTTGTTCGGTAGCGGAGATATTACCAAAAGCACGTTGATGTTTGTAAAACTCGCATCCGGAGTCAGTATAGGCCCGGCTGCCGCCGCGATAAAAAAGACGACAAGACAGGATGTCGTTCCCATAGAGCGTTACCGTGGAATGCTCATTGAAAAATTCGGCATCATGTATCTATACGTGGATACAGTCAACGTTGTCGCACTGGTCATCGCGTTTTTGTTCATAATGATTACGCTCTATACGATGGTGCTACAACGCACACGTGACATAGCGATACTCAAATCGAGTGGAGCGTCAAACAGCTTTATTCTCCGGCAGGTACTGGCTGAGTCGATGATTCTTACCGGAGCTGGAACTGTTGCAGGCATAGGCCTGAGTTTTCTTTCGGCATGGCTTATCGAGACGGCCAAACCGCTTTTAACGGTTACGATAAGCTGGCATTGGATTTTAATCGCGATAATAGCTGCTTTTGTCGGGGCGGTTATCAGCGCCTTTTACCCAGCATGGCGGGCGACGAGAGTTGATATGGTTGAGGCATTGACTTTGGAATAATGGATAACAATGACTTCATCTTGACGGCTGAGGGTTTACACAAGTCCTTCGGCAAAAATTCCGCGAGGGTTCACGTCCTGCGCGGGCTGGATATATCTGTTCGCAGAGGTGAATTCCTGGCTGTTATGGGCCCGAGCGGTTGCGGCAAGAGCACTCTGCTGCACGTGCTGGGTTTAATGACGCAACCAGATGACGGAAAGATCTTTTTCGACGGCAGCGAAGTCAATTCGGTTTCAGCCGGGAACGAACTACGCCGAAGCAGGATCGGCTTTGTCTTCCAGCGTTTCAATCTTTTGAACGTGCTAAGCGCGATAGATAATGTTAACATTTCTTTACAGGTAAGGGGTTGCAAAGAAAACGGCCGTATTGATGAGCTTTTTGAAAAGCTCAGTGTGTCGCATGTCGCCAAGCGTAAACCGACGAAGATGTCAATCGGAGAGCAGCAGAGAGTTGCGGTTGTTCGCGCTTTGGCGCATTCGCCTTCGCTTGTCCTGGCTGACGAGCCGACCGGCAATCTGGATTCGGAAAATAGTGCTGCCCTTTTGGGGCTTTTGAAACAAATAAACCGTCAGGAAAAACAGACAATCGTAATGATTACACACTCTCCAGAGGCAGCCGGCTATGCCGACCGTATTGTGCGAATGAAAGATGGAAAAATCATCGACAACAGCGAAAATTGAGCATGCTCTTTTCGAGCCGCACCTGCCAGACGACGTAAGCTGTCGCAAGTGGTGGGTTGCTTATGGAGCTTTTGTCTTCGCAGCTGGCGTGCCGTTATTGATGCTCATCAATAACGAAGGCTGGGACTGGCCGTGCTGGATTGAAGACACCCAGGCGACCTTCTCTGCCACTTCGCCGATGATAAAAATCCTGATTTGCTTACTTTATCTTTCGGTCTGTAACACATTCCTCCCATTGCCGACCGGCTGGATCGTCGCGGGAATTGCTACGCGTGAGGCAGCCATCGGTGGAGACATCTGGACGACAACGCTTGTTGTCGCAACGGCTGGAGCAGTGGGCTCAACGATTGCCAACCTCAACGAATATCACATTGTCACGTGGATGATGCGACATCGCCATATAGCAAAGCTGCGGCATACAAAAACATACAAGGCTTCGGCTAAGTGGTTCTCACGGTCACCATTTTTGCTTCTGGCCCTCTTTAATATGATCCCAATACCAGTCGATGTCGTGAGAATGCTGGCGATTACTAACCGCTATCCTAGGGTTCCATTTGCAGGGGCGAATTTAATTGGCCGATTTTTCAGATTTGGCATCATCGCCTTTATTACCTATCACTGGAACCTCGGCTGGCTTGCAGTCGTCGCCCTTTTAGTCCTTCCGGCAGCGATTACCATCGGGCGGGTTATTCCGTGGGCATATAATAAACTTTCAAAAAATCTTTCAAAAAACTCAAAAAAAGGCAAACCTCAAGCCGGTCAATTTTGTCCTGAATATGAGAAAACAACTGGAGTGGATTCATGAATCGAAACGCGATAAGTCTTGCAATTTTACTGGTCGTCAGCTGTACATCAGCAAAGCAGCCTGCGATACATCCAGCCTCAAAGCCCGCTTCTCAGCCAGCCACTGAAACTCAGCCGGCAGTTGAGCCAGAAGTTATAAAAGTTCTCGATAACCTCGAAGCCGCCGGCAAAAAGCACAAGACGATACAGGCAGACGTAGTCTACACCGTCGACATGCCACAGACCGGCGATAGCGAGAACCGCACCGGCTGGGTGGCGTATAAGACGAAAACCGACGAAGACTCAGCCAAGTTCCGTGTGCACTTCAAGACTCTAAAACAGGGAGCGGGCAGAGCCATTAGATATAAAGTTGATGTCGCTTTTGACGGCAACTGGCTGATACTGAAGAAACACAACATTAAACAGATAACCTACTGCCAGGTCGCAGCCGCCGGTGAGCAGGTCGAAGCGCTGCGCTTGGGCAAAGGTCCCTTCCCCATACCGTTCGGCCAAAGAAGCGAGGATGTGCTGGAATATTTCGAGCCGTCACTAAAACCTCTTGATGAAAAAGACCCGAAGAACACAGACAGGCTTTTCCTCAAGACTCGGCCAAGCCGTCGGAAGGAACTCGGAATCAAAAGCCTGGAAATGTGGATAGACGAAAAAACTCATCTTCCGGTAAAGGTCAAAACAAAAGATAAGAGCCTGAATATCACTACGGTGGTTTTCGAGAAGATTAAAACAAACGAAAAAATATCAGATGACACCTTCTATATGAAAAGGCCCTTAGGCTGGGAAAAACGCGTCGTGGAAAATGTAGACAGCCTTTCCTTATAATCCCATACTTCAATCCAGATATTCACGAGAGCCTGAAAATCGCTTTCACGTCACGATCTTTTCAGTCTCGACGGGCAGGCCGGCGTCCTTCCAGTCTTCCTTGCCCTCTGCGTACTCGTAGACGTGCTCGTAGCCGAGTTTTTCCATCTTCTTGAATGCCTCCTCGGAGGCTGTGCAGGCCTTGTTGTAGCAGTAGACAACTATGTCGCGGGACTTATCCGGGATCGTCTCCTGGATTCTCTCCTCGAAGTTTTCATCGACAGGAACATTAATCGCCCCGGGCAGGTGGAACTCGCGATAGTACTCCTCAGCCAGGACATCAACAACCAGCACATTCCAGTGGCTCTCGAGCCGCTCTTTAAGTTCGTTTCGGGTGATTGGTTTCATAGCTCACCCTCCAAATAATAAAATTAACCGTCTACCCAATTATACGCTTTCAGGGCCGGCCTAGAATGATATGAAAAGGCATACAGATGCGTAGAAACCTGTTAATGTTGGCTATTGTGGGAATTCTGACATTCGTAGCTGCAGCTATATTCAACGATTGGCAGGATGAGAGCGAGGTAAAGGTTCCAGTGATTAAGAATGAAGGCACAAAAAAGCAGTCAGCCCCACTCACGGCTGAGGAAAAACGCATTATCCTGGATAAAGGCACGGAAAGAGCATTTTCGGGCAAATATTGGGATCACCACGAGACGGGCGTATATCGCTGCCGCCAATGTGGTGCGGAATTGTTTGAATCGCAGAGCAAGTTTAAATCCGGTACCGGCTGGCCGAGTTTTGACGACGCTATCGCCGGGGCAGTCAAACGCCAGGTAGACGCCGACGGCATGCGGAGTGAAATTGTCTGTAGTAAATGCGGCGGACATTTAGGACACGTCTTTGAGGGCGAAGGCTACACTTCTAAAAATACCCGACACTGCGTAAACTCCGCATCGCTGAGCTTCGAGCCGGATAAAACGGGGACGAGTGAAGCTATCTTCGCAGGCGGATGTTTCTGGGGAGTTGAGGATCATTTGCAGAAGTTGGATGGCGTTATTAGTGCGACTTCAGGCTATGCTGGCGGCGACATTCCCGGCCCAACCTATCAGCAGGTCTGCACCGGCAAGACCGGCCATGCAGAAGCCGTGCGGATTGTTTTCGACCCGAGCAAAATTTCGTACGAACAGCTGGCCAGACTTTTCTTTGAGATTCACGACCCGACCCAGCTTAACCGCCAAGGCCCAGACGTCGGCATGCAATATCGCTCAGCTGTGTTTTATCTCGACGAAGAGCAGAAACAGACAATCGAAAAGCTCATCAAAGAGCTTCGAGAAAAAGGATATGACGTCGTTACGGAAGTTGCGCCCGCGAAACAATTCTATCTAGCCGAGGATTATCATCAGGACTATCTGGAAAAACACCCCAACCGCCCCACCTGCCATGTCCGCGTTAAGCGCTTTGATTGAGAAAAGTAAATATCAGGCTAAACGGCTAACTCCAAAACTCCATGCAACATACCGTATAGTACGCAACTTAAGTCTTTTCCCTCAAGCGGATCCCTTGAATCGTCCGACATAACTGAATGGTCTAAGACATTGTTTCGGCTTGAGCCGGCCAGTTTGAGCTTGACGGCTGAAGTTGGGTCGGGAAAGGAAATAGAGCCAATGTTAGAGCAACAGAATTTTGCGAAGCGCGCACACGCCAGCAAGGCGAGCAAAGCCCCCAATGCGCCGGCTGATGTTCCGACCAACCCGAACAGGGCTTCCCTGCTGTGTTCTCTTAAGACGTTCGCCTTTATAATCGTAGTGCTGTTCGTCTGTGAAGCCGTGGTCATGGTGATACTGCACATGTTTAGCCTTCGAGGCCTCTGGGACATCGTGTTGGATCCTGTGTTGCTGTCATGCCTAACCGCGCCGTTGTTGTTCTACGTCGTGATTCGACCCATGCGCACTGCCTTAGAGCAGCACCGGCAAACGAAACGGGACTTGAAGTGGATGAACCGTCAGCTCGAAGATGCAATTACCCGTGCCAATCAACTGGCCGAGGAAGCCACCGCCGCCACCGTTTCCAAGAGCGAATTCCTGGCAAATATGTCCCACGAGATTCGCACACCCATGACAGCAATCCTAGGGTATGTGAACCTGATTTCCGAGGAGATCGAATGCTGCGATACATGCCCGTCTCACAAAAGCTGCGAGATTCGTGTCACAAACAAGGAGAATCTGGGGATAGTTGCTCGGAATGGCCAACATCTTCTCGGCTTGATCAATGACATACTCGACCTGTCGAAGATCGAAGCCGGCAAGATGCTCACTAAGATAGCCCCATACAACCTCGTTTCCCTGATAGCCGATGTTGCCAGCATCATGCGTGTCCGTGCCGACGATCAAGGAATATCGCTGTCAGTCGAGCACGCCAGCGAACTACCCGAAACAATCCAAACTGATGGGGCCAAACTCAAGCAAATTTTGATGAACATTGTTGGCAACGCCGTCAAGTTCACCAGCCATGGGGGCGTCCGTATCGCAACACGCTTCCTGCCTGTTTGGCGTGGAGACCAACCCGCTATAAGTATTCATGTCATCGACACAGGCATCGGTATCAGTAAAAATAAAATCGCCAGCTTGTTTGAACCCTTTATCCAGGCCGACACTTCCACTTCACGAAAATACGGTGGCACCGGCTTAGGCTTGGCCATTACCGATAATGTCGCCAAACTGCTGGGGGCTGATTTGAATGTAGACAGCACGCTTGGCAAGGGAAGCACCTTCACGCTGACAATTCCCACTGGCAGCCTCGAAGGAGTGCGAATGCTTTCGGATCCGTCCGAGGCGACCCATGGACGATCAGCCACCTCTAACGACGACCGAAGACAAGGCGTTGCTGAGGTGGCAGGAGTTCGTGTCTTGTTGGTTGAAGATGGCCCGGACAATCAGCGACTGATCAGCACTGTGCTCCGCAAGGCCGGTATCAAGGTAGAGATAGCCGAGAATGGCCAGATCGCCATCGAGAAAGCCACTGCTGACGCATTAGGATTCGACGTAATCCTCATGGACATGCAGATGCCGGAGATGGACGGATACGATGCCACAAGATTGCTTCGCGAGAAGGGCCTGACGTGCCCAATTATTGCCCTGACCGCCAACGCGATGGCCGGCGATAAGGAGAAATGTCTTGCCGTTGGATGTACAGACTATTGTTCCAAACCGATCAATCGCGGACAGCTCATTCGCGCGATTGCTCAGCACGCAGGACAAGACGCCGACCAAGCACAAGCAAATGATCTCAACAATCCGATCCGGTCTGAGCACGCCGATTACCCTGACCTGGCGGACATCCTCGACGAGTTCGTGGCAGGTTTGCCGGACACCGTTTCGGCGATGCGAGAGGCGATAGCGAATAACCATCATGAGGAACTTCAAAGATTGGCCCATCAACTCAAGGGTACAGGCGGCGGTTATGGGTATCCACAGTTAACCGTTGCGGCCAAGTCCCTGGAAGATGCCGCAAAGGATAAAGACATAGAAGCAGCCAAGCTGGCCTTTGGCGAGTTGTACGCACTGTGCAATGCGGTCCAGGCCTGTCCTGAACAATAACCACTAATAGTTCTGGTTGGCCGCGTTTCCAATATCAAAAAAAACTTCACTTGAGCCCATCGGGCACAAAACGGGCAGTGTAAAGTAAAACCCCCTTGAATAAGGGGGTTTTAAGATGGAGGCGCGGGGAATCGAACCCCGGTCCCGTGACGTTTCAGCGGCGGCTTCTACGTGCGTAGTCGCTGTTTTGTTTCTCGCTACTCAGGCCCGCATGCGACACGGTCCATCGCAGCCAGTCCGACCAAATGTCCTCTCAGCTAACCGGGCAACTGCTGAGAGTAAGCCTGCAAATCGTCGCCCTTACAAACCCGGCAGGCACGGGTCTGCAGAACGGGTTGCCTAAATTAGGCAGCCAGTTTCATGCCGTTGTTGGCATATAAAATAAAGTCCAAGGTGTTTTACGAGGCCTCCTTGGAACCTCGGCACGCCACCGACACCTCAACTCGTCCGGTCGAATCCAATTCGCCCCCGGATAAGCCTTTCGGCATTTTTTCGCCAATACCATTATAAGTTATATCGGTCTGTTAAGCATGCAAATCTAGGGTCATGGTCAGTGCAACTTGTGTAAAAGATACTTGTAGAAATGGCTGAAATTGCTCATTATACGCCCTAATAACAGGTCTTTACTGGCTTTCGGATACGTTTAATTGAAAAAGGAATTTCAAAGATGGCCGAAACTCTACTCGAAGGACAGCGGGAAAATTGGGGGTCGCGAACAGGATTCATACTCGCAGCCATAGGCTCGGCTGTGGGCCTGGGCAACCTCTGGGGCTTTCCCTACAAGGTCTATGACCATGGCGGCGGCGCTTTTCTTATACCGTATCTGCTGGCGATGCTGCTTATCGGCATCCCGGTGCTCATACTCGAATTCTCACTCGGCCACATGACGCAACGGGCAGCCCCGGACGCCTACCGCGGCATCAACCGCCGCACCGAACCTATCGGCTGGTGGGGAATCATTCTGGGCTTCGTTATCATCACATACTACCCGGTCATTCTTGCATGGTGCGGAAGTTATTTGGTCGAATGCGTAAAAGGCATCGCTCAGCACAGCGGCGAACTTGCCTGGAAAGGCGAGGGAATCGGCGGCGTAGCCAACTTCTTCTCTGTGGAATATCTCAACGAGTGGCAAACGAGCGATTTGGCGGGCGGCGTCAAACCCTGGGCACTGGGCCAACTCAATATTCCAATCATAACGAGCCTCGCGGTTATATGGGTGCTGATGTACCTGTGTATTTTTCGCGGCGTGAAGCTCGTATCCAAGGTGGTTCTTTTCACCGTTCCGCTGCCATGGATTATGCTTTTAATCCTGACAGTTCGCGGCCTGACCCTTCCCGGCGCTGCACGCGGGCTGAACTTCTTCCTCGACCCGGAATGGTCGGAACTGGCCAAGCCGGAAACATGGCGTTGGGCGTTTGGGCAAATGTTCTTCTCGATGAGCCTGGCGTTCGGCGTAATGGTTACTTACGCCAGCTTCCTTCACCGCAAGAGTGATATCAATAACAACGCAACTATCATCGGCCTGGCCGACGTCGGTACGAGCTTTGTCGCGGGTATAGCTATCTTCGCGACTCTTGGAGCTATGGCGTTTCAAACCGAGCTGGCCGGCAAGGCGGTTCCGGTTACGGACGTCGTTAACGGCGGACCTGGATTGGCCTTTGTGGCATTTCCATACGCACTGGCACAGTTGCCCTACTCGGCATGGTTCGGGGCTGTGTTCTTTATCGCACTTTTGACGCTGGGTATCGACTCGGCGTTTTCAATCACCGAAAGCGTGCTTGCCTCGCTGGTCGACAAGACAAGGTGGAATCGCAATCTGACGCTAATCGGTTTGACGGTTGTAGGCTTTGGCCTTGGTCTGGTTTACTGCACACAGGGCGGCGTGTCATGGATTGGTTCGATTGACGGCTTTATCAACAAATGGGGAGGCATTGCCCTTCTCGGCCTGCTCGAATGCGTAACTATCGGCTGGGCATATCGCCTCAAACGGCTGCGCGAACACGCAAACGAGCGAAGCGACTGGCACATTGGCGCGTGGTGGGACATCATCATTCGCTACTTCGCCCCCGTCATGCTTAGTATGCTGGCTGCCTGGTCGCTGCTGGATCAGTCTTCCGGCAAAGGTGGACTGCTCTATAATGCTGACGGCGTTTTCCAGACACCCGACTTTATAGGACTGATAGTGGCAGCTGCGGCGCCGATTCTGGCGATAGGTTTGAGCATGGTCCAATCTCCCGGAGCTAATGTTCACGCTCAGCATGTCGGTCAGCCACGAGCTGGCAGAGGCGTTGGCGTATTCGCGACGATTTTGACTGTTATCGCTCTGGCGGGCCTGATCCTGGGATTCTATCTTTCCGTACAGTCGATATGGGCAGCCAACGACGGCAAGGAAATTGCCGACATCATGCAGGTATATTCGATTCTTGGTTACTGCGTCCCGCTGGTGATACTGGTCCTCGGCGTGTCATTAATCGCAGCCTTCGTTGCGCTAATCTGCGGAATCTTCGTTGTGGCGTTTTCCGAAAAAAACATGCACCGGCCCAGCGGGTTTGTGAGATTCGCTTCTGGTGTTGGGGTAATGGTTATCGGCTGCATTGGAGGCTTGCTGCTGTCGCTATTTGTCCGATGGA
Organism: uncultured Planctomycetaceae bacterium; assembly: GCA_964401835.1. Classification (GTDB taxonomy): domain Bacteria; phylum Planctomycetota; class Phycisphaerae; order SM23-33; family SM23-33; genus CAYNZP01. The sequence goes on from CAYNZP010000003.1 coordinate 145,952, forward strand.
ACAAGCTCGCAGCAACCCAGAGCCAGGAAACTGCCAAAACAGCTGAACTGGATTATCTGACAACCCCATCTGTGATTGTACTGTCGGGAATGCTTGCTTTGCTGGTGGTAGGCTTGGGCTGGTGCTTCTACAGGGCCATCAAGGCTGGCGGCACTCCAGAACCCATGCAGGTTTCCGAAGGGATTGAACAATAGATTTACTCTTAACAAGCCGCGGCCTGTAATGTTGCAGGTCGCGGTTTAATTTTCATGAGACTATCTTCGGTGCCTGCGGCTCATTTCGCGCGCGATCTCGCGTTGCTGGTCGCGCTTTTTGATGGCGTCGCGTTTGTCATAATGTCGCTTGCCCTCGGCGATACCAAGTTCACACTTGGCCCAGCCACGCTTGAAATAAACCGCAAGCGGAATAATCGTCTTGCCCTTCTGCTTAACGTGGACTTCGAGTTGGTGTATCTGGCGCCGGTGAAGCAAAAGCCGCCTGTCCCTTGTCGGCCCGTGCTGCATACCGTCGGCTGCCTGGGGGTATGGAGCGATATTGGCTCCGACAAGAAAAACCTCGCCGTTTCGCACACGCGCATAAGCTTCATCTATCTTGGCTTGGCCGGCCCGCAAAGATTTCACCTCCGTGCCGTACAATTCAATTCCGCACTCGACAACTTCCAGAATATGAAAATCGCGCCTGGCCTTGCGGTTTGAAATCCGCGGTTGATGATGAGATGTCTGCTGTTTCTTTGCCATAACGAAAACTACAATTTATAACCTCAAGCTTCAAATATAGCGTAATAACCCCCGTCGTGCCATGTGGCGAGCTCGGACTCACCGCCCGGTAGGGTCAGCTTTTCTGTGTTCAGCTTGAAACGCGGATTATTCTTAACAAACCAGTTTGTAATATCCTGATTTTCTTCCTTCTCGATACTGCATGTGCTGTAAACAAGTCTCCCGCCGGATGCAACGAAAGTAGCGGCCGCTGAAAGAAGGAATTGCTGGTCTTTTACAAGTTCACCCAGAGGTTTACTCTCGAATCTCCATCTGGCCTCCGCCCTGCGTGCAAAGACGCCGGAATTGCTGCAGGGTGCATCTACGAGGGCCAAATCGAAGCTTTCCGGCTCGAGTTGACCGATTTGCTCAGAGAGTACTGTCGAAACTATATCAATTCCCAGGCGTCGGCAGTTGTGCTCGATTTTCTCCAATTTCATTTGGGATACATCAGCAGCAGTTATGCTACCCTTATTTTGCATCAACTCAGCCAGGTGTGTTGTCTTTGTTCCGGGAGCTGCGCAGAAATCGAGCACTTTCATTCCAGGCTGCGGCTCACAGACGATTGCTACATGTGTAGCTGTTGGGTCCTGTGGCTGGAAGAAACCCTCTTTAAAACCGGGAAGTTCGCTGATATTAGCATGATGAGCAAGAACTATACTCTTTCCATTTTCGTGAATCTGTGCCTCGATGCCTATCGAGGAAAAATCCTGCAAAAGAGAATCCGGGTCGGTTTTGAGTGAATTTACTCGCAAAATAAACGGCGCCCTTGAATTGGCATGCGTTGCTACCCGGGCTGCTTTTTCAAACGAACCCAACCTCTCGCACCATCTCCGGCAAAGCGACATAGGCAGAGAAAAAGCATCGCAGAGATATTCAGCCGGTTCAGCTGACGGGTCGATAAAGACGTTCTTTTCGAACTGGCGATACTCGTTTGGCCCAACCGGCAGGATGTTGGAAGCATATTTTGGAACACCCTGAATCAAAGGTGAAATATTCCTTTCCACTGTGCGCAAAATACCGTTCACCATGCCAGCCTTGCGCTTATGATTGAAACGCTTGGTTTGCTCCACAGCTTCATTGATTGCGGCAAATTCGGGAACCCTTGAAAGATAAAGCAATTGATAAAGCCCGACATAGAGAATCTCTTTTATCGGAGCGGGTAATTTTCGTCCCGGCTGGGAGAGGAATGTTTTCATCACAACATCGAGCGTCCTTTTCCGTCGGTGCGAACCAAGGGCGAGCTCGCGAGCCAGGGACCTATCGGCCCCGGAATAATGGCCATACTCCAACAGGCGGTCGAGTCTGCCGGAAATGTTGCCTTCCCTGTCGCGAAGGGCATTTACCACAACGTCTCTTGCTTTTGCGTCTTGCGATTCCATCTTATTGCCTTATAAACTTATCGCCCTTTGTAACTCGATAGCCGTTAACAAAATCTTTCCACGCCATAAGCCGTTTACCGGCAGGCTTGATTTCCAGAATTTTCAGCCGCCCTTTACCGGTCGCAACAAGCAAATCTTCATCGACCTGCCCGGGAGGCAATTCCTGCGTCTGGTCCAGCGATTCAGCCCGGGCAATCACAACCGACCTTTCTTTGCCACCGACGTGTCGGAAAACCGCATGCCCGCCCGGCCAGGGCCAGGTTCCGTGAATCTGATTACGGATAGTAACAGCTTCTGCAGTCCAGTCTATAATTCCGTCACTTTTTTCCAGCTTCGGAGCAAGCGTAGCCTTTGATTCATCCTGCTTTTCGCCCTGCGTCTGTCCGCTGGTGAGCTTTTCGATTGTTTTGCAAATTACTTCGCTGCCAACTTCTGAAAGACGGATCTTCAACTCATCGGCGGTTTCATGGGGAAGGATTTGAGTTTCGGCCATGAAATGGATATCGCCTGCGTCCATCTTGTCTACAAGGGAAAACGTCGTAACACCGGTTTTTTCATATCCCCTGATAATCGCCCAATTGACTGGAGCAGCCCCCCGCAACTGGGGCAAAATCGAACCGTGAAGATTAATTGCACCCAGACGGGCTGCGTCTCTTACAGGGCTTTTTATCAGCTGACCGAAATCAACAATGACGATTAAGTCGGCATCGGCACGGCGTATTTGCGAGATAAATTCTTCGGTATTTATGTTCGCACATTCAGTAACTTCCAGACCTTCCTGCTCGGCTGCCTGTGCCAGAGGAGTTGCGCGCAGTTTTCCTCCACGCCCGGCTGGCCTGGACGGCTGGGAAAAAACCCTTACCAACTCATGCTCCGTCTTCAGGATCGCCCTGAAAGACGGAACCGCAAATATCCCACTGCCACAAAAGATTAATCGCACATCACACCTCTTACTGAGTATTTTGCAACACCAGGTTCCCGCGACAAGTGAAAAATGCGCTTAATTGATTTTTGCTTCGTCAGGTTGAGCAGATAATTCGAAATGATAGGTTGAAATGATCTCGTTGAGGATGCCCTTGACGCAGTGCGAAAACAAACTTAGAGTACTCTAAACGTAGCTATCACAGGGAAGTTGATTAAAAAAAAGAGGCATCACGGATGGCCAAGCTTGCAAAGAAGAAAAAAACTGCATTAAAGAAAACCGCCAAGACCAAAACTAAATCCAGGCCAAAACCTACCAAAGCCAAGGCCGCAAAAAAAGTCACCAAAAAGGTTACCCAAAAAACCGCTAAAAAAACTCCGGCAAAGGAACCGAAGATTAAAACCGCCACAAAGCGGCGCGGTTCCTACGCAACGGCTGAAAGCATGGCCAAGGCACAGCGGAGTATTTCTGTCAGTGAATTTTTCGCCAAGAATCGACACCTTCTGGGTTTTGACAATCCGAGAAAGGCGCTGCTTACCACGGTCAAAGAGGCTGTTGATAACGCACTCGACGCATGCGAAGAAGCCGGAATCTTGCCGGTAGTTGAAATCTGGATAGAGCAAAAAAGCGAAACCCACTTTGCTGTCATCGTTCAGGACAACGGCCCCGGTATCGTCAAAAGCCAAATCCCCAACATCTTCGGCAAGTTGCTATACGGCAGCAAATTTCACAGCCTCCGTATGAGCCGGGGCCAGCAAGGCATCGGCATTTCCGCTGCCGGCATGTACGGTCTGCTTACTACCGGTCAGCCGGTCAAGATAACGTCGCGCACCTCCCCGCGAGCCAATGCGCATTACTATGAATTGCAGATAGACACCGCGAAAAACCGTCCTGACATAATTCGTGACGATGTCATTGAATGGGAAACTGCAAGAGGAACCCGTGTTGAGATAAATCTCGAAGCCAAGTATCTGCGAGGCAAGCAAAGCGTTGACGATTATCTTCAGCAGTCCGCCATTGCCAATCCGCACGTAACGCTGATTTATCACGCACCTGACGGGCGAATCGACACATACAAGGGGAGCGTCAAGGAACTTCCGCCAATAGCCAAGGAAGTCCGCCCGCACCCTTACGGCGTCGAACTTGGTGTGCTTTACAAGATGATGGCCGATACCAAGGCAAAGACGATCCAGCAATTCCTCACCAGCGAGTTTTCCCGCATCTCGCCGCGAGTTGCCAAGGAAATACTCGAACGTGCTGGCATTAAAGCCACCACACGCCCGAGACGGCTCAACGGCGAAGCAGCCAAGGCGATTTATGAGTCTATCCAGGAAACACAGATAATGGCCCCGGCAACCGATTGCGTTGTCCCCATTGGCCAGGAGCAACTTATCAAAGGCCTGAAAGAAGTCATCGAGGCCGAATTTTACACAGCCACCTCGCGCCGGCCGGCTGTTTATCGTGGTAATCCATTCATCATCGAAGCTGCCCTTGCATTTGGAAAACCGGAAGATAAAAGCTCCAAAAAGGAAGCCGAAGTTATAGATTTCGAACAAGAGATTGAAGAATCACAGCAAGCCAAGCTGATACGCTTTGCCAACCGCGTCCCGCTGCAATACCAACAGGGAGCCTGTGCCATCACAAAATCCGTAACTGGTACGAAGTGGAAATTGTACGGCGTAAGTCAACCTCGCGGCGGCCTGCCAACCGGTCCAATTACGGTTGTTTTGCACATGGCCTCGGTTTGGGTGCCCTTCACGAGCGAATCGAAGGAGGCAATCGCAAGCTATCCGGAAATCATCAAGGAGATTCGCCTGGCCCTACAGGAATGTGGCCGAAAACTCGCCACACACATTCGCAAGGCTGTCAGGATTAAACAGGAACTCAAAAAACGAAGCTATATCGAAAAATACATCCCCGCCATTGGTGAGGCACTGCGTGATATCCTTGAACTCAAGGAAAAGCAGGTTAATAAGGTATGCAACGACCTCAAGGATGTACTGGAAAGAAGCAGAAAGTTCTAATTTCAGACTGCTGCAACTTTGCTGGTAACAAGTGTCTCGAGTGGCTGGCGGGCAGTAAAATCGGCTCCAAATTCTCGCCAGTGATTTACCTGATTCTCGCCATATTTCCAGCAAAGCCGGATTTCCCGCCCGTCGATTACGAATGGAAAATCGACGACACCGTCTGTCCAGTCAGTTAATTCGACTCCGATTGTGTCGAGTTCCTCAATGTATAAATGAAGCTTGTCAGCTATTTCGACAATTTCATCCTGCGTGGATTCACATTTGTCTATGTCGCCATCGAATTCGGCAATTTCGATAATTTCCTGAAGATCCAACAGCCTGGAATAATCATCAATAATGTCGGTTACGATGCGCTTAAGAAGCACCAGCGAACGATTCGCCTGTTCAATTGTGAAAAATCGCAGGTTATTGGTCGCCGAATATCCATTATCCAGTTGTTCAATGCATCTGGTCATTGCTCTTTCCTTTTGTTGCTGTTGGTTTAGGACTTATCGGCAAATGATGAGAAAAAACATGAATAAACAAACCCCAGGGGGGAAAACTTGGCAAAATCGGTCCGAAAGCTTATCCTCTTGCCATGTTTGGATTTTTTAACGTCAACAAGCCTTCAGGCCCGACCAGCCACGACTTTGTCGCAGCCGTGCGGCGAAAGCTTCCTCGCGGAGTAAAGGTCGGCCATGCCGGAACGCTCGACCCCTTTGCCGATGGAGTCCTTGTCCTGTGCGTTGGGCCGGCAACACGCCTGGTAAACTTCGTTCAGGATGCACCCAAACGTTACGTCGCGCAAGTAATGCTTGGAGCTACCAGCAGCACCGATGATATTGAGGGTGAAATCACACAAACAACAGCTGCCACCGCTCCGGAAAAACAGGCAGTGTCGCAGGTATTGGAAAAATTCGTCGGCAAAATTGACCAGATTCCCCCTACCCACTCAGCTGTACATGTAAACGGCCAACGCGCATATAAAATCGCACGGGCCGGTGAAAAAGTTGAACTCCAGGCAAAGAAAGTCGAAATCTACTCCATCGATTTGCTTTCCTATGAATATCCGCTGCTCAAAATCGACGTTAAATGCGGCAGTGGAACCTATATCCGCTCGCTGGCCCGCGATATCGGCTGCGAACTTTCGGTCGGCGGATATTGTTCAAAGCTCACACGAACAGAGATAGGCTCGTTTAAGATTAAAAACGCTGTCGATGTAGATTGTTTGGATTTACAAAGCGATTTGATTTCGCCATTAGTGGCCTTGGAAAATCTCGAAAAGATTCAAGCCGATGAAGCAGATGTCCGCAGACTTGCCTTGGGACAAGCTGTTACACTGGAGCAACCTTGCCAGGGTAATCGCCAATGCGCAGTTGTAGACAAACACAACAATCTCGTTGCACTTGCTAATAGTTCTGAAAACGGCTTGATGCTAAAACCGAATAAGGTTTTCGTGTAAAAGTGTTGGGGGCTCTCATTCAGCGTCTATGAGTTGTATTCTTTTTTCGTGTCGGCCGCCTTCGAATTCTGTCGTCAGCCAGAGATCGACTATTTTGAGGGCTTCTTCTATCGCCACCATTCGCTGTCCCAGTGAAAGGACATTGGCATTATTGTGCTGACGCCCTAGTTTCGCTGAGCGGATATCCCAACAAAGACTGCATCGAACCCCTTTTACGCGGTTGGCGACAATCGCTTCACCGTTTCCGCTTCCGCCAAGAACGATACCCCGCTCGAATTCCCCATCAGCTACGGATTGGGCTACAGGGCGAATAAAAATGGGATAATCACAGCTTTCGTTGGAAAACGTGCCAAAATCTTTAACTTCATGGCCGTTTGAGAGAAGGTGCTGCTTGATCTTTTCCTTGTATTCAAAACCCGCGTGGTCGGAGCCGATTGCGATTTTCATGTTAACTCCATTTTTCAAAAAAAACGGCGAGGCTTGAACGCCTCGCCGCACATACCATAGTCTGGATAATTTTAGACCGTATACTCGCCTTTGTTCCGCGGTTCGGTCATGTCTTCCCATTTCTTGTCGAGATTGGCCATACCGTACCAGCCGTGAGCCATAAACATGGCATCGGTGATTGAGATAGCGGTCATCGCCTCGGCTACCGGATACCAGCGTGGAAGCAGGCTGATGTCGCGACGGGTGATGGCTTCGAGTTTTTTCTCTTCCATCTTGATCATATCGACGGTGTCCTGATTCTTGGAAATCGTCGGGGTTGCCTTAATAGCGACACGCATGACGATATCTTCACCAGTTGTCATTCCGCCAAGGAAACCACCGGCATTATTCGTATGGAAGCGGACCTTGCCGTCTTCAAGATAAGGCTGATCGTTCCACTCGCTGCCGAGCATCTCACCGGCCTTGTTGCCACCGCCAAATTCCAGTCCCGTCATTGCTGCTATGCTGCAAATAGCATGGGCAATGGTAGCTTTGAGTTTGTCGAAAACAGGCTCGCCCAGGCCGCCAGGTACACCGCGAACGACAACTTCGATGGCACCGCCGGCAGTGTCGCCAGCTTTGCGAACCTCGTCCAGATCGGCAATCATCTTCTCGGCCGCTTCGAGATCGCAACAGTTCAGATCGTTCTTGCGGTAGTTATTCTTGATCTCGTCAAAGGTCATCGTACCGTCGAAAACGCTTCGGCCTTTGATGCCGTGCGACTCAATGACGTGAGAGAGAATCTCGATGCCATAAGGTGCGAGCATCTGCTTGGCTACGGCACCACCGGCTACCCGGCAGACAGTCTCGCGACCACTGGCCCGGCCTGCACCGCACCAGTCGCCATGTTCGCCATACCTGTAGAAAAAGGTCAATTCAGCGTGGCCGGGACGGATAACGTCTTTGACCGCACGGTATTGGTCAATGTGAATGTCCTGAGTATCTACGTTGCGAATAAGCAGGCCGATCGGTGCGCCTGTTGTTACGCCTTCAAACAAACCGCTGACAACCTCTACGCGGTCTGTCTCGAGACGTGGCGAGTCGATCTTGCTCTGCCCGGGGCGGCGTTTATCCAGTTCGTATTGGATTTTTTTTACGTCCAGTTTAATTCCGGCTGGTACGCCATTTACTATTGTAAACAGTGCACCGCCATAGCCGCTTTTCTCCGCGGTTTCATGCCAACCGTAGGATTCGCCACAAGCTGTTACCTGAAAAACACGTCCGAAAGTATTACCTAGCACTTCTATTCTCCTAGCCTATCTAGTAACTATTCATGTCACAACCTATGCCAGTCATCTCGCTGACAAAGTCTGGAAATGTCTTTTTTACGCATTCTACGCCAGAAATCAAGCTTTGTCCTGACGCAACAAGGGCTGCAACGGACAAAGTCATCACCATTCGGTGGTCAGCGAGGCTGTCAAGCCGGGCTCCGCGGAGCCTGCTTTTGCGTATAACCAGCCCGTCAGGGCGCTGGTCAATGTCGGTACCCATTGCAGTAAGTGCCTTGTGCATCTCGCTGATACGGTCACATTCCTTATACCGGCAGACCTCGGCGTTTGTCAGGGTTGTCTCGCCATCGGCACATGCACCGACAACAGCCATGAGCATAAACTGGTCGATAAAGTCGTTGCAGTCAATCTCGCAACCGGTGAGTTTGCTGGAGCGTGCGATTACTTCTTTATCTGTTATCTCGATATCTGCGCCCATCTTTTTAAGGACGTCTACAACCATCTTGTCGCCCTGGCAATCACTAAAATCCATGCCCGGCAGACGCACTTCGCTGTCGGGGGTGATTACTGCCGCAACTATCGGATACAGGGCAGCCGACCAGTCCAGTGGAATTTTGCTTTCAAACGCCCCCCACTTGGTCGGACCGTTTATTCGGTAGAGTTCGTAATTTTCGTTGGAATATTCGACTCCGCATTTATCGAGCCAATCCAGTGTAACTCCAACCCATGGTTTTTCACCTGGACGATTGACCCTCAACTCGGTCGGTGCGTTGGCAAGAGCTGAGGCAATAAGCAAAGCCGAAACCGGCTGAGAGTCCATGCCGTCTATTTCCGCGCCCCCCCCGGAGAGCTTACCCTTGACTACTACTGGGGCGTGGCCGTCGCCTTTTGTACATACTGCCCTTCCGCCAAGCGAGTTAATCGCGTCGACCAAAGGCTGGCAGAGACGGATGTGTCGAATCGAATGATCCCCGCTGAGGACGGAGTAGCCTTCACAGCAGGCCGCCAAGGCCATGAAAAACCTAAGAATAATTCCACTGTTGCCGCAATCGATAATATCGTCAGGGGTTTTCAAATCGCCAGCTGTGCCAATCACCTCCCAGACCTTGTCAGCCTTTGGGGTAATTTCCGCACCGAACATTTCCAGTGCTTCGATGCCACGCATCCAGTCGTTGGATACAGCGGGAGCAATAATCTTGCTGGTGCCCTCGGCCAGTGCAGCCATGATAAGCGCACGAAAAGAATGGCTCTTGTTGGGCGGTATCCTAATAGAGCCTCGTAAATTTGGCGAACTACCTACTTTAAGGTCCATCTTTGCTCCTGGAATTTCGACATATGCTAATTGAATGAAGTATAGTATTCAAGCTTTGGAATGCGACGCCAAAGAGAATGAAAAAGCGTTTTCTCTGAAAAAGGATAAAAAAAAACAGACCTGCCAGTAACTAACGGACAGGTCTGTATCTTTAACTCTCTAATATTACTTTACTGGGCAGCTTTCATTTCCAGCATATGCGGAGCTGCTTTTTCCAGTATGCCTGTTTTGATTTCCTCAATCAGGTCCTGGTTTTCCTTGAGGAACCGCTTGGAATTTTCACGCCCCTGGCCCAGCCGGACATCGCCACAGCTGAACCATGCCCCCTGCTTATCGACAATTCCATTCTCGACGGCCAAATCCAGCAGGTCGCCCTCATAGCTGATGCCTTCGTTAAACATAATGTCAAATTCAGCTGTTCTAAACGGCGGCGCGACTTTATTTTTTACAACACGCGCCCTGACATGCGAACCGACTGGCTGGTCGCCTTCCTTGATGGTACTTACACGGCGAACGTCGATACGGACCGAACTGTAAAACTTAAGCGCCCTTCCGCCCGGTGTAGTTTCTGGGTTACCGAACATCACGCCGATCTTCATGCGTATCTGGTTGATAAAGATCACGCATGTGCGCGACTTTGCTATCGCGCCGACAAGCTTCCGCATTGCCTGGCTCATCAGGCGGGCCTGCAAGCCGACATGGGTAGCGCCCATCTCGCCTTCTATCTCAGCCCGCGGAATAAGAGCCGCCACAGAATCCACCACGATAACGTCCACCGCATTCGAGCGAACCAGAAGTTCGCAAATCTCCAGAGCCTGCTCCCCCGTGTCAGGCTGGGAGATTAAAAGTTCTTCGATATTCACGCCGAGTTTTTTCGCCCAGGTCGGGTCCATGGCATGCTCGGCGTCTATGAAGGCTGCAACTCCGCCGTTCTTTTGTGCACTGGCAACTACATGAAGCGCCAGCGTCGTCTTGCCGGAACCCTCCGGCCCGAAAAGTTCACAAATCCTGCCGCTTGGTACTCCCTGGCCACCCAAGGCCATATCCAGACTCAACGCCCCGGTGGAAATACCGGACACCGACTTAACCTGATCTTCAGCCAGTTTCATTATGCTGCCCGTGCCGAAGTTCTTTTCTATCTGCTTAAGGGCCGCGTCCAGGGCCTGTTCCCGCTTTGCACCTGTTTCCGGTTTACTTAGCTTTGTGCTTTTCTTACTCGCAGCTTTTGCCATCGAATTCTCCCTGAACTAAACCATAACTTCCATGTTTATGATAATGTAAGGTATTTGTTAGGTATACGCAATATCCATTTCAAATTTTTTATAAAAGTTTTTTTTACAAGTATTTCGGGCGTAAATCACTCCAGCCCGAAAGACCCGGCAAGGTTTATTTCTTCCCAAGCCCTGCCCGCACTGCCGGCGTATATATTGGCCCAGACGGTGTCAGCCTGCTGCAAAAAACAACCACCTCATCTGTATGCAGCGTACCAAAATTCTCGCTTTCGAACTGCTGGGCCGAGTCGCGCAGAAGTTCCGGCTTTTTTGTGTATCTGATTCTGCCAAGGGTTATGTGTGGCTTGAAGGATCGGTTCTCCGCCTTGAAACCGACTTCCCGAAAAGACGCTTCGAGCTTTTCGTACAAGACGGCCATCCGTCCCGTAGCATCCACAGCGTGTGCCCAAAACATACGCACCGGGCCGCGTAGCGGAAAGGCAGTTACACCGACAACATCAAAATCAAAGGGTTGTATCTTGCCGGCAATTTGCGTCGTTATGTTGCAGACTTCCGGCAGAACCTCTTCTTCAATGCTTCCTAAAAATTTCAACGTGATGTGCAGCTGCGGCTTATCAACCCATTTTATTTTCGCTGCCTCGGTGTCAAGACGCTGCTGGACCTGGCAAAGACGGCTGCGGGTTGAATCGTTAAGCTCAATTGCGAGAAATGTCCTTACTGACATAGCTGCACCACTTCTGTATTAACAATTAAAACGTAACAAGCTTCCTGAAATAATCCATGCGTGAATCGATATCGTCTCGCCTGGTTTCGACGAACTTATTCAACGAGAAATCTTCCAGCACATAGCTGGCGGTTATCGTTCCGTACGCGATGGCAGCCATGAGCGTTTCTGCGTCCAGCTTATTTACTGCTGCGAGGTGTCCCATCATCGCACCGGCAAAACTGTCGCCAGCACCGGTCGGGTCGACCACATTTAGCATCGGAAAACTCGGAAGCGCGTAGACGTGCTCATCGAAAAACAGCAGACTGCCGTGTTCGCCCTTCTTGACGACCACGAATTTTTTGACCTTTTTAACAATCTCCAACCCGGCTGCGACCACGTTCGATATACCGGTCATTAGCTTGGCTTCGGAATCGTTCAATACCAGGCCGTCGATCTGGCCCAGCAGATTCATGAGCGATTCGTGCTCGGTCTTAATCCACAGATCCATCGTGTCAGCCACCACCAGGGGCGAATCGTTCAGCTGGCCAAGCAGTTCGGCCTGCAGGGTTGGATGCGTGTTTGCAAGGAAGATATACTTGCTGTCGCGAAATTGCTCGGGAATTGTCGGCCCGCGTTCGGCAAGGACGTTTAAATCGACCTCGATGGTATCACGGTTGTTTACGTCATCATGATATTTGCCGTGCCAGCGAAATGTCTTGCTGCCAGCCCGCACTTCCAAACCGGCCATGTCGATATTCGGGTTATCGGCGACCGGTTTTAGAAAATCTTCCGGGCAATCTTCGCCAACAACCCCGACTAGCCGGACCGGAGCGAAATAGCTGGCTGCGTATGAGAAATATATGCTCGAACCGCCGAGAGTATTCTCTGCCTTGCCGGCTGGCGACTCGACGGTGTCTATTCCGATACTTCCAGTAACAAGTAAACTCATTTTTTACCCTAACTGTTTTTCAATCCAAGACACCTGTCAATTCGGGCGAGTGTCTTTTCCTTACCGAGGAATATAAGCGTATCATAAATCGGCGGGCTTATCGTCGTGCCCGTCACCGCAACTCGCAGCGGCTGGGCGACCTTGCCCATGCCAAGTTCGTTCGATTCACAATAATCCTTAATCAAGCTCTCGAGAGCTTCAGCGTTCCAATCGCAGCCGGCGAGTTTTTCCTTAATATCTGCAAGCACGGCGAAAGCTGCGCCTTCGTTTTTCTGCAGAACCTTCTTTACCGCTTTTTCATCGTAATCGAACGCATCGTCAGCTATGAAAAGTACGCCGCACTTGGCTGGGATATCGGCAAAGGTGCGGAAACCCTTGTTGGCTTTCAGCAGATGCCGCAAAAGTTCTTCATCATCCGAGGTAATTGGTGTTTCATTAAGCGAGAGATAATCCTTAAAGCCTTCCAGCAGCCTTTCTTCGCTGGCAGCAGCTACAGCGTCGGTATTGAAGGCTATCAGCTTGTCCCGGTCGAATTTTGCGTTCGTCCTGCCGATTCGCTCCACAGCGAAAAGCTCTACCAGATCGTCCATAGTGAGCTTTTCCTGCTCCGTTCCCGGGTTCCAACCGAGCAGTGAGATAAAGTTCACCAGCACTTCCGGCAAATAGCCAGCCTTGCGGAACGCGTGAACTTCTACATCGCCGTCGCGTTTGGAAAGCTTTCGGCCCTTCATGTCCATGATTAAAGGCAAGTGCAGGAATTTGGGCTCGTCAAAACCCAGCGCCTCGCGCAGAGCTGACTGCCGCCAGGTCTGGCCGAGAAACTCCTGCCCGCGACAAACCAGATTCACGCCCATGAGATGGTCGTCAACCACGTTGGCCAGATAAAAAGTCGGATAGCCGTCAGCCTTCTGGATGATGAAGTCTTCCATCTCCGTCGTCGGCACGGTCACATCACCGAAGGCCTCATCGTTTACGGTGAAATCCTTATCCGGACAGATGAACCGCACAACAACAGGTCTGCCGTCGGAGCGGGCCTTATCCGCGTCTGCCTGTGTGGGCAGATTTTCCGGCCGAGGGTAGCGGAAGCTCTTTTTTTGCTGCTGGGCTTCCTGGCGCATTGTGTCGAGCTCTTCGGCTGTATCGAATGCGAAATACGCCCTGCCCTGGTCGATGAGTTGGTCGACGTATTTCTTGTAGAGGTCAAGCCGCTCGGACTGATGGTACGGACCGTTCGAGCCGCCGACTTCAATGCCCTCATCCCATTCGAGCCCCAGCCATCGCATGTCCTGGATTATCTTTTCGACAGCCGACTCGTCGTGACGGCTGCGGTCGGTATCTTCTATCCGCAACAGGAACGTACCTCTGCTCTGGCGTGCAAGAATGTAACTAATAAGTGCGGTCCGGGCGTTTCCGACATGCAGCCAGCCGGTTGGGCTCGGGGCAAAACGTGTCTTGAATTTATCCATCTGTTTGCGACTCTCCTTAAGGTTCAAAACAGTAGGTTAGTTCGGTATGGCATCTTTTTCAACACGCCTTTGGCTCTAGCTGTTGAGAATTTGGCTCCGTGGGGATAGAATCCGCCCTTTGGACCACTTAAGTAGTATTTGGATACGTAAATAATGGATAAAAATAAAAGCAATAATTCCGAGCAAAATAACGCCGAAGAATCCCTGCCATCTGACTTCGTTCGGGACATCGTCGCTGACGACCTCAAGACCAACAAATGGGACGGCCGGGTTATTACTCGCTTCCCGCCCGAACCCAACGGCTATCTTCACATCGGCCACGCTAAGAGCATATGCCTGAACTTCGGTATAGCAGCCGAGTTTGGCGGCACGTGTAATCTGCGTTTCGACGATACTAACCCGACCAAGGAAGAAGAAGAATACGTCCAGTCAATCCAGGAAGACGTCAAATGGCTGGGCTGGGATTGGGGCAAGAATCTGCTGTTTGGCTCGGATTATTTCGAGCAAATGTACGAATACGCAATCCAGCTGATAAAGGCTGGCAAGGCATATGTCTGCGAACTGAGCGCAGAAGAAACCCGCCAGTATCGCGGCACGCTTACCGAGCCGGGCAAGGACAGCCCCTATCGCAACCGGAGCGTCGAAGAGAACCTCGACCTCTTCAAGCGGATGAAAAACGGCGAGTTCCCGGACGGCAGCAAGGTTTTGCGGGCAAAGATAGACATGTCATCGCCAAATCTTAATCTGCGCGACCCGGTAATGTATCGCATTCTGCACGCCGAGCATCACCGCACCGGCGATAAGTGGTGCATTTATCCTATGTACGACTGGGCACACGGGCTGGAAGATTCGATAGAGAAAATAACGCACTCCATCTGCACGCTGGAGTTCGAAAACCATCGGCCGCTCTATGACTGGTATCTCGACGAGCTTGGCGCTTATCATCCGCAGCAGATTGAGTTCGCACGCCTGAACCTCAGCTACACCGTCATGAGCAAGCGTAAGCTGCTGAGGCTTGTCGAAGAAGGCCTTGTCAACGGCTGGGACGACCCTCGCATGCCGACCATAAGCGGCATGCGGCGGCGAGGCTTTACGCCGGCTGCGATTCGCAACTTCTGCAAGCGTATCGGTGTAAATAAAAATTACAGCGTTGTCGATATCGCCCTGCTGGAACATTGCGTACGCGAAGACCTCAACAAACACGCCCTGCGTGTCATGGGCGTTCTGAACCCGCTCAAGGTGGTTATAACCAACTATCCAGATGGCCAGGTCGATGAACTCGACGCTATAAACAATCCCGAAGATCCATCTGCCGGAACGCGTAAGGTTCCTTTTGCCAAGGTGCTTTATATTGAGAAGGAAGACTTCATGGAGGAACCTCCCAAGAAATTCTTCCGCCTAGCACCGGGCAGAGAGGTCCGGCTGCGTTATGCCTTCTACATAACCTGCACGGATGTAGTGAAAGACGAAAACGGCGAAATCATAGAGCTGCATTGCACCTACGACCCAGCCACCCGTGGTGGAGATTCTCCCGATGGCCGCAAGGTAAAAGCTACGCTGCACTGGGTATCAGCTGAGCACGCTGTCGAAGCGGAAGTCCGTATATACGATCATCTCTTCACAAAAGAAAATCCCGATGAGGCTGAGGAGAATAAAGACTTCACGGCCAATCTGAACCCGGACTCATTGGAGATACTGCCCAAATGCTTCATCGAACCGAGCGTAAAAGACGCCAAAGCTGGCGATGGGTTCCAGTTCGAAAGGAAAGGTTACTTCTGCGTCGATCCTGATTCGACTCAGGATAAACTCGTCTTCAACCGAACGATGACACTGCGAGACACCTGGGCGAAAATTCAGAAGAAACAGAAATAGATCATGAATAAGTGAAAATTTTAAAAAAAGCCCGGCCAGGACGGTCGGGCTTTTTTAGTAATCTGTAATTATCAGGTATTATTCGGGGTCTTCAATAATCTCTTTGTAGAAATCTACAAAGTCGTGTTTCTTATCGCCGTCCATCCATTCCATGGCAGCAAGCGGATGCTGATTGCGCACGCCTGTAACCATATAAGGAATATGATAACCCCAGTCGATCTCCTTTTGCAGCGGGAGGATATGCTTGCCAATAACGTCCAGCAGAGGAACGATGTTGAATTTCGGATTTTTCAGGAAACCGAACAACAGTTCCAATGGGCAATTTCCAGCTGCCCGGCCAAGACCGTACAGTGTGCCATCGATATAATTTGCACCCTTAATGATGCCTTCGATGGTATTGGCAAAGGCCAGTTGCTGGTTGTTGTGGAAGTGTACGCCGACTTCTTTTGTCTTGAGGTATTGCTGATACTTCTCAACTAAAAAGTGCACCTGCTCGCTATAAAGAGCACCAAAGCTATCAACGACGTAAACAGCCTTTGCCTTGGTTTCTTCTTCGATCTGCTGAAGGGCCTCATCGAGGAAAGGCGAACTCTCGGTGGAAATCGCCATTATATTCACCGAGCATTCGTAGCCCTTTGCATCCGCGTTCTTACAGAGATTGATTGCCTTGTCCACGTCTTTGACGTAGGTGGCCACGCGAATCATATCTATGACTGACTCGTCACAGGGCAGGATATCGTCAGGATCGGCTTTGTGGGCATCCTGCATGACAGCAAGCTTAGTGCTGCCCGGATCGATACCATCGGTGGCTTTGCGGAGCATGTCTTCATCGCAAAAACGCCATGGGCCAAACTCGTCGGGAGAGAACATCTTTTTGCTGTTGCGATAGCCGAGTTCGACATAGTCAACTCCGGCTTCACATACAGCCTGGTAAACCGCGCGAACGGTTTCCAAAGTAAAATGAGAATTATTGCACAAGCCGCCGTCACGAATCGTACAGTCAATAACTTTAATTTCCGGGCGATACATCAATCTAGCTCCAACCTTTATCCTGCGATCTCGCCATCCTTACGGCAAAATCTCGAAACCTAACGAGCCAGACATTTTAACACAAAAAAAACGCATAGCTAGGATAATAATCGGCTGGAAATTTCAGTAACAACTCTCAGCCGGCCAGTTGTCTGCAAAAACGCTTACAACTTCTCGCGTGCAACTGTGTGATTTCTGCTGTGGTTGTGAATGGTGAAATTTAACAAGGGCCTCGTTGGGGCTGTTTGCATCGATAACAGCCTCACACTGTCTTGGCTTTCCTTTATCACGATAGCGAACTCGGTAAACCATGTTTACTCACCTCCTCCAATAGCGGAATTTTCCTGCATTTCAACATAACCGCTTTGCGCCATGCACGGCCCTTTGGGCCCATGAACGTTTTCCTTTACCTTAAGTTCATTAAGATTCAAAAATCCGGCAGGCAAATCAGGTGGGAATTTTATCTATTCAGATAATCAACAATACCTTCAGCCAGTGATACTGCGAGTGCTCGACGATATTTCGGATTACTCAGGCGGGCAGCCTCATGTCCATTGGAAAGGAACCCCAATTCAACCAGCACAGCCGGGCTGCGAGTACGCACAAGAACGCGATAATCCGCCTTGCGAAGCCCCCTATCTTGAACACCCATTTGCCCAAAACGTGTAGCGATACGCTTGCCCGCAAGATACGAATTCCACGAACCGGCCTTTGCCATGTAGATGGTAAAACCGCGAGCGGCATGGTTTTCGGCTGCGTCGGCGTGAATACTCACGAACAAGTCAGGATTGCGCCGGTTAGAAATAGCGGCACGATCGTTCAGTTCTATAAAAATATCGCTATCTCGAGTCAGTACCACATCGACACCACGGCTGCCAAGAATCTTTCCAGCCATTCTGGCGACATCCAGATTGACGTCTTTTTCATGCAGGCCGTTTATTCCCGTTGCCCCGGGGTCCTTACCACCGTGGCCTGGGTCGATAACTACCCGGCCGGTACTCAAGGATTGGGGCATTGTCGGGGCTGGGCCGAATGTTGGTGGCGTGGGCTGTTTTAATGATGAGCGTATTCGACTTACAAAGGCTTCAGGCAGGAATATCAAATCCCCGGAAGCCACTATCCCCCCTGCCGAACCAATCGGCTCGCCATTGACATAAACCTTTCCGTTAGGGTCAGGGTAAACGACAACCGTGTTTGCGGAATTGCGAAGTGTGGCGCTATAAGAATTGTAATCATCAATCCGCAGTCCCAGCCTGCCTGCCAATTGATAGACGCTTATGCTGCTCGATGGAGCCGTAACAAGATGATCGTTGGCATCATGTATGTAACCATTACAGCCGCCCAGAATAAGCGCAACAAAAAGCAGGAATAAAATCTTCAGCCAGGATTTGAATATATCTTTAAACATTGCCGGCAATTGCGCAATAGATCAAGAATGCAAGCCAGAGGACAAAAACTGCACCACATAAAACATACATCCAAACGCGGGGTTTTGGAGTGCGGTCGGGTATGCCGTCAATAACATTGACGGGTTGTGGGCTCTCCTGGCCTTTTGCGGGTTGGCGTTCCTTGCTCTTGCTCATTCCTTGATATCGAATTTCTGCTTAATGTTAAAGGTTTCGTCGAAATTGTATACGTCGCGAAAATGTTCTATGCTGTCTTCCTCAGTTTTTCGCATGAACTTATTATCAACAAGAAGATAAACCATGTTTCCAAAATCCATGGTCGAATGGATATTCCATTTATTCAGTACCGTTTTGGCCAGCATTCCCCATTTGCCTATGGCCTGATCCCGCAGGGCCAAACAGAGATCCTGTCCACTTACATGACGTTGCTGGAGCAAACCTGCCTCGGGGTCTCCATGAGTTTGTTTAACTGCCCTATTAAGGCTTTCATGCAGAAAAGCGAATGCTTCCAGCGGATATCGGCCGTCTGTCTTGATGACTTCTTCCATCGATTTTTCAGGGACTTGCTGCATAGTTGTTACTGCTTCCTTGGGAAAAGAGCCTCTCCCTTTCGCGTTTTTGTCCCAGCCGGTAGCAAACCCCACTTTCCAAGTTCGGAAAGTTTCCCTTGCGGGGCGTCCAGACCCAGTTGGGCAAAACCTCTTTCGGCTGCCTCCGGCATAAACGGCTGCAAGTATAGCATTATAATCCGAACGGCCTCTGCGCAGGTATAAAGAATTGTCCCCAACCGCTCTCGCTGAGTTTCGTCTTTGGCCAGCTTGAATGGCTCGGTATTATCGATGTACTTGTTCGTCGCAGCTGTAAGTTCAAGAAGCTTGTCCAGATATACGTGGAACTGTAATGAATCCATCATCTGCGAGGTGTTTTGAGTCAAATCCTCAGCGGCCAAAACAACCCGCTTTTCTTCCTCGCCAGATTCCGCTGGAGTTGGAACTTCGCCGTCGAAATAGCGGCCGATCATGTTAACAGTGCGTGAGAGCAGATTTCCGTACCCGTTAGCGAGTTCAGCGTTGTATCGCTGATGAAGCATTTCGCGCGAGAAATCTCCGTCCTGGCCAAATGATACAGATCGCAACAGGAAATAACGGTAATAATCGCGACTGTATTCCTGGCAAATTTCATCAATGACTTCTCGGGAGATAAAATTGCCGAGGCTCTTGGACATCTTCTTGCCTTCGCTGGTCCACCAGCCATGGGCGAAGACGCATTTGGGCAGCGGGATATCAAGGGCAAGCAACATGCAAGGCCAATACACAGCATGGAACCAGAGAATGTCCTTGCCGATAAGGTGGACATCCGCCGGCCAGTATTTTGAGCACTTACCGTCGCTGGCGTCCGAAACTTCCGGAATACCAAGGGCGGTAATGTAATTGCTCAAAGCATCGATCCAGACATAAACGAGATGGTCCGGATCATTGGGCATCGGTATGCCCCAGCCCAACAGCTTTTCTTTTGTCCGGGAAATGCACAGGTCTTCAACTCCAGCAGCGAGTTTGCTGAGAACCTCGTTTCGACGCGCCTCAGGCTGAACAAAGCCGGGATTGGCCTCTATATGTTTAATCAGGGCCGGAACCCACTTGCCCAGACGGAAGAAAAAACTCTGCTCGCTGTAGCGAACCAGGGGCTTTCCGCTGATTTCCCCTTTATAATCGTTTTCTCTGGCTGTAGATTCTGTAACGAAGCCTTCCTCGCCCTCGTCATACCAGCCTTCATATGCACCCAAGTAAATTTCGTCTTTTTCCACCAGCCTGCGTATTAATTCCTGGACACGGATTTCATGCCGCTGCTGCGATGTGCGGATGAAATCGTCGTTGGTGATATTAAGGTCCTTCCAAAGGTCCTGAAAATGCACAACCACCTCATCGGCAAGAGCCTTGGGAGTCATATTCCGCTCAGTGGCCGCCTTGCATATCTTTATGCCATGCTCGTCCGTTCCCGTAAGAAAGCGTACATCTCTGCCATCGGCGCGGAAATATCTCGCAAGCACGTCGGCGGCAATGGTCGTATACGAATGCCCGATGTGCGGTTTGTCGTTGACGTAGTAAATCGGTGTTGTAACGTAATATTTTTCACTCATTGACACAGTAGCATCGCCTCTGGTTTTCGAAAATCAAGTCTTAAACACTCAGGAGAGCCCCTTTCTACCAAATAAAAGCGGCTTATGGGATATCTTGATTAAAAAAGTTTCAGGAATGTTTGATAAGAGTCGTGCGAAGTTCCTCGGGAGAGCGAACAACAACTTTCGGCTGGCCACCTTCTGGTGCCATGTTCTTCGTATGTACCTGTTCAGGCCGAATATACAGTATCGTCAGCCAGCCCAGCTTATTTGGCGCTACGAAATCTTTAATCAGATTATCGCCAACGTATGCACACGCTTGGGGTGCAACTATCAGCTGCTTGGATATTAACTCAAAACCTTTTACGGAAGGTTTCCAGGCTTCCCTCCCCAACTTTTCCGTGAAAACAACGGTATCAAAAAAACGTTCGAGCTTGAGGACTTCGAGTTTCAACTCCTGGGCAGGAAGGAATCCATCGCTAAGCAAACCGAGTTTGAATTGTGAATGTAACAAGCCGAGCATTTCTACGACACCGGCATATGGCTTGATATCAGGCCTATGCTCCCGATAGAGCATGACGAGTTCCAGAATTTTTTTATCAGAAAGTTCCAGACCGTATTTTTCACTCATAGAGTTGAAAAGCATTTTTGCCTGGCCAAGCAAAAATTGATTCCATAGCCAATCCTCATATAACTCATCGGTATTAAGACTTTTTCTGAGATGCTCACCAACAGCACAAAACCCGCTCCTGACATAATCTCGCTCCGGGTAGAGAGTATCGTCAAGATCGAAAATGATGGCCTGAATTTGAGTCAAATTTGTACCAGTGTTTACTTGGCTTGGTTTGGACATGGGTTTTCAAATTAGCGAAATTGCGGTTCATGGAAGCCCGGTAGCGATTCCCTGTCATTCTCTTTAATGAAAACCGCTTTGTCGTAGCGAAGCATGAGAAGGTTTTCGGCAAATTTCCCAATATCGGCGCTAACGGGCAGCTCTAAAACTTCCTGCAATACATAAAGCGGAAAGTTAGCCCCCGCAGCTATCGACAATGGAACCCCACCGCCAAACCTCGGATTTATCTCGAAGAATTTCGGCGGCCTGCCTTCTGTCATTCTGCACTGACAACAAAAGACGCCCCAGATATCTTCCAGCATATTGGCAACTTTAAGTGAACTTTCTATCAAAACAGGATCATTTACGGTTATGCCCTTTTCTACCTCACCACTTCTGACAACGAGGCGTTGACGCGGAACGATACTCTTCACTTCGCCTTTTTGGTTTTTATAAACATCAATAGTGTATTCTTGCCCAGGAACATATTCCTGCACGATAAGCAATTCACCGAATGTGGCTATATGAGCCTGGAGCTCTTTTCCATTGCGAATAACCCCTGTACCAACACTTGCCGAACCACGAATCGGCTTGATGAAACAGGGATAAAATGGACTGCTATGAAATTCATTCAGCGTATAAGTCCTTATGGCCTGAATCCCCGCCTCTGCCAAAAGTCTGTTGAACCTGGCCTTGTCTCTACAAAGTGCAACAGAAGATTCCGAACCAATCATCACCTCGCAGTTTTTTTCAGCAAATTTATCCTTTTGACGAGCCAGAGATCGCAAATCCAGATCTGTTAGCGGGACAATTAATCCGACTTCGTGTTTTTCGACTAATTTCAGCAGAGATGGTATGTACTCAATCCGCCCCGCCTCACAAATAATTTCCCCTTCATCAGCCAGGTGGAATGCCGGTGAAGCAGCGGTAATGTCTGTAATAATAATTTTCCCGTCAACCCCCAACTCTTCCATTGCCTGACGGAAAGCATCTATAAGGGCTACACGTCTGCCAGCACAGGTGAACAAAATATTTAGTTCTGCTTTTCTCTTCTTGATTGCCACTTCAGTTTTTCCAGGCTTCAAACTTTGTTACTGGATTTGAGATACTACTATTCGCCGCGGGATCCGGGTTCCCGATCATGGCTGCGAGAATATCGCTTCTCGTAAATTGTGCTTCGATCTGAAAATATGTTTACTATTGTTTTCAGTATAATCTTTAAATCCAGCAAAAAACCAAGGTTTTCTACGTAATAAAGATCAAATTCTATTTTTTCCTCGATGGTCAAATCTCCGCGCCCAAACGCTTGGGCATAGCCGGTAATTCCCGGCTTGACATCCAAACGATGACGTTGCTTCTGATCCCAAAGTTCTGCCTGTCGCTCATAAAGTGGCCGCGGACCAACAAGGCTCATTTGCCCAACCAAAACATTAAAAAACTGAGGAAATTCATCAAGGCTCTTTTCCCTCAGCCAACGCCCAAACCTCGTCAGGCGAGGATCTTGACCGGTGCGTGGAGAATTCCCATAAGGGTCTACATCGGCACACATTGTGCGAAACTTAAGCATACTAAAAGCTTTACCGCGCCATCCTGCCCTTTTTTGGCTGAAAATCGCATTACCTTTCGACTCAAGGCGAATCAAAATAGCAATTATTAACATCGGCAGTGCAAAAATCAGGATAGCGATCAGGCTACCAAAAATGTCAAATATGCGCTTTACCATTGCTAGGTTTCACCGGGCTCTCGCTTGTCAGAAATGTCTCAGCTGAGATTTTCCTTATACCAATCGATGGCTTTTTCCAGACCTTCTTCGAAATAAATCTTAGGCTCGTATCCTATCGTTTCTTTGGCCAGCGTAACATCAGCTAGTGAGTGTTTCACATCGCCAGGCCGTTCATCCTGATAAATGGCATGTATATCAATACGAAGCAAAGACTTGAGTTGTTCTAAAATTTGATTGAGTGAAGTGGCCTTATTACAGGCGATATTCAGGGCCTGTCCCTTACAAACCTCAGCCGGGGCATTGGCAGCAAGCCAATTCGCTTCACAGACATTATCGATGAAGCAAAAATCCCGGCTTTGCTCACCGTCGCCGAAAACTACCGGCTGCTTGTCAGCCAGAAGGCTGCTGGCAAAAGCTGGAATAACAGCTGCGTATGCGCCGCATGGGTCCTGGTAAGGTCCGAACACATTAAAATAACGCAAACAGAGCGTTTCAAGACCGAAAACGGCCGCATAACCCTGCATATAAGCCTCGCAAGAAACCTTATTTGCAGCGTAAGGGCTGATCGGGGCTGGCACCATGCCCTCGTGTTTTGGAGATTCCTCCTGATCGCCATATGCGCTTGAAGATGCGGCAAAAATAACCCGCTTTACTCCGGCAGCCCGTGCAGACTCAAGAACACTTACCGTGCCGTTAACATTAACATCATGGCTGGTCATGGGATCGTCAACACTTCTGGGAACCGAACCTAATGCTGCCTCGTGAAAAATGGCTTTACAGCCGGAAACTGCCTTATCTACAACCTCCCTGTCCCGGATATCACCCTCGATAAGTTCGATTTTGTCTTTAATATCGGCAAGGTTTTCGTGCTTGCCGGTCGCAAAGTTGTCCAGAACGACAACGTCATGCCCTTTATCAAGAATATAACGTGCAAGGTTAGAACCTATAAAACCCGCGCCGCCAGTTACCAGATATTTAGCCATAGTACCTTTTTGCCTAAATTTTTGATTTTTCGTATTCGATTACCTGTTTAAGGGTTTCATCCAGCTTATATTTCGGCTCATAGCCGATTAATCTTTCAATTTTAGTCAAATCCGGCGAACGAGTGAGCATATCATCGAACGGCCGACCATAGGCTTCTTCATAGCTGATATGCCGTTTTTTGCTCTTCGAGCCGGTCATTTCAATAATCTTATCGGCCAATGCCTCAATCGTAATCGACTCGGTATTTCCGACGTTTACAACTTCACCAACCGCATCTTTTGTAGCGACTAGCTTAATCAATGCGGTAACGACATCCGCGACATTTGAAAAGCACCTGGACTGCTCGCCAGTGCCATAAATATCAATGTCTTCATTTGCAAGTGCCCTTCTTATAAATCTTGGCACGACCATTCCGTACTGCCCCGTCTGCCTTGGCCCGATGGTATTGAAAAACCGGCAAACAATAGTCTCCAAGCCATACTGGTCGTGGTATGCCAGGGCAAGAAATTCATCGACCATCTTGCTGCACGCATAGCTCCAACGTGTAAATCGCGTCGAACCCAGTGTAGTGTCATCATCCTCATTGAACGGCATCTTGTTGTTCTTGCCGTAAACTTCGCTCGTTGAGGCAACCAGTATTTTGCGCCTGAACTTATTGGCCAGATTCAGTACAACCTCCGAGCCATGAATGTTTGTTTCGATAGTATGCACAGGCTCATCGACTATAAGTTGTACACCCACAGCAGCAGCCAAATGGTAGATAAGGTCGCATCGATCAACTAAAGGTGTCATGGAAGTTTCATTGCGAACGGACTCGCGGATGAATTGGTAGTTTGGACTATCCAGCAGGTGCGAGATATTTTCCATCGATCCGGTAGATAAATCATCTACAGAAATAACACTATGGTCATGGGCTAAAAGGGCCTCAGTCAAATGGGAACCTATAAAACCTGCACCACCAGTTATCAGTACTCTCATTGGCTTATACCTTTTTCTTAATAAACCTGACAAATTGAATCGCAAGAATACCCGCTGAATGAAACAATAGCAACTCATACTTGGGCGGGCCAGGTAGGTAAACTCAACTACCAGAAAGTCTTGACGGGCGAGTCAAATACCAGTAAAAACATCGTTTCTATTTATGGAAAACTAGCGTGTTTTAGACATAAAGCTAAGGAGCAGACAATGGCAACCATTGATTTTGGTGGAGTAAAAGAAGAAGTCGTCATGCGGGAAGAGTTCCCGGTCAGCAAGGCCCTGGAGGTCTTAAAAGATGAAACCATCGCTGTTATCGGTTATGGCGTACAGGGCCCGGCCCAGGCGCTGAACATGAAGGATAACGGTTTTAACGTTATTATCGGCCAAGCCAGCGAATTCAAGGGCGACTGGGATCGAGCTGTCGCAGACGGCTGGGTGCCCGGTGAAACTCTTTTTGAGATAGAAGAAGCCGCCAAAAAGGCCACCATAATCCAGATTCTCGTCAGCGACGCGGCACAGAAGGTAATCTGGCCAACCATCAAAGGATGCCTCAACGAAGGCGACGCGGTTTACTTCTCGCATGGTTTCTCGATTGTTTACAAGGATCAGACCGAGGTAATTGCTCCGGAAAATGTCGATGTCATTCTTGTCGCACCGAAGGGCTCGGGCACTTCTGTCCGGCGCAATTTCCTTTCCGGTGCGGGCATCAATTCCAGCTTTGCCGTAGCCCAGGACTTCACCGGGCGAGCCAGAGAAAGAGCAATTGCGATAGGCATCTCCATTGGTTCCGGCTATTTGTTCCCGACAACCTTTGAAAATGAAGTCTTCTCAGACCTAACTGGCGAGCGTGGCATACTCATGGGTGCACTTGCCGGCGTCATGGAAGCCCAGTACGACGTTCTTCGCGCGAACGGCCACAGCCCGTCAGAAGCATTCAACGAGACAGTCGAAGAACTGACGCAAAGCCTTATCCGCCTTGTCGACGAAAACGGCATGGACTGGATGTACGCGAACTGCTCAGCAACCGCACAGCGTGGCGCACTGGACTGGAAGCCGAAGTTCAAAGAGGCTACCCTTCCGGTATTCAAAGAGCTTTACGATCGAGTAAAAAGTGGCGCAGAGACCAAGCGAGTTATCGAGTCCTGTGGAGCTGCTGACTATAAGGAATCGCTGACAAAAGAACTCGACGAAATCGGCAATTCCGAGATGTGGCAGGCCGGCAAGGCAACTCGCAGCCTCAGGCCCAAAGAAGCCGCCAAAGAAATCACCAGCGAAACCAAGGGTGTAGGTGGTCGTGGCAGCAACTAAGTTCTTTAAAACCAAACACTCAAGCCCGCCCTTTCCAATTAAGGATTCGGCGGGCTTTTTTATGCAATTTTCACAAGTAGCTTGTCAAAGCCGCTCCTCGACTCCTAAGATTAAATGGAAAGCAAAGTTGCGTCATTTCTCACAAATAACAGGAGTTAGCTCAAAAAAATGGCTGATTCCCAATTTCAATCCGAGCCGGTCAATATCCTTTTGGTGGACGACGAATACGACGTCCGCTTTGTCTTAAAAAGCTTTCTCAAACAAAAGGGTGATTTCGAATTCTTCGAGGCGATTAATGGCGTCGCAGCCCAGGATATCATCAAACGTGAAAAGATCGACCTTGTAATTACCGACCTGGTTATGCCTCGAATGGGCGGGCTGAAATTGATGGAGTGGGCCAAGGGAAGTTACCCTTCGATAACATGGATAATTCTTTCAGGGCGAGGAAGTTTTGACAATGCCCTCAAGGCTGTAGAACTGGGAGCATTCAATTTCATAACCAAACCCGTCTCGCTCGAGGCCCTTTGGACAACCGTCAGAAATGCTCTGACCCAGCGAAATCTGAAAACTGAGCGGGAACGACTCCTAAGGGAGATAGAACAAAAGAACCTTCGCCTGGAGCAGCAGCTCAAAAAACTCCACGAAAAAAATATCGCTTAACCCGGCTAGTTAACTATAGCCCGCCCTATTCGGACAATTCCTTCCAGAGCGACTGTTCAGCTTTGCTGAATTTACTGAACGTATCGTTGAGCTTTTCTTTAATTTCCTGCAACTCCAGATCATCGGCGGCTATGCCGTCCGGCCTCAACTGTGACAGTTTGCTGAGCTTCGCAATGGTCTGATCCAGTTCGGCAGCACCATCGGAAAATGCCCTTGCTGCATCATAGATATTCTGTGAGTCAAGTTCTTCGCCCTTAGGCTTATGTATCAGCCGCCAGGGATTACGGCGTATTTCCTTTGTTGTAGATTTCAGATTAGCAGAAACCTGGTTCATGTTGTCCAGGATTTCATCTACATTATCGCGATTGAGGACGATAACTTCCTTAACCTCCTCGGAGACGACTGCGAAGTTCTGCGATATTTCGAGAACCTCCGTACCAGCCTTTCTCAGGTCAACGAGAAGTTCGGCAATATCATTTTTGGCATAATCTTCTATCGTTTTTGTGGTGTTTTCCACGGACGTTAATATGTTCTGCATCCGCGGCTTGGCGTCAGCTGTAAGGTCGCGGACGTTAACTGTCGTTTCGTCGAGATTGGCCAGGATAGACCCTTCAATTTTCTTGTCAGTTTCCGGCAGAATATTAGAGGTCATTCCTGAAATATCAGCAGCAACCGTTTGCAGACTCTCAATAATAACGTGAATCTTGGCCAGTACCGCTTCGGGATTATCTTTATCAAGTTCATTCTTAATATTGGCTATCGTGTCGGTAATATCAGCCATCGCCTGATCAAGTCCACCAGCCAGCAGAATCGGGTTATCGTCGTCGGCTTCTACTCCTGATTCGCCGAATGCCTTAATAACCACCTTGGCCATTCCTATGGGCGGGCTGACAATCGCTGCCTTGCCATCGGAAAAGATCTTAATATCTTTCCGCCAAAGCTGGGCGCGATATATGCACATATTCTTATCAGCCTGTACTTCTACTTCCTGCACCGTACCGATTTTCGCGTCGCAGAAGTGTATCTCCGAGCCTTCGAGGATACCTACGCTGCCGCCTTCCTGCGGTGCATAAAAACTCACCATCTGGCCCTTGGTCCTGAAGGCATTTGCCGCACCAAGCCACAGCACGACACCAAAAACTATAGCCAGACTTCCAAGAACGAATATTCCAGCCGTCAGTTCATTTCGTTTCTTTTTTGGCATTTTTTTCTATCTCTCCAAAATCGAAGCTAGCCTTCACTGGCCGCTTCCAATAGGTCTTCCTCATATCCTGTACTGAGACGCCGTTGCGTGATCGGGCCTTTAGAATCGCCTCGCAAAAACTGGCGAATCAGATCGCTCTTTTCTTCACCGGTCGGTTCATTGTCGCGGATGGCTTCGAACTCTTCACGCTTGCCAACCATCAACACCTTGCCCCTATCCAGCATCACCATCCTGTCAGCGATGCGGAAAGCTGAATCCATCTCGTGAGTAACCACTATGCTGGCGACTCCGATTTTTTTCGACAAATCAATCATCAGCTGGTCTATCTCAGCTGACGTTACCGGGTCGAGCCCAGCAGAGGGTTCGTCGTAGAACAAAATCTCCGGGTCGAGGGCAATCGCCCTGGCCAGGCCGGCACGTTTTTTCATTCCGCCAGAAATCTCCGAAGGCATCAAATCCGTAGCATATCTCAGGCCGACAAGCTCGAGCTTGATTTTTACCATGATATCGATTGTATCGTCATCAAGGTTGGTATGTTCCCGCAGCGGAAGAGCAACATTCTCAGCTACCGTCATTGAATTGAATAATGCTCCGGATTGGAAAAGTATCCCGAACCGTTTTTTTACTGCGTCCAGCTCCTGCTCGGAAAGTTGAGAAATATTCTGGCCAAAAATCTCCACCCACCCCTCATTGGGAAGCATCGAACCAATCATATGACGCAATAGCGTACTCTTGCCGCAACCGCTGCCACCCATGATTACCAAGGTCTCGCCCGGAAACACTTCCACGTTTACGCCATCAAGCACCGCCCTCTCGTCAAATCGCTTGACCAGGTTGGTAACTTTTACGACCGACTGACGGCCTTGATTGTCCTGATTCCCACTTTCCATCGATTAAACCAAGTCCACCTTTACAGGCCAAATACATAGAAAAACACAGTGCACACGCAAGCTGCGGAAATAATCGCCACTATCGAATAAACTACCGTCATCGTCGTGGCTCGGCCGACACCTTCGGCTCCGCCGCGAACCTTCAGACCCTCATAACAAGCAATGAGACTTACCAGCACACCGAATATGCCTGCCTGAACAAGGCCGGTGACGAAATCCTTATACTCCAGACTATCCCGCATCCTTTCCCAATATCCCACGTAAGAGGCCGGGCCAAGGACAAATCGCGATGTCAGGTATCCTCCGAAGGCAATCATCAAATCCGCAATCACGGCCAAAAGTATCATCATTATAAATGTCGCAAAAACTCTGGGCACGACCAGATAACGGACGGGATTAAGCGCCATCGCTTCCATGGCCTCGATTTCCTCGGCTACCACCATCGTGCCAAGCTCAGCTGCTATAGACGCTCCCGCAAAACCGCTCAGCACCACGCCAGTTATGATAGGGCCAAGCATTCGAAAACCTGCAATGCCGATAATAACCGAAACCTGTCCTTCCTGGCCGAATTCTGCCAGTGGCGGAGTCATTTGAAGGGCGAGGATAACGCCGATAAAAACCTGCACCAGAACCACAACACCCAAACTGCGGACGCCTACGCGGATCATCTGTACGGCAAGCGCTTCATGGCGAATCTTGATCTTTGGCGAGAAATATTCCTTGAAGGCACTTTGTGAAGCTTGGCCAAGAAGGATCGCCATGCCACCGAAGTAGCTTAAATTGCCGATTAACTTCGCACCGAGTTTTCGGACGAAATTATCACCCTTATTTTCCGCTTCCGGAGACATTCTATGCCAAGGCCTCCTCTTCGGTATCGAATATGCTGAACACGCTGTCGAGTCTTGTTATCTCAAAAACACTGCGGACCCTGTCAACAAGTCCGACCAGGCTCAGAGGAAGTCCCATTTTGCGGGCACGGGAAAGCAGCTTGACCAGGCTGGCTACGCCGGATGAATCCATGTATGCCACACCGGCGAGATTGATTACCAGCTTGGTCGGTTTTTTATCCAGCAGTTTGAGCAAGGCAGCCTGAAATTCGCTGCTGCGATGCAGGTCAATATCGCCCTGGACATCTACAACGGCAGATTTTTCCACCCAACGCACCGCTTTTATTGATTGAGAGTCGTAATTCATTGGTCACTTCCCGCTTCTTGTTTCTGAAGTTTTTTCGTCATGGTCAGCAGAGTCCCGCCGCCATCTCCGGGTTGATAATCAAGCGAGTCCATATACTCTTTCATGATATGGACGCCAAGGCCGCCCGGGCGGACATCGGCCAGGTCGCGAGGTTTGATTTTGGACCTGTCGACATATTTACCGTAATCACGAAGACAAATCTTAAGCCCGCCGTCGTTTTCTGAAAGTTGTGCCAGTTCCACCTCGATGAGCTTATCGTCCGATCCGTCATAGGCATGGCGAATAATATTCGTCAGAGCTTCATCCACGCTTAGAATGATTCCGCCGGTCGTATCATCATCAAAGCCGATCATCTGGCACATTTTCTCCAGGGCGGCACGTACGATCTGCAACTGTATCGGCATAGAAAAGATGGTTATTTTTACCGGCTTATCTGTCTCAAAATTCATCTTTACTCCCGGCTGGTTTTGTTGATGGCATCTTGATGCTCTGGGTTTTCAACCAGTTCCGCCATCGGTCGACTGCTTTTTGTCGCTGCTCGGGCGGATCATAATAATTGTAACCCATCTTCTTACCGGTGATCTTCTCCAGAGAAATAATCGAGAAAAACCTCACTTCAGGCTCGGCGTCACTCAGACGGTCCACGAGATACGGAATGGCCCTTTCATCTTTCAAGGCCCCCGCCTGACGAGCAGCCAAAGCACGGACGAGCGGATCTTCATCCTCGAAGGATTTATAGATATCCGAGGTGCCAGGCTGGCAGCCCGAGACAAGAAAAACAAACAAAAGAATTATGAACGGAAATTTCCGACAAAACATTTTTGTTTCCAAAGTGAAAGGTAAACCGCTTCGTTAAATTGCGTTGCAGAATTATATATCACTCGAATAAGGTCTTGCACGTTAAATTGTCTGATTTGTCACGAATTGATGTGCTCTTCTCGTCGGCTCGGG
Organism: uncultured Planctomycetaceae bacterium; assembly: GCA_964401835.1. Lineage (GTDB taxonomy): Bacteria > Planctomycetota > Phycisphaerae > SM23-33 > SM23-33 > CAYNZP01. Next base: position 177,006 of record CAYNZP010000003.1, read on the forward strand.
CAGGCGAACGCCCCTGTTGCACCGAAGCGTCCATTTGACAGATTCATCGAGCGTAACCAAATGGCCGGGGGATATATAAAGACACTTAACATTAGTGCGAGTTCGCAGCACAGTGCCGACGACTCTTCCTTCATGGCGCAGCTGTGCCCTGCAACCCCGGTTTTCGCCCGGTTGGCGATGGTGGCCGCAAAGACGGCTTTTCGCCACGCCAATGGTCGGCAAATCCAGCCACAGGCCTACATGGCTGGCAAGGCCAAGACCTCTTGGATGGGCAAGGCCCTGACCGTCGCACATTAAAAGGTCTGGTCGGGTTTTTAATTTTCTTACTGCGGCAATGACAGCCGGCGCCTCACGAAAACTCAGCAGGCCCGGCACATATGAGAAACGGCAGGTTTGCATTTCAGTTGCAGACTCCAGAACTTCCAGGGTTTCTGCGTCGCAGAGAATGGCTGCTGCGACAATTTTTTTACCGCCCTCTAAAAAAGCGCAGTCCACACCGGCTATGGTGCGGATTTTTCTGGGGATTTTTTTAATGCGGACTTTCGCGGCGAGTTTCTTTTGAAGCTCGATGGCCTCGGCCGGCGAGATGTCCCATGAATGAGAAATCATCAGATTTTCGATTTGTTACTTGCCGAAAAGAATGTCCTGCATATCGTAGAGGCTGGCCTTTTGATCTTTCACCCACTGGGCCGCTTTAAGTGCGCCTTGAGCAAATATGTCCCGCGTGTGCGCGGAATGGCCGATCGAGAGAGTCTCTCCGAGCGAACCAAAATGTACGGTATGTTCGCCGACCGTATCGCCAACCCGCAGTGCGTGCATGCCTATCTCGCCGGCGTTTCGCGGGCAGTGGCCGCCGCGGCCGAAAACCACGGTCTCTCCATATTCCTTGCCCAATGCATCGCAGATACTCTTTGCAAGCCCGACAGCAGTTCCACTTGGGGCGTCCTTCTTGAAGCGATGATGAGTTTCTGAAATTTCTATATCGAAATCGTCCCCAACTGCCTTTGCGACGTCAGCAACGATTTTCATCAACAGATTCATGCCGACCGAATAATTACCCGCATGGACAATGGCAATCTGGGAAGCGGCGTCGGCCAGTTCGGCCAGTTGCGAATCCGTCAGGCCGGTCGTACCAATTACCATAGGAATATTCTGCTCTCGACAGACGCCCAGCCAGTGGACGGTTCCTTCGGGCAGGGAAAAATCTATTAGCACGTCGGGCTTGTCCTGGAGTTTTTCGGTTACCTTCACGCCGAAAACTCCGACTCCGGCGAGTTCACCGATATCTGAGCCAATCGCGTCACTGCCGGCAATCTCCATAGCTGAGACAATATCGAAAACCTCGGACTCAATCGCCAGCGCCGCAATGCGCCGGCCCATTCGCCCTGCCGCTCCTGTTATGGCTATTTTTGTCATAGCGTAAAATCCTTTTAATCTACTGTCTGGGTAATAAATTCTCGCACAGCCTTTTCGTCATTTGGCAAAATCTCGCATCTTGTCGGCAGATCAGCCAGTGCGTCGATGTCAGGATGATGCGCAAGGTCCTGCCCTGTCGCCTGGCGGATCGCATCCGGGAATTTTGCCGGATTTGCTGTCGCAAGGCAAACCGTCGGTATATCTTTTTCACTCAAACTCTCAGCTGCCCCTACGCCGACAGCTGTGTGCGGGTCGAGAACATAATCATATTCGCTTTGATACTTTTTAATAGTTTCCAGTACTCCAGCTTTGTCGGTCGAGCCCGCCCGGAAATCTTCATCAATAACACCGTCGGGGCCAAGCTCGATTTTCAGCGAGCCGGTCTGGGCAAACTGATCCATTAATTCGGACAGTTTCTGCGGGTCGCATCCAATTTTATAATACAGATACCTTTCAAAGTTGCTGGCTATCTGAATATCCATCGCTGGAGAGAGCGTATGGTGCAGCTGGCCACGAGAATATTCGCCGGTATTGAAGAACCTTGCCAGAATGTCGTTTTCATTTGTCGCCAGCATCAGCTTTTTGATAGGCAGGCCCATCTTTTTAGCATACCAGCCAGCCAGTATGTCGCCGAAATTGCCCGTAGGTACAGCCAGGTTTACACTCTCGCTACCAGCAGACTTCTGTACCTTGAAAACAGCCGCGAAGTAATAGACTATCTGGGCGGCTACGCGAGCCCAATTGACGGAGTTGACCGCACCGAGGCTATATTTTCGCTTGAAGTCTATATCCGAGGCGATCTGCTTCATGATGCTCTGGCAGTCGTCGAAGTTGCCCTCTATGGCGATGTTGTGCACGTTATCGTCCAGCACAGTTGTCATCTGTCGCTGCTGGATGGCTGAAACGCGATTGTGCGGATGCATCATAAAGATATCGATGCTCTTTCGGCTGCGGACGCCGTAAATTGCTGCACTGCCGGTATCGCCGCTTGTCGCACCAAGGATATTCAGCCTGCCACCGGATTCAGCCAATATGTATTCAAAAAGATTGCCCAGTAGCTGCAAGGCAACATCCTTGAACGCCAGCGTCGGGCCATGCCACAGTTCGAGAATATAGACTGGACCAGCTTTTACGAGAGGCGCAACGTCGGCGCCAAAAGCATGGGCATAGGTTTTGTCTATAATGGCCTTCAACTCAGCTTCGGGAACATCGCCGACAAACCACCTAAGAACTTCAAAGGCAAGGTCCCCATAGGAAAGCTCCCGCCAATCTTCCAGACAAGCTGAAACATCCGGAATTGATTCGGGTATAAGCAGACCGCCATCATCGGCCAGCCCCATCAGGACGGCATCCTTAAAACCTATTGGCTCAACTTTTCCGCGTGTTGAAATATACTTCATGAAACAACCCTATTGAAAAATATCTCGTTCATCCAGCTTCTGCTCGCGTGTTGCATCGGCGAGGGTTTTCTTTTCTTTTGGAGTAAGGCTCTGGATCCCCTTGTTGTGAATCTTGTTCAGGATACGGTCTAATTCCTTCTCAACATCCTGACGTTTTTTCAGCCGGCGGTCCCACGCACCCTGATTTAACTTGGTACGTGTCGTTTGGGAGGCACTTTTAAACCTGGGCCCCAGCAAAACCCAGATAGCACCCGCCGCCGCCCCGCCGAGATGGGCCATGTCCGCAACCCGGGAATATGAAAAACTCCTTCCGGAAACAGCCCCTCCTATATCCCGAACAATGCCGAAAATCGAAATCCCGATGAATATCGCAATCACAATTCTTATGCTGATAAGAAACGGGAACGGAAATATCATCAGTTTTATATGTGGATAAAGTATAGCACAGGCCAGCAAGACAGCATACACGCCGCCGGAAGCTCCGATCAGGGGGATATCCAAGTCCTGTTTTAGCGATATAACCAGCAGGACGTGGGCCAAGCCTGCAAACATTCCACAAATCAGGTAAAAACGCAAAAATCGAGCCGGGCCCCAATCTCGCTCAAGGTACATACCGAGAAAGTAAAGTCCAAGCATATTTAAAAGAATATGGCCGATTCCGCCGTGGAGGAACTGGAACGTCACATATCGCCAAACCTGCCACCAATCCTCGGGCACTACACCAAAAAGCTGGGAAAGGTTAAATTTAAAAAATGACTGAAAGATTATCTGAAGAAAAAAAACGGCAATGTTGGCGACAAGCAGGAATTTTACCGCACTGCCTGGCCGCGGAAAGCCCATACCCATGCCCCCGCGGAACTGCTGCCGTGGTGGGCCTTGCTCTCTGTAATATGGACGGTCGTTTATACCCATTCCTACTTCCTTAACCAATAAATTCCAAGCGAAGCTATGGTCTTGCCATCATGGATAGTACCGTCAGCTACCATCTGTCTGACCTTTTTCTCGGGCAAAACCTCAACGGTGATATCTTCGTAAGTTTCAAGATTCTGCGTGCCGTTTTCCAACTCGGTAGCCAGGTACGCATCGAGAAATTCATCCGAAGTCGCCGGCGTAGCGCAAAAGCCGCCCAGCCTTTCGATTTTTCCGGCACGATAGCCGGTCTCTTCAGCAAGTTCACGAACCGCACAAACTTCCGGGGCTTCGCCCTCGTCCAGCATGCCAGCTGGCAGTTCCCAGAGATATTCTCCCAACGCGAAGCGATAGTTACGTATCATAACTATCGAGCCGTCGTCGAGTACCGGCAAAATAACGGCAGCACCCAGGTATTTCAGGAAATCACGCTGGACTACCTCGCCATCGTGCATCTTCACGCCGACACAATGGGCTTCTACGACCCGTCCCTTATAGACAAGCTCGTCGTATTCAAACCTCTTCGCGTTTTCCTTCGAATCATTCATCTCGGGGATTATAAATGTAACCCGCCTAACAAACAACGCTCACGCCGCCAAATCCGACCCCCAAGTTCGTGCTTACCATGCATTTTAGCTTTATACTTGTCCAAAGATATCAGTAAGATAAACTTTTGGGCAAAACGAAAGGTGTCCTGAGTGTCAAAACCCAAACGTATCGCCATACTCGGCTCGACAGGGAGCATAGGTTCACAGACGCTGGAAGTCATCTCCGGCTGCGATGATCTGAGTGTATGCTCTCTGGCGGCTGGCAATAACTGGCAACTGCTGGCTGAGCAGGTCAAACAGCTCAGCCCGGAAATTGTCGCTATTGCCAGTGAAAGTTCCGCCCAATCGCTTAAAAAGGCAATTCCTGCTGGGATAGAAATCCTTTGCGGCCCCGATGCCATGACCGAACTGGTCAGGAAAAGCGACTGCGACGTGGTACTATCCGGGGTGATGGGGGCAGCGGGTCTTGCACCGACAATGGCTGCGATCGAAGTTGGAGCGACACTGGCCATAGCAAATAAGGAAACCCTCGTCATGGCTGGCGCTATCGTAATGCCCGCAGCCAGGGCTGCCGGGGTGGCGCTATTGCCGGTGGACAGCGAACATTCCGCCATTTTCCAGTGCCTGTGCTCTGGGAAACGCGAGGAAGTGCGAAAAGTCATGATTACTGCCTCCGGCGGCGCACTCCGCGACTGGCCGGAAGAAAAAGTACAATCAGCGACAGTCGAAGATGCCCTGGCCCACCCCACATGGCAGATGGGCCGGAAAATAACGATCGATTCGGCTACAATGATGAACAAGACATTGGAGATGATCGAGGCACACTGGCTTTTCGACCTGCCATCCGAGCAAATTGAGGTTGTGATTCATCCGGAGTCAATTATCCATTCCTATGTGGAATTCTGTGATGGCTCGGTGATAGCACAGATGGGCCAGCCGGACATGAAATTGCCCATAGCCTATGCCCTGCACTATCCGGACAGGCCCTGCAGAGAAACGCAGCCTCTGGACCTTGCGGAAATCGGCAAACTTACGTTTTTGCCGCTGAAAGAGCGTTTTACGCGGGCAATTAACCTCGGTTATGAGGTAATAAATCGTGGCGGAGTGAGCGGAGCTGTGCTAAACAGTGCCAATGAGGCTGCGGTAGAGGCTTTCCTGGGCGGAAAAATTTCTTTCGGCCAAATCGTCCCTCTGGTCGAAGATATCCTGAACAAGAGCCCGCAAAAAGACGAAGTAACTATCGAAACTCTTTGCGCTTCCGACAGCTGGGCTCGCCAGCAGGTAGCTGCGGAAGTTGGCTGAGTATAAATTTGAATTTGAGCCCTTGACAAAATCTCCCGCGGTCGCGACGCCTGATTTTTTGTTCGCAGACAAGGAGCGAGGAGGATACGATGCCTCTGGCATCATTAACGTTCGAGCGACGCCGTATGCGGGCAAAAGGGCGGCGTCCCGAAGGGTTTGGCCGAAAATCGGCGTCTGCCGCGTTGCGGTTCCTCGCCATACCATTAAAGGTATGGCGTCGTCGCCGACGCCTCGCATACATCCGATTTTGGGCCAAACGCGGCTAGCGCGAGGTCTTGTTAGGGGCTCTGAGGGTGCAAACGATATGAATATATCACTGAACTGGCTGACGGATTATGTAGACATCAAGCTCTCGGCGGCTGAACTTGGCGATCTGTGCACGCGGATCGGCATGAACCTCGAGGGCATTGTCGAGACCGATAGCGATATCGTCCTCGACCTGGAAGTTACGTCCAACCGCCCGGACTGTCTGGGGCATCTCGGCGTGGCCCGCGAGATAGCGGCTGCGACCGGTGCGGAATTCAGGCCGCCCGTTATCGACGAGCTTCCAACCAGCGGCAAGGTTGAAGAGCTAACCAGCGTCGAAGTGAAAGACAGCGAGCTTTGCCCACGCTACACGGCCCGCGTCATCCGCGGGGTTAAGGTAGGGCCAAGCCCAACCTGGCTGGTAGAGAAGACCGAGACGCTCGGAATGCGTAGCGTCAATAACATCGTCGACATTACGAACTTCGTGCTGATGGAATACTCCCAGCCGTTGCACAGCTTCGACTACGACAAGCTGGCCGAGAATCGCATCGTCGTGCGTCGCGCAAAAGGCGGCGAGACGATGACAGCCATCGACGGCACGGACTGTCGCCTGGACAAGAATATGCTGGTCATCGCCGACGCCGAAAAGTGCGTAGCCATCGCCGGTGTCATGGGCGGGCTTGGCACAGAAGTCGACGAAAACACGACGAACATACTGCTGGAGTCGGCCCAGTTCGACCCGCTCAACGTCCGCCACACGTCGCGGCAGCTGCAACTGATGAGCGAGAGCAATTTCCGCTTCGAGCGCGGCGTCGATCCGATAGGCATCGAGATTGCATCCCGTCGTGCGTGTCAGCTGATACTGCAGCTCGCCGGCGGTGAGCTGGCGGAGGGAATGGTAGACGTCTGGACCCAGCCGTTCGAGGCTCCGCAGGTTTCGCTCCGGCCGACACGAACCAACGCCCTGCTGGGTATCGAAGTAGATGCCCAGAAACAGTTCGAGATATTAGAAAGCCTCGAGCTATCCCCGCAGAAGCTAGATGACAAAATAGTCTGTACGATACCGTCGCACCGCGGCGATTTGCGTCGTGAGGCTGACCTGATAGAGGAAGTAGCACGCCTGGTTGGATATGACGAGATTGTGATGAACGAGAAGGTCGCGCACACGCTGACAGCCCAAAGCCTGACCGAACGGACGCGAAAGCAGGTCGGTTCGATTCTGACGGCGGCAGGCTTTGACGAGACGGTTACGTTCACCTTCGTCGATGACGAGGAAGCGAAGTTGTTCGGCTACGACAAGCCGATAAAGGTCGACCAGATGGTGCGACGCACCAACAACGTGATTCGCCCCAGCGTCGTTCCATGCCTGGTGCGGGCCTGCAAGACAAACCAGGATGCCGGAAACTGCGGCGTGAGCCTGTTCGAGATGTCAAAGGTACTCATCGCTGGCGACAAGACGCTCGAGCAGTGGCAGCTCGCACTGGCGACCACTGGCGAACTGGGCGACCTGCAAGGCGCCGTCGAGACCGTCGTAGCGGGTTTGAACCCATCGGCAACAGTAAAGGTCACGCCGCAAACGGCAGCCGGCTTTGAGGCAGGCGCGTCGGCAGCGATAAGCATTAACGACAAGCCAGTCGGCGTCATCGGCTGCATTGCCGGGGACGTCCAGAAGTATTACGGTCTGGAACGCAACGTGGCTGCGGCTGAGTTGAGCTTCGATGCACTGCAGGACATAGCCGGAGCGACACGGACGTACAAGCCCGTACCAAAGTTCCCGGCTGTCGAACGGGATTTGTCGCTGGTCGTGGACGAGTCGGTCAGCTGGCACGAGTTGTCCGAGCAAATCGCTGCGGTAAAACAGCCGATGAGGGTTGGAGTGGATTATGTAACCACGTACCGCGGAAAACAGATTGATAAAAACCGAAAAAGTGTGACGGTGGCACTGACCTACCGGTCAGATACAGAGACGCTGCGAAGCGAACAGGTCGACGAGCAGGTGGCGAAGGTTGTCGAAAAAATGAAAAAAAAGTTCAAGGCCGAATTGCGGTCATAATTGCACAAACCCTTTGGAAAAAAGCGAATATTGAATGGCCAGCGCAGAGGCGATTTTATCGGTTAAAGTTTCGCAATTGGCTTGTCGATGAAATGAATGATATAATGCACTTGCAAACAAGGCCTCTGCAGTGTTCGCAAATGGCCCTGTGTTTAAAGAACCGACAAACCATTATTGGGAAGCAGAAACTCGGTTGCTACGGCGGTCGGTGAGCTACCCACTTAGAAATAATGGGTTCTTAAGCTTGGGTTGCAACGGCACAAGGTGGAGGCTCTTTTTTTTACCCTGCCAAAGCCGATTCACTTCAGGAAAAAACCAAAACGAAAGGCCGGTTTCCTACAGTTATGAAATAATTCCAAGTCTATTTTTCTACTGCAACGCCTTGATAATAATGCGATTGCGTTTTAAAGCCGCGTTTTTTGACTTGAAAAGCCCCCAATAGCGCTAAGATAATATTGACTGGTAAAAGCAGTAAGGGGTTTTAAGAGGACAAATTGATCGGACCCCGGAAAGAGGTTTGTCAATTTAATACACGCCCTCGAAACAATCCATGGATGGAGCATTCAGGGGATTTTTGCCGCACAACAGTTCAGGAAGCTTGGTTTTATCGGTGAAACAAAATATGAGTTGTTATTTAGGAATTGATATCGGCGCAGTTAGTGCCACTGCCGCGATACTGGCGGACAAAAAAACCGCCGAAATAATCGGCGGTATGAGCAGCTTTTGCATGGTCGACACCAACAACTCAACCGAAAATCAAATCTGCCTTCATCCATACAGCCGAACCAGAGGCAAGCCGGTTGCCGCCGCAACAGAAATACTGGAGCAAATAATATCCGCGGTCGGCCCTGATAACGTTTCTGGAATTTGCCTTACCGGAAGCGGCTCCAAACTGGCTGCAGCCAAGTTGGAAGCTAATGTGGTAAACGAATTTCGTGCCATCGCTGCCGGGCTGGCTGAGTTTGAGATTTCCGCCAGAACCGTATTCGAGATGGGCGGCGAGACATCCAAATATCTGCGCCTAGCGCAAAATGATGATGACTCTTTCAGCATAGTCGATTACTCAACCAATGGCGACTGCGCCGCAGGGACGGGCAGTTTCATCGACCAACAGGCCGGCCGGTTGAAATATTCTGTCGAGGAAATCGGCCCGCTTGTCCTCGCTGCCGACCGCGCCGCACAGATAGCCGGCCGATGCAGCGTATTCGCAAAAAGCGATATGATCCATGCCCAGCAAAAGGGGTACAACCCAGCCGAGGTCCTTCGCGGCCTGTGCAATGCCGTTGCGAGAAACTTCCGCACGGCTGTCGTGCGTTCTCACCCTGTCGAGGCGCCTATTGTCTTTATCGGCGGCGTTGCAGCCAATCACGCTGTTCTGCAGGCATTGCGAGAAGTTTTCGAGTTGGGCGATTCGGACCTAATAATACCGCAGCACTTCACGCATATTCCGGCCATCGGAGCAGCAGTTATAGCATCGAAGTCCGCCGAAGCTTCCGGCCTGGGGCATATGAATAAATTGCGATCCGCGAGCGATTCGGCTCACGGCACCTTCCCCACCACCAGCGCGCTGGACATGGAAAATGTGCTGCTACTGCGAGACCGGGCTGAATTCGTAGACCCTGCTTACTGTCAGAAAAAAATGGACGCTTATCTGGGAGTCGACATCGGCAGCGTTTCGACCAATGTTGTTGCTATCGACGAAGACGGCCGGATGATTACCGAAATCTATACCCAAACAAAGGGCCGGCCTATCGAAGTTGTCGCCGAGTCTCTCAACCAGATCGCCAGTGAATGGGGAGACATTCTTAACGTCCGCGGCGTCGGTACTACCGGCAGCGGCCGGGAGCTAATCGGAGAGCTTATCGGTGCAGATACGATCAACGACGAGATAACCGCCCACAAGACAGGCGCGACCTTTGTCGGCCAAAAGCTGCTCAACGGCCAAAAGCCCGACACAATATTCGAAATCGGCGGGCAGGATTCCAAGTTCATCTCGCTACAGGACGGCGTCGTTGTAGATTTCACTATGAACGACGCATGTGCAGCCGGTACCGGAAGCTTTCTGGAAGAGCGGGCCGAGGAACTGGATATTTCTATAATTGGCGAATTCGCCGAACTCGCCCTTTCCAGCCAAGCCCCCATCCGCCTTGGTGAGCGATGCACAGTTTTTATGGAGCGCGACGTCAACAGCTATATGCAGCGAGGAGCCGAAAAAGCTGACCTCGTTGCGGGGCTGGCCTATTCGGTAGTTTACAACTACATCAACCGTGTTGTGCGCGGCAGAAAAATCGGCGACAGCATCTTCTTCCAGGGCGGAACGGCATATAACGACTCGGTCGCAGCTGCTTTCGCCGCAGTTACAGGCAAAAAGATAATCGTCCCGCCCCACAACGGAGTTATCGGTGCAATTGGCGTTGCACTGCTCGCCCGCGACAAGATGAACTCGAACGGCCACAACCGCAGCACTGACGCCATGAAAATCGGAACGTATGTATCCGAGATGCAACAAGCCGGCAAGCAAAGCGATTCACGTTTCCGCGGTTATGATATGTCGAAGGTGAATTACGAACTCCGCGAGTTTACCTGTAAGGGCTGCTCCAACACCTGCCAGATTCAGGAATTCAACGTCGAAAGCGAGAAAACGTATTGGGGCGACAAATGCTCTGACCGCTACCGCAAACGAGCCAAGGCTGACACGAAGCCGGTTATAGAGGACCTTTTCGCGCTGCGACGTGAGTTGCTGCTGGATGAGTCAAATCTTCCACAAGTTTCGGATTCCGCTGCCACTGTCGGCATTCCATTTACAATGTTCGCACAAGAGGCACTGCCCTTCTGGCGAACCTTCTTTGCCCATTGCGGCCTGCGGAGCGTACTTTCCGAGCCGACCAATAAAAAGATAATCCAGTCTGGACTCGACAGCGTAGTAGCCGAACCGTGCTTTCCAATAATCGTTGCCCACGGACACGTAGCTAACCTCATCGAGAAGGATGTCGATTATGTCTTCATGCCGAACATCATCTCGATGGAAACTAATTGGATGCACACCGAATCGTATCTGTGCCCATGGCATCAGAGCATGCCGTTCATGATTCGCAATGCAGCCGGTCTGATGCAACACGCGACGAAGTTTTTCACACCCGTCCTTCATTTCCGCGAAGGCCCAATGATTGTTACCAAAGAACTGCAACAATATTTCTGCTCGGGCGAGCTTGGCAAAAAACTCGGCCTGAAAAAAGCTACAGTAGCAAAGGCCGCTGCAGCAGCATTCGAGGCTCAGGACGCTTTCAAATCAGCCGTCCTCGCTGCTGGTGCCAATGCCCTCGAAACACTCAAAAAAAGCGGCGCTGCGGGAATCGTCATCGTTGGCCGGCCTTATAACGTTCACGATGCCGGGGTAAACCTGAGTGTTGCCCGTAAGCTGCGAGACTACTATGGCGTCAATTGCATCCCACTGGACTGCCTGGACACCGAAGATATTAACATACGAGACCTGAACGAAAACATGTTCTGGAACCTTGGTCGGCGCGTTATCGCCGCAGCCAAACTTGTGGGTGAATATTCCAACCTGCATATTATCCACATCACAAACTTCAAGTGCGGGCCTGACTCGTTCATCAAGCACTACATACGTGACGCATCCGGAAAGCCTTTCCTGTCGCTACAATTCGATGGCCACAGTAACGATGCCGGCATGATGACACGCTGCGAAGCCTACCTCGACTCCAAGGGCATCCTCCGCCCGTGGCGAAAGGAAAAACTCGCTGCACAAATGGTTTAGAGTTCCCGGACGATCCAAATTACCAGCAGTAATCTAGTACCTGGCAAAAAAAATGTTTTTTTGTGGAACTTTTTTTGCTCATGCTTATCTAATTAATTAGTCAGAGCCTTTTATTGAATCCACTTGGAACAAGGAGACTTACCATGATGCGAAAAAATCTGCTGTGCACGATGCTTCTGTTTTTTCTTTTAGCCCCAGCCTGCGAAATAACCGCCGAGCAAATACAAACAAGCGGGCGAATCGAATCCGTTATTGTCTATCGCAATCGAGCGCTGGTTACACGGGTTGTGGAACTGGGTAATAAAACCGGAGAGTTGGAGATATTGCTGGGCGACCTGCCGAAACAGATCGACGGATCGAGCCTTCATGCAAGTGCTGCCCCAGGCGCTGAAATCCGTTCAGTGCGATATCGCCAAAGGGCCGCTGAAAAGGACCCCAATGAAGATGTGGCCGAAATTGACAGACAGATCAAAGAGATCAATGATGAATTGTTCCAAGTTCGGGAAATGAGAAAACTTCTTAACGCCAAAACAAATTACATAAACAATCTGGAGCAATTTGCATCCTTTACTTCGAAACGCGAGTTGAGCGAAGGTGTATTGAACGCCAAAACCATCTCGGAAATCACAAACCACATTTTTGAAACCCGCGAAAATATCACGAAAGAAGGAATCCGCTTAACCAAGTCCAAACAGGAACTAGAAAAACAAGTAAAACTCCTGCAGAGAAGGCGAAAAGAGCTTGCAGGAAAAATCGACAGGACTATTCGCGAGGGGATTATTTTTGTTTCTAAAACATCCACCTCGCCCTTGCAGATACAACTGAATTACCTTGTGAATTCTGCGGGGTGGAGCCCTGCCTATAATTTACGCCTCGGCGAGGACAACAAGGGCGTCCAACTGGAATATCTTGCACATGTCCACCAGAGAAGTGGCGAGGATTGGGACGGAGTGGTTCTTTCGCTCTCGACGGCCACGCCACAAATGAATTCCGTTAGCCCACTTCTGAGCCCGATGTGGATAAACCTGATGGCTGCCAGAGCAGATTCAAGCAAACCCATTTCAGGACCCAGTCAAATTGCTGTAATAACCACCGATCAACTGGAGGATCGGGATGCTTATGTCAAGGTACAAAAAAGAATGCGGGGCCAACAGGTCGCCCAGCAAAAAGCATGGGCCGTAGCGCGTAACGGCAGAAAGATTGAGGAGTTGGGATGGGGTTTAAACTCATTCGCCGCAGGAATACAAACAAATGAACTTAACGTGGGAGTTTCGGGCGAGGGTGGTTTCCGCAGGCTCAAAGGAACGATAAAAGGTGAGCGTGAGGAAGGCCTTGCAGTCACTTACGACCTCCCGGGAAGCGTGAGTGTTGCAAGCCGGCCTGACAAGCAGTTGATACAGATAACAAAGCTTGATCTGCCCTGCGAGACCTACTATCAGGCAACTCCACTGTTGACCAGTTATGTTTACAGGCTTGCTGAAATCACCAACAGCAGCAGCCTCCCGCTTCTTGCCGGGCCTTACGGGGCCTATATCGGCGGCGAATTCGTGGGTCAGGGGAATCTTAAACTTCTAGCTCGCGGGCAAAAAGCTACTGTCGGCTTCGGAGTCGATACGCAACTTCGCTGCAACCGAGAGCTGGTGGATAAGTCCGACACAATCGCGTGGGGCAGCCGTGTGCAGAATTTCTATTATCGTCTTAGGCTGGAAAACTTCAAAAACCAGCCGGTCAATGTCAGGCTGCTCGACCGCATTCCCGCCAGCAAATCCGATGACATAAAGGTAACCCTGGAAGACATGACCGATAAGCTTTCGAGTGACGCCGTTTATCTGCGCGATCTCAAGCCTCGCGGAATATTGCGTTGGGATATCCAAATCGACGCTTCTGCTTCCGGCGAAAAGGCTCGTGACGTGCAATATCAGTTTGAGATGAAGTTCGCAAAAGACAAGCACATCGGAAACTTTGCGGGAAGCATGAAAGAAAAAATGCGGGAAGATTACGAAGAGATGCTCAGAAAGTAATAAAGGCAAAATAAAAAACCCTGGGGTGGTTTCCCGTCGCCCCAGGGTATTTATTAGTTCAAGCAATACAAATTAGAACTCGTACTTGAGCTGAATCGCCAAGCCGCCGTCCTCTTCGCTGTTGAAGACATTTCCGAAATGACCATAACCACCGGAAATGGTGAAGTGTTCGTTGAACACGTAACCGAGAGCTATGGTGTGCCAGTTGTCTTCGTCGCCGATTAGGTTATTGAGGCGATTGTAAGGATTGGTCTTGCCGCGAAATTCATATGCGACAGCCAACTGGTCGGTAACCAGGCAGATTACATTGCCTTCGACCGTGGTTGCACAATGATCCGAAAAGCCGAGGTAACCAATCTGGCTGGCCTGGCTGTTTCGCATGCCCACCGAGACGATGAACGGACGACCGAAAAGAACGTTCGGGATAGTCTTACTTGCGGTAAGGGTGAAGTCGGTGCCGTTGCTGCGGCTGAAACCTAAACCGGAAATTGCGCCGCCAAGCTCGTCGTCGATAGCGTTAATGCCATCGTTGATCTTGAAGTGAACACCGGCAGTGATAGCCGGAAGCGGCAGGTCGAAGCTGTTTTCTTCAAGCAACAGGGCGCGAACGTTGAAGTGATGCAGATAAACATCTTCACGCATGTGGCCGCCAGTGGCCTTGCGTACGGCGTCGCTGAGTGTGCCGAGGTCGAAGCGGTTGGCTGCGTAACCGAGTTCGACTCTGCCGAAGAAGGTCTGCGTTACGGCAAAGGACTGGATGCTCTTCTGGCCGAGGTTCACATATGTGAACGAAGCACTCGGCAGGCCAACCTTCGTACCGGCTGGGCCCGGATTAACCAGGTAAGCGGTCGGGGTAATTGCAACGCCGCCAACGCCTTCAATCGTGTGGAACGGAAGAGGAGCCGGTTTGCCAGCTGCGGGGGCTTGAGTTTCTTCAACCGCGACCGTTTCGTTGGCCTCTACAGCACTGGCCAGGCTGAAGTCCAGCCACTTGGGGGCTTCGTTTTCAGCTGCCACGACAGGTGCAGCTACGATAAGCACTAATGCTAAAATAATACTACTTCTCATTACGACTTCCTTTCAATATCAGGACCGGGGGAACACCTAATTTCTTTCAAACAAGTCTAAGCAAGTGCAAATAAAGACTTAAAGGGGGTTTTTATAACGCACCTTAATTGAATCTTAAAGATAAATAACCGTAATTTGTGATTTTTTTAACGGACTTTAGTTCTCTGCCTTGCCAAACATTCATGGAATGAGGCCAATATTGACAATGTATTCAAAGCCATAAAGTATCAAATGTCGGCAAAAATGAAGCAAAATCTTGAATCCTGCGTTCAAAGAAGGGATTGAGGCGATGGGAGGCTTATTTCATTTGTTTTGCCAGTTGCCTGTTGAGCGGCACGTAGAATAAGCATAAAATAATCTGGCATATATTCTTAGGGGCAAAAATGGCATTTAGAAGAATAATTGGGCTGGAACATTTCAGAGCAAATTTTGCAGTTCTGCTATTAGCTTTGATTTTAACTGGGTACGGGCAATTTCTTTTTGCCCAAGACCAAAGCATACTCGCAGCTCCTAAATTCAAGCACGCACCCAAAGGAGCAAGGATCACTGAAGAAGGCTGGTTCGCTCCCCTGCCGCTTTCACAGGAAAAACCAAAGCTGCAAGAAGAAATAACCGACGCGGTTGTCATTCCCATAGAGGGAGTAATTACCGGCACAACTTACGATAGCATCAAACGAAAGCTTTATGAAGCAAGGAAGGCTCAACTAGCCATCTTCGAGATGGACACACCCGGCGGCGACTCGAAGGCCATGGAAAAGATCGTTCAACTGATTCTTGACGATCTCAAAGGCACTTACACCGTTGCCTATGTTAACCCCAAGGCATTTAGCGCCGGGGCGATTATCTCCCTTGCATGCAATGAAATCGTCCTGACACCGACGGGCGTAATCGGCGATGCCATGCCGATAATGATAGGCCCGCAGGGAATTGTCGAAATTCCTGAAAAGGAACGTGGCAAATTCGAGTCTGCAGCGCGAAGCCAAGTTAGGATTCTCGCAAAACGCAATGGTTACAGCGTGGAACTTTGCGAAGCCATGATTACCATCTCGATGGAATTATGGCTGATTCGTAATCCAAAGACGATGGAATTGAAAATTGTTGACGCAAAGGAATGGAGAGGCAAGGTATCCAGAGTGCCTCTTACAACCCAGCCAACCGCCCAGCCCGCGAAAATAATTTCTGCAGATTGGGAATACGTCAGGATCATCGACGATCCGAATGAACTCGTAACAGCCACCTCGGATGAAGCCATATTCCTGGGGCTGGGCACAAATATCTTTGAATCGATGGAACAACTTAAAAAGCATTACAACATCACCACCGAGCCGAAATTGCTGAAAGACACGTGGTCTGAACGGTTGGTGTATATCCTTACGTCTCCTGCCCTTGTCGGCGTTTTGTTTTTCGTCGGAGTTCTTTGTGCTTATATGGAAATTCGCACCCCCGGCTTTGGAATACCCGGCGCAATAGCGGTCGCGTGCTTTGCGATAATCTTCGGAAGCAGATATCTGGTTGGCCTGGCTACCTGGTGGGAAATCGCGTTATTCGTTCTAGGGTTGGTTCTTATCATTGTTGAAGTATTCATCACGCCCGGCTTCGGTGTTCTGGGAATTACGGGTATCCTCTGCTGCGTTGTCGCTCTGATCGCGATACTGATACCGAACATGCCAGACAAGCTTCCGATACCCGAAACCGAGCTTGATTGGGATATTTTCTCCAGCGGTCTTTTCAGCCTATTGCTTGGTGCAATACTTGCAATTATTGCAGCGGGCATAGTTTCCAAATATCTCCCAAAACTTCCTATCGCCAGTAGGCTTGTTCTGGCACCGGCTGAGGAATTCCACGAAGAGCCGGTTTCCGATAAATCTGCGATGAAGAAAATCCAGGTTGGCGACGTCGGTATAGTAGAGGGCATGTGTCGGCCTGTGGGTAGAGTGCGGTTTGGCGACAAGCTTCTTGACGCATCAAGCGAAGGCGGAATAATCGAGGTCGGCTCGAAGGTTCGTGTTTTAAGGCACGAAGCCAATCATCTTGTTGTTGAGAAAGTCGGGAACGCGTAAATGACAAACACAATTTATATCATAGCTTTGATAATTGCGGGGCTGCTTTTTCTGGGCCTGGAATTTATAACTCCTACCTTTGGCGTGCTGGCATTTTTCGCAGTGGCGTCATTTATCGGCGCTATTTGGCTGGGATTCACGATTTCGCCGCTGGCGGGCGTCCTGCTGATTGTGGGCTTGTTAATCGGTGTTCCCCTTTGGCTTTTATTTGTTGTTCGCTTTTTGCCCAAGTCCCCGCTCAGCCGCAAGTTGTTCTTAAAGCAGGCTCCGAAAGAGCCTGGCGCTGGAATCCCTGAATCTGACAAGTATAACTCTCTCGTCGGCAAGATCGGCACCGCAGAAACTACCCTCCGCCCCACCGGCGCGGTAAGGGTGGACGGCGAGCGTATAATTGCATCAGCTGAGAGTGATATGATAGAAGACGGAGCCCAGGTAAAAGTTATTGAAGCATCGAGCATGAATATTGTCGTCAGAGAAGTTACTGAATAAAATCAAGAATTAGGAAACCAGGATTTAGACGCCCAGGGGGCGTCGCAAAGCGAAACAATTACCAATAACGAATGACCGAAACTTCAACTAAACAAATTGAATTTGATCTTGAAGAAAGAACAGCTGTTTTTGGCGAACAAGTAATCGATTTCGCCAAGAAGATACCAAAAAGCCATGTTAATAATCCTTTAATATCACAGCTTGTCCGTGCAGCAACAAGTGTTGGAGCAAACTATTGTGAAGCAGACGATGCTGTTTCAAAAAAAGTTTTCAGAAATAAAATAGGACTATGCAGAAAGGAGTCCAGAGAAACCAAGCATTGGCTTCGGATGATTGCATCAGCAAATGAAGTCTTAAAAGTGGAAGCAAGAAATCTTTGGCAAGAAGCCAAAGAGCTGAATTAGATTTTTTCAAAGATTTTCAGGAGCAGTAGTTTGTAATTCGTTATTGATTCAAAATTTGAAAATTAAGAATTCTTAATTCATTAAGAAAGGATAATAAAATGTTGGCAGCGATATCACCGTTATTGTGGATTCTGATTATCGTAATCGGCCTGCCTCTGCTGGTTATACTTATCATGTTTGGTCCGCTTTTTGGGCTATGGATACAGGCCCTTGCGGCCAAGGCCGGGGTCGGGGTGTTCGAGCTTATCGGCATGCGGCTGAGGAGGGTTAATCCGACGCTTATTGTCACGAGCCGCATCAGTGCCGTTCGAGCCGGGGTAGACCTGACCACTGGAAACCTTGAGAGTCACTATCTCGCGGGGGGCCGGCCTATGAACGTTGTGCGAGCACTCATTGCTGCCAACAGGGCCAACATCTCACTGGACTGGAAACTCTCAACGGCAATCGACCTTGCCGGCAGAGACATTCTCGAAGCAGTCCAGACGTCGGTCAACCCCAAGGTCATCGACTGCCCGAACCCTGCCAGTGGAAAAATCACTGTAGACGCGGTCGCCAAAGACGGTATTCAGGTAAAGGCCAAGGCCCGCGTCACGGTGCGTGCCAACATAGATAGACTGGTCGGCGGTGCTACCGAGGAAACCATCATCGCCCGTGTCGGCGAGGGCATTGTTACCACAATCGGCTCGGCTGCGACTTATAAAGAGGTGCTGGAAAATCCGGACCAGATATCCAAGCGTGTTCTGGAAAAAGGTCTCGATGCGGGCACAGCCTTTGAGATTCTCTCAATCGATATCGCAGACGTCGATGTCGGCGAGAACATCGGTGCCAAGCTGCAGGCTGACCAGGCTGAAGCCGACAAGAGGCGATTCCAGGCCGAGGCTGAAAAACGCCGCGCAATGGCACTTGCAAGAGAACAGGAAATGCAGGCCCTGGTTCGCGAAAACCGCGCAAAGGTCGTTCTGGCCGAGGCGGAAATTCCAAAGGCAATCGCCGAAGCGTTCCGAAGCGGAAATCTTGGCGTGATGGATTACTATCGTCTGAAAAATATCCAGTCTGACACTCAGATGCGTGAAAATATCGGCGGCGATCAAAACAAAGACAAAAAGCCTGGATCATAAACAATGCTAAGCAGCTATAAATTATCGGTACTGGCGATAGAGACGGGCGACAAGGTGCAATTGATACTTTTTATTGCACTTGTCGCTATCTCTGTCGTTGCCGGGATACTCAAGAAGGTTTTTGAGCAATACGAGGCTAAGCGCATCGAGCGAGAGCAGGAAATGAAAAAGCTCCGCGCTGGTGAAATGCAGAAACGCCAAAGTACCCCTCAAGAGCCGAAACAGACATATAAATCCGACTTTCAGTTGGCGCTGGAAACGCGCAGACGCCGGGCGCAGGAATCGCGAGAGATGCGGCAAGCTCAACGGCAGCAGCGCAGGCTTGCTGCCCAACCCCAACACAGGCCGCCCCCACCGCGGCCCCTAAGGCAGCCGGAACCTGTTCAGCTCGAGCCAATCGAGGTTACACATGTCGAGCTTGAAGTTGCCCAGCAACAACGAAGGCTCAAAAGAAGACTCTCCGAACCGCATCCGAAAATTGAAACAAGAGAACCGGTAGCTTCCATCACGCCTGAAAACGAAGAAAAACTTGGAAGATTGAAAGAATCAAAAGCTCCGCTTGCAGCTGAGCTGCCGCAGAGAATTATTGAACTCGGCCTCGACAGCCGCGAACAGCTTAAAAAGGCCATAATCTATCATGAAATTTTCTCTGCTCCCAAAGCGCTGCGGAGCGGTAGTGAATTGTGGGAAATTCAATAGTTGACAGCTGAACCGGCCAAATCCGAGCAATTTAACATAGAATTGCAGGAAATAATCCAATCGCATTTCCCCCTCGTGCGAGAACCATTCGCTCAGATAGCCAGTATGCTTGATTGTGCTGAATCGGATGTACTTTCCCGCCTTGAGCTGATGAAGGCTGACGGACTGATAAGAGAAATCACCGGTATTTTCGATTCAACTGCACTTGGATATCACCAGGCACTTGTAGCGATGAGCGTAGCTGACGAAAAACACGAGACTGCGGGAAACCAAATCGCGGCTCATCCGGGCGTTTCGCATTGTTATGGAAGAACTGGTAAATACAACCTCTGGTTCACGCTGGCTTGTTCAGCCCAAAGCAAACTCGGCCTGAAAAAAACAGCAGAGATACTTGCCCAAAACTGCGACGCATCGGCCTGGTTGCTGCTGCCAAGCCTGAAATGCTATAAGCTTGATGTGAGATTCCCACCCAACAGTAATAAAAGCTCACAAGCTACTAAAGAGTTGGCTGGTTTGCAATCCGGGGCTGGCTTGCCTTTGACGCCCAATCAGTTAAAAGCAATAAAGGCACTTCAATTGGACTTGCCCATAAAACAAGACCCGTTTGCCGATATCGCGGCCGAGCAAAACTTAGACACCGATATGCTCCTGGTTCACGCGGCCGACTTAGCTGCAGCCGGCGTGCTCAAACGCTACGCAGCCGTGATTAATCACCGCGCCGCCGGAGCCCAGGCCAATGTCATGGTCATCTGGCGTGTGGAAGAAGCCGTCGCGGATGCAATCGGCAAAAAATGCGCACAACTGCCGGCTATCAGCCATTGCTATCTCAGGCCAAGGAGTGAAGACTGGCCCTACAATCTTTATACGATGATCCACGGCCGAAATCGTCAGGACTGTGCGATGACGATTGATGAGATCGTCACAACAACCGAACTCGGCGAACATGTAGAGCTTTGGACTGAAAAAGAATTCAAAAAGCAGAGGGTAAAGCTTTTCAGCAATGAAGAGGCTGAGTGGGAAGCGAAGTTTTCGGCGTAAAGCCTAGGCAGGCCCGTGACGGGTGGGGGAAATTTTCATCTCTTCAGCACTTTTGTTTTCTTCCAAAACAGCTACACCGTCTTCGACCAGCTTATCCCAATGTTTGTCATTAAAAATACAGCCCGGGTCGCCGGCGTGAAGCTGGCCGTAATAAGCGTCCGACCGGGCCCGGCAGCCGCCACAATAATGCTTGAAAGTGCAAACTTCGCAATGATGCAGGCGATGGTCGCGGTCGTTAAGAATCTTCCAGAATACGCTGTTGCGGAAAATATCGAGCAGGCTCGTCTGCCTGATGTTGCCCATGACGCGTTGAGGCATGTACACGCACGGCGTGATGTCGCCGTTTGGCTCGACACATATATAAGTCCGTCCGGCTCCGCAGCCGCCAAGATATTTCGCGACGACGCGAGCCTTTACCCCGCTTCCACTGCCCGCATGCGAGCATGAGGTTCGGCCATCCTTCAGGGCAGCACCGGCCTGGCACACCCGTCCCAGCTGTGGCGCCGTGGAAATCACGCCCATGCCCCCCTCCTGCATCTTCTCGTTCAATATCGCAAGGAGCTGCTCCCGCTGCTCGGGAGTAATGTCGCCAGAAACCATCTTCAACCCGCGTCCGACGGGAATGAAATTAAAGTGAGCAAAGCAGCTCGCCCCCAGGTCCTCGGCAAAAGTTATCATGTCCCGAACTTCGTGGAAATTGCCCTGATGCACGCACATCGCAATACCCAGTCGCAGGCCTTCGGTCTGGACGACTCTCTTGGCTCCGGCGATTGTCTTTTCCCACATTCCCTTCACGCCGCGAAAAGCGTCATGCCTTTCCGGCTCGACCGAATCCAGCGAAATCTCGACATATCGCAAACCAGCTTCTGCCAACTCTCCAGCCAGCCTGTCCGTCATTGTCGTGCCGTTAGTGGCAATCGTTGTGTGCACGCCATAGCTCTTGGCCCTTTCAAGAACAGGAACCAAGTCGGGGCTTATGGTCGGCTCACCACCACTCAGTGCCAGCATCGGCATGTAGGCCCGGCCCATCTGGTCGACGAGTTCGAGCTTTTCTTCCAGTGTGAGTTCATCGTCAAGGGCTGAGTGCTCGCTATCCTGATAGCAGTGTTTGCATGCCAGATTGCATCGGTTGGTAAAGTTCCAGACCGCAAAAAACGGCGCGACAAATCGTTGCGGCGTCGTCAGCCCGAATTCGGCAACGCTTCTGGCGGCGATGATCATTCCCCTGAGAGTCGGTCGATTCTCGGCAAGCTTCTCACGGAAGGTTTCTACATCGACGCTTCCCCGCATGCGGTCGATGAAAACGTGAATCGGCCAGTATTTTATCTTCTCGGCCAGCGTTGCATCGCCGCTTCTATAGCTGCTTATAATTCTCTCGAGCGACGTCGGGCCGTTGCCGTTGGATTGCGTGAGTTTTTTCAGCAGCCACCGCATCGGGCGGCGTTTCAGCCAGTCTTCAAGCGGGTGATGGAAGTTAATCTGCGTAGCGTCCGGGGAAATATTATCTGCGAGTGTCTCGCTTTGTTGTGCGTATTGGCCACTGCTCATCGAGCCGTCGTCAGCGCGCGAAGAACTTTTGTCAGAATTGGGCGAGGGCTCGAAGGAATGTTCGTACTGCTTTCCTATATCGGCAGCTGTCGTGTGGCTGGCAGCCTTCGTGTAGGAATTATCTGCGGTTTTTTCTGGACCGTTTGAACTAATCATTGGCCGGATTTGATACCTGAATCGTTAGTGCCGGCGACACCTCCGGCCTACCATTAATCTCGGCGGTCAGCTTTAAAACTTCGCCGGTGGGCCAATCGGGCTCGACAGTCAATAACATCGAAAACTTCCAATCCTCGCCGGCTGGCAAGGTCCAGGGCCTCATAACCATTATCGACGCTTCAGGGTAAGTTTTCACCTCGTCCCAAGCCATGCCCGTAAACCGCCATATCCGCACATAAACCGGAGCGCCGCTCCTGGCGACAATTCCCATCGGCTCGGAAGTATTATTGCTGGCGGTTACATCTACCCGGAACTGCTCGCCAATCATGAAGTCCCGCTTGGCTAACTCCAATTGAACACTCAACCCGCCATGTTCGACGGTATTAATCGGTTCAAGATCAGCCTGAGGGGCACATCCACTAACAAGGCCGACAAGCACAACAGCTACAAAACATAAAACTTTTTTCATTACAAACCTCAATACTTCCTTCGTACAACTTTTACGATTTACTGCTTTGCTGGGCGAAGGCTTTTTCCACTATGGGCCTGTACTCCGGGCCGCAATTATAACTGCAAAACGGGAAAACTCCCGCCGGCGTCGAATAAAGAATAACACATCGCTTCACTCGTTCCACGTCATAATTGTATCGGTCCTGAAAATGCATTCCCGCACATAGCAGCGTCTTATATGTAAACTTTTCACCTTTGCCCCTGCCGACATTTTTGTCAACCATGCCCTGAAGCGAACGCATAAAAACCTTTAAAGTCAAGCCTGGAGGGGCGTTATCTTCGTTAAAATATCGTTTGAACATCCTGAAAACCCGAATTTTATCCAGCCAGCTCGCCCTGCCCCGGCAGGTAATCTTTGTAGCAAGCCGGTTCATTTCAGAAAACATTCCCTCGACATCTACGACCTGCGGGAACGGATATCCCTTGCCCTCAGGCGAAACGAGAAAATATGTCCCGAAAGCACAATCCGGATGGACACTTGGGCGAATCTTGGGATTGCCTGTCAGGGCCTGGAGTATCTGGGAAAGCGGCACGACAATGCTTAGTGGATACATATCCCGCAAAGGAACCGCCTCGCTCTCGTCAGCCAGATCGTGGGCGAGATCGCCCAGCGTGTAACGGTGTTTTATGAGTTCTTCAGTACTGATTCGGCCGGTGAACGAAACAGGCTGATAGCTTATGCCGCTCACCGTGTCGATATTTTCAATCGCAAATTTGTATATTTTGCCGACCTGGTCATCGTTGACACTCTTAATAATCGTCGGCACCAGGCAGATTTTTATGCCCAACTTCCGGCAGTTTTTAATCGTTGCAAGTTTCTTCTCCCAGATCCCGGGGAAGTTTCTCGTTTCTCGGTGAGGCTCTTCGCCAACGCCGTCAAATTGCATGTAGAGGGTATGCAGACCAGCCTCGACAGATTTGCGGGCAAAATCCTCGTCAGCCATCTTTATGCCGTTGGTGGCAATCTGGATATGCGAAAAACCCATATCACGGGCTCTCGAAACTATCTTCAGAAAATCCGGATGTATCGTCGGTTCGCCACCGGTGAACTGAATAGCCGAACACGGCGTCGGCCTGAGGTCTCGCAGCACCTGGAGTTGACGCACCACTTCGTCGAAATCCGGCTCGCAAACAAAACCCGTTACGCCGGCATTGGCAAAACATATCGGGCATCGCATATTGCAGCGGTTGGTCAGGTCTATCTGGGCCAGGCACGGGCTGGAAAGGTGCTGATTGCAAAGCCCGCAATTTGACGGGCAATTTTCCCCGCCGGTTACCTGCGGAAACTTTTGGCCGGCGTGCTCTTCGAAAGTCCACCATGAAGCCTTGGAATAAAGCAACACGTCCGAATTAATGCAGTCTCGAAAATATCCGTGCTCCGGGCAGGTCTTTTCAATATATACCGCGCCATCTTGCACGAAATACCGGCCTACGATAACCGCACTGCACTGAGGGCAAAGAGTCTCCACCGTTCGCGGCAGGCGGCGAATGACCGGATTTATCCGGGTTCCATGATAGGTTTCGACAGCACTTCCGGGAAAATCGCTGCTTGCGCTGGTCCAAATACGATCGTGATGGACCTGCCGTTGCACACCGCAATCGCTACAGTTGTAGCTTAGGACAATCTGCTCCCCGCACGCGTCAAAAACAGACTCAACCACCTTGGAGCATTTCGGACAGGTAGCCTGCATCTTGACCGGCAAGGTTGCATAACCGTCTGCAAAGCGTCTCATCGAGCTTTTATATTGTTCAAGCTCGCTTAACCCACAAGAGGCTACTGGAGACGAACTATCGCGGACATCTTCATCTACTGCGGCTCGCTGCATATTTGTTTCCTAAAAAATGCCGAATAAGGCCAAACAACATTGAGATATTTCTCTCAAACCCACTTTCAGGAATTATATGAATTTTAAGCTACAAAATAAGCAGGAAAATGGCGGGTTTTATTTTTGCGGGCCCGGTAGCCTTGGGCGAGTTCCATGAAAATATCCAGATCGCGGTCCATATTCGAACTGGAAGAGTCGAAATAAAAGTTGCGAATCGGCATGTCGTCATGGTCCGAGCAAACGCTGTGATAGACCGATTCGGTTACGATTCCGTTCATGCACGAAAACGGGCTGATATCGATAATGCCGTCAGCCCCTTTGTTGTATAGAAAGATACTCTTGCCAACCGAAAGTGCCATCTCACCAAGCGCGCCGTCAGCAGGCAGATAAGGCCAGCCGGGTTTTAGTACATCTTCATACACGTCGTGGGGTTCTTCATAGCCAATGAATTCATCTTTGAACGGCTCGAGCAGCTTGTGCTCATCACGCTTCTGCACAGCATGTTTGATTACAGCTGCGAGCATCGATAGAGAAAAACCTTTGCCCTCACGCTTCAATGTTCCCTTCTGCGACCAGTTCGTATACCAGACCCATTCGGTAACATCGCTCAGCCAAGCCTCACCTCCGTGGGCTTCGATTTTACGTACGGCGTCATAATTACTGAACGTATTAAGACGACAGAAAATCTCCCCAACCACGCCTATCAAGGGCCGATCTTTGGTGTAGCGAGCCGGCACGGAATGAAAAAGGTCTCGACACTTTATCAGGGCTTCTCGCAGCGCAGGAATTTGATCTTTCATCGAGATTTCCGGGTTTTCCAGGACCTCTTCAACCATATCCAACGATTTTTCAAAAGCGTCGTCTGCCAGACCGGCCTGAGTTTCGTAGGGCCTTGTTTTGAGAAGCATCTTGCGAATAATGTCAGAGGCTATTAACCCTCTCCATGCGCCACGCATCATGTTGGTCGCATCGGCACCCAGGCCCTCATAGCTGTTTTTGCTCGTGGGCGATATTACCGGAACGTCGCTATAACCAAGGTCGGCTAGCACTTTTTTGAGATACGGCGCATATTGGCCGAAACGGCACGGGCCTTCCGCGGTAGGCATGAAAAAGGCTGTCTTATCCGGTTCGAAGTCTTCGCTAAATACGATCCGCAGAAAATCCCCCAGGGTAACCTTTTGCGGATAGCACTCCTCTCCGCTGCTATACAGGCCGCCCAATTCCAGCGTTCGCTCGTCGGATTCGTCTGTGGCCGCTGCGTTTATACCAGATGCTCTGAAGATAGCTGCCATCATCCTCGCACCAGCATAGGTCATGCGAGGTATCCACAGCGTTCGTCCGGCTAAAATATCTGGCGAATTGTTTGTCGTCATTTTCTCAACCACTGAATGTAAGAATCGACCGCCGCATAGGATAACGCAACCTATCCCGCTGCTACACATATTTTATGCACAAGTCGCTGAAAAAACAGATATTACCAATGATGGCCAAAACCCCGTAAAAAAGGCCAGCGGTGAGAATCGAACTCACAACCCCAGCTTTACAAAAGCTGTGCTCTACCGTTGAGCTACGCTGGCATGGGTTTTAGAAAAAACCGCAAAAAATAAGTTTATCGGGAGACGACTTTACAGTCAAGGACGCGTGCAACAACTGCCACACCTACCAGCACAACAGAGTCGAAACCGCTTAAGTGGCCTGTTCTACCCGCATACCACCATACTCTTTACGCCAGCGGTAGTAAGTATGCTCAGATACTCCGAGCTTGCGGACAGCCTGCTGGGCTGTCATCCCTTGGTTTATCATAACTTCTGCTTCGCGAAGCATTCGGATTACTTGTTCCGGTGTGAATCTTTTCCTTGCCATAAAACCTTACTCCTTCCTGAAAAATTGGTTCCGGATTCTAATCTAAAAACCGGTAGCGTTTCAGGGGGCAAGGTCACAATCCCTTGAGGAAAAAGCTTCTTCTATTGGCAGTGTCGTCCAATCGATAGACAGACACAAGCTTGGAAAGTGAAATAGAATGACACCAGAATAAGGTTTGAGCCTTGTTCCGTCTATTTACGAATAGGATGACTATTCAATTCCTCAAGCTCACTGTGTAAGATCAATATTGGCCGAATTCGTGATAAGCATCGACAAGAGCTAATATGTTTTCTGTGGGAACATCCGGCAGGAGATTGTGGGCTGTGCCGAAAATATATCCTCCGCCTTCGCCCAATGTTTCAGCCACCTTTTTTACATGTTGGCGAACATCATCCGTGCTGCCATGAGGCAAAACATCCTGAATATCAATTCCGCCTTGGAAACATAAGTCCCGGCTAAATTCGCTCTTGACCTTGGCAAAATCGTCATTCATCGGGCCGGGCTGAAGCGACTGTAAAACATCAAGTCCCGCGTCAACAAAGTCGCCAACCAGGTCAGTAACTCTTCCGCAGGTATGGAACATCGTCTTAATATCAAAGCTATGGGCCAGCTCATTAAATTCGGCGAAACGTTTCTTGAAAAACTTACGGTACATATCGACAGACACCCATGTAGAGTTCTGAGTACCCATGTCGTCGCCCATGAAGAATATGTCTATTTTGCCGTCAGCTGCTTCAAAAACTCGACGATTATAATCGTTGTAGTATGCAGTAATATGTTGCAGGATGCACTCAGCCATCTCGGGCTCTATGGCCAGGTCCATCACAAATTGCTCCGTGCCGCGAAGATACATACCAGCCTTGAGCTGTGCAGTCCTATCCAGCCTGTCGCCGCCGAAAACCACCGCATAGCCTGCGTCATGAATAGCTTTACACTTTTCTTTTACACCTGAATAATCCCATTGTGCAGGATCGGGCCAGGCGTGGTTTTCAATATCTGCGACGCTCTGAGCACCGGCTAGCGGTGAGCCGACCATATGCTTGTATGTCCACGTATAAGGCGAACCGTCTTTGCGCTGGCCGGTTACGGAATGCCACTGACGTTTGACTCCCCAATGGTCGGCAAAGACTCCGTCTGCATCCGGTTCGACAGTTTCCAACCCAGGGCCACGGAAAAAACGCAGATCAGCGTCAAATTCCTTAAGTACACCTTCGGCATCCGCAACATTCAGCTCTTTTACCAAACGATCAAAAACTACGTCAACGGCCCAGAAATCTATAGGTATACGGTCAGCCTGCTTGCAATCAACCGCAGTTAATACACGTTGCCTTGAATTCATTTATTCACTTTCCCTTCTAACATAATTGGATTTGTCCATGCCTTACAGCCTAATGGATCTACAACCACCGCGTACACATAAGGCCAGTCAGATATATTAATGCAAAATGTGTCTATTGCCTCACCATCATTTGCACGTCTGCGATCCCCCCCCTGCCACCTGACCCGCCGATAAAATAAATCCTTGCCGCTGCTGAACATCTCAGACTGACCTTTCCGTCTTTAACAGCAAACTCGTGAATCTCTCGAACAAAAGCATAGTGTATGAGTGCAGCCAGCATCACTCAAATACGACCATTGAATGCCCCTTGCAGGTAGTTATTTTGACAGTTGCATAACCTTCGCTGTATTCAAAGTCCAAGGGTATTCCGTCAGGCTGCAGGGAAGCTTTTTTAGGTTTACGCGGTAATTTAACAGAGATAGGCATGTCGACCAAAGGAATTGGATCTTCAATTATGTCAAGGTCATCGGTCCGTCTCTGTGCAATATAACTCAACAGATGAACAATCGTCTTGCGTCCCTTGCGAACTACAGTGGTCTCCAGATGCGAAGGCCCAGAGTCCTTAATCAAAGGCTGCGGTAAAAGAAGATCGATGCAATTGCCAAGAATCTGACGGTAAACGATAGCCGCATGATTTCCGTATGCCTGCAACAGTGGAACTGCAAAGGTAATCACCTTGCCATTTTTAACAACTGCGGAATATTTGGATTTCCGGGCAGCTGGCGTATAGCCATGCGAACAGAACTTATCCCAGCTTCTTTCGAAATAAGGCTCGATAATATCCGCGAGTGACTCCGCACCTTTTTGGGGCCTCATCCGGATTGTACCTGGCTCATACATCACATAATTGAAGACCGGGATACCGGAACTGATTTTTTTTCTCGGAGCAATAAACGGATTGGAAAACTCCATCATTCCATCCACTCGTATGCCTGACTCGCGGAGAACCGGTTTCGAGTCTTCATCCAGGCTTGCCTGCCCCGAAAGAATCAATGCTCCACCGTCATTGACATATTTCTTCAGTCTCTTTTTCAGCTTATCATCTATCCGCGTTGATTCCGGAACGATTGCAAGTTCGTAGCTTGCCAAACTGGCTTCCGGTGGAACAATATCGAATTGATGACGAAGCTGTTGTAATGCTAGCAGCGTACCTATGCCGGCTGGACCTGGGCTGTCGCCTAGTTCAGGATCGGCAACAACGGCAATCTGACTTTGAAGTTTTCCGCCTTCAACATAAGGCTCACATTCTTTTATGTATGAGTAAACAGAGCCAATAAGTTTGTAAACCTCTTTGTCTATTTTCCCACGAGGATGCAATTGGTCGCCGACGCAGCTTGTCATGCCTTGGGAAAGTATACTGCAACACTCATACATCAGTGCAGCATGAGGCTTAAGGCCTCCAAAATCCCCCCACGTTTTATGAAATCGGGCAGTGTGCGAAAGAGTCGGCAAACCCATAGGCCTCACAAAGCGTGAAACATAAGGAAAATAAAAATATCCCCAACCACCTGTCGGAAGTGATTCTATTTCGACATGTCTCAAAAACTTTTTTTCCACATTCAGCTTGGTTTTGGGCCTGCTATTAAACCAAATACCAACAGGCGGATGGTTTTTGTGGGCATCTTCAACCATTTTTTGGAATCTAGCCATATACTTGTGCGTAATATGGGTTGTGTATTTGTTTCGATCCGCTTTATCGGCCGGATTAAGTGAAAGTTTTCTCATGCCCTCTATGGCCCACTTACTACAACTTGGCTGATCCCAGCATATATCAAAAAAAACACCATCAAGGGGCGCATATTTGCGGAGCACTTCGGCCAACTGGTCAGCCAAATAATCCTGATAGGGACTTGACATATCCATGCCATACCAGTTGATTCCCTTCGAATCAAAAATATCATCAGAATTAGTGCGAACAAGTTTTCCTGAATCCTCGACGGCTATCCATTCCGGGTGTTCCTGTGCACAAAACTCGTTACATTGAACACTCAGATAAACAGGAGCTCGTATGCCGACTTTATGCAGAGCTTCTATTTGCTCACCCAAGAGATCAAAACCTTTAGCAAGGCCGGGGTGGCGTTCAGGGCGTGTCGTATCCCAGTAGGCCATTCCATGATGGCAAGTCGCAAAGATTGTCACACTGTCAACATGAGCATCTTTGAAAGTCTGGGCGAATTCAGCCGGATTAAAATCTCTGGCAATATCTGGAATTTCCGGGCTTGTATGGAAATCTAGATGAATGGTACGTTTTGGAAAAAAGAAACCTTTGCCCATAGAACTACTCCATTTTAATAAGAACCATTGTAACTATTTTCTGATTTCCCGCCCATTTATTCAAGGACTCAGGGCATCTTTAAGAGGAACTTCTTCTGTTACTACTCTTTCAATAGGAAATTCATTTTTAGCTAGATAGTCCGCAACAGCCTGAAAGTCTAAAGGGGTAGCATTGCGTGAACTTCTCAGCCATGAAAGCCTTGCCGAACTGATAGCGAGGTTACCGAGACAGCTAGTTCCGAAAATAATCGGTGGTAATTCCATGCAAGTATTACCAAATCCAGCTTTTTTGCTCAATTTGTCCAAATCCAATTGCTCCTGTATCAGCATCTCCCAAATTATCCATTGTCACACCCCTAAACAATTTGCAAAATGCGCATTTATATTTACGTTTAGCGCAAATCCAGGATAATAAAGGCAGGAAAAACAATGGTTGCCAAAAAGAAAATAAAACGAATAGCTTTGTGTATGAACCTAAATGACTTTTACGATCATGGCATTGCTCGGGGAGTCGTCAGATATTCGAGAGAAAAACCCTCTTGGGCACTTTATGGATACGGGTGGATGTTTCAGCCTGTCAATGTCATCGCCAAATGGCGAGGTGATGGAATTATTTCAAGGGTGAAAAGTACCGAAGACGAGGCTCGCTTGCTTGCCAAAGGCTTGCCCATAGTTGATGTCGCAGGCGCATATACCGACAACAGCTTTCAACAGGTTAACAATAACGATTTTTTGACCGGCAAAATGGCTGGAGAGCATTTTCTCTCACGGGGTTTCAGTAATTTTGCCTTTGCCGGGGTTGGGGGCACAAACTGGTCGGATAAAAGGAAGAAAGGTTTTATTTCTATCTTAAAGCCGGACAAACTGTCATGTTTTGAAAAGTCCCTTGTTTGGTGGGAAAGGCCAGGACTTTTCGGTAGGCTCAAAAACTTCCTTCAGAAGCTAACAAAGCCATGTGCGATTTTCGCATGTAATGATACTGCTGGTGTTAAAATAACCACTGCCTGTAAGGCTTACCATATTCAAGTTCCCCAAGAAATATCCGTTATTGGGGTGGATAATGAAGGTGTCCTTTGCGAACTATCCAACCCACCGCTTTCGAGCATTCCATGCGATTGTGAAAGGATAGGTTATGAAGCTGCCAAAGCACTAGACAAACTGATTAAAGGTGGAAAAGTTCAAAAAGAGATTCTTATACCCCCGCGACCGGCATTAATCCGCCGTTCATCAGAGATATTCAACAACCCGGACCCCCTTGTAGCCGAAGCCCTTAATTTTATTCATGCAAATACCGGCAAAAGCATAAACGTAAATGATGTCATTAATAGTTTTGATATTTCACGCCGCAATCTTGAACAACGTTTTAAAGAGCACACCGGAAGGACCCTGCACGAATCGATAATCCTGGTTCGTCTCGAAAAGGCCGAATCTCTTTTGCGTCAAACAACCATCCCGATCCGAATAGTCGCCTCCGGAAGCGGCTTCAGCACACTGCAACAATTTTATAGAACATTCAGCCAACACCACAACCAAACACCAAATGAATTCCGAAGGAGAAAATGTCAATAAATCTAGCTTGGTTCCTGAAAATAGCTAAAAAAAACGAAAGGTCGCAAGTAAGTTGCCAAAAACTTTGGCAGGTCAGTTGACGGACTTAAGTTCTCCATGAAAATCAAATAATACCAGCCGGGAATCTGTAACCATATAACAGCCAGCGGTAATAAGTCCTTGGGATGACCTCGATCTTGCAGCAGATTTCAAAAACCGTCAGCCCGAAGTGAATCAAAAGTTCGCCTAATTTAACTTATAAAACAAAATGGCTTATCCTTTTGTTTGGTATAAGCCTCCTGGATCTGTATTGGGTTGGTGTCATGTCTATTTTTTTTACAAATACTGAGTTCATGTGGTTTGGACTGCCAAAGCCGCTTGCGGCAGCTATCCTGGTAACTTGCCAATCGGTTTCGAGCAACAACCGTTTCGCGTTTACTATCCTGGTTCTCTGTATTTCATCGTAAATAGACCGGCCAATAGCTTTTTTGAATCTCATCTCGAGAGTTCTTCTGCATAAAGGCACGACTTGAAGAAGATCAGAAACCTGAAATGGCTGATGGAAATTTTCATAAATAAACTTAAGAGCATTAGCAACTTCACGATCTTCTATTGCCAGCATATTTGTAGATTGTCTTTCCACCAGACCAAGGGGATCTATGATTAATTTTCGAGGCTTGTGAATTTTGCCACGGATCATTTTGTCGAGTAGTTTCGCAGCCTCAAAACCGGCCCATTGTCCATTCATATCGACGCTTGTAAGCGGGGGATTGCATAACTCACATATCAGGTCGTCATTATCTACGCCGACAAGAGCTATTTCATTGGGAACATCTAATCCCGACAATCGGCAGGCCTGTAAAATCTCATGAGCGCGTATGTCATTGCAGGCAATTATCCCGATCGGTTTTGGAAGTTTTTTAAGCCACTTTTCCAGGATATTCTGTTCCTTTTCCCATAGGCGATTTTGTTTTTGTTTAGGCTGTTGGTAGATATGGAAACTGGAACCTTTCAGGCTTTTGGTAAATGCGTCCTCTCTGAGTTGCGACCATGTTATATCCGAGTATCCACAGAAGCCAAATTCGCGAATTCCCTTGCCTCTGAGATGTTCCACCGCCAGCTCGATAATCTTTAGCGCGCTGGGATTTACTTGTGAAACGATGGATTTTTTCAGTATGGAATCGATTAGTTCCTGCGGTGGCTCGAGAGCGATGGTGGGAATGCCAGATTGGGCTATTTCTTTGGCAAGAGATATGGTCTCGACACGCGCTATGATACCGTCGGGCCGCCACTTCTTCAAACTGGGCAGGCGTTGCATAAGATCCCCCGGTGTAATGTGAAACGACCATGGGCCATGAGCCTTGCTATAGTTGACGATGCCTCGCAGAAGTTGGCGGCCGTAACCTCGTGCAGTTTCGACAAGAAGAGCAACTTTTATCTTTGTATCCATGTTTGTTCCAGTCTGGTTCATTATCATAACCCATTTGTTTTATTGTATTGCGCAAAATCGTGTTCTAAATACGCATAATCGCATTGAAGGAATATTCTGCTATCAGGAAAATAAAAGTTGCAACATTTCGGTTTGAGCGATATTTAGAAAATTAATTACCACGATAGTACTTGGAGAAAAGAAAATGGCCAATGTTAAACGACTTGCTGCAAGTAAGACTCTTAAAGCGAAGACTGTTACCTTTGGTGTATGCACTTTGTGCGATCCGCGTATTGATGCAGCTTCCCGCGAGCGGTCCGGCAATATTGTTGAGATGGTGGCCAATACCGTCGGAAAGCTTGTAAGGATGCCGGACGGCTCATGCGTAAACGTTGTCTGGTCTCCGGTTCTTATAGATGGCGAGAAGCAGGCAGACATTGTCGCCCGCCAGTTCGAACAAGCCGGCGTCGATGCAATCGTAACTTGCCCGGACACATGGGCCTTCCCACAGCTTACGCTTATGAGCCTGTTGGCCCATTTCCCGTCGGATATGCCCGTTAACATCACTTGTGGTAACAGCGGGCCCAAACCAGGTGTGGTATATGCCCATGCCGTCAACGGAGCACTTGCACAAAGCGGCCGACTTTCGGCGCTTAATGTCGGCACCTGGCCTGACACTGGCCAGAAGCCCAAGATGACGCCAGAAACAGCCGAGGCTCTTACGGACTGGTGTTATGCAGCACTTACTTATGCTGGCTTGAAGGGTCGTCGCGTTGTTGTATTAGGCCATGATTCCATGGGCATGGAAACCGCACTTGCTCATATCATTCCCACCCGCCACACGTTCGGCCTGGAAATCACTCGCTTGGACATGAAGCTCCTGTCCGACATGCTGGCTAAAAAGGCTTACGATGAAAAGGAACTTTGCGGCCTTCGCAAATGGGTAGATAAATATGTAGGCAAACGACTTGAGTTGCGCGACGATGCCGATAGCGTAAGGTTCAATCAGTCGCTGGCGATGTACTTGATTGTTCGCGATATAATGTCCGATTTGAATGCGGTCGGCGGCGGCTTTATGAGCCAACTGGAGTGGGGCAGCGACCCGCGAGGCCTGCCGCTTCCAGTAGCGGACTGCATGGAAAGCCTCTTTAACTCCACATTTGACCACAATGGTGCCAAGGCTGCACTGTCATACGCAACAGAAGCCGACGTTCAGGGGCTTTTAACGATGCTGTTCATGACCTGGATGTCAGGCGGCCAACCACCACTGTTTATGGACTTCCGCAAGGTGTGGGAGCCGTGGGAAATTCAGGCACTAGCTGGAAAGCTTGGAGTCAAGTTTACCAAAAGCGATATCTGGGCCCAGCGTGGTTTTGTCGATGGCGACAATTCGGGTTCGGCCAGCTTCAATTGGGCCGCCAAGCCTGGTGCCGCAATGTCAACCTGCATGAAGGGCGTTTCGATGCCGCTTGCCGATCCGGGTTACTTCCCTGGCGGTGGAAACAGCGTCACCTTCATGAGTCCTGGCGGCATTGAGGGCATCGCAGCCCGCATGGCCTATAGCAGCGTCAAGAATAGGTTCAGCATCATTTGGGACGAGGCTGTAACAACGGAAATGCCCGAGAAACTCGCCCAGGCAGTGGCCAATACATCCACACCGACCTGGCCGCACACTTTCGTCGTGCCGAAATATGCAACCATGGCTGAGTATAAGCAGTATGCCCCAGCCAACCACTTCCACATGACGTGGAACCTAAAGCCAGCCCGTCTGCAACACTGGATGGATATGACCGACGTGCTGAGCCTGACACCGTGGTCCGAACGTCCTGCCTTCATTCCAGGCACTGACAGACCACAACCGCTGCTGCAGCTGATTAACGGCGAATAAAGGCCTAAGGAGGGTTACGAGGCTTAAAGGTATTTCTCCTTTACTAAGCCCTGAACTGCTGGCTGAGCTTTGTCGAATGGGACATGGCGATGAAATCGTTCTTGCCGATGCCCATTTCCACGGTGAATCTATGGGTAGGCGTATTGTCCGGGCTGATGGCTTGAAGATACCTGCATTATTGGAAGCGATATTGCTGAAAGGTGTAACGCCCACGACTTAATAGACATTGCAAGTTAGTTGCCAAAAGGTTTGGCAGTTCAGTTGATTGGCCTGAGCTGGCCGTGAGAATCGAATAATTCCAAATGGGTACCTGTAATTTCGACGTCCTTTTGGCTATCAAGCTTTTGGGCAACTGCATCGGACACGAAAACCTCATCTAAATGAAGCGTGTCGCGAATTCGGATGACTTTTAATTTGTCCGGCTCTATTCGGCCGCAGCTGCGAACTGCAAAATCGAACGCCTTTTGCGGGTTCTGAGCAATGACCGGGCATTTCGCCCTTTCAAGAAATGTCGTCGTATATGCGTTGGCGTACATAGCCTCAAAATCGAGTTTATCGAGCAGTTTCATTGTCGCTACATCCGCCAGGCCGACACCAAGAGCGTTGCCGTGGGTTTCTTCTGTCAGGTCGCAGACAACTATCGACTTTATCTTCGGAGTTTCCGGCTCGGGCTGGCCGGGTATTTTCAGCCGGCCGATTATGTTCGGGTCCATCCCCAGGCCGCTTATGTCCTTACCCATGCGATCGACGATTAAGATGTCGATGTCTTCTATGGGCAGCTTGGGCATATTAGCCTTGGCAGTTTCGAGCAATTGCGGTTCCTGGGGCATTATCTGTTCCCCAGCCAACGCTTGTAAAAGCATCGTCTCGTCATATGCGTTTTCGACAATGGCTACACCGCCCAGAATTTTTCCTAAGGCAATAATTTTTTCTGCCGCTATCGGGATGAATTTTTTCAGGCCGGCCAGACCGTGAGAGTGTATCTCGGCTGCCTGCTCCTGGTTGCCCAGGCCGATTACGGACATCTTCACAAGCCCGCTTTCGTAGCGGTTGTGAAAGGATGTGTGCGGTTTAATACGATTGATGAGGATTACGCCGTCTGACTCATAGGCATGTTTGTCCATGTAGATTGCGACGGGAAGTCCCTCGGATTCAAGCTCAACGACTTCCATGGAAGATTTAACTTCTGCACCGACTTCTTTCTGCGTTATTCCAAAGCCAGCCAGCAATTCAGCCTGCCCCTCGGCCCTCGCCCCTCCGTGGCTGCCCATGGCTGGTACAATAAAAGGCTCACCGCCCTGCTGCTTTAGAAAAACGACTGTCTGTTTAACTATTTGGACAAGATTCGCTATCCCCCTGCTGCCGACGGCTATCGCGATATTTTTTTTGCCCGCGACAGTCCCTTTAAATCCTTCAAGCTGGGCTGAAAGCTCACCGGCGATATCAGTAAGTTTCTCGCTTTTAAACCTCTGCCGAATTTTCACCAGCTTCGGATTCATAATAGGTTCCGCCCGTAATTAGATAATATTACTGTTTTTATTGAAATGGGCGAGTTTTTTCTGGCGCATAAGAAAAGCCCTCAGGTATTCCCTGAGGGCTTAACATAAAAGGCGGCATTAACCTACTCTCCCGCGCAAAACAGTACCATCGGCCACTACGGCTTAACTGCTGTGTTCGAAATGGGAACAGGTGTTTCCCGTAGTGTATAGACACCGCCAAAACCACGCCGAAGCTTTTGGGCCTCGGCGGATTAATATCAAATAGAGATAGTTTTGGTTCGCCCAAAAAAACCAACATCAAGGCGACATGACCTTCGCTATTTGAAGGTCAATGACAAATGTGATCAAGCGATCACCCGTTAGTACCGGTTAGCTTAGAATATTTCTATCCTTACACACCCGGCCTATCAACCACCTAGTCTAGATGGGGGCTCTCGCTTCAAATGAAGCATGGAACACTAATCTTGTGGTGGGCTTCCCGCTTAGATGCCTTCAGCGGTTATCCTTTCCCAACGTAGCTACCCAGCGGTGCCCCTAGCGGGACAA
>CAYNZP010000004.1:0-197231 GCA_964401835.1 uncultured Planctomycetaceae bacterium
GCCAACTGGCAAAGCCATGATGCAGACCGTTGGACTCGATTGTGGCCCAGTACGGTCCCCTTTATGTAATCTTTCAAAAGAGCAAATTGATGTCGTATTTCATAAAGTAAAGTCTCTCGATCTATCTTCTCGTGATGTTTAGTGGGAGATATGAACCGTTGATTATTTATCATAAGAGTTCAGCCGTATGCAACGCAACGCGTAGATTATAACCTGCACACGGATGCCATCAAAAATAGTTTAATGATTTATGGTTGTAAGGTTTGCGCGATTGGCGACGATATGTTATGTCATAATGCATGGACGATTCAATCAGCACGGAGAAGGCCCTGCCACGCGCCACACTTTTAAACCGACGTTTACATTGAACGGTTAGAAAATAATCAGCTTTCAGAATTTGGAGAAGTATCATGCTTAAGAAAAAAACCTATCGTCTTAGGTTGTGTGACGGCGCAGCTTTTGAGATATACGACGCCACGGGCGATCTATCGTTGCTGAGGTCACAGGGTGTGCCGTTCCTACCGAGTACGAACCGGGCGGCGAATTGGGGTAAGCCCCGTGTAACAATGACAACACAGGGTGATACCGAACTCATGACTATCGCCATGGATTCCAATTGCCTCTATAATGATCCGCAAACTATCCTGGAGTTTAAAGAGGATCATATTGAATTTTATTTTAAAGCCAAGATTAAACGCCGGTGTGCATTGCATAAATGGAACATCTTCAGCAGGGGATCCGACATCAAAGCCCTTGAAGTACTTAATTACCGTTCGCATATCAATTCTCCATCAGCCTACGAAGTCAATCAGACCATCCTGGCACGCCGCCGTCTGGGTATGAACGGGCTGGATATAAACACCGAAGACGGAGACATGATGTTCGCGCCTCATCCCATGCTGTTTGTGTTCGAGAATATGGACGACAGGATGATCATCGCGCCCATGGAACTGGTGGCAGGAGAGAGTATGCACCTGAGGATGTATCCTGGGCAGACCACGGTCAAGGATTATTATATCCGGGTCGGCGAAAGCCTTTACTGGCTCGAAGAGGGTGAGGAACTGGAATCCCCTCACTTCACCATCATGTTGACAAAGAATATGGATGGCTACCAGACAATATCCGCTTACACGGATATGCTGGTTCGTGAAGGACGCACTAGGCGCAAAGAACTAGAGGAGATCGAATCCTGGTGGTTGAACCCGATGTGGTGCAGTTGGGGAGACCAGCACACCCATCTGGACAGTGAGGAGGTAGTTTCAACCGCATTTACGCAGCAGATGCGCCAGGATGCGGCCAATGCCATTACTCCGAAACTGGTGGACCGTGTGGTTGAAACAATAGAAAAGTATGATTTGCCAATAAAAACCCTGATTCTCGATGACCGCTGGTATACGCATTGGGGTGAGATGAAGGCTGATGCGAGTAAATTTCCGGATATGCGTGGTTATGTTGACTCTCTGCATGAAAAGGGTTTCAAGGTAATGGCTTGGTCCAGTATATGGCGCTTTTCCGAAAAATCGGAGATTTTCAAGCAGCATCCCGAGTGGTTTCTGGTGCATCACTATACGCATGACCAACACAATGCGGATGATACGGATATAATCGCCCTGGATTTTTCAAATAAAGAAGCCGCGGATTATTATCTGAATGAGGTATTGGAACGTCTGCTGTCGGACAAGCCGGGCTGTTACAATTTTGACGGCATCAAAGTTGACTGGCCGTTTTTAATGCCTCATGACTATGCTTACAGTGACAGAAACTGGGTCGGTAAGGAAAAGACCATTTACAATACGCAGAAGCTGATTTACGACAAAGCTAAATCGATCAAGAAAAACGCGTTGCTCATCGGCGTCAGCCCGCACCCGTTTTTCCAGGATGTACAGGACATTATCAGGACTTACGATGTTTCCACCTACGACTACGGGGTCCATCTGGAGAGGGCGCGTTATATAAAATCATTGTCCCCCGGTATGCCTGTCGCCATGGATGAACATGTGTTTTACAAACATTTTTTCCGCTATATGGAAGAGGCGTCTAAAGTCGGAATTCCCATGGTCTACAATCTGTTACGGTTTAACGGTGACGGACATCT
Source organism: uncultured Planctomycetaceae bacterium (assembly GCA_964401835.1). Taxonomy (GTDB): domain Bacteria; phylum Planctomycetota; class Phycisphaerae; order SM23-33; family SM23-33; genus CAYNZP01. Next base: position 2,096 of record CAYNZP010000004.1, read on the forward strand.
TTACACTGAAGATGATTACAGGAAGCTGAAGGCTGTTCTGGATAACTGCATGGAAACTGAGTATCGACTGTAAACAAACGCCGGTTTAAAAGTGTGGCGTGTGGCGGGATAAGTAGTTGGTGAGGCTGGCCTGCGTGCTTGTGAGCTGGCCGAAAATAAACAGACTCAATAATTACCGGATCAGAGGTGGCTTCCGATGCCTTAATTCGTCCGGTTTGCGAGCTTGACAGAGATAACGAAAGTGAAAAGATGGATGATGCTTCAGTGGAAACGACACACCTTGCCAACTCGGAAGTAGGCGGCGCGGTGGTTAAAGATATCTGCTATAATAACGCCGCCGGCTATTTTGGTTTTGATTTGCCTCATGATTAAGTATGCAAGATACGAATAGGAACGATCAATAATGTCATACGAAGATGGAAGGGCTGCGATAAATCTGGAGATGACCAAAAGAGTGCCACGCACGGAATATTCTGCCGAGGGACATTGGGATTTGGTCAAGGCTGTTACCGGCATGAATGTATCTGTGGACAGCGATGATCCGCTCAAGAAAAAAGCCCGGCAGGCTTTTATGGAGGCTTGGAACTACGATTTTGTATGGCGTGTGCTGATTGGTAGCCCGGAAATGGGCGAGATGTGCACTAAAATGGGCCACGCCGAATACGCAGCTGGTGGCACCGATTACAGCGACGAAGTCACTTGTCCATTCAAAGACCCCGATGACGTGCTTGCATTCGACCCGCTTGAAACCTACGGCCAGAAGGACAAAAAAGAGCTGATAGCCCGTTTTGAAGCCGATTATAAATCCGCTTGTGAAGAAGCTCCCAATGCCGTGAATATGACCGGTATTTATATTACATGCGTTTCCGGCCTGATTGATATGTTTGGCTGGGATATGCTCTTGATGGCGGCTGGTATTAATGCGGAAAAGTTCGGAGAGGTTACCAATCGGTACGCTCAGTGGATTCAGCAGTACTTCGACGCACTGGCAGAAACGGATATTCCGGTCGTTATGGTTCACGATGATATCGTCTGGACTTCAGGCGCGTTTTTCAAGCCGGACTGGTACTGCCAGTATGTCTTCCCTAACTATAAGAAATACTTCGCTCCGCTCATCGAAGCTGGCAAGAAGATTATATATACCTCGGACGGAAACTATACCGAGTTTGTCGACGACATAGCCGCTACCGGAGTGGATGGTTTTGTCATGGAGCCGACGACCGACATGGCCTATATTGCCGAGAAATATGGCAAGACGCATGTGTTTGTGGGTAATGCAGATACGCGGATATTACTTAGCGGAACAAAGGTGCAGATTCGTGCCGAAGTCGAGCGATGCATGGAAATCGGCAAGGATTGTCCTGGCTTTTTTATGGCTGTCGGCAATCACATACCGGCCAACACGCCGGTTGAAAACGCCATTTATTACAATGAGGTTTGTAAAGAATTGGGTCAACGTTAAGCCGTGTATGTGGCCTTATGACAGGAGAAAAAGTTGAGGCATGCGTTACGATTCAGACAGGTTCATTTAGATTTTCATACCTCCCCGCTGATTGAGAATATCGGCGGGGACTTCGATAAGAACCAATGGCAGGAGGCTCTGAAAGAAGGGCACGTTAACTCGATAACGTGTTTTTCCAAATGCCATCACGGCTTGAGCTACCATCCCACAAAAGTTGGCAAGCAGCATCCGCATTTAAGCTTTGATCTTTTGCGAGCTCAGTTTGAAGCTGCGAAGGAGATCAGCGTCAATGTACCCATATACATCTCGGCAGGTTATGATGAAATTGGCACCAACAGTCATCCGGAATGGTGCGAAATGCCATATGGTGCCGGAAGGCTGATTGAAAGTCCTCGTTATAGGAACCTATGCTTCAACAGCCCGTATCTTGATTATCTTTGCGAGCAGATTCGAGAGGTTGTTGAACTGTTCCCCGAAGCTGACGGGATATTCCTGGATATCATCTCGCAGAGCCAGTGTTGCTGCAAATGGTGCCTTGAAGTGATGGAAAAAAACGGGTTGGACGTTGATAAAGAGGCTGATCGTAAGAAGTGTGCGATGATCGCCCTGGAAAGCTATTATCAAAAGACGACCGAAGCCTCCAAAAGCACCCGGGGTGATATGCCGGTTTTTCACAATAGTGGCAATATCCAGCGGGGCAATCGCGATGTTTTAAAGTACTTCAGTCATCTGGAACTTGAATCGCTTCCGACCGGTGGATGGGGTTACGACCATTTTCCGATATCCGCCAAGTACAGCATGAATCTACCGTATGACTTCTTGGGAATGACGGGCAAGTTCCATACGACATGGGGTGAGTTCGGTGGCTACAAGCATCCTAACGCCCTTCGATATGAATGTGCGGCCATGCTGGCTTATGGTGCCAAATGCAGCGTTGGTGATCAGCTTCATCCCTCGGGCAAAATGGACGAGAGCACGTACAAGCTTATCGGCCAAGCTTACTCTGAGGTGGAGGCCAAGGAGCCGTGGTGTGATAACGTTGAGAGCGTTGCTGATATAGGATTGCTTTCAGTGGCTGCAGCAAATGAAATTGGACAAGCTGACGTGCACGATGAAGCAGCTGACACAGGTGCAGGGCGTATTCTTCTGGAAGGCCATTTCCTTTTCGACGTGCTCGATTTGGAGATGGATTTCTCCAAGTACAAGGTTCTTGTCTTGCCCGATGAAGTGAAGATTAATTCTGAATTAAAGGCCAAATTGGACGATTATCTTGCAAATGGTGGCAGGCTGTTCCTGACAGGGCAGAGCGGATTGGCCGAAGAGGGCAAAGGATTTGTTCTTGATGTTGGCGCTGAGTGGTATGGCCAGAGTGAATATCAGCTCGATTATATACTTCCAAGAAAAAAATTACGGCCTTCCTTCGTTGATTCGCCTTTAGTAATGTATCTGCCCAGCCAGCGAATAAAAGTTACAAGTGGCAAGTCTCTTGGAGATGTGTACGACCCTTACTTCAATCGTACAGTGGAGCATTTTTGCAGCCATCAGCATGCACCGGCACGGCCGGAAGCGTCGGGCTTCGATTGTGGTGTGCGTAAAGGAAACATAGTTTACCTGGCACATCCTGTATTTAAAATCTACCGTGGCTTGGGAGCGGTTGCATACAAGGACTATTTAATAGATACGATTCGTTTGTTACTTAAAGAATCGGCTATCGAGGTAAATCTTCCCTCAACAGGACGAGTTACTCTTATGCATCAGCCGGCACACAATCGCTACGTACTGCACCTTCTTTACGCCAATACTATCAGCCGCGGCAGTCCGATGGAACTTTCGAATGGCAAGGCATCTATCGAGGTGATCGAAGAACTCCTGCCGTTGTGTGATATCGAAGTGAAGTTGCGGTTGAACATGAAAATTTCGAAAGTAACGCTCGAACCCCAAGGCCAAGAGGTTGCCTTTACCGTAAAAGATAATGGATTGAACCTGAAGATAGCGAAATTCACCTGCCATCAGATAGTTGTGCTGCACTACAGTAACTAGCTGAAAGGAGAAAAATGGATTTGGTTCGGACTACAGGAACACCGTATGTTTGTTTTAATATTCCTTGGTAATTCTATGGGCGTAAGCCCGTAGAAATTTACTATAGGTTTTTAAGAGTATGGTTAAAAATATACTACTACGCATGCAGCCTAAACATATTGTGTATGCCCCAAATTACTGGCAGTGGTTCAATCATCATTCCAGCCACGATTCATTGCCAGAGGAAATCGCTCATCTTAAAAGCCAACTGGATGTTATCAAATATTTAGGCTTGGAAGTTTTTAGCAGGAATATTTATTCAGATCCCAAAGTTAGCTGGTTTGGCGGCTTGGCCCGTGAAATATGGAATAATGTCGAATGTTTATGCGAAGAAACAATAGAGGGGCGAGACTTGGTTTATGTAAAAAAATATCAGACAAAGAAGGGAAAGTTGCAGGAAAAATTGCGATATGTATTCAGCGAATCTACACTCGTGCAAGAAGAGTTCCTACTGAATGATTACGCGAATCAGCTTGAGGCTTTGTATGAGTTTATTGCCGATAGATGTTGGGAGTTTGATGCAGAAAAGTTTGAATCCGAAAAGATAAAAGTTGGTGAAGACGGTGTAATCGTTGCCGGAGAGGTGTATAGCCCTTTAAAATTACTACACTTTCTCGCCGGCCCGATTGAAGCAACTTATCTCATGATGGATTTTCCAAAAGAGATTCGGAAAATCCTTTTTGTACATGAAAAAGCCCAGCTTGATCTAGTCAAAAAGATGGTAAAGGGAGGGGTCCTGGCCGTAATGGCTATGGATAACCTTGACACGGCCTTTCACCCACCAACTTATGTCGAAAAATACTCAGCGTCTTTTTATGAAAAAGCGAGCCGCATTTGTCACGAGCATGGAGCATTATTCTTCATACATGCTTGCGGTAGTCAAAGAGATAACCTTAAGCTGATTTCGTCACTGGGCGTGGACGGACTCGAGGGTGTAGGTTATCCGCCGTTGGGCGATTTTGGACTGGACGAAGCGATGGAGTTGACGAGGGACGATTTTATAATTACCGGTGGTATAAGCGCAATGGAAACCCGGAAATTAAAAAACCGCAAACAGATCTTTGAGTACGTTGAGGGGCTATTCAAAAGAATGAAGCCGTACGCAAATCGATTCCTATTTTCTGCCGGCTGTAACACTGCGATTGATACATCTTGGGCTATTATAAAATGGTTTAGAGACGCATGGCTGAAATATGGATAAGTTAAGGGGGATTTATGTATTAATATCTTCCAACTATTAATTGTGAGAATTAAAACACCTGTCCCTCCCGAAAAGTTCGTCAAGGTTGATTTATCTAATTCCTTACAGAAGACCACGGGTTTACCCGTGGTCTTCTGTAAGGAATTAGATAAAAGGGGCAGGCCTAATCAACCTGCCTCTTTTTAACCTTATTTACATCTCAACATAGTATACGGGCCGTCGGGGATAATGGCTATTGAAGCATTGGGATTAGCTGAGACGTAATCGTCGATAGCCTTTTGGGCTCTTTGCTTGGCACTACCATCACCAAGTATCGGGGTGACACAAATTTGTTTTTGAACATCAGCTTCAATGCCATCGCTGACGAACCAGATATTATCCATACCGATACGATTGAGCACACGACATTGCAGCTGAAATTCCCACTGGTCAAGCCTGGTCGAATCCTTGTTCGCCTCGATATCGGCCAGAAAATTTTGCCAGTCGTTATTGTAGCCCAGCATCAAGTCGGTATAAGTTTGCGAACCGAGTTGTTCTCCGCAGTTTGATACCTGAAGCATTGTGGTATTTTCGCCAAGTGCAGGCAGGGCGGTGCACATGCCCTTGACCGTCTGGTAGAAGGTCTGGTCCAGCGGAAAGCCGCCGCCGTTAGTGATAACCAAATCAAACTTCCGGTCGATATGTGCGGTTGTCCACTCGGTTACCTGTTTGCATCCGGCATCGTGGGCATGGGCAAGGTCGCCGCAGTAGATGGCAGCTATTTGTTTGTCGCGTGTAATGGCGACATTGAAGAGGAAGTCAACACCGACTCTCTGGGCGACTTTGAGTGCGATTTCGTGACAGGGATTGCACTTGAGTATGCCGGTATCAGCCCTGTCGCTGGAGAGTGTTTCAAAGCCATGAAAACGTTGGACGGTCTTAAGATCAACCAGGGCGGGGCAGACACCTTTTCGCCCGCCGGAAAAACCAGCCATAAAATGCGGTTCGATAAAGCCGGTGACAATCTTGAAGTCGGCCTCGGCGAATCGCTTGCAGAGGCTGACTGGTGGGTCGTCAGAAACTTTTACAAGGGTTTCCGGCTTGTCGGTTGTGTGGTCGATTACCTCGATTCGCTCGGTAATTTTGCCAAGGAGAATCTTATGTTCTTGGGGTGTGCTCGGCCGATGCATGCCCGTACCAATGATTATGACGATTTGCGAATCACCGACGCCGCAGTCGTTGAGAACCTTGAGCATCGGTGGCAGGAATACCTTATTGGGTACCGGCCGGGTAATGTCGGAAATGGTAATGGCGACCGTTTTGGGTTTCTTGGCCGCCAGTAAATCAACCAGCGAATCGCAGCCGATAGGATTTGCCAGTGCCTCGGCAACTGACCTTTCGGGATCGGCCATAGCCGGGACATGCTGACCTTCCAGCACGACGGCGTTATCCGGGACATCGAGTTCGATTCCATCTTTTCCGTATAGTAATTTCACAGTTTCCATGGTTTGATTGTATACAATGAATCGGGAATTTCTAAAAGAAAACGCGGCATGTTTTGAAACACACCGCGTTGGAATCAATTATTTGCCTTACAGCTATTTTGGTTTACCTGGCCAATCGAGGACGGCGCCTGTGTCAGCTGAGGTCGCGTGTGCTGCGTATCTGCCACAAGCGAGCCGTGACGGGTAGGCGCTGGGCGAGGCTTGTAACTCTTGCGTCGCCTTGCAAATTCAGCCTTGGAGACCTTGGCATTGAGTTTTCCGGCCAGCAAATCTATCTCGATGATGTCACCGTTTTTCAGCATGCCTATTTCGCCACCGGCAGCCGCCTCGGGCGAGACATGGCCGATACTGGCGCCGGCTGTTCCGTCGCTGAATCTGCCATCGGTAATCAGTGCGACCCTGTCATCAAGGCCCATGCCCTTGATGTAGCTGGTTGGGGCGAGCATTTCCTGCATGCCCGGGCCGCCCTTGGGGCCTTCGTTGCGAATGACAACGACGTCACCAGCTTTGACCTTGCCGCCGAGTATACCGCTGCAGGCTTGTTCCTGACTTTCGAAAATCTTTGCCGGACCGGTGTGTTTATACATGGTTGGCAAGACGCCAGCGAGTTTGACGATCGCTCCGTTGCTGGCGATATTACCGTAAAGGACCGCCAGCCCGCCTTTTTTTGTGAAGGCGTTTTCCAGCGGTCTGATAACATCCTGTGTATTGATTCGGCCGGGATTCCTGACCGGCAGCTTTTTGGGTTTTTCGCCACGAAGCATCGCGCGAACATCCGCAACGCTGCGGCCTGTCGCCAGTGAGCCGGCTATTAAGGTGACCAAGATAATCAAGCCTAACGCCAGGCCCAAACGTCTGTATGCAAAACTACACGCCCAATACGACCGGTTGTATCCAGCTTTGAAAGAAGAATTCGCCCGGATAGCAAATCTGATCTGACACCGCGCTCAATGCGATTGGCGTGCAGCCAAGCTAAAACTTTTACAGCGTCGCAGGGCGTCTTTGCCGGCCGATTCGCCGGGATAGCGAAAGGTTATGGCAAAGGCGGAAAGATATGGGAGATATTTCCGATGTATTTCCTACAGCTGAACGCCCAGCCATTATCCCTGGCACCGACAGGCCAACGTCGCTGCTGCACCTGATCAACAACGCGAAAACACAACGAAGAAACTATTGTCCGGAAAATAATGAGCCTATGGATTGCCCTTTTGCTTGATACGCAAGAGGTCATTTCTCTGAATCGTGCTGTTCTCCATCGTTCACGCGGTGGGTTTTACGGGCCTTTTTTTTTTGGGCTCCCTTAGCTTGGCGTTTCTCATACATCTCCCGAATCCAGACTCGCACCGGCGCTTTCCAAGGTTGAGACCTGCTGGGGATGTTCTTGATGAGGCTTCGAGGGTTGAGGCCCATCTCTTTGGCTATTCGGATGTCATCTTCTGAAAGATGGCAGCGGCGTTTCGCTTCAGCCCACAATGCATCCTTCTTGTTTTTTAGCTTCTTCTTGGGCATTTGCTACTTCTTTGAGGCAGGCGGCTGCTTTGACCCGGCCAACTTCTGCAAGACTGCTTTCGCCGATTCAAGATAACACTGCTTGACCAGGGAATCTACAAAGATAAGAATTCGATATTTTTTATTCGCTCAATTTCTTTGCAATGCCATTTGAGAACTTCTTCAATTTTGGCATCAACCTGTTCCGGTGCCCAGCCTTGGATATTAAATTCAATTGACCACCAGGCACATCCACCCCCAGACAACTCCTCTGTCTTGGCATCAAACCGTTCCTCAAGCAACTTGATGTCGTAGTTATCATAAAACTTATAATAATTTCCTGAAGATTGTTGTTTGCGTGTTGAAGCGCTGAGGATCAGGAACAATAATGCTCCGCTTGGTGTTTCTTCGTTGTCCCACCTTTCTCCACCTCCAAGGTAGGCAACATGCAGTAAGGCTGGCTTTGTATCTTTCAGATGTATTTTCCGCTTAGGCAATCCAAGGAAACCATCAAAAAAATTCCATGTATAAAGATATCCTTTTTGTGGTTTGCCAGATGCCATTATTGTTGCTCCTTTTCTCTGTGAGAACCCCGCCCCGTAACCGCCGCCTGGCGTGGCTGGGTACGATTGGTTTCATGCTTCTCCCATGATACGATTTGGGGTCGCGTTTGCAATCACGCAATTATAACGTGGCAATGACGGATGAATGATCCGGGTAGCCCTTTTAAAACCAAACCTTTTTAAATCCAGGCGTATTACCACTGACCAATCCTTACAAAGGCAATTTTAGAACGAGTTGCAGCAGCAAGTAAAAACCACTCAAAATGGTTTTGAGATGCAACTGCGATAAAACACGTTTACTAAAAACAGCCATGGGCGAACTGTCCTTCGGGACATAGAGTTCGCTGAGGATTTTTCGATCAGATGCATGTGAAAGCAGCCAAACAGGTTCATCACGAAGCGAAATTGAAGGAATCCTCGACGAGAAAACGGGATTGGCTAACAGCCAGCCCAGCATCGAAGTAGATCATTCTCTATCAGTTCTTTGACCCACACTTATTGACGAGAGCTTGCGATAGAGCTGCGCACACTTAGCTGAGAATTCAAAAATCATCGAGCCGTCATTCTGCCGTTAACGGCAGACGCGGAGGTCTCGGTTATCATGGTAATAGCTTCACAGAAAGGACTATCACCATGCGTCACTTCAGCAGAGCATTAAACGCCGAATTGTTCAAATATCGCAAGCGAAAAAGGATCTCACTGGATGGAACGATTGCTGGTCAGACGGCAGGCATATACATCGGCGGGCTTCATCACGTCAGGCTACCGGGTTCGCGCAGCCGAGGCATTTCGTCCGTTCAGCCCCAAAGCATATATGATGCAAAGGCTTTCTATGATTGGCCGGACCAGGAGTATGAACAATCGGCTTCTTGGTTCGAGCAGTCGTTTCCGGGCACGCCTCCGCTACGAGTCCAAGGACCTACCAGAGATCCGCGACCGACCATTCCAGAGTACGACGATTGTCTCATGACACCGGAGCTTCAGGACCATGTGGCCAGTGCTTTTCGGCAAGCGGCGGCGGAGCAAGCATTATTTCCGCATGAGCCCCAAGGCTCAATGGCCGAGATTCTGCACGCAACGAATGCGGAGATTGTCGATGTGGACAGTCTTCCGAATTTTGTAGACATCGCCGATGCCATAATCCAGTTGAAGGAGGTCCTTCCCCCGGACCATCCGGATCTTGTCAATCTCAGAGCGGCTACTCACGAATGGCTCGAACATCCTGAGTTGTGGCCTAAGCTGGAAGACTTTGGAGTTGACCCAGGCCCATCAAAACTTGGCGTCGGCAATCCTTATGAGCGTGCTCCCTACGAAGAGCCCGGACAAACATTTGGCCCTGACGATACCGGTCAGATGACCCAGGAGATGTTCGATCCGGACATGACGCAAGTTGCTGAGCCGCAGATGATTTCGGAGCCGATGGCCGAGGCCCTTGCCCCGATGCAGGATGCCTATGAGCAGCAGTTCGAGCAAGGTCTTGAGGCAATAGTCCATGAGGCAATGCCTGAGCAGGATCCCTTTGAGATGCAACAGCAGATGTACGACGAGCAGATGCTGATGAATCCATTCATGATGCATGGGCAATTTGGTCCCGGTCCAATCGGGCCATAGGTATCAATAGATAAATCTAAGATGTTCAAATCAACCCTCGGACGGTCCGAGGGTTTTTTTATGCGCGCGTAAAGCGAGCAAAACCAGGTGGCACGTCACAGCTATGAGACGTGCCATCACAGCAACGTCTGGAGGTAGTAAAAATGGCATGGAGACCAACAAGGTTTTTGTCGGAAGGGGAACTGGAAAATTTAACGCCCGGTAAGGTCACGGGATGGATGAAGTTCGCCGGAATGAAGAACAGGGTGACCTTTGATCTGAAAGGAGATTTCCATCGGGATATCAGAGGAGCAAGGATCCGCTTCAAAGGAGATGGAAAAGAAGAAAATGTAGAAGCTGCCAGCTACATGGACAGTTTTGCCCAGCACCAGACAGGCAACGTCGGCGACATCACAGCAGGCCTGCCGCCGCATGATTACGGGGACAACCCATTCATTGAATGGTACAGCGATCAAAACGGCAGAGTTGTCATCGAAATTGAACCACAGCAGATCAAGGTAGTGGGCAATCTTTTGCCCTGGACACAACAGGAGCCTGTCTCGCGAGAGCAGCAGGCACGAAATATGGGCGAGTTCCTGGGAGACATAGCCCAGGCAGCAAACATTCCGCCAGATCGTATGCTGTGCGTCGGCAGAAAAAATCCAGCATCAACAGCGAAAACATCTAACACAGAAAGGAACGCAAAATGAAACTACTGACAGAAGAAATCAAAAAGAAGCTACCGAAGTTGTACGAGCAAGATGGTAAGGGTGGTGATGCAATAGTGTATTTAAAAATGTTCACCCCCGACAGTTCATTTACATTTTTTGCAACGGAAGGATCTCCGGAAGGAGATGACTTCATCTTCTTTGGCCTTGTTGATGGCCATGTAAAAGAGTTAGGCTATTTCAGCCTCAAAGAGCTTCAATCAGTTAAAGGCCCATTAGGCCTGCCTATTGAACGTGACCTTTATTGGAAACCCAAACCCCTCAGGGAAATCGCACCCGAGTTGTTCACTTCCCAAACTCACACCAAGTAAATCCCCGACTTTTTCCATAACCCCATAAGTGAAAGGAAATCTATATGAAAAACTACGGAACCTCTGCGCGCAGTCCGCCTCGTAGGCTAGCTGTGCGAAAAAAACTTTGTCAATGTACTTGTTACAAAAACTACTTTATGAAAGGAACAAACAATGAAACTGCTATGGATAAATAATGATGGAAGCGGATTTGCAGACTATGTACATGTCAATGAAGGCACTACAGTTGAGGCCTTCCTGCAAGAATACATGCATCACTTCAAACCCGAGGATTACCTCATACGCGTAAATCGCCAGCCTGTCCCCAGAGACTATGTACTGCAGGATGGCGACAGAATAACCGCTACTCCCACAAAAGTGGAGGGCGCGCGATTCGTTAACGCTTTGTAGCATACATATTTTTTGTCAAAGCGCAAGGGGTATCTGTGTTTTTTTGCAGGTGTCCCTTTGCATTTTATTGAAAGGGTAATTTATGAGCTTGACAGATAAACAATTGATACGAATCGCGGAATACACACGCGATCAGCTGCAGCTATTGCAGAGCACACGCCAGAGGCAATTCCTTCAGAGATTCGACGCAACTATCAACAAGATCGAATCTTTGCATTCAGCTAAAAGAAAGCTGATTTATTGTCACAGCCGACAGTGGCATGCAGCCACCAAAAAGATTATGAATTCCGTTCCCTCACTGCTGGCCGATATTCCGTACCATCTGCAACAGATCGAACAGGCAATCAAACTCAGCGACACCAGGCTGCCGTCTCTTGAAGATGTCTATCGCGACCTTCTGCAGGCGGACGAGGAATTCAACGGCCTGATTTATCACAGGGAAAGTGAACTGCTCGCCGTACAGACCGAGCCGGTTGAACTGGAAGGTATATACCTAGGCCCATTCGAGATACAGCTTCATGTCCCGAGTCTGGCTGAGATGCGTTATAACAGTATATATCGCATTTACGCACTCGAACCACACCCAGCCACAAGCAATGATTCAGTAACTCACCCACATGTAAGTGATGAGCGATTATGCGCAGGTGATGCAGATGTGGCTATCAACGCAGCCTTGTCGTCAGGGCGAATTTGCGATTTTTTCCAGCTAGCTTCTTACGTTTTGAATAACTACAACTCTGAATCACCCTACGTATCGCTGGAAAACTGGAACGGCTATTCATGCTACGAATGCGGCTACGTTGCCTGCGAAGAAGATTCGTACACATGCCAGGGCTGCGACAACTGGTATTGCAATGAATGCGTCTCATTCTGTCGAATCTGCGATGAATGTTTTTGCGGTGAGTGCATGGAAACCTGTCCGGTTTGCAATGATGCGACTTGTAAGTACTGCATGACCAAATGCCCAGACTGTGGCGAACTTCTATGCAAGAACTGTTATGAAAACAACGAATGCGATTGTCAACAAGAGGAGAACGAAAATGAACAAGAACAACAAACAACCAACGCAACAGAAGCAGCATAAGTTCAGCACACCGATTTTAAGGTTTTCGCCTACCGCATGGTCAAAGCTTTTGTATTTTCGAGACAGAGGTTCAACGGAAATCGGCGGCTTCGGGATAACCTCTGCAGATGACCTGCTTTTTGTGGAGGATTTTCAGACCCTCAAGCAGGATGTTACAGTAGCCAGTGTGTCTTTTGAAGATGAAGCAATTGCCGACTTCTTTGAAGATCAAATCGACAAAGGAAGAAAGCCAGAGCAGTTCGGGAGAATCTGGCTGCATAGTCATCCGGGAGATTCACCAAACCCTAGCACAGTAGATGAAAAAACCTTCAACCGAGTATTCGGTCGGTGCGAGTGGGCGGCCATGTTCATAATAGCGCAGGCTGGAAAATCATTCGCACGCCTGCGTTTCAATACCGGCCCTGGCGGACAGATTCAAGTTCCGGTTGAAGTCGACTACTCTCAACCCTTTTTTCAGAGCGATCGGGAAGCTTGGGAAGTTGAGTACCAGGCTAACATCAAAACCATGTATTCGCATGTTTCTAAATGCAAGCAGATTGAAATCGGTTTTGAAGACGATGTCTGTGGTTATTCATGTCCTGACGATTGGTTGGAAGAACTCGAAGAAATGGAACCCGCCGAAAGACAGCTGATCCTGTCGGAACTCTCCGCAAGGCCGGATCTCTGGGAAGATATGGAGGTGTGCAATGAGTACTAATGAAAGATTCAGCCGTCAACGCGATATTGTACCAGCCGACAGACTTCTTGCCTGCAAAGCAACAGTCATCGGAGTTGGAGCGATAGGGCGGCAGGTTGCACTTCAACTTGCCGCCATGGGCATATCATGGCTTCAACTTATCGACCATGATCAAGTCGAAGAATCCAATCTAGCCAGCCAGGGCTACTTGGAAGATGATCTTAACCGGTCAAAAGTAGAGGCTACATCAGATTTGTGTCAGCAGATAAGTTACAGTCTTGAAGTTCACGAGATTAAAGAACGTTTCAAGCGGAGCATGGAAATCGGCAACGCGATTTTTTGCTGCGTGGATTCCATTGATACTCGTCGATTAATCTGGGAGGCGGTTAAGGATAAAGTTGGTTTCTATGTTGATGGCCGAATGATCGCCGAGGTGTTGCGAGTAATAACAGCCTGTGATATCACCAGTCGTCAGCATTATCCGACGACGCTGTTCTCAGCCGAACAGGCTTTCCAGGGATCATGTACAGCCAAGACAACCATCTACTGCACCAACATTGCAGCCGGTATGATGATTTCGCAATTCACTAAGTATTTACGGAACTTTCCGATCGATTCGGATATTCAGTTAAATTTACTGACTTCAGAATTATCGGTAGCTGCACCTTAACCTTCTTTTCACTTCTTTCCGCGCGGCCAAACTTTCTCGGCCGCGATTTTTCTGCCAAGGTAGCGAGAGCTCTATTTGTCATAATTCCTCCCTTGTACCTTTGCGTAATTGGCCTGAAAATCTTCCAACTTTTTGCTTGCGCACGCGTGAATCCTGCGCTATGGTCGATGGTAAACGCGAAATGCGGAAAGGATGGTGAAGTATGTTCAGCTTAGGAATTCGAAAACTTGTTGTCCTCTCACTTGTTGGTGGTATTTTCCTGCTTGGTAATATCTGGCTGGTCGTGAACTGGCTGGATGATAAAGGTGTGATTGATGGGGCGAGGTATATCCGCAAAGAATTTTTGACCGGCACGGCCATCACGGTCATCATCGTACTGTTGATCCTGCTGGTGAAGCCAAGCCGGGAAGTTGCTGGCCGATTTGGTTTGATGCGGCGGTGTCCGGTATGTGATCACAGGCTGATAGGCAGAGGTCAGTATTGTAGCGAATGCGGAAGTAAGGTATGATCTGAAATTGAAGGTAAGATAAGTGTGCTCGGAAAACGGTTTTCGGTAGAACGCATGTGTATTTCGCAGGCGTTATCTGGTTACGCTTTTGACTACACTTATGCGGCTGTATTTGGCCGTATTTAAGCGATTTTGTTGGATTTGGCTCTTTCGTAAGAGCCTGAAAATGTTGTAAGTTACGGAAAGTCATGTTTTCCGATGGTGATTTGGGAGCAGGAGGCCGAAGGTTCAAATCCTTTCGCCCCGAGTGTTTTAATTTTCAAAGGCCACTGGAGTTAAGATTCCAGCGGCCTTTGTTATTCCGGTAAAATTTTGATTTTGTGCTTACTTTTGTGCTAAACCAAATCAAGTTTTAAAGGGAACCTACCGTTATCTTCTGCTCTGTCTGTAGAGTGTTGGGCTGCAGCCGTAATACTTGGCGAAGCTGTGGTAAAAGTGACTCGGGTCTGCAAAGCCCCAATCGTAAGCGATTTTTTTAATGGGTCCGTTATTATTCAGCAATTCAATTGCAGCGGAACTTAGGCGGTATCTTAGGCTGAATTCAGGGAAGCTTATGCCCATTAATTCCTTAAAGATATTTCGAAATGAGTTGCGATGCATTTTGCACGCTTTTGCTGCCTCGATAGCCGACACATGGCACTTATTTTCGAAGACCAATTGCAGGGCGTTATTTATTTTTCCTAGCGAATCAGGAGATTGTTCTCGCCCTTGAATTGGCGGCTGCCAGTCTTTCTGAAGAAACATGATTATTTCCAGTAGTTTCAGGCGAAGCAAAGCCTTTTCATGTGATTCTTCATTTGCTGAGAATTCAAACAAATCCTCTCCCAGTTCTAGCATTCGTTGGCGAAACCTCTCCGGGACCTGAGGCCGAGATTTCTGTTGGGCCTGGAAGGGGGCAAGCCAGTTAATGCTTCCGCCTTCTTCGAAATAAGTGTTTGCCAGCATTGGCGGAAAAATAATAAAGACCAAGGCTGAACATGGCGCTTTGATTAATTCAAAGCCGTGCGGCTCCCACATGCCACAAAGCCATAATTGTCCAGAACCGATGTCCATCTGGAAGTTTTGGTAGTGGCGTTTCATTTTTCCCGAAAGTATGAGGCCTACCTCCAAGCCGTAGTGCATATCATATTGCGAAACGTGGCAGTCCGACCAATGGTGCCGGATGAGTCTTACGGGCTGAGAATCGCTAAGGCCGAAGGTCATCTTTTCAATTGATCGTGTCCATCGAGAATCTGGATTGTCCTTCTTTTTGGCCATTTGGAGATATCTCTAAAACGACAATACTTATTGTGCTAATATACAATTTTGATGTGCATCTCTACAACAAATAATCGTTGCGAAAGCGGAGTACGCCTAAGATAATATCGGTAAGGTGGTTGTGCATATTTACAAGAACGGCAGGTGATTTATGTCTAAGGTTGCTTTTGCTGTTGCAGCTCACCCTGATGATATCGAGTTCATGATGGCAGGGACGCTGGCCCTTCTGGGCAAAGCTGGCTATGAGTTGCATTATATGAACGTCGCAAATGGTTCTTGTGGTTCTGTAACGATGGATCGTCAACAGACCATCGATGTGCGTAGCGAAGAATCTCAAAACGCCGCCGCCTGCCTTGGCGCGGAATATCATTTGCCTTTGGTTGATGATTTGCAAATCTACTATACACCCGAACTGGTTGCGAAACTCTGCGCGATACTGCGCCAGGTTAACCCGGAAGTACTGCTGATTCCTTCACCACAGGATTATATGGAAGACCACATGAATGTCTCGCGGCTTATGGTAACGGCTGCGTTTTGTAGAAATATGCCAAACTTTCCGACCGATCCCCCGACAAACGTGATACAAAGTGAGATGGCTGTATATCACGCCTTACCATACGGCCTGCAGGATCAACTGCGAAACCCCATAAAAGCAGAGCTCTGCGTTGATGTGACAACTCAGATGGACAAGAAACGTCAGGCCTTGGCTTGCCATAAAAGCCAAAAGGAATGGCTGGATTTAAGCCAAGGGATGGATAGTTATATCACAACGATGGCAGATATGACTGCTCAGGTCGGTCGGCTGTCTGGAAAGTCCGAATATGCCGAAGGCTGGCGGATGCATTCGCATTTAGGCTTTGGTGCTGAAGAATTCGACCCTCTCAGCAAAGCGCTGGGCGATTGGGTTATAAAAAACGAATAAGAGATTATAGGAGATCACGATAATGAGTAGGCTTTTGAGTAAAGTTGCGCCGGATTGGTGGGATTACACTACACTTGATAATGAAATTTGTCAGGATGCAGCGAGACTGACACAGGAAGATATGCTCGGTCTGTCCCGAGAGGGCTTCAAGGTTGTCTTCTACGATACGATTGAGGATTTTTACCTGGCCGAGGCACTGGAATATATCGAGGCCTGGAAGCAATCCACTCCGGATAAACCAGCCGGTATTTGTGGCCCGATCGGTCCGACCGAACAGCTACCGCTGGTCGCCCGCATTGTAAATGCAATGGAACTCAATCTAGCCAAAAAGGACGCACAATTCTGGGGGATGGATGAATGGGTTATTGACGGCGTGCCGGTTTCGGTCGATCATCCTTTGTCCTTCGCCAAAGCGGATAAGGAAATGTGTTTTAATAAGATTGCCCCGGCCTTGCAGATGCCGGACAGCAATATGCATTTCCCGACGGGTGACCTAGATGAGTATTCGAAAAGTTATGATCAGGCCCGCTGTGTGCTAATGCAGGGTGGCCAGGGTGATGTTAAGCACTGGGCCTTCAATGACCCGCTAAAGAGACAAGGCCAATATAAAGATGCTCCTCCAACACCTCAAGAGTATCTCAAGCTCAAAACCCGCATCGTGGAGTT
Source organism: uncultured Planctomycetaceae bacterium (assembly GCA_964401835.1). GTDB lineage: Bacteria > Planctomycetota > Phycisphaerae > SM23-33 > SM23-33 > CAYNZP01. Next base: position 19,175 of record CAYNZP010000004.1, read on the forward strand.
GCATCCTATGACCATTATGCAGAACGCCCGTACATCTGGCGGCGGGCAACTTGACCTTGTTCCGACCACAGCTGCGACAGTAGGGGCTGTTGAAACGTTCAAGGCGGAGAAAGTTTCGATATGGCATGCCGGAATGCACGACAACGCTTTTGGAATGCGATTGACCACATTAATGATCGGCAAGAAGATTCCCGATAGCCCTGTACCAATGTCTTTGCTCGCGTTACATCCCAATGTTCAGTTTAATTTCTATCGTCCGGCAATCGGTAGCTGCGATGTAGAGATGCATTAGTTTTTTATTGTTTTCAAGAAAGTCCAATAAGCAAATAAAAGTATCCCGGCCACAGCCAACGGTCGTCGGCATTATGTTTTGGCTTGAACACTTGTGGCGGCAAGTGGGTGTACAAAAACGTTGCCGAAGCCCTCAATATGGAGTATACATCTGCGGAGGAAGTTTTGGGCCAATAGTGGGCTTTTCTGCTATTTGGGAACGACCAAAAACTTGTATAGTTGGTGACCGTGGAAGAATACCTTACTGCGACAATTTCAGCTTCAGCTATCCGAACCAATCTGGGTCTGTTGAAAAAGCAAACAGGTCCAAATGTAAAATTCTGTCCAGTCGTTAAAGCCGATTGCTACGGCCATGGCGTCGAACTCCTTCTTGATGTGATTTCAGAATTTTCTGATTGGCTTGGCGTGGCCTGTCCAAGCGAAGCATTGAATCTTAGGCAACTGGGTTATAAGGGACCTATTCTGGTTTTCTTCTCTGCTTGTGCTTATCAGACTGACAGACGGCAGGAAGCAATTGAAGAGCTTGTGGTTGCTGAGATTACTCAGACCGTGGTGGATGAGTGCGAAATTTCGATGATAGACGAAGCTGCACAACGTCTTGGTAAAAAGGCGCAAGTCCATCTAAAAGTCGATACGGGTATGGGTCGGTCGGGTATTCTGGCAAAACACACTGCTGGACTTGTTGAAAAGATCCACAAGGCTTCTGGTATTTCACTTACCGGAATCTATACGCATTTCGCCACAGCCGACAGTGACAATAAAGAATTCGCACGTCAGCAGTTTGGAGTTTTCGAAAAAACTATAGCTCAATGCAGCCAAAATAAAGGCTTGATTCGGCACGCTGCGAACTCAGCTGCAATTATTGATATGCCTGAAACACATCTCGACATGGTCAGGCCAGGAATTGCTTTATACGGTTATCAGCCTTCCGATGAAATACAGACCAGGCTTCCGCTTTGTCCGGCATTGCGACTTGCCGGTCCGCTGTTGCAGATTAAAGATGTTCCTGCTGGCAGTTCCAGCGGCTACGGGTTGACCTTTACTTTCGACAGGCCATCTCGGATAGGGCGAGTGCCGGTAGGTTATGGAGACGGTTATTTTCGGTGTCTTTCCAATAAATCCACTGTGCGGATAGGCCGGCGGGATGTACCAGTGCGGGGAAGGGTGTCTATGGATCAGATTGTTGTTGACCTTACTGACCTGCCCCAAGTGCACGTAGGAGATGAGGTCGAAATTATTTCAGCCGATCCGACTGCTCCTCACAGTGTAGAAAACCTTGCCCAGCTTGCAGGAACAATTCCTTATGAAATCACGTGTCATCTTGGCGGCCCGCGCATACGCCGAGCGCTTGTAAAATAATGAATTGATGAACTGATTTTACCGCGTGCAGGGCTTTACGTAACACGTGTCGACGAAGGTAGTTTGTTACCGATGAGTTTCCGCACATTTTTGACATATCGCCGATCGGCTCTGGTAATGAAGCTTGTTGCCAGACCACTGGCTTCGGCACGGGCTGTTCGGCCGATGCGATGCACATAATCCTCAGCGTTATGTGGGAAATCATAATTAATCACATGCTCAATGTTGCTGACATCCAGTCCACGGGCGGCGATATCTGTGGCAACGAGGATACGGCTGTGTCCTTGGCGGAAGTCGGCCAGAGACTTATCCCGAATATCCTGTTCGAGGTCGCCATGAATGCGTGCAGCCTTGAACCTCCTGGAGTTGATTTTGCGGGCAAGGCGTTCTACGCCTCGCTTGGTCCGGGCGAACACCAGCACGCGCCCCTGGCTCTTGGCAAGTAGTTTCAGCAGCAAAGGGCTCTTGGCATCCTCATCCAGTTCGAAAAGCTCCTGTTTTGCCCGGTGGGCTGGGGCGCATTGGTCGACCTGGATACGGACGGGTTCGAGCATGCTCTTGCGGGCGATCCTCTCAACGTCACGGGGCATCGTGGCGGTAAACATCATGGTTTGTCGCTTCTCTGGCAGGGCTGAGATTATCCGGCGGATCTGCGGGATAAAACCCATGTCATGCATCCGGTCTGCCTCGTCAACCACCAATACTTCGATCTCCGAAAGCGAAACATAGCCGTTTTCGATATGATCGTTCAACCTTCCCGGAGTGGCGACCAGGACATTGGGCCAGGACCGCAGTGCTTTGAAGTCCTGGTCCATCGGTACTCCGCCGACGATCGTCGTGACGCGAATGCCGCTGGATTGCCCCAATTCGTTGAACGCATCGGTAATCTGGGCAGCCAGTTCGCGCGTGGGGGCCAGCACCAGCGCACCTAACTCTGCTCGGCTGGCCAATCGCTGGATTATCGGGATGGCGAAGGCAGCCGTCTTGCCTGTGCCCGTCTGCGCCAGGCCTATAAGGTCTTTGCCTTCAATGGCGGGTGGAATACAAGCAGCCTGGATTGGTGTAGGCCTCTCGAAGCCGGCCTGACTTAGGCTATGGTGAATGGTTTCCCGCAGGGGGAAATCGACAAACTTCAAATCTTTTTCGGTAGACAAACTTCAACCTTCTTTACGCCCACGAAATTAAAAAGCTCCTATCGCGGCGGGAGGTGCAAAAAAGCGCCACCTTGTGGGTTGCCGCGCCGGGCTGTCCGGAAGTTGGACGCACGACTCATTCGCGGAGGTCCATTTCCATTGCGCCCGTTATTTTCCTGGGCGCCCCAACTGCATCTATGCTGCCTGCCGGGCCGGAACTACTCGCCAGCCTTACAAGCTACACGCAAATTGCCGATTGAATCTCAGGTGGGTTGCTACATCCCCCAATCGAAGGAATACACCAAAGGTCAGGCAGTTGCACGATGCCTCAAACATCTAGTCCATACAGTATATCGACCATTTGCGAAAAAAGTTGTAAAAAACCTTTAATAAACCGAATATTCGCTTAGCATGTACGTCTAAGAAAAAGAAGAGGCTCACGAGGTGTTTTTTTTTAGCTTACTTGGGTTAGTAGCAAATTTTCAATCCGCATTGCTCAGAAATGAGTTGAATTCATTTAATTGGAGCGGCTTAGTGTCTGTCTGGGGTGCTTGAACTCATCTAAATTCAGACAGTCAGAGTTTTTTGCAATTAAATACTTAGATCTAAAAGTCTATGAACTGCGGATATTAAGCATGTTCGATGCATTAACGTGAGGATAAGTTTAAAGTTCCAATGCTTGCTTGAAAGAAAGGGGTAGTAATATGAGAAAAAGGGTAAGTCTTTTATTGATTGTCAGTCTTGCGGCATTTCTCAGTTTGGCACAATTGGCACAAGCGGAGATTACAGTTGGTTCCGGTTATAATGCCGAAGCTTATGTTACAGGGTTGCAGAATCCTTCGGGTTTGGCTTTTAGTCCTGGAAGGAGCTTCGGTTATGAAGGGGAGCTTTTTGTAACGGACTCACGTCCAAGTTCCGGCCATATTTACAGAGTCCCAAGCATCGACAACAAGATTTCCTGGGCTCCAGCAGCAACAAACGAACCGGAGGATATTGAGTTTGCTCCAACGGGTTCGCCATTTGGTGATGATTTATATGCAAGCCTTGCTTACAGAGTAGGCAAATATGACTCATCTGGTACATGGCAGCAAATCTCCTCTACAAACCCCTTCGGCTGGGATATGGCATTTGCTCCAGACGAAAGATACAGGAACAATCTGTTCCAAACTGACGGCTGGGAACCAGGGAGCGGAGGAGAGCGTATCCTAGAATGGAAACCCGATGGCACATCTACCGTCTTTGCCAGCAACCTTCCGGAAGAAACAAATGGTTTGGCATTTGGCCCAGGCGGTGATTGGGGAACAGACTTGTTTGTAGCCTTCTCCAGTTCAAGGGGTTCGACCCCTGCAATTCGAACTGTCAACCCAGATGGCCAACTGAGTGATTTTGTCACTTCCACACAATTCGGCCAAACCTCCCAGTTAGCCTTCGATACAAGCGGGAAATTTAATAATAATTTATATGTTACCGACTTTGAGAATGATGTGATCTTTGAAGTTGATCCTAATGGCAACGTCAGTACCTTCGCCAGTGGCTTCTCGTTCTCGCAAACCCCATACCATAACTCAAGCAGTGCAGATTTGGTATTCGGCCCGGATGGTGCCCTTTATATTTGCGACGGTGGAGCGGGTACTGTTTGGAAAGTATCTTCAACTACTGTTTCGTTTGAGGCAATTATCGATATCAAACCGGGTAACAGCAACAATCCTCTAAATCCGCGTGCAAATGGTGTTGTGCCCGTAGCTATTTTTGGAAGCGATCAATTAGACGTGACAAACGTAGATCAGGCTTCTTTGCTACTTGCAGGCGCCGCAGCCAAAGAAAAAGGCAATAGCGGCAAGATAGGCATATTCAGAGATGTTAATCAAGATGGATGGGAAGATATTGTCCTGCACTTTGTTATCGATGACATGGATCTTACTGATTACGACAGCGGGGCGACGCTAACCGGCCTGCTCTTAGATGGAACTGAAATATTCGGTACTGATAATATCGCTCTTGTTGGCGCTATTGACCAACTGGAAAGTTTTGGGGATACGATTTGTATCGATTTTATGACAACAGCTTCAGTAAATCCTGAACCTGCCAGTTTGTCGCTTTTGCTGATAAGTGGATTAACTTTGATTCGTCGTAGAACAAAAAAAATTCCAGATTAAGCCGCCGAAAACATTTTAAAAAACGATCTGTTTGAATTAACAAGCAGGTCGTTTTTAATTATCGGGACAATATTCCTTGCCAGATCTTTTATTGTGCTGCTAGTATTCATCATTACAGCACGCTGGGGCTTCAAAACAGAAGGGCGGCTTGAATTAGCAACAGTTAACGAAGGAAGCACTGGGAATCGAATACTCTGCCGGGATCGATAGCAAAAGATAGGATCATCATGACTGAACAAAAACACACGGGTGGATGCATGTGCGGGGAGATTCGTTTTGGAGCTAAATCCCCCCCAAATCCTTCTACGGTTTGTTATTGCGAGTACTGTCGTCACGCAGTTGGGGCCATATCAGTGGCCTGGCTGACGTTTCGTGCCGAGGATTTCGTGTTTACCAAAGGCAATCCATCTTCGTATGCCTCCTCGCCAGGCGTCGCAAGGACTTTCTGTCCGAAGTGCGGCACGAGCTTGACTTACACGAGTGCGAGTCGCAAGAGTGAAATCGACGTTACCACCGCTTCTATGGATCACCCCGAAACGTATCCACCGTCGGGCATCGTCTTGCCCAGCCACAAGGTCCCATGGGATGTTCATTTCGACGGGCCGGTTCTGCACGATGATGGCAAGGTGCCTGAGGCTTGGCCGGTGTCCCAACAGATTTGACACCCGTTTAGATACTCCGCTGACCTCAGTAGGGCGAAGAATAGTCGAAAAGGAGACCGTTTATGAACGTGCGAAAGGCATTGAAAGTTCAGTATCATGCTGCATTGGAGATGCTGCGGCAAACGATTGAGCGTTGCCCCGATAAACTCTGGACTGCTGGCGGGCATCCCAGTCAATACTGGCAGATCGCATATCACGCACTGTTCTTTACCCACCTGTATCTGCAACCTGACGAGAAGGCGTTCTGCCCATGGGAGCATCATCATGAGGAATACCAGTTCCTTGAGCAGGTGCCATGGCCACCGCACCAACCGCCGCAATTAGGAGAGCCCTACACCAAATCGGAGGTCATGGAGTATTGGCATATCTGCGACGAAATGATCGATACGACCGTAGACACCTTGGACCTGAATGCGTCAACATGCGGATTCTGGTGGTACGAGATGCCCAAGCTGGACCATCAACTGATGAATATTCGGCATGTTCAGCACCATGTGGGGCAGCTCGATGAACGCTTTCGCGTCGCTGGCGACGAGATTGGATGGATCGGCACAAAGTAGAAAGGGCCACCTGCATCCGAAAAAGCCAAAAAACATGAAGCATGCTTTCAGAGTTACCGGCCGAAACGCCTACAACTCTCTTGAAGCTGACCAGCAGACTGTTGGCATTCAGGGAGATATTCCTTGCCAGATCTTTTATTGTGCTGCTAGTATTCATCATATGCAGCAAGTTCAGGTTTTTAAAAAGAATATACGATGCGGGGGGATAGGCGCGTCGTTCTTGTAAAGTGAGTGGTATGGACGAGTTTCAACTCATTGCAACAACAACATCTGGCCTCGAAGCCTGCGCCAAGCGGGAACTTTTACAACTGGGCTTTTCCGATGCGAAGGTTTGTTCTCCCGGACGCATTATGTTCACTGCTGGCCTTGAGGGGTTGATCAGGGCGAATCTTTGGTTGCGGACAGCCGACCGTGTCTTGCTGGTGGTTGGTTCATTTAAAGCACGAGACTTCGATGAGTTGTTCGACCGCAGCTTTGAATTGCCCTGGCAGCAGTGGATTCCAACTGACGGGAAGTTTCCTGTAAATGGTCGCAGTTACGCAAGCCAACTCTCTTCCGTGCCAGCCTGCCAGAGAACCGTCAAAAAGGCGATCGTCGAGAAATTGAAGGCTGCCCACAAAGCAGGCGTCTTGCCAGAAACGGGCGCTGCCTACGGCGTCGAGGTCGCACTGCGTCAAGACACTGCCATGCTGACAATAGATACGAGCGGTGCGGGTCTGCACAAACGCGGATATCGCGCAGCTGCCGGGCCCGGGCCACTTAAAGAAACACTCGCAGCAGCTTTAGTTCAGCTGAGTTTCTGGAAACCCGACCGCCAATTGATCGACCCATTCTGTGGGAGCGGGACGATTCCGATTGAGGCAGCAATGATTGGCCGAAACATTGCGCCAGGTTTGAACCGAAAGTTTGCTTCCGAGCAGTGGAATTCGATTCCGCAGCAACACTGGGCCAGCCAGCGTGAAAATGCACGCGATCTTATTAAACCCTCGCTACCGATGCGGATCATAGGAACTGATATCGAACCTAAAGCGATAAGCCTTTCCAGCTATCACGCCGAGTTAGCGGGCGTCGCTGAGAATATCCACTTTCAGCAAATGGCATTCGACAAGTTGACATCCAGTCGTGAGTACGGCTGCCTGATTTGCAACCCGCCATATGGCCAGCGATTCGAGAAAAATCCGGAAATCATGGCCCTTTACCGCGCGATGCCTGAAGTGTTCAGGACGCTGAAAACATGGTCGTTCTATGTGATTACCAGCCTGGATTTGGAGCAGATTCTAGGCCAGTCTGCTGACAAACGCAGGAAATTGTATAACGGCGGGATCGAGTGCACTTACTACCAGTTCTACGGGCCCAGGCCTCCGAAGAAATCAGACACCCAACAGTGTTTGTCGCAACAGCAGGAACTTTCCGAGCTAGCGGAAGAAAAAGTTGCATCGGCATTTGGCGGATTGAAGGAAAACGCTTCGAACCAGGCGGAAATCTTTGCCAATCGTTTACGAAAGAATGCCAGGCATCTGCGTCGCTGGCCGAATAAGGGCATCACATGCTATCGTATCTATGACCGGGACATTCCGGAGATTCCGCTTGCGGTGGATATCTATGAAGGTCGCCTCCATATCGCCGAATACCAGCGGCCTCACGATCGAACACCTGCTGAGCATGCCGACTGGCTGGACCTGCTTGTAAAGACCGCCGGCGAAGCTCTTGGCGTTAGGCTAGAAGATATCTATCTCAAGCGTCGTCAACGGCAAAAGGGCCTCGCTCAATACAGCAAGGTTTCTGAAGCCGGCAACGTTTGTACAGTGCAGGAGGGGGGATTGAAGTTTGAGGTAAACCTATCTGACTATCTTGATACAGGGCTGTTTCTTGATCATAGGATCACCCGCACAATGGTTCGTAAGGAATCTGCCGGCAAGCGGATGCTGAACCTGTTTGCCTACACAGGAGCCTTTTCGGTGTATGCAGCAGACGGCGGGGCGATATCGACAATGACGGTTGATCTGTCGAATACGTATCTTGACTGGGCCAAGCGGAACATGTCAGCCAACGGATTTGATGGTCCTCAGCACGATTTTGTTCGGACTGACGCGATGGAGTTTTTGCGCGGGCACCCACAGGGTGAGAAATACGATATTGCTGTGATCGACCCACCAACATTTTCCAACAGTAAGCAGATCCAAGATGTCTTTGATGTGCAACGCCATTACAGTGAACTGCTCAATTCTACAGCACATCTCATGCCTAAAGGCGGGCTTATCTATTTTTCCACAAACTTTCGCCAGTTTAAATTTGATCCAAGTACGCTGACTGGCCTGAAGGCCCATGAAATCTCACGCCAGAGCGTGCCAGAGGATTTTCGCAACAAACGCATTCATCGCTGCTGGCGGATAATTGTGCCTCCGTAATACCTAAGCAGTACCGTTTGCTTGTAAGCTTCGGGCAATTCGGTGACAGCCTCACGCAAGTTTGGTGATGGATAATCGTTACTTTTGGGCCTTTCAGGTATCTCGTTATTTAGAGAAACGATTTGCCTTCGCTTTTTTTGCTGGCGGTAAGTTTCCTTTGTGACTCGTCCCGCGATACCCAGCAACCAAGCGAAAAACGAATCGGGTTTCTTGAGTTTTGGTAATGCGAAATAGGCCCGAACGAAGGTTTCCTGGGTAACCTCAGTCGCCGCTTCCTCGTCACCAAGCCGTCCTGTCAAATATGATGCCAGGCGGCCTTGATAACGCAGAACCAAATGCCGAAATACCTGTGGTTGCCCGTCCAGGCAAAGCCTTACGTATTGCTTATCTGTGTAACTCGTGGACACCTCGTAAGCTCAATTAAGAATCCGGACTCTCATCCTATAGTGTCGCAAAGTCGGTTTTTGCGACAGAAAAAGTTTATTTACTGGTGCAACATTTTTGCAAAAAAGGACAAAGAAAGGACGATTAGGTAACAAAACGGTAACAATCGCTCATCATAATTAAAGGGAGAATCGGCCGGGATTAAGTTATTATTCTTAATGACGAAAGGGGTAAACCATGTTACGGGTATTGATTATTGCGGCAGCCGTCTTGATGGTATTGGCAATTTCTGTTATGGCTTTCGGTAATTCAACGGCGATGTCAGAAAACACATCGCCTTCAATTCTTCTTGAAAAAGGTATCTTCGAGGAAGAGACCAAAGGCGATCTCGACGCAGCTGTCAAAATCTATCAACAAATCATAGAAAATGAAAAGGCCAACCGCCGCTATGTCGCAGAGGCCCACTATCGGACGGGGATGTGCCTGCTCAAAAAAGGTGAAAAAGAAAAAGCCGCAGAGTTTTTTCGGAAGGTCGTTTCGCTTTTCCCAAATCAAACCCAACTTGTCACAGAAGCCAGCAAACAACTAAGTGGAATATATCCTGTTGCTGGGGAAAGGTTGCCTCTCGAAGTGTTGATGTGGATTGTCGATAAGCACATGGAGGCTTACGAGCAAGGGCAGGCAAAGGGACTCCTTGTAAACACACACATATACGGCGTAGACGATGAGTTCAATAAATACCAAGGTGGATTTTTAACCTATACGAACAAAAGGTCAGAAACAATTTTCGAAGAAATCCCTTTGGGCAATTTCGGAAGAAAGCGTCCGGATTTTGAGTTAGTTGACGAACAAGGTGTAACACAGAAATTTAGGCTTGAGGAGAGAGAAACAACTTCTCGCGGAAAATACCGGCTTTGGTGGAAACCCGACAAACCTATCCAGCCGGGGCAGATGAGATTACTCGGTTATTTAAACAACAAGAAGACACAAAAACTCCCCCAGATTAAAGGCCAGGCCCAACTGAAGATGAACAACCATTTTGGTTCGCCTGTGCTGGAGAATTTTTTTTTGGTAGTTCCTGCCAATGTCGCAATAGTCAAGGAATCAAGGGATCATATAGCCCATGAACGAAGAGGTATATTTGATATCTACCTCTACCAACGCGAAGTTCCAGCTGATACAACCAATGAAGTCAACGTTGCATTGAAAAAAACCGCTATCGAAAAACCAACTGCATTCGAGCCACTTGAACTTGAATCTGCACCTTGGCCGGATGGTGAGATACTCAACATGTACGTCGACACAAAGGCAGGCATGAGGATCGGCATGGTTCGCTATGTAACCGAGTTGGTGACGACAGCTAGGCCAGATAGCGTGGATGCGGTCCAGAACATGCCTTTCCGCAATCGGTGGAAGGTGCAGTCGTATATGGTCCTGCCAACGGTCAATATGCGTCAATACACAGACGTCCAGGCCCGTCTTCCTGATTTCGCTCCCATTTTCGGTCGGACTAAGAACCAGAGCGGTGACTACCTGGCAATCTACGGCGATCGGGAAATCAGACTCGAAGTCACAAGGGGAACGGAAACAACAGTCAGATCGGTTCCCACGAATACCACTGTCTTTGACAATGAGCAGGCATTGTTTCTTATACGAAGAATGCCTTTGAAGGAAGGCTACGAGGCATCTTTCCCCATTTTCTCGCCACAGAGCGGTTCGATCTTTAACTGTAAGATTAAGGTCACCGGTAAAGAGACGATTCCCGGCATGATCAATCGGCCGATGGAGTGTCACAAGGTGAATCTGACAATCCGCCATCAGGGAACAGTGGCGATGCAACATACTGTTTGGTTTTCGACTGACCCACATCGTTGGCCTATCAAATACGATTCCGGGGCAGCCGTCATGCGGCTATGGAACTGGACTACTACCAAATTGGAAAAGGCAAAGTTTGAACAGCCATGGGATGTCACTAAAGACTTGTCTCTTAAGAAACACCCAGGTTGGCATTTCTATCTAGATACTGAGCAGAAGATATACAAGTTCCAAGTTCACATGCTCCCGCCCGAACTGAAGGCTTGGGCCACATTTATCGGTAATGCTGTTCCTGTCGGTCTGGATTCTCCGCGAAAAGCCGCCGAGGTTGACATAGAGATCCTTAAGGGCTTTTTTGAGGACTATCATGTACGTGAAGATAGCTGGGAGGAAGTCCATGTCTACAAAATGCCAGGCGTTCGCTATGTGGCGGATTATAAGAAAAACGGCGTGAATATGGTCGAATATCGAACATATTTGACAAGTAAAGCAATGGTTTTCTGGTTTGTATTTAGGATTGAGAAAGACCAATTCGATGCAAACAAAACCGAATTCGATTCTATTGTCTTGAGTCTTGGACCTCCAAGATATAAACATATCGTAGTTAATCTGGGGCCTCTTAAGACAGCAGAAATGTTTATCGAAAAGGGAAAAGCTGGGCAAAAAGATGAGTGTTTTGCCCTTATCCGTCGAGGATTTGCTGGCAAAGTTGGCATACGCCAGGTCGAGGCTTTATCCAAAATTGTTGATCTTGAAATAACTGAAGCATACGCTTCTGAAAAGAATTGCCTTGTGTTCACATCGTTTTTTACAAAACCTAGCCGTCCAGATAAAGAACGCAGAATCGTCCTTGAACTTAGCTGGCAAGAAGACGGGTGGAAAGTGGATGACCTTGGTGTCCTAAAGGAAGAAGTTGCAATAAAATACCTAGATTTATTCAAAAAGAAAAATCCTAAAGCACGTTTAATTGAACCTTCTGCAAATCCGGTTCGTCGACGTTGATTTTTGTTTAGATGGGCTAAATGCAAAATCGAAGTTCAAATATTTTGAGCACGGGTCGCAGCCGAGGGTTGTGGCCTGTGCTGCTGGTATTACTGCTGGCTGTTCTTGTGCCAACAGCATGTGTGCTGTGGTTCATGAACGCAGCCATGAAAAACGAACGCCTGGCCGTTCGGCAAAAACTTGAAGATATGTACTGCCAAGAACTCTTGAAAGTCGCGGCCAGAACGGACGAGTTCTGGGCGAATAGACTTACCCAGGCATGGGAAGTTTCGAGCGGTAGTGCGTCTGAGACCTTCGCGGTATTGGTAACGTCCGGCCTGGTGGATGCTGCAATAATATATGACCAATCCGGCAATGTACTTTACCCCGCTGAAAGGTCAGGAGCCGAAACTATTCAGCAACCACCGTCTGAGTGGTCGCGTGCCGAAACGCTTGAATATGAATTTGCCAAACCAATCGAGGCTGCCGACGCATACGCCCAAATCGCCAGCGAAGCCAAAGACGCAAACATCGAAGGGCGGGGGTTACAGGCACAGATGCGATGCCTGATCAAAGCAGAACGGAATAAGGAAGCGTTGAAGATTATCGCCGGTCCACTCGCTAAACCCGAGCTTCAGAATGTCACAGATTCACGCGGCGGGTTGATAGTACCAAACTGCCAATTACTGGCGATACAATTAATCGACGATCCAAAAGATAAAGAGGTTAAACGCATCGTCGAACAACTCATCCGGAAAATCAGTGATTACAGCCAGCCTAACATGCCTTCCGCTCAGCGGGTATTCATTATGCAGGCCATCTTGGACCGTTCATTAGCAGACGCATCGGTCACTCCAACACTTGAAGCCGAAGAATTGGCGGCTGAGTATCTTGAAGGGAGTCGGCCTCCCGTCAAAGCGGGCATTTTGACAGATGCCGGTGGCTTTTACCACGTAGCGTCACCAGACAAACAAACTGTCCTATTGTTCCGCAGTTTTCACACCGACTTTGGCCCATTCCCTTATGATAATGACCTTATCCAAAGCATCGGGACCGTCCCCGCGGGGACATCAGGCGATTTTGTGTCTGTTCCTGCATCGAAGTACGTTGAAGGCATTGAAACAGCGGCCTGGTTTGTTGAAGACCCATTCACCGTTGCGGCCAAAAGGCAGAATGCTATTTATCTTTGGACGGGTGTGATGGGGATAGTCGTCATTTCGATTCTTGCGTTACTTGTAGCTGGACACATCGGAAGGCAGATGAAGCTAACACGGCTGAAGAACGACCTTATCGCAACAGTCAGCCACGAACTTAAAACCCCCCTGGCTTCCATGCGGGTGTTGGTGGACACATTGCTGGAAGGACGATGCAAAGACCAGCAGCAAGCGAAAGAGTATTTCCGACTAATCGCGAAGGAAAACAAGCGACTCACCCGGCTTATAGATAACTTCCTGACTTTCTCGCGAATGGAACGCAACAAAAAGGCGTTCGAATTTGATGATGCGGACATAAACGAAATCGTAGCAACTGCGGTTGGTTCTGTTCGAGAAAGATTTAACTCTTCGCAATGCTATTTGGATGTCAAGGTAGCTCCAAACTTACCTTCAATCAATGTGGATCGGGACGCACTGATTACAGTCGTACTCAATCTGCTGGACAACGCCTGGAAATACTCCGGGGATAAAAAACGAATCAATCTCCGAACATTCCAGGCCGACGGAAGCGTCTGCCTTGATGTGTCGGATAATGGTATCGGCATGTCACCTCGGGTGGCAAAAAAGATATTCAATCGCTTCTATCAGGTTGATCAAACACTATCCCGTAAGGCTGGCGGTTGCGGGCTTGGCCTGAGTATCGTAAAGTTTATCCTCGACGCACATGGTGGCAGTATATCCATCAAAAGCCAGCCGAACGAAGGAAGCACTTTTACGGTTCAATTGCCATTTTCTAAAATTAATCTGAATTCGGAGCAATAGAAATAACAATGACCGGCGAAAATGTTCTGATTATCGAAGACGACCCGACAATGCTTCGCGGCTTGAAGGACAACTTCGAGTTCGAGGGATTTCGCGTAACCACTGCCAACGATGGCGAGAAAGGGCTAGAAGCGGCTCTGAACGTGAAACCGAATTTGATCATTCTCGACATAATGCTCCCAAAGATCAATGGCTATGAGATATGTCGCCTTATCCGCAAGGAAGGGCTGAACATGCCTATTATCATGCTTACGGCGAAAGGGCAGGAATCGGACATTATTCTCGGTCTGAATCTAGGTGCAGATGATTACGTCACAAAACCTTTCAGTATTAAAGAACTGCTTGCTCGGGCAAATGCCTTCTTACGACGAAGGCAGGAACAGCAGATGGAAGCTTTCCGTTTCGGTAATTATGAATTGGATATTGCCTCACGCAAACTTAAATGTAATGGCTGCGAAGTGGAACTGACTCCCAAAGAGTTTTCGCTGCTTGAATACATGGCCAGCAAACCCGGCCGAGCCTTGACGCGAGACGATATTTTACGAACAGTTTGGGGATACGATGTATTCGTTACCACCCGCAGCGTAGACCGTTGTATCAATACATTAAGAAAAAAGATCGAAAACGATTCTAACCAGCCACATTTCATCAAAACAATTCGCGAAATCGGTTATAGATTTGATGCCTGAAGCCTTAGCCATGCAAATGATGGAATCGCCTGGCAAACTTAAGGGAGTGACATCGGTGGATTTTAAAAAAAGGGCGTTAATAGCATGCTTTTTGTGTGGTAGTTTTCTGGTGGGGTGCGAGGCTCCAGCTGACCCTGTGGCACTCAACTGTCCGGCGTATCGTCCCTTAATCAATGGCAGGCTTGTTACAATTGAAGTTATCAATGCCAACGGGGCAAAGACTGAGGGGAAATCTTTACAAAAGGCAATAAATGGTTTTGGTAAATACGTAGCTGGCGAAGTTCGTACCATTGTTGCAGAACCTATTGAGATCAAGGCAGACGAAAATGGCTTTATCACAACAGATATTATCGACGCTGTCGCCCAAAAAAGACGGTATCGAGGGCCGTGTGACATTACCATATATATAGTTCCGGATATTTCTGATTTTTCCCATCGAGGTTATTGCCGTCTGGATACGTCTGGTAGGAATGTAAGTCACTATATTGTTATACAGGCCCCGAACGTTACCGAAGGCTCTCCGGCCGTTGTGGCTCCTGAGCAGTGGTGGCATCTGGTGATCAAACACGAGTTGTGTCATGCCCTAGACGTACCTTTGGTCCGCGATCATGCGTGGAGTAATCGCCATTGTACCCACCCCGAATGCATTCTTTATCCCAGGCCTGACGGACGCGCAATTGTGGCAGGGATTCTTCGTTTGGGTCCACCCATGGATTTGTGCCCGGCATGTCGAAATGAAATTTATGATGTACAACAAGCTTCTGGAGGTAAGCTGTTTGAGCCCGATGAACCATACGGAATTATGGATCTAGTGAATGAACAGGTAAAACTCAATCCTGACAATCCGCGGGTCTATGCAATTCGCTCAAAAGTGTATGGCGACAGAAATGAATACGGCAAGGCCACGGATGATTATATAAAAAAGGTCGAGCTTGACAATAACCTGAAAGAGGTTCCCCCGCTTTTTATGGCTGCCTATGAGGGACGAAGCAAAATAGTTTCGACACTTTTGTCATCGGGCGCGGATATTAACGCCAGATACCCTAAGGAAAATGCAACTGCGTTAATGGCTGCAGTATGCAAAGGACATAGTGATATTGTTAAAATACTTCTGGAAAATGGAGCAGATGTGAAGGCAAAAGCAACGTCTGACCGAACTGCGTTATTTATGGCAGCGGGGCTTGGGAAAACGGAATATGCGCAGATGCTTCTGGAGCGGGGTGCCGACATAGACGCTTTAGCTGGCAAAGGTTTTACTCCTCTGATTATCGCGTCGCTGGATGGCCGGGTTGAAACGGTCAAATTACTGATTGAGAAGGGGGCTGGTATCAATATCAAAAATAACGGGGGGAACACCGCCTTGATTTCCGCAGCCGACAATGGGCACAAAGAGATTGTAGAAATATTGATTAATGCAGGAGCAGACATGAATTTTAAAAATAACATTGGTGTGACGGCGTTGGATGTCGCCAGGAAAAATAACCATGAGGCGATAGTCAATTTGTTATGCAAGTTAGATGGGTGAGGTTGTGCGCATTAATCTATTCTCTTAACGGTCATCTCGGCCAGCAGACCGTTGACATTTAGAGATATATTCCTTGCGAGGTATTTCATTATGCTGATAATATTTGGACAGTTAGGCACGTTGGGGCTTGAAAACAGAAGGGCGGCCTAAATCAGCAACAGTTAACGACGAAAGTCCCGAAGGTTGAACCAATTCACCGAGCTCTTTACTTGAGAGACCCGGCTTCATAAAAAGAGACAATGGATCGATGTAGTTGAGATCGGGTGCTGCCTTTTCATTTGACCGATCGTGGGACAATGCGTCGTCTATTCGCTGCCGGCAAGCTGCGCTAAGATCTGCTCCATGGCCGGGGTATGGTTTTGGAGAGCCGCAGCCGGAGATAGTTCATCATTGGCGTCAATCCTGAGCAAACCTTCAGCGACAGAGGAATCGTAGGGCAGGCGTCCGATGAGAGGGATATCGCCCAGTTGGTCACGGATTTGCTTCAAGTCTGTTGATTCGGAGACTAAATTGGCCACGGCGAATAGTTTTTCCAGGCCGATATCGCCGGCGAGCTTCCCAAGGCGTAGCGCCGTGCGGATACTCCAAGACGATTTGGTCACTACGATGAGCAACGCGTCCATGGATTGGGCAGTGGCACGGCCGAGGTGTTCGAGCCCAGCCTCCATGTCCATTATGACCGCGTCATCGCGGCCGAGAATAAGATGTGTCAGCAGTGCCTTGACCAGCGCGGTAGCCGGGCATATGCACCCCTGGCCGCCCTTCTTGATTCCGCCGAGAGTCAGCAGTTCAATGCTGCCGATCCGCTTGGCGTACATATCGGGGATGTCGTCCACTTTGGGATTGAGTTTGAAATAGCTGCCGTAGTCGTCTTCCGAACCGGTGCGTTGACGGATCAGGTCTTGCATCTCCGAAAGGGGAGTGACCTCCTCCTCAGGTGATAGCCCCAAAGCGGAACCGAGGTTTGCATCGGGATCAGCGTCCAGTGCGATAACGTTTCGGCCTTTCAAAGCCAATGTTCCCGCCAACATTCCTGCCAGAGTCGTCTTGCCTACGCCGCCTTTTCCGGATATAGCTATTCTCATAAAATCCACCAGAAGAAAAGTTTGTTTTAGCAATAGGTCAAGCCTTTTCCCAGATCGGGGAGTCTGCGGCAGTCAGAATTTACTGTGTCTGGTCCTGCAAGATATTGCTAGACTTTCGCCAATTTGCTATGTTAATGTTAATTATGTCAATCGGGATTATAAATTGCAAAACACATCAATTCTATAACCATTGCCATTTCAGAGATAATAATTGGCCAGTTCTGGGAAAAATCTGTTAAATGCGGTAAAAAATACGACTATTTTGACTTCAATACTTGAAAATTCGTACTAAATTTGCATTAATATGATAGCCTGCCGGACGGCCGTGCAGCCAATTCTTGGTAGGCGAACTTGCAGTTGAATGTCATGTTTTTTTCTTCTTGTTGGCAAGCCGTTCACGGCTAGTTGGGCAGGTATCCTTGTATTTGATGAGGTTATTCACATGAAAACGCCCGAGCAACGAAGTACGGACCCAGCCACGTTGGAAATGCTAGCTCACGCTGCAAAACAGTACTTGCCCGTGGTGTGGGATCGCTACGAGGCAATGCAACCCCAATGTGGTTTTGGCATGCTGGGGATCTGTTGCAGGAATTGTACGATGGGGCCTTGTCGGATTGATCCATTTGGAAACGGGCCGACAGAGGGCGTCTGCGGCGCCACGGCTGATGTCATTGCGGCCAGGAACTTGGCCAGAATGATCGCTTGTGGGACTTCTGCGCACTCGGACCATGCTCGAGATGTTGCCTCCGCTTTGTACTCGGCTGCAGAAGGCAATGATTACACGATCAAGGACGAGCAGAAGTTGCGCTCATTGGCCCAAGAGTGGGATATTAAGACCGAAGACCGGTCCGTCGAAGAATTGGCACGAGATGTCGCGTCTGCAGCGTTGGCACAGTTCGGCCAGCAGGAAGGGGAACTTCGGTTTATTTCTCGCGCTCCGCAGGAGACTCAAAAGCGGTGGCGTCAAGCCGGCGTCATGCCGCGCGGCATTGATCGAGAAGTCGTGGGCCTGTTGCACCGAACCCACGTGGGTGGGGACAGTGATTCCAAAAGCATTATTCTGGCCGGCGTGCGGGCTGCCCTTGCGGATGGGTGGGGAGGATCCATGATCGCAACGGAACTGCAGGATATTCTCTTCAAGGCCCCGACCTGGCTTCGAAGCCGCACAAACCTTGGGGTGATTGATCCCAAGAGCGTCAATATTATAGTTCACGGCCATGAGCCAATTCTTTCGGAGATGCTCGTAGCCGCGACTCAGGACCCGGAATTGCTGAAACTGGCACGCGACAAAGGCGCCGAGGGCGTGGCGCTATCCGGAATTTGCTGCACAGCCAATGAGATATTGATGCGTCACGGCATCCCCGTGGCGGGCAATTTCCTTCAGCAGGAGTTAGCCATCGCAACCGGTGCCGTGGAGGCAATGGTAGTGGATATCCAATGTGTCATGCCATCGCTAGGCAAAATGGCCGGCTGCTTCCACACAAAGCTTATCAGCACATCGAAGAAGGCGAAATTTCCAGGCGCGGATCACATCGAACTGGATGAGGCCAATGCACTGAATATCGCCAAGAAAATCGTGCGTGAGGCGATAGAGAATTTCTCGAACCGATCGAAGAAAAGCATAACTATCCCCAAAGTCTCCAGCCCGCTGGTCGCAGGGTTCTCCGCCGAGAATGTTTTCACGGCCCTTGGCGGCAGGTATCGGCCCAGCTATCGACCGCTAAACGATGCGATTATTTCTGGCCGGATCCGCGGCCTGGCAGCGGTGGTGGGCTGCAATAACCCCAAACATACCCAGGATAGAGGACATGTTGAGATCACTAAGGAACTGCTGGCCAACGATGTACTGGTGGCTACGACTGGCTGCACGGCCATCGCCGACGCCAAGGTCGGTTTGCTATGCCCCGAAGCCGCGGAACAGTTCGCCGGCGAAGGGCTCCGGGAGGTCTGCCGCGCGGTAGGAATCCCGCCGGTGCTGCATCTGGGAGCCTGCGTTGACATCAGCCGCATTCTTATCATTCTTTCCAACGTGGTGGCCGAAGGTGGACTCGGCGAAAGCATAGCCGATCTGCCAGCTGTAGCTTCGGCGCCGGAATGGATGAGCGAAAAGGCTGTCGCGATTGGCTTCTATGCGGTCGCTTCCGGTGCGTATACCGTGCTTGGCGAGCCGCTGCCGGTCCAAGGTTCCCCGGAACTGACCAAGTTCCTTACCGACGATATCGAAGAGATATTTGGTGGAAAGTTTGCATTCGAGTCCGATCCAATCACAGCTGCGCGAATGATGATCGACCACATCGACGCCAAGCGAGCTGAGCTGGGCCTGTCCGGACCGATGTACGAAGCGCCCTATGCTGCAAAGTCGGCTCAGCAAGAGCCGGTTCCGGCAACGGGTTAAGGTTTTAGAGAGGCCTGATGTGGCTAAGGTTATCGTAATAAACGAGGAGCTTTGCCTAGGGTGCAAACAGTGTGTGACCGATTGCGCCTTGGCCCATAGCGAGGTTAAGTCCCTCGTCGAGGCCATGGCCAAGGGCGTGGAGCTTCAGTCACGTGTGCATATCGAAAAGGTCGGCGAGCAGTGCATACCGCTGCAATGCCGTAACTGTGAAGACGCGCCGTGCATTACCACCTGCCCGAAAGAAGCGATTAGCCGCAGTGGAGAGAACGAACCTGTAAAGCTGGATGCTGATCGCTGCACAGGATGTACATTCTGCCTGTCCGTCTGCCCGTTCGGCGTAATCGAGATGTCTCGTGACGGCAAGGCCGCGGTCAAGTGTGACCTGTGCGCCGAGCGCACAGAGGCCGGCCAGCTTCCCGCATGCGTCGAAGCCTGTCCAACGGGGGCGATTCAGTTTGTCGAGTTGGATGAATCTCTGCGCCTGCGCCTCCGGGAGTCTGCGGAGCAGATCAAGGCAAGTCTCCCGGCCGATGAGCCCAGCCCGGCCGATGAACCCAACTCGAAGATGGCCCGGTGCAACTGCTGCGATAGGCCGTTCGCGCCGGTCAAGCAACTGCAATTTATTCGCTCAAAGCTACCCGAACATGTTCCACTGGCGAACCTGTGCTGTCGGTGTCGGCGGTCTCACTCGGCGGCACTGCTGGCCAGACGATTCCAACACAGCGAGAAAAAGTAAGCGATAATCTGGCGGTAAACCGAACAGGAGATTGATATATGTCTCGAGAAGTAATCGCTGCTGCCATTCGTGGCGCGACAACATTTGTGGAAGAAGCGGAGACCAAGCTTTCTCAGGCCATCGAAGCCAAAGGTGAGGATCAACCAATCGAGTTTCCCGCCACGGCGTTTCAGTTGCCCATGATTCATGCACTGATGGGTTTAGAGGTCACGAAACTTGGCCAATTGAAGTCCGTCGTGGAGCACTGTAGCCAGTTGTTGCCTTCGGTCCCTGCCGACCAGCTGTGGTTGCCCTATCTTGGCAACGGGCTCGACGCAGGCGTTGCGACAATGCTCTCGCTTGAGGTGACCTGCGCGATACGTTACCTCAACGAGGAGCGGATTCAGGACGGTTTTACCGGTTTCATCTCCGATACGATTCTCCGCGAGTTGGGTATTCAGCTCGTGGATGGCCGCATGCCGGGTTTCGCGGCGGTCCTCGGCCCGGCACCCACAGAAGAAATCGCCGTTCATACCGTTCGCGAGTTGCAAAGACGTAGTATCCTTACGTTCCTGCTAGCCAATCGGGATGGTCTTTCCATGAAGGATCAACTGGACTCCCAGGCAGTGGAGCAGGGTTGGGACACCTATATTGTCCCGGTCGGCAGCGATATCCAATCATCGATTTATGTCCTCAACTGGGCGATACGCGGAGCCCTGACGTTCGGTGGACACCAGAAAGGGGACTGGCGAAACTGTCTGAAGTATTGCAAGGACAGGATATTTGCTTTCGGGATCACTTTTGGGCCGATCCCGGACCAGTGGTATGCTGTTGGGTCTGGGGCGATCGTGATGGGTTTTCCGGTCATTTCTGACCATGAATCGACGCCGGAGATCCACCCAACAGGTGTCACCACGTATGAGGCTCTGGTCAGGCAGACAGACCCGCAGCAGATCGTTCCAACCTGTATTGGCGTCCGTGGCGTTAAGGTGAAGGTCGAAGAAGTGGACATTCCCGTCAGTTACTCGCCCGCCTTCGAGGGCGAACGTGTTCGCAGAGAGGACATGCTTGTACAGTTTGGCGGAAAGTACTCCAATGCAGTCGAGCTACTGGAGGCGGCCGAGTTGGATGAAATCACCGACGGCGAGATCATTGTTAACGGGCAGGATATCGACACAGCGTCCGAAGGCAGTGCGATGGACCTTGGCATTGGCGTGAAAATCGCCGGGCGGAAAATGAAACAGGACTTCGAGGGAATACTCGAACGTCAGTTTCATCGCTACTGTAATGGGGCGATGGGTTTCATGCATACAGGGCAGCGCGATCAGATATGGTGTCGAATCAGTAAGGAGGCCTACAAGTCTGGCTTCCGCCTCAAGGACATCGGCACGATCTTGCACGCAAAGCTTCACGATGAGTTTGCCGGAATCGTGGATAAAGTTTCTGTGACCGTTACGACCGATCCGGATCAGGTGCAGTCTCTGCTGACCCGTGCCGAACCAGTCTATCAAGCGCGTGACCAGCGTGTGGCCGGGATGACCGACGAATCGGTAGAGACATTCTACTCTTGCACTTTGTGCCAGTCCTTTGCACCAAACCATGTCTGCGTAATAACGCCGGAGCGGCTGGGCCTCTGCGGTGCGTATAATTGGCTTGACGGCCAGGCTTCTTATGAGATCAATCCAACCGGCCCGAACCAGCCTATCGTCAAAGGCAAATGCCTAAACGAGGGAACCGGAGAGTGGGAGAATGTCAACCGCTTCGTTTACGACAACTCCAACCGCAGTATCGAGCATTTTAGCGCGTACAGTCTCCTGGAAAACCCGATGACCTCATGCGGGTGCTTCGAGTGCATTGTTGCAGTGGTTCCTGAAGCCAACGGCGTGATGGTCGTCAACCGCGAGTACACGGGAGATACGCCCATCGGTATGCCGTTTTCCACGCTGGCTGGAAGCGTCGGTGGCGGGGCCCAGACTCCGGGATTTCTTGGCGTCGGGCGGCTGTATCTTACCAGCAAGAAGTTTATCCGGGCTGAGGGAGGCCTGCAAAGGCTGGTCTGGATGCCCAAGGAGTTAAAGGAAGCGATGCGCGAACGACTGGAAAAATGCGCCGCTGATGTAAGCCTCGACGGCTTTGTGGACAAGATTGCAGACGAGACCGTGGCGACCACAGGCGAGGAGCTCGTGGAATACATGACGAAGGTGGAACATCCAGCATTGGTGATGGACATGCTTTTCTGATTTTTGTACCTTAACTTGGCACGTAGACTGCCTTTAACAAAACAACGAACAGGAGTGGCAATATGGCACTGACGGGACTGGATATCTACAAGAAGCTTCCGAAGGAAAACTGCAAGGAATGCGGGCTGCCCACCTGTCTGGCATTCGCGATGAAGGTTGCTGCCGGCCAGGCCGGCCTGGATCAATGCCCACGCCTGTCCGAAGAGGCGATGTCAGAGCTGGGCGACGCCTCCGCGCCACCTCAGCGACTGGTCAAGATCGGGACCGATTCCAAGACCGTCGAGATCGGCCAGGAGACTGTCCTCTATCGCCACGATGAGAAGTTTCACCATCCCACGGCCGTCGCCATGCAACTAGTCGATATTGGCCAAGCCGATGCCCTCAAGGCTGCCTGCGAAGACTTCAAAGCCCTGGAGTTCACCCGCGTCGGCGAGACGCTACGGCCGGATATGGTCGCGCTGGTCAATGAATCGGGAGATAAGGATAAGATGCTCGTAGCGGCCGAGCTGATCCATCAGCAGCTTGGCGTGCCAATGGTTCTGGTCAGCCCCAGTTGCGAGACTCTCACTGCCGTAGCCTCGGGCCCCCTGGCCGGCGCACGCCCATTGCTGTACTGTGCCTCCGACGTGTCCGTCGACGATCTTGCCGCACTGGCCGAAAGTACATCGGCGCCGCTTTGTGTAGCGGGGAACTTGGCCAATGTTGCGCAGGCCCTTGAGGCACTGGGGAAAAACGGCGTTAAGGACGTGGTGATTTCCCCTGGTCCGGTTGCGTCGGCGCAAGCGATTGAGTTCCTCACGTGCAGTCGCCGGGCAGCATTGAAGAAGACATATCGGCCGCTGGGGTATCCGGTCCTGACAGTGGCCACCGGACAAGATAAGGTCGCCTCGGCGCTGGATGCCTGCGTCTACGTCTGCAAGTATGCAGGCATAGTGGTGACCGATGCGTGGGATCCGCACTTGCTGGTGCCGATTCTCACTACGCGCCAGAACATTTACACCGATCCTCAAAAGCCGGTGCAGGTCGAGCCAATGCTCTATGAAATTGGTGATATCACAGCCGAGAGCCCGTTGCTGGTAACAACCAATTTCTCATTGAGTTACTATTCCGTGGAATCCGAAGTGGAAGCTTCGCGCATCGGCTGCCGTATCCTAGCGGTGGATACCGAGGGTACGAGTGTCTTGACGGCTTGGGCGGCCGACAAGTTCAACCCGGAGACTATTACAGCCGCGTTGGAGTCGTGCGGGGCAAAAGATAAAGTCACCCATAACCAGATTGTAATCCCCGGGCATGTGGCGGTCATAGCGGCACAACTGGCCGAGGAATCGGGTTGGAAGGTGCAGGTCGGGCCGAAAGAGGGTTCCGGTATCGGCCCGTTCCTCAAGAATGAGTGGAAGGCCGCTTAAGAGGCTTTTATGGCAACTAGTTGTACAGTTGAGTTTTCACCTGACGGCAAGCAGGTACAAGTACCGGCCGGCACGACCATTCTCACCGCAGCCGGCAGCGCGGGGGTGTTCGTCAACAGCCTCTGTGGCGGAGATGGTGTATGCGGTCGATGCCGCGTGATCGTCCGCAAAGGCAGTGTGACGGGCGGGTCAACCGACTTCTTTACACATGAGGAGATTCAGCAAGGTTACATATTGGCTTGCGAGGCACGCATAGAATCGGATCTGGTAGTGGAGGTTCCTGCCGAAACGCGCCAAGCAGGGATGCCCGAATACGCCGAAGGCGAGGTGCCGCAACTGACCGATATCAGCAAGCTGGGTCGCCGGGGTATCTCCCTCTCGCCACTTGTCCGCAAGACGTACGTTGAGTTGCCTCCCCCCACACTCGAAGACAACCAGTCGGATCTTCAGCGGTTGGAACATGCGCTGGCGAAAACGATCTCCACGAAGGGTTTCCAGATGGGACTAAAGGTTACCTGTCGCCTGCCCGAAGTGCTCCGTAAATCCGATTGGAAGGTCACGGCCATGACAGGTCATAGAGGCGCACTGACAGAGATAATTGAGGTCGAGCCGGGGGACACGAGTCGGCGAAACATGTGCATTGCGGCCGACATCGGCACCACTACTGTCGTGTGCCACCTGGTGGACCTGTGCGACGGACAGACGCTGGGCCAGGCAGCCAAGTATAACTCGCAGATCCATTTCGGCGCCGACATAATCCGACGAATCATTCACGCTTCCAAGTCGGATGCCACCCGAAGCGAGCTTCGTGAGACCATCGTCGGAGACCTGAACGAACTGATCCAAGAGTTGATCACTAGGCATCGGATGGGAACAAAAGATATTTCGTTGGTCACCATCGCCGGTAATACTGCGATGGTCCACCTCCTGCTGGGGCTACCAGCGGATTATGTGCGCAAAGAGCCCTACGTCGGTGCGGCCTATAACGTGCCACCGTTCCGCGCTGCTGAAATCGGTCTGAAGATTCATCCGCGGGGCCTGCTGTATTGTCTGCCCTGTGTGGCGGGATTTGTCGGCTCTGATATTGTCTCGGGCATTTTCGCCAGTGCTTTGAGCCAGAGCGACAAGGTGCGAATGCTGATCGATGTCGGCACAAACGGAGAAGTAGTGATCGGCAATAAGGATTTTCTTGTCTGCGCTAGCGCGTCTGCGGGGCCGGCTTTTGAAGGCGCCGAGTGCACCGGCGGAATGCGTGCGGGCCGAGGCGCCATTGACCATATCAGGTTGCTCGACCCTAATCGGTTGCTGAGTTATTCGACCATCGGCTCGGCGGCGCCGGTGGGGATCTGCGGAACAGGCTTTGTTGACCTTATCGCCGAAATGCTTCGAGTGCGCGTGATTGACAAAACTGGCCGGCTCCAGCCGGACGCATCGCGCACGCGGGTGCGGAAATCAGCTCAGGGGGAACTGGAATACGTTGTCCTGCCGGCAGGTCCAACGGGCAACGACAAAGACATTACCATTACGCAGGGGGATATTCAGAATATCCTGCGAGCCAAAGGCGCGATCTACGCGGCTGAGTCTGTCCTGCTTCATGCCCTGAACATGACCATCGACGATATCTCTGAGATTATGGTTGCCGGGGCATTCGGTAACTTCCTCAATGTCGAAAACGCTGTGTTCATCGGGTTGCTGCCGGATATCTCGCCGGACCGACTTCGCTTTGTGGGCAATGCCTCGCTTGCAGGAGCCAAGCTCGCAGCGATCTCCGATGCTTGCTATGGGGAGATATTCTCCGTTGCAGCAAGGACAACCTACTTCGAACTGAGCACAGACCCGACATTCATGGACCAGTTCGTCTCAGCATGTTTCTTCCCTCATACGAATCTGGAGTTGTTCCCGAGCACCATGGCGGCGCTGACGGGGGATAAGAGTTAACGATATGGCAGGAACTATTATAGCTTTCAGTGGTAAAGGCGGGGCCGGCAAGACGACCTTGGCGGCAATGACAGTGCGACGCCTGATCGGTCTCGGAAAGCAACCCGTCCTGGCGGTCGATGCCGATCCTAACGCCACACTGGCGATGACGTTGGGGATCCGGGCGCCGGAGACCATAGCCGACCTTCGCGACAAGATGGGCAGTGCAGCCCAGAACGTCAGCGAGATTCCCAAAGAGCGCCTCATGGACCAGTATCTGGCCGAGTTGCTTGGCGAACACGTCGGCTTTGACCTGCTTGCGATGGGCAGGCCGGAAGGGCGAAAGTGTTACTGTTACGTAAACGGTCTGCTGCGGCGATACCTAAGCCTGCTTCGCAATAACTACGCCTGTGTTGTGGTCGACTGCGAAGCAGGGATGGAATATCTCTCTCGCTTGGTGATCGACGATGTTGAAACGCTCGTGCTGGTGGCAGAAGCTACCCCTGTGGGATTGACTACTGTTCGGCGCATCTCAGATTTGGCCGATTCCCTCGGCCTGCAAGTCAAGCGCCGGATTCTGGTGGTCAACAAGGTTGGTCAGGTCATTGATGGGTCGCCGATTCCTTTTGAAGTGCCTGATCTGCCCGGAGTGGAGACGGTGATAGAGGTTCCTTACGATTCGGATTTGGCCGGCCGGTGCGCCCGTGGTGAGCCGATTGACGAAAAGGCGGGTGAGAGGTCGCGCAGAGCTGTTGAAGAATTGGCTGCTCGTTGCCTGGGGCTCAATTCCGGGCAGGGACTTTCGACAATACAAAAGGAGCAAATGATATGAGTATCCCTGATGTTACGGAGAAATGGACCTCTGCAGTCAACACAGTTGTCCTTGGTGCGACGGCCGAGGAAGGTGGAACGCGAACCTCGACCGTGACCATCGGCGGGGCCGCGACGCTTCCGTTCTTGGCGTTTGAAGGTTCGGTCGGTCAGCGCCCGGCCATTGCTATCGAGATTTGGGATTCCGGCGCAGACACTTGGCCTGATCAGTTTCGCCAAGCCTATGGCGAGGCCATGGCCTCACCCGGTCAATGGGCCCAAAAGGCCGTCGAATGCGGAGCGGACATGATATGCCTTCGCCTGATGGGAGCCCATCCCGACAGCGGCGATCACTCTGCCGATCAGTGCGTCGAGACGGTCAAAGAAGTCCTCTCCGCCGTTGGCGTACCGCTGATAATCTGGGGATGTGGCATCGACGAGAAGGATAACGAGATTCTCCCGGCTGTCTCCGCCGCAGCCAGAGGCGAGAACTGCCTTATCGGCACGGCTAGGGAGAAAAACTACCGTACAGTCGTTGCCGTCTGCCTCGCCGACAAGCACAAGCTCATCGCTGAGAGCCCCTTGGATATCAACATCGCAAAGCAGGTGAATATTCTCTGTTCGGATGCGGGTTTTCCCTTGGAAGACGTCGTGATCTTTCCGACAACCGCTGCGCTGGGGTATGGAAT
Organism: uncultured Planctomycetaceae bacterium; assembly: GCA_964401835.1. Lineage (GTDB taxonomy): Bacteria > Planctomycetota > Phycisphaerae > SM23-33 > SM23-33 > CAYNZP01. The sequence goes on from CAYNZP010000004.1 coordinate 46,371, forward strand.
CGAATACGTATACAGCATCCAGGAGCGCGGCCGATTGGCGGGGCTTAGTGGAGACAACCTTTTGACCCAGCCGATTATCTGTGACGTGGGGTTCGAAGCGTGGCGGGCCAAGGAAGCCAAGGCGCCTCCGTTTGCCTGTGTCAATGAAGAAACACGCGACCAGTGGGGTGTGATGTGGGAGGCTGCGACCGCTGTCGTGCTCTTGCAGGCAGGGGCGGAGTTGCTCGTGTTAAGACATCCGCAAGCGCTCGATTTCGCGAACAAGACAATCGACCGGCTCATTTCGGCAACCAAGCAATAAACAGAAAAGGAAATATAAGCATGTATGTAATTGGCGAACGCATCAACGGAATGTTTCAGGATGTAAAGCAAGCCATTCAGGAAAAGAACGCCCAAGTGATCCAGAATCTGGCAAAACGGCAATTAGCTGCCGGATCTACTGCGCTGGACGTGAATGTCGGTCCAGCCGTCAGTGACGCAGAAGGGGCAATGCTTTGGTTGGTCGAGACGATTCGGGCCGTAACTGACGCGCCGCTAGCTATCGATACGGCCAAGTGGGAGATCATGAAGTCCGTAGCGCCCCAAGTGCCCGGAGATCTAATCCTTAACTCCTCCAAGGCTGATGTGGAAATTGTCTCTGAATATGTCGGATTGGCTGTCGAAAATGGCGGAGGACTGATCGGCCTGACGATCGACGTCGATGGCGTGCCGGGCAGCGTGGATAAGCGAGTAGAATTGGGGGCCCAGATCATCACGGTGGCAATGGAAGGGTCTCTTCCGATGGACAAGCTGTTCATAGATCCGATCATTCTCCCGGTAAACGTCTCGCCGAAGACCCCTTCCCACTGCATGTCTGCGATCTCTCAACTCAAAGCCTTTGCCGATCCAGCACCGCACATGCTGCTGGGTCTGTCGAACGTGTCGCAAAGATGCAATAACCGCAGCCTCATCAACCGAAGCTATCTGGCCATGGCGATGGCGCACGGACTGGACTCAGCGATCCTGGATCCGTTGGATACCGAACTCATGGATGTGGCGATTACTGGCGACCTACTAATGGAAAAAATGATCTACTGTGATTCGTACTTGGAGGCGGCTCGACAAGGATAAGACAGGCCATGTTAAACAAATGCCCAGGTCAAATGAGTTGTCGTTCTCTGGACAGTATCGTCGTACCCTGTCCGGACTGCGGACGGTTGGTGGAGTTCTTCACTGACGAACCCAAGCGACGCTGCCGGTGCGGGCGGGTGCTGCTGCGCGAAGCACTGCCGAGATGCGCAGACTGGTGTCCTGCCGCAGCGGAGTGTCTGGGTGAGGCTATCGACATACGGGAGCTGCAGAAACGCTTGGCAGAGGTCAAAGACGATCCTCGGGCCAAGCAGTGTCTTGAGAGCATCCAGGAGCGACTCAAGAGAAAGGAAACTGGTGACAGCAGCGGGTAAACCTGTCAGCAGGCCGGGTGTTCCTCCGCCTCAGCAGAGTGTGCGGTTGGCCATGGAAAAAGCTCTGGAGGGGATGCGCAGCCAATCTTCGGAGCAAATGTTGTGGCTGGGTGCTCGCTTGATAGATCAAACGTGGCATCTTCCCGTGATGGGGGACATTTTTTGTATCGACCTTTCCTTGAAATGCGTCCGTACCAAGGCGGGGCAGGACGTGGGCCCGGTGTGGCGACTCTTGGCCTTTCACTACTTGGCCATTCGATCTAGGTTTCCGTGTGGACAACCGGAGTTGACTTTTGGCGATCTTCCTGAAGCACGCGCTTACTCGCAGGTTTATCGTCAGCGTGTATGCGGACGGCTGTGTGCGACGGTCGGGCGCGATCGCGACTCGCTCGCAGCGGCTTCCGCCGCAACCAACGGCCGGCCGGCCGGCGGTGGAGATCTGGCGTTTGACTTTGATGTTTTTCCCCACCTGCCGTTGCGTCTGATTTGGTACGCAGGAGATGACGAGTTTAGCCCGTCAGCTACTCTGCTTCTGCCGAGGAATATCCAGAGGTTGTTTTGTCTTGAGGATATTGTGGTCTTATCTGAGCGTGTGGTCAGCCGTCTGTCAGGTCAGCCGTTTTGATCACTACGACTGACCTTGCCATACCGAAAATCCCATCCGTCGGATCAATTGTGTTTAAAGCGGTTGTTCAAAGTTGGATATGGCAGAATTCGCGGAAGATTCAGATCCCAAAACATGCGGTTACCCCCAACCATGAATAGGACTTCAGCAGGCCATCCCGGAGGGTTGCGGACAACTCATTTACCAACTGTGTTCAGACAAACAAAAAGCCTAATACAGTTCCGGTCCAGATGGTCTCCATTCAAGTCAAAACTTTATCACGTAGTTAAGTTTTACGGTGTAAACTTCCTCTTCGCCCGTAGATGGCAACGAAACCCAGGCTTCCAGTATGAGATTATTAACGATTTCATCGAGGAACCCATGGATTCTAGACTTGGATGGTTTATCTGCAGTATCTCGCGGCCCGAACTCATATAGAAAGCCCGCGCTAAAGAGCACATCTTCCTTATCGTTAATTTGGATTGCATCGGCTTTGAGCTGCAGGTTTCTATTCAGAAAAGTCACGGTTCGGTCGATTCCAGTAAAAAAGGCTTCGTTGTGTGGCTGTGGAGCATAACCGAAGTGCAATCTGAATACTTTCAAGTCCACACTTGTCGCGACGTATGGGAATAAATACTTATTGTGCTGTCGATTTTCCGTAAGGTTGGCAATGCCGACGACCCCTTTCCACCAGTCACCCATGATGTCAAAAGCGTACTTGGCCTGCAATTCGGCATGGCCATGTGTCTTGTCGATCGCTTTCCAGTCGCCCCCAAACTCCAGGCCTTTTAGTAGGCCGGTCTTGAATGCGACGAATTGCTGAGTCTGGGCGTTTTCCGCCATGTTCAGCCAAGTCTGAAGGACTACGGTTTTCTCGGGAACGACGTCTGTAGTCGGGATGTTGTTCAACCCGCTGGGACTGGCCGATGCCGAATGACCGATGGCGCAAATGCACATTATTCCGATCAATAACCATAACTTATTACGAATCTTACGCCTCATCCTACGCTCTCCTTTAATCTCGGTAACTAGTGTTCGCAGTTTTTTATCCCTCACCGTTTTCGCCAATTGCGGCTAATTGCTCGCCTCCAGCGAGATATAACAACACGCTTATCTGTACAAGTGGCATTTCAATATCCCTATCTGTTTATCTGCGCTGCTTGGAACGCGGGCGGCTTGGAGCCGCCGCAACGCAACTGCGGGGGCACAAAAACCGGTAGCAGCTTGAAACTTAGTCACAACATGCAGGCCCATTTCAGGCAGGTAGCACTTCACTACCTCCCGTCAGCTTGCCTATGAGGTTTTGTTGAGTGATAGATCTTATATTGAACTGGGGCTGCCGAGTCAAGAACAACTTCGTATGGATGTTGGCGATATACTGCAAGAGCCATGCCGAGTTGGGGATGGACGCTTCCGTCGTTATTTCCAGCCATGCGACTTCCATCACAAACAAAACGGCTTGACGATGAACACCCTAATGTAATCTTTTGTATCCCTCTACGAGTTTGACATTCGTTTCGACGATTTTTTTCATGAAGGATTTGTCTGAATCGATAGCCTTTTCAAGTTGGCTTATATTGTTGGGTGTGAGAATCGTCGCGGCGGGTGGTATTGAACTACCAGCCGGGATGTCCACGCCCTGGACTAACGCATGAGCGGCTATGAATGTTCCTGGGCCGATATTTGCCTTGAATACCGTCGCGCCGAATCCCACAAAGCTGTCCGCTCCGATTTCACACGGGCCATGAACTACCGCACTGTGAGTCAGCGAGCATCTCGGTCCTATCTTCACAGCCGTGCCGCTCAAAGCGTGAATTACTACGCCTTCCTGCACGCTGCACTGCCGGCATCTATCTTCGTTACTTTGCCGTCGCTGCCCACTTCATCGGCCCGTATGACCGCTCCGTGGCCTACGAAGAACCCGGGATGTATGACCACGTTGCCGATAATCCGGGCGGTGTCGGCGACGAAGACGGACTGGTCTATAATAGGCATATCGCCCTGCGGATTCGGTTGAATTGTCAGATCTAATTTATCCAGAATAAACTCGCTAAAGGCAAACTAGATGACGGAATAATGTATTCTGTGCCAATTCGTAGAAAATGTCAAAAGTTAACATATGAAACTGGCTTCTGGGGTGTCGGTGTAATACTTCTAGTCAGGAGATTACACGTCTGTTTTAGCAATGCAATATATTGCAGAAGTTTAGAGTGGGAAGCACTGTCCACCGATTCGACTGACCCACCGACTGTCCCTCAGGCTGACCCAAAGAGGGCGGACACATTGAGACACTTTGATACATTCTGAGACGGTTTGAGAATCTAGCGAAATTCACAAAGGCCGCGTCGGTAGCGGCCTTTGTTTTCCTAATACCCTGTTAGCAATGAGCTAGTAAAAAACACGCCCGACAGGACTCGAACCTGTAACCTGCGGTTTAGAAGACCGCTGCTCTGTCCGGTTGAGCTACGGGCGCTTGACTGCTTAACTCTATTGACTATTCATGCCTCGGTCAAGGGCGTCTGTAAGAATCTTTGTTTATCGAACTTTTTTAACCAATACCTGAGGAAAACTCGCATGCGAAGTTTTTCCGGCTCGGGAATTCTTTTTTAGATTAAGCTTAAGACTTAACATTCAAGTAGTTTAAAAATAGAATTAGGCATATGAAAGAAACTAAAGAATCAAATTCTGCCCCAAAGCGTCTGGTGCAGCGGGATATTGTTCGCAAGTTACTTCTTGATGTTTTTAAGCACAGGATCGTTGGCGGCGACAGGCTGAAAGAACAGCACCTCGCTCAGCGTTTTGGTGTAAGCCGGACCCCAATAAGAGATGCGCTTGCAGCCTTGGGCGCGATTGGAATGGTTCAGATAAAGCCCAATTGTGGCGTAGAAGCCAGGCCTTTTGGCCCTGTGCAATTAAGGGAAATATTTCATATTCGAGGAGTTCTCGAGGCTGAGGCAGCTCGGTTGGCGTGCTGTGAAATTCCAACCGACGAATTGGAGAAACTGCAAAAAGAATTACGGGACCTTACAGGTACCCCCAAAAACACTTCGTCCTGGGTCAAGAGAGCGGTTTCAGTCGATAAGCTACTGCATTCGCTTATTACTGGTAATTGTGGAAACCAAAGGCTTATTGAAGAGATTAGCCGCTACCGCGAGCTTATCGAGGCGATAAGGGAAGCAATAAAAAATCGCTTCAGCATCTTCCATCAGATTGCAGGCGAACATTTGGCAATTGTTGATGCTCTGCTAGAGAAGGACGCAGATAAGTCAGCTGTTGCAATGCGGAAACATATAGACAAGACCGCAGAAGTCGCTGTTTCAATAATGTTTAATGATTCTGAAAAAGAATAAAAAGCGACCTGAGGGCTTTAGTCCATAGCCCAGATTAACAGCCCGCCAAGGATGCAGACCGCCAAGACTGATATGAAAAGAATCGAAAGGTAAAACCAGAACCTCTCTGCATGTTGTTTTTTCTGCTTAAAGGCAAATGCTTCTGCAATGAAGCACCCAGCCAGCAATGGCAAAATACACAGGCATAGTTTGAATAATACAACGGTTTGTTGCGGCCAGGCGTTCATTTAGGTCCAGGTTTCACGAATCAGTTGAAAAGAGTTAACGGGATAGGACTTAGTCCCAATCTTTTGTTTCGTTCTCTTCGTCTTCGCCTTCTTCGTCGACTTTCCACTTTTCGGATTCGTCCATCTCGTCGATTTCCCGCTCCATTACCTTCATTACCTTTTCCTGAAGTGGGGCGAACTTTCGGTACGATTCGAGCGTGGCCTGGTAGCTGGCGACCATATGGTTAATCTTGATCAACTGCCACTTGAGAAGGCAATCGGATTCCTTGACATTGGTGAAGGGATCGCACTTGAACGAGATTTCCCCATTCGGGCCTCGTTGAAAAAATTCGCAATCCTTACATTGAATCATGATTTAGCTCCAAAAAAGCTGATAAAATTAAAACCCTTGATTTATAATACCCCAGCTTGGGTGGGTAATCCAAGGCTGAAAGTTGTCGGAAACAGCCAAATCAAGCTTAAAACACAAGATAATTCCAACTCGCATAAGGCTGCTAGCGTACTATAATACCACATCGTAGGCTTAAGTAGTTGAAATTGAATTTTGGAAAACCTATTGAACTTCGTATAACCAATACTACCCGCTTGTGGCGGGTTACGGGCCTGCAAGCGCTTCAAAATCAGGTTCTGAACTTACATTTAAAATAAGAATGTCAATAACTCCTACAAGGAGAAGTTTGTGAAAAGGGTTCAAGTTTTTATAAGTATCTCATTTTTTGGTATCTTACTGACCTCTCTCGTTTGTAATTCTTTTGCCGCAGCGCCCCCAAAAGAAGCTCCGACTACGATGAAGTCCGAGCCCACCTCGGCTCCGGCGAGCCAACCAGCCTTAGCGGATGAGGGGATGGCGTTTTTCTTTGAGGGTTTGGATGACGCCTTGGCTGGCGACGTAGAAACTGGTTTGGAAAAACTTCGTGAAGCTGCTACTGAATCTCCAGATAACTCGCGCTTTGCAGTTGGCCTGGCTCTTGTGGAGGATTATTCCGACCGACTTGCCCGGGCTGAAAAGGAACGGTCCGAGGATTACGCCAAAGCAGTCAATCGGGTAAAACGATACATGCTTGCCCAGAGTTACCTGAAAGAATTACGTGACAAAAAGATCGATACGAAACTTCGGTCAGAAATCAAAAATGCGGTGGCACAGCTTAATAATATCAGCGATAAAGACGATCTTGCGACGGCTGATGACGAGGAAGTAGCGGAACTGGCAAGGAAATCTATCGAAGCTGTTCAAAAACTTGCAAGCCCTCTTAACAATGCTCAAAAATTGCTTAAGGGGGACGATTCCCAATATGCTGGCGAATTTCGACGAATCTGTGGCGATGTTACCGGGGACTTTCAGGAATATCAGCAGGTTCTCAAAATAATTGCCGCCAATAATATCCAAAGTCGTGAAGGTTTTTTGAACCGTTTATCTTCAGTCGAAGAGCGTGTTGCCCAAAATATTGCTGACCTTGAGGTAATGACAGCTAAAAAACCCTGGCGGATGGCACTGGCTCATACGAGATTGGCAAAAGAACTGGCCCTGCCAAAGGATAAGCAAACACAGCAGACGTGGTATCTGGATTTGATTGCCGATGCCCAGCAACGGGGAAAAGATTCGGTAGCAAACGCAAAATGGTACGATGCTCTCAGTGCCTATTCCGGACTTGAATCACTTGAGCCGGAAAATGAATCTTACGAAACATCGCTCAAGACTGTCCGACGTCACGTCCGTGTGCTGGGGCTTTACGGCAACGGTTCATTTGATGATGACACAAAAACCGAGAAACCCGAAGAAGATGATCTCGGCTGGCGAGATATTGTTTCGGGTGTCGATTCGGATATGGTTAAAAGGGCGATTTCACAGCTTGATGCAAGTTATGTTACAGCTGTTGATTATAAAAAAGTCGCCACCGGGGCCCTCAACAGCGTGAAGGTGTTGGCTGAGACGCCACAGGTAGTGGATACTTTTCCTGGCTTGAAAGACGAGGAAAAGCGTGGCAGTTTCCTCAAGGCTGTCGATAGGCAGCTTGACTATATTGAAAAGAAAAGCCGAGTCGATCACATGGAGTTGGCCTTGGTCCTCAATGCCATTTTGAGTGCTTCAGAAAATACGGTGGAAATTCCCACCGAGGTGCTCACGGTTGAGTTCACAGATGGTTTTTTAAGCGAACTCGATGAATTCAGCTCCATGATCTGGCCGAATGATGTTGAGGATTTCAGAAAGATGACAATGGGGAAATTTTCCGGTGTTGGGATTCAAATAACCAAAGAGCCCGGCGAATATCTCAAGGTTGTTACGCCGCTGGCCGATTCACCTGCCCTCAAAGCGGGAATTAAAACCGACGACATAATTCTTTCGGTTGACGGCACGGAAACGAAAAGCTTGAGCGTCGATAAACTTGTTAGAATGATTACCGGCAAGAGGGGCACGAAGGTTGTCCTTCGCATCAAACGGCATGGCAAACTTAAACCTTTCGACGTGCCGTTAATTCGAGAGGATATTCGGATTCGAACCGTGAAAGGTTGGCGCCGCAATCCTTCCGGAGATTGGGATTTCATTCTCGATAAGGAAGCTGGGATTGGCTATATCAGGATTACACAATTTACAGATCGCACACCCGGCGATTTTAACTCTGCTTTGCGAAATTTAAACAAAGCCGGTGTCAAATCCCTGATACTTGACCTTAGATTAAATCCTGGTGGTTTGCTTCGCCCGGCAGCCAAAGTTGCTGACGAATTTTTAAAGTCAGGCCGAATCGTTTCAACTAAAGGCCGACAAGTCCGCGAAACATCTCTCAGTGCACGGTGGGGCGGGAAGTTTCTTGACGGAGAGTTAATTGTACTGGTTAACGAACATAGCGCCTCGGCTGCAGAAATCGTCTCTGGTGCTATTCAAGACACTGCACGAGGTGCTGTTGCTGGAATGCGATCTTACGGCAAGGGAAGTGTGCAGAATGTCATTGAGATCCGCCGTCAACGTGCATACCTCAAACTAACGACAGCATATTACTATCTTCCCAGCGGCCGCTGCCTGCACCGCCTGAACAGCAGCAAGGATTGGGGTGTTGACCCCGATTACAAGATTCCGGTTACTCCGCGTCAGCTAAAGAGGTGGCTGGAAATACGCAGAAAAACGGATCTTCTTCAGGAAATTGACCCTGATGAGTTGAGCAATGATCTTGCTAAGCAATTTGATGCGGATATTCAGCTCAATACAGCCGTGACGCTCCTGAAATTGATAAAACTTCAAAAAGGAAAGCTCGCAGCCTGAAACCTTATTGGTAGAAAACAAGATAGGACAGCAGGAAAGCCAACTGCGTTAGTATGTTGACTGCCAACAAAAGGTCTCTTGTGAGCCCGCCTTGTCTTTTGTAGATGATGGGGCTGCTCAAGGATGCAACTATTATCGTTATTGCGGGAACACAAAACCGCCACCATCCTAGGTAATGAAAATAGATCATTGTGACCGCAAGAAGCACAGCAAATAAGATTGCCGTCTTCACAATTCCGCAATCCTGAGCGAATGTACGGATTCCGAACTCTGTTTTTGCGTTTGGTTTACAGAATTGGCAGGTTATTAACATTGACCATGCCCCCCAGATTGGCATCAAAATCAGGACTCGATAGAGCGCCATGGGCCATATCCATTGCAGCCAATGTGGTAAATCAGCGGGTGTATCAGAGTCCCATCTTCGAAGTACAAGGAAGCTCAGCATAAAGAAAATACAAATAATGCAGCTTGAAAGTGCTTTTCCTTCAGAGCTTTTCCCGCCTGAAATTTCCGCTAAAGAAAGTATAGCCCTTTTATAAAGCCAAAGGCACATTACTGCCAGAACCGCGGCTATCGGCATTGCCGGGATTGCGTAGAATCCTTCGCCGAAGAGTTTCCATGCTCCGCCCCATATCCCAACGCAAGCAAGCCCCCATCCAAAAGAAAGAAACATTATCCCCATAGCCGAGTTCTTGAACCGCTCAGCTGAGACGTAATTGAGCTTTTCATCACTTGCAGTAAGAAGCGTGTATGCTCCGCTTTGGGTGAGCCAAATAAAAAGCGACTTTATCAGATTTTTTTGCGACATTGGTATTCCTTGATTCAAGATTTTTGCTATCGGTTATTAATAAAGGCTGCGGCCATCAGTTCTACAAGCGGGTCGCTGTCTTTTGAGAGGAACTCTATAACTGGGCTGTGGCTACTTGCATCAGACGAGCCGAGAAGTTCGGCCATGCGAAACCGTACCAGTGGGCTGGAGTCGTGGATAGCAGGGGCCAGCAATGAAAGTATTGCGTCGTCAAGTGGGACATTTTCCAGCGCCGTTAGCATTTCAGCTCTTACCACATCTGATTCGTCTTCCATAACTACTTTTAACATGGAAAGTAAAACCCGGCTGTCAAAAGTGCTTTCGATATCTTCTGGAAGCTTGGCCTTGCCTCTGTTGTGAAGGTTCGCAAAGGCCAGCATCGATGCCACTTTCCTTGTTGCCAGCATGCGTTTTGGCAGGGTTCCTTGCTTGATATCCCGAACTATAAGGCCGAGTTGACGCTGGTAAGCTTTGGCCCAGCTTGCTTGAGCCGAACGGTCAAATTCACCAAGTATATCAGAGCGTCTTATGACTAAGGGCTCTACGGTAACTGTTGGTACAGAGCTGATGAAGTCTTTGTCCCTCTGGAGCGGGTCGAGGATGGCTGTGACCTTCAGGGTAAGGTTTTCTAACGGATGCTGTAAGAGGAATCGTTCCAATCTACCGACATCGAGACGAACTTTGCACGTAATGCTTTCGCCTGCATCGAGATACCGGGGGGCAGGCCAGTTTGCCAAAGGCAGATTTGAAAAATTTTTTTCCGTGTAAGCCTCAATATTTACTTCCAGGCTCATGGTCGGGCTGAAAAGACCCCAATTCCCAAGAGGAACGGACAGTTTGCTTTTATTTGAAAGTACGGCTTCTATCTCAACAGGTTCGCCCGGGACGAAATCGTCCTTTGTAGATTTGAGTGTTACTGAGATGTATTTTTCCGGCTCAAGAGCCATTTCCAGATGCTTTTGGTCAAAATCATCCAGAAGCTTTTTAGTTTTCAAGGCATCTTTTGCCGGCGGAAGTTCGATATCATATCGCCTTGCAAGTGCAATCAGTCGTCTAAAGGCTGGACCGTTTCTGCCCAGGGAGGTCCCCGTCAGTATCATGTCACTACCCGCTTCAATTTCTCCATTTTCGAGGAAATATTCAGCCAGGAACACCGCGGCATAAAGGTCTTCCCGGAGTAAGTCCTGGAGCTTCGGCAAGCCCTTTTCAGGTGAATTGGTCTTTAATTCTGCTGCCCCCAGCAGGAGTTCCACAATCGGGTCGCCAAGTCTCAGCTCGGAGGCCTTCTGGGCATATTTAAGTGCAATATTTGGTTTATCAACAACGATTAGATTAAACCAGGCCCGTTGTATTGCCAAAGCGGTGGAATCTCCCGAGATTTCGGCCTTTTGCTCAAAATCAGCATTCATGGCATTAATCAATTGCTCAGCCTGTTCGGCTTGTCCAAGAGCGTGGTAAGCTTCAATGAGCAGAGGGCGGATTTCGGTACCTTCAGGAAGTTCCGTAAGCATTGGCTGGAATTTCGCTATCGCTTCATCGTAACGTTCAGCACTTAGCAGTGTATTTAAATATGGGTTTATCAATTCGGGTGGTGCAGTCTTTGCGGAATTGAATCGTTCAGATGCTTTCCAGGCATGGGCCATGAATTCGGCAGCTTCATTATGCAGACCCAAAGAGTCCAAAACCGCTCCCAGTTCTATGGATGTTGCTATGTCGGCAGGGTTTGCCTGGATAAGCCCTAAAAGCAAGCTAACATTCCGGGAGTCATTCTCGGAGGCTTGCTGGGAAAGTAAATAGTTCAAGGCCATTGGATTTATGGGATCAAAATCCAGAGCTTGTTTGAGCGACTTATCAAATTGCTTTTTCTCGCCTTGACCCAGATGAATTCTGGCTGAAAGAGCAGCTGCTTGGGCTTTTAAATTGTTCGAAAAGTCTTTTCTCTGGGTTACGGAATCGAGGAATTCGATTCTTTTTTCGGCATCGTTGAGAGTGTCAAGGTTGAGGTTCAGCCAAAAGACGCCTTGTTTATAATCATCTGGAAAGCTCTTAAGATATTTCTCTCCAGCCAATGCGCTTTGTGCCAATTTCCCCTGGCTGGTGTAAATAATGTTCGCAAACAGGCGATTAACTTCAGGTTCTTCGGGAGAGAATTTTTCTGCAAATTTCGCTAAAGCTATAAGTCTTTTCGCTCTTGCAGGAGTTTTGGGGGGAGCATAGACCATTGATTGGGCTGAATGTAAAAGGCTTTGTGCGGCAAGAATATCTGCCGGGTTGGTTTCTTGGGCCGGGCAATGGTTTATAAGGATCGCTATCGAGAAGATGCAAATAATATAGGTTTCAAAAACACATCTTTTCATCTTATCTCCAAAGCCAGGTCGACTATTTCCTTCTTTTGTTTTTATGCGAATTTGTTCCAGCCTGATTGGAATTCGACTGACATTGACGCTGGGCCATGACCGGTCCTGCACTGGCAGGCAATCGATAAAGCCATAACCACAAGCCAATGCCAGCGATGAACATAAAAATCGAGGTATATTGATTATGGGTTAATTCAAAACGCAGCAGGTTATGTTTGTTATCGTCTCGGACAGATTCCAGGATGAATCTTGTAATCGGGTAGAGTATTACCATCAGGGCGAATACCTGACCTTCTCGCTTTCTAAGTCGGAAAAACAACATTAAAATCGCAGCGATGAGCAGCGCATTGATCAGGCCCAATACCTGTGCTGGTTTGATAGGATGAGCATGAGAATCTTTGGCTATGGCGATTTGTTCCGCAGTCATTTCCCTTGGCCGAACAAGTCTTATCTGCCCTGTACGACGAAAAAATACCTGATCTATCAGCTTCTGGTGGGGGTGAATCTGTCCTTTGGCAAGCTGATGGGAATAAACGGGTGAAGGGCTTTGAGTTGCGAAAGAGAATGGGTTTTCCTTGCCATCTACTTTGAAAAGCGGCTTGGAATACATGGGAAACTTCATTCCCAGAGGCCAATCTTTGCTCGCCAGAGAGCCATAACAACAGCCGTTGAGTGTGCAGCCGGCTCGTCCGAAGGCCAGACCTATCATTAAACTTATAGCCAGGAAATCGAGATATCGTCTAATTGGCAGCCGCTTTGCTCTAAGGTAAATCAGGACCATAATCACGGCGAGGACGACACCACCGTAATAAATAAGGCCGCCGGAGGAGACGTTTAGCATCTCTCCAAGGGGATTGGGTGAATTTGCGAATTGCGTGTCCCAGTTCTCGATAACATAAGCGAGCCTCGAGCCCACAATACCACCGACAAGAGACAGCAAGCCGCAGTAGGTTATAAAGTCCGGGTTTTCGCCAGCCCGACGGGCACGCCAGCGGGCAAGATAGATACCGCAGAGAAAACCGAAGACAAGCATCAATCCATAGCCGTAAATACGCAGAGGAATCTCAAGCCCGAAAATCTCCAGCGTTCCGAAGTCGAAAACAGTTTGAAGCATTCTAGCCCCTCGCTATTGGATTAGCTTATCTTCTTGGTCATCCGATTATTGTCGTCGACCAGAATTACGTTTGGTTTGATTTCCTGAGCCTCTTGAGGTTCGGCATAGGCGAATGACATGATAATAACCTTGTCACCGATATCTACAAGCCTTGCAGCAGCTCCATTGATGCAAATCAGGCCGCTTCCTTGCTCGCCTTCCATGACATAGGTTTCAAAACGGGCGCCATCAGTCATGTCTGCGACCAACACGCATTCGCCCGGGAGGATTCCGGATTCATCCAGCAAGTCCCGATCGATGGTTATCGAGCCGACATATTCCACGCATGCCTCGGTAATCGTTGCGTGATGGATTTTTGCACGTAAAACTTTTAATAACATCAGCTTTCTCACTTCCTGTTTTAGCTAAGCTTTTATCCCATAATTCTAAAAATACTCGGCTGCTTAGTCCACCAGGATATTATCTATTAGTCTTGTATTGCCGAATTTAACCGCCAAAGCGATTACGACAGGTTTATCTGTATTTTCTACGTCCGAGAGAGTCTTAGGGTCGACAATTTGTATATAATCGATTTCACCATCCGGAGCTTTTGGGCTGAGATGCTCTTTCATAGCTGAAATTACCTCAGCTGAGGTTGGGCGTTTTTCCCTGATTAAACCTTGCGCTTTCAGCAGAGATTGATATAGCTCGGTTGCCTGCTGGCGGTCTTTGTCTGACAAGTAGCTGTTTCGGCTAGACTTAGCCAAGCCGTCTTTTTCTCTTATCGTGGGGCATACAACAATTTCAACGGGGAAATTCAAATCTTCAACCATCCGTGCAATGATAACTGACTGCTGGAAATCCTTTGCCCCGAAAAAGGCTTTGTCCGGCAAAACTATGTTGAAAAGCTTGGCTACAACCGTGCATACTCCGGAAAAATGCGTCGGACGGCTCTTGCCGCACAAAGCATCTCCAAGTTTTCCAACCGAGACCTTAGTCAGGCCTTCCTGTCCGTACATGGTTTCGGCGGTTGGAGTGAAGACGACATCTACCTTTTTTTCTTCACAGGCCTTCAGGTCGGCTTCGATAGGGCGGGGGTATGCTTCCAGGTCTTCATTGGGGCCGAACTGTGTCGGATTTAAAAAAATGCTCACCACAACGAAGTCTGTATCAGCCCGAGCTGAATCAATGAGACTCAGATGACCTTCATGTAACGCGCCCATTGTTGGCACCAGGCCGATTGACTTGCACTCAGCTCGTGCTTTGCGGACCAAATTGCGAACTTCTTCGATTGTTTTAACGATTTCCATTTTATGTAAAATTAAATATATGCCCGAACTCGCATGGCGACACTTTTTAGTTGCGATGGATTCGTAATATCAACTTTGTTACTATCGATATCAATTATCGGGCAAATTAAATCCTGTCTTATTTGTTTGTAATCTTCACGCATAGAGGAAAGAAATTCTGCTGTAAAAACTTTTTCAAATTCTCTTCCTCTCTCAGCAATCCGCTCAAGGAGCGTTTCTATGGTTGCATCCAGGTTTATCAATACGTCCGGCTGCTTTACCAAACCACCGACTCGTCTGGCTACTCTTTCATAGAGGCCCAAGTCATCGCTGATGAGTTTTTCGTTGGCGTAAATTCTATCCTGGCAGAAGCCATAATCGCTTATGAAAAGCCCGTCTTGAGACCATGTTTCCAGCGAAAGCTGCTTAACTCGAGACAGCAGAAAGTAAAGCTGGCTTGGCAGCATCGCCTTATTATCGCCGAGATATGCTTCAGAAAGAAATGGATTCCCAGCGTAATCTTCGCGTATAAGCTCAGCGGCTAACTCCTCGCAGAGAAGTTCTGCAAGTGTTGTTTTCCCAACTGCCGGCGGGCCTATTATGCTTATCAGTTTCGCACTCACTCTTGGCAAGTCTCCGCTTGCGTCAGTAGCTCAGACATTGTCTTGCCAAGTACTGGATGAACTGCATCCGGCGCTATGCTTGCCAGAGGCTTGAGCACAAAAAGACGCTCGTGCATTCTCGGATGCGGGATTGTCAGCTCCTCTGAATCCATAACGGTATTACCGACTAGCAGTATGTCTAGATCACACGTTCGCGATCCCCACTTCTGCTCGTTTTGACGATCTCGGCCTAGCTGGGCTTCTATTTCCTGCAAAACAGCCAACAACTCAATTGGAGCCAGTGTGGTTTGTACTTCAGCCGCACCATTGAGATATTTTCCCTGCCCGGTTGGACCTACGGGTTCGGTCTCGAGGAGCTGCGATACCTTTTGGACCTCGATACCTTCCCTTTTGCCGAGAAGTTCAATCGCTCGACGTAGCGTAGCTTCCCTGTCGCCGAGGTTGCTTCCAAGGGCTATGTATGCAGTAATATCACCCATTTTCTAATCTGCTGGTTTTCTACACCTAATGATAAAGAAGTATGCAATTATCTGCGTGTCGTTTACAGCCGGACATTTTTCAACAGTTTTAGCGTCTGCAGTTGGCTCAATGAAATATTCTAGTACAAAACCGGTTTCAATTAGAAGATTCAACCAATAGGCTAATGTGTGTGTAAACCGGGGAACCTTAAACTTCGGGAATTTCTTTTTTAACTCTTGAGGTGTAACGCTAAATGTAAATTCCTCAATATTTCCGTTCTCTTCCCGAAAATAATCTCCGCATTCCAGAGCCACACGCTTGCCTGTTTGATCGCAAGCCCATTTCCACCGGGATGTAGCAAAGCAAGGATGTGAGATGGAAAATTGCAAAAAGCCGCCTGGTTTTATTACTCTGAAAGCTTCTTCAATAACTTTTCTAGTTTCTGGAATATCCATGAAACTCATGAATGCAACGGCGAAGTCAAAGCTTTCAACGCTGAAAGGCAAAGCTGTTGCACTGGCTATTTGGTAGTCAATTCCAAGAGGCTTTTCGTTTTCAGCTTGCTTGGCGTATTTTATAAATTTTGAAGAGATATCAACCCCCGTCATCTTTGAGCCCATTTTTGCAACAAGACGGGTGTTGTGGCCTTCTCCGCAACCTATATCAAGCCCATGCAGGCTGTTTGTTTTGGGAAGCATTTCAAGAAAGGCCGGAGTATTGACATAATCTCGATATACATCGTAGCCCATCCGAGACAGTTTGGTCCATATATCAGCATTTTGATTCCAGTATTCACCGACTTCTTTATGGTCCATTTGCTATCTTTTCAAATAAAAGGTATGCCGTTTTATATTTTTTACACTTGGATTTCTGCAATTCGTCCCAAGGCCTCCTTGAGAACGTTATCCGGGTAAGTAAGTGATATCCGGAAGAAACCTTCGCCACATTTACCGTAACCCAGGCCCGGAGTTACCACAACGCCAGTCTTTTCCAGCAGGTCTTCGGCGAAAGCCGCACTCGAGCCGTTATATTTTTCAGGTACTGGCGCCCAGATATAAATCGTGGCTTTGGGCTTTTCGATATTCCAACCGTGACTATTTAATGTGTCTACTACCAAATCCCTCCGTCGCTGATAAATCTCGTTGATAGGGGGGATGATTTCATCGGCCAGGTCCAGCGCTTTGGCTGCGGCGAATTGCACTGCCCTTAATGAGCCGTTGTCGATATTGTCTTTGACTGTCTTGAGGGCCTTGACTGCCGAGGCATTGCCGACAACGCAACCGAGTCGCCAACCGGTCATGTTAAAGGCCTTGGAAAGCGAGAAGAACTCGACAGCGACTTCATCAGCACCGTCTACCTCGAGGATGCTCGGGGCCTTGTAGCCTTCGTAAGTGTTCTCGCTGTACGCACTGTCATGGGCGATGAGTATGTTGTGCTTTCGGCCGAATTCGACGGCTCGTTTGAAAAAGTCCAGGTCAGCAATCGCGGTCGTCGGATTGTTCGGATAATTCAGCCAGAGGATTTTGGCTTTTGTCCGCACTTCGCTTTCAATGGTGTCGAAATCCGCGAGGAAATCATTTTCCTTCAAAAGCGGAAGCTGGTAGGTGGTTGCACCTGAAAATACATGCCCGATGTTATAAGTGGGGTAACCCGGAACCGGAGCGATGCCAATGTCGCCGGGATTCATGATTCCAAGACAAAGCTTCACGATTGCGTCCTTGCTGCCCATGGTCGTAACGATCTGATTTTCAGCAAGATCGACGCTGTATCTTCTCTTATAGAAATCTCGAATCGATTGCGGGAACTTGTCTACCGGGGCATCGCAACCATAACGGTGTCGATTTATGTCTTCAGTGTCCCGTACGGACCTGCAGAGTTCGTCAATTACGGCATCCGGCGTCGGATAATCCGGATCGCCGATGCCAAGGGTAATAACATTTACACCTTTTTCTTTTGCCGCTGCGATTTTCCGTCGCAGGTCAGCAAACAGATATGGCGGCAGAAGATTCAAACGATCAGAGAAATTTACTTCCATCATTTTGCCTTTCGAGTAATCCATAATTCATTAGAGTCAGAAAGAGGCATTTTATCAGGTGTTTCCGCGCCCGCAACGGCTTGGATTGGCATAATTTTGCGAAAGCGTCATAAAAAAGCGAAATCTGTACAATAAAACATTCCTACCAGGACCTGGGGAGGTTCGGGAGGTTAAGAGATACTTCTTTTCACTTCTTTAAGATGCTGCAACAAATCAACAAGTGCCGGCAGCGCAGAGTCGATATTATCGGCTTCTAATATCATGTCCATTGCCTCAAACGCTGCAAGCAGGTTTTCTGCCCCTATGGTGGATAAGGTGACTTGGCAACCTTCACCACCAACGCCATTCTCATATTTCTGAACTAGTACTGCATTCACTGCTAATCTCCTTCCTCATTAAAAGGACCCCCTGGGGCAGCAGCAAATAGTGCTAACAGTGAAGCATGCTTTGGTGAAATATCCAAGCAATATTATTCACTGTTGAGGAAAGAAATTAATTGGAGGTGTTTTTAGGCACCGACGGGCTCGAGTTCTTTGTCAAGATTATGCCCCGCATCTTCGAAGCGGACAGAGATTCGTTTCGATACGCCGGGCTCTTGCATGGTTACACCATAAAGGACGCTTGCCATGCTCATGGTGCGTTTGGCGTGCGATATCATCAGGAACTGACTTGTCGAGACGAAGTCCTTCAAAAGGCGATTGAATCTCTCGTTGTTGGTTTCATCCAAGGCGGCATCTACCTCGTCCAACAGGCAGAACGGGCTTGGACGGCTACGGAAGATACTGAACAGCATTGCCAGGGCGGTCATTGTTTTTTCGCCACCGGAAAGAAGAGACATATTTCGCAGCTCTTTGCCCGGAGGCCGGGCTACGATTTCTATTCCGCACTCGAGTACATCTTCAGGATCGAGCAGGAGTATGTCAGCGCGTCCGCCGCCAAATAGCTTGCGGAACAGTTCGCGGAAGTTATTACGCACATCTTCAAATGTCTTGATGAACAGTTCGCGGCTTTCCTTGTTTATCTTGCGGATAAGCTCGGTGAGCTGTTTTTGGGAGTTATCTATGTCTTCCAATTGGGACGTGAGGAATTCGCGACGCTTTTCAAGCTCTTCCTGCTCGCTTATCGCGTCGAGGTTGACGTTTCCAAGCCTTTCGATCTTCTGACGTAATTGCTGAATCTGGTCAGATACTGCCTGCCAGTCGCGATCTTCGTCATGTTCGTATTTCTGATAAAGATCGAGAATATTCATCCCCATCTCGTCGGAAGCCCGCGTGATAAGGTTTTCTATTCGGACATCCACCTCACCAAGCTCAAGTTTGTTGGAATTGACATTCTCGTTGGCTTGGGTCTGGCTTTTGCGATTCTGACTTAAAGTGCTGCGGATTTCTTCCAGTCTTTCACTCAGCCCTCGTCTGCTTTCCTCTGCCTCTTCAGCTTCGCGGTTAAGTTTTTCGAGCTCCGCATACAGGCGATCTGTTTCTTCGCCAGCACCTTTTATAGATTCTTCGGCATCAGTGCGTCGGGAACGATTAAGCTCGATTTCAGCCCTTCCAGTTTCGATATCCTTTAGCATATGCTCGCTTTGCCGCCTCAGGGCTATAAGGGCATCTCTGATTGATCTTTTCTTTTCCTCAACTTGTGCCAGCGATACTTTGTGCTCTGTAATTTGGGTGGCGAGTTCTTCCTGACGCTGGCTGGCTGAGGCGATTTGTTCATTGAGTTTTTCTATAGAGGCCTGCCTTTGGGCATTAAGCTGCTCGAGCTCAGTTGATTTATCCTTGGCTTGATGCTCCTGATTGACAGCTGATTCAATTTGCTGCGAGAGCTCCTTGATATCTTCAGCAATCAACGGTTTTTCCTGTTTAAGAGAGCTTATCTGCTCATCCAACTGCTGAAGTTTACTTTCGCATTCAACACGTTCGGTGTTGGCTTCGTAAATAGCTGTTCTCAGAGACTGCTGGAGTTTTTCGAGATGTTCCCGCTCGTCATGCTTGGTCTTGCAAAGCTCATCCAGTTCACCTATGCGGTTTTCAAGCTGCAATTGTCTGGATTCCAGCTCGGCTAGCTCACTTTGGCGAGTAATGACGCCTGCGCCGCGGCTGGCTGAGCCAAGTCGAACTCTGCCATCTGCTTCCAGTACCTCACCGGTTGAAGTTACAAATCTGAACCCGCCGGGCAGTGATTGGCGAGCAGAAAAAGCATCCGATAGGGATTCGACAATTAAAGTCTTGCCCAAAAGTCTCCAGATAGCCGGGGACAGCCAGGCGTCAAACTTTACCCAATCGACGACCCGGGCCACGATTTGGCTCTGCCGGGAAATATCAAGCTCATCTTTGAAGGTTTCAAGCCGATCAAGGCATAGAATCTCGACCGAGCTGTTCTCGCCGAGGACTTCATTAAAATCTGCCTGGCTCGCTATCAGTTCGTCGGATTTTTCGACAATAAGATGCTGGTCCGCACCGGCAAGTGCAGCTTCGACAACAAGGGCATGCTCGATATCTGTCTGGATAAACTCACCAAGAATACCGCGTACGCATTGAAGTTTATCCGCATTTTTAGCTTCCAACACACGCTTAACACCCGAACCTATACCTTCGAGCCGCTTCTGCATTTCACAAATCGCTTCGATTCGGCTGGCGGTAGCACTCCGCTGTTCGCGTATGGAGAAAAGCTCGTTTTGCAATTTATTCTCGGTGTCAATAACAGTCTGGCTGGACTTTTTGGTTTCTTCGAGCTTCTTGTGGGAAGCATCGAGCACCTCTTTTACATCACCGAGCTTGGCGTCAAATTGTGCTCGCTTGGTAAGCGTTTGCTGAATCGATTCGTCGATTTCCCCCGCTCTTTCGGAGAGCCTGTTTTTCTGGCCGTGGAGATTTTCCTGGCGGATTTTCAGGCCCTGGATTTCGTTGTGCAGGCTTGCGGTTCTCCGCATGATATCGATGGTGCCAGCCTTTTCGTCTTCCAACTGGGCCTGCAGGTGTGTTATTGCCAGTTGGCCGGAGGTATGTTCCTCTCTTACAGCTTCGTAAAGTTGATTCAGTTCGGTAACCCGAGAATCGATTTGCTCAAGCTGGTGAGTTTGAGTTTCGATATCTTCAGTGACCGAAGCCATTTTAGCTTCCTGCTCTTCGCATCTAGAAGCAACTGATACGATTTGATCGCCAAGTTCTTTGACCCTGGCTGTAAGCATTTCCGCCCGTTCCTGGCAGGTTGTTATTTGCCCACCCTTGGCAGCTAGCCGTGATTGGAGCTGGCGGCTTGTGCGTTCCAGATCGACAAGTTCCACCTCAGTGCCGCTACGGTTTGCTTCGAGTTTGTCTATCTGGGCATTTATTGCCGATAGAGAGTCGTTTGCGGAATCCAGCTTTTCCTGCAATTCCTTTCGCTTGTAACTACGTTTGTGATATTGCGCGAGGAAATGAATAGATCGCAGCTCGCTGAGTTCCTGCGTGTATGTCTGATAGTTACGGGCTTTGCCAGCCTGGTATTTTATCGAGCGAAGCCTCTTTTCAACTTCCTGCAGGATGTCGTTTACACGCAGGAGGTTTTGCTCCACCCTGTCGAGCTTGCGCAGGGCCTCCTTTTTGCGGGCTTTGTACTTACTTATACCGGCGGCTTCGTCAAAGATCGCCCTCCGCTCGTCATGACCTGCCTGGAGGAACGCTTCGACCCGGCCCTGTTCGATAAGGTTATAGGCATTCATTCCAATGCCGGTATCCAGGAACATCTCACGGATGTCCTTTAACCGGGCTGGCTGCTTGTTTACGAGGTATTCGCTTTGCCCGGAACGGAAAAGCCTTCTGGAGATGGAAAGTTCAGCGCTGGCAGAATCGTCATCGTCGCCAAGCTTGACCATGCCGCTGGAATTGTCAAACACAAGAGTGACCTGGGCAGAACCGGAAGGGCGGCGTTTGCTGGAGCCGTTGAATATGACGTCCAGCATTTCCGTTCCTCGCAACGATTTGGCGGACTGTTCACCGAGTACCCACTTGAAGGCATCGACGATGTTACTCTTTCCGCAACCGTTCGGTCCGACTACACAGGTTATTCCTTCATCAAATTCGAACTCTGTACGGTCCGCGAAACTTTTGAATCCGGAGAGTATTAGCTTTTTAAGTCTCATACTTCGGCGTCGTCCTTAACGCTGAAAGAACACATATACCATCCATGGTATACCCGAGGCACTAAGGCCCCGGCATATCGGGCCTACCTACTGTGGTGGTACTTCGATAGATTTTCTGCACTTCCGGCAATGGTTGCAAGACGAATTTTGCCAAGATGTCATTTTCTCTGCACATACGGTGTAGAACGCCAATGACCTGCCCGTAGGTAAGTCCAAGTCCCAGCCGCTGTCCATTTTCTCCGCGAACAGGCCTTGAGCCTAGAGTTTGAATAAGCGAACTAACTTTGAAATCTATAAAGAATGGATCACTCAAGGAATTTGTTCGTTGTATCTTCCTGAATAACATGATCTTATCGTCATTTTTTCTAGCGTTTATGGTTATGAGGTCATCTGGTGGATTGAAGAATAACGGCCTGCAAATATTCATGTCCTTGCCAAAGAGGACGATCTTCGGCTCTTTTGTTTGAGTGGCGTAGACGACATAATCACGGCTTGAGTTGACAAGATCAAGCTTGAATTGGCCATCGACATCTATGCGTCTAATCCGGCTTTTGTCGCCAAGTTTGGTTAATGCTTCGTATGCTGCGATACGGATAAGTACATTCTCATCGTCGAGCAGTTTTTTGAGACTGGAAGCGGACTGCGGGAATTTTCTGGCTTTGCCGAGTTCCTCTATTGCTGGCAGCTGAAGAGGAGAGTTAGCTGTGGTTGCGAACCTTCTTACAACATCCAGTGCGACTTCGTCACCCAGCCGAAGCCCTGTTCTGGCTGAGTAAAAGGAGGCTTCAGGATGCTTTGAGGTATAGAGAGTCTGCAAAACGGGAACTGTTTGGCGCCCCATGGCTTCCCAGACAAAAGCCAGTCCATCGTGGTTGGCACTAGGTTGCTCCATGGTTACTGCGATCTTCCTGGCTTGTTTTTCCCATTGCCCCGGGCCGCCACGAAGCGGTATGTGCAGGATCAGTTTCAGGAAATGCTCATAATCGTCTCTGGCAGCTTGTGGAATAGTTATCTCTATTGTCGAAGGGTTCTTTGCCTTGGCGACTTTTTCATGTTTTTCGAGCGGATACCATTCCTTTACGCTTTTGTTGATCATCTGGTCTATGAGCCTGCACCTTTCGTACTCCGGTTTGCGAAGCTGAAGGCGTATTGGTTTTGCTCTTATGACTCTGCCTCCGCCGATTATTCGGCCAATGCGGCTTTTGGCTTGCTCTGTAGGATTGGAACTGTCGAGGAACGGATTAACGAAGATCGGTCCCGAAACTTCGGCAAGTCTCATGGTCGGGCCTTCGACGGAAGCTTTTCCTCCAACAGCTAACCGCAGGTCTGTTGGCATGAGTATTCCGCCATCGAGGCTACGGGTCTGCGTTTGGGGTAGGGCGCTTACGTTAACATCGAATTGCGAACCAACCGGAGCTCCGTGTGGATATGCGCCGCCTGAAAGAATCGTCGCTGTATCTAAATCTCTAAGAATACGGGAAGGGGTAACCATCTCAGTCCCGGCTGTCCAGGAACCTAGATTTTGCTTGGCGAGGTATTCCTTCATATACTTCTGAAGGTGGGAGGGAACAGCAGATGAGCCGTTGTTTCCCAGGCCCACAACAAGGCCGTACCCTTGCACTGCTATGTCACCGGTAACCAGGTCAGCATATTGTGCAACCGTACCTTCCACCTGGGGTGAAATCCTGATTGCACCATCCTGGTTTTTGGCGTTCAAAGCATTTGCGGAATTGCAGCCGAGAATTGCTGCACAAATACACAACCCCACGCTAGCCAATAAGAAAAATCTCCTGGGCATGTGCCTTGTCACTCCTGGATTATTATCGGACCTTACAAAAAGGCGGCTTGAGTCTTTTAAAGGGCGATAACCTTTTGCCCCCGGCAAGCTGAACCTTTTACTCCTACAGGTCTTGATCATAACAAATTTTAAAAGCCAGATTTCGGACGACTAATCAAAAACAGGTCTGGCATCTTCATCTGAAACTTCGGTTCTGGCTGCCGATGCTGTCGGCTGGGCAGCAGAAACCGAAGTACTTGATTTTTTGACTTCGGTAAGTGGTGGTATAATCAGCTTCTGGCCTATCTGCAGCTCGTTGGGGACGGCATTAGGGTTAGCTTTACCGATGAGGTAAGAATATTTTCCATGGCCATATACCTTCTTTGCTACGCCCCAAAAGCCCTGGTCGCCATCCTGGACGATATAAAGCTTGCTGCCGGAACTTGTCACAATAGTTACAGGTGAAGCAGATAGCGTTTTAGGTTTGTCCGGCAGTGGAGGGATAATCAATTTCTGCCCGACTTGAAGCTTATAGGTATCCACTTTCGGATTAGCTTCTTTGATCAGCCTCCATTTGCTGCTGTTTCCATACATTTTTACTGCAACGGCCTGGAAGCCGTTATCGCCTTTTTGGACAGTGTATGTCTTCGGTGCCTTGCGGACAGTTGGAATCACCGGGGAGACAGTTGGAGATTTAATTGAAATCGTGCCAATTGGAGATGTTTGTTTTTTTAGCGTTATGGTTTCGCCAATGGGTTTTGTATCAGCCGGGCGAATCGATGGGCCGACCTTGATGTTTGGGCTGATAAGCGGTTTTGGCTCGACTGGTTTGGGAAGTATTGTCGGTTTCACATCTGTCTTGGCAATAACGACTTCATCTTCGGCTGTGGTTTTGGCCAGTGGAGTCGGCAGTTCCAGCCGATTGTTATGATCCTGCGGCTGGATGTTTTCCTCTATGGCCGATATCTGATCTTCCTGATTTTGCTTATCTGCTGGTGCGGCAAGGAAATATACTACCGCAGCTATTGCGATAAAAAGACCGACCGCCATGCCGATTTTTATGTCATTTGAACGCATTTTAAAGCACTCCTTTGGATGCTATCCGGATGCAATGTTTGAGGGGTGTTTACCATAGCCAATATTAAAGCGCAGCAAGGCCCGATAAGCAACTGATTTTCTGGGTTCAAGGGGCCGAAAAGTTAAGACAATCGCTATCTTTGTCAAAATAACCTCTTAATTTTGAAGTTATGGATACTCAAAATGTTTCTCGAACCTGGGCTGACACGGGGGTGTTTAAAGAGCTATAATGCCAGTCATGGTAAACCAGGACAACAAGTTTATGTCACTGGCCTTGAAACTGGCCAGGCAGGGCAGGGGCTCTGTTGAGCCCAATCCGATGGTCGGTGCTGTGATTGTGCGCGACGGAGAGGAAATCGCCCGCGGCTGGCACAAGAAATTCGGCGGCCCACATGCGGAGATA
Source organism: uncultured Planctomycetaceae bacterium (assembly GCA_964401835.1). Lineage (GTDB taxonomy): Bacteria > Planctomycetota > Phycisphaerae > SM23-33 > SM23-33 > CAYNZP01. The sequence goes on from CAYNZP010000004.1 coordinate 71,294, forward strand.
GAGGCCCTGAAGGAAGCTGAGGCAGCTGGTGAAGATGTTCGCGGGGCGACTATGTATGTAACGCTCGAACCCTGCTGCCATCATGGAAAGACCCCTCCCTGCAGCGAAGCTATCATAGAAGCCGGCCTGAGAAAGGTCGTTGTTGCCATGGAAGACCCAGACAAAAATGTCGCCGGTGGTGGCAATGCTATGCTGTGCAACTCTGGCGTGGAAGTTCTTGTCGGTGTTTGCGCGCAAGAGGCTCGGAAACTTCTTGCTGCGTATATAAAGCTGAGAAACCAAAAAAGACCTTGGGTAATTTGTAAGTGGGCCCAGACGTCGGATGGATATATCGCACTACCGCCAGAAGAGGGCAGGTGGATTTCATCACCGCAATCTCGCGAATATGTCCATGAGTTGCGAGGTCTTGTAGATGGGATTTGTGTCGGCATTGGTACGGTCCTGGCTGACGATCCGCTTTTGACAAACCGAAGCGACAGTGGTAAGCAGCCAACCCGGCTTATTCTTGATTCGCAGCTCATTATTCCGCAGGACTGCCAACTCGTTAAGACCGCTGAATTTTCCCCGGTTATAGTAGCTACAACTAAAGAAGCGGTTGACGCAAATGCAGACAAAGCCGATTCGCTTAAAAATGCCGGAGTAGAGGTTTTGTCCCTGCCAGCTGGGGCGGTAGGCATAGACACTTCGGCGCTGCTGGACGAACTGGGCAAGCGTAAGTGGACACACCTGCTTGTCGAGGGAGGTTCAAAGGTTTTGGACAACTTTATTTTTTCGGACCTTGCTGATGAACTTTTGGTTTTCATTTGTTCGATGAAGGCAAGCGAAGATTGGCAGGGCTTGCCACGGTTTGATATTTCTGATGTTTGTCAGGAACTCGATTTGACCGAGACTCAGCAGGAGGAGATTGGTGGGGATATCCTGAAAAGATTTATTCTTTCTCGCTGATTTTTTTGCTAAAAAATTTTCTTAGCTGCCCGCAAGCAGCGTCTGTATCGGTGCCTTTCGATTTTCTTATATGAACATTCACCCCCAGGCTTTTGAGGCTCTCGGCAAAAGCTTTTACTGTTACATTGGACGGAGCCTTATAGGGTACGCCTTCGACGGGATTAAATTTTATAAGATTGACGTTACAGCGGAGTTTTTTTGCGATCTTCGCGAGAGCTTCACTGCAAATTTTGGTGTCGTTGATTCCGCCCATCAGGATGTATTCCAGTGTAATCTCACGTTTGTGTTGGGCGTAGAATGTTTCTGCTGCCGAGATGATTTTATCCAGAGGTGTTTGGTCGGCAGCTGGCATGAGCTGTTTTCGCAGGGGATCGTTTGGCGCATGCAGAGATATTGCCAGCGTGATTTGCATGTCTTCTTTTGCCAGCCGGCGTATTTGTGCGGGCAGCCCTATAGTTGAAACCGTTACCTTCCTTGCCGAAATACCGAAACGCTGGGGGTCGATTATCCCCCTGACAGCTGCCACGGTAGCGTCGTAATTTAGCAAGGGCTCTCCCATACCCATAAAAACGACATTTGTTACCTTTTGCTCACTGATGAGCTGAAGATGGAGTATCTGTTCGAGTATTTCCCCGCTGGTAAGGTTTCGCTTAACGCCATCTAGCCCAGACGCGCAAAATGAACAGCCTAAGGCACAGCCGACCTGTGTAGACAGACAAGCGGTTGCACGTTTGGCTGCCGGGATAAGGACCGTTTCTATGTGTTCGCCGTCGTGCAGCTCCAGCAGGAGCTTGATTGTTCCATCTTTGCTTTGGGATTGCTGTATAACCTTTGAAGAAAGAACATTCAGCTGATCTCTCAACGCCGGGGGAATGTTCGTCATTTTCTGTGGGTCTGTTACCCCTTTACGGTATATCCAATCGCAGATTTGCTTGGCGCGGAATGCGGGCTGGCCTTGGTAAACCACAGCCTCGCCCAACTGCTCGGGTGTCCATTCAAGTATGTTTATATTCATTTCTTTGTTTTCTTTTCGACGAGTTTCTTCAGTTTACCCGATGCGGCCAATGCTTCGAATTCTTCAATGTCCGATAGTACAAAGTCGCTGTAAGCCCGTATCACCCAGTTTGCAGCCATGGGAGTTATGGAGACAATGGTCTTTGATTTTCGGGCAGCCTCGTACATTTCTATCGCGGTGCCCATTGAAGCTGAAGGGGCATATGCGATGAGCAAATCGCACTCACCAGCCCTGAAGATGCCCTCAGCCAATGTTTCCTTAATTTCGGGCAGTTCGTATGTGATGCTGTTGGGGTGGCAGCTGTAGTGGCAGTAAATCTCTGCTTCCGGGAGGTACTTATTCAATACCTGTGTAATCGGCTCACGCCAGTCCTGGTCGTGTATATCCGCCTCGACGAGCGAACCCTGAATTATTCCAGCTAGGAAAACTTTCATATCACTTTACTCTTAGTTAGTGGCTCTTATTCAATGCCGTTTTTTATAGCGTATTGTCTTGCCTGTTTAATTACATCATCCAAAGTGGGATGACTGGTGAAAAAAAGTTTTTCCCACCAGGATATCTTCCTGCAAATCAAATTGTTTTCTGCAAGTTTTTCAGACATGGAAATACACGCGGAAGGATTATTTGTCGCTTTTAAAGCCCACAAAGTTGCGAGATTCTCTCTGTATCGACTCAGTGCCAGCGTAAATGGTCTCAGCGCAAATGCTACCAGCCAGCTGATAAGCAATACAAGCGGGACAGCGTCAATTGCCTGCCAAAGTGATTTTTCATTCGGAGCTTTAACTGGCAAGGCAGCGTATATACATCCGAGTACGACTAAAAGAGTAAAAAACTGCCAGATGAGATTTTTCGTGTTGTCCCTGTTTTTGAGATGCCCAAGCTCGTGAGCGAATACAGCCTGAAGCTCTGTTTCGTCCAAAATCTCTTTTATGGTATCCGAAAAGTAAACCAGGAGCTTTCCCCTGCGATTCATACATAGGGCGGTGGCTTCCTTGCCTACTTCGCTTGCCTTGAGGCAACCTATTTCAACATTATCAAAACCGTGCTGTTTGGCGAAGTCCTTAAAAACCTGAGTATCTCCCGGCTTGCCATAAGGTTTGGTTTTGAAGTGCAGAACCTTTTTGGGTGTTTGCAGAAAAATCATAATGAACAGCAGTGCAAAAAAAGCGATAGGGCCAATTGGCCAAAAGGGGCCGACATAAAACCGGCTGGCAAGGATTGTCACGATTGTTAAGGCTGTAAGTAATATCTGCGCTGCTGTTCCCCTCATTACCATTTTCATTGCTTTTAGCGGCCTTAAGTTTGTAAGAGCGAACCTTCGCCTCAGACAGAAATAACGTTGATAGTTAATTGCCGAGATAAGAGCAAAGTAGGCAAGCATAAAAGCTCCGAAGAAGATTATTGCGTAGATATCGGGTGTATTGAGGAATTCCCGAATCGATTGACCGAAGTATGCATTAATCAGGAAAAGGCAGACTATGAGCAGTAGCGTTGAGGAAATCGAGATCACCTTCCATCTCAGCTCAAGGCGAGAGTATTGCTGGGCGGCTTTCGAGTTGCATTGGGCTGAATTGGACATAGGTGGATTTTACTGAAATTGTTAGGTAATAAAAACTGGCAGTCAACCCAGGGGCAAGAATATCTCAGGTTTGGGGGATTAGCTTTTGCTTTTTTTCTCGATTGGGCGAGAGAACCACCATTGGAGAATTAACAGCCCGGCACCGAAGACTAGAAGGATATCTGCGACATTGAAAATATATGGATAATGAAGCTGCGAACAATCGATGAAATCTCTCACCTGGTAGCGAATCGGTTCCAGACCAGCTACGGAAACTCTGCCCAGCAGCCTGTCGTAAAGATTGCCCAAAGCTCCTGAAAGAATCATCGCAAGGGCAATATGAAGCATTTTCGCTTTCGCCTCAGTCGTGACGAAAAACAAAAGAACAAGTCCAACCGCTGCAATTGTGGCCAAGCCTACAGCCCAGCGTGGCATCGGCAGGCCAAACACTACTCCCGGATTTGTTGATAATGTAAATTTTACTCCAGGCATGACTTGTCGAGCCGGCCTGAGCTTGTGGTCGTGCAGAATATCTTCTGTAGAAATGTTTTGTTCCGGGTAGGCGATTTGTAGATTATTAATGCGCCTATGCAGCTGTGAGTCGTCCAGCATGTATTTAAAAGTATAGTGTTTGGAAGCCAGGTCCCCAGCCAAGCCGACAATAGTGACAACAAGGAAAATCGCGACAGTTGAAAAACTACGGATCGCTGATAGGTTTTTTTCAGGACCAACCAAGTTCTCATTGCTAGCCGATTGATCATTTTTGGCTGCAGTCAAGGCTGGCCTTCCTTCTTATTCGTCTTCTTCGAGTTGCTCTTCGTCGGGTTCGCTGCCGGGACGAATGAGTCCTTTTTCGATCATTCGGGCATATTCGATGCAGTACTTGGACCAGGGTCTTGCCCTGAGACGTGCTTTATTTATAGCTTCACCTGTTCCTAGGCAAATACCATATGATTTATTATCGACGCGTTCCAAAGCTTCATCGATTTCGCCAAGCAATGCTCGCTCACTTTCCAGCAGGCCGAGGGAGAACTCGTGTTCGTAATTGTCAGTTCCGATGTCAGCCGGGTGCGTTGGCATGTTCGAAAGGTCGCCAGAGTTTTGGCGATTGACTCCCAGGGCTCCAGCAGAGATGCCGTTCATGTCACCTACTATCGCGCGACGTTTATCGAGGAGCATTCCACGAAATTCGCCAAGTTCCTTTTTTGTCAAAGAGGTTTTCTTGAGAGCCTTTTTTGCAGTGTTTTTTTTGACTTTTTTGGAAGCGGACTTTTTTGCCCCTTTCTTAGCGGTGGTTACCTTCTTGGCCTTAACCGTTTTCCTGGCAACTTTTTTCGTGGTCTTTTTTGTTGCTTTCTTCACGGCTTTCTTGGCGACCTTCCTTGCGGCTTTTTTCACCTTCTTCGCGGAGGTTGCACTGCTAGCCTTGGTGACCTTTTTGGCCTTGGTCGCCTTCTTTGCCTTCTTTGCTACTTTCTTTTTGGCAGTTGCTTTTTTAGCCAATTTACAAGCCCTCGTCTAATTACGGCTAAGTATTTCGACTTCCGCAGGCCGTTTCCGTTTCTGTTGGCTGCGGAGAATCGAGGCAGTATATGTTTGAGCGTCAAGTGTGTCAAGAGCCCTATATAAGTAATTAATTACGTTATTCTTAGACGGCTAAAAGCAAAACACGCCAAACAAGGCTGCCGTTTCATAATAGGCCACTGCTCAACGAGTTGTTCATAAAAATGCCATCAAATTTACCCTGCTTTATGCCCGAAATTCAGCCTTTATGGACTATTTCGTCGGCGATTTTCTGGACCTGGCTGATAAGGCTTTGGGCCGTTTTTTCGTCCGACGCCTCAGCCGTTATTCGCATTATCGGCTCGGTGTTGGACGCCCGCACACTCAGCCAGCCTTCCGGAATATCGATTCGCAGGCCGTCGGCTTCGTCAAACTTTGCAGCATCATTAGATTCGTAAATGTCCCGGACTCGCCTGGCCACTTCGCTGGCTGCTTCCGGAGCGCAGGGGAGTTTGGTCTTGAGCATTATATAGCTCGGAATCTCAGCTGCAAGCTCGCTTAGTTTTTTGGACGTTTCAGCCATGTACGCAAGTGTCAATGCGATACCGACGAGGCTGTTGCGGACCGGAACGATGCGCGGCTCGATTACGCCGCCATTTCCTTCGCCGCCGAATATGCAGCCCTGAGCTTCCATTGCGTTAGCGACGTTGGCTTCTCCGGTGGGTGTGCGAACCACTTCGCAACCGGCAGCGGCGGCTATGTCGTCGATCATTCGTGACGTGACCAGATTCGTCGCGATTTTACCTTTGCGGTGCTTGAGTACATATGCGGTCGCCAGGGCCAATGTATATTCCTCGCCGATGAAATTGCCCCTTTCGTCAACCACAACCAGGCGGTCGGCGTCAGGGTCCTGGGCGAAGCCGATATCCGCTTTGTGTTTTCTGACAGCCTCACAAAGACCGCTCAGGTTTTCTTCAATCGGCTCTGGCTTGTGGGCAAAATGCCCGGTTGGCTCGCTGTTGATATGCACCGCCTCGCAGCCGAGTTTTTCCAGCAGAATCGGTGTTACTTCGCAGCCGGCTCCATTGATGCTGTCCAGCACAACCTTGAACCTTTTCGCCGCGACGCCATTAACATCTATCGTTTGGCAAACCTCATCAATGTGCTTGACGTGCGTTGTTGCATCTTGCGACTCTGTTCCCTGTCCGAGCGAGTCGGCGAAGGCAAATTGGCCGCTTTCCCATATCTTCTTTAACTCCGCAGCCTGATCGACAGACAGGCCGGTTCCGGACGGCTGAAGGAATTTGATGCCGTTATATTCAATCGGGTTGTGCGAGGCGGTGATAATAACGCCGCCGTCGGCGTTGAGCTTTCGCACCATCAGTGCAACGCCGGGAGTGGTTACAACGCCAAGGTCTACCACGTTGACGCCACAGGCCAGCAGGCCAGCCGTTACGGCATTGCGTATCATCACACCGGAAGGGCGGGTGTCTCGGCCCATAACCACGGTCTTGCCCGCGCCCAGCATCGTTCCAAACGCTGAGCCGAAATCGCAGGCAACGCTGCAAGTCAGAGTGCTGCCGATAGTTCCACGAACACCCGAAACGCTAACCATGAGTCTGTCTGCAGCCATGTGGTTGCTCCTTCATGTAAAAATCGAAGCAGTAATTATGAATTATTTCTGCCAGTTTGCAACTCTTTGGCATCGCCAGCTTACCCGGCGGGATTAGTTAACGAACATTGATAGCGCACAGCGTCGTTACCTGGAAACCGGTTAATCAGTCAATCTGTGTAATCTGTGGACTGCCCGAAACTACCCAAAACTGCCCGATTCTGCCCAAAGCTACCCGATTCTACCCAGTTCTGCCCAAATGTGCCCGATTCTGCCCAAAGCTGCCCAATTCTGACAAGTTTTGAAATGGCCTAAGCTATGGCTGTTGATAGGCTTGGGTTCCTTTACACTTATTAAATTGTCAAAAAACGAAAATTTCGGAATATTTGCTGAAAAATTCGGGAAAGCATAACCCTTCCATATATACCCGTCCAAAACGGCACTTCGCGCGCAAAGCGGTAAGGAAAACTTTTGGCAGTGCAGCTAAATCCCGGCCGGGCCAGGAAAAGAATTTTTTGGAATTTTTAGAGGAGTGGGGTGGCATGTTCAGCTATGCAAGCTACGAACTTAATTTTAAATATTGTCTAAAAACTTCTTTATATTCATAATCACCTATCTCTAATACTTAAATGGAAGATTCACGAAGGGGTGTAGCCATGTCAGAACAATTTGAGGAAGAAACAAACCCTACCTTGGAACAGTTAGCTAAAAAGTACCCACAGACTTATGCGAAAATTATGGGAATGCTGACTAATCCTAATCTAGCAGAGTCCTATTTTGCAGAAACAAAAAATCTTGCCCTTCAATCGTGCAAGGAAAGCCCTGTTCCTGGCCCTGATGAAACAGCCGCCATTAATCTCGAAGGTAAATGGAAGACTGCAGCACTCTGTTATGATCGTGTCTGGTATCCCTTTGTGTATACAATAGAGAACATTCCAGAATCAGTACGATTTGCAATTGGCACTCCCGCTGAAATAGATTTTGCTGTAATCATCACTATGGTTTCATTTGCGAAAAAATTTCTGCCGAATGGAGAGATTCCACTTCACCTGCTCGAGATCATTGATGCCTATGAAAACCAACTAGGTAAAACAGCCATGCAGAAGCAGGGAATAGGCGCAACCATGGCTCGCAGCATCGCTAATGATCTTCAGCTACAACTTGGTCGTCCTGTAACTCCAGTATACGAAAATAAAAAGGACCATCAGGAGGCATATAAAGAAGGTAAGCACGATGTCGTCGTTGCGAGTATCTCAGACCTTGGACTTGTTGACGAAGATCAGCTAAGTTGGGAACAGGTCCTTGAGTTTCGCAAAGACACCGAAGCCCGCAATAAATACAGACGGCTCATTCACTGGCTCGATAAGGATATGGTCGACAAAAGTCAGGGTTTTATCACCGATGAAATTGCCCAAAAACTTGAAGACTACGAGTGGGCCATAGAAAAGCACGGCCTAAAAACACGCTTGGGTAAGATATATGATGTATTGGATGGTAAATTCCTAATGGGAGCTGCTGGGGCTGGAGGGCCATTTATTCTGGCTGACCACCCAACCCTTGGAATCTTAATTAGTGCCGGCATAGTTTTGGGCAAGGTAGCCGTCAAGCTTACCGAAAACTGCGTGGATCTCAAAGATATAGAACGCGGTACCAACTCAGAAATCGCCTTCATCCACGAAATCAAAAAATTAGGACAATAAATAGTTAAACAGTCGGTGGGCAAGCATGCCCATCCTACAAGTTGTTTGCGTTACGACGAAAATCTTCAAGGGGCGTGTCAAACAGAGGCTATTTTTTAGCTTCTTGAATACTTTTTAACGTCAATTCCCAGATGTTTGATCTTGTAGCGTGTTATGCGTGGCGTCGTGCCCAGGTCGCGCGCGGTAGCAGCCATATTTCCGCCCGTGCGTTTGAGGGCATCTACAACGATATCGCGTTCGAATAAATCTACGCGTTCCTGCAGGCTTCCGCTACCAACCGTGTCGGACTCGTCCGAAGTCTGAAGTGTCGGCGGCAGATGATGGCCGTGTATTACGCCGTCAGTACTTAAAAGCACAGCCCGTTCAATGCAGTTTTCGAGTTCGCGGACATTTCCCGGCCAGTGATAGGCGACCATCATGTTAATTGCCGGAGTCGTGATTCGCCGGATGTCTTTGTTCATTATTTTGGCATATTTTTCCACGAAGAAATCGGCCAGAAGAAGTATGTCGTCTTTTCTTTCCCGCAGCGGCGGAAGTAAAATCGGGAAGACATTGATGCGGTAATAAAGGTCCTGCCGGAAGGAATCGTTTTCGACGGCTGTTTCCAGGTTGCGGTTGGTTGCGACGATTATTCTTACGTTAGCCTTGCGAGTTTCGCTGCTGCCTACACGTTCGTATTCTCTCTCCTGTAAAGTCCGCAGGAGCTTTACCTGCACCACTGGCGAAAAGTCGCCGATTTCATCAAGAAACAACGTTCCGCCTTCTGCTTCCTCGATCCGACCCTTTCGAGCCTGAATGGCGCCAGTAAATGCGCCCTTTTCGTGGCCGAAAAGTTCGCTCTCCAGCAGGTTCTCGCTAAGAGCGGCACAGTTGACCTTTATAAACGGGCCCTTGCCGCGAGGGCTGGAGTAGTGCACCGCATGGGCTACCAATTCCTTACCTGTACCAGATTCGCCGCGTATTAGTACGGTCGTGTCGCTGGATGAAACCTGGTGAATAGCACGGTAAACTTCGCGCATAGCACCGGAATTTCCGATGATGTTTTCGGGCCGGAAGCGATCTTCCAGTTCACTTCGCAGGCGGACATTTTCTTCTTCGAGTGCGAGTTTTTCCGCTTCTGCGGCTCGGCGGAGGTGTACGTTGTTGGCTATCATGCTGGCGACGATGCTAAGCAGGCGTACATCCTCTTCCAGCGAAGCGGATTCATCGAAAATACGGTCGGCTGAGAGCGTGCCAACGACCTCGCTGCCAATTAGAATCGGCACACAGAAATAGCTGATCTCATCCTTTGTAAGCGTTTTTCGTTTGTGGATGCGGTCGAGGAATTGCGGCTCTTTTGAAACTTTCGGTACGATGACCGGTTTTCCGCTTTCAACGACTCGACCGGTAATGCCTTCACCTTTGGGGAATCTGGCTGCCTGCTTTTGTCGCTCCGAAAGATTATGTGCAACTTCGAGGCTCAACTCCTGGCCGTCCAGGCTCAAAAGCATAATGGTTCCGCGAGTCATGCCAAGGTCGCTGTGGAGAATATCGAGAACTTCGGAGAGCATCTGGCGTTGAGAAATATCCGTAGCCAATAAATTCGATATTCTGTAAAGCGGGCCGAGTTCGCTATGGCCTTCTTTTTTGTCAGCCGTTTTTTTGGTTGTCTGTGCCTCTTTAGCCATTGCCCAATCCTTCTTTCAATTATGTAAACCACAAGCAAGTATATGACAAAAGTGTAATAAAAATCTTTAGATAATACAAGAATGTAACTTTTTGGCATTGGCGCTCGGTTCTGGATTCTAAACGTTACACCCTTAAAAATAAGCAGTTATAGCTAAATATGTTTTTTGGCACGCTCAATGCTATTAAAGCAGGCATCAGCCTTGGCGTTCGGGGCTGAAACAGGAATTTGCTTTTTGAGGAGAAGACGTGATGCGATGGAAGGCCCCCATTATTGTTTTATTGTTAGTTTTGCTGGTTCCCTGCCTCCAGGCCCAAGAGGCAACTGAGCCGGCTGGGAGTGAATGGGAAAAACCATTGCCGGTTACTTTCTCGCTCGATTACACACTGGTTAGCGATTACATCTTCCGCGGGATCAACTTTAGTGAGTACCCCGGAGAAGGTCGCGAAAAGCCCAACCATCAACTCGCCGTCGGCGCAGAATTAGACGCCGGCGAATTTGGCCGATTCGGCGGTTGTGTTTGGTTCGAGTGGTTTGCAGCTCAGGATCAACTGACGCCGGCTTATGATGGAAATAACCAGGAAGTCGACTACGCACTTTACTGGGCCTACGATATTGAAGCTTTGGCCACCACATTCGAAACCGGCTGGATCGCATATACTTTCCCGCCGTTCTCCGGCGACGGGCACGATACTTACGAGTGGTATTTCTCGCTGAGTTTTGATGATAGTGTGCTTTTCGGTACTGAAAGTTCAGTCTTGAATCCGTATTTTGCTTTCTACTATGACTTTGATCTGGCCGACGGTATCTGGATGGAAGTCGGCATCAGCCACGATTTCACACTTAGCGATCTCGGTATGGAAAACACTCCGGTTCTGAAAGACATCACAGTTTCTCCTTCGCTCGTTCTGGGAATAGATCATCGATACATGGATGGCATACTCGCCACTGGCAGCGAAGGGACCACCAAACTTGCCAATCTCAACTACGGCTTGGCTGTGAATTACGACATAAGCAGCGCCTTTGATATACACCAGCAGTATGGCAGAGCGGGCGTGACAGGTTTTTTAAACTTCAGTCAGGCTTTGCGGGATGAACTGATTAACGATGAGTTTTACGGCGGCGTAACCCTTAGCTACGCCTGGTAATTTACTAACCGTAAATAGATATGAGAATTCTGAAAGGGTGAAAGATTATGAGACTGTTGGATCGCAGAAAGTATTTGCTTTTGGCAATTATTTGCCCGGTTTTGATATTGTTTTTGACTTCGGGCACGGCCCAGGCTGCAGATGAACCTGCTTCGGTAACGGAAATGCTCGGCACAGGGATCGATACGGTTTGGGTGCTTCTTGCGGCGTTTCTGGTGTTTTTCATGCAGGCTGGGTTCGGTATGGTCGAGGCTGGTTTTATCCGTTCCAAAAACGCCTGCAATATTCTGACCAAGAACTTTCTGGATTACTGCACAGCCAGCATCATGTTCTTCCTTGTCGGATATGCGCTGATGTTTGGCAGCAGTTCTAATGGCCTTTTCGGGTCGGTGGGTTTCGGTCTGTCAAACGCGGAAAATCCCTCAGGCGTTCCGCTTTGGGCGTTCTGGCTGTTTCAGGCGGCGTTTTGTGGAGCGGCTGCGACTATCGTCGCCGGCGGCATGGCAGAGCGAATGAAGTTCCCCGCCTATCTAATCTACACTGTTTTCATAAGCGGTCTTGTGTATCCCATTATCGGCCATTGGATTTGGGGCGGCGGCTGGCTGGCTGAGTTGGGCTTTGGCGATTTTGCCGGCTCGACGGTCGTTCACGCCACCGGCGGCTGCGTAGCCCTTGTCGGCACGATGATGCTCGGTGCACGTATTGGCAAGTTCAACGGTGACGGCAAGGCCAGGGCCATTGCGGGCCATTCGATTCCGCTTGCGTCTCTGGGCGTGTTTATTCTCTGGTTCGGCTGGTTTGGTTTTAATCCCGGCTCAACCTTGGGCATATCCTCTGACGGTGGGGCCTCGGCTGCCCTTGTAGCGATGAACACAAACCTCGCTGCTGCGGCTGGCGCTGTCATGGCCATGATTACCGTTTGGGTATTATTTGGAAAGCCGGACCTTTCCATGACTATGAACGGTGCACTGGCTGGCCTGGTAGCGATTACAGCTCCATGTGCGTTCGTCGATCCGTGGGCAGCAATAGTCATCGGTGCAATCGGCGGCGTTATTGTTGTTCTTGGCGTTGCATTGCTTGACCGTGTAGGAGTTGACGATCCTGTAGGTGCTGTTCCGGTTCACTTCATGAACGGCCTCTGGGGTACAATTGCTGTCGGTATTTTTGGCAAGTCTTCTTTGGGACTCGCTCGCGACGGTTTGCTTTACGGTGGCGGACTGGCACAGTTGGGCGTGCAGATACTAGGCGCCTTAGCGGTGAGTGCATTTGCGATGGTAGCCATGGGAATCGTTTTCTTTGCAATCAAGAAGACAATCGGCCTGCGTGTCTCAAAAGAAGAAGAACTCCGCGGCCTGGATATTGGCGAGCATGGTATGGAGTCTTATGCCGGTTTCCAGATTTTTGTAACTGAATAAATTGAGGTGATAAAAATGAGATTAATAATCGCATACATTCAGCCCGAAAAGCTCAACGACGTAAAACAGGCACTTTATAACGCAAAAGTTTTTAAGATGTCAGTCACAAACTGCCTGGGTTGCGGACAGCAGATGGGATATCACGAGACCTACCGTGGCGTTGATTTCGAAGTGAACCTTCTCAAGAAACTCCGCCTCGAGGTCGCAGTGAACGAGGATTTTGTTCAGCCTACAGTTAACGCTATTGTCGAAGGTGCCCGGACCGGAAATATCGGCGATGGAAAGATATTTGTAATTCCACTCGAACGCTGCGTCAGGATAAGGACGGGCGAGGAGGGCCATGACGCTATCGGATAGCATCGTCTAACTGGCCATTCAAATTCGTCGTGTCGCAGCCATGGTATTACATAATTGTAACAACAATAGACCTTGAGTGACAAATATGTAGCCTATATCAAAGGCGTCCGCCTTTTGGATATTAATTTAAAGCTAGTCGCATAAGGGAATTATGTAAAAAGACCAGTTTTGGCACGGTAAGTGCGAATAGGTACTGTCTAGGTTTTTATTCGGATGAGTTGATATGGCTTGCCAGCCGGGATGTCAATCATCTGATTCAGGGCACAATAAGGAAAAGGAATTTAGTAAGGGAAAAGAAAATGCCATCAAACATTCGTCACAGTGCAATCGATGCTATCAGTAAAGTTCAGCCTGTCGGCGGGGCGGTCAATTATGAGGACACCGACGTAAGAGAAGTTTATTGCGAGCACGTCTTCGGTGAGAACGTCCAACGCGAAAGGCTGCCGAAGTCGGTTTTCAACGAACTCCAAAAGACAATCAAGGCCGGTGATGAGCTTTATCCGGAAGTTGCCGATGCCGTTGCCCTGGCTATGCGTGATTGGGCAATCGAACACGGCGCTACCCACTTTACTCACTGGTTCCATCCGATGACCGGCAAGACGGCGGAAAAGCATGACAGTTTCATTACACCGACTGCCAATGGTGAAGCCTTGGCCCAGTTCAGCGGCAAGGACCTTGTCCGCGGCGAGCCAGATGCCAGCAGCTTTCCTTCGGGCGGTTTGAGAGCTACATTCGAAGCCCGTGGTTACACCGCTTGGGATCCTTCAAGCCCGGCATTTATTCTGGATAACCCCAACGGTTCGACGTTGGTTGTTCCGACAATGTTCCTGAGTTGGAGCGGTGAAGCCCTGGATAAGAAGACTCCGCTTTTGCGTTCGATGGAGGCTATCAACGCTCAGGCGCTTCGCTTGCTACGGTTGTTCGGCAACACAACAGCAAAGCGGGTATATACGACAGTTGGTGCAGAGCAGGAATACTTCTTGGTCGACAGGCACTTTTATCTTAATCGTCCCGACCTAATCAATACCGGCAGGACACTCTTTGGAGCCAAGCCACCCAAGGGTCAGGAGCTGGATGACAACTATTTCGGTGCGATTCCGGACCGTGTGCTTTCTTACATGGCTGAGGTCGAGTACGAACTGCTTCGTCTTGGCGTTCCGATAAAGACCCGTCACAACGAAGTCGCTCCCGCACAGTATGAGCTTGCTCCGACTTTCGAGACGTCAAACCTTGCGACCGACCATCAAATGCTGGTCATGGAGACGCTTAAAAAGCTTGCTCCGCGCCATGGTTTTGAGTGCCTGATTCACGAAAAGCCTTTCGCCGGTATTAACGGTTCCGGAAAGCACAATAACTGGTCTATAACGACCGATGAAGGCGAGAACCTTCTCGAACCGGGCGATACCCCGCACGCAAATGCACAATTCCTTATTTTCTGTGCTGCGGCAGTAAGAGCTGTCTATAAGTACTCAGCCCTGCTTCGACTCAGTGCCAGCGGAGCCGGCAATGATCATAGGCTAGGCGCTAACGAAGCTCCGCCTGCGATTATCAGTGTGTTCCTTGGTGATCAGCTCTCTGATGTATTCGAGCAGCTGATAAACGGCGGTGCAAAGACCAGCAAGAAGGCCGACCATATTGAAGTCGGTGTTTCCATGCTGCCCAAGCTTCCGCGTGATGCGGGCGACCGTAACCGAACCAGCCCGTTTGCCTTCACCGGAAACAAGTTTGAATTCCGGGCAGTCGGTTCCAGTCAGTCTGTGGCCGGGCCGAATATCGTACTCAATACGATCGTGGCAGAATCACTCGATTATATTGCTACCAAGCTTGAAGAGACGGTTGCAAACGGGGCCGACCTCAATACTGCCGCGCAGGAACTTTTGCCTGAGCTTATCAGGGAATTCAAGCCGGTGCTGTTTGATGGCGATAACTATACCGATGATTGGGCCGCCGAAGCCGAGAAGCGTGGCTTGCCGAATCTCAAGAGCACTGTCGATTGCGTGCCGTTGGCGACTTCCAAGGAGTCCATCGAGCTGTTCAGCAAGTATGGCGTTTACAGCGAGCGTGAACTCCGTAGCCGAGAGGAAATCCTCCTGGAAAATTACGCCACGACAATCGGTATCGAGGCCAGCACCGCGTCGATGATGGCGCACACGATGATTCTGCCGGCTTGCTTGAAGTATCAAGCAGACGTCGCAGCTGCTGTCAACAATGCCAAGGCAGCAGGCGTCGAAGAGTCCAGCCAGCTTGAACTTTTAAAAGATATTGCCAAGACTATTGGCGATTTTCGTTCGGCAGCTACGGCTCTGGATGATGTTTCGTCAAACGGCGAGTGTGACGGCGCTTTGACTAGTGCCAAATATCAGCATGGTAAGGTAATTCCTGCGATGAATACGCTTCGCGAATTCGGTGACAAGCTTGAACTGCTCGTTGATTCGAGCTATTGGCCGATGCCGGTTTATCGTGACATGTTGTTCATCCGCTGATAATGGACAAATGAAAACTTAGCTCCTACTGAAACAGAAGGAGCTTGAAAGTTCCTTTTCCCAGCTGCGGTTGGTTTTGCCCTTGTGGCGAGGCTCAGCCGCAGCTCTTTTTTATACATTTTCAAACTTGATAAGCGTCTTCAATTGCTTGATACTCATTGGCTGGAAAATATTCTGCAAGTCATATTTATCTTATTTGTTCGGATATAATTATTGAGCTTTTAAAATCCAATGCTGAATAATTCTGAAAGGTGATAAAGATGTCTGACAGCAAAAAGATAGAGCATGTCCTAAAGCAATGCACCGCAAAAAATGTCGCCTTTATCCGCTTATGGTTTACTGATGTATTGGGAGTTTTAAAAAGCTTCGCCATTACGCCAGATGAACTCGAAAGGGCGATGTACGAGGGGATGGGCTTTGACGGGTCGAGCATAGAGGGTTTTGCTCGAATTGAAGAGTCCGACATGATCGCCTTTCCCGACCCGGACAGTTTCTCCATCTTGCCGTGGCGGCCTCAGGATGGTTCGGTAGCGAGGTTGTTCTGTGATGTTAGGCGGCCTGATGAAACCCCATATGATGGCGACCCGAGATATGCACTTCGCCGAATGATCGATAAAGCCGCCAAGATGGGTTTTAAGATGTTTGTCGGGCCGGAGCTTGAATATTTCTATTTCAACGATAACTCCACCAAATGCAGCGTTCTTGACAAGGGGGGGTATTTCGATTTGACACCTCAAAACCTCGCGGTAGATATGCGTCGTGAAACGGTTCTTATGTTGCAGGGAATGGGTATAGAAGTCGAATACAGCCATCACGAAGTCGCCCCCAGCCAGCACGAGATAGACCTCCGCTATAATGAAGTCCTGAGAATGTCGGATAATTGCATGACTTACCGTCAATGTGTCAAAGAAGTTGCCGCCCGTAACGGTGTTTATGCCACCTTCATGCCCAAACCTATTTTCGGAGAAAATGGCAGCGGAATGCATACGCACCAGTCGCTGTTCAAGGGTGACAAGAACGCATTTTTCGATCCTGGCGATGAGTATAATCTTTCAGCTGTCGGAAAATCTTATATCGCCGGCCTGTTGAAACACGCACCGGAGTTTTGTGCGATTATCGCCCAGTGGGTAAACAGCTATAAGCGTCTCGTGCCGGGTTTTGAGGCTCCGTGTTACATCAGTTGGGGCCGGAAGAACCGCTCAGCAATGGTTCGAGTTCCTGAATATAAACCGGGCAAGGAAAAGGCCACTCGTGCAGAGCTTCGTTCGCCAGACCCAGCCTGCAATCCGTACCTTGCCTTTACAGTAATGCTTGCTGCGGGCCTGAAGGGGGTAGCGGAAAATTACGAGCTACCTGAACCGGTCGAGCGGGATGTCTATTCGCTTACGGCAACTGAGCGGGAGAAACTGGAAATCGAATCGTTACCGCGTGATCTGGGCCATGCTGTCGATCTTTGCGAAAAAAGCGAGTTTGTCCGCGAGGCCCTTGGAGATCATATCTTCGAGAAGTTTATCGAGAACAAAAAAATTGAATGGGACAACTATCGCGCTCGTGTGACGCAATACGAATTGGAAAAGTTTCTGCCATTGCTCTAATTTTGAAAAGCCAAACTGGGCAACTCTTGCGTGATTTCTCATGGAATGGCGTTTAATATATTGCCCATGAAATTCAAAAAGGGATTTAAACGGCTGTTAATAGTTGCGGTAATTGGACTGCTTGTTGCGACAGTTTGGATTTATCTTCTATCAAGTCGAATACCCGCTGAATATAAACCTTTCCAGCTCACCCAGCCGCAGCGAGAACAGTCAGCCAAGGACTTTTTGAGAAGGCTTCAGGACTTTGGAAATTCCGCACAAAGAAATGCACCTTTTGTATGGGCTGTTTCTCAGGATCAATTCAATTGCTATCTGGCATCCATGGATGAAATCACTGCGGTGATTCCTGGCGATGAGCCCATAATTGTCAGCCAAAAGCTTTCCGAGATGGGCCTTGCTCAACCTATGGTGCTATTTAAAGACAATATCCTTACTTTTATGATAAGCGTTGCAAATAAGAGCAAAGTCCTGTCATTTGATCTGGCATTTGATTTTACTGAAGAAGGGAAACTCCAGGTAAAGCTTACGCAATGCCGGCTTGGAAGTATGCCCATTCCGCGTTTTGCCATAAATCAGCAATTGGAAAATATCCGGAAGACATTCGAGTCGAATGTCCTGAAAAATGCGGCTGAGAATTCCGGGCAAGATGCAAGTCTTGCGGGAGTTTCAGTGGAGGAGCTGGGTTCAGTTATCGCAGCGGTTGTCGCGGCTGTGGATTCCGAGCCAATCAAACCGGAACTGACCTGGCCTATAAAGAAGAAACGCGTCTCGATGGAGAATATAGAATTGGTGGAGAAGCATTTGTCGCTTCAGTTCAAGCCCATAGGGCGAAAGAGATAGTTATTCCGACGATAAAGCGGAAAACGACCAAATTCCCTCAGCTGCGTCTTTTAATTCCAGGACGAATCGCCCGCTAACCTTCTCGCCATTGAGTTGCACTTCCCACTGGCTATTGGTTTGATCCAAAAGAGCATAAGTTCCCTTGTCGTAAATATTGACCTGCCCGCGATTGCCGCTTACAGGCCCTTCGTAGTCAAGATAAGCCGTTCGATGGTCTGGTAGCTTCCTTGCCGGGATTTCGCCTTGCTGGGCCAATGCTACAAGAGCCTCGCTAAGCTTCCAGGTAGCCAGTGTTTCTCTGCTTTCGAGCATTAAATCGTAATGAATTGGGCCAAATCCTGAATGTATTTGGATGACAAACCGCTTCTGCATGAATATGATGTTAGCTGATAGCGGGTTGTTTTCACAGCCACTTATCCCAAAGGAGTGCGGATAAATGAAAAAACTAATGCTAATCTTATTGCTTTCGGCTGTTATGTTGGCAGGATGCGAACCGACGAAAACCGAACTTCGGAACAGCGCAATAGGTGAGTATCAGGTCGGCAACTTCAGCCAGTCCAAAGAAGTCTTCGAGCAGCTATTGACCGAGTATCCCTCTGATGCTGTTTCCCTTTTTTACATGGGCCGCATTCATCATGAAGAGGGCTTCTACGAGAAGGCTGTCTATTACTATCAGTGTTGCCTGGATGCCAACCCGAGATACACTGCCGCCAGGAGTTATTTGGAAGAAGCGAAGCAAGCGGCGGGCCAGGCAGGTGAGCAGCTTCAGTTCATTCCCTGAGTTTTGGGGTAATAAGGATTAATCTATTCATTAGGAAGCTGTGTGCGAGTGGCCAAAGCGAACTACCCCCAGAAGAGCCAAACCATTATTGATTTCACTGGCCGCTATGTATGATCGGTCAAGAATCGTCAATATTATTATTTAAAAACTTTATACAGAATTAAGCGGCGGAAGTTCGCCTTTTATTACCAACTTCCATTCTCTGTGTGGTTCCTGTTTAACCTTAGGCGTTTTTGGCAAGTAAGGCTCGATTTCCTTTAATATTTCGCTTAAAGATTCTTTCGCGGCCTCAACATGTTTTTGCTTATTTTTTTTCATGGCTTTTTCTGTTTTTTCACCCCTAAATACGCAGAGCCGTTTCATTGGATTCCAAGATTTTGTTGGAGTGGACCGAAACGACCCAGTCGGCCCTAATGAACAGCTCCCAAATCCAATTCCACAAATTTGATCGCAATGGTATCTCTTCAACCTTCAATCCGCATTTCTTTGCTTCTTCCAAGGTAATCATACGTCCGTGCGATGCGGTTTTCTTGTGTATTAAGAAATTAACAATATTCTTTTTTATTGTAGCTTCCGAATCTTTCAACATCATTCCGTGCTTTAATAGTTTTATCGAAATATTTTCTGACAAAGCTTGAGCAGATTTCAATTGCTCAATATGTCTAGAGTCGTACCTAGTTAGCTGCTGAACAATCGCCTCTACGCGGCTAACTTCATCAGATACAGCCCGATCTAATAAACTCTGGTAAGAGCTTACATATTCTTCTGCTGAAATCCACGTCTCTTGGCCTAGGTCATTAATATATTTTACCTGTGGGTCAACTGGCCCTAGCTCGGCGGTGGGGCTCATGTGAATACAAGATGCACCAAAGCAAATCAGCGTTGCCGCGGACTTTGCCATATGAGGAACTATTACTTCAAATTGATTATCAGAATAAGCCCTGCAAACATTTACAATCCTCTCTGCAGCCAAACCAGACCCACCGGCTGAATTTAAAATAAGCACAACCTTGCCACCTGAATGCTCCACGGATAATATGTTTTCAATCATCTCGGCGTCATTGTCTGAAATCATTGCGTCTTCTTTGTTGAAGGCAGTAAAATAAACAATGACTTTTGCATCAAGCTGCTGTTCAACCTTTTCTATAAGCTCCCTCCTCAGTTCCCATCCTTGCACCACCTCTTGGCTAACACGCGCCCAAGGGCTATTCTTACCCAAAGAATTTGAAGCTTTTTTAGCCTTCTTTTTTTCTTAGCCATACAATCAATCCCCTTTGTGCCAACGTGCTTCCGCCGCTTTTTTCGCGATCTCGCTCCGCTTTTCGGCAGACAGTTTTGTTGCCCTTGCCTTGCCGCCTTTTAATCCGCCAAGCCGCCCTAACGCCACCGCAGCAGGGTTCTTACCATCGTCTGCGTGTTTATTTATGCTTGACCGCTTTTGCATACTACTTGAAGTATAGGCTTCAGCCATCAAACAGTCAACCCCATTTACTTGCCGATTTTTTTCCAGTTGTCCCACTTCGGCCTTTCAGGAAGGATTAATCTATTCATCCTTTTTTGAGGCATCGACCTGGGCCTCTATTTTTCCGTAACCAAGCCCAGCCAGCAGAAGAATAATCAGAGCGGATATCCGCACCGCAGCGATGTTGATTGTCGATTCATGTTCCGGCCAGAACAGTGCAACCACCGACGCTATCTGCACTCCAAGGGTGGCGAGAAATTTCCTGGATGAAATTCGCTGCAAAAAAGATCTCATGAGTTTTCTCCTTTTATGTGGAAAGTATCTTTTGAATTATCGGCCCGGCGATTTCTGTAAGCTTGTTGAGCAGCTCCAGTTCATTCCTGCCACGCTGATAGGACTCTACCGCCTGTTTATATTGCTCAGATTCCCGTAGCGGTTCGATACTGCGCTGGGTAAGTGTTATCCGATCTATAACAGCTGCAAGTGATGGATGCTCAACAGCCCACCCATCGTAAGCACGCTGGGTTGCCCTGACGAGGATTTGTTCGACCAGTTCATCGGCCATCTGAGAATCTCCTTTGAATGTTCAATAGTTGCTGTTTAATCTTTTCACTGACATCCCATTGCTGCACGATTAGTTGAGACGCCATATCCAATGCCTCGTCTGCAGCCACGATGTTGTCCATCTGTGTCGAGTGAGTTCTTTGTGCGGACTGGATTTCACTGTCGATAATATCGCGGGCGGCTGCGTAGCCTTTTCTTGCCGAGATTACCCACTCAGGGGACAGGGTTATCTCTTCGCCATCAGAGTTTTGCAATTTGCCCGATGCGACTAGCACCACATCCGTATCGAATGCATGGTCCAGGCTTTTTTTCCGGGTTTCCAGATGAGTAATTATCTCTTGATGAAGTGCAGATTGTGACTGTCTTGTCGTAGCCATGCCTTTGCGTGCGACGCTGATTAAATCGAGTGTCGCGTGTGGTGTTTCGCAGCCGACAAGAAGCCCCAAAAACAAAACAAGCGGTAAGGTTTTTCTAATTGATGTGCCCATGGTGGAGTTCCTCGAGTAGATGTTTCAGCACTTCGCCGGATTCTCTTTGAATTTCATTGAAGCGCGCGATGGCAGTTGTGTTTTGCTCGACGACTTGCGTGAATTTTTCCAGCCGCTCCTCGTCTCTTACGATTCTTGAGTGAGCTTCGCTCAGTTGTCTTTCGCGCGTTTGGCTAAGCTTACGTTCCCAAAGCCACATTGCTCCCATCAGGCCGGCCGTTCCGAAGCTGGCGAGATCTGAAACTAAACATAGAAATGACATCCTGGTACCTCTTAGTTGGGTGGTGTATTAAGGTCAAAATCGACAACTACACCGCTTGAAATTCTTACGCCTTCGGGTCCAGTATCGCTTCTGCGAACGAGAAAATTCTTCTCGGCTCCATCGACCATAGCCTGAAGTGCAGTTGCGAAGGCGCTGTTAGATAGCGTGTTTGGTTCATCGGCCGTCAAGGATAGCGAACCGATATAAACTGCGTCATTTGCTCCGGTTCCACCAGCTGTGTCCCAGGCTAAGTCATCAGGAGGGTCGTATTCATTCCAGGTTGGTGGTTCATCTATATAATCGATAGGCCGAAGGCATCTGTATAGTTCTACGTTGCAATCATAGTCAGCGGTAATCTCGAAATAACTGCTTGAACGCACGGTGACATTGGACAAACCTTTAATAGGGGTTGATTCGTCCTGAATTTTCACGAAGCCAATCTGCCTCAATTCGCCAGAGGCGCTGTTTCCAAGTTGCTCGGTAATCCAGGGTGTATCAGGCAAGACTGAAAGAATTCCCGCAGCCCAATAAATTGGTAGCTCCCAGCGACCTCTCCGCAGCCACTCGGCGACCTGGCGAAGTTCGTTGAAATGAACAGCCCGTATTTTCGTCTCATAGGACGTCAAAGTGGGGTCTGTCCAGTTAGTGGTGCCATTGAGCTTGTCGAAGATGTTAATCTCACCTTCACTTGGTGTTGCGGAAACGATTACTTTATTTTCATCGCTTCCACTCTCCGGCCAGAGCCAGTCCATTTCAGACGGACTCGTTGGCGTTCCTCCCATTAATCCATTTGGTGCATTGATGATTTTGTTTATCAAATTGCTACGCAGATTATCAAAGCTTGCAGACGGTGTTGAGGTTGTGGATATCGGAGATTTTTTTACATCGGCTCCGCTGTAAAATGCTGATGAGAAATCCTGTTGGCTCTGATAGGTCAAGCTCCGTCGCCTGTTTATTGCAGAAGCGAGTTCGTTTGGGTCGTCGAGATCGACTGTATGAACACCCGCCTCAAGACGGCCAGAAGCATTGCCGTTTGACCATGTTGGATTATAAGCCATGGATTTAACTCAGATACTTTGCATAGGTTGGATGATCGAAAACGTAGCGTGAGGTGGGCGGATCGCCGTTGTCTCTTACCTCTCTGACAAGCACTTTAGTATCGTCATCGACTGCGGCACCCGAGCCTATTGTTAGCTCAGCTAGATTGATGGCATTGAGATTGGATGCCCCAGATTTGTCCTGAAAAGTACTTGAGCCAGTTATGACCTGTTCCTTGACGGTGTAAACCGCGCTTCCCTGTGAACTGACAACCCGAGCTGGAAATGCGGCTGGTGTGGAAGGTCTTACAAATACCACCCATTTGCCCTCTACATCGACTGCGACGGCATCTGTATCTTCGGGCACTTGGCCGGTTGTGTCGGCTGGCTCGGCGAGATTGGTCACTGTGAAGATTTCCGAACTGACAAGCTTTGTTGAGCCGTCTGTTTCAAACTCCACAGCTTTGGCGTTGTAACGGTTTTCCTCCAACACGGACGTCAGCCTGACCAATTGCACCCCATAGCCGCTGCCGACTTGTGCAAGATGTTTCAATTTGTCACGATATGGATATTTTCTATTCATTTTTAACCACTAACGATGAGTTTTGTGCTTTGAGCTTCAAGGTCATGCAAAATGCTTTGAACGAACGGTTTGGTTCCAGGATTGGAAGAGAGCTCAAGCGTTCGGCCATCAATTCGTTCCACAAGGTCGCCGATCCGATAGGAGATATCCAGCCAGGCAAGTGACAACTCCGCTTGAGTCGCTTTGGAGGCAATTTCTGCGTATCTCTTAGCTACGTTTTCGAGCGATTCCGTATCGTCTTGCTGGTAGGGGGTTCCGAGGTTGCCAGCTTCATAGTAAATGCTGGTGGAGTGAACCTTTCGCCAGGCGAATCGATCGGATAGATCGAGAACTTCCGTTACGCATCCACTGTCACCTTCTACTTCACATGAAAGATTAACGTCGGATTCAACTGCACCAGTAACCCGAACTGAGAGCGTGTTATAAATTGCAGCCTGGAAAAAATCGGACGGTAATGAATCACTGCTAAAATAGATCGAACAATCTTCTTGCGAAACCCATACAGGGTGCGGCCATCTTTGCCACTCTTGTTCGGGGTCGTAGCGAACTTCAATCACAACACCAAGGCTTTGGCCTGATTTGTCTTTCGATAAGCAGGGAAGAAAACTTCTGGGCTTTTTGAGCCGAAAATCTTCACTGCTTATGTTCGAGAAGCTGTGAAGGGGTATATAATAGGGGCCTTTGCTGTAGCCGCCGTGTTCATTAAGTCCCCATTTGCGAAAGACATTTGCGGTTTTGTTCCAATCCTGAGATTCGCTTCGGACAAAATCTCTCCAACGTATAGTTTCAAGGGAGGTATCCCAGCCTTTGGAAAGCTCAAATGTCGATTCGTAAAGTTTCGGACCTGCTAATGCTAAAACGGTTTTGCGGGAAGGACGACGGTTAAACTTGATTTTACCCTTCCATAAATTGGTTTCATCCAGCGAAAAATCTGAACCAGCTGGCTGCAGACTCACATTTACTCGTCGTCCAGTCTGGCCTTGCCTGTTTAAGGTAATTCCACTTCCATCTCTGGCAGCCCGCAAAACACAACCGCCACGGGCTGCGACTTGAGTTAACGCTTTTCCGAGCGGGACATTATTCAGATCAAGTTGGCCCAAATCGATTTGTCCGGTTAAATCATCGATTTCTGTGGAGCTGGGCGTTTCCAGATTGGTGGGAATTTCGGTAGCTATCAAATATTTAAGCGTATCGGCTACTGTCCATCGCCTAATCGGATTGTTCGGATCGAAGACGAGTATGTCGCGGCCGTTTATTAAAACGGTTGTATCGCTTGCAAATGAATCATCGGAAATATTGAATTGCAATTGCCCATTTTCGATTTTAGTAGCAGTTTGGCCATTAAGTACATAGCGATTGGTGATCTTTGTCCCCAACTGTTTTGCCAGGTGATGCTCCGCTTCTGCGACCAGGCGTTCGCCGTTTTCATCAATTTCAACCACATGTGATGTTATAGTTCCGTGGAATATTTCAGCATCGCTTAACTCAACCTTTACTTCTGAGCCGATCATAGGAAGATAGTTGATGTCTTCTGCCCTGTTTGGAGAGATTTTGCTTTTTGAGCATTGCAGAGCGATTCTGACTGTCCCGAATCGTGGGGCTGGGAGTGTGTTCCATAAGGTAGCGACAAGATCCCGTCTTCTTCGGCCGTCAATATATACCCGCGTTGGTAGAGCCCGGATTATTGCTGGATTATTGTTTGCCTGGATAGTAACTGTTTGCATAAAAAGTCCTTAAAGCATCTCGGGAGCAATTGGAACTGAGAGGGGTTTGACTTCAACTATTCTGCTTAACGGTCCGCGATATGTGTTTTTGTAGGCCCTTACGGCAAATTTGGCAGGTAATGTTGGAGGCGTAATTTGTTTTTCAAAATCTGATTGATATTCAGACTTTTTTAAAACAGAGGCTATTGGGTTTTCCAGATCAAGCTGTTCCGTGCCGTTATCCGTCAGTATTTCGAAACCTTCCGGATCAGCGTAGCCCAGAAGCTGTTTATGGGAAAATCCTATCAATAATGTTCCTGCATTGAGAAGGTCTGCTGTAACGTCATAAGGCTGAAAAAGTGGCTGGGGTAATAAATCGAGAGATACATCTGTTTCTGTGTATGCAAAAACATGTGTATTTTTGTCTTCAACACCATCTGACGAAACTGCCCTGACCCCAAGGCAGTGGCGCTGAGTTGGCAAGAGTTCTAAATTTAAATCTGTCTGATCATCACTTTCCTTTAGATAAGCCACGGGCTTGGACCAGTCAATCGCTTCAGGGCCACCCGGCCCATGATAAATATTCAGGCCTTTTTTGGGGAAGTTGACTGTCATTAACGGATCGCCGGCAGGTACGGCGGTATAATCGAGTTTGCTGACTGCGACCATTACCGCCTCGGCAAAGGTTCCTCCTATATGGAGCATTTCAAAAAAACTCTCAACATCAAAAGTGTTGCTTAAACTGCTGTTACCCAGGGATGCAGCATAACCTGCGCTTAATGCCGTAAAACAAGCAGATAGACCGCTTCGAAGCGAGGAACTTGAATTATTAAATTCACTTGTAAAGACTGCCCGGCTGCCAGCGGTACTAAAAATGGAGAGTAGGATGTCCCCCCATACAAAGGCGTCATTTTCAAGAATCTCTAAATCGGATGTTGAGAGTCGCAATTTTTGACATGAGAGTGAAGTTTTATATGCTGCTTGGTCCGAATAAAATTTATCGGTATCTGGCAGAGCGGTAAGCCCTGAAATAGTTATGCCCTTATCAAGAATCGCTTTTGCCCCCTCAATTGTTACGGCATCGATTCTGGTCGCTAAATATTTTCCACCAAGTGAGGTTTTTGTTAATCTTTCAATATTTGCAGGATTGAACAATGGGTTGTCGGACCCTGAGGAGGTAAATGTTGAGCCAAAGTTCATGAGTCGCGATACAGATGAATATGAGCTGCCACTTTCATTGAATTTTCCGGGAAGGTCGGGCCCATATAAAAAGCACATGCAATTATTTGAAACGCTTGGGTTTAGGGTGAAATAATTAGTGATGTCATTTTCTACTTCATTCTGAAATTCGGAATAGTCATTCAGTGACTCATTAGCTGAAGCGTTTTGGAGAAAAAGTCTGTTGGCAAAGGGCGTCCCGAGCTTTTCGAAACAATAATCTGCAAAACCTCTTCCGTTTGGAGTCTCCGGGACAAGAACAACAGTTCTTGTTGCGGATATGAATTCATCCTCTGGTGAAGGAACGAAAGGTTCCGGGTAAAGGTTGGAAATCTTAATTTCATCGAAATCCAGAATGAAATCACTTCTTCCTACAAGGTAACAGCCAGCTTCCAGCCTCAATGTTTCATTTAGCGTGTCAAAGTTATCAAGGCCAGTAGCTTCAACTGCAATATTGCCATCAAGATAAAACCTGCTCCAGCCATCTGAAGATGTATTCGTAGTTGCTCTTTTGATTGCCTGGACGAGGTATATCCAATTATTTGGTGGTGTTATTGGATCGCTTGTTGCGGTTGATGAATCTTGACGATAATACATTGCAATTTGGCCGTTAGAATAAACAGCTATAGCGAATTTAGCGTTTGAACCCCGTATGCCATGACAATAAGTAATTGTGGATGGAGTTGCTTGTAGATTCCACCAGGAACCGATGTATAAGGTTTCTCCCGGTTCAAGATCAGCTATATCATTTTTGTTCACAAAGGCGGTATTGCCGGATGTTGTTGCGACTCGAAGCCCTATGTTGCCTCTTTCCGGAAAGGCTGCATCGGCGGTTTGGAGGATGCTTGAACCTCCTGACGTGACGACACTATCCCATTCTCCAAAACCCGTTATTTCATTGTCGATATAATGTGATGCAATCATTTCAAAATAGCTCTTTTTCTAAAACTCTCTAAACCTCATCTTCTTCTTTTTTCGCTAAAAGTAAGTTTGTCACGATTTGAGAAAGTTGTTGTTCATCATTATTTGGATTGCCAAGGTTTAGCTGTACTCGACAAAGTTTGCTGAAATGAGGAAGTTCAATTTCGTAATGACGTGAGGTTTGCTCTGTCTTTTTGTGGACAGCTTCAAATACCGTGCTTGGTATTGCCAGGTCAGGCCTGATGATGTTTATGATACGGGACTCACAGGGACTGAAAGGCTGCCCTTTTGTTTTGACGTGCGTGATTTCCATTTGTGCTTACTTAGTTTCCTGTAATTGCGATCGAGCCGCTGTAAACCCTGCCGTCTAACTCCGCCATCACGTAAACTGTTTTGTCGGAGGCAACATCGATATTCATATTCGCGTAACCATTAGCGTCTGTGATTATCTCGTAATCTGCATCAGTCTCGAGCTCCCGCATTACTTCCCCGGTTAGTACGGAAAAATCTGTTTGTGGGTCTGGCTCGGAAAAATCGACATCAGCTATCCAGGTCCGGATAAGGAACCGTTGGGAAAGATTATTATTTTCTGTATCCCTGATCTGAATGGCCATTGTTCCAGTTCCGTCAGCATCGTCTGTTCCGGTTAGGTTTATATTTGGCAAAAGATTTTGAAGGCTGGATGCAAGCTTTGCTGATGTGATTCCGCCGTCTTTTATTTCAAGTTGGTCGCTACCATTTTCCTGTATGGTCGAATCGTCGACTTTTATGGCTACGCCATTTGATGAAACATTTAACGCTTTAGCTAGATTCGCTCCTCCGGTCGCATCGGCCTGGATCGAAAGCGTAGAGCCTGCTCCACCTGCAATACCATTACCCTGAGAGGCCAGCCGTAGTGTGCCGTCGGTATGTTGCTCAAGTCCTGTTCCCGCGACGTCGGCATTAACCTTTTCTTTTGTGACGGCATCATCGGCCAGCCCGGTGGTGCCGTGCAGGTGCAGGGGGTCAGCGTTGGAACCATCTGTTAATGTTTCAGCTTCGCTTCCAGAAATGTCAGTAGCATTAAAGAATGTCTGGGCTTCATTTAGTAGCGCAAAAGAACCTATATCAATCCAATTCGAACCATTGAAGCCGATCAGCATATCGCGGTCTTCGACTAGGCAGCAATTGCCTTCAGTGGGTTGTACCTCTGTCCAGCTGCTGCCATTCCACTGGTAGATGTAATTAGTGGTAACGCTTTGGGAAGTTTCACTTGATGTGCCAGTTGCAATATTAAGATATCTCTCGCCAATGGCTGGAGAGGCTGGTTCGGCACTGGTCAAGTCCAGTTCGTCGCTAACAGATTCCTGCCAATCGAGTAGATTCAAGTTAGAATTGCCACTGCCGCAGACATTAAAAATTGCTCGGCCGCGGCAGTCAGTAATATCGCTATGATCGAAGGTGCCGGCAGAGGTCGTAACTGAAGCAAGAGGGATATGGGGAGTGACTGATGGCACGGGAAAACCAGTCGTATTGACGGTCAGTGTTCCATCTGCAGTCAGGTAGATATAGTTTGTAGCGTTATTGGTTAGCGATTGTTCTGTCGCACTGGCGTAGTTGACCTGGCTATCACCATTAAAGAACTGGCCAGCTCTTACGCCGAATGTGAGATCCCCATCTTTATATACACGAAGGTCGCCTCCTCGCCTTGCGACATCAAGAAGGCGGTAAAGCATTTTGTAGAAACTTGTATAGTAGGGCGACTCGCCGGTAGCGACGTATAATACTTCCTGTTCGCTTTCGGCAGTGCCCGACAGGGCGTTTAGGTCTGAGTCGGATGGATAAAGTTCAGTCATTTTCAACCTCTTTCAATTTCTATGGTGACAGTCCTGTTCTGCTTGTCATATTGAGTAATTGTTATTGATTTAGCTGGCTGTGGCGGTGGAGATGACCAAAAGAATTGAATTGAACTATCTGCTGTTTGGCCATTTTCTGCCTGAGTTTGAAGAATTATTTTGTGTTGGCCTTGTGTATTAAGAGCTGTTTGGACACAAGCCGTTGTCGTGTCAATGCCAAATAGCCCTACCCCGAAGGCTCCCCTACCAAGGCCTGGCCCGAAATGTCCATCGTAGCCGAAGCCACCTGTTCCAAAAGCATCTTCTCCCCATGCCCATCGACTTATCCAGATTGGCCAAACATCTGTAACTTTGACGGGCTGATCGTCGATTTCGCCAGTGGCGTGATCGCTGAGAATGTTTACTTTGTCTCCACTTTGGAACTCTGCGGAGCGGACAATATCTGCTGAATAAATCCAGGATGGTTTTTGGTTGTCCGCTGGGAGCTGATTCGATAAATCTTTGCTGCGAGTTTCGCTATCTGTTGCAGCTACCACAAGCTCTCTCGAATCCTTGCTTTGTGGAACAATAAAGCTTCTCTGCTTTGTTGTATCTGTCCAATCGGCGAGGCTACCGTTAATGTATAGTTGGTGATACATGCCATCGTTACATGAACGGAACCGTATCTCCCAACTTTGGGTCTGTTCGAGTGGAAAGGCCTGTAGCCTGTCAATATTGTCTGTTGTAAAGTTTGTGCTCATTGTAATTGGCGATAGCGAACTTCATATTCGCAGAAGTAACCACGCCCAAGTTTCAAAGGCGTTGTCGGTTTGAATTCTTCGATGACCAAAGAATCATATGTAGTGCCGTAGTTGTCTTCCAGGGTGTGCAATTTCCCATCGATAAAGCTTTCGATTTGGGTTATCAGACTTTGCAATTGTGAAGCGGTCTGGGCCTGAAGTCTGCCTGTCTGATGGATATTCCTGCCTCTTAGACCCATATCAAGTACAAGTTCGCCGTCCAGGCCGGCAAAGCCGCGACGGTCGAGATTTCTTTCCCATGAACTAGTCCTGATGGAATGAGGCCCTGAGCCGAATATGTCCTGATTATCGAGTAAACTCATGCTTGGTCCTCCGCGGAGAAGGGGTCAACTGTGCCGTCGGCAGCTTCTGTTTCGAATCGCAAAATTGCGACCGCACTTGAGTTCTGTTCATAGGAAATGTCGATTGCCGTTAGAATCGCGCCACTCAAAGTTATAGTTCTACCATTTGCACCACTACTTGTTGGCAGCACAGTAAAGCTCAATGTTCCCTGCTGGCCCAAAGTCAGGGCTTCAGCTGCGGCCGTTCCTCTAATGCGAACTTCGGCAGAGAGGTTTGGTTGGTCAAGTTGTAGACTTGTAGCGAAAAAATCCTTATCACTGCCAATGAGCTTGCTTGGCGCACTTCGGCAAAGCCGGACCGAAAGCGGCAGAGGAAGGTCGGTTTGATCGAAAGTTAAAGATTGGATTCGCATGTAGCGATCCATGGCTAGGCCTCCTGAATTTCAAAGTGACATCTGAGGGAAAAGCTTATTTCAACTTCAGGCCGTTTGATGTTGCTGGATAGTTCACTTTGGCCAATTTCTGTTGCTTTGCCGATGGGTAAATCGTGACATTTTGCGCTTCGATAGGAAGTGGCAAGCAAAGCCTCAGCTGCGGAATCGGATAAGTTGGCGGCTCTTTGTGCAGCTTGTGAAGAACTATCGCAGCGTGTGTGGATAATTACTCTTGCCTTGAGACGTTTCCACTGAGAGGAATCATTATCGTCAGGCTGAAAAGTTTCACAGCCTTCGAAAAGCACATTAGCCCTTGGAATGGCTGTAGAAGAGTTATTTTTGCCAAGTTTTACCTCTTCAAAAATTCCTGAGCTTCGGAGGGTGTCGACAATATCATCAAGAATTTGAGTTACAATTTCAGACAATTCAAACCCTCCTCAGGATCACGTTACCCAAGGTTCGCGTCTTTTCTGCCAGGCCGTCACCATCTTCGTCAACTGCCAGGCGGAGTTGAAGCTGGAGCTTTCGATATTCGTTTCGGTAATGCTCAGCCTTAATCCAATTTGCATCGTGAGCTGCAGCGTTCTCGGCTCTTGCGGTAAAAATAGATGAGAGAGTTCCGTAGGCTGTTGTTATCCGAAGCTGTTCGGAATCGGCGAAATCCGCGTTATCTATTCCAGCCAACTCACTCATCTGCCGCAACTTTTCCCCCAATGTTGAGGACGTCATTTTTATCTGAGGCTCAAAGGTGCGAATATAAAAAGACAGGTTTGAACCAGCAGGTGGCGGTGTCGGAGAATCCTCAGAACTACCCCGTAAAACTGAGATAGTCAGTTGTGTCGCAGAATCTATGGAGGTTATTTCAAAAGCATTTCCCTCAGATGGAGTAGTATCGTAACTGCAAAGAGCCATCCCGGCTTTTATGCCGGCCGTTGAAAAATTACTCCCTGCTGAAGTAAAGGTCGTGCCGGATATGCTTCCGTCTGTCCCGTTTATGAGCTGTTGGCTTGGAAATCCACCGGCAATAAAAACAATTGGTTCTATGCTGAGTAAGTCTCTGTCTTGGCAATAATAGTCCATTTTTCATTCCTTGTTTTGTGTGCTACTTACGCAGGGCCTTTGAAAGGCGCCGGGTTTGACACACCTATCCTGGCGAGCCAAACCCGGCGCCTCGCGCCGGGAACTTTAGACTACTACGAGATGTCCATACTGGCGATAACGCCGTGGGCATTCTCGTTACGGCACTCAAGTGTATACTCGCCGATTACTTCGCCGGCTTCATAGTCGCCGGTGCTTGCAAGCGGTTTGTAATGGAAGCTTCTGCCAGCCAGCGGCAGGACGTCTATTCTTGAGCTATCGAGAAGCAAAACGGTGTTGGCGGGAACAGCCCGACAAAGAAGGACACGGCATACACCGAAATCGCTCTCATACACGCTGACAAGATCGCGGTAAGACACGTCATCCGCACCATAAGCACGCGATGAGGTAATGAATGAGTTAATTCGCCGCTTCTGGTAGCCGTTGACGACGATCGTGTCGATTCGGCTGGAGGATTGTTCCCAAATGTTGCGCAGGGCAAGGTTAAGTTGCGTTTCGGTAAGATCGGTGTCCGCGGGGAAGCCGCCTACATTCGGCTCGAAGATGTTGGTGGTAATTGAAGGAAGGATTCCCTTCATAGTACGCCGAACCGAGTCGCTTCCCTCTGGATTTGCAGCAGGGGTGATTCCGTTGACTACGGTGTTTTCCAAGTCTCTCAGGAGTTCACGCAGACGCTCTTGCTTCTGATAGTCAAGTTCGTCGGCAACGGCCATTTTGCGAACGGCAAGATCGCTTCCGCTTACGCGTACAGCAGAAGTGAAAATCTGGGCCCAGTTGCCCTTGCGGGTGCGGTTGGTGAACCGGGTAGAAGGTGCGTCATCGCCTTCAAGAGCTGCATTGCCAAGGATATGAAGTACCTGATTATCGGCAAGGTCTTCAGCCGTGGTGCCGCCATAACCGCGTGTGACGGTGATAGTTCCCGCCCCTGTATCCGTAGCAGTCACCAGCAACAGTTCACCACTGCCGTCAGGCCTGACTTGGTCGCCAATACGGAACCGGTCAGCATTGTCTACGCCGAAAGTAGTGTCGGCTGACGCGTCGGTCCAGGTGCTGTCATCGATGGCGTCGGTATTTGGCAGCAGCTCATCTTCCAGCCATTCATGGTATGTGCTTGTCGCAGCGCGTTGCGGGTCACCAAGGTGATCCAACAGGGGTGTCTCGTAAGGGGAGACTATACTAACGATATCAGAAACGTCTTCAGCAATTTCTGGCAGTGTTGAGCCTGCCGAATATGTAGCTTTTCCAGTAAATGCCATGTTCTTTTTCCTTTATTTATTTTATTGGTTCGTACTAACACGTCTCAGACGCAAATATTCCGCAATATCCTTTCTGCAGCCTGTTTTGACAGCTTTCTGAGCTGCACAAGCAAGCCGTGATGCTGAGCCATGCTGTGATGGCTTGGCAGAAGCGGTAGAAGAGGGTAGGGAACTTGTAATTGTTCCAGAGTTTGCTCGCAGGAACGGTTTTTCCAGAAGTAACTGTTCAATGTTGTGTGAAAGGCCTTCGGTATCAATTGGACCAGTAAAATTCATCTTTTTGGAAAGCAACATGGAAGCGGTTTCTATATCGACTACTCCTGCCTGGAAAAGCCTTCTCTCAGCCTCCGTTCGGTTTTCGAGTTCCTCCATTTGAGAAGCTATCTCATCACGGTGCGATTCTGCTGTGGCGAGTTGTTCATTGCGGTTGTCAAATTGCGTCTGTAAATCTTCGAGCTTCTGCTCGAGCTGCTGGAGTTTGCTTTCAGCCTGTTGTGCTCGCCGGCGATACTTTATTGACTCGCTCACCGGAACAAGTCTGGAACTGCTGGCGTTTTCCTCGTCTTGTGGCGAATTCTCCAAAACTTCTTCCGACATATATATTTCCTTTCTAAGCAAAAATTATTTTTGATCTTCCAAGGTTGTTACGCTTTTGCGTTGAGAACCTAATTCAGCGAGTATTTGATCCGAAGGCACTCCCAGCTTAGCTTTCATCAGGGCATTTCGAAGTTGTTCGCCTTCGTCGACGGGCATCGGATTGGCCCATCGCAGCTCAATCTTCCTGTCCTCCGGTGAGGTCTTAAGCAGTCCGACACGGTCAAGCCATTCCAATGCCAATTCCACGGTCTGCTGTAATCCAACACCATAAGTAAGGCGCTTTTTGGCTGTCTTGGCGAGCAGTCCGCTTAGCACAACTTTAAGGGCTGTTGCGCTGGTAAGATTGCCGACATTTCCTCTGATAAGTCCGGCTGCCAGTGGTGTAACACCCGAAACTTTATCCATTGCCTGTCTGATATGTTCGATATGTATATCTTCGCTGGGTGAGCCATTATCTGAGCCGAATTCTTCAATACTGGCATCGAGGTTTTGTGTCGCCCACATCTGACCGGGACCGACCGGCCTTTCCAGGAAATCGTCTATTCCCTTTCCAAGATACATCTTGAATGACTGGAAGGTTACACGGTTTGCGCGGTCACTCAGCCGGGTGTTGAGTTCGTCCTGCAAGGGAACAAGAGGCTCGACATCGCTGATTCCATCATAGCTGCCCGGAACGGCGATATTCTGTATATGTATTATGGGCAGTCGTCCAAGCACATTCGGGCCTTCGGTAATGAGTTGGCGGTCTTCGTATCTTTGCCACCATGAAGGGCCAACTATCTCCACAACATCGACCATTGCCGGGGAAGCTTCCTGTTGCCCCCCAAGCCCAAAAGTAAACCATGGACGTTTTGATCTTGTAAGCCTCGGGGTATGTTTATGGAATTTTTGAATCCAATATCTAACCCGTCTGTAATCATTTTCTTCGAGAATAGGCAGGACCCGTGGAGCCTCGACGGCCTCAAGTTGCAGCATTCGGGCGATTGCGATGCAACGCTCGGTAATTGTTCTAGGCCGATCTCCTCGCGGGCCCTGACCTCCATTCTCTTGGGCGCCTTCTGTATTGGCAGGATTGCTTGGTGATGTGTCCGGCTGGGATTCCGAACTCCCCAAGGCGGACAGATGGGCAGAAGGCAGGAGGGAAGATGATATTTCAGTGGAAATCCCAGCCGGGATGCGAAGGGCTATATCTACGAAACCATAAATGCTACCCAAGAGGGCAATTTCCTGAAGAAGACTAACGCCACCATTGGCTTCAAGCATAGCGGAGATGGTCTGCTCAATTATCTTGGCCAGTTCGGGATCGCCAGCCAGAGACTTGAAACCAAGCGGCTTGCCGAAAAGGAAGTCGATCATCGTATGTATTCGCCAGGCGATATCGTTTTCGACAACGACTTCTTTGCGACTCAGATCAGTTAGCTGCTGGCCGCCATTTGAGTGTCTTTCTATTCCGGTTATGCGGGCTGGCAGACCGGCTTCTTGGGCCTGAAAGTATGGTCGGCTGTTGGCGTTTAACGCGTTTACCGAAACCCCGCTTGCGGGAACGATTGGATTGCGAAAATAATCCCAAAGTCGGCCGCCTCTTATTTCATTGTCACTCGAGACTTCGTCAATCAGATAGGTGATATACTCACTGTCGAGTTGAGAATCTTGAAAGTTTGTAAAATCGAAGGCCATTTATTATCTCCTCACCTTTACAGGCGATGACCTTCATTTGTCGCGCAGATAAGAAAACTTAATTTTTGAAAGCAATAGATTGCCCTGAATTAGCCAAATGAAAATTTTTTAATATTTATTTCCAATCCTATGAGTTTGAAAGTTTTGTCAAACGCGCATGACAGTAATTCTTTTGGCCTAACTGGTTGGCATTAAAGAAGATATGAGAACATATAACTTCGGTTACTTTCAGAAAACGCAAATGAGCTTGCGATAGTTTTGGGAATCATTAGTCTAAACATGCGTAAAAAGCATTTCAGTAACAATATTGAAAGACGAAAGGGGAAGTCATGCAAAACGAAGCTGAAAATAACTTAAATCAGCAATCTGCTAGCGAGCAGTCTGTTCCAGAGCCGCCTAAGCAATTGGAAACGGATAAAGATGCAAAAATGTGGGGGACTTTTTGCCACCTTTCCGCTGTCTCTGGTTTTGTAGGCGTACCGTTCGGCTGGATTCTTGGGCCATTGATAATCTGGTTGATAAAGAAAGATGAGATTGACTTTGTCAATGAAGAGGGTAAAGAGGCACTGAATTTTCAGCTTACCGTTTTAATCGGTTTTGCAATAGGTGCCGTTACGACATGCATTGGTATTGGAGTGTTTATATTAGTAGGCGTGGCGATAATGGATTTGATATTTATTTTTATCGCATCAGTGAAGGTTAATACGGGCCAGCATTACAAATATCCAATTAATATTAGGTTTTTTAAGTAGATTTCAGCTTTTGCTGCTTATTTTGCATTTTCATCTTCGGCAAAGGTGACAATCGGCTGCCAAGTTTGTACACTTTTATGCGCTATGAATGACAGACATAAAACATATACCAGTGCCCTCGAAGGGCGGTACGCAAGCAAGGAAATGCGCGAGCTGTTCTGTGCTCAGAAGAAATTTTCCACATGGCGGCGTCTTTGGCTGGCCTTGGCGGAATCTCAGAAAGCCCTTGGCCTGGACATTTCGGATAAGCAGCTCAAGCAGATGTCGGAGCATCTCGATGACATTGAATTCGACAAGGCTGCGGAGTATGAGAACAAATTCCGCCATGATGTAATGGCCCATATCCATACCTTCGGTGATGTTGCACCCGATGCTTCCGGAATAATACACCTCGGTGCCACCAGCCAGTTTGTCGTGGATAACACTGACTTGATTATTATGCGCGATGCAATGCGGATGTTAATCGGTCAGCTTGCAAATATTATTGACGCTCTCGGTAAGTTCGCCCAGCAGCAGCGCGACCTGCCGTGCCTTGGATTTACCCATTTTCAGCCAGCCCAGATGACAACCGTGGGAAAACGAGCCACACTTTGGTGCTACGAGTTGATCAAGGATTTGCAGGACCTTGAATATCGGCTGGAGAATCTGGAGTTCCGGGGCGTGAAGGGAACAACCGGAACTCAGGCGAGCTTCCTTGCGTTGTTTGAAGGCGACCACGACAAAGTTAAGAAGCTCGATGCCATGGTTGCCAGGGAGATGGGATTTGAGAGGATTTCCCGTGTTACAGGTCAGACTTATACCCGGAAAGTTGATGCCACAATTGCCCAAACACTGGCTTGCATTGGAGCTTCGGTCCACAAGTTCTGTAACGACATACGTCTGCTTGCACATCGCAAAGAAGCCGAGGAGCCATTTGAGGCTTCTCAGATAGGTTCCAGCGCGATGGCTTATAAGCGTAACCCGATGAGATGTGAGCGTGCGACGGCAATTGCTCGGTTCCTTATGGATATCTCGGTCAGCCCGCTTCACACGGCAGCCGAGCAGTGGTTCGAGAGGACCTTGGACGACTCGGCTAATAAGCGTTTGGCAATTGCGGAGGCGTTTTTGGCTGCTGATGCAATTTTAAGCATTACTTTAAATGTGGCGCAGGGAATAGTTGTTTATCCGGCGACGATAGAGACAAACATAAGGGCTGAATTGCCATTTATGGCCACTGAAAACATACTGATGGCTGCGGTGAAAGCTGGCGGAGACCGGCAGGAGCTTCATGAGAAAATTCGTCAACACTCTCAGGCGGCTGCCCAACAGGTAAAGATGGAAGGTAAGCCAAACGATCTTATTGAAAGGCTTAAGTCGGATGATGCGTTTAATTCAGTGGATATAGATTCAATAATTATTCCGAGTGAATTTGTCGGTCGGGCACCACAGCAGGTGGATGAATTCCTGGAAGCTGAGGTCGAACCTATTCGTAAAAAGTATGCAGATATCCTCGGCCAGACCAGTGAGTTGAATATATAAGCCTGCCTTTAAAGAGTTACCAGTTTTGTAAACGTATCCCCGCGCTGCTCGTAATTGGAAAACATGTCATAACTGGCACAGGCTGGGCTAAGCAAAACCACATCGCCTTTTGTTGCGTACTTTCGAGAAAGTTGAACTGCCTTTGGAAGGTCTTTGGCTGATTCCAAAATTGGTGAATCAGTTTTCAAATACTTCCTTACCGCGTCACTGATATTTTCCGAAGTTTCACCCAATGTGATTATCACTTTGGCTCGATTAACCAATGTTTTTGCAAGGTCGTCGAAACTTACGGATTTATCGTAACCGCCAAGGATAATAATGGAACTTTGCGGTTCAAAAGATTCCAGGGCGACGATGGCACCTTCGGGCGTGGTGCACTTTGAGTCGTTGTAGTAACGAATGCCATCTTTTTCGACAACGAATTGCAATCGATGGTGTAGTCCTTTGAACTTTTTTAGGGTTTGGGCTGCAACTTGTCTTTCGATGCCAAATTCCTTCGCAACCGCCCAGGTGGCCTGAGCATTGGCCTGATTATATTTGCCGGGAATTATAAGTTCGAAAAGCTCTGCGTCGGGATCGAAGAATTTGACTTTTCCTGGTGTATCTGATTTCCAGGCTGATGTTTTTTTGCATTTGGAATTTAAAATCAAGAGATCATCCTGGCTCTGGAACCTGAAGATATTTTTTTTTGCCTCTCCATAGGCTTCGAGGTTCCCATGCCGATCAAGATGGTTTGGCTTTAGGTTGGTCACGAGAGCAACTTGTGGACTTATCTGAATAATTGGCAGGTCTTCAAGCTGAAAGCTCGAAAGTTCCAGAACAACGATGTGATTTGGCTTTATATCAGGCAATTCATTGAGAAGGCTTTTGCCGATATTACCTCCGATATGGACAGTGTATTTTTGAGAAAGGACATCTCCTGTCATTGCGGAGGTTGTGGATTTGCCGACACTGCCGGTAATCCCGACTATTGGGGCTGGGCACCTTTCGATAAATATATTTATCTCGCTTGTTCTGGCAATGCCAGCTGCCTGGGCCTCCCGAATTAATGGCATTTCCTTGGGTACTGCGGGGTTTACAACAAGAAGGTCCGCATTTAGGAAGTCGTCCTTTTCATGCCCGCCAAGATGTAATGTAACTTGAAGGCCTTCCAGTTGCTTAAGAGAGTCTTGTAGGGCATCAGGTTTGGAACTGTCAGAGACCGTCACTTTAGCTCCCTGGCTGCAAAGCCAGCGAGTTACTCCAATCCCTCCGCCAAATCTCCCAAGCCCGACAACGGTTACTTTTTTTCCGGTAAGGTTACCAGTTTTTAATTGTTTGACTTCGGATTGTTTGGAGCTTGCCGAAAGGCTCATAATTTTTCCACTGGACCAAGAGCAAGTGTAGTCATCTTAGTAAGATCGTATTTTTGCATTAGTTCCATAATGTCATCTTTAGTAACTGAAAAAAGCTTTTCAATTTGTTGCTTTAACGACATGTATTCCTTGCGATACACCCAGCCGTACCCAACGGATGTCAGTCTGCCCATTGGAAGTTCGCCTTTAAGTGTTGCGCTGGAGGCAATTTTATTTTTTGCAGCAATCAGTTCTTCATCGCTGAAGCCTTCATCGTTTAATTTTTTCAATTCTTTCGATACTATTCTGGTAACTTCGCTGGCTTTTGCAGGATCTGTTGAGACGAAAGTTAAAAAAGCCCCAACACCGTCCAAAGGATCTAATGACATTGAAGCTTCATCTGCAATGCCGGTATCGATTAAAGCGTAAAAAAGCCTGCTGCCTGAATCGTCACCAACGATGTTAGCAAGGATTTGTGCGGCAAATCTGTCCTCATCCTGCTGTGAGGGGGCAGGAGACATAAAGCCGATGTGTTCACGCATAACTTTTTTGTCGACGATTATCTTCTGCTCATCAATACCTGGTGCCGTGGGAGTAGGCCGAGATACTTCAAACTTGTTCCAATGACCGCACATCTGGGAAGCTTTCTCTACGAAAGCATCAAAATCAAGATTGCCGGTGCCGACGACAGTTACATTTTCGGGTGAATAACGGTTGTCAAAGTAGCTCTTCATCTGCTCTTGCTTCAGAGCTTTGATTGATTCCCGAGTGCCCAGAATACTGCTTCCCAATGGATGGCCGGCAAAGTATGTGGACATGAGATTGTCATAAACCCGGAATCGTGGAATGTCATCATAAAGTGCGATTTCATCGATTATGACATTTTTTTCCATATCAAAATCTTCCTGCCGTAGCGATGGGCGGAGAATATCGCCAAGTATATCCAATACCTTTTCCTGAAATTCCGGAAGGACCGCCCCATAATAGATCGTGTTTTCTTCGGAGGTCGCAGCATTATAACTTGCGCCGATTTCATCGAAATCACGGTTTACATCAAAAGCAGAGCGTCTTTGGGTTCCCTTAAACATCATGTGTTCCAGGAAATGGCTGACGCCGGAGATTTCTGGTGTTTCATCCCTGCTTCCGGTTCTGACAAAAAAGCCTGCAGCCATGGAAGCTGCATTTGGATTTATCTCGGCGATAACGGTCAGGCCATTTTCTAAAGTAGTCTGTTTAAACTCCATAACTCTCACTTTTCAATTGTACTGGTGTTGAGCGGTTCGGGGCCGATAATCAGAACGGTAAAATCTTTCGCGGGAAAATCTTTCAAATAGGACAAAACATCATCGGTTGTAACCGCATCGATCGCATTTGAAATTTCTTTCAAGCTTCTAAGTTTTCCAAGCTGATACCAGTCGCCTGCAAGAGCCCCAGATCGTGCGGAAGTAGATTCGCCTTGCATTATTAATGAACTTTTCAGTTGAGTCCTTGCCCGGTCCATTTCCGCAGCTTCAATGCCATCTGCCAGTCGTTTAAGTTCTCCGACAGTGACCTCGAAGGTTTCTTGAGCTTTCTCTGGTGGTGTGCCGGCGTAAGTGAACATACCGGCATAATCCTTCAAACTGCTATAGCGGCTGGAAACGTGGTAGACCAAGCCGCGTTTTTCACGAACTTCCGTGAAAAGCCTGCTACTCATACCGCCGGAGAGAATCGTCTCAGCCATCCTAGCTGCAAAATATCTCTTGTCGGATATTGTGACAGTCTTATGAGCAAGGGCAATATGCGTCTGTGCTGAATCTTTTTTTATGTGTGTGATGCCGTTTTGGGGCGATTCAATTTTTACTTCTGGAGGCGTTTGTGGCTGCCAGGAACCAAAATTCTCTTCAGCAATTCTGCAAATCTCATCCCAGTTAATATTTCCAGCAACGGCCAGCATCGTTCCTTTTGGGGTGAAATTGTTATCCAGATGCTCCCGAGCTGTTTCTGAAGAAATGGAATTAAGCGATTCTTCAGTTCCGTATATGCATCTTCCAAGCGGGTAAGGGTAGAATTTCTCTCTCAGAAGAAGATTGCACTTTTGTGCCGGTTCGTCCTCGAGTGCAGCAAGATCGTGAGCAACCAGAGCCTTTGATGGAGCGAAAGTTTCTTTTTCCAGACGTGGCCTGAGGATAATGTCAGCGAATATTCCCAGAACATCTCCAAGATTACTGCCAAGCTGGACGGCAGAGAAAATGACGTGCTTACTCTGTACCGATGTATGGTGGTGGCAGCCAAGCGAATCGAGTGCATCATTCAATTGTCGGGTATTGCGATTGCCTGCACCTTTCATGCACCATTCCATTGCGATCGAAGCTGAGCCTTCAGAACCTTGTGTATCGTGGGAAACTCCGGCTGGTAAAACCAAAGTCATTGCCCCAGAAGATACATTTTCCATCTTCTGGCCCAGCAGCATAATCCCGTTAGAAAGTTTTTTTGTAAAAAATTGTTCCGACACTTTTCCAGCCTTTCCTGATTCCGAATTTTGAATCCGCATTCTAAACTGTTTACAAATTATGGCAACTGGCAAGTTGCTGGACATTCGCAAGGATAATCGATAGGCTGAGCGGCAAATGTCTGGGAAGATAACAGTTATTGGTGATGGGGCGATGGGAACTCTCTGTGCGATTATCCTCGCAGAGAACGGGCATTCCGTAAGATTATGGTCGGCTTTTTCGGAAGCGGCTGAAAAGTTGGCCCAAGCAAGGGAAAATAAAAAATATTTGCCAGGCCCATTGCTCAGCGACTCGATTGAAATTACAGGTATAGACGATGGTGTTATTGCGGATTCCAGTTTGGCAGTAATCGCTGTGCCGACGCAATTCATCAGATCCGTCCTGGAACGTCTTAAGTGTGAATTTACACCTGAGCTGCCGATTTGCTCCGTGGCCAAAGGTATCGAAAACAAAACGTTGCTCCGGCCGACCCAGGTGATATTAGATGTTTTGGATGGTTCATGCTTTTCTTCGAGGGGTGTTGCTTCACTTTCCGGGCCTTCTATTGCTCCTGAGGTTGCTAATAAACTTCCTGCGACTGTTGCAGTGGCGTCGAGTGATGAGGAGCTGGGGCAAACAATTCAAAATCTTTTCAATAGGCCGTATTTCAGGGTCTACACAAATGATGATCTGATAGGTGTAGAATTAGCCGGCGCATCGAAAAATGTCATCGCCATCGCGGCAGGTATTCTGGACGGGTTAGGAATTGGAGATAACGCAAAAGCAGCTCTTGTAACCAGGGGACTTGTAGAAATAACCAGGCTTGGATTAGCTCTTGGTGGCAAGGCTGAAACGTTTTCGGGACTTGCTGGCGTGGGGGACCTTATTACAACCTGTATTTCACCAATGGGGCGAAATCGTTCATTCGGCGAGGCTATTGGTAAGGGAAAGTCGGCCAAGCAGGCCCTTTCCGAAACTGAATCGGTTGTCGAAGGTGTCGCTACAACAGAAAGCCTAATTGAATTGGCTTCCACTGCTAATGTCGAGATGCCAATAACTCAGTCCGTTTATAAACTGATATTCGAGGGCAACACGCCCTCCGAAGCAATTTCTGGATTGATGAACCGACCACTCAAGTCTGAATAATTACTTATCAGGATATGTTTTCTCCGTGACTTTTAGGAGTCCCATATGCCGGCTCAATTAGCATCCAGGGCGGTGTTTTTTCGGAGGTGTCTTTTGAAGTTTCCTTTTTGACTTCAGCTTGGGTAGCCTCGTTAAGCAAAGCCAAACAAACTTTTCTGGCAGTTTCAGGGCTTTTATCTTCCATTAATTGCGTGAGCCGTTCAGCAACCTTTACAACATCGGCTGCTATTTTGTGTCCAACAATAGCAGAAGCGAGTTGCTCTTCCATTTTCAACCAAGCCTGTAAGCGCTTTGAGCTCATCATTCGTTGGAACTTACTTGGTGGCATGGAGAGTTGTTTCAGGATTTCTTCAGGTGCTTTACCTTTCTTTATCAATTGCATTAGGTCTCTGTAACCTGGCATTTATCAAGTCTCCTCTTTGGGATGCGCAATAAAAGCACCCCATATTTTCTCCGGTGACCTGAAAACACAGAGCTTAAGGGGGTTTAAAGGAATGCTTACAAGTCTTAACTCTATATACAAAGAAGAGTTAAAAAAATAATATTTATTACTTGGCGGAGGCAAACTGCTGTTCGAAATTTCGAGCAGTTGTGGTTTTCAGCCAAACGGAAAGGTGATGGCAAAACTTTGCAGACAGAAAAAACGGAGAGGGCGGGATTCGAACCCGCGGTACCTGTGAGGGTACACGGCATTTCCAATGCCGCCCGATCGGCCACTCTGGCACCTCTCCTGAAAAGACTCTCTAAAAGTCTTTTTGGAGTTCTTAATATACCGATTCGGATTTCACAAACAAGATTCCTTCTTAAGTCAATGAAAGTTTCCTCAAAATTTTCAAAAAGGGTTTTTCTCGGTAATATAGAAAAAGCCTGATTTTATTGGGTTTTCTCAACTTTTAACCTTGACGGTAAGGACTAAGCTATGCAACATAAAGCCTGTTATTTGAAGCTGTGGGCCTTTATGGCTGTTTGCTGGTTTAAGGACAGGCCAGAATTGTGACAGCTTCAAAGGTTTGGGATTAATTTCGGTCGAAAATTTTTAAGAAGGAGCTAAAGAATGGCCAAAGCAATGACAAAGTCTCAGATCATGAGCACACTTGCCGAACAATGTGATATGACCAAGAAGGATATGATAGCGGTCATAGAAGCTCTTGTGCAACTCGCTTACAAAGAGTCCAAGAATGGTTTCACCATTCCTGGTCTTGGCAAGCTTGTCCTGCAGAATCGCAAAGCACGCATGGGTCGCAATCCTCAGACCGGTGAAGCCATCCATATCCCGGCAAAGAAGGTTGTGAAGTTCCGTGTCGCAAAAGCGGCAAAGGATGCAATCCTCTAGTAAGTTTTTGCAGAAGTAAAAAAGGCCGGTCTTCGTTTGAAGACCGGCCTTCTTTTTTTTGAAACTAAATAATCAATATCCCTGCACATCAAGCTGACGCAGGAATGTTTCGTTATCAGGGAATTTTTCGAGGGCCTTCAATAGTTGAGGCATTTCGTCATCCACGTTGAGACTCGAAAGGAATCTCCTAAGCATGTGCAGTTTGTTTACCGCCCATGGCTCAACTAGCAGTTCTTCCTTACGCGTGCCGGACTGTGGAATACTTACTGCCGGCCAGGTGCGACGCTCAGCGAGTTTTCTGTCGAGACGAAGTTCCATATTGCCGGTGCCTTTGAATTCCTCGAAGATAAGGTCATCCATTCGGCTACCGGTTTCGATAAGCGCTGTTGCGAGTATTGTCAGGCTGCCACCGTCTTCGATTTTTCTAGCGGCGCCAAATTGACGTTTTGGAGTTTCGAGGGCACGGATGTCTACGCCACCTGTCATGGTCCTGCCGGAGGTAGTGACATAACGGTTATATGCACGGCCGAGACGAGTGAGGCTATCCAAAAGAATAACAACATCCTGGCCGAATTCAGCCATGCGCTTGGCCCGTTCAAGTGTAAATTCTGCAACTCGAATATGGTTAGAAATTTCCATATCATTATTGGAAGCGACTATCTCTGCCTTGACGCATTTTCGTCTGAAATCGGTAACTTCTTCAGGCCTTTCATCTACAAGGAGGATAATCAGATGGCATTCAGGGTTGTTTGTGCTTATCGCATTAGCCATTTGCTGAAGCAGGATAGTTTTTCCTGAACGTGGGGGGGCAACAAGCAGACCACGTTGGCCTTTTCCGATGGGGCAGATAAGATCGAGGATTCGCATTTCGATTGGCCCGCCCTTGGTTTCGAGCTTCAAATGCGGATGAGGATCTACGACTGTCATTTCCTGGAAAGGAAGAATATCGGTATATTTTTCAGCGGGTTCTCCGTTAATCTTTATAACTTCATCCAGCTTTGGACCACCTTTTCTTTTTGCCGGTGGAATAGCCTTTCCTTCGATTAGCAGGCCTGTCCTGAAGCCATTGTGGCGAACAAAGTCTTTTCCGACGAAAACATCGCCTGGAGTAGCACGATAATTGTTCTTAGCCTGGCGCAGGAAACCATAGCCTCGATCAGTCACTTCGAGCACACCTTCTGCAACCACATTGTCAACCTGATCGTTGGTTGTCGTTGATGTTTGGTTCATAATAGAGCCTTCCTTGTACTTACTTTTAAAGATCCATCCTTCACAAGAGGCCCGCGATCCACACGCGGGCGAGAGTTAAGCCGCCCCAATAATTGAATAATAGCCGAGTTTACCGGAAAATAAAACAGTTTTTGCTCAAAATTGAGGTAAAACCCGAATTATTAAGACGCGACTTTTACGGCTTGGGCTATGTCTATCTTGCCCTCATAATATGCTCTGCCGATAATTGCACCCCAGC
Source organism: uncultured Planctomycetaceae bacterium (assembly GCA_964401835.1). Classification (GTDB taxonomy): domain Bacteria; phylum Planctomycetota; class Phycisphaerae; order SM23-33; family SM23-33; genus CAYNZP01. Next base: position 116,150 of record CAYNZP010000004.1, read on the forward strand.
AATCAATACGTTTACATTCTTTTATATCCTCAATGCAACTAACTCCGCCAGAAGCAATAATCGGTACGTCTGTAGAATTGATAAGTTCAGCCGTTGCCTCAATATTAACACCACTCAACATGCCATCGCGTGCGATATCGGTATAAATGATGGCTGCAAGTTGTGAGCCTTTGACTCTTCGGGCAATTTCAGTAGCTGGGGTTTCGCTTTGTCGGGTCCAGCCCTGAGTCGCCAACTTTCCAGAGCGTGCATCCAGGCCAAGAGCGATCTTTCCGGCAAAGCTTTCTTTTTCAATCAAATTTTCGAACCATGCCCAGTCTTTTAAAGCTGCTGAGCCGACTATGACGCGGTCAATTCCCATATCCAGCATAGACGCAATTGTTGAATTACTTCTGGCACCTCCGCCGAGTTCGATTTTAACATCAACTTGCTGTCGTACTTTTTTTATCACTTCCGTGTTGGTGGGCCTGCCTGTTTTAGCGGCATTTAAATCCACCATGTGTATCCATCTTGCTCCTGCAGATACAAATTCCTTTGCAACCGAAACTGCGTCGTCTGAGTAGTTGGTTTTCAGGTCGTAATCGCCTCGTTGAAGACGAACAACCTTGCCATCAAGCAAATCAATTGCGGGGATAATTTCCATAGTTCAGAGATTCACAAAATTTTCCAGGATACGCAGGCCAACCGTTTGGCTTTTTTCAGGGTGGAATTGAGTTGCGAAAACATTATCTTTCCAGGCCGTTGAAGTAAACGGATAGCCGTAATCGGTCGTGGTAGCTGTTACATTTGAATCAATGGGAACAACGTGATAGCTGTGTGCAAAATAGACATAAGAGCCGTTATCCAGGCCGACAAACAGCGGGCATGGTTTAGTCCAGCGAATTTGATTCCAGCCCATGTGCGGAATTCGCAGTGACTGGCCGGTCACGCTGGTGTCGAAACTGAAGCGTGCCACCTTGCCCGGAAAAACACCCAAGCCGCGGTGTTCGCCGTCTTCATGCGAGACATCAAAAAGCAGCTGCATTCCCAGGCAAATTCCCAGAAATGGCAGGCCGTCTTTTATGGATTTAATAATCGGATCTACAAGACGTTGGGCGTGCAGCTTATCTATGGCGTCGGCAAATGCCCCAACACCCGGAAGCAGGATCTTTTCCATGCGGGCTAACTGGGAAGGAGTTTCGACTATTCGTGCGTCAGCGCCGACTCGCTCCAGTGCTTTTTGCACACTCCTAAGATTGCCCATTCCGTAATCTACGATACCGATCATGATTGAAAGTTTTGCAATATTGTAAAAGTATGAAGAACCCCGTCACGATGGCGGGGTTCTTCTGATTAAAGCATTGATTATAAATAAACCAGTTCTAAATATTAAGCCGTCTTGCAAACCAAGTCAGCTATTCTTTGATAACAATGATTTCGACTCGCCGATTTTTAGCTTTGCCGGCCTTTGAATCATTGCTGGCGATGGGAAGTTCTTTTCCCATAGCGATAGTCTCTACCGAACTCGCATTGATTCCCTTGTTTGTAAGATATCTGGTAACAGCCATCGCTCTGTTTGCTGACAAGTCGAGATTGTCCTTCCAAAGGTTCTTTGTCTTTTTGATCGGGTCGCTGTCAGTGTAACCATAAACCCGCACAGGCATATCGGAATACGAGGACTTAAGATCGCTTACGATTGCATCCAGGGCGCTTTTGCCCTTGCTTGTAAGCGAAGCTCGTCCAGCGGAGAATAAAATATCAGTACCGACGGTTACGCGGTCAGCGGTAAGGCCAACTTCCCAGCCTCCAGAAGTTGTTTGCGATTGTAACGCAAGTTTGTCCTGGCTTGACCTGAGCTGACTTCCTAGAGAATCAATTTGCAGATTTTTAGCGTCCACTTGTGCCATCAACTCAGCTTCGCTGGCCTTGGCTTTGGCGAGTTGGTCGCGAAGGTCGTTATTATTTGCGGAAAGGTCGTTGTATTGAGCTCGTAAATCCGCGAGTTCCATTTTTTCCTTTTTGCCGCAACCCACAACTGAAACTGCCAGCAGTAGCATGACTATTGACAGAACTTTAAATTTTGCAAGCGACATAACCGGTATCTCCTTTCTGGTTTATTCGCCACCCCATAATGACTTTGGGGATTATAACCGCCCACGGGAACGTTTAAAGGGGCTCTGTAATATTTTCCTTAGACCGTTGAATATTTTTTTGACCCTTACGCAGGGCCCTGATTCCGATGATCAAAATCTTAATCATAATCGCGAGAATAACGCCGCCAACAGCGGAACCAATTACAAGAACCGCTGTGTTGACGACGAGGCTTTTTCCATAAAGCGAGAAATTAGAATCATTTCCCCATTGCAGTACCAGCAGCAGAATAGCTGCAAAAAGAACCAAGCCACTTAAGACAACCAGAATATAGCCTTTGATTGAGTCGGTATTCATTTCACTTTCCTATTCGAAAAGGAATTTGACGGTGTCCAAATATTGGTTGATTAGATGTTCGAAGCCATCATAAAAGATCATGATTACAACAGTTGCAGCTGCCAGCCAAGGCCCGTAGGGCAGTTCTCGCTGTTTTTTACCAATCCAGAGATAAAGCGCCCAGGCAAGCCCAAAGAATGGGGCCAGGAAAAAGACAATCGACGGTGCTAACCAGCCTAATACCGCTCCGACACCGGCGAGTATATGGGCATCTCCAAGGCCCATAGCTTCTTTTCCGAAAACCAGCGTGCCGAAAATCCGAATTCCCCAAATCCACAACCCGCCGATGAGATAGCCGAACACAGCCGAACCACAGCCGGTCAGGTGCATTGCGAGTTTCGGATGAACTTCACTATCAAAAAGGCCGCTCCAGAAATACCAAGCCGACGGCACGAATCTGAGGACAACGTTAGCTGCAATCGCGAGAATTATGGCAGGAGACAGGAAAAGCAACTCCCGAAGTATTTCTTTTCTGGGATTAACGCCGTGGTCTTTTGTTATGGCGACGCCTCTGCTCTCTTCCTTTTCGCCAAATGGTGGTTTGTCTTCGGCGTCGATAAAACTCGGCTGAATGTATCCCAACCTCATCAGAATAATCGCGACAACAATTCCAATAACCGCAGCAAAGCTGACCGCGATGGTAACAGGTGAAACCATCGGAATGAACGGATGGGGCCGGTATGCTGCCGAAGCGATTCCAAGAATTGAGCAGACCCACATGACTTCCAGCGGGATAATCCATTGCTTTATGTCAACCACCGAACAGACCAGCAGCCCACAAATAAGCCCTGCGTGGGCAATAAACATCGGCCAGGAAGTTGATATGTCTCCAGCATTATCGCGTAGATCGAGAACGAAGTAGCATACATATAAACCAGTGATAAGAATCGCTGCGGTTGCTTCGATAATCGCGTATTGGGGAGAAATTTTGACTCCGCAGTTTCGGCACTTTCCTTTTAAAAGAAAAAAGCTGATTATCGGAATGTTATCGTACCAGTTGATGTTTCGGCCGCACGAGGGGCAGTGGCTAGGTGGAAAGACGATGCTTTCGCCTTTGGGAAGCCGGTAGATGACCACATTCAAAAAGCTGCCGATACACGCTCCGATAGCGAGCAGAAAAATTATCCAAAACGCGTCCATGCCAGAATTGTCTCCTAAAACGGCAAGTTAACGCGCAGAGGCGGAGTTTGCAAGAAAGACGCAACGATTCAAGGGGGTCTTTATGCTTTTCCACGGCCTTTCATCTGCAAACCGAACAGCTTGATAAAGCCGGTCGCATCTGAAGGGGTATACTCCTCGCCCATGGTGAAGCTTGCCAACTTCCCGGAATACAGGCTCTTTGGAGAAGATACCCCTGCCACAGTGGCCCGACCCTTATAGCATTTGACCCGTACTGAGCCGGTAACGTTCCGCTGTGTGGATGCGACAAACGCATCCAGCGCTTCGCGCAGAGGGCAGAACCATTGGCCGTTATAGACCATATCTGCATACTTCAAAGCGACTTGCTGCTTGTAATGCAAGGTGTCCCGGTCAAGCGTGACGCTTTCGAGGGCCCGATGGGCTTCAAAAAGAATCGTACCGCCGGGTGTTTCGTATGCGCCACGGCTTTTTATGCCAACCAGGCGGTTTTCAACCAAGTCTACCTGCCCAACCGCATGCTTACCGCCAAGGGCGTTAAGTTTTCCGATAAGCTCATGACCTGGTAGCCGAACGCCGTCGATGGCGACGGGTTTTCCCGCCTTGAAATCTATTTGAACATACGCGGGTTTATTCGGAGCCTTCGACACCGCTGCACTCATCATCCAGAGGTTGTTCTTGGGCTCGTTGGTCAGTTCTTCCAGGTCTGCACCTTCATGCGAAATATGCCAAAGGTTGCGATCTCGTGAGTAGATCTTCTTTTTACTGACTGATATGGGAATATTTCGCTTTTTAGCATACTTGATAGCTGCTTCCCGGCTGGTGAGTTCGAAGCTGGGGTCCTTCCAGGGAGCGATAATCTCCAATTTTGGCGCAAGGGCCATGAAGGTCAGCTCGAATCGTACCTGGTCGTTACCCTTGCCGGTGGCGCCGTGTGCTACCGCGTCAGCCTTTTCCTTCTTGGCACAATCGACCTGAGCTTTTGCGATAAGCGGACGCGCTATCGATGTCCCAAGCATGTAAACATGTTCATAGACAGCCCCGGCGGAGAGCATCTTATAGCAATATTGTTCGGCGAACTCTTTTCGCAGGTCGGCAACAACACACTTGCTAGCGCCGCTGGCAAGGGCTTTTTCCTCTATGCCATCAAGTTCACCTTTACCCTGGCCGACATCAGCTGCAAATGCTACGACTTCGCAGCTGTACTTTTCCTTCAGCCATGGAAGGATCACCGAGGTATCAAGTCCTCCAGAATATGCCAATACGATCTTTTTAATTTTCTTAGCCATCTTTTGCTTCTCCTGAGCGAAACCGGAAAGATCGAATTCTAACGTTTGTAGTTATTTGTACAAACGAATTTCCGGCAATATATATGTTTTGTTAAGTGCTCTTAGACAAAGATTAAACGCCGATGACATACTTGGCCATTTTGGGTTTTTTGCCGATTTGTTGTGAAATGTGGTATGCGAGAAGGCAGTTTACGCTTTTGGATTGCTGGGCCGGCAAAGTTACTTTGGCGCCGGCTTGGGCAGCGGCGATTGCAGCCAGGCCAGCCATTGTTGCGTCGTCAACTCGGTACTTTTCGGTAGTTGCAACCTCGCAAGCTCCGCAAAGAAGCCCGCCCTTGGAGGATGAAAAATGTAAATCACGTCGACTTGCTTTGTCGTTACCGGCCAGCAGGGTTTGGCACGAAACGCAAGCCTTGAGTTCGCCAAGCAGGCCGACGTTCCTTAAAAGCCGCCATTGGAAGTATGCGAGAACCGCCTCAACAGGAGCCTCAGGCTGTTTCAGGCGTTCCAGTATGCGGTGAAGCAAATCGAAAACTTTCGGGAAGGGGTCTCGCTCAGCCAACATCAGGGAAACAAGCTCAACCATATAAAGAGCGGTATTAAGCTTTTGAGTATTATTACGTAGTGGCAGGTGTGAAACGGTTTCTGAAAATTCAATAAGCGGATCAAGTTTATTTCTACCGGATGAGGAAAAAACCAGGTCTCCCTCACTCAGAATGTCGATAGCTCCGCCGGCCTTACTTTTAGGCCGCTTCGATCCTTTGGCCAGCAGATGCACAATTCCCTCGCCTCGTGTGAAGAAATGTACAACCTGCGAGGTTTCACTAAAGTCTGTGCAGCGTAAACAGATAGCCGGCTCACGATATCTCATGCTTATATTAATTCAGGAAATAACGGGCTGGCACAAGCAGATACTTTTGAATTCCGCAATTAATATGACCCAAAACTAATCTTCCTCGTCTTTTTGCTGCTTAAGCACCTCGACTCGAAGCTTGGATATCTTTCTTTCGTCGGCTGCCAGTACAGTGAATTCTGCGCCATATATCTTAAGGCGCTCATTCACGGCGGGTATGTGTCCCATTTCCGAAAACACGAGACCAGCGACCGTGTCGTAGTCTTTGTCTTCGGGGATTTCCAGGTCGAGTTCATCGTTAAGATCGTCGATATAAAACCTACCGTCAACCTCGGCAGTTTTTTCGTCTACTTTGTGCATGAGTTTCGGCTTGATGCTGTCGTATTCGTCGGAAATTTCGCCGACTATCTGCTCAATAACGTCTTCAATTGTAATCAGTCCAGCCGTTCCGCCATACTCATCCAGGACGATAGCCATATGAACCTTCCGGGCCTGGAATTCTCCAAAAAGATCATCGAGCAGTTTGGTTTCAGGCACGAAGAAACACTTGCGCATTATCTCGCGTAGACCGACTGGCTGTGCCTGATCCATATAGCGTAACAGGTCCTTGGCATAAAGTATGCCAATGATCTTGTCCAGGTTATCTTCGTAAATTGGAACACGGGTGTGCCCGGCATCGACAACTTCCTGAATTGCTTTTTTGGTCGGAGTGTCGGACGGAAGAGCGAAGATGTCGGTCCGTGGCGTCATGATTTCGCCGGCCTGTGTTTCGCCGAATTCCATGACCGATTCGATCATGTCTACTTCATCTGCATCAACGGTTCCTTCGGCTTGGCCTTCTTCGGCAGCGTGAAGGATTTCCTGCTTGGCAATCTCTCCGTTTTCGTCTTTATCGTCTCTGGCTCCGGAAAGACGTCGAATGGGAAGTTCAAGAGAGCCCATCAATGCGATAATCGGCCAAAGCGCATATCGAAACAAGAGCAACACCCATATTGTAAAAGCCAACGTCTTCTCGGCAGCGTGAGAGGCCCAGAAGTGAGGAATTGCAATTCCGACAATAGCAATAATCAACACAGCCAACGCCAATGCGGAGATAGTGCTGGAGAAATCCTGGTCGAAGCCTCCAAACATGTTGATCAAAGCCACGACTAGAACCAGGTTAACCAGAGTGCGACAGAACGACGCTGTGAGTCTTAAAGGTGTAAAGTGCTTATCGAGAACCTTAAGTACTCGGTTAGATGAAGACTTGCTTAAGACTTCTTCCAGCTGAGTTCGTCTAAAAGCCTGGAGAGAAAAACTTGCAAGCGCGAAAAAACCGGAAAGGGCCGCACATGCAAGAACGACCCAAAAAGAGATATCCACTTTTCAATCAGCTCCAGCAAAAAGCGTCCCGTTTTAACCGGCTTGGCCATTGCCTCTAATTCTACCGTGGAGGACGCAAGGCACGGTAATAGGCTTTCCCAAGCCGGTTTTGAGTTCGTATACTATTATACAACCATTTTGATAGGCAAGGGGATTGTAGAAATAGAAATAGGCATATTGGCTTAAAACAGTGGAAAATTCTCTATTTTTTGCCCTGAGCTCGTTGGGTTTGGAAAAATTCGGTTAAAATTGAACCGCACTTCTCAGCTAAAATGCCCGGAACGATTTCAACCTGATGGTTTAATCTGTTGTCGTTACATATTTGATAGAGGGAGTCAACGGCCCCGGCTTTTGGATCAGTTGCACCGTAAACAAGTCGATCAATTCGAGAAAGAACAATCGCTCCCGAACACATGCAGCATGGTTCGAGCGTTACAAAAAGTGTGCAACCATTCAGCCTCCAATCACCAGTTTTCTTTGCTGCAGCCTGTATCGCCAGCATTTCCGCATGTGCGGTAGGGTTCTTATCTATTATCCGCCGATTATAAGCCGAGGAGATTATTTCGCCTTCCCGCACAATCACAGCCCCAATCGGCACATCACCGAGAGACTGTGCCTGCTTTGCCTGGTCAAGGGCGGCGGCCATGTATTGCTGAAATTTTCCCATTTCCGATTCCATCACACTGACATAATCCTAACTTAAATGAGGTTAGAGTCAAATAGACTCAGTTTTTAAAAGTAGTTGGAAGCATCTGGTTGTCATCCAGACGAATTATTTCGACTTCGATTTTACAATGCCGGAAATTCTGGCTGGAAATTAAGGGTTGTTTCCAATTATATTGGCGTTTTTGGCGCTTAACAGCGTACTGCCATACTAGGCGGGTTTCTTTCATAGGCTGGTATGGCGAAAACTGAAGCTGTTTTGTAAGTAATGAAGGGATTGAGATGATTATGCAGGAATTCAAAAAAGAAGAATTTGACAGCATGGCAGCCGAGTGGCGCTATGTGGTAACGGACATGGTCTGCAGGAGTGGGTCCGGCCATTTGGGCGGAGCACTGAGCCTGGTAGAAATAATCATGACACTGTATTACAGGATCATGAATGTTGATCCAAAGAATCCCAAGTGGGACGAGAGGGACAGGCTTGTTCTGTCCAAGGGTCACGCCGCACCTGTTCTTTACGCTGCTCTGGCCTACAAAGGTTTTTTCCCGGCAAGTTGGTTAACAACACTCAATGCCGATGGCACGAGGTTGCCCAGTCATGCCGATGCACGCTTTGTTCCGGGTATTGATGCCACTACCGGTTCTCTGGGGCAGGGCCTTTCTTTTGGGTGTGGGGCTGCGTTGGCTGCGAGAATGAACAATAAGGGTCATAAGGTGTTTTGCATTATCGGTGACGGTGAGAGCAATGAAGGTCAGAACTGGGAAGCTGCAATGTTCGCGGCCCATAATAAACTGGATAACCTTGTAGCCATTACCGACTACAACAAACTCCAGATTGACGGTTTTACAAATGATATCGTAGATCTTGAGCCTTTAACTGACAAGTGGCGATCCTTTGGGTGGGAAGTTTTCGAGATTGATGGCCATGACTGGGATGAAATCTACGAGACCATGAATAAGGCCATCGCGGTTAAAGACAAACCGGCGATGATTATTGCTCACACTATTAAGGGCAAGGGTTGCTGCGAGATTAGCAACAAACCGGAAAGCCACAATATCAAGATTCCGGATGAGGCAGCCTACGAAAAGTATATGGGCGCGTTGGATGAACAAAATTTTGACCTTCCTTATGAGGAAGCGGTGGAGCAATAAAAATGGTAGCTTATCACGAAAAGGAAATGCGGGCCGTCTACGGCGAAACCCTTAATGAGTTAATGGATGAAAATCCAAACGTGCTGTGTTTGGAAGCGGACCTTTCCAAGGCTTCTGGCACTAATCCCAGAGTTTCAGAAAAACATCCCGATAACTTTGTCAATGCCGGCGTTGCCGAAGCCAACATGATTGGTATCGGTGCTGGTCTTGCATCTGAAGGTAAGATTCCGTTCTGCGCAAGCTTCAGTTGCTTTGCGTCACGGCGGGTTTACGACCAGATAACACTCTCGGTGGCCTACGCAAATAACAATGTAAAGATCGTCGGGACGGCTCCTGGCATAACGCAGGGACCAAACGGCGGCACGCACATGTGTTTTCAGGATATGGCGATTATGCGCGCCATGCCCAATATGCACGTTTACAGCCCATGCGATGTTTACGAGCTTCGTGCAATGATGAAGTACATGGCCTCCAAAAATCAACCGACATATATGCAACTCATTCGGCCTAAGGTTCCGCAGGTTTTTGATGACTCTTACAAATTCGACCCAAATAATGCTGTTGTGATTCGTGAAGGCAGCGATGTGACGCTTGTCTCGACAGGTTTCATGACCCATGCAGCAATCAAGGCAGCGGATGAATTGGCAAATGAAGGCATTAATGTGGAATTAATTCATTATCCGTCAGTAAAGCCATTCGATGCAGAAACACTTGTTTCTTCGGCAAAGAAGACAGGTGCTGTCGTTTCTGTCGAGACTCAAAACATAATCGGTGGATTCGGTGGAGCGGTTTGCGAGGTTCTGTCTGAGCAGTGCCCAACACCTACAAAGCGGTTAGGTATACCTGATCAATTTGGTGAGGTGGCTACTGCTGATTACCTCTATAACAAACATGGCTTCGGTCCGAAGCATATAGTCGAAGCCTGTAAAAAAATTAAAGCAGGGATGTAATAATAGAGATAAAATCCTTCGCTTTTATAACAGACAGAGTATGTGAAAGTTGCAATACGCTTGACGGTTGCGCTGTCTGGGAATATATTCCTCGGTCCGTTGTCGCGTGGCTGCAAATTTATGTTCTACTGTCTACGATTATTGCTGTAAAATTAATGCACTAAGCGTGCGTAGCTCAATTGGATAGAGCATCGGTCTACGGAACCGAAGGTTAGAGGTTCGAATCCTCTCGCGCGTAGTCTTTCAAGCCCTTGTTAATCAAGGGCTTTTCTTTTGCCCCTTCATGACGGCTGGCGCATCGTCCAGCGGATAAGTCGTGTAAAGAACTCGGCGTAGTCGTTGCCGACTTCGATTTCGGTAGCACCTTCAGCTTCGGCGGCAAGACGTTTTTGCCCCCAGTCGACAAATCCACCTACCCAGTGCGGCGCTACGTCGCTTGCAAAGGCAGCTGTCCTGCCATGCCCAAACGAGCCAAGTACAAGCAAAGGCTCGGTCTTGCCTGCACGAAACTCATACGCTCCTTGCTTCGAGGAAGAAATCTCTACGTGCCGAAGACTGAGAATTTCGGTTGCATCGGCTTTGGGCGTGATGCGGTTAAAGCCACCGACATAGGTGGGGCTTTCGTCAAACGGAAGACCATCTACGGTTGGATGGCTACGGAGTTTTTCGATAACCCACGGCTGGGACGAGTTAACGCGGTCGTCGCTGTCGAGCATTTCTACCGGCAGGAGCTGGGCCAGCGGCGAGTTATTGTACTGGCCGGCCAGGCCATGGAAGGATTCCCACCCGCCTAGCATAAGCAGGCCTACACCGCTAGTGACTGCCTCAATGACGGCGTTGAAATCTTCATCCTGCCAGTTGTTGACAGGGTAATCGCTGATAATGTATAAAGCGTGCTTCGAGTCGGAAAGCGCCGGTCTTATCGGCTGGTCGCTCGCTAAGTAATCGAACTCCAGCCCGCTACTGGCGAGTATTCCGGCGAGGTAACTGGCGGCTGTCGTCAGCGACGTGTCGCCTGCGTATAGTATTTTTTCAGTCATGACCTGAAAGATACAGCTGCGGTCTGACTTGTCAATCTTTAAGGAAAGATGGGAGAAAGCGACAATGCCAAAAGGCAATGCGATCGTCGGCCAGTCCGGAGGACCTACGAGCGTTATTAATTCTTCACTGGCGGGTATCGTCGACGCCGCTAAAGATGTAGCCAAAATTACCGGCATTTACGGTATGCGTTGGGGTATCGAGGGTTTTATGGCCGGCAATATTGTCGACCTTGGTGCGGAAGACGACCAGACTGTCCAATTGCTGCGTCAAACCCCGTCGTCGGCATTGGGTTCTTCGCGACACAAGATAAAGGATGAGAATTTCCCGATCATCCTTGAGCGTCTCAAGGAATACGACATTCGCTACATCTTCATGATCGGCGGCAATGACACGATGGACACCATCCATCGCATTACAGACTACGCCGCCAGCCAGGGCTATGAGATGTGCGGCATCGGTGTGCCCAAGACGGTCGATAACGACCTGTATGGTACGGACCACACGCCAGGCTATGCAAGTGCAGCCCGATACGTCGCACTCAGCATCCAGCAGACAGGCCGGCTTGCCCGTGATATGCAGAAGGTTGACCAGTTTGTTATTTCCCAGTTTATCGGTCGTGACGCTGGCTGGCTTTCGGCGGCTGCTGCATTGGCAAAACAGAACGAGGCCGATGCTCCGCATCTTATTTATATGCCCGAACGCGTTTTCGATGCTGATAAGTTTTTGGCTGATGTCGAGGATACATACGAAAAATACGGATTCGTTTCTATCGTCTGCGGAGAGGGCATAAAGTATGCCGACGGCACGCCTGTATCAGCCTCCCAGACAAAAGATAAGTTCGCCAATGTCGAGTACGGCGCAATGGGCGGCTCGAGCGTAGCTGTCCAGCTTCACAAGATGATTTCCGAGAAGTTCGGCTGGCGCGGTGAGTTCCAGATAACCGAATCATTGCCGATGGCGGCTATAGACCGGGCTGTCCAACAGGATATCGAAGAGGCCTATATGTGTGGCCAGACTGCGGTAAAGCTTGCCTCTGAGGGCAAAAGCGGGGTGATGGTATCGCTTGTCCGCGAAGAAGGAGAGCAGTACAAATGCACAACCGGCACGTCACCACTTTGTGATGTGGCAGTCAGGGCCAAGCCGATGCCGGATGAGTTTATAAATGCCGCGGGCAATTTTCCAAGCCAGGCGTTTTTGGATTATCTTCGGCAGATGGTTGGCCAGCTACCGCGCTACGCTAACTTTAAATATCAGCAGGCCAAAAAAAAATAGCAGAATATAATAAAGTGAATTCACAGAATTACATTTTGTTGCAGCACATACCAGGCACACGCATGGACGGCTGGTGATTGGGATATCGCAGGCACGACACTTGAAGTCTGTATGAACCATGAACCACTAACTGCAAGGATTAAAAATGAATTCGCAAGATAAAAAGTACACCACTTTCGCGCTCTGCCGCGAGATGCTTGACACCGTTGACGTTGTTCGCAACTTTGACCCAGCCCGTACTAGCAAGGTCGCAAAAGATATAGTTGCTGTTGGCAAATTGCTGTTGACCGGAGAAGGTTCCAGCCGGATTTTTCCAGCAAAAAATGCCATACGTAAAACCCTCTCGCTGGGCCTTGACTTGCAGGTTGTTACCGAGGGCTCACATCAGGCAGCCGGCTATGATCTTGCCAGCTTTGCCGTTTTTGCTGCCTCGAATTCCGGCCGGACAAAAGAAGTAGTAAAACTCCTGCAAAAACTTCAAGCAGAGGGAAACGCCAACTGCTACGGGTTGACGGCCAAGGAAGAAAACCTCCTGAAGGAATACGCCGCAGAGACTTTCGTGTTGACTTGCGGCTGGGAGAACGCAGTGGCTGCGACGAAATCAGTTGCTGAGCAAGCACTTTTTTATCAGTCGATTATTTCCCACATAGCCGGACGGGATATGAAAGCTGACTTGGCAGGGGCGGGGGAAAAGATTCAAACTGCCTTATCACTGGAAATTGCTCCCGAGATAATCGAAGCTGCCGCCGGTGCGAGGAATATTTACTTTGCCGGCTATAATGACGGCGTAGCTGAGGAGCTCACTCTCAAGACCAACGAGATTACGCGGAAGACATCGGACTTTCTGGAGGGCACTTACGCTGCTCACGGTATCGAGGAGGTAATGGACCCCAACGACATAATCTTTGTGGTCGAACCGTTCATTGACGAACTGCCCAAGTTCCATGAAGTACTCGTCGAAGGCGTCGGCCTGAAGGTTATCGCTATCGCCACGCAACAGACGCAGATGCCGACAATCGTCGTGCCCGATGCAGGCGAAATGAATCCATATGTGTTCCTGGCGGCTGGGTGGAATCTGCTGGTAGAGATTGGCCTGTCACTGGGCATCGATCTCGACAAACCCGAGCGTGCCCGCAAAGTAGGCAACGAGTTCGAAGGCTAGCATCACATTTTTTATCAACCTGCGTCTCTGGCAGGATGGGCCTAATTGCCCGTCATGCTGGCGCTTTAGTCTCCTTATTTGGCTGTCGGGATGGCCAAAATGGAAGCTCTTATTGGGCAAAGACCTATGTTTTTTAGCTCACCTCCTTTATAGAATTACAACGGTTTTTGGTAAGTCTCGACATTTAAGGGCCCGGCTGGTATTCTCGTTCGCAGCTGGGGCTATTTGCCTAACCTGTTGGTTAATACTGTGTCTAGAACTAACGACGACTATGCCAAACCTCTGCGTGATGCAGAAGATAGCGAGCTGGTTCGCCTGGCCCGTAGGGGCGAACTGCCTGCATTTGATGTTCTGGTAGAGCGTTATCAACGGCGGGCGACGGGTTTGGCTTATCGCCTGCTTAACAATCGAGACGATGCCATGGAAACTACTCAGGAGGCATTTCTGAAGGCCTTTGACAAGCTTGGTTCTCTGACCAGGCCTGAGAGGTTCGGTTCGTGGTTTCTGAGAATTGTCAGTAACCTGTCGCTGAACCGTCGCAGGTCGAGGGCACTGAGGAAGTCCTTCCCGATTGCGATAACAACTGATGAAAACGAACGAGCTGAAATTAACATCGCCGACAAAGCAGCTGATTCGCCATTGGAGCTGACGCTCGCTGGCGATCTGCAGAAAAAAATCGTTGAGGTGATGCACGAGCTTCCGGAAATGCAGCGTGAGGCGCTGATACTTTTCAGCATCGAGAAATTGCCTCAGAAAGAAGTAGCCAGGATTCTCAGCTGTAGTGTCGAGGCTGTAAAATGGCATGTTTTCACGGCAAGGAAAAAGCTTAGAGAGAAATTGAAAGATTATTTGTAGAATCATCATTAAGAGCATTATGTCAGATAAACAAAACATTCCGGACCTCGAGTTTGAGTTGAGCGAATATCTCGATGGCAACTTGCCTGCGCACGAGGCAGCCAGGCTCGAGAAGCTACTTGCTGAGGACAACGAATTGAGGCAACAGCTGCAGGATTACGCTTCGCTCAACGAAGGCCTTTCCAAGATAGGGCGGGCCGAGCTCGAAGATATCGATTACGACCGGCAGCGTAGTGAGGTAATGGCAGCTATCGAGCGAAAGGTTTTGCTCGAAGGTTATCCCGCACGCAGGCGACAGGTAGCCATCCGCTGGATGGCTGGTGGGCTGGCAGCCGCCGCTGCAGTACTCATTGTCGCGTCGCTGGCGTTGCAGCTGTTTAGGTCCGAGCCGCAGCCGACTATTATTTCGTCTGTAGTTACTGCCGAAGCTGGGCTCCCAAAAGACGTTCCAAGCGTCGTGGCATCGAGCATCGTTAAGATAACCGACTTCAAACCCGCAATTACCCCAGCTCAGCCGGGCCGCGCTGCGGGTTCGGTATTGGTTTCGGTTAGTTCCTTTACGCAATCTCAAACCCCTGAAGAAATTCCAATGTTTCCTATGTAGAATGACAATATTGAAAATACTGAAAAGTTTGGAGATAAATAAAATGACCAGGATCAGCACAATTTGTCTTGTCGCTATTGCGATATCAGCCCTGACAGCCGACGTCTCTGCTCAGCAAAACGAAGTCAGCGTGCAGCGGGCACTGGACAAGCCGATACTCCTCGACCTAGCCATTACCGATGCGCCGATTCACGACGTCTTCAGCCGCATCTCATCAACCACTGGCGTCAAGTTCATCATCGATGAAGATACGCTCAAATGTCTGCCGTACGGCGATCAGACCCGGCTGACGGTTACGCTCAAAAACGTCACGCTACGTAATGCGCTTACTCCCATGCTCTCGCCGCAGGCGTTGCGTTGGGAGATAGACAAAAACGCCGTCCGAATCGTTCCCAGTGAACCGCTTTACCGCATGTGCCGCCGTGCGAGCTTCGAAGAACTCAGCGTCCTTGGCAAGCTGCACACAGCCAGGCTTACTCCGGCAGCAAACAAGCAGGCCTTGCTGAAGCAACTAACCAAAGCCACCGGCAACGACAAGCTGAATGTGTTCTTCCACGTTCCGATAGAAGAGGAAGCCGACCTCGGCCGGGCCAACCAGATCGCACCGACAACCGCCGTTCGCTGGCTGGATATGCTTACTCACGGCAAGGGCTGGACCTGGTTCCTCAAGGGTAATGACATTGTCGTCATTGACCGCAAGATGCAGATCGGACGCCAGCTCAAGCAGCGCACCACACTGAGCTACGAGAACGAAAAGCTCATTACTGTTTTGCTGGACCTGGCCAAAGCTGCTCGTGTGAAACTGGCCATGGAGCCGGGTGTGATGAGCTATCTGCCAGCCCAGAGTCAGAACAACTTCAATATCATGATGGTCGACGCTACCGTTGACCAGGCGCTGGAAGTTATCAGCGGGGCGACTGGCCTGGAATTCGTCAACACCGGCAAGGACATCAGGGTCGAAGCGTCTGAGGAGCTGAGGACGCGAGGCTGGCAGCGTGACGGAACTACTCGCCGGCGTGCACCGTTCTTCGTAAAGATGAGCATCCCCGGCCCGGACTCCACCACAATGGAAGTCTTCCTGCGCGCGGATGAGCTGCCGGAAGATGTCGTCGAGAAGATCAAGGCTGAGAAGGAAAAGCTCATCGAAGGACTTCGCAAGCAGGAGCAGTAGCCAGTAGTTGCCAAAAACTGCCGAAAACTGCCCGAAACTGGCAAGTTTATTAAAATGGAACTCCTTGCGATTAAAGTACTTAAGGATTTAGCGGCCAAGAAAAGGGGAAAAGTAGCCAGTAGCCAATAGTCAGTAGTCGGTAAAAACAGGCTGCTGACTACGGACTACCGGATACCAAAATGCTGGCCACTGGCTCCGGGCTTCCGGTTACGCTTTTACGCATATTCATTTGTCAAATTTCATGCTCTGAAGCGCATAAACGCGCTCCATATTACTTGCGATGACCGCGAATTTTCACGCAAAACAGTAACAAAAAATGGAAGCGCTCGGCCTAAACCCCGGCCGCTAATAGAAAAGAAATTTTTGGTTTTTGGGGAAGGGAAGGGTGGCTTGCATGCCCGCCATTTAATTGACTTTGATCCAATATCGTCGAGTCACCCGTCCAGCCTGTTTTGAGTAGCTTTCCGAATCCAGCACCCCGCCATTCTTGAGGATCACTCGCTGCGATGCAACATTGTCCTTATCACATGTAATAAGCACCTCGCAAATGCCAAGCTCACAGGCCTTTTCCAAAGCTAATTTCAGCATTAGCGTCCCGTAGCCGTTATTTCGCTCGCTCGGTCGGACGGAGTAGGCTATGTGCCCTCCGAAGTCTAGAAGTGCCTCTGTCAATCGGTGCCTGATGTCACACATGCCGATGATATGTTCGCCGCGTACAAGCCAGTATGTGGAGTCCGGAACCCAATTAACGGGGAGATTCTTGCCTTGAGCGTAGTCTCGCACCCTACAAATAAAAGCTCCAAAATCATCTCCGCAATGCCAACTTGACCCCGGCAAATCGCCAGCTTGCTCAAACTCACTTAGGAGTTCCATGAAGGCGCTTCGCATATCCTCGCTTGGCTCGATTAGTATAATTTTGTCTTCAGCCATCGCTATGTTTCCCAATATCTATTTGCCGGCCCACTCTACGAACTTGAGAGGAGCTTTACGTTTTAGTGTTTTTGCGGGTTTTCTTGACTTTGGAAAGGAGTTTATCTGCTGTTGGTCCGTGGTCAAGGAGCCAGGTCCCAGTGTTTTTTCGAAAACCCAGCCGCTTATAGAACCGTTCTACTTTTTTATCAAAAACCTGTATCTGAAAATGATGGGGAGAAAATGTGTCTGCCTTTGCTATCAACATGTTGGCAATGGCAGTGCCTATTCCTTGTCTTCGATAGTTTTCATCCACAATGAGCGTATCGAGTAGAAGGTCGATTCGTCCATCCCCTGTGAGAGTCCCTAAACCGACAAGTTTCTCATCGTCCCAGGCTGAAGCAACGAACAGGGCCTTTTTTAGCATCCACTCTATTTCACTCAACCTGAGCCAATCCCAAAGTTGAGCTTTACGGAAAAGTGTTTTGATGCTATGGCAAGAAATGCGTTTGGTCGATTTATAAGTGATCCTTCTCTTTGTCATGTTGTTTCCCCTGAAAGCAATTTTCTCGGCGGGTAGAGCGGGCATGCCAGCCCACTACGAATTAGTTATCTTTAGAATCGAACGTTCCGATCTTGATAAAGGTGTCCTCGCCTTTTGCCCAAGCCCTCAGATTCGCAAGCCGTTCGCCGTTGGCGCCGTGTTCGGGATTGTCGAAGAACTCCTGCAGAACGCTGCACGGCAGTTCCGCGCAAAGCCCACAGTGGTGGATGCTTTTTTCGAGACAACACTTAGCTACGGCACACTCGCCCCAGAACATCTCGCCCTTGCATCCCTGACAGCCGGGGCAGTTGGTCTTATCCTTCCACTCGCACGCGCCGCAATAGGCCCCGCACATGCCAATCTGTTTTTTGTCCATTGAGTTTCCTTTACTGGTTTAACCGTGAACTACGCCCCTGGCGTTGGTGGTGGGCCGGATTGTTCGAAGGTGGCCGAAGCAGGGGCAGTTCGCCCGAACATTGCTTTAACCGATTCTCGAGAAAGTACGATTATCGTGAATATGCCCAGCACCGTTCCGAATGGCACGAACATGCAACTGATGGCTGCAATGACGAAACAATACATGTAACGAGTGCGTTTGGCCAGACATCGGCCTGCGGTGATTATCAAGGCTGCTAACGTCCAACTGAGCAGAACCAAGGCACCGCCCAAAATTATCAAATTTATTCCTCCGAATAATGTCGGCTCACCATTAGGATCAACGGAAATAACCAGTCCTATCATTGAAAGTGTGATTAATATCGGATTATAGGTAAACATGGAGGGAAATAGGACGAATAGCCCACCAACGATATAATGAAAAATCGATAACAACTTCAGGTGTTGTTCATCCTGATTCATAATTTTCCCCTTTAGTTATTAGCGACCAAACTACCGACTACTTAGTCACTAATCATCTTTTTCGCCAAGTTTTTCTTCGATACTTCGGATTTTTTTTGAGACCTCGTTCAGGCGGAATTCGATAGAGTTGAGAATCCAGAATTGAAAATGCTCGACCTTCGCCTGTTTGTGGATCATCCAGATAATCTTCACAGAGACAGCCAGCACACCAAGTTCAATGGAAAAAAGCGGCGGCAGTAGCGAGAGTTTATCCGGATACAGATGCCGAAGGCTGTCCATTCCCAGCAGAAGCAAGATAATGATGATGAAGGCGACATTTATTACTTTGTCACGTCGAGCTGCTGCCGAACCGCCGATCTCGCCGACGATAGCGCGGATCTTTTCCTTCTCAGCCCGAAATTCCTCAAGTTCCTGTCTTAATGCTGTCGTGTCATGTTCGGTCATTTTTTTTACTCAATCGATGTTATAAATAAAAAATTCGGACTTTAAATTTCTGAATTCTGTCATTTGCTTCAATCAAACTGGAATAAGTTCTTTTTGAAATCTCTTACCTTGGGCATCGCCGAACCAGCATCGATGACATGTCCTTCCTCGCCCAGCCGGCCCGCCTGGGCAAGTGCTCCTCCGGGGAGTTTGTCGATAAGTTCGCCGGTATCTCTTACCACGCGCCAGTAGGGCGTTATGCGCGTCTTGCCGTCGCGCAGGTCTTCTTCGGCGGCTTCGGCGGCAATCCGCAGGAAAATGCCCGTTGTCATCGGGCATGTGCTGTCGGCTCCGTGGTCACGTGCGAGCTTGGCCCGAATCTGTGACTGGGTAACCAGCTTGCCCTTGCGAACTTTCTTTATGAGGGCGTCAACATCGCACGGAGCGGGAACCAACATAGTGCCCGTGCCGAAGCGCCTCTGCATTCGCGGAGGAATGTCGACTACCTTGGGAACACCTTTAGAATTGCGGAGCTTTTCCCGCCACGATTTGCACTTCCATTTTATCTCGGTTTTTTTTGCATCTGCTGCCTTGGCTTTGGTTTTTTTGGAGGCTTTGGTTTTTGGCTTGGTTTTCCTGGAAGACTTGGGTTTGGTTTTGGACTTTTTTTTCACTGCAGCCATGGTTTTTACTCCTCACAGAGAGGTATCCAAGGCATTATTGCCGGCTTTTGTCGGCGTTGCAACCGTGTAATTGCCTCAAAAAGGTCAAATGCAGGCCCAGGCGGGGTTTGATGCCCAAACGGGCCTGTTTAATCAATTGACTTACATGCTCAGGGTTCTATAATCGCGGCAAATATGGTTACTTGCACGCCGAGAGTTTTCTGGCGTTTTTTGACAATTTTGACATTTAAGTTGGCGAGAGTGAGATGACGGAGCATCCCATTATGAAAGTACGACGCTTGCTGGTTCTGGCGGCTGTTGTATCGATTCTTGCTCCGCTATGCTTGGCTGGCTCAGCCGACGATAAGTACATCCACGAAGACGCCAAAATTTCCGGCAAGGAAATTCACTCCTTTGTAGAAGACGGCCAGCAGGTTTCAGTCGTTCTGGGCAGTTTCAAGCTCGAACTCGGCGAGACGGTTTTGACCTCCCGTGACGCTGTAATCTGGATAAGCAGCCAAAAGTCCGGCCCTTCGGTATTCAACGACATTACGGTCTACCTCGAAGGCAAGGCGAGAATCGTAGAACAACGCGGGGCCCAAACCACCGACCAGATAATCCTCGTTACGCTTTTCCACGACGGCAAGATTCACGCCTCGGGCACAATGTCGCAGCGGCCTTTGGATAACTTCCCACTTTATCTGCGGGCCAAATCTGCAAAGCAGGCGCGCGAGCAGGGCTATCCGCAGCGGAAGGTTGAAGACGACTCCCAGGCTGTTCCTCTACTGATATTCGCAGAAGACAAAGACGCAGCAGACGCTTTAACCGACCTGACTCCGACCACGACCCCAGCCGAGGATAAATGGCAGGTCGAGGCAACCTCCAAGTCCGAAGACCTGGACGTTGTCAAGGTTCGCAAGGTCGAGAAGAAAAAGGAAGTTCACCCCGTCGCGTGGCAGGCTGACAGTTTCACTTCCGAGATGCGTGGCGATACCCGCATAACTATCGCCAAGGGTAATGTGTATCTTTCTCAGGGCGATCCCAGGAGCGAATTATTCCTCGAGCTTCGCAGCCAGGTCGCAGTGATTTTCAGTGGCAAGGTTCCCGCAAAGCAGTCCCGCAGCCCATACAGCCCGAAGATAAAGGGGGTTGACAAAGACTTTATTACCGGCGTCTATCTCGATGGCGATGTCATTATAGCCCGCGGAGAGAGATACATGCGGGCTCCGAGGGCTTACTACGACTTCGCACTCGACAGGGCGATCGTTCTCGACCCGGTCTTCCGGACGATTCAAAAGCAGCGAGAGATTCCGATTTATGTCCGTGCTAAAGAGGCGCGGCTGCTCTCGGCCCGCGAGGTGTACTTCAAGGACGCGAAGGTCTCGACCAGCGACTTTTATTCCCCGAGCTACCATATCGGGGCCAAGTCTACTTATTTTATGGACAACACGCCTTACGACGAAGAGGGCGAACGCCTCGGCGAGCGCAGCTGGCTGGCGACGATGAAGCATACCACCTTCAATGTCCGCTCCGTTCCGCTTATGTACCTGCCGTCAATCCGTGGGAATTTGACGGAAGGTAACTCTCCGCTCCGCAAAGCGCAGTTCGGCAAGAGCGGCCGGTTCGGCGTTGGCGTCGAGACGCAGTGGCATTTATTCCGGCTTTTGGGTTTGCTCGAGCCCGAAGGCGTAAAGGGAAGGCTGAACCTGGATTGGTACGAGCGAGGCGTGCTGGGCGGTATAGACCTGGATTACGCACGCCGGGAGAAGAACCGCCAATATAGCGGTTTCGTGAAACTCGCCGGCCTGTCCGACGATAAAGCAAAAGACAAATTCGGCGATGTGCGAGACAATATTTCCGCCCCGGACAAGCGTGGCAGAGCACTGGCCCGTCATAAAGAGTTCCTGGCGGGTGACTGGACTGTGCAGTTGGAGTTCAGTTATATCACCGACCGCAACTTCCTTGAGGAGTTCTATCCGTCCGAATTCTTTGCCGGCAAGGAACAGGACACTCTCGCCTATGCCAAGAAACAGACTGACAACTGGGCCTTGACTGCCCTGGCACAGACCAAGATCAATCGCTTCCAGACGCAGACGGAATCTGCCCCGGACGTGGAGTTTTACATGCTGGGCCAGCCGTTGCTCAAAGACAGGCTTACGTTCTACAGTGAATCGCGGGCCGGCTGGAAAAGGTTCCGCGCTCGTAAGGGCATGGGCATAAACGACAGCAGCTTCTTCGGCCGTTTCGATACGCGAAACGAAATTGACATGCCGCTGGACTTTGGCCCGCTAAGCGTAGTGCCTTACGTCGTAGGCCGGGCCACGTACTGGAGCGACGACTTGCCGGTCAATGGCGAGAAGTGGCGGCCTTACGGGCAGGTCGGTGTGAAGTCGACCACGCACATCTGGAAAGTTTACGACGGTGTCAACAGCCGCATATGGGACCTCAACCGCCTCAAGCATATTATCTCGCCGTATGTCTCGGCCTGGATTGCATGCAGCGACGGGGTAGAGCCCGGCGATCTTATCGAGGGCGACCCGGACGACAAGATGCCCAAGGACTCTATCATGGGCGAGCTGTTCCCGATAGACCCGGACATCGAGGAGTTTCTCGACCGCAGCAGCGGCTTGGCTTTCGGCCTTCACCAGAGGTTGCAGACAAAGCGAGGTCGGCCCGGCCAGGAAGAAACCGTCGATTGGATGCGGCTGAATGTGAACGTAGGGATTTATGACAACGGCAAAGACCGGCAAACCTCAGACGGGCGGTTCTTCTGGTATCGGCCGGAGCACAGCATCGCACGCAATCATGTTAATGCCGATTACACATGGAATATCTCCGACTCAACCAGCGTCCTGGCCGACACGAATTACGATATTGACGATGGCGACATCGACCGCTTCAATGCCGGCTTGGCCGTGCAGCGCGACCCGCGTCTGCGATACTACCTTGGAACCAGATACATCCGCGAGGTGGATTCGTTCGTCGGGACGGCTGGCTTCAATTACAAGATAAGCCGCAAGTACTCCGTCAGCGCGTTTGAGCAGTACGACTTCGATTTTGACGGCGGCAAGAATATGGCCACTTCGTTTTCGATTATCCGCAAGTTACCCCGCTGGTTTGCCGGCGTGACATTCGTTTTCAATCAGGCTGACGGCGACGGCGACGATGAAATCGGCATGTTCCTGACACTCTGGCCCGAAGGCATTCCGGAAGTCCGCATTGGCGGCGACAAATTCACTCTCATGGGCCAAAGCAGCATGAACTAGTTGGGCCGGTAATCAGTTGATCGGTTGAACAGGAGAGATATCTCTTTGGAGACAAGTGTACAAATTGCAATAATTTCAGCTTCAGCTAGCATCATCGTTGCATCATTAACGTTTATCCTTAACAAAAGAGCACAAAGGGCTCATGAGCTTCGACAAAGAAAATTAATACATTTTCAAGAGCTTCTTTCCGCGATATCCGATTTAGCTGTTGATGGGATTGATAAAGATGAAGCGAATCAGAAATTTGCTCATACTGTCAATACAATAGTATTAGTTGCCCCACAATCAGTCATTCAAGTTTTAATGGCATTTCATGATGAGGTTAAATTTACCAATTCCAATTTTACCAAAGAAAAACATGACCGACTTTTAAAAGAATTGATTTTGGCTATTCGCCAAAACCTGGATTTGCCATATAAAGATGATCCTGAAACTTTTGATTTTCATCTTATTGGTTCTAAATCCTAAACATTGCGTGTGGCACAGTTAGCTTGCTAGCCGTGTTCTATGAGTCATTCCCTTATTTTCACAGTTGACCAGAACTCGTACAGGCTGGCGAAGGCGAGTTCTATGTCCGCATCTACCAGGCGGATGCAGCCGAGGGATTCAGCCTTGCCAATGCTCTCCGGCTCGTTCGTGCCGTGTATGCCATAGCCGACATGCGGATTCGTGTTCTCGTCAATGCCTTCCAAACTTATCCAGTACCCTTGCGCCCCCAGCGGGTAGTCCGGCTCGCCCCAGAGAATCTTGTGCTGATGCTGGCTGTTCGGCGGCGGGTTCCATGGGGCCTGGACCATCTTCTTACCCAGGGCTACTCGCCACATGCCCATCGGCGTCGAGCCGTTCATGCCCAGCCCGACACCCAGCCGCTTTACAAAAACCTTCGGCGAACCCTCGCGATGCAGGAACAGGTCCATCGTGAAACTGCTCTTGTTGACGATGGCATGGAAGGGGCCCTGTATCATCTTGAGCCGCTGGCCGGCGCGGATTTTGGTAGCGTCGGCGATGCGGTTGACCTTCAGTATCAGCTGCGGCGGGATGTGCAGGTTTAGCTTCCGCTCTACACGCTGGAGCACCTCGCCCGACTGGAAGGTGTAATAAAAACAGTACGGGTCGTCTTCAAGTACGTTGGGCGACAGGATCGTCAGCTGCGAAAGCTCCGCAAGGATATTAACGGCCATTTCCTGCTGATCGGCTGTCAACGCTCCGCTGAATAGCGCCTCGGAAAGGGCGCTTCTTGCGTCGATTAAGTTTTTCGTGCTGCCGGACTGGAAAAGCTCTATGCCTTGGCGGTAAAGCTCACTTGCGGCAGATGTCTGCTCATTGGTCGCGGCTGGTGCCGGCGTCTCGATTTCCTGCGGCTGGGGGATTTCAACTGGGGGAGCTTGAATGGTCTCGGTATTATCCGGCCGGGCGATAACGACGGGCTGTTCGGACTTGCCCTTCTTGTCGCCATTGACGGTGATAAGGAGGAAAAAGAAAACCCCCAGGCCTGCCAAAACCACGACTGTCGCAAGTAAACGTTTGCTTTTCTGCTTCATGAGTTCCATCTCCGGCAATACCAAGGTTGGCATGCTATGCCAAAAATTTTCAGCATCATATTCAAACGCTTTGCGTTATCAGTCGACGCTGAATTACAAACCAAGGTTAGCACGCTATGCTAAAAAATTTATGACGTCCTTGTCTGTTACGAGAAGACCGACAGGGTGGTCGTGCTGCTCGGTGAAAATTTCATCAACTACCTGTTCGTCAAAAGCCAATCCGCACAGGATAGCATGATTGTCCGGCTCTGCAAGGAAACGATCGTAAAATCCTCCTCCCCGGCCCAGGCGGTTGCCGCTTCGGTCGAACGCCATCGCCGGCACGACGATCATGTCGATATCCTCGATGGGCCAGGGTTCTCCGTCGCTTGGCTCGCGTATTCCGCGGTTGATAACCATGTCATCGTCCATGGTTTTGCACTCGACAGCCAGCATGTGCCGCTGCTCAAAATTTACCCTTGGAACCAGGACTCTTTTATCTCTCTGCCAAGCTGCCAGTGCAGCCGGAAGGCAGTCCACTTCGTTGGGAATAGGCATATAGAGCATGATGTTTTTTGCCTCGTGAAACTCAGCCAGGCCGACAAGAGATTTGCAAGCCGCGTGGGACTTTTCGGCTGCTGTCTGGTCGCTCATGGCGGCGAGCTTTTCACGAATTTGCTTTCTCAGGTGTTGCTTCATAAGACTCTTATTGGAAAATTTCGGGGCGGTCTTGGCAAGAACAATTCTTCAAGGGGAAGAAAAAGACACGGGCATGCAGGAGTTAGGAGTCTTCTGAAGGCTTTCCGTGGCTTTTTTTGAGTTTTTCGACGTACTCGAGATAGGCTGTAATGTGCTTTTCATAGCCGCGGTCGGTGGGGGTGTAGAACTTTTTATCAACGCCGAGATATTCCTGGTCCGGGCTAACTCCGCCTTCGAAGCTATGGCTGTACTGGTACCCCTTTGAATGGCCAAACTGCTCAGCCATTCCCGGATGCGGGGCATTACGCAGATGTTTGGGTACCGGGATGGTGCGGCTGTTCCTGACATCATCCATTGCTGCATCGATGGCCTTGTAGGATGCGTTGGATTTTGGTGCGCATGCCATATAAATTGCTGCCTGAGAAAGCGTTATCCGGCACTCTGGCATGCCGATGCGGTCGGTTATGTCAAAAGCAGCAGCTGCTACTGATATTGCCCGTGGGTCGGCGTTGCCGATATCCTCGCTTGCAAGTATCGCGATTCGCCTGGCGACAAAGCGCGGGTCTTCTCCGGCTTCGAGCATCTTGGCAAGCCAATAGACAGTCGCGTCCGGATCGCTGCCTCGCATGGACTTTATAAATGCGCTTATCGCGTCGTAGTGCAGGTCCCCAGCAGAGTCGTACTGGATTGCCTTGTGCTGAATGGATTCCTGTGCGACGGCCAGGTCGAATTTAATCTTTTTCTTAACGTCTTTTGTAGCCTTGAGTTGGCTTTTTACACCTACCTCGAGTGCTGTAATCGCACGCCGGGCATCGCCATCGGATATTGTTGCCAGATGTTGCAGGGCTTGCTCGTCGGCCTCGATGTTGTATTCACCCAGGCCGCGATCTTTATCTTCAATCGCACGGCGGAGAAGTGAAACAATGTCCTCCTGGGTGAGGGGCTGGAATTGAAAGATCGTCGAACGAGACAAAAGCGGTGAATTAATGGTGAAAAACGGGTTCTCGGTCGTCGCACCGATAAGAATTATCGTGCTATTTTCTACATCATTGAGCAGCACATCCTGCTGGGCCCGATTGAAGCGGTGCAACTCGTCCATGAACAAGACGGTACGCTTGTTTCTCGAAGTTATCGCAACTCGTGCCCGTTCAATAATTTCTCGTACATCTTTAACGGAAGCGGATGCTGCATTTAGCTGGTAGAACTCACAATCGAAGGTTTGTGCGATAACATGCGCGAGTGTGGTTTTTCCGCTTCCCGGCGGGCCGTAAAAGACGATGCTCGATAGGCTGTCTGCCTCTATCATCCGGCGCAGCATTTTCCCCGGGGCCAGGAATTCATCCTGTCCCAGCACCTCATCCAGCGTTCTGGGCCGCATCCGCACGGCAAGCGGGGCGTGGGCGAGAATGGCTGCTTCTTCGGATTCTTTGAAAAGGTCCATAAATCAACCTGACGTAGTTCCCAAAAAATGAATTGTATCGCCGCCGGTTAAGACCCGCAAGGCGAGTATTAGCCAAGGGTGATATTGTCAAGAAGACAAGTTTGCCTTATCATGTGCTATATCTGATATTTCATATATCCAGCGAGCCGCACTCATCTTTGATAGTTTTGATTTGGTGATTAAAAATGAACGAAAAGCAGAGCCCTGTATGCGTGATTTTGGCTGGCGGTAAAGGCAAGCGAATGGCCTCGGTCGCACTTCACAAAGTATGCTTCCCGATAGCCGGCAAGGCCGCTATCGTCCGAGCTATAGATACATACAAGGCTGCCGGAATCAAGCGATTCGTTGTCGTAGTTGGCCAAATGGCGAATCAGGTTATCGCCACAATAGCTCATGCCCATCCTGAAGTTACTTTTGTTTTCCAGGAAGATCCCCGCGGCACCGGCCATGCGGCCATGATAGCCGCCGAGGCGCTGGCAAGTCAGAATTACACTGGACCGGTGATGATAACCATGGGAGATAAAGTCACCCGTCCGGTTACTGTCCATAATCTTCTCGAACGATACCAAAATAGCGAACCTGATGCTTTGCTCAGTACACTTGAGAAAACAAAAGAATCTTCCGCGGGGAGGGTTGTGTTGGGACCTCGTGGTGAAGTCCTGGGAATTGTCGAAGTTGCGGACATTGAAAAGGCGAGGAAGAAAAAGTCCAAGCTGAAAATCGAAAATCGGCAAATGTCCGCCGAGCAATTGGAAAAGAACAGTAATAGCGTCAACGCATCGATGTATATGTTCGATTTCGAGGCATTGCACAAATCGCTTGGTCAACTCAAATCCAATAATGCTCAAGGAGAGCTTTATCTGACAGACACCATAGAGATAATTGCCCGAACAGGCCGAGTTGAAGTTTCGGAGATATCGAACCCGGAAGACCTGATGGCCTATAACACACCAGCCGAGCTTATGGGAATAGAAGAAGTTGTTCGTAAGCGGGAAAAGCCCCCGCGCGTTAGTTCTCTCAGCAGGAAAAAAACAACCAGGCGTTATCTTAAGACAGGCAGCGAGTGGCTTAAGGTGATCGAGAGCAAGTCTCCAAAGTGGAAATCTTTATTGAAAAGAACTTATGGCGATGATGATGCCCTTATCGGCGAACGCGTCAAGAATATGAAGCGTGTTGTAGGGGCTTTTATAAAACGCCATGGTTCGAAGAGACAAATGATCCTTTGCCGCGCGCCAGGTCGTGTCAATCTTATGGGCCGACACGTAGACCATCGCGGTGGTTTCGTCAACGTAATGGCAATTAGCAGGGAAGTACTTTTGGCTGCGAGCGGACGAGAAGATGACATCGTAACATTGCATAATATTAAACCGAAAAATTTCCCCAAAAGAGAATTCAGCATTTCTTCACTTCTCAAAGAAGTAAGTTGGGCTGATTGGATTGATTTTGTCGACTCAACACCTGTTCGTGGTATTCTGGAGACATCACATGGCGACTGGGCTCATTATGCCCGTGCACCGTTGCTGCGTCTTCAGCATGAGTGCAGTGATGTGCAATTGAGAGGTATGGATTGTGTAGTCTGCGGAAATATTCCAATGGGTGCAGGTCTTTCTTCAAGTTCTGCGTTAGTTGTTGCTTTTGCGGAGGCTTCCCTTGCTCTGAACGGCCTTAATGCTGAGACCCCCGACTTTATTGATCTTTGCGGCGAGGGCGAATGGTTCGTAGGTTCGCGCGGGGGCAGTGCAGATCATGCAGCAATAAGAACCGGTAAGTTCGGACATGTCTCAAGGTTGGGATTCTATCCTTTCCGGCTGGAAGGACAGGTGCGATTCCCGTCTCAAATGAGAGTTGTCATTGCTCATAGTGGCAGCCAGGCTGTAAAAAGCGCGGGGGCCAAAGATGTGTTCAATCAGCGTGTTGCGTGTTACGAAGCCGCTGAAATGTTAATGCGGAAATTCTGGCCGGCAGCGGCAGGAATCGAGCATTTGCGAGATCTTATACCTGGTAGGCTTGGCGTAAAGACCGGGGAGGTTTACAGGGCGTTGGCAAAGCTTCCGCAAAATGCTACCCGTAATCAGCTGAGAAACTTATTCGGAAAAGAAGGCCAAAAGCGTTTGGAGCAGCTTTTTTCCAGTCACTGCAATGTAGGCAAGTACGATTTGAGGGGTGTGGCTTTATATGGCCTGAGTGAAATCGCGCGGAGTGAAAAGTTTGCCGAGGTCATTCAGAGTGGTCAACTGGACCAGATTGCTGAATTTATGCGCAGCAGCCATGATGGTGACCGCGTAGTTAAGTTCGATGGCGACCTGAAACCTCGTAAGTTTAATGCAAACTTAAACGACAACTCGCTTGAGCAACTTGCAGCCTGCAATGCACCGCTGGAAAACCAATGTGGTCGCTACGCATGCAGTACCGAGGCAATAGACCAACTTGTTGATATATCAGAAGCTACTGAGGGTGTCGTTGGTGCCCAGCTGGCGGGTGCCGGTCTGGGAGGTTGCATGATGGTTCTGGTTCATGCCGATGCTCTGAACCTTCTAAAGCGACAGTTACGCAGAAAATTCTATGAACCGCGGAATCTTGCATTTAACGCTCATATCTGCACACCGGTGGCCGGTGCTGGATTAATTGGTATATAAAATTTAGCCAAAAGCGTTTTCCTATTATATACTTTTAGTATAATATCGATGCTAAAGAGGACCTTGCAAAGAGGTCCTCTTGTTATTTTTAAAACCTTTTTCCCGGAATCTGAATTTTGGTGGCGCCTCTTAAATGCCGATGAAGCGTATATACTCTAATTTTGGAGATCATATATGTGCGGAATAGTTGGTTATGTTGGAAGCAAGAAAGCTTGTGAAGTCCTTATCGAAGGCCTGAAACGCCTTGAATATCGAGGGTACGACTCTGCAGGCGTTTGCGTCTATCATGAAGACGCATTGACGACCAAAAAGAGTCCAGGCCGGATTTCCTGCCTTGAAGAGGAAATCGACGCCAATGGGGATATTAAAAAGGGAACAATTGGTATAGCCCATACTCGTTGGGCCACTCACGGCGAGCCGAACCAACAAAACGCTCACCCGCATTATGACGGTACAGGCCAGATCGCCTTGGTCCATAACGGCATTATCGAAAACTACGCTACGCTGAAGGAATTCCTCATTGGCAAAGGCCATGAGTTCAAAAGCGAAACCGACTCAGAAGTCCTGGCCCACTTGATTGGTGAATTCTACAAGACCAACGAAGGTAACATCGAAACCGCTATTCAGGCTGCACTTGGAGAGGTAAGCGGAACCTATGGAATTGCGGTGTTGTGTGCTTCCGAGCCTGATAAATTGGTCGCTGCCCGAAAGGGAAGCCCACTGCTCATCGGAGTTGGTCATAGTGAGTACGTAGTGGCTTCAGATGCCTCGGCTATCATAGAACACACCCCGAATGTGGTGTATCTCAACGATAACGAGATGGCTGTTCTTTCCCGCGGCGGAATGCGGACGTTGACACTGGATAATGTTCCGATAACCAAGGAAATCAATCAGATTGAATGGTCCCTGGAGCAGATTGCAAAGGGTGGCCATGAGCATTTCATGCTGAAAGAGATTTTCGAGCAGCCCGAGTCGGTCCGTACTTCACTTCGCGGTCGCCTGGATTTGAGGGATATGCGAGTTCAGCTTGGTGGACTTTCCGAAGTTACTCGAGAGCTGGCAAAGACCAGAAAAGTCATATTTACCGCCTGCGGAACGGCATGGCATGCCGGGCTTGTTGGTGAATATATGTTTGAAGACCTCGCAAAAATCCCTGCGGAAGTCGAATATGCCAGCGAGTTTCGGTATCGCAATCCGATTATCGAAGAGGGTACCGTTGTTATTGCTATCAGCCAGTCCGGCGAGACTGCCGACACGCTGGCAGCCCTTCGTGAAGCGAAAGACAGAGGTGCGATGGCACTTGGCATTGTCAACGCGGTCGGATCTACAATTGCACGCGAGACAGATACCGGAGTCTATCTACATGCCGGCCCGGAAATCGGCGTCGCATCGACCAAAGCCTTTACCAGCCAACTTGTTGTCGAGTCGCTTATTGCACTGATGCTTGGCCGTCGGCGATTCATGTCGCAGCATGCGATGGAAGGATACATACAGGCCCTTTGGGAACTGCCGGATAAAATCGCAAAGATTCTTGAACAGTCCGATTACATAAAAGATATGGTCAACGAATATGTCGAAGAGGAAAATTGGCTGTTCCTTGGGCGGGGTTATAACTTCCCTGTGGCATTGGAAGGTGCGCTTAAGCTCAAAGAAATCAGCTATATCCATGCCGAAGGTCTGGCTGCTGCCGAGATGAAGCATGGGCCTATCGCACTCATTCACGACAAGATGCCGGTGGTTTTTGTTGCCCCCAAATGTGCGATTTACGATAAGGTTGTAAGCAATATCGAAGAAGTAAAAGCCCGCAAGGGCAGGATAATAGCCGTTGCTACAGAGGGCGACGATGATATCCGAAAGTATTGTGACCACGTCCTTTACGTACCATCGTGCCCCGAGCCCTTCCAGCCGATACTGACTGTTGTTCCTCTGCAACTTCTTGCATATCACGCAGCAGTCGCACGTGGCTGCAATGTGGATAAGCCAAGGAATCTGGCAAAGAGTGTAACTGTAGAGTAAGAGCCTATCATATTCATAAACGAAAAGCCGTCGGTTTTGACCGACGGCTTTTTTGTTATTATCGCTAAAAAAGGGGATTGGGGGCTTCTTACTGCTTTGTAAAAAAAGTTTTAAACACACTGAAAAAAAACTTTGACACTTATTTTCGCAAACGTATACTAAGCGGTCTATCTCACGGCCATGGTGGCAGTGTATCCACGTTTAGGCGTTATATCTGAACTGGCAGGGCGTCGTTTGGTTCGTGACCTGCGCTGCTGTAGCTCAGTGGTAGAGCGCGTCCTTGGTAAGGACGAGGTCGTGGGTTCGACCCCCACTAGCAGCTTTGTCGAGATGTGTTTGAAAAACGGTTCGCAGGGCTAGTGCTCAAGGCCTGCGTTTAATATTGAAAAGTAAACGTTAAATAAAGTCCTTTAGACAATTAGGCAAAGAGGAGCACTGATAATGGCCAAGGAAGTATTTGAACGAACAAAACCGCACGTTAACGTCGGTACGATTGGTCACGTTGACCATGGCAAGACTACTCTGACCGCAGCTATCACTACGGTTCTTGAGGCAAAGGGCCTGGCTAAGTCGAAGAGTTACGACGAAATCGCCAAGGCATCTGAAAGCCAGGGCCGTCGTGACGCGACAAAGATTCTGACCATTGCTACAGCGCATGTGGAATACGAATCCGAGAATCGTCACTATGCACACGTTGACTGCCCGGGTCACGCCGACTACGTCAAGAACATGATCACCGGAGCTGCCCAGATGGATGGAGCCATTCTCGTGGTTTCCGCCGCTGACGGCCCGATGCCCCAGACTCGCGAACACGTCCTCCTGGCCCGCCAGGTCAACGTTCCTTCGCTGGTCGTGTTCCTCAACAAGGTCGACCTCGTTGACGACCCCGAGCTTCTCGAACTCGTAGAGCTGGAAGTTCGCGAACTTCTCAATAAGTATGAATTTGACGGCGATAACGCCCCGGTCATTCACGGTTCGGCAACCAAGGCAGTCGCAGATGTCAACGGACCAGACGCCGAGCCGATTTTGGAACTCGTCGCAGCCCTCGACAGCTACATCCCCGAGCCAGAGCGTGAAGTCGACAAGCCTTTCCTTATGCCTGTCGAAGACGTATTCTCGATCAAGGGTCGTGGCACTGTCGGTACCGGCCGTATCGAGCGTGGCATAGTCCACACTGGCGACAAGGTCGAAATCGTCGGTCTTGGCGAAACTCGCGAAACCACCGTCACCGGCGTCGAAATGTTCAACAAGACGCTTGACGAAGGCCAGGCTGGCGACAATGTCGGCTTGTTGCTGCGTGGTATCGAAAAGGACGATCTGGAACGCGGTCAGGTTATGGCAGCACCGAAGAGCATCACTCCTCACATGAAGTTCGAGGGCGAAGTTTACGTCCTGACCAAAGAAGAGGGTGGTCGTCACAGCCCGTTCTTCACAGGTTATCGTCCCCAGTTCTACTTCCGTACAACAGACGTTACTGGAACAATCAAGCTGCTCGGCGGTGCCGAGATGTGCATGCCCGGCGACAATGTAACAATGGAAGTTGAACTTCTTAATACATCAATGGCCATGGAAGAAGGCCTGCGTTTCGCTATCCGCGAAGGCGGCAGGACTGTCGGAGCTGGCGTTGTAACAAAGATTCTGGAGTAGTGTTACATGGCCAAATCTAAGGCCCGAGAATATGTGTGGCTTCAGTGCAGCGATTGCGGCGCCCTTAACTACCGGACGCAGATAAACGTCCATGGTGGAGTGCCCAAGTTTACACTGAAGAAGTATTGCCCAAAAACCAGAGGGCATACAGAGCATAAAATTAAACGTAAATAAAGGCATCCGGCCTGCGGGACTTGTGCCGGTAACGCGTGGTTTATCAAAACCTATGCGGGTCCGGCTGGTCGGCGAGAGAGACTTTGCGAATACGGCAGTAGCTCAATTGGCAGAGCAGCGGTCTCCAAAACCGCAGGTTGGGGGTTCAACTCCTCCCTGCCGTGATGCGTAGCCTGTAAAAAGGCTGCAAAAAGGTTTTTGTGAAGCAAAAAGAGATAGCCACAGAGGCTGGAAAAACTCCGTGGTGGCTGAGTAAAGCAAGGCTGCGGGACTCTGTGGCTGTTTCTTTAGTTTCGCTCAGGCCTACCGGAAATTGGAAATTATTGTTAAGGAACGCTGAAGTTGGGTTTTTTCGACATTTATAAGAAAAACCAGGGCAAGCGAACACGAGTAGCCACTTTCGCGAGTGTTATGGTGATCGTTTTAGTCGGCGCGGTCGTTCTCAGTAATAAGCTGGAAGGCTATGAACTGACAAGGCAGCCGATTATTCGCTACGGAGTGCCCGCTGTTGTGGTACTGCTTTTTGCCTTGCTGATGTTCTGGATGATAAACAGGCTACGCAGTGCCGATTTCCTTATCGCCACCGAAGGCGAAATGAAAAAGGTTTCATGGTCGAGCAGAAAGGAAGTATTCGGTTCGACGAAGGTTGTAATAATAACATCCTTCATAATCGCCGTTATCCTTTTCGCTATCGACCTTTTGTTTGTCAATATTTTCAAGGCGCTTGGCATCCTCAGCAGCTAGGTGTCGCGAAGAAAACTACTGGGATACGATATGTCCAAACAATGGTATGTCTTGCGAGTTGCCTCCAACAGAGAGGAACAGGTGCGCGAGGCGCTAGACCGCAAGGTCAAAATTGAGGGTCTGGAACATAAGATAAGCAATATTCTCGTCCCGACGGAGCGCCGCCCGAGCCCCCGAGGCCGTGGCGAAAAGAAATTCGTCGAGCGAAAGATGTATCCCGGCTATGTGTTCATCGAGATGGAACTAAGCGATGACGGTAGAGTTGACGAAGACGCATGGTTCCTTATCAGGGAAACTTCAGGCGTCGGCGATTTTATCGGCTCGACCGGCAAGCCGACCCCGATGAAGAACGAAGACGTTGAGAAAATGATTTTGCAGGTGGAAAAGGCCCAGGAAGGCGCACCTGTTTCAGTGGAATTCGAGAAGGGCGACCTTGTAAAGATCAAGGAAGGCGCTTTCGAGAACTTTGAAGGTTCGGTTGAAGAGGTTTTGCCTGAAAAGGGCCTCATTCGTGTTGAGGTTACTATATTCGGCCGATCCACGCCGGTGGAATTGGAATACTGGCAGGTGGAAAAGGCCTGATTACACGACATGCTGGCATCGTCGATAATCCGGCGGCCACCGATTAAGAGAAATAATTTAGTTTCTAAGTAAAGAGAATAAAGAGATGGCAAAGGAAGTAGTAGCACAAATTAAATTGCAGGCGGCAGGCGGACAGGCTACCCCAGCCCCGCCGATCGGCCCGGCCCTGGGTCAGCATAACGTCAATATCGGCCAGTTCGTGTCGCAGTTCAATGAGCGGACGAAAGACTACAACGGTATGCCGATTCCGGTAGTAATCAGTGTTTATGCTGACAAGACCTTCACCTTTGAATGCAAAAGCCCGCCAGCTGCAGCACTGCTGAAGGAGATGGCCCAGGTCGCCAAGGGTTCCGGCGTGCCGAACAAGGAAAAGGTTGCTACCGTAACAAAAGACCAGGTCCGTCAGATTGCGGAAAAGAAGAAGGCCGACCTGAACGCCTTTGATATCGAAGCTGCAATGAAGCAGATTGAAGGCACTGCCCGCAGCATGGGTATTGATGTTGAATAGACCCTCAGCCTTGTGTGGGTTGGCGGTTTTTAATGTCTTACCACGGACATTTGATAGTGGGAGTTTGAAGGCTCTTTTTGTGAGCCAAAAACGAAAAGGAGCATTTTATGCCGAATAAATTTGGCAAACGCCATACGACGAATCTGGAAAAGGTTCCTCAAGGCGCGGTTAATGTTGCTGATGCGGTAGTTGCAGTAAAGGCTTTTGACGGCGGAAAATTCGATCCGACTGTCGAATTGGTGATGCATCTGGGAATAGATCCACGCCAGGCTGATCAGCAGCTTCGCGGATCCATTTCTCTTCCCAACGGTATTGGTAAGGCCCGTAAGGTCATCGCTTTTTGTGAAGGCGACGATGTTGCCAAGGCCACCGAAGCTGGAGCCGTCGAAGCTGGCTTGGAAGAACTCATCAAGAAGATTCAGGGCGGTTGGATGGACTTCGATGTTGCCATCGCGACGCCCGCAATGATGAAGAACGTTTCCAAGCTCGGTAGGGTGCTTGGCCCGCAAGGCAAGATGCCTTCCCCCAAGGCCGGTACTGTCGTTAATGATGTCGCCCAGGCCGTTAATGAATTCGCCGCAGGTAAGGTCGAGTACAGAAACGATGATGGTGGCAATATTCACGCCGTAGTTGGCAAGGCGAGCTTTGAAAATGAAAAGCTCGTTGAGAACATCGAGGCCTTTATTAGCCACATTAAAAAGAAAAAACCTTCTTCAGCCAAGGGTACATTCATGAAGAAGGTTTGTCTCTGTGCCACAATGTCGCCATCGGTACAGTTGGAAATTTCGTAAGAATTGAAGGTGACTTATGAGTAAACCAGTAAAAGAACTAGTCAGAAAAGAGCTTATAAATCGTTTTGACGGCGTTTCCTCGCTGGCGGTAGTCGGTTTTAGCGGTATCAGTGCCGTTAACACCCGAAAGATTCGCGGTCAGCTCAGGGAAAAAGAAATAAGCATGACGGTCGTCAAGAATTCGATTGCCCGGCAGGCCTTTAAAGAGGTCGGACTGGATTCAGCAGTTGGTCTTCTGGATGGCCCTTGTGCAATAGCCTATGGCGCCGACAGTGTCGTCAGCGTTGTTCGCGAGTTGCTGGACATTCGCAAGACAGAAAAGAATCTTACCGTCAAGGCTGCTGTCCTTGATGGAGACATCTTCGGCGAAGACAGGATCAATGAACTCAGCAAGTTTCCGACGCGCGAAGAGGCAATCAGCCAGGTACTCGGCTGTATCCTCTCTGCCGGTTCGAGCCTTTCGGGTTGTCTTGTTGGTCCCGCCTCTCAACTTGCCGGACTCGTCAAAGCCGTTGA
Organism: uncultured Planctomycetaceae bacterium; assembly: GCA_964401835.1. Taxonomy (GTDB): domain Bacteria; phylum Planctomycetota; class Phycisphaerae; order SM23-33; family SM23-33; genus CAYNZP01. The sequence goes on from CAYNZP010000004.1 coordinate 152,063, forward strand.
AGAAAAGGCCGGTGGCGATTCCTCGGAAGAAGCCGCCTAGTTTAAATACAAAGTCAATTGACCGGCTGCGGATTGGTCCTTCGGGATTAAATGAACGCCAGCGGGGCGTTTGCCTATCAGGCCGGATTGGTTAGAAGGAAAATTGGAGTTTAAAAATGGCAGAAGAAGTCAAAGAAGCAACGGAAGCAACAGAAACAGCCGAAGTTGCAGCAAGCGGCAAGGAATTCGCAAAAGAAATCAAGACACTTGGTGACAAGATCGTCGCCCTTAGCCTAAAAGAAGCGGTCGATCTTAAAGATTACCTCAAGGAAGAATACGGTATCGAGCCTGCTGGTGGCGGCGCTGTAATGATGGCAGCTGCTCCTGGTGCAGCCGGTGGCGCAGAAGAAGCCGAAGAACAGACCAGCTTCGATGTCATCCTCAAGGATGTCGGCGACAAGAAGATTCAGGTCATCAAGGCTGTCCGTGCCCTTACCAACCTCGGCCTGAAAGAGGCAAAGGACCTGGTAGATGGCGCCCCCAAGGCTGTCAAGGAAGGCGCACCCAAGGAAGAAGCCGATGAAGCCAAGAAGCAGTTGGAAGAGGCTGGAGCAACAGTCGAGATTAAGTAACTCTAAAAACGTGAGTTATAGTAAAAAAACAGTGGCGCGAGCGTTTACCCTTCGGCCCCAGGCTGATTGGGAAGGCGCTTTTGCGCATTATCGGAATTGCAGGGCGGTTTGCGGGCTTCAAAAAGCTTTCATTGGCCCCCCTGTAATTGCTAAAATGTATCGTTTTGGCTCTCAACTTTTTTGACGAGGGATTCCCATGCTCCGAATGGACAAGGTTAGGAACTTCTCCAAGATTGGAGACTCTACACCGATCCCTGATCTGATCGACGTACAGAGGATAAGTTACGATCGGCTACTACAGTACGGCGTTCTTTCAGACAAACGAAAGAACGAAGGACTGGAGTCTCTGCTGCGCGAAATCTTCCCGATTATCAGCTATGATGAGCAGACGACTTTGGAGTATGTCGATTATGAACTGGGCGAGCCACGCTACAAGCCGCAGGAATGCCGTGATTTGAGGCTGACCTATGGCCGCCCGCTTCGTCTGAGATGTCGGCTTAGCCGCAAAGACTCCAAGGATGTTATCGAAGAGAGTATCTATGTCGGCGAAGTCCCGATCATGATCGGTGGTGGTGAGTTCATCATTAACGGTGCTGAGAGAGTTATTGTCTCGCAGCTTCATCGTTCACCTGGTGTGGACTTTACCGTAGCAATGCAGGAATCGGACCGCCCGCTCCATGGCGCGAGGGTTATCCCCGAGCGTGGCAGCTGGTTGGAACTGGAAGTCACCAAGAAAGACGCTCTTACCATACGAATCGACCAGTCCAGCAAGATTCCCGCAACCACATTCCTGCGGGCTATGGACGAAAAGTACGGTACAGACGCACAGATCATTCGTGAGTTCCACGAGACCAAAACCGTATCGATCGATCAACTCCGGCCGAACCACTATGTCGTCGATCCGATTGTTGATTCCGAAAGCGGAGAAGAACTTGTTCCCTCAGGTGGTCAGGTCGGCGAGGCGCTTACTAAGATCGTAGCCTCGAAGATCAAAAAGGTCGAGATAATCGAAAATGTTTCCGATACTCTCATCCTCAATACCATCGCCGAAGACAACGCCGACAGCTATGAAAATGCGTTGCTTCGCATTTATATGCGTCTGCGTCCCGGCAACCCGCCCCAAAAGGAAAAGGCCAAGACTCTCTTCAAAGAAAAATTCTATGACGAAAATCGCTATCGTCTTGGTAAGGTTGGTCGGTTCAGAATTAACCGCAAATTCCACCAGGATGTTCCTGAAGATGTCTTGACCCTTCGGTATGAGGATTACGTCAATACTCTCAAATATATCTTACGTCTGCGTGATGGCGTGGGCATGGTCGATGATATCGACCACCTCGGAAACCGTCGTCTGCGTACAATCGACGAGTTGGCATCCGAAGAGCTGCGAAAAGGTTTCCTGAAGCTCCGCCGTACCGTCCAGGAACGCATAAGCCTTAAAGACCCGACCGAGATTAACAAGATTGCCGAGTTGGTAAATTCCAAGAGTATCTCCTCGAGCATCGATTTCTTCTTCGGTCGTGGCGAGTTAAGCCAGGTAGCCGACCAGCAGAACCCCATAAGCTTGCTGACACACGAGCGTCGTCTTTCGGCGTTGGGCCCGGGTGGCTTGAACAGAAAGCGTGCCGGTTTTGAGGTTCGTGACGTTCATATCAGCCACTATGGCCGAATTTGTCCGATCGAAACGCCGGAAGGTAACAATATCGGTCTTATCAGCTCGCTGGGTATTTACGCTAGCATAGACGAGTACGGCTTCCTTATCACGCCTTATCGCAAGGTAGAAAAAGGCAAGGTCACTGGAGAGGTAGTATTCCTCCGTGCAGACGAAGAAATGGAAGCTGTCCTTGCACCGTCGGACTGTATCGAACAGAACCGAAATGGCGTTTTTGTCCTACCCAAAGAGCACGTTCTTGCTCGTGCCAAAGGCGAGGTCAAGGTTGTCCATGGTAACGAAGTAGACTATATCGACATTTCCCCCAAGCAGACTGTCGGTGTATCAGCTTCGCTGATTCCGTTCCTCGAGCATGACGACGCTAACCGTGCTCTTATGGGTTCGAACATGCAACGTCAGGCCGTACCTTTGCTCAAGACCGAGCCCCCTGTCGTTGCAACCGGCATGGAATGTTCAGTTGCGAGCAATTCCGGCATGGTTGTCCGAGCCCGCAAGGCCGGAACGGTTACTTACGTCGATGCACTGCGGATTGTCATTGATAACTCTGATGAATACGAGCTTCGCAAGTTCTCGAAACTCAACGAGCGTGCATGCCTTAATCAAAAGCCGATCGTTAAGGAAGGTCAGCGGGTCAAGAAGAACCAGGTCATTGCTGACGGTTCCGCCACCAGCCGGGGCGAGCTTTCGCTTGGTCGCAACGTTCTCGTAGCATTTATGCCGTTTGACGGCTACAACTTTGAGGACGCCATCCTGATTTCAGAACGGCTGGTTAAGCAGGATACCTTTACTTCGATACACCTTGAAGAATACGACGTCGAAATTCGCGAAACCAAACTTGGCCGCGAGGAATTCACTCGCGATATTCCGAACGTTTCCGAAAAGGCCCTTTGTAACCTCGATGAAAACGGAGTCGTCCTTGTCGGTACCCGTGTTGGCCAAGGCGACATTCTTGTCGGGAAGGTCGCTCCGAAGTCCAAGAGCGAACTTACGCCGGAAGAAAAACTTCTGCATGCTATCTTTGGCCGGGCCGGAGAAGACGTCAAAAACGATAGCCTAGAACTGCCTGCTGGTGAAGAGGGCGTTGTTGTTGATACTCGAAGGTTCAGCCGTCGCATGCACATGAGCGATGAGCAGAAAAAACAACTGCGTCGCGCAAGAAAAGAATACACGGATCAGATGAATGCCAAGTTAGTCCAGGTATTCCGTAAGATGTGCGAGGAGATCAACACTGTCATCGGTAGTGAGATGGTCGACCCATCCAGTCGCCAAAAGGTTGGCTTGAGTGAAATAGGCGAAGTTGTAATCGAGCAGATCGAAAACTTCACACTCAAGTGGACCAAGGCGAAGGGCGCAAAACTCGAGCAATCTGAAGCTATTTACAAAAAATACTGGCCGCGTGTTCTCGAGATACAAAAAGAGATGCAGCGTAAGCTGGATCATATGAAGCGTGGCGACGAGTTGCCCTCTGGCGTTCTTGAGATGGTCAAGGTTCGTATTGCGACCAAGCGTAAGCTTGGCGTTGGCGACAAGATGGCTGGCCGCCACGGTAACAAGGGTGTTATCGCCCGCATACTGCCGGAAGAGGACATGCCGTTCCTCGAAGATGGCACCGCTGCGGAGATCGTGCTTAACCCGCTCGGCGTACCTAGCCGTATGAACGTCGGCCAGATTCTCGAAACGCATCTGGGCTGGGCCGCTGCTGTTCTGGGGTTCCAGGCTATTACCCCGGTCTTCGATGGCGCAAACGAAGAAGAAATATTCCAATGCGTAGAAGAGGCAAATGAATACGTACGGCAGCGTTGCAGTGACTTGGGGGTTGTCCAGACAGCTGGCGACACCCGGGAACTGCTTGCCGAGATGCCTCGTGATGGAAAGGCGGTACTTTACGATGGACGTACCGGCGAGCCGTTCGAGCAGAGAGTAACCATCGGTTACATGTATATAAACAAACTCCACCACCTGGTGGATGAAAAAGTCCACGCCCGTTCGACAGGCCCGTACTCGCTTATTACCCAGCAGCCTTTGGGCGGTAAAGCGCGTACTGGTGGTCAGAGGTTCGGTGAGATGGAAGTCTGGGGCCTTGAAGCATACGGTGCCAGCTATACTCTCCAGGAACTTTTGACTGTCAAGAGTGACGACGTCGAAGGCAGGACGAAGATATATGAGTCTATGGTCAAAGGTACTAACACTCTTGAAGCTGGAACGCCGGTAAGTTTCGACGTTCTATGTAATGAGCTGCGTGGCCTGGGCCTGAACGTCCAGTTGGAAAAGAAGAAGCTCATATAAAAAGCCGAAAGCTAAAACCTATAGCGCTGTCAGGGAGCAAAAAAAATAATGGCTGAAAGCGTATATGACAGAATAAATGATTACGGTTCGGTAAAGATCCTGCTTGCTTCGCCAAACGACATTAGAAGCTGGTCGTTCGGTGAGGTAAAAAAGCCTGAGACGATTAATTATCGTACATACAGGCCTGAAAAGGATGGCTTGTTCTGCGAGCGAATCTTTGGTCCGGAACGCGATTGGGAATGTTCTTGTGGCAAATACAAAGGCACCAAGCACAAGGGAATCATCTGCGACCGTTGTGGCGTTAAGGTGACTCACTCACGTGTCCGCCGCAAGCGTATGGGCCATATCAACCTGGCCGCACCGATCGTCCATATCTGGTTCTTCAAGGCACTGCCAAGCCGACTTGGTACGCTGCTCAATATGAAGACGTCAGATTTGGAAAAGATAATCCTCTTCCAGGATTACGTCGTGGTCGACCCCGGCCAGACTCCGCTGAAGTACAAGCAGGTTCTCACCGAAGATGAATACCGTGGCGCTTACGAAAAATATCGCGACGACTTCAAGGCTATGATGGGTGCCGAAGCCGTCAAATTGCTTCTTGAGCAATTGGATCTTGAAGCTGTTACTGTCGAGCTTCGTGAAGGCCTGAAAAATACTGCTTCAAAGCAGAAGATCAAAGACCTGACCAAGCGACTGAAGCTGGTCGAAAACCTCCGCATCTCCGGCAACCGCAGTGAGTGGATGGTTATGGATGTGATTCCGGTAATTCCTCCAGACCTGAGACCTTTGGTTCTGCTCGAGAGCGGTAACTTCGCGACGAGCGACCTGAATGACCTTTATCGTCGTATCATCAACCGAAATAACCGACTCAAAAAGCTGATGGACCTCAACGCTCCCGAGGTCATCATCCGTAACGAAAAGCGAATGCTTCAGCAGTCGGTTGATGCGTTATTCGATAACAGTCGTTGCCGCCGTTCGGTGCAGGGCACGTCGAATCGCCCGCTTAAGAGTCTTACCGACATGATCAAAGGCAAACAGGGCCGGTTTCGCGAGAACCTGCTCGGTAAGCGAGTTGATTACTCCGGCAGATCGGTAATCGTTATTGGTCCGGAACTCAAGCTGAACCAGTGCGGTCTGCCGAAAAAGATTGCGCTGGAACTTTATCAGCCTTTCATTATCCGCCGCCTTAAAGAACGAGGCCTGGCCGACACAATCAAATCAGCAAAGCGGATGCTCGAAAGACGGGAAAGGGAAATCTGGGACGTTCTGGAAGAAGTTATCTACCAGCACCCGGTAATGCTGAACCGTGCACCGACACTTCACCGAATGGGCATCCAGGCCTTTGAGCCGGTATTGGTTGAAGGTAACGCTATTAGGGTTCACCCGTTGGTATGTAAAGGCTTCAACGCCGACTTTGACGGTGACCAGATGGCCGTCCACCTGCCGCTGTCAGTAGAAGCACAGGCTGAGACGCATGTACTGATGCTGGCAACCAACAACATTTTTGCGCCATCCAGCGGCAAGCCGATCATGTCGCCTTCGCAGGATATCGTTCTGGGTATTTACTACCTCAGTTCGAATAAGGGAGCCGAATTTGTTGATCACGATGTTTGCAAGATTAAACATTCAGACGGGAATGAATATCCGGTCTTCACTCATCCTCATGAGGCAATGATGGCCCACTCGCTGGGCAGAGTCGGAATGCACGCTCCAGTCGTTCTGCGTGTGCCGACCGATACGGTTGTTGTCGAAGAAAACAAGCAGTATGTCGCTGAAAACGGTAAGATCGTAACGACTGCCGGAAGATGTATATTTAACGACATTTTGCCAGAAGGCATGCCTTTCTATAACTATCCTCTCAAGCAGAGGGGCGCAGCCCGTGTAATCAGCGATTGCTACGGTCTTCTGGGAAGGGGTGCCACGCTCGATCTGCTCGATAACATTAAGGAACTTGGTTTCCAGAATTCGACGCTGGCTGGCCTTTCGTTCGGTGTTGGCGATTTGCACGTCCCTGACAACAAACCGAAAATTCTGGAAGATGCCCAGGACCGTGTCGATAAGATCGAAAAAGATTTTCACGCTGACGCCATCACTGAAGGCGAACGTTATAACCAGATTATCGATGTCTGGATTCATGCCCGCGAGGAACTGACAAAGAGCTTGTTGAAGGTTCTGGAACACGACAGTCGTGATTATGACGAGAATTATCTCAACCCGGTTTGGCTGATGACCGATTCCGGTGCTCGTGGTAATACTGACCAGATTCGCCAGCTTGCCGGTATGCGTGGCTTGATGAGTAAGCCTTCCGGCGAGATTATCGAAACGCCGATTAAGGCTAACTTCCGTGAAGGACTGACCGTACTTGAATACTTCAGTTCGACCCACGGTGCCCGTAAGGGTTTGGCAGATACCGCGTTGAAGACCGCTGATTCCGGTTATCTTACACGTAAGCTTGCTGACGTTGCACAGAATGTGATTGTCACCGAGATCGATTGCGGCACACTTCAGGGCATTCCGAAGTCAGCTATCTATAAGGGCGAACAGGTCGATGTGGCCCTGCGGGAAGTTATTCTCGGCCGAGTCGCCAGAGAAAACATAATCAATCCGATTACCGAAGAGATAATCGTCAAGGAAAACCAACCGATTTCTGAAGAAATTGCAGCCAAAATCGAAGAACTTGGCATCGAAACAATTCGTGTCCGCAGCCCGCTGACATGCGAATGCCCGCTTGGCATATGTGCCAAGTGTTACGGTGTTGACCTCTCGGTCGGCAAGCTGGTTGAAGAGGGCATGGCTGTCGGTATCATCGCAGCGCAATCGATTGGTGAGCCTGGCACACAGCTTACTATGCGTACCTTCCACACCGGTGGTGTCGCCACAAGAAGCCTGGTTGAATCCGACATTGCAGCCACGGCAACTGGTATAGTTCAGTTCCGTGAACTCAATGCCGTTGAAGTCAAAATTGGCAAGGACAAACGCCTTGTCGCGCTCAAGCGAAACGGCGAGATAGGGATACAGGACGAAAAGGGCCGTGAACTTGATAAGTATAAAGTGCCTTATGGCTCGATTGTTCTGGTCAAAGAAGGCGCGAAGGTAAAGACGGGCACCCGACTTGTAATGTGGGACCCGCACCGTGTGCCGATCCTTGCCGAGGCAAATGGTATTGTCCGCTTCCAGGATATCGAGGAAGGTGAGACCGTCCGTATCGAATCCGAGAAGGGCAAAGCCGCCGGCGGAAGATTAGTGGTTATCGAACACAAAGGCGAGAAGCACCCGCGTGTCGTCATCGAGGACAAGAGCGGGAAGATTCTTGACTTCCACTATCTGCCGGCCAAGGCGCGTATCGAAGTGGAGGAAGGCCAGTCCATCAAGGCGGGCGAGTTGCTCGCACGTCAGCCGCGCGAGGTTACCGGTACGCAGGATATTACCGGCGGTCTTCCGCGTGTTACCGAATTGTTCGAAGCCCGCAAGCCGAAAGAACCCGCAGCGATGGCGGAAATTTCAGGTCGGGTCGAACTGCGGACTGACAAACGCCGTGGCAAGATGACTATCATCGTTCGCAGTGAATCCATGGAACGCGAACACCACGTTCCGCATGACAGACACCTGCTCGTGCACACTGGCGACTATGTTGAAGCCGGCGATCCGCTGACTGAGGGTCCGCTGGTTCCGCACGACATTCTGGACATTCGCGGCGAAGAAGCCTTGCAGAATTATCTGCTCAGTGAAATCCAGAGCGTTTACAGAAGCCAGGGCGTAACCCTTAACGACAAGCATGTCGAGGTTATTTCCAGCCAGATGCTACGCAAGGTAATGGTAGAAACTGTTGGCGATACGGATCTATTACCCGGAGATGTTGTTGACAAATTCATGTTCCGTGGTGAAAATAAACGACTTACGCAATCTTTGAAGATCGTTGATCCTGGCGGCACGGAGTTTATCGAGGGTGACGTGGTACTCAAAGATAAGCTGGAACAGGCGAATATGGAAGCAGAGACCAAGGGCAACGAGCCTGCCAAGACTCGTAAGCCCCGCCCGGCAACTGCCAAGACACTGCTTCTTGGTGTTACAAAGGCATCGTTGCAGTCAGAGAGTTTCCTCTCGGCTGCGAGCTTCCAGGAAAGCACGAAGGTCTTCACCGAAGCCTCGCTTGCAGGCAAGGTTGACGAGCTTCGCGGCCTGAAGGAGAATGTGATTCTCGGCCACTTGATACCGGCCGGGACGAGCTTCAAGCCGTATCTTGAGATGAAGATGAAGCGGGCCGTGGAACTTGAAGAGCTGGTTCAGGCCGAAGCCGAGGAAATGACAGAAGACCAGATTACCCAGGCTGTCCAGCAGGCACTTTCAGGACAGGGTTGATATCTGGTTTAGAGTTTTGTATAAATTTAGCCCCCAATTTGGGGCGTATTGAAGAGAATAAAAGAGGTTTTTGGATGCCGACAATTAATCAGCTAATTCGTAAGCCAAGGCGTATTCAGACGGCCAAGAAGAAAAACGTGGCCCTGGAAGAATGCCCGCAGAAGCGTGGCGTATGTTTGATCGTTAAAACCGTTACGCCCAAGAAGCCGAACTCGGCACTGCGAAAGGTCGCTCGTGTGCGTCTGAGCAATGGCAAGGAAGTAACCGCCTATATTCCAGGTATTGATCACAATCTTCAGGAACACAGCATCGTTCTTGTACGCGGCGGTCGTGTAAGAGACCTTCCTGGTGTTCGTTATCACATCGTTCGCGGTGCGTTGGACTGTCTCGGTGTTGACAGCCGCAAGCAGAGCCGCAGTAAATACGGCGCGAAGAAGCCTAAGTAATTTAACCTTTAACAGAACTGAAGTTGGAATAGAGATATGGGATATAAGAAGTGGACAGCATCGGCTAAGCAGTGGCAACCTGATCCTCGCTTCAATAGCAAGCTTGTCAGCAAGTTTATCAACAACATCATGCTGGACGGCAAGAAGTCTGTGGCACAGAGGATTTTCTACGACGCACTTGATATCATCGGCCAGAAGATAAAAGAAGCCGAGCCGATCGAAGTTTTTGAAAAGGCAATCGACAATGTCAAGCCGCGAATCGAAGTCCGCTCGAAGAGAGTCGGCGGCGCGAACTATCAGGTTCCGATGCAGGTTAACTCAAAGCGCCAACTTTCACTCGCATTTCGCTGGATTCGTGAGTCCTGCCGTTCTGCCAAGGGCAAGGCGTTCAGTGAAGTGCTCGCCAATGAAATTATGGCGGCATATAAAGGCGAAGGTTCGGCCATGAACACGCGTGAAAATGTTCACCGTATGGCTGATGCGAACAAGGCCTTCGCTCACTTTGCATGGTGATTTTGATTTCGGCTGCTGGCAAGTAATTATAAACTTATCAACAGCCGAAACTTTTTATAGACAACATTTGCCTTTCAGCCTGTTCCAAGGCTGATATAAGCGGTGTTGACTTAATCGTCCGTAAGATTGCAGAAAAAAGAAAACGGGCGACCCCGGTGGCTTTTCTGTAAAGCAAGCCGGGGCTCAGAGAAGGTGTTCTGGCTGAGAATTTCCGGAACTACCGCTTGAGATAGGACAACCGGGCCGGTCTGCCCAAGGCTGAAACACGCCACCAAGACCGGTATTCGCCAAGCATGGCGAAAGGTTTAATCCTTTACTGAGAAAAGTGGTTAATGACTATTTGCATCTGGGTCATGTGCCTTGTGCGATAGTTGTGTTTTAGTATAGATGTGGAATTATGTCGAGAGATCTGCAACAAATTAGAAACATTGGCATCATGGCGCACATTGATGCCGGCAAGACAACCGTTACAGAACGAATTCTGTATTTCGCTGGACGGACATACAAAATCGGAGAAGTGCACCAGGGCACTGCCGTTATGGATTATCTTGTCGAAGAGCAGGAGCGGGGTATCACTATTACCTCAGCTGCTACTACGCTGGGTTGGAAAGACCATACGCTGAATCTTATCGACACCCCCGGTCACGTCGATTTTACAATCGAGGTGGAACGGAGTTTGAGAGTTCTCGATGGCGCGGTAGCGGTGTTCTGCGGGGTGGGAGGAGTAGAGGCCCAGAGCGAAACCGTTTGGCATCAGGCAGACAAATACCGCATTCCGCGAATATGCTTTATTAACAAACTTGACAGGCTCGGTGCTGACTTCCAAATGGTAGTCGATGACATAACTTCTCGCCTTGAAAGTAACCCTGTCATATGTCAGATTCCCATTGGCCTTGGTGAAGACCATAAGGGTCAGATAGACCTGATTCGCCGCAAGGCCTATTATTACGACCCGGATGGAGCAGCGTCGAAACTTCGTGTCGAAGAAATTCCCGCCGAGTATGCAGACGAAGCCGAAATCCATCGCCACGACCTCATCGAAAAAGTGGCTGAAGTTGATGACGAGTTGATGGATAAATTCATTCACGACGAAGCATCAATCTCAGAAGCTGACATAATAGCCGCTATTCGTCGTGGAACGGTTGGTCATAAGCTTAATCCTGTACTGTGCGGATCGGCCCTGAAGCATATCGGGGTTCAGCCGCTTCTGGATGCTATCGTAGATTACCTGCCAAGCCCGCTGGAATTGCCGCCGGTAAAGGGGTACTCAGGCCGAAAGAGCGATAAGGAAGCTGTTCGTAATTGCGATCCGAATGAACCTTTCGCGGGTTTTGTTTTTAAGATTACTTCCGATCAGCACGGCGACTTGAACTTCCTTAGAATTTACAGCGGAACTCTCAAGTCCGGCACCCGTGTTTTCAATAGCACCCAGGATAAAAAAGAAATCGTATCGAGAATATGGGAGATGCACGCCAATCGACGCATTCGCCGCGACGAGGCAAAGGCTGGTGATATTGTCGGCGTGGTCGGCCTGAAAAACTGTTATACAGGCGATACTCTTTGCGATGCACATGCCCCGATATTGCTCGAGAAGCTGGAATATCCCGAGCCTGTCATCACAATGTCAATCGAGCCCTACACAAATGCCGACAGGCAACGTTTGGGAGAATCGCTCGACATATTGAAGCGCGAAGACCCGAGTTTCCAGTATCGTTACGATGAGGAGACCGGACAGACAACCATTTCCGGCATGGGTGAACTGCATCTCGAAATTGTACGGAACAAGATTGTCCGCGACATGGGCCTGAAGATTCGAGTAGGCCAGCCGAAGGTCGCTTATAAAGAAACTATACGAGGTTGTGCGGCTGCCAAAGGCACATTTGTTCGACAGACAGGCGGCCGGGGTCAATACGGCGTTGCAGAATTACAGGTAGAGTCCATAGCTGTCGAAGAGGGTCAAGAGCACTTTGTTTTCGAAGATGCGACAAAAGGCGGAGTAATTCCCAAAGAATATATTCCATCGGTCGAGCGAGGAGCTCGCGACGCGGCGAGCAGTGGGCCGTTGGCTGGTTATCCGATGCTGAACGTCAAGGTGACCTTACTGGACGGTAAATACCATCCGGTTGACAGCTCGGATATTGCCTTCCAGCAGGCGGGTGCGTTGGCATTTGTGGATGCTATCAAAAAAGCCGACCCGATATTCCTCGAGCCGATAATGCGGCTGCAGGTTACGACGCCGGAAGAATATCTTGGTGCAGTCACGGGAGACTTGAACAGCCGCCGTGCAATTATCAGAGAACTTGAGCAAAGAGGGCGATTTAGGATCATTTTCGCCGACGTTCCATTGGCGGAAATGTTCGGCTATACGACCCAGCTTCGCTCACTGACCCAGGGCAGGGCGACAAGTACCATGGAACCGCACTCTTATGCCCCTGCGCCGGCACATGTGGCCGAGCATATTTTGAGATGTGTATAGGGCTTACAAAAAAATTGTTAAAAATTGAAGTTGAGTAATTGACATAGAAAAACGTATCCGTATCCTAGACGGACTATGCTGTTAACTCCTTGCCTAGAGACAAGGACTAGCTATCCGGAGATGTTGTATGGAACAGGACAAAATAAGAATCAGAATGGAAGCCTATGATCATCGGGCACTCGATTCCTCTGCAAAGGAAATTGTGGATCATGCCGAACGGACTGGCGCGAGAGCTCGCGGACCGATCCCGCTTCCGACAAGAATAGAACGTTACACGGTTTTGCGAAGTCCGCACGTGAACAAGAAATCTCGTGAACAGTTCGAGATGAGAACGCACAAAAGAATTATAGACATTTATGAGCCGACTGTTCGGACGATCGAAGCACTTAACAGACTGGTCGTCCCCGCCGGCGTGTTCGTAAAGATTAAAGCGTAAGGTGTAAATGATGCAGGCCGCTATTTTGGGTAAAAAAATCGGAATGACACAGGTCTACGACGACCAGGGCATACTTCAGCCTGTTACTGTCGTACAGGCCGGTCCCTGCAATGTGCTTCAGGTTAAGACAACCGAGGCGGACGGCTACGATGCCCTGCAGCTTGGTTTTGATGACGTCAAGGCCCACCGGGCAACCAGGCCGCAGATCGGCCATGCCAGGAAAGCAAAGACAGCGGCAAAGAGATTTGTCCGTGAAATTCGTTTGGATGAAGCGAGCGAAGATGTCGAACTGGGTCAGACTATAACAGTTGAAGCTTTCGAGGGTATAGGTTCGGTTGACGTTATAGGCACGACCAAGGGTAAAGGTTTTGCCGGAGTAATGAAGCGTCACGGTTTCAAAGGTCAGCTTGCCAGCCACGGCGTCGAGCGGAAACATCGCTCTGCCGGTGCTATTGCCGGACACGGCACTCAGCTTGGTACAGGCCCGAAGCTTATGAAGGGCAAAAGAATGGCCGGCCATATGGGCAATGTCCGCAGCACCACTCGTAAGCACAAACTCGTGAAAATCGACACGGAAAACAACCTGCTCCTTATCAAAGGCTCCGTTCCTGGTGCCAAGGGCGGGTATGTAATGGTTTGTAAGAGCAAGACGGCTAAGGCCGATAAGTAGGATTTAACCAATGTTGGAAGTTCCTGTTTACAATACGGAAGGCGAGCAGATCGATACGCTCAAGGTTGACCAGGGCGTCTTCGGTGGCGAAGTAAATGTCGCGCTGCTCAAACAGGCGGTAGTAGCTTATCACGCCAATAAGCGGCAGGGTACAGCTGCGACAAAGTCTCGCAGTATGGTTGATGGTTCGACCAGGAAGCTCTTCAAGCAGAAGGGCACTGGCAACGCAAGACGTGGCGCTCGCAGAACCAATGTCGTTCGTGGCGGTGGCGTTGCTTTTGGCAAGAAGCCCAGAAGCTTCCGCAAGGACATGCCCAAGAAGATGAGAAGGGCTGCCCTGAACTCTGCCATACTGGCAAAGCTGGTCGGTAACGATCTTCTGGTTCTCGACGGTCTGAAATGTGAAGAGCCCAAGACCGAAAAGATGGCCAAGGTCATGAAGAACCTCAAGATCAACCGTTCCTGCCTCCTCACCCTCGCCGATCGTGATCAAAATATTTATCTCAGCTCGCGTAACCTTCCCGATATTACCGTCAGAATCACCGAAGAACTCAATGCCTTCGATGTGGCGACCCGCCAGAAGATGGTTATCACAAGCGATGCAATGAAAACCCTTATGACGCAGGAGGGAAAGTAAATGGCTGATAACATTTACGATATTATTGTTCGTCCGCTTGTGACCGAAAAAGGTACCCATCAGTCGCAAAGTCTCAATGCCTATTCCTTTGAAGTTTCAACAGGAGCGAAGAAGGCACAGATAAAGCAGGCTGTCGAAAAAATTTATAACGTAAAAGTCGTCGATGTTCGGACGTCGAATCAAAAGGGTAAGCCCAGACGCACAGGTCATGTCTGGGGAAAGACCAAGGGCTGGAAAAAGGCGGTTGTCGTCCTTCATCCAGACCACCATATAGATTTGTTCTAAGAGAAGTAAGAACCAATGGCTATTAAGGTATATAAAAGAACGTCTCCCGGCCGGCGAAACAGCTCGGTAAACCTCAAAGAAGAGGTTACCAAGAAGAAGCCGGAAAAGTCGCTGCTTAAGCCTCTTAAGAAAACAGGCGGCAGGAACCACAAGGGTGTCATTACTGCCCGGCACCGTGGCGGTGGCAACAAGCGCAAATACAGACTCATCGATTTCAAGCGCAACAAAGACGGGATGGCCGCAACTGTTTTGGGAATCGAATACGATCCAAACCGCAGCTGCAATATAGCACTGCTTCAGTACGAAGATGGCGAGAAGCGTTACATCCTCGCACCTGCCGGCCTGAAGGTCGACGCGAAAGTTTACTCCGGCCCGGATGCAGAGCCAAGGCTCGGCAATAGCATGCCTCTGAATAATATCCCGGTCGGTCTTGAAGTACATAATATCGAAATGAATCCCGGTCAGGGTGGTAAGATGGTTCGTTCCGCTGGTGGTGTTGCCCGTTTGGCAGCCCGTGACGGCGACTTGGCCCACCTTATCCTGCCCTCCGGTGAAATGAGAATGGTCAACGCCAAGTGTCGTGCAACAATCGGCCAGCTTGGCAATCTAGACCATCAGAACGTCCGGCTCGGTAAAGCCGGCCGTAAACGTCACCTCGGTCGTCGTCCCCACGTTCGTGGTTCAGCTATGAACCCCGTTGCCCACCCCATGGGTGGTGGCGAAGGCAGACGTGCAGGTGGCCGCCAGCCGGTTTCACCTACTGGCGTACTGTCCAAGGGCGGAAAGACCCGTAGGAAGAGAAAGAGTTCCGACAAGCTGATTCTGCGTCGTCGTCGCAATGTCCGACACGGCCAGCTCGTGCTGTAGGAGAATATAAAAGTGACAAGAAGCGCGAAAAAAGGCCCATACGTTGATGAGAAGCTTTACCGGAAAGTTGAAAAGGCTCAGGCTGCCGGTTCGAACGAGCCAATCAAGACCTGGGCACGGGCCAGTACTATCGTCCCCGAATTTATCGGCAGGACATTCCTTGTGCACAATGGCAAGTTGTTTCACAAAGTATTCGTTACTGAAGACATGGTAGGGCACAAGCTTGGAGAGTTCAGTCCTACACGTATGTTCCGCAGTCACAGTGGCAGCAGGTAATGGAAAAATAAACCTGCTTTGGAGAAGTAAGAGCGATGGCTTGGATGTCAAAACATAGATATGCACGAATTTCTGCCCGCAAGGTAAGGCTCATGGCTGACATGGTCCGCGGTATGCAGGTTCAGGAAGCATTAAACGTGCTTAAGTTCAGCCCGCAGCGTGCGGCAGGTATGGTTTCCAAGGTTTTAACGTCGGCAATTGCCAATGCCAACGAAAACGAAGCTGATTTGAACCGTCTGGTTGTCAGCGAAACTCGTGTTGACGAAGGTCCGACGATGAAGCGTTTCCAGCCGAAAGATCGCGGCAGGGCGCATCCGATTAATAAGCGTACCAGTCATATTGTTGTTGTAGTCGAAGAAAGGCAATAGAGAGAGGCACGAATTATGGGTCAAAAAGTTTCACCCATTGGCTTTAGGACAGGTATTACGATCGGCTGGAAGAGCCGCTGGTTTGCTCCAAAGAGCAACTATGGCGAGTTCTTGGTCGAAGACGAGAAGCTGCGCCGCTTCATCGACAATCGCCTGAACAAGCAGCCACCTTATGCCGCAATAAGCGAAATCGGGATCGAAAGAACCCGTGAAGAAGTAAAGATTACACTTAAAACAGCAAGGCCAGGTCTTGTTATTGGCCCAAAGGGTGCAGAAGTTGAAAAACTCAAAAATGCCCTCGAGGACATGACCGACCGCCGTGTGAATATAAATATTGCTGAAATCAAGCAGCCGGACCTGAACGCCAGCCTGGTAGCATCCGGCATAGCTGAACAGCTCAAGAGAAGAGCATCTTTCCGCCGCACACTCAAGCAGCGAGCCGAAGCAACAATGCAGGCCGGTGCAAAGGGCGTAAAGATAATGGTATCAGGCCGACTCGGTGGCGCGGAAATCGCACGAAGCGAGATGGTTATTAAAGGTAGCATCCCGCTGCATACGCTGGAAGCAGATGTGGATTACGGTTTTGTTCCCAGTTTTACCACTTACGGCGTAGTAGGCGTAAAAGTTTGGATCTATCGCGGACGGTTTGGCGAGGTCCAGGAAGAAGAGCAGCAACAGCCGGCAGGAATGACACGTGCACGCCGCAGGCATGAGCGCGGTGGTTCTGGTGGTGGTCGTCCCGGTGGCCGTTCCGGTGGTCGCAGAGGTGGAAAACCTGGTGCCGCAACACCAGATCGGCCCGCAGGACTGACCCGTCGTGGCGGACGTATTCCCGACGCACCAGTAGACGCACCAGTAGTTGAGCAGGCCAAGCCTGCAACGGAAGAAGTAGTGGAAACGACCCCGGCAGTAGAACCGCAGGTTCAAGCTCCCCCAGCCGAGGTTTCGCAAGAAAGTAACGAGAATAAGCAGGATTAGTTTTAAGTAGGTGCAACTATGGCTTTGATGCCGAAAAGAGTGAAGCATCGCAAACAGCAGAGAGGCAAGATCCGTGGTAATGCAACACGAGGTCATACAGTGTCTTTCGGCGACGTGGGCATTCAGAGCCTCGATGCCGGTTGGATTACAGCCAGGCATATCGAAGCCGGCCGTGTTGCCGCGACGCACTTTCTGCATCGCGAAGGCCGAGTTTACATTCGTATTTTCCCGGACAAGCCCGTCAGCTCCAAACCGTTGGAAACCAGAATGGGTAAGGGTAAGGGCGAGCCGGAAAACTGGGTGGCTGTCGTTAAACCCGGTACGATAATGTTCGAAATTGGTGGCGTTCCGGAAGACACCGCAAAAGAGGCACTTTGCCGCATAGCACATAAACTCCCGGTACGGTGTCGGCTTGTTCATCGCCGTCCAACTGTATAAGGCTGAATTAGCGATGAAGATAAAAGAGATACGCGAATTAAGTAGTGAAGAATTAACTGTAGAGCTGGAAAGGCTGCGAAGGCATCTTTTCGATCTTCGGGCTCAGTCGGTTACAGAGAAGCTTGAGGATACCAGCATGATTACAAAGGCAAGACGAGACATTGCCCGTATCCTGACGGTTCAAACTGAGCGTCAGGTGGAAGAGGTTAAGTCATAATAACAGTAAAGTAGTCGGAAAAACCATCTATGGCAGAAACAGCAGAAAAAACTAAAAAGAAAATCAAGGGAATGCTTTCCGGTGTAGTTACTTCAACCGGCGCCCAGAAGACGATCCACGTTCTTATCGAGAATCTGGTCAAGCATCCCCGATATGGCAAGTTCGTCCGTCATCACAAAAAGGTAGCGGTTCACGACGAGAACGAAGCTGCTGCCAAAGGTGACCTTGTAGAAATTGTTCCGTCAAGACGGCTGAGTAAGACAAAGACATGGCGGTTACTGCGAATCGTTCGCCATGAAGTTGTCGAGTAATAAAGGTTTAAGCTGCTGATTAAGGAAGCTGTAAAGTGATTCAGCAAGAAACACGATTAGATGTTGCAGATAATAGCGGAGCCCGTGAAGTTGGTTGCATCAGGGTTTTAGGTGGTTCGACAAGGCGAGGTGGTTACACCCGCCGGACCGCTTCTATAGGCGATACTATTGTCTGTTCGGTCAAGAAAGCTCAACCTGGTAGCGAGGTTAAGGCCGGCGAGATAGTCCGTTGCGTAGTTGTGCGTACAAAATTTCCAGTACGCAGATCTGACGGCAGCTATGTCCGTTTCGATCGCAACGCGGTGGTGATTATCGACGAAAAGGGTAATCCTCGCGGGACCCGCATCTTTGGTGCAGTTGCCAGAGAGCTTCGAGAAAAGAACTTTATGAAGATCGTATCGTTGGCTTCCGAGGTAGTCTAGTTATGTCAATAAATATCAAAAAAGGCGATACGGTTTGCGTCATTGCCGGCGACGACAAGGGCAAAACCGGTGAGGTATTGCGGGTCTTCCCGATAGATGACAAAGTTCTCGTTCAGGGTTTAAACCGCGTGCATAAGCATCTTAAGCCATCCAGACAGCATCCGCAGGGCGGAAGGATTCTCAAAGAGATGCCCATGCATATTTCCAACGTATTGCCGGTTGATCCGAAGACGAATCAGGCAACGCGTGTAGGTTTCAAGATTAACAAGGACGGCTCCAAAGAGCGTATCGCAAAGAAGTCTGGCGAATCTCTTGGCGTCGTAAAGAAAGCTAAGTAGGTGTAGGCACCATGGCAGCTCGCCTTAAAGAAAAATACAGTAACGAAGTGATACCGGCACTCAAGGAGCGTTTTGGGTATAAAAACCCGATGTCCATTCCAAAGCTGGAGAAGATCGTGGTTTCTATGGGTATTGGTGATGGCGATAAAGAAACAGCCAAGCTGGAGGCTGCTGAAAAGCAACTCGGCATTATCGCGGGCCAAAAGCCTGTCATTACCCTTGCAAAGAAGTCGGTAAGTAACTTCAAACTTCGTGAAGGCATGAAGGTTGGCCTGAAAGCTACTCTTCGCGGCTCGATGATGTACGAGTTCTTCGATCGCCTGGTGAGCGTGGCTATCCCGCGAGTCAAGGACTTCAGAGGCCTTAGCCCTTCCAGTTTTGACGGCCGAGGTAATTACAACATGGGCTTGGTGGAACAGTCGGTTTTCCCGGAAATCGATCCCAGTAGCATAACGTTTACCCAGGGTATGAACATATGCATGCAGACATCAGCAAAGTCTGACGAGGAAGCCAGAGAGCTTCTGGCTCTTATGGGCATGCCTTTTAAGACAGAAACAGAATAAGAGGTTTCTTGGAATATGGCAACAAAAGCACTTATTGCAAAAGCCAAAAGGTCGCCGAAATTTACAACACGGATTATCCGTCGTTGTGAGCTTTGCGGCCGACCGCGCAGTGTTTATCGTAAGTTTAAGATTTGTCGAATTTGTCTGCGGAATCTTGCCCACGAAGGGAAGATACCAGGCATGAAAAAGGCCAGTTGGTAAAGTAAGGATCTAAATTAAATGAGTTTGTCTGATCCGATAGCCGACATGTTGACACGTGTTCGCAACGCCTTGTCCGTCAAGCACAAGACGGTCAATGTCCGGGCTTCCGGAATTTGCGAGGGTATTGCCCGAGTGATGAAGGAAGAAGGTTACATCGAAGATTATAAAAAGATCGACGATGACAAGCAGGGTATGCTTCGAATTTATCTGAAGTATTCCCCGGTTGGAGAAGATGTAGTTACGCATATGTCCCGAGCTTCCAAGCCCGGCCTGCGTGTTTACAGCTCTGTCGGTGACCTGCCAAAGCCGCAAAACGGACTGGGTATATCTATCGTTTCAACGTCCAGGGGCGTTTTGAGCGATAGGCAATGCCGTGAGCAGAATGTCGGTGGCGAAGTTCTTTGTATTGTTTATTAACGGAAGAATCGACCAATGTCGCGAATAGGAAAAAAACCTGTTTCGATTCCTGATGGCGTGAAGGTTTCCATCAGTGACCGGACGATTAATGTTGAAGGGCCCAAAGGGAAGCTTTCCTGGACCCATCGCAGCGAGGTCAAGGTAGAACTGGATGAATCGGCTAAGATTGTCACCGTGACCCGAGATTCGGATGATCGCTTTGTCAGAAGCCTCCATGGGATGACACGCAGTCTTATCGCCAATATGGTCGAAGGCTGCCTTAACGGTTATCAAAAAGCTCTTGAGGTCTACGGCGTCGGTTATGGCGTTCAGCTTCAGGGCAACAAGTTGACGTTGTCTGTAGGCAAGAGTCATCCGGTTGTTTTCGAGGTCCCCATGGGTATAACGGTTGATGTCCAGACCCCTCAAGCCCGTGGAGATAACGATCCGGCAAAGTTCAGCATCAGTGGTGTTGACAAACAGGCAGTGGGCGAGCTTGCTGCCCAAATACGTATGTCTCGTCCGCCCGAGCCCTATAAGGGCAAAGGTGTTCGCTATGCTGGTGAATATGTACGGCGTAAGGTTGGTAAGGCATTTGCTGGAGCAGGCGGCTAATTGTCTTTGAAAAGTTAACCAGGACGGTAAGCGATGAAGCTTGTAAAGAAAAAAATGTTACGGCGTGAACGGCGAAAACGCCGTGTCAGAAAAAAAATCACAGGTACGAGCGATAGGCCGCGTTTGACGGTCTTCCGTAGCCATAAGAATATCTCTGCCCAGATCATTGATGATACGGCAGGGCAGACCCTTGTGGCATCGGGTTCGCTCGAAAAGCCCATCAAGGAAAAGGCCCCCAGCGGTGGCAATAAGCAGGCTGCTGTTGCTGTCGGTAGCGACCTTGCCGAAAAAGCGGTCAAGGCCGGAATAAAAAAGGTCGTATTCGATCGTAACGGCTATCCTTTCCATGGGCGAATTCGCGAGCTTGCGGAAGCGGCGCGAAAAGGCGGTTTGGAGTTTTAATAAACAGCAGGAGCATGGAACGTGGCGTTTGAGCAAAAGAATCCTGGTTCAAGAGATTTCGAAGCCGAAGGCGGCTTTGAAGATAATGTGGTACAGATTTATCGCTGTTCCAAGGTTATCAAGGGTGGACGAAAGTTCAGCTTTGCGGCATTGGTGGTTGTCGGCGATCGATCAGGCCAGGTCGGAATCGGATATGGAAAGGCCAACGAAGTTCCATCAGCTGTGGAAAAGGCTATCTCCGATGCCAAGAAGAATCTTATCACCGTTCCTCTAAAGGGAACAACGATACCGCACGAGGTCAAGGGCAGATATGGTGCCTCGAGTGTGGTTTTTGTCCCGGCTTCAGATGGTACGGGCGTTATCGCTGGTAAGAAGATTCGGCCCTTGTTGGAGTTGGCAGGTATTCATAACCTTCTGACCAAGGCATATGGTTCGACGTCACCGAAGAACCTTCTTAAGGCTGGTATGGATGCCTTGAAACAATTACGTTCTGCAGAGAAAATCGCACAGCTGCGAGGAGTAAAGATCGCATGAGGCTGGATGAGATACTAAGTAAGGCGGGAAAATACAAAGCCCGTAAAAGAATTGGCAGAGGCACAGGTAGCGGCCATGGCAAGACAAGCGGTCGCGGCCACAAGGGATACGGCTCGCGTGCCGGTTCCAAGGCTTTGCTGGGTTTCGAAGGTGGGCAGAACCCCACAATCGCAAGAATGCCCAAGCGTGGCTTTACCAATGCCAACTTCCGTAAGGAATATCAGGTAGTCAACGTTGCTTCTCTTGAAGAGAAGTTTGACGTTAATGCCAAAGTCGATGCAGAGGCTCTTTTCGTCGCAAGGCTTATCAGCGACGTCAACAAGCCGGTAAAGATTCTTGGCAATGGCGATTTGACAAAGTCTTTGACTGTTTCTGTTACGAAATTGTCCGCAACGGCGGCTGAGAAAATCACCAAGGCCGGCGGCAGTGTTGAACAGGTTTAGCATTTATAAGCGGGTATTACTTTAAATGGCGTTTCGACTTTTCAGATTAATAATTGGCCTGGTGCTAGCTGGCTTTATAGGCTACTGGCTGGTGCAGAGCGAAGGCGGTATCGAACAGATATCAGCCGCGCTTGGCCAAGATGCCTCTGCCGGCGAGATGGTTTCCATCGCGCTTAAGGTAGTCGGCTGCCTGTTGCTTTTTGGCGCCTACTACTTTGCACTCTGGTCAGACTCGGCGATCCACCGAAATCTGGATAATATCTTTTCGATACCCGAGCTTCTCAGAAAACTCATCTTCACAATTGCACTGCTTTGTATTTATCGCATAGGCGTCAATCTTCCGCTGCCGGGTCTGGATCAGGATATGATTCAAGCCGATGTGGCGAGGCAGTCAGAAGGAGCGTTCGGCCAGGCACTTCAGCACCTGAGCATGTTTACCGGCGGTAGCCTGCAGAGATTTGCCCTGTTCGGGCTTGGCATTATGCCATATATTTCCGCTTCGATTATTTTCCAGCTGCTAACTTCTATTGTTCCGGCCCTTGAGCGGCTCCAAAAGGAAGGCCCGGCCGGTTATAAGAAGATTCAGGAATATACCCGCTATGCCACCGTTGCACTTTGCATAGTCCAGGCATTTTTCCTGATGAAGCAGATGGGTGTCAGTAAATACATTTATCCTGAATATCAAGATAACTTTGTCAGGATTTATCTAATGGGTGTATGTGGCCTGACCGCTGGAACAATGTTCCTTATGTGGCTGGGCGAGCAGATTGATGAATACGGCATCGGCAATGGCATAAGTCTGTTGATTATGGCTGGCATTCTGTCGCGTCTGCCGGGAGCAATTTACAGCCTCAGCGGAATGGTCGATTTCAGCCTTACCGGAGCAGGCGCGGAAGGGTCGATTGGCCCGCTTAAGATTCTGTTCCTCGTCATGGCCTTCGTGTTCGTGGTCGCCGGAGCGATCCTGATTACACAGGGTCAACGCCGAATTCCGATTCAGCAGGCCAAGCATATGCGTGGCCGACGGGTCTATGGCGGACAGAGACAGTATCTGCCTTTGCGTGTAAATCACGGTGGAGTAATGCCGATTATCTTCGCCTCGTCACTTATGATACTTCCCGGCATTATTTTCGGCTGGGCTTCACAAAAGTGGTCGAACGATGTAACCAGGACACTCAACGAGTCGTTCCGTTACGGCAGCTATGTCTGGTCAGTCGTATTTGTCGCCATGATATTCTTCTTTGCCTATTTCTGGACTACGATCCAGTTCAGGCCCAAGGATATGGCCGACCAGCTGAGAGACTATGGCAGCTTTATTCCGGGTCTTCGCCCGGGAAGGCGGACGGCTGAGTATTTGGAGAGGGTAATGGAACGCATTACTTTCTGTGGTGCGGCGTTCCTGGCTGTGATAGCCGTCATCCCGACAGTTGTGACAAATGCCATTGGGATACCTTACGGAATCGCCACCTATCTTGGCGGCACTGGCCTGCTGATTGTTGTATCAGTGGCGTTGGATCTGGTTCAGAGAATCGAAGCTAACCTCGTAATGAGAAATTACGGCGGCTTCCTTGGCGGGAGCACGAGAATCAAGGGAGCGTACCGTTGAGAATAGTATTGATGGGACCGCCTGGAGCCGGAAAGGGCACACAGGCTAAACGGCTTGTTGAAAAGTTTGGAATGACGCACCTTTCCAGCGGCGATATTTTTCGTGCTGAAAAGGCAAGCGGAAGCGAACTCGGCGAAAAACTCGCCCAATACATGACAGCTGGCAAGCTGGTTCCTGATGAGATTGTCGTCGAGATGATGGCTAAGGCCATGACAAGCGGCGATGCGGATGCCGGTTTGCTTCTCGACGGTTTCCCGCGAACGGTTGCACAGGCAGAGGCGCTTGACGCCACCCTGGCCAAAGCCGAAAAGCCGCTGGATGCAGTGATTTTGATAACTGCCGATGAAAATGAAATAGTCGAAAGAATTACCGGCCGACGAAGTTGCCCGGCATGCGGAAAGGCCTTCCATGTGAAGTTCATTCCGAGTGAAAAGGGCGAACTTTGCGATATGTGCGGCGAAAAAATTGTCCAGCGTGAAGACGATACCGAAAGCGTCGTACGCGAAAGGCTGCAGGCGTATATGGCACAGACCGAGCCGGTGATGGAATATTATAAAACCCAAGAAGGGCTTGACGTTATTGAGATTAACGGAAGTCAGGCACCTGACGCAGTAACAAGTTCGCTCTTTGAGGCGATTGAGGCCGTTGGAGCGAAATAAAAGGACGCATCGCGTGGCGATTAGGCTCAAGAAACCTGGGCAGGTCGAGCAGATGCGAAATGCCGGCAGGATTGTTCGGCTGGTATTAGACCGGTTGGGCGAGATAGTTAAGCCGGGAATTACAACTAAAGAATTGGACGAAGAAGCCGAGAGGCTCACCCATGAATATGGTGCATTGCCGCTTTTTAAGGGCGTGCCAGGGCGAGGTTCGGCTAGGCCTTTTCCAGCGTGTATCTGCTGTTCGGTAAACGAGCAGATAGTACACGGGATTCCGTCAGAGAGGGTTATACGCGAAGGCGACATTGTAAGTGTGGACTTCGGCGTGGAACTGGACGGCTGGTGTGGTGATGCGGCTGAGACTTACATCGTTGGTGAGATTCCAGCAGATGTAAAAAGGCTGGTGGATGTTACCAGGAATTCTCTGGATATCGTTTTAAAGATGGCTGGGCCCGGTGAAAAGTGGAGCAACATTGCCCGAGCGATGCAGAGTTACGTTGAGGGCGAGGGTTTCTCGGTGGTCAGAGAATTCGTCGGGCATGGGATTGGTGCTGATATGCATGAAGATCCCAAGGTCCCGAATTTTGTCTCGCGGGAATTGGAGATGCGTGACATCATCCTGGCCGAAGGCTTGGTCCTCGCTGTCGAGCCGATGGTAAATATGGGAACGCCACATGTAGAATATGCCGCGGACGGCTGGACGGTTATTACAAAAGACGGTTTGCCATCGGCGCATTTCGAGCACACCATAGCGGTGACCTCGAAGGGCATCGATGTGTTAACGAAGTAAAATAAAGAATTCGCCATAATTGGCGAGGTGCGATTATGAAAGTAAGAAGTTCAGTAAAAAGAATATGTGAAAATTGCAAGGTCATTCGCCGCAAGGGCGTAGTGCGAGTGATTTGTACTAATCCTAAGCATAAGCAGAGGCAAGGGTAGATTCCCAGGCCTTGAGGAGATAGGTATATGCCCCGTATAGCTGGCGTAGACATACCGAATGATAAACCGACAGTGGTTTCGTTGCAGTACATACATGGTGTCGGGCTAAAGACGGCGAAGGACATTTGTTCCAAGCTTGGCCTGGAACCTACGAGGAAAGCCAAAGACCTTACAGAGGACGAGTTATCCAAGATAGCGGGCCTCCTCGGTGAGGATTATATGATCGAAGGTCAGCTTCGCCGGCAGACTCAGCAGAACATAGCCAGGCTCAGAGACATTGCCTGCTATAGAGGCATACGGCATCGTCGCGGCCTGCCCGTTAACGGACAACGTACGAAAACAAACGCTCGTACCCGTAAGGGTCCCCGTAAGACAGTTGCCGGTAAGAAATCTGTCAAGGAGATGCGATAAACCATGGCCCAAGGACGTAAGAGCAAGAAAATTCGAAGGAATGTCGCTCGTGGCGTAGCCCACATTAAAGCGAGTTTCAATAATACTATTGTTACGCTTACAGATACCAATGGCGACGTACTCGTGACCGAGTCTGCGGGAACTGTTGGCTTTAAGGGTTCGCGTAAGAGCACACCCTTTGCTGCCCAGAGAGCAGCTGAGCAGGCCGCCCAAAAGGCCAAGAAGATGGGACTGATCGAAATCGATGTCCTTGCCAATGGCCCGGGCAGTGGTCGTGAAAGTGCCATGACGGCACTGCAAGCGGCTGGCTTGAAGATTTTGTCGATCGAGGAAGTTACCTCGATCCCGCATAACGGATGTCGCCCGCGCAAGAAACGGCGCGTCTAATTTATTGACCAAGTTCAGGAAGCGACTTTAGGAGTAAAACAGAAAATGGGACGTTATACCGGACCATCTTGCAGACTGTGCCGCAGAGAAGGCATCAAACTGATGCTTAAAGGCGCACGTTGCGAAACAGCGAAGTGCCCCATGGAACGTCAGTGGAGAAGCAATCCTCCGGGAATGCATCATTGGCGCCGGGGCAGGCCTAGTGAGTATGGAATAAGACTTCGTGAGAAGCAGAAAGTAAAACGCTACTACGGCATTTACGATAAGCAGTTCATGAAGTACTTCCGTGAAGCCGAGAGCACCAAGGGCAATACCGGCTCGGCTCTTTTGAGCCTGCTGGAACGCCGTCTGGACAATGTTATCTACAAGCTGGGTTTTGCAGCGTCCAGAGCTGCCGCCAGGCAGGTAATCTCGCACGGCCATGTGCACATCAATGGCCGCAAGGTAGATGTTGCCAGTTATATGGCGAAGGTTGGAGACAAGATTTCAATCAAGGGCAACGAGAAATCCAAAAGTCTCGTACGCGGTTGCCTCGAAGAACTCGGCGAGCCGCACGTCCAGAACTGGCTGAAGCTTGATATGCCCAATCTTACCGGTGAAATCGTCGCAATGCCGACCCGCGACGATGTGATGATTCCTGTGGAAGAACAATTCATCGTCGAATTGTGCTCGCAGTAGGGCATCGACGGTTATTTAACTAACTAGAACGAATTTTTTTAAGTCCGAAGCTGGACGGAGGCAAAGGCATATGCGAATAAGATGGCGTGGCCTAGAATTGCCAAGTCGCGTTACAAGTGATCAGGAAGTTTCGACTCCCACATACGGGCGTTTTGTGGTCGAACCTTTCGAAAGAGGTTTTGGTGTCACTGTCGGTAACGCTTTAAGGCGAATTTTGCTCAGTAGCCTCGAAGGCGCCGCTGTAACAAGCGTAAAAATCGCCGGGGCTGAGCATGAATTCAGCTCCATACCTGGCGTTATGGAAGATGTCACAGATATCATCCTCAATATTAAAAGCCTGATCGTAAAGTCGCATTCAGACGAACCAAAAACGATCAAGCTTCACAGCGAGGTCAAGGGTCCTGTTACAGCTGACATGATCGAAGCTGATCCTGCCATCGAGATTGTCAACAACGATCTCGTGATAGCTACACTTACAGATAACATCGCTTTCGACCTCGAAATGGTCGTAAAGACAGGCAGAGGTTATGTTGCTGCCGAAGATGTTCTTGGGAGTGAAGAAGAGCAGGACATCGGCCGAATCAATCTGGATTCTTCTTTCTCGCCGGTTACACGAGTTCGTTACCGCACAGAGGATACTCGAGTCGGCCAGAAGACCAACTATGACCGTTTGGTCCTGGAAGTTTGGACGAACGGAACCATTACGCCGGAAATGGCAATGGTTGAGGCAGCTAAGATTCTTCGTAAGCACCTCAATCCGTTTGTGCAGTATTTCGAGTTGGGCGAGCAATTGGTCGAAGCTGGCGTTCCCGAGGAAAAAGAAGACGTCGACGAAGAGCTGATGAAGAAGCTCTCGATGTCCGTTCACGAGCTGGAACTGTCGGTTCGTTCAAACAACTGCCTAGAAGTCGGCAAGATTGAAGTTGTAGGCCAGCTTGCTGGAATGACCGAGTCGGAATTGTTGAAGATTCGTAGCTTCGGTAAGACTTCGCTTCGCGAAGTTAAGCGTAAACTTCAGGATTTGGGCCTTTCTTTGGGTATGGCTTTGCCCGAATCATTCAGTGTAGAAACTGAGGCCGCCGGAGCGGAAGGTTAATTAGTTTCCTTTAGCAGATTAAAGAAGGTTTAACGATGCGTCATCGTGTTGTTGGAAAAGAATTGTCGCGCAGTTCGAGCCATCGCAAGGCTCTTCGCAGGAACATGGCTGCTTCGCTGTTCCAGCACGGCGCTGTCCGTACGACCGAAGCAAAAGCCAAGGAGCTGCGTCGCTTTGTCGAAAAGCTTATCACCTTGGCCAAAAAGGGCACGCTTCATGCCCGCCGCATGATAATCGCGGAGTTAGGCAACAGGGACATGGTCGATCAGGAAGGCGGCTCCCTCGATAAGACTGTCGTGCAGAAGCTTTTTGATGAAATTGCACCGAAGTATGCCAGCAGGCCCGGCGGTTACACCAGAATAATCCGCCTGGCAGAACGTCGTATTGGCGATGCCGGCAAGCAGGTACTTCTGCAACTGGTTGAAGAGGGCAGCTCAGCAGATGAGTCTTCGACCGCAACCACTTCACGTCGAAAAAAGAGAGCCGCCAAGCGACTCGAAGCTGCCAGCTCGGCTGAGGAAGAAGCAACGGCCCAAACCGAAGAAGAAGTGGTTGAAGAACAAGCCGAAGAGGCTGGCGAAGAAACCGCAGAAGTAACTACTGAAGAAGCTTCGGAAGAAAGTGCAGAAGAAGCTGCCGAGGAAGAAAAGTCAGAGTAGAGCAGCCTTTTAACGATATTTGAGTAAATTTATTTAGCCGTCTCCTGATTAGGGGGCGGCTAATTTTGTTTCACCTTCAACTCTCTTGCTGTATAAAATTACTCCGAAGATTATTTAGCGGCCTTGGATATAGGGGAACAATATGACTAAAGACCCAGATTGCATTTTCTGTAAGATAGCAGCCGGCGAAATACCAGCTATCAATGTGCTGGAGAACGATGACGTATTGGCTTTCATGGACATCGGCCCGCTAGCGAAGGGGCATGTCCTTTTGATACCTAAGGGTCACTACGAGACGTTGGATAAAATGCCCGCAGATCTGACTGGGCGTTGCCTGCAACACCTTCCCAGCCTTACCAAGGCGGTCCAGGCAGTAACCGGCTGTCAGGGTGTTAATATCCTTCAGAACAACGGAACAGTCGCCCATCAGGTCGTGATGCACGTCCATTTTCATATTATCCCACGCAATCCTGTTGATGAGTTTCATTTCAATTGGCCGGCCGGCAAATACGAAAAAGGACAGGCGGAGCAACTGGCCGAGCAGATAAAACAAAACCTCTAAGTTAAAGGGCTTTTATAAAATGCAAAAACAAGTCGCTTATTCGAAGGCCATCCCGACTAAATATCCTGAGCAGGTAGTTGTAGCCATCTCAAAAGCTGAAAGCGGCATTTGTAATCCTATAACTCTCGGCTGGACGATGATAGTATCGCACGAACCGCCAATGATGGCAATTGCAGTTGCCCACAAGCGGTATTCGCTTGAGGCCATCCGTCACGCCGGGGAATTTGTCATAGCTTTTCCTTCAGAGCATCAGGAGGAGGAAGTCATGCTTTTCGGCACAAAATCCGGCAGGGATTTAGACAAACTCTCCACAGCCCAGACAAAAACGCAGCCGGCAAGTGGGATTGGTTGTGTCCTGATGACCGAGGCTGTAGCCAATTTCGAATGCAAACTCGTCAATGAATTGATAACTGGCGACCATGTTGTTTTGGTTGGAGAGATTGTCGCTTCTCATGTGAACGAACAAGACTTGAACCGGATTTATACCGTCGGAGCCGGTTACAAGATGGGCGGCCTGGGACGATGCCAATAATTCCACCAAAAAAGATGGAGGAAGCCTTCTTGACCCGCAAAGGGCATGGGTAGTACAATCTTTCAACTTTTTACGCAATAAACTGCCATTAAATAACTTAAAGATAGTAGGCTAAGATATGGATTTGACTGAACTTTTAAAAACACTCTTCATGTGTGTTTATACATTTGGCCTGATAATGGTCTCGATATACGGCTTGCACCGTTACGTCATTGTGTTTTTGTACTACCGCCATAAGAACAAGCATCATACCCCGGCTGGTGAGTTCGAAGACTTGCCCCATGTTACCGTCCAGTTGCCGATGTTCAACGAGCGACTGGTGGCCAGACGGATAATCGAAAAGACGTGCGAGATCGATTATCCACGCGATAAGATGCAGATTCAGGTACTCGACGACAGCACCGACGATACGCAGGAAATAGCCCTTGCAGCCGTCGAAGACATGCGTCGTGCCGGCTTTGATATCGAATACATTCACCGCGATGACCGCACGGGCTTCAAGGCGGGCGCCCTCAAAAATGGCCTGAAGACGGCCAAGGGGGAATTTATAACGATATTCGATGCGGACTTTATTCCGGCTGTGGATGTACTCAAAAACTCGATACATTTCTTTACCGATCCGAAGGTTTGTGTCGTTCAGACAAGATGGGAGCATATCAACCACAACGACAGCATGCTTACGCGTTCGCAGGCGATATTCCTGGACGGTCATTTTGCCATTGAGCACGTCGCACGCAACCGCAGCGAAAGGTTTATGAGTTTCAACGGAACGGGCGGAACCTGGCGCAGGGCTGCTATCGATGACGCGGGCGGCTGGCATCACGACACGCTGACAGAAGATTTGGATCTTTCGTACCGTGCCCAGATGAAAGGCTGGAAGTTTATCTTCCTGCCCAACCTGATTGCACCTGCAGAACTACCACCCGAGATGAACGCATTCAAGGCCCAGCAGTTCCGCTGGACCAAAGGCGGCGCCCAGTGTGCCTTGAAACTACTGCCGAAGGTCTTTTTGTCCAAGATCCCTCTCAAGGCCAAAGTTGAAGGCTTTTTCCACCTGACCAGCTTTACGCTTCATCTATACATGATTGTGCTTGTTGGCCTGATGTACCCGGCAATGTATCTTCGGACTACTCCGATGACTGGCTGGTGGCGAAACCTATTCGATATGAGCGTTTTTACTTTAGCTACGCTTTCGGCGAGTGTTTTCTACATAGCCAGCCAGGTCGAGTTGCTCAGGGACTGGCGAAAAGCGTTTAAGTTTATGCCGATGTTAATGGCTCTCGGTGTCGGCTTGTGTGTTTCGAATACAAAAGGCGTTTTGGAAGCCCTGTTTGGCAAGGAGAGCGAGTTTGTCCGTACTCCCAAGTATGGAAGCGGCTCTACTTCGCAACTGGCGCATAAGGCTCCAGAGACGACAAAGAAAAAGAAAATAAATCTGCTTCCTTACTTTGAATTGGCATTCGGTATTTACATGGGTGTTTGTGCGTATTTCAGTGCATTCGACTTGCGTTCAGCAATAACGACACCATTTCTTCTTATCTTCACGTTTGGCTTTTTCTATGTTTCGATGACGAGTTTCTATGCCCAATATGCAGCCAGGAAGGCAAACGCTGAAATTGCTACCGAGGCAGTGAAGGTAAAAGCGTAAGAGTTTTTTAAGCAAATTCATATAATCAAAAACGGCATTCCGGCCGAATCAGACCGGGATGCCGCTTCTTTTGAAATTCAATGCTGAATAATACGAGGGGCGAGACTCGAACTCGCACCCCTTTCGGGACTAGGACCTAAACCTAGCGCGTCTGCCAATTCCGCCACCCTCGTAGCATTTCACCACACATTTGCTTTGAGCTTTATAGGAAAAAACAACCTCAGATTCCAGCTTTTTAAGTCCGGCAAGTTATTATAACTTCTATAGTCAGGGGCTGTTGGAAATTTGGTTGTTGGGGCCTGTAGAAACCATTAATATTGGCTTTTCAGTGTTATCCCTGAGCCGCCTGTTTCGAGTTGGTGAATATGTCGAACGATTTGAGTTGTGAAAATTGCGGCAAAACTTTTAGCCTCGAACCAAACGAGGGCCAGACGCCTGCATGCCCATTTTGTCAAGCAAAGCTGACTGTTCAGCCTGAAACAGCATCTGTCAAAACAAGGAAAAAACTCACTTTCCTGAGCCATGTAGGAATGCCATTTATTATCAGCCTCGCTCTTCATGTTTGCCTGGCTTTGATAATGATGTTTATTGCCATGGTCGTTATTAGTAATACCGCCCCTGAAGACCTGATAATCCCCGATGCTGTATTGGCCGATGAACCAGGCGGCAAGATGACGCTCTCGCAGCACGATCCTCTAAGAAAGGCGAGCTATTCCCCAACTCAAAAGAGGACTTATAAAAAAGATGTCTCCACCATCGAGAAGGAAGATACAGGCAAGAAGGCCCAGCTCATCGGCCTCGACAGTGCCGCAGCAAGTGGAAGTGTCAATTTCGGGTTTGCTGCCGAGACAGGCGATGCTCCCTCGGCCAAGCTTTTTGGCCTTGGCGGAAATGCTTATCATGTCGTTTATGTGATAGACCGATCGGGTTCTATGACTACTACATTTAATCTTGTCAGGCAGGAGCTTTTGATTTCCATAAGCAAGCTCAAGCCGGTCCAGGACTTTCATGTGATACTTTTCTCCACTGGCGAGCCTTTGGAGAATTCACCTCTAAAGCTGGTCTCGGCTACCAAAAGGAACAAGGCCGGTGTTGCAGAATTCCTTACAGATATTCGTGGAGCAGGGGGCACTGATCCGGTTCCAGCTCTCAAGAGGGCGTTTGAAGTTCTTGCTCGCGCCGGTACCAAGCCGGGGAAATTAATCTATCTTCTGACCGATGGCGAATTTCCAGATAACAATATGGTTATTGAAACTGTTCGGTCACTGAACCCAAAAGGCGACGTGCATATAAATACGTTTTTATATGGACACAGGCCCGCCAATGCAGTGGCGGTAATGAAACAGATAGCCGCCGAAAATGGCGGCCGATATAAATATGTGTCTGGTGAATAGCGGATAGGAATTTATGCGAAAAGTTATCGCGACAATTGCTGTTTTGGTATTACTCTGCTCCCCATCGCTTGGTGACGAAGTCAAGGTGCGTGATCGCCATGTCTATAAAGAGGTGAGGATTTTCCGTGTCAAGGATTGTGAGGTTACTTTCCTCTTTTCAACGAAACAGACAATAACAAAGCCATTATCCGAGCTTGAATATGTAAGAATTGACGGTCAGAGCTGGTTCAATAAGGCAGAGAAGCTACTGCTCAAGGGTGAGTTCTCGGAGGCGCTTAAAGCCTACGACTTGGCAGAGGAAACAGCGCCCCGCAAATGGATGAAGGAGTTGATCCGTTTGCGTCGTCTCCAGGTAATGGACCAATGCGGAATGATAGAGCAAGCTGTTTTGCTCTGGCTTGAAATTGTCAAGGAGAATGGCGCGTCGAAAAATTCACTCACGCTGCGGCCCTCCAAACTTGGTCCGAAAGGGTCGAACCAGAACTCCAAAGTAATAGCAATTCTTGAGGTGGAATTTAAAAAGTCCGGCAGCACTGCCTTGAAGACAGCTATCGAAACGTTGCTTCTCGATCTTTACAAGGTCGAAGGTATACACAAAAAAGCCAGCGACCTTGCTAAGGATATTGCCACCAGGCCTGTAGAAGCCGATTTGCCCGACGCTGCCGAGCAGGGCGAGCTTGCCGCAAAACTTAAAGCTGCCGAAGTGATGGTTCAAGAAGCAGAAATAGCCTCGGCTGCCAAGGCCCTGGAGATGATCGAGTCGAACCTGCCGAAGTTCAGCTATTCAGACCATTCGGCAGCTTATCTGTTGAGAGGTAAGGCGAGGACGGTTCTTGCCGAAAAATCGAAAGATGAAAAACTTTCCCGTCGGCACCTCCTTGATGCGGGCTTGGACTTCATGCGCGTCGTTACATATTTTCCCGGCTCAGTCGAGGCGCCTGAGGCGCTTTTCGAGGCGGGCAGAGTTAATTTGGCACTGAAAAACTTTTCCGCCGCAAGAGTAGCTTTTGCGACGGTTGTCAGCCGTTATGGTAAATCCAGCTGGGCTACGAAGGCGAGCTCGGTTATTGGTGAATTAAAGAATAAATAATTTAAGGAGCTGTAAGGATGAATTATTTTGATGTTCTTTTCGTAAAAGGCGGCGCCATAGGTTGGCTGCTGTGGGGCCTGAGCCTTGTCACTGTCGCTATCATCGTGGAATATTTTATCGCTATTCGGCGGTCGAATTTATTCCCCGCCCCGGCCTACGAGCAGATCAAAGGCTTCTTCGCCAACAAGCAGTACCGCGAGGCCATCGAGCATGCCTCCCGTGATGAGAGCTTTTTCGGCTTTGTCTTTCACGCATCCATGATAGAGGCTCCGCACGGCTATCTTGCGATGGAGCGTGCCCTGGAAGAGGCAGCCGAGCAGCGAACCATCAAACTGCTGCGGCATGTCGAATGGCTGAACCTTATCGGCAATATAAGCCCGATGATGGGTTTGCTGGGCACCGTCTGGGGAATGATTAATGCCTTTTTCAAGATAGTCGAAGCCAGGGGAATACCCGACCCGAGCGAATTGGCCGGCAGTATCGGAATCGCTCTGGTTACGACATTATTGGGTTTGGGTATCGCCATACCAGCCCTGGCTATCTATGCAATAATGAGAAATCGCATCGACGCGATTTCCAACGATGTCATGTTGGCCTGCCAGGAGCTTATCTCCAGCCTGAGACCCAAAAAAGCACCCGCGCAGGAGCAGTCGGAAACCAACACGGAAAAATAATGGCCAGAGGTTTGATATATAAGCGATGTGGCGGGGCAGTGTCATTCAATATGACACCAATGATCGACTGCACCTTTCAGTTGATACTGTTTTTCATCCTGGCCGGTCAAATGGCTTCAGAGTCTATCGCCACGTTGCAGTTGCACCGCCCCTTGGAAAGTCAGGCTATTTCACAGGAGGAGATGCAGACACCTAATAAGGTTATCGTGAACGTTCTTTCTGCAGAGGACGCTCAAGGCGTGGATTCGCCCCTAGCCTTGATGGCCAGCAACTATGAGATAGACGGCCAGTCAATTCATCTCGGCAACACCGCCAGGCTTGCTGAGGTACTTGCAGAGAGAAAAGCTCGAAGCGTTGCGGAAGATTTCTTCGTGGAGATTCGCGCTGACAGCAGGGTCAGTTACGCTTATGTCGCGCCGGTTATGGCTGCTGCTGCTGCGGCTGGCATTGAGAAAATGAATTTGACGGCGTTGCTTGATGCAGGTGAATAGACGGATGGCTGATTTACAAACAATCGAGACTGCAAAGCGTTATAAATCGCAGCGCAAAAAGCGTGGCAAGAGCAAGCCGAGAATCCAGCCGCCATTGACGCCGATGATAGACGTGACATTTCAGCTGCTGCTGTTCTTCCTGCTAACGATGGAATTTCGCCAGGCGGAGGGAACTATTCCGGGCACGCTGCCGCAAAAGACGCCAGCAGTGGCTGCGGATGTAATGCCGCTCAAGCCGATCCGCATAACCATCCGGCCGAGTGGTGTGAGCAGTAAAGGCGCAAGTTATGAAATGAGCGGGCATAGCCTGGGCATAAATAATCCGCAGGAACTTTACGAGTATTTGGTGGCGCAGAAAAAACGCTTTGGGGATGAGCTGCCGATAATTATCCATCCG
This sequence comes from uncultured Planctomycetaceae bacterium, assembly GCA_964401835.1. Classification (GTDB taxonomy): domain Bacteria; phylum Planctomycetota; class Phycisphaerae; order SM23-33; family SM23-33; genus CAYNZP01. The sequence goes on from CAYNZP010000004.1 coordinate 187,040, forward strand.
CAGCCAAATGTTGCCTGGGAGTATGCGGTTGAGGCCTTCAATCAGGCTGTGCGCGCAAGGTTCAAAAATATCGGCTTTACTTCCGGTGGATAGATAAGAGAAATAGATGCCTGGCAAAGTGTCCAAAATATCAGTTGCCGTTCTTGTCCTGGCTAGCGGTTCACTACTCTGTGCACAGGACAATGCAGTTGTCCGCAAACATGACAAGCTCGACCCGATAAAGCTTGCTGAATCTCTGTCTCAAATGCAAATGACTGAATTGCTGGAGCATTACGTCGAGCAATTTTCGGAAGATGGCGAGTCGATTCAGCATACGGCGATCCTGATAGAAAGCAGAATTTCTCAAGCTAATTCTTCTGTGGACCTGCAGCGAAGAAACAAACTCCTGAACCGCGTTAAGGAAGATTTGGAGAAAATCATTTCTCTAACCGAAGATGCAACGACGGCAGAGGAAGTAATTGCACATTTGAGGTTCAGGTTTAAGTTAGCTGAGGTTATCGGATCGGTCCGGGCCCAACCTTATGCGACGAGGCTTATGTATCTGCAGTGTGGGGCAAAAGAAATCACTGAGCTTGGGAATATGACCGAAGCTGCGACGCAACAGCTTTGGCAGCTGATCCGCGATATTGATGAAACCCTTCGTGATTGGCGGGGTGACCTTGTGAAACTGGTTACAGTTGTAGCCGACCTGGAGCAACTCAAAAAAGAAGTCGAATACCGCTACGCCTGGATCAGGTTTTATCGAGGCATAACGCTTGGTGATGAAACCCAAAGAAAGATAAATTTTTCCGAATGTATTAAGGGCGTATCGGAATATGCCACAAATGACAACCAGGGGAATGTTAAATTCAGGGCTTTGCTTCTTACCGGCATGGCCCAGCGTGAATTGAAGCAGTTTTCCGCTTCGATAAATTCGCTTGATGCAGCTGCAGATAAAAAGGCGTCGAAACAGATCCAGCTTCAGGCGGGTTTTGAGATCGCACGCTGCCTGATAGAGCAGGGAGAATTTAAAAAAGCGGCAGATGCCATAAAGGGTTTTAACCGTCTAAGTCGACAGCTTCTTGGCCCAGAAGGACAACTCGAGACGGACGTCAAATCGATAATGTTGTTGAACTATTATTATGAAGCCAACGCTTCCCAGAAGGCAGATACCGAGGAGTCCGCAAAATATCGTTACTTCGCGCAGAAGGCACTTATCGATTTTCTTGAAAAATACAAAGCCCCAGCCATTCAGAACGCCTTCTACTTAATTCTCGCGAGAAAATCCAGCGGCCGGTCCGATTTTGAAAAGCTTGGCAGTGTTGTTCTTCTCGCCAGGGCAGTAAATGAAATCCAAAACGGGAAGCCGGAAAACGCACGGCCACTTCTCCAGAGAGTTCTTGAAAGAAATGACAAAGCCTCAGTTGAGATTCGGCCGCTTGCAATTTGGCATCTTGCTTTGGTTATGAATGACCTGAAGCGGAACGTCGAGGCTGGTAGGGGGTTTGTATTACTGGTTCAGGACTATCCAGATAATCACCTCGCCACAAAAGCTGCACTCAATGCGGTTATCAGCTATCACGGGTACATTGTTTATCAAGGCAAGCGTAGTCAGGCTGTCCCGGCTGATTTGCGGATGGAATTTGTAGAGGCCTTGAAGATTCTCCTAAGCCGGGCCGAGCAGATTACGGAGGCCAACGAGTGGTTGTTCGAACTGGGCTGGCAGTATCAACAAATCGCCAAAAGTATGTCTCCGGGTGAGAAAAAGGGCATTGTCGTAGATGATGCGATTAAGGCTTTCGAAGACGTACCTCCCAGTCACCCCGAATATATTGAAGCCCAGTATCAGGCTCTTAGCCTCCGTGTCGTGCGTTTAAAAGAAGCCGAGCCGTCTAAGTCGGACGCTGAATTTGCGATTTTCCTTTTGAAGAAGTTTAGCGAAAAAGTATCAGATGAAGTCCTGAAGACGGATTTGAGCCATTCTTCAAATTTGAAAAACTGGGGCGCTCAGGCAGATTTCTATTGGGCTGAAATTCTCTATGATATTCTCGGACGCAGGGGAGAGGCTATAGCTTTACTCGAAGCAATGCCCGCAAAATGGCCCGATGCCGAGTTACTTAAAGATGCGCTTGAATTTCAGATTGATCGTCTTTTAAAGGATGAGCAGACCGCCAAAGCTATTGTAAAAGTAGAAGGGTTTCGTGAGAAATATCCAGCCCAGGCTGGCGAGCTTGTTTATCTGATTACCCAGCAGATTCAATCCAGAATAGAGAAATCACGATTGGCTGAGAAATCGCCTGTCGATCTTCAAAATTATCGCAAAGCCTATCTGGCCTTCGCCAAGGATTTATATGACCGGGCAAGGTCAAGTAATGCGGATGCGGAGGAGCTCAATACATTCAAAAGAATGTATGCCAGCGCGTTGGCAGAATCGGACGATTTAGAACCCGCACTTGAATTGCTCAGCGAATGTCTGGAGTTTGACGCTCTTAAACGCCAGGAAGAGATTGGAAGAATAGATTCTTTCATCAATGGGAAGTTGCAGCAGTTGGAATCTGCCGGCAAAGACAAAAAGCAACTCGCGACATTGAGTGATGAATACTTCCGTCAACTCAAGTTACATGATATCCAGCCGGACGAAAATGCTGTAGCAATTGAGCTTAAAATGGCCTGGAGATATCTCGGCCAGCAAAAGGGCGGCGATGAAGAAGCACTGTCACTTGTTAGTGAGAAGCTGACAAAAGCGATTAATTCGCTTGGGGCGATTTCAAAAGGGCGGCTCAATTTAGATGCCGTAACAATTCATGGCCTGGCCCGGGTACACTGTAAGTTAAAACAATATGATATAGCAGCCAGGTACTACAATGAACTTGTGGGTGGGTTGGATCCAAATGCCCATCAGGAGATGTACTGGCTGGCCGAGTTGGAACTTTGCCGATGCCTGATGGAAGGATTCAGCGAAGACAAAAAGGTAATGAAAAGGCTCGTTTACCACATTCGCCAACTGCGGCTGGAAGACAAGCAAATGCATGGCCTGGGGGCGAAATTCGGAAAACTTGAGGAACAGGCCTTTAATCTTTCAAAATAAGAGGATTTAAGCTTTTACCCCATATCGGGATACAAAAGTTGACCCGCAGGTGATTAATATTATACTGTGTTGACTTAGGCTCTGACGGCGGCGTAGCCAAGCGGACTAAGGCGACGGATTGCAAATCCGTTATTCGTGGGTTCGAATCCCACCGCCGCCTTTTAAAAAAGGCCGTTCATAATTGTTTGACGGTCAAGAGGGACTTAGCATGGACGCTCGGGTTTTTCCGCATGCGTATGCTAATTATCCTTCATGAGGTTTGCCATGTTTAAGAGCATTTTCTTTAAGAACATTTTCTTGCGAATTTCCATCTGTCTGCTCTTGACGATTATTGCCATCGGCCAGCGAAAGGTCGTCAAGCTTACTGATGGCAGGGAACTTGTCGGCGAAGTCACCAAAACAGAAAATGGCTACGATGTAAAAGCCAAGTATGGTGTCATTTCAGTTGTTGCTGGCGATGTGGTTTCAATAGAAGACGCTCAACCCACACCCGAAGAGCTCTACGAGCAAAAGCTCTCGAAAATAGAGGAAGATTCCCCCACCGACCACTTGGAACTCGGACGTTGGGCTCTTGAGAATGACTTGCTTGAAGAGTCTCAGGAGCAACTTGTCCAAGCCCTTGAACTAAAGAGCGATTTGATTGAAGCTGAAATATTGCTTCGTCAGGTCAAGGCTAGGCTTGCGGATAAAAAGAAAAAGCCTACAACCAGGCCTAAAACGGTTCTGGCTGAACTTCAAGAAGGCTGGCTTATCAGTCAGGACGACATTTACAGTATTCGGCTCGAGGAACTTCGCGAAGGGGAGAATGTAAGTATCCTGTATAAAAACAAGGTACTCAATCGGTTCATCGAGATGATGGCGGGCGTGGATGAATTCGGACGTCCTCGTATGGAAGACCGCTTCAGGAGATGGCCCAGGACTCGGCAGGTGCTTTACATGCTGGATGCCGTCGGCCCCGATAGCAGCGATATTAAAGACGATATTCTCATCCGTACAGATCCGCGGTTCATGCTGGAATTTCGCAGCCAGGTTTGGCCTGTCATTTCTCGCAACTGTGCAAGTTCAGGCTGTCATGGTGCGGAGAGGCCTTTGGGTGGATTCAAGCTTTTCAATATTCCGGGAAAATTTGAACAAATCGATTACACAAATTTTGTCATTCTTGACGGTTTTGTCAGTCATGGCCGAAGGATGATAGATCGTGGCCGCAACGATCAGTCGCTTCTTTTGGAATACGGGCTTCCTCGCAAGCAGGCAACTTTCAAGCATCCTGACGTGCCGGGTTTCGTGCCTCCATTTACCAGCCGGCGGTCAAGCAGATATTTAAGATTGCTGGATTGGATAAGTTCACTTAATGGCCCACCACATCCTGAATATGGTTTGCAATATAAGCCGCCTTTCGGCATGAATCTCGACTGGACTGCAACTCCCCAGTTGCCTTCCGAAGATACAAAAGAAGAGAAAACAGAAGCCGAGGCTGCAGAATAACTTCTTCAGTGGGCTTTTCGCGATAATGCAGAGCTTCCTTACAATTTTGCTTTTAGCCATTCTTGTCGGGGCCATTGTTACGTTTGTCGTGATGGGCCTTAGACAGAGGAGGCGAAGGAACCTTCTTGCCCGAGTGGCGCATAAGATGAATATGCGTTTTTCAGGCGACGATCCGTTCGATATACCAAATCGCTATTCCAACTTTGCCATTATCACCAGCGGGCACAGCCCGTGTGCGAGTAACTTTATATATGGCCAAATCGATGGCTGGCCTATTCGCGCATTTGACTTTCGTTTTGAATTGGGGCATGGCACCAGACGCCAGACAAGTTATTACCATATCATTGTTCTCGAAACCGATCTTCAATTACCTGAATTGATTATGTGGAACGATAATGACCCTCAAACATCGCCTTTGAGTATCTCTCTTGCAACCGGAAGGTTTGGCTGCTGGTCTGTAAGGGGTGATGATAAATTGGCCCAGGCCCTGCAAGGGGCCTTCGCCGAAATTGGCGATACGGGCCTTGGAATTGAGATACTTGGAAAGAATGTAATGCTATGCGTACCAGCTGCGAATAAAAGAGTCCATCTGGAAACTAAAATTGAGCAAGTTGCACAAACCCTCCGAGGGGTATTATCTCGCTGGCGGGAGCTGGAAGAGTCGGAGCAGCAAATAGATGTGACTTGAGACTCGCTCATCAATGGGGCAATTGCTGAAAAGTTTTTTCCGAAATTGGTACGAGTTTGTAAGGAAGGTCAATTTAAATTGGAAGCACTTGCGGTTTTTTCTCATTTCTTGGATACTATTGTAAGCGGGTGACGGCAGTATTTCATGTCGGTAGTTTGCGGATACGGGGAGAAAGGAAGCTGCGGCATGCGGCGGTATATTAACAAGTCGATAGAACGCCTCAGTACGGACCTTAGGGCCGGTCTGGTCAGATTGAGGAAAGGTTATATCGACGCCGCAGAAGAGTTGATTCGGCTGATAGATATCAACAATGAATACCCCTATGCATTTGTTCTCTATCGCTTGACTGGATATCGAGGGCCGATGTCTGATTTCCAGGGCGAGCCAATGTCCGGCAAAAGCCTCAAAAGCGATCTGCAAACCCTGATGTTGGATATTTCCGACAGCTTCAAATTGAGAACCAGCGACTACGACGTGCCCGCTTATGACACAAAGTCGCTATCTCAGCGATTCAAGGTTTCCTCAAAGACTATTCAACGCTGGCGTCGGCGCGGTCTGCCGGCTCGAAGGTTGGTTTTCCACGATGGCCGAAGAAGGCTGGGGTTTTTGGAAAGCTCCGTTCAATTTTTTGCAAATGATCGAAAAGTGCAGATTGCGCGTTCCATGCGCTTCAGCCAGATGACCGAACAGGAAAGAGAAAGCATTATCAGCCGCGCAAAGCGAATGGCGAGAATGACTCACTGTACACTCAGCGACATTGCCAAGCGGATAGGCCTTAAAACAGCGAGGTCACCGGAAACGATCCGCTATACGATTCGCCGGCATGATAAGGATCATCCTGAAGATGCGATTTTCCCGTATCTCTCGACCCCGCTGAGCGAAGATGAAAAGACGATTATCTACAGGTCTTTTCTTCGAGGGGTGCCTGCCCCCGAGTTGGCAAGACAATATAACCGCACGCGCGGCAGCATTTATCGCATTATTAACGAGATGCGAGCGAAGCAGTTGATCGAGCGGCCCATATCATACATTTATAATTCCCAGTTCGACCTTCCCAACGCTGACGAGATAATTCTTTTCGACAGAGAAGAAACCGAAGAAGAAAAAGAAGCCCGGGCAAAGGCTTCTACTGCGACAAGACCTGCAGGGGACCTGCCTCCGTATCTCCGTGCACTTTATGGTGTCCCTTTGCTGACAGCCAAGCAGGAGAGGGATATTTTCCGGCGTTACAACTATCTCAAATACAAGGCCGACAAACTTCGCAAAAAAATTAACGTTAACAGAATCCGCACCAGCCAGCTGAAGGAAATCGAGTCGTATTTGCTTCAGGCCAATGGAGTGAAGAATAAAATCGTCCGTGCAAACCTGCGATTGGTTATTTCTATCGGCAAGAAGCATGTAAGCGGCCCGCAAACTCTGTTTGAACTTATCAGCGATGGCAATGTCTCCTTGATGAGGGCAGTGGAGAAGTTCGATTATTCTCGTGGCAACAAATTCTCGACATATGCGTCCTGGGCAATTATGCGGAACTACGCGAGGACTGTTCCGAAGGAGCGTTACCAGCTCGACAGGTTCGTTACCGGCCATGAAGAAGTGCTGGACATCGCCGCGGGTTTGCAGGCTGCGGAATCCGACGAACTTCATTTGCCCGAACTGCGGGAAAGTATCGACGCGGTGCTTGCCCAACTTACTCCGAGGGAGCGAGCTATTCTCACGGACCACTTTGGCCTGGACAGTTCCGGCCGGACCAAGACGCTCGACCAACTCGGCCATAACCTGGGCATCTCCAAGGAACGTGTGCGGCAGATAGAAATCCAGGCCCTCAAGAAACTCCGCAAGATTCTCTCCCCTCAAAAGGCAGACCTTTTGACGTAGGAATTTGTCCTAATTTTCCCTGGCATTTCTTCCTATATTCCTGTATATTATCGGACGTTATGGATAGGTCTCCAAAGCTATGGATAGCACTGGTGTTAGCTGCAATACTTGCTGTTAGCAGTACTTATGTTTCGGCCGCTACTTTTGCCTCCCCAGCAGGCTCCCAAGCCGCCCAAACCGATAAGAACTTTGTCAGCAAAGAGGTTATCTCCCAGTGCAGTAACAAGGCGGACTCCCTGCGCGGCCGGCTTGACGGGAGTTTCAACGTCCATATTTCCGCGCCGTTCGTGGTTGCCGGCAACATCTCGGCTGACATGTTGAAAAAATATTCTCACTGGTGCGTATCCGTTCCTGCCCAGGCGATGTGGACCAATTACTTCGACCGCAAGCCGACCGACACGATCACGGTGCTGCTTTTCGCTGACGGCGGCTCTTACCGATACTGGGCCAAGAAACTCTACGGCGATACAAAAGTCGCATACTTCGGCTACTACCGGCCGGACAAAAAAGTGCTGCTGATGAACATCTCCACGGGAACCGGTACGCTGGTTCACGAGCTGACGCATTCGCTCATCGGCTACGATTTTCCGCACGTGCCGCTCTGGTTCAACGAGGGGCTGGCGAGCCTCCACGAGCAATCCAGCGTCGACGAGACCCAAATCATCGGCCAGGTCAATTGGCGTCTGCCGGCCTTACAGAAGGCGATACATCTCAAAAAGCTTCGCCCGCTACGAGACCTGATTACCAAGCAGGACTTCTACGGCCCGCTGCTCGGGATCAACTACGCCCAGGCCAGGTTCTTCTGCATGTACATGCAGAAGCGTGGGCTGCTGCAGAAATTCTACAAACACTTCCGCGACAATCACAATGGCCCCGGCAGCGAAGAGCGGGCAATCGAGCATGTCTTCGGCCGAAGTGTCGACGAAGTCGAAGCAGAATTCCTCGACTGGGTGATGACGCTACGGTTCAAGACTAACTGACTTGCACCCCCAAAACGGTTTACTATTTTCTTGTGGTGCCCCGTGCGCTGCCCGGATAACTGAACAGATAAACCGCCAGCAGCAGGCAACCAACCGCGATGACAAATAACCCACGCCGCGTTGTAGACCGCTGCAACTTCTTGGCGGCATTTACCAGTAGTGCCGACGGCGGCTGCGGGCCCGGCTCGCGCGGGATATCAAGAATTCCCGGCGGCAGGGTAGCAGGGCTGTCTGGGTCTATTGCCACCCATTCGTTGTTTGGCATTACCCCCAGCTGACTTCGTGCCAGCCGCTTGGCGAGAACCGCATCTCTGCTTTCAGCTGCTGCCAGAAATCGGTCGTAAGCGGCTATGGTTTTTTCGGTGTGGCTGATATCGGCTTTGAGCCGGTCGAGTTCGTAGCGAGACTCCTGGAGCCCAGCCCATCCCGGCAGGAGCACCACGCCGGCGAGTATGACAAACGCCGCACTCACCAGCGCGGTAAAGCCCACCAAACCGCCGGCTGCGTAGAGTACGCCGCGCGGTCGATTTTCGGTTTTAGCCTTTGTTCCAGGTTGATGAACCATAGACTGCCCTGTCGCCGAGGCTTTCTTCTATCCTCAGCAGTTGGTTGTACTTACAGACGCGGTCGGTCCGGCTGGCCGAGCCGGTCTTGATCTGGCCGGTGTTCTTGGCCACGCAGATGTCCGCGATGGCGGTATCTTCGGTTTCGCCGCTGCGGTGGCTGACAACTGCGGTGTCGCCGTTGTCCATCGCCAAGTCGATCGCCGCGAATGTTTCGGTCAGCGTGCCGATCTGGTTGACCTTGATGAGAATGCTGTTGCCGCAATTCTCGTCGATGCCGCGCTGCAGGAACTTAACATTGGTAACGAACAGGTCGTCGCCGACGAGCTGAATCTTGTCGCCGAGTTTTTCGGTAAGCTTTGCCCAGCCGGCCCAGTCGTTTTCGTCAAGCCCGTCTTCGATGCTGCGGATCGGATACTTGTCGCACCAGTCGCACCAGATATCGATCATTTCTTCGCTGGTGGCGTAGCGGTCCGGGTCGGACTTGAAGAAGCGGTAGCCTTCCTTGCCGGCTTCGGCTGCTTCGTTGGCAAGTTCGCTGGCCGCCGGGTCAAGTGCCAGCCAGATATCCTCGCCGGGTTTGTAGCCGGCAGCCTCGATGGCCTGCAGGATTAGCTCGGGTGCTTCGTCGTTGCTCTTGAGGCTCGGGGCGTAGCCCCCTTCGTCGCCGACCGCGGTATTGTAGCCCTTGTTTTTCAGTACGGTCTTGAGTGCGTGGAAAACTTCCGCGCCCATCCGCAGGCCTTCGGAGAAGCTGCTTGCACCCCACGGCTGGACCATGAATTCCTGGAAGTCTACCGTGCCGTCAGCGTGCTTGCCGCCGTTAATAATATTCATCATCGGCACCGGCAGGGTAACGGCATCGTCGCCGCCGAGATACGCGAACAGTTCCTGGCCGCTGGCGATAGCCGCCGCCTGTGCGGTAGCCATCGACACGCCGAGAATGGCGTTGGCGCCGAAGTTGCTCTTATTCTCCGTGCCGTCAGCAGCGAGCATGGCGTTGTCTACTTCTTCCTGGGCTATGGCGTCTTTGCCGATGACCGTCTCGGCCAGTTCGTTGTTAACGTGGCCGACAGCCTTCAATACGCCCTTGCCGAGGTATACGCTCTTGTCGCCGTCGCGCAGTTCGACAGCCTCGTTTTCGCCAGTGCTGGCGCCGCTGGGTACGGCGGCCCGGCCGAGTATGCCGTTTTCGAGAACTACATCGACCTCGACCGTCGGGTTGCCGCGCGAGTCGAGTATCTGACGACCTTTGATTTGTTTGATCTTAGTTGACATCTGGTACTTTCCTTTACCTTTCTATCGAGTTTCCGAACCTTTTTTCCTTAGCGTAAACTCACCCGTTGCGGACAGAACCGGCCATGATACTGATATCTCCGCTACTGGCTACTAAAAAAGCTGCCCCGTTTGCTAAAAGTGCCCAAAGCTGCCGAAAGCTGCCCAAAACTGCCCGAAACTGCCCAATTCTGCCCGATTCTGCCCAGTTCTGCCCAGTTCTGCCCAAAACTGCCCAAAACTGCCCAGTTTTAAAAAA
>CAYNZP010000005.1:0-182964 GCA_964401835.1 uncultured Planctomycetaceae bacterium
TTTTCACATATGTTCAGTACATCGCACATTTGCGCTGCATGGGGCAGAATTGGGCAGATTCGGGCAGAATTGGGCAGTTTTGGGCAGCTTTCGGCAAACGGGGCATTTTTTGGCAAATTTTGGCGTTTTTTAGCATTTTTTGCCGATTTTAAGCAATTTTTGGCAATTTCCCTGAAGAGCTCCGCCCAAGGCTGCGCAAGGCAAGGCCCGCGCTATAAAACGCGGGCCTTGGGTGTATGTTCTGCTTTGACAGCGGGCCAATTAGTGGAATTAGTGGAAAAAGTGTCTAGTACCTGTAAAGATCATGGCCAGGCCCATTTCATCCGCCTTTGCGATAACATCATCGTCCCTTTTGGCACCGCCGGGCTCGATGACAGCTGTCGCGCCGGCTTCGGCTGCCCATTCCAGAGAATCCGGGAACGGGAAGAACGCGTCACTTGCCAATACGCTGCCATTGGGGTCTACCACGTCGCCGCCGCCATAGGCACGGGCAATCTGCGAAGCGAGCCGGGCTGAGTTCACCCTGCTCATCTGGCCGGCACCGGCACCAAGAAGTGCGTTGTCCTTGGCCAGTACGATGGCGTTCGACTTGACATGCTTGCAGACCAGCCATGCGAACCGCAGGTCCTGCATTTCCTGCTCGCTCGGTTGACGCTTGGTGACGACCTTCCACTGGTCTTCATTAAGACTTACAAGGTCGCGGTCCTGAACAAGCAAACCGCCGACGAGATACTTGAGGTATTTATCCTTGTTACGGTTGCCGGTCAGCTCACCAGTGGTAAGCAGCCTGACGTCCTGGCCCCAGCCCTTGCGGCTACGGATAATGTCTATCGAGTCGCCCTCGAAACTTGGAGCAATGACGATCTCTGCGAAGAAACCACCGGCACCGGCGTCTTTGCCCCAGCGTTTGTAGGTCTCGCCGATAGCTGTCGCCAGCTCTGGCGTAACCGGACGGTTCACCGCGACAATGCCGCCCATGGCTGCATTGACATCGCCGAAATAGGCTTTGCGATAGGCTTCGACAAGATCGTTGTCGACCGCACAGCCAGCTGGATTTGCGTGCTTGATAATTGCGATGGCAGGATCTTTAAATTCCTTCACCAGCTCGACAGCGCCGTTTGCGTCGAAATAGTTGTTGTAGGAAATTGCCTTGCCGCCAAGGAACTCAGCCGTGCCAATGCTGGGCTCACAAGTGTCGCTGGACTGATAGAAGGCAGCCTTCTGGTGCGAATTTTCACCGTAACGCAATTCGCTGACCTTTGAATAGCTGAACGCGATTCGGTCTGGGAAGTCCTGGCCGAGTTGCTCACTGAGGTAGCCGGAAATAGCTGAGTCGTAATGACAGGTAAGTGAGAACGCCTCAAGTGCTAGCTGTTGGCGAAGGTCGGAGCCGACCTTACCGGACTTTTCCTTCATCTCATTGAGGATCAGGTCATACTGCCTGGGCTCGGTAACAACAGTAACGAATTTGTGGTTCTTTGCAGCGGCACGGACCATAGTAGGCCCGCCGATATCGATCATCTCGATGGCATCGGCAAGTGTGCAGCCTTCCTTGGCAATAGCCTGCTCGAACGGATAGAGACTTACGCAAACAAGGTCCAGCGGCTCGAGGCCGTACTTGTCAATGTCAGCCTGATGCTCCGGATCGTCGCGCAGGGCAAGAATGCCGCCGTGAACCTTAGGATGAAGCGTAACTACCCTATGGCCGAGCATCTCCGGGAAACCCGTCCACTCCTGAACGTAGCGGACCTTTACACCGGCAGCTTCAATAGCTTTGGCAGTTCCGCCGGAAGAAATGATCTCCACACCCATCTCGTCAAGAGCTTTGGCAAATTCAGCAATGCCAGCCTTGTCGTAAACACTGATTAAAGCTCTCTTAATCGCAGTGTCTTCCATAACAAACTCCGTCCTTTCCTTGGGAAATATATCTTCAGTCAAACGCGATTATTTGATTTCTTCTGGTTTCAAATGCCCTGCTGATTCGGGCCTAATACAAACCAGTCTACCCTTTTTCGTAGCTGAGTATATGGCAGGTACCTTTGTGTTTCCTACGAACAGATCCAGCCCGCTTAAAGGAAAACTGGCTGAAACTGCACCAGTAATTTCATCGACGATCTGAACTCTTTTATTAGCGTCAAGCAGATAAACATCACCCTCCAGCTTCATTAAAACTAATCTGCCTTCCGCAACAGACCACCTTTTCTTTCCGGTCTCACTGTCAATGGCATAGAAGCTGTCCCTTTCGGCATAAAAGAAAATGCTCTTGTCGACAACCTGCAAATCCTGTTTGAGCGGACCCTGAGAGATAAATGGATCCCAAATCTTACCGCCATCAAAAGTATTCAACCCATAAAGGCGATTATCATGACATGGGACAAATGCTTTGCTCCCATCAACATAAAATCCGGCAGTAACCGCACCGCCAAGTTGCTTGATCCAAAGCTTCTCGCCCCTTGATCCAGAAACGTTGGTAGCGCGAAAAGTGCCGTCTTCTCCGGCAATATAAACTCTCCCGCCCAGGTACACTACTGGTGCAGTCAAAAGGTCCTCGGTAGACAGAGTCCATATTCTCACAGCATCCTGCAAGTCGATTCCATAATAGCGGCCGCCCGAAGAGCCAATATAAAAGACCTTTCCGTTTGTAGCTCCGTCGGTACTTGCGGAAAAGTCCAACCTGATTCGACGCATCTGCTTGCCGGTTTTGCGGTTCAGGACGACGACTTCGTTTAGTGAGTTTATTACAACCGCATCAAATTGCTCAGCCTCGATCGTCTGAGGACTCAGGATTTCACCGATACCAGAAACCTTTTCGCTCATCACAATCTTATCAGAGTGGCTCGGAGCAAATACGATCTGATTTTCGTCGGCAACCTGATACGACCATTTATAAAGGCCTTTGATGGCATCTACAGCTATAAGCCTGTTAGTGTTTGTCAGACAGTAAAGGTTTTCATCAAGCAGGTACAACTTTTCAATTCGCTCGGAGCGGTCAAGATCGACAGGTACGTTCCAATAGCACTGAAGTTCTACTTTCTCCAGAACGCTAGCTGGCATAACTCCGTTTGTGGAATCGGGAATTCCATTTCCGCCGCAACCAGCCACTGCCAGGCATGCTACAAACACAGGGATCAGGATTTTCAACTTACGCATTTATCACTCCTGGCGAAAAGACATAAAATTAATAAATCGCATCCGGGCTAACTAAACACCCGGTTCAATGTAATCACCCAAATTGGTTCCCATCTTCCGCTCAAAATCGCGAAGCCTGTCAATACGTTCAATATCGTCCTGAATTCGGTGTACCAGTTTGAAGATATAAGGCCCTCCTTCGAGACGGGCCTTCAAATCGGCCATCATCTCATCCCAATTACCTTCATAAAGTTCGCGATTCAGCACAACCAGCATTCGTTCTTCTTTCGTTATGCTGTTGACGAAACGCTGCACCTTACGCTGAGCCTTGGTTGTGGTGGAAGTCACCTGGACACCTCAAAATACGACACCAAATTTCTGCGGTTTTGCATAAATACAACGCAGCTGGTGAAGCAAAACCAAAGGCCGCTCCATGAAGCTCATTACTCTAAAGATGCGGTGGAAGATTTGCAACTGTATTGTTCAGATACAGTTTCGGGATATTAGAAGAATTTAAAATTGAAGCTGGGAAGCGCCATGGCACATAAGGCTAGCCTAAATAAAAGCTAATGTGTTTGTGCCTGGGCAAATTCCAATAAGATATCTTCCGGGTCAATATCAGGAACGTCGAGAAGCTTATCCCCACGCTTCTGGGAAATCGCTACAAGAGCCTCTACAACTACCGGATCGAACTGTGTGCCTGCATTTTTCTCAATCTCGACCACTGCATCTTGCACAGGCTTTGACGAACGGAATATACGCGGGGATGTCATTGCATCGAAGGCGTCGGCTACTGCGAGAATCCGGGCAGTAAGCGGAATAGCAGACCCGGAGATTCCTTCAGGATAGCCCTTTCCGTCAAATCTCTCGTGATGATAACGGACTGCGGGGATTTCCTGTTCGAGGAATTCCATCCGTTCCATAATCCTGACAGCAATGAGTGGATGTTTTCTTACTAGTTTGACTTGCTCATCGGTGAGCGGCTCTGGGGAAAGCAAAATAGAATCCGGAAGAGCTACCATGCCGATATCGTGGAACATGGCCGCCAACTGAAGCCTTTGCAATACCCGCTCTGGAAGCCCCATCTCTTCGGCAATCAACTCTGAGTAGAATGCCACTTTGCGAGTATGGTTGGCCATGAATGGGTCGCGATGGCGAAGGATTTCCACAATCTCCTGCACCGCCTGGACAAACAGATTCTTAAACGCTCCATCAAGCCCCGCAAGCTTCCTGCAAAGTACATCAACCTTTTTGCTTTCGCTGCCACAGCGAGGCATTTCCAGGCCATCCAGATCTTGAGCCTTAAAAATTCTGTTCCTGCCAAGTTCCTTGGCTGCATAAAGCGCCCTGTCGGCCAGGGCAAACATCGTAGCTGGCGTGTCAATAGGTCCGGCATTGAGGTCGGTAACACCTATGGATACGGATGATTTAATTTCCAGGGAATTAACTGTTAACGCTTCTTCTTCAAAGGCATGGTGAATTCTTTCAGCCACCGCTACGGCATCGTCTTCAGGGGTCTCCGGTAGCAGGACCGCGAATTCATCTCCACCCAACCTGGCGGGCAGGTCAGCTTTTCTGCATGCCTGTTCGATTGCGCCAGCTGCGTGACGCAAAAATTCATCGCCCTTTTGGTGGCCGGCGGTATCGTTAATGGCCTTGAAAAAGTCCACGTCTATAATGATCAAAGATAGTGGACGGTTGTATCTGCGAGCCTGATGATAAAAGGCATGTAAAACTTCCTCGAAATGCCTCCTGTTCGCCAGGCCGGTCAATTGGTCAGTCATGGACAATTCAGATAGTTTGTCAAAGGCAGTGGCCAAACGTCTGGCAAGAACCAAAGGCTCGCCGTGAAGGTTCTTCGTGAGCTCCTCAGTCGATCCGCCACCCTTTTCGAGTTTCTGAAGTCTTCGCAGCAACCTTACAACAGGCCCGACCAGGAGCATATGAACTCCCAGGATAACCAGAATGCACAGGCCTACGGAAAGTGAAAGGACGATTATTACTGTCCTGTGGGCAATTGCCGACTGGCGTTGTATGCTCACTGCATTGATAGCAGCCTGCAAGTAACCAAGATCGCGTCCAGCTACATCTTTGAGCCTCCACGCCACTGCCAAGTCATTCTCATTGGGTAACCAAAGCGAAAGTCCCGATGTCTTTTTTGAAGCCGTCCCCTTTGGCAATTTGTCGCCTGGAACAAAGATCAGGCTGCCGTTGATAGATGAAGCGAGATCTTTACAGAAAGTCGAATCGAAAATCCGAACAACCCAGAAACTTTCACCGAGTTTACCGGTATCATCGCGGCCAATTGTCTTTTGCGCAAAAACACCAACGCGGTTATCAAATCGGAATAAACCCGTTTCAGGGATTACTTCCATGTAGCCAATATCTTCAAGGCTTTTGGCAACAAACGCACTTAATGGCTCAGCAGGATTATCCCTGAGTGTCTGTGATGAACGGTACAGGATCTTCTTCACACGACCATTCTCGTCTCCGTACCATGCAATATCGACTTCACCTGCTAAGAGGACTTCTTGAAGGCAGTGAGGTAATTCTGTAATTTTTTCAACTTCGGGGCATTTAGCATATTCTGAAATATCAGCCAAAACCGAACATGCGGTTTTAAGGGAATGTTTCTCGCTATGCAGAGAAACTTGAATGGCATTTCTTGCCCTGCTGCCATGTTCTTGAAGAGATGCCCATTTGAGCCGCTCCAGACGAGGAACCAGATAAAATAAATCGAGTATGAATATTCCACCAGCAGAGAGAATGGCGACTATCAAAAGTACGCCTATAGATGTTACTTTAAAGTTTTTCACTTTTGCCCCGCTCTGTTACTTTCTTCATTTGTCGCTTAAAATCCTTCTTACACAAAAAGATACGTCAATTGAGTTATCGACCCGGTCAAAGGGCTACTTAATTTCAAAATTCGATTTTTTTGTTTATTTCAGCCCCCGCAAAGCCGCTTCATTTGTTATTCCTTGCCTATTGACCTAAATGCAGTTAAAAAGTTTTTTTGGCATATTTTTTGGCATGTATTTCGAGAAGGATAAGGCCTTGGACGCACTGATCTTCGATTTCGATGGCGTGATAGTCGATTCTGAGCCAATCCACATGATGGGCTTCCAGAAGATACTTGAAACAGTCGGCATAACTCTAACGCAGGAAGGGTATTATCAAAAATACCTGGGATTCGATGATCACGACTGTTTTGAAACCATTTTGCAGGAACACGGCCAGGCCGCAGACGAGAAGCAAATAGCTGAACTGGCCGCACAGAAGACAATAATCGTCAAAAAGGCTCTCCGCGAGTCAATATCAGCCCTGCCGGGCTCAGTTGAGTTAATTAATTCATTGGCGAAAACGCAGATTCCTCTGGCCATCTGTAGCGGAGCGCTTCGAGAGGAAATTAAAATCGCTGCAGAGGCGGTCGGGGTGCTGGATAGGTTCAAGACCATCGTAAGCGCAGAAGATGTCGCACGCGGTAAGCCAGACCCCCAGGGTTACGTTCTCGCCATGGATCAGCTCAGCCAAATCTGTGAAATAGACATATATCCAGCAAAATGTATCGCGATCGAGGATTCTCCGATGGGAATTAAATCAGCAAAGGGTGCGAGAATGAAGGTGCTTTCGGTGACAAATTCATACTCAGCTGCCGAACTCAGCCAGGCTGACCGGGTCGTTGACTCGCTTGCGAGCATAACTCCTGAGCAGTTGGACGAACTTCTATAACAGCTCCTTGTAAAGCGACTCTATCTGTTCAACCATCAGATTATGATCGAACATTTTTTGGCATTTACTTCGGCCGGCGTTTCCGAGTTTGCCTCGCAATTGTGCCGAACCTGCCAATGTCTCGACAGCGAATTTCAAACCGGCTGCATCTTTAGGGGCAATTAAAATTCCGCTATCATTGTTAACAACCTCAGCTGCCCCGTCTACATCAAAACTGACAACGGGCTTGCCTGCCAACATTGCCTGCGGAAGTGTTCTTGCAAGGCCTTCCCGTAGCGAACAATGAACCAGAATATCCGTTGCGTGCATGACAGCCGGCATTTGCTCGGGATGCAAAAGGCCGGTAAGCCTGAACTTTTCAGCAAGACCATTGGCTTTAATCTGATTTTCGATCTCGCTTCGCAACCTGCCGTCACCGACAAAGCAAAAAATTACCCGCTCATCCTCAATTTGCCTTGCCGCCTCGATTATGTACTCGTGGCCCTTGAGCTCGGCCAACCGGGATACCTGCGTTACAAGAATCGCATCGGATGGCAGATTCAAACCGGCGCGAAACTCGTCAGCTTCAGCAGGTCGATTCGTAAAAGCATCCACTTCCATACCGCTATAAGTCGTGCTGTATTGCTCGCTTGAGCCAACGCCGGCAGCCAGGGCTTTTTGCGTCATGGCGTCGGCTACGCTGATTATCGCATTGCTGCGTTTGGCGGCACGTTTTTCGAGTGCGACATAAAGCCTGTTTCGCCACCATGACTCATATGGATGGAACGGTAAGCCGTGGACACTGTGAACTATCTTCATGCTGCCGACTTTATCCGCAGCCCTGCGGGCCAGGATTCCTGCCTTTGAAGAATGGCTGTGCATTACGTCCGGCTTAAGCTCATGGAACAGGTTTTTGAGTTTTTTATACGTCTTCGCATCCAGATACGGATTTATTTCGCGGCGCATTTCATCTATCACGATAACTCGATAACCGCCAGAGAGGGCACGCGTCATCAACTCGCCTTCTGGCCCCAGAGCCGGACCTGTAATGAGCGTCACATCATGGCTGCGGGCATGCAAACCCTCGCAGGTAAGGATTGTGTTCTCCTGAGCACCGCCAAGAATCAGCCGGGTTATTACGTGGCAAATATTCATTATTTTTAATAGTCTCAGTTTAACGAAACTTCGTCAAGCAAATGACTGCAATTGCATGGAAACTTTTAAGGTCTTTAGATTTATTCTGATGTAGCGCATAATTTCGACGATGATGGACGAGTCTCATAAAGAACGCGAACATTTTTTCAATGCGGCCAAGCTTGTAGCCGGCATAACCATACTTTCACGTGTGCTGGGTCTTATTCGTGATATGGTTATCGTTCCCCTCGGCTCGCCCATTATAGCTGACAGATTCTGGACAGCCTTTTCCGTGCCAAACCTTTTCAGGAGGCTTTTCGGCGAAGGTGCCCTTTCGGCAGCGTTTGTTCCCGTCTTTACCGAAGTGGCTGAATCCGAAGGCTGGCAGCGGGCACGAGTGTTGCTGGCTAATGTCGCGGGTCTTTTGGCTATTATGCTTGCGGCTATAGTCATACTCATAGAGCTTGGTCTGCTGGGCGCCTGGCTTATACTGGGTGGCGACTGGGCGAGAATGCTTCTGTTTCAACTGACCGCACTGATGCTGCCGTTCATGTTTACCGTTTGTATGCTGGCGCTTGGATCGGCCGGGCTTAACTGTAAAGGACATTTCGCGTATCCGGCGGCGGCTCCAATAGTCCTTAATGTCGGGCTTATCATCACCGCTTATTTTCTGGCGCCACTGCTGGGAAAAACCGAAGCCCAACAATTTTACATAATAGCGATCGGACTTATAGCTACCGGAATTATTCAACTCATCGGGGTTATCTGGCTTCTGGGCAGGATGAAACTCGCTGCTATTCCAAAAATTAAACCAGTTTTGCCGGAATCCAAAAGAATCGCCAAACTCATGGGCCCCATGATCATCCCGCTAAGCGTCATGCAGTTCAGCGCATTTGCGGACCGGCTCATCGCTCTGATTTTCACAGCCGGCGACAATTATCCGAACCTGCCGCTTGTTGACGGCGTGGTTCGCTGTCTGTACACAGCCAACCGTCTTTATCAGCTTCCCCTTGGAGTTATGGCTATATCCATAGCAACGGCAGTCTTTCCGCTTCTCAGCAGATATGCCGCAAGAAACGACCTGGCCGGTCTGCGCGAAACGACAAATCGGGCGCTACGACTTTGTATATTTCTGTCTCTGCCAGCTGGTATCGCACTTATGATACTCGCAAAACCCGTTATCTCGCTTTTATTCGAGCGGCGGGATTTCTCCGCCTTCGATACCGGTCGCTCAGCGTTTATCCTTCAGATGTACTGCCTTGGGATGATGGCGTATTTTTGCAATCACGTTCTGTTGCGTGCATTTTTCTCACGCAAGGACACACGGACTCCTTTAATATTGGCCTGCATCCTGGGAGTGTTAAATATCGTTCTGGTCATCGCCGGCATCTTTACTCCACTAAAATCGGGCGCGATCGGCCTGGCTACGGCAATAACGGCGACGCTCAATACGATCGTCCTGGTTATAGTACTTCGTATGCGTATAGGCAGGTTCGGCGGCCGCGATATTTTACTTAGTATTATTCGCGGGATTGTTGCTTGTGCTTTCATGGCTGCAGTTATATGGTTTTTGCTCGATTTACTTGACGGCAAGAGCGATTTAATCGTGATATGCGCATGCGTCCCTGCCGGAGCGGCTGCGTTTTTGCTTTCGGCATTTATCCTGAGAGCACCCGAACTGAGAGAGTTTGTCGGCTCGTTGAAGCAAAGCCGCAATGAGAAAAGTTGATATAATGTAGAGGAACAAGAGGCTTTCAGTATGCTTTTAAGCGAACCATTACCTGAGACTTACCATAACGTCCCGCGCGAGCAGTTGCTTCAGCGCATCGCACAACGCAAGGAGCAGCTCGGGGATAAGCTCGTAATACTCGGCCATCACTATCAGCGAGACGAGGTAATCCAGTTTGCCGATTTTCGCGGCGACAGCCTGAAGCTCGCCCAAACAGCGTCGCAGCAAAAGGACGCCGAATACATCGTATTCTGCGGAGTGCACTTTATGGCCGAGTCAGCTGACATTCTCACTACAGATAAGCAGATGGTAGTGCTTCCCAACATGCTCGCCGGCTGCGCAATGGCAGAGATGGCCGAAGAAACAGACGTCGCCGCCGCAATCGAGGAAGTAACTCATCTTGCCGGCGCTCGCGTCATTCCCATTACATACGTCAACTCAACAGCCGCCTCAAAAGCGATTACCGCCAAGGCCGGCGGCGCATGCTGCACGTCGAGCAATGTGCGAAATGTTTTTGAGTGGGCACTGAGAAGCGAAGCTGACTGCGGAGGGGGCGCCGACAAAATCTTCGCCATACCCGATGAGCACCTCGGAAGAAACACAGCTGTGCAGTTGGGCTATTCACTTCAAGACTGTATCGTGTACGACCCCCAGAAGGCACACGGTGGCCTGACTGCCGGCCAGATTCGAAACGCCAGGTTCATCCTCTGGAAAGGTCACTGCTATGTGCACCAGCTGTTCAAACCGGAAGATATCGAGGCTGTGCGAAAAGAGCATGAAGACATTACGGTTATCGTTCACCCCGAATGTCCGTATGAGATAGTTCAGCAGGCGGACGCTTCCGGCAGCACTGCCCAGATAATCGAAGCGGTCTCAGCCGGCAAGGCAGGCAGCGCTTGGGCTGTCGGAACGGAAAGTAATCTTGTCAATCGCCTCGCCAAACAAAATCCCGACAAGTTCATCCGCGTCCTCTCAGACGCCCCGGCCCGCTGCTTCCAGATGGCCCGCATCGACCTGCCACACCTGCTGTGGGCACTCGACAGCATCGCCGAAGGCAGTATCGTCAACCAGGTATCAGTCGATGCTGAAACCGCAAAAGACGCCATAATCGCCCTTCAACGCATGATAGACATCAAGGCAGTAAAGGGAGTAACGCCTACAGACCACAAGAGCTAAGTTCCTTTTAATTCCCCCGGAGCTACTTAATAAACGTTCGCTTGCGTTTAGTCTTTCTTTGGGGTCACCGGCCAAAAAACCTTATCACCACCATCCTTGCCCCAGTTGCTTTCTTGGCCACCGTCGTCTACGAAGTCAGCGCCAATGCTATAGAGAATAAAGTCATCTCCCCGCTTTTCATATTTCAAGGGCCCATCACTATAAGGGTCGCTCGGTAAGCTTTTAATATATCCACTTTCCAGAAGTTCTTGCAAATTTTCAGGATATCCCCCCCTCTCAAGTCTCCAACGCCGCAGTGCCAAAACAGTAACCGTTGCTTCATGTAATGCCCTACTTTGATATGTCAACTTACTCATTGTTCTGAATGATGGGGTTATTATTTTTACAAAAGCAAATCTCGAACTATCGAGTCCTTCTACATAATCAGCCCAATCTTTAATACCCTCTTCGTGTAATTCATACGGGCTTAGTTTTGCCAGATCGGTTGCCTTGGCATAATATTTCTTTCCCATGATAACCGTCTCTTTCCGGCCAGCATGGAATAACCCTCCAAAAGGAACTACTGATCTTACTCCCCCTTTGGAAAAAATCGAGTTTACCTTTGCCGGAATCAAATGTCCTCCGCCCGGACCGCCATCTGTAAAACAATATTGCACAATATCCAAAAAGGCGTAGCTTTCAAATGTTAAATCCGCCAATGGATAACCCTCAGAATAAGCCATCTCCAACTCTTCCTGAGCCTTAATTATTTGTGCTGGGTTCAACTTATCCGATGAAGCTATTATCAACATTTCTCCGCTGCCATGAGAATTGATAGAAATACCGACGAGTTGCTCTATTAGTGTTGAGTTTTTTCTTTGCAGATGCTTACCTACACGAATGACAGAGAGGGAACTATCTAAAGCCGCCTCCAAATCACCATTCGACCTTGCTATTTTTGCCCGCCAGATACCCATCTTTGCAATGAATCGTAATTTGTGAAGTGGTGGAAGTATCACATCAATTATTGCGTCGCTTTCTTTACTTTTAGCCAGCCCAAACCAGCAAAAGGTTTTTTTGCTTCCCGCAACAAACTCTTTCCATGCTGTTTCGTTGGCTTCTATCCAATTTTGGATTGCTTGTTTCTCTTTATCAGAAAGGCTATTAAAATCGTATAGTTTTTTATGTACTAAATCCTCTGTCTCTCCCTTCGGTTCAACATAAAGAGCAATCGCATTTTTATAGTTATTCCAGGCATTCAGTTCTTCCGGAACTGTCGGACGAGATAATTGGTTCAGTTTTTCCCTGTAGTTTACGGTAATTTTGGGCTCACCGCTGACGAACCACAATGTATAAAGAACAAACAACACGATTACCCCAACAACGCCCTGCATGCAGCGAGCCATCGCCTTTTTCCACCACGGGCGGCAACGTTTTTTGCCTCTCTTAATCAAAACGCCAAGAAGCTTCACATCGCCAAATCCTTCTATCAACTCACGAGCAAGATTCTCTTTTTCCTTCCCGTCAGTGCATTTGCCAAGTGCATCATTGAAATGATCCACCAGTTCCTGGAATACCTCCCTTCGGACACGGCGTGTATTGCCAACACGTTTGACGACGGATTTAATATATTCGCCTACAAACTCAGGCAGATTTTCAATGCCGCTGAAATTATATTTCATTTTAATAGCTCCCCTGGAACTACTAGCCCATCGCCACTGTGGGACCCGGCATACCCAAGACCAAATCCACACCAGAGCGTAACTGCTGCCATTGTTGTTTCTGACGTGAGAGATATTCCTCGCCCCGGCCGGTAATCGAATAGTAACGGCGCTTGCGTTTTCCTGGGTTCTCCTCCCACTCGGCAGCTACAAGGCCTTTCGCCTCGAGGTTGTAAAGTAGCGGATAAAGTGTTCCCCGCCCCAAGGTCAATATCTCGCCGCTACGCTGGGAGAGAGCCTCGGTAAGTTCATAACCATACATAGCACCGCGAGAGAGTATTTCCAGAACCACCATAGGCGCTATACCCTTGAGCAGCTCTCTTTCGAATTTCATCGTGTGTTCCTTTCTGAAAAGAAATTTAGCTTTCTTTACATATTATGTAATACATACTATGTGTAGTCAATTATGTTTTTTGATGATTTTTCCTTACTTTCATGCCCTTGCCGCTTAACACCTTAGGTTTCGCACAATGTCCCAGTCCGCATCTTTATTTCACAGTTATTAAGGTAAATGCTTTTATTGCCGATATCTTAAATAGCAGTTCTTTGTCACATGTATCAAGTCGCCGCTAGAGGCGCAATTAAGGAGTTAAAAAATGTCGATGAAAGTTCTCATTGCCGACGCGGATTGGCACTTCACACGACAGGCAGAGTCATATCTTGAATCTCACGCTCACAATGTCGCAACTGAAACAAAGGCTAGCGAAGTACTTGCTCACGCCAGACACTGGCAGCCTGATCTTGTAATACTCTCAGCAGAGTTGGCCGAGGATGGCGAAAAAAGTTTACTCGATTCGCTCGGCAAGCTTCCCAATCGCCCGGCAGTACTGCTGACAGAATTCATCCATCGTTACGACCGCGCATGGCGCATGTGGCAGCAAGGCGGCGACGACCTGCTGATTAAGCCTATCCTGAGCGAAAATGACATTCACGCAGCTGTTACCACAGCCATGACAAACGCCGCTGCGGGCAGACCAACTACTCGCAAGGCAGCGACGGCATAAAACATTAAATTTGATATCGGCTGGGGGGTTTTAAAAAAGCTCGTAAAAAAGAGGTTCGCCAAAAAGAAACTCCGCCAAATGCGGAGTTTCTTTTTGCGCCGATTCCTATCTTTTCCCAGCCGGTTTTTTCATCCCGACGGCATCGGGCAAAGATTCTGACCGTGCGAAAATGATTGTTACTGACATATTGGAGTTGCTATGATCAACCATTGACATAAGGCTGCTTCGATGCTAACTTACTTCTCCGATTCGCGGAAACTGACACGGTGGCTGTAGCTCAGTTGGTTAGAGCACCTGGTTGTGGTCCAGGGGGTCGGGGGTTCGAATCCCCTCAGCCACCCTTACTTTTTGGGCAATTACACCTCTTAGAAGAATGCGAATGGGCTTTTTTCCTCGATTTTTCAATCTGTAATTTGGCCAGTTTTTCCCTGACCCGCTCCGCGTGCCCTCGCGGGAAAACTTCCGGGTAATGAGCTTTTATAACACCCTTAGGGTCGATAATGAATGTCGATCTGATAGTTCGTCCGTGAGATTTTCCACCTATACTCTGAACTGTCCATGCTCCATACTGCCGCATTACTTCATGGCTCGAGTCGCTGAGAAGTGTCAGCTTCAGATCGTATTTTTTTATGAACTTCCTATGAGAGGTTGGTGAGTCTTCGCTGACCCCAAAAACCTCCGCGTTCATGTTGCGGAACTGATGAAGCAGGCCCGTAAACTCCGTCGCCTGACAAGCACAGCCGGGAGTGTCGTCTTTCGGATAGAAATATAGCACCAGCCATTTACCTCGTTGGCCAGCTAAACTAACAGATTCCCCATCCTGATTTTGGAGCTCAAACGCCGGAGCGCTGCTGCCTACAAAAACCGACCTCTCACTTGCAGCCTGTTCCATGGATGCAACTGTAAACTTCTGTTCCTCACAGCCGGCCAAAAACATAAACGCCGAACAAAAGCTAATTGCTATCAGGTATTTCATTGTTACACCCCTTTTTAACATGAAGGCTTATTTTTCAGCAGCCTCGTATTGCCGCGTCATCGCCCCGCCAGAGAGCACGCCAAGTTGAGATTCAAAACTCGGCCGCTTCGAACGATAAATTATACCCGTCGGAATTTCATCTCCCCACTTCATTGCCAATTCAAGGGCTGCCTTTTGATCATACGGGTCGTGCGAGTCATCTATCGGGCGTACACGATCTTTGTACCAGCGAAATGTATTTAGTGCGTTAAAGGTAACGCACGGCTGGAGTATATCGCCCAGTGCGAAACCACCTTCATGTTTGAGTGCCTCGACCATGATCTTTGTCATTTGGTCGGCATCACCGGAAAATGTCCGGGCAACAAAGCTGCAATCCTCGACAATCGCCAAGGCCAACGGATTCAGCGGCAACGATATTACGCCGTGTGTCTGAATCTTGGTAACAAAACCCAGATCCGACGTCGGAGAAGCCTGGCCCTTTGTCAGGCCATAGACCTGATTGTTATGAACGAATGCCGTAATCGAGATATTTCGCCGTATCGCGTGGATAAGATGGTTTCCCCCCTCGCCATACATATCGCCATCGCCAGATGTGATGACAACATTGAGTTCGTGGTTGGCCAGCTTGATTCCCGTCGCAGCGGCCACTGCCCTGCCATGCAGACCATTGAAAACATTTGCCTTCACGTAGTGTGGCAGCTTGGCAGCCTGGCCAATTCCGGAAACAAGCACGAGCTTTCTGCGGTCAATTCCCGCTTCGTCTATCGCTTTGTCGGTGGCTTTGAGTATCGGAAAATTTCCGCAGCCCGGGCACCACGCAGGATGTGTATCTGCTTTAGCGAGTCTCATGTCGTCACCTTCCTGAATTCAGCAACTATATACTCAGCCGTAAACGGCAGGCCGTCGTATCTCAATATCAAATCGCAATCGCCCAGAACTTCCTCCTGTCGCAAAAGTGACGCGAGCTGGCCGGTCGAATTGCCCTCTATACAGACAATTCTTTTGCGCGAACCGATAAGGTTCCGCACGGGCTCTGCGTCAATCGGCCAGACCTGACCGAAATGAAGCATCGCTACCGACACCCCAGCCTCATCGAGTGAATCCACCGCCTCGCGAGCCGGGCCGTATGTACTACCCCAGGTAATAAACAGCGTCTCGGCACTCTTGGCACCGTAAAACTCTGGCCAGAGAAATTCGCTCCGTAGCCCGTCGAGTTTTCTCATTCTCTTATCGTGCTGGACTAAATGCACGTCGAGGTCCTCGGTAATATGGCCGGTGTCAAGATGGACATCACTATCGCAGACGACAAGACCTTCTCCGCCGGGAATGGCTCTGGGGGATACACCACTTTCCGTAACGCTGTAGCGGATATAATCTGCAGCAGGGTTTTTCTCTATGCGCCTGTCAATCGGCTGCAATTTTCGTCCAATGGGGGGAATCGTCTTTTGTGCATCCTGGAGGAATTGGTCAGTCAACAGTATTGCCGGCGTCTGGTATTTATGGGCCAGTTGAAGTGCGTGGCGAGTCAGATCGAAACATTGATCTCTCGTGCCCGGAGAGAATACCGCCTTGGCAAATTCACCGTGGCCGGCATTAATCGCGAACTTCAAATCCTGCTGGGCGGTGCGTGTGGGCAGACCGGTTGCAGGCCCCGGGCGTTGGGCAAGGACGATAAAAATCGGCAGTTCCATAATCCCCGCAAGCGAAAGCCCCTCGACCATCAGGGCAAAACCCCCACCACTGGTCGTCGTCATGGCAGGCACGCCGCCATAGGTCGCACCACATACCATATTAACCGCACCAATCTCATCCTCTGCCTGTTCGACAACGATGCCGTACTCATCGGCCAGGCTGGCAAGGTAAGTAAACACAGCTGTCGACGGCGTCATGGGATACGCGGTAACGAACTTCATGCCAGATGCCGCAGCCGAGAGAGCAATTGCTTCAGCTCCGTTTCGAACTTCTCCGACGACATCCGCAGGCTGGGGGCTTGGAAGTTTGACGGCATGTTCTTGGGCAAGTTGGGCGCCTTTTTGGGCACAGTTGATATTATTGGCTATGATTTCATCGCCCTTTTTCCTGAACTGCTTGGTCAGATATTCACAGAGTTTGTCACAACTGTATCCCAGCACTGCAAAAACCGCTCCCGCTGCAACCGTGTTGGCCATGAGCTTGGAAGCTGCCACTTCTTTTGCGGCCTCGGTGAAGTTAATCGCAATTCCGCCATCACACTGGTCCCCGTCAAACAGTGCAACTCCGTTTTCACTCACTTCATCCCTCAGAGTCTCATAAGCTGCATCAGTCAGTGCGACCAGCAGGTCTGCCTTTTCCTTCGGGCCGAAAAGCTCGAAATCGCTGATGCGGATATCGAACCAATTCAGGCCACCGCGAATCCGTGACATATAACTTTGGGATGAAAAAACATGAAGCCCCAGCCCCGCCAGTGCCCCAACCAGTAAATTCCCCGTAGTCTGGACACCCTGGCCAGCCTCACCAGCCACCCGGATGGTTATATCCATTTAAGGCCCCTTTAATTGAACGTGCGCAACAAATTATAGGCAAGGCGCTTAGCTGAATACAAAATTAGAATCGGAAGAATTGCTTCGCTTTACTCAAATCTTGCCGCGACAAAGGTGTGGTCCGAGGGCTTTTCGGCCTTACGCGGCTCGATATCTACAAAACATTCCGTGGACAACTCTGCCATCGGCACGGTTGCCAGAACATGGTCCAGCCGCCAGCCACGGTTGCGAGAAGCGCTTCCCCGCATGCGATAATCCCAGAATGTAAACACGCCCTCGCCGGGGATGTGCTTGCGGAAGACATCTATCAGGCCCCAATCAACAACGTCATTGAAGGCGTCGATTACTTCCTGACAGTAACATACGTGCGGCCAGATACCTTTTGGGTCGTAAACGTCTATCTCCGTCGGTGCGACGTTAAGGTCCCCCACCCAGACGAGTTTTGACTTTTTGGAATCAAAGTTCTTCTCAAAATACTTCCGCAGCCGCTTGAACCATTCCAGCTTAAAGGCGAACTTATCCGAGCCTATCTCATAGCCTTGGGGAACGTACGTGTTGATTATCTCAACATCTCCCAGCCGAATATGCGCCAGACGCGGAGCAGACTCGTCTTCGTCACCATCGCCCAAACCAAAGGAAATTTTATCGACCTTTTGGCGAGTAATCATGGCCACACCGTTGTAACTCTTTTGGCCGCGACAAACGACATTCCAGCCAGCGTCAGTAATCGCATCGACGGGGAATTGATGGTCCTGACATTTCGTTTCCTGAAGCGCAAGAACGTCGGGAGAATATTTCTCCAGCCAATCCAGGATTATTCCAAGACGCATGCGTATCGAATTGCAATTGAATGTCGCTATCAACATTTATTAATCACCACAGGATTATTCTATTCCTTATACAACGGCAGGCGGACGCTGAAAGTCGAGCCGACGTTTTCCTCGCTGTCCATTTCCATCTGGCCGCCGAATCGCTCAACAATCGCCTTTACACCACTAAGACCTACGCCGCTGCCGGGGATGCGGTTTTGCTTGGCATTCGAGGCTCGGAAAAACTCGTTGAACATCCTGGGGATATCCTTTTTGGGGATACCAATCCCGCTGTCCTTGACAACCAGAACGGCATGCGAGTCTTCTTTGCTCAGGCCCAATTCGACCAACCCCTCTGCCGTATATTTCACCGCATTTGAGAGAAGATTGGAAACGACCATTTGATAGCCTTTGGAGTCTATCCGCACGTTGAGCGGTTCGCTGTCGAGAGCAATATTAATCTCCAAACCCTTCTGCCGGGCCTGTTCGACATACTGCTGCGATATATTTTTTGTCTGCTCGACAATATCCAGCACCTCCACTTCTCCCATCGGCTCGCCAGAACGAATCTTCGCAAATTCCAATAGGTCCTGGATGAGGGCAATTAACTGGTCCATACGGTTGGCTACCTTGCCAACAATATCCGAAACTTTGGGGTTGTCCTTATTCTGCATCTTGAGTACGTCGATAAGCATTTTCGACGCCGCCACTGGCGACTTCAGCTCGTGCACCATAACGCGGGCGAACTGGGCCTTTTCCTTTTCCAGCTGTTTCATACTTACAAGGTCGTCATACAGCCGTGCGTGATAGAGCGAATATCCCACCAGGCGAGATACGCCCTTGAGCGATTCCAAATCGCGGTCGCTGAAGGACTCAGCCCTGGAATTAATAGCCTGCACAACGCCCAAAACCTCGCCCTTAAACACAGCCGGTGCGCACATGACGTCTTTCGTGCGAAAATTGTTTACCTCGTCCCAGCTCCTGTCAAATTTCAGCTTGGGATCAATCGAACTGAGATCATCATAGGCGTCGGGCACCAGAAAGCTTTGGCCACTTTTGGCGCAAAAGCCAGCCAGCGATGTTTCGCTTATCGGAATGCGAATAACGCGGTCTACGTTGCCGATGAGTGCTACCGATTCGAGTTCCTGCGTGTCCGGCCTGACCAGATATACCGTCGCACGCTGCGAGTGAATATCCCTGCATACCACGTCGGCTACTCCTCGCAAAACTTTGGGGATATCTACCTCGCCAAGCATCTCGTCGTAAAGCTCGAAAAACTGCTCACTGACAGCCAATGCGTCGTAATATGAAGCGTCATTTGACATTTAATAATTCCTCGATTTGTATCTGTCTTTCAGGAAAGACGTGCCGCAAAGATTAGCTTTTCCAAATTATTCTCAGAGGCATCGTATCCTCACCGTCCCTGGTCTGCGAATAAAAAATCAGACAATGCGACGTGGATGGTTTTGCCAAAGAATCTTACAACAAATTTGTGTTTTGTGAAAACTCATATGCGAACCCAGCCGGAATTAGTTATCATGGACTGTTTCAGAGAAAATAGGGAAACATGAAGGTATATATCGAGACAATGGGTTGCCAGATGAACCAACTCGACAGCGAGCTGGTTGTATCCCGCCTGCGCGCGGCCGGGCACGACATCGTCGAGGACCGCAAGCAAGCTGAAGTGGTTCTCTACAATACCTGCTCCGTCCGAGACCATGCAGAACAGAAGGTTTACTCGCGACTCGGGGCGGACGGCCAGCGTAAGGCATCTCCCGGCAAAAGCAAATTAATTGTCGGGGTGCTCGGATGTATGGCCCAGCGTGAGGGTAAGGCCCTGAGAAAAAAGTATCCGCAGGTCGATATCGTCTGCTCGCCCGGTCAGTTGGACCTGCTCTGCGACCTGATAGACCAGGCAGCGGAAGGCAAGGCAGCAGTCGCAATCGACCCGAAACGCAATGAACCGCGCGACGAGGTCGCCGAACAACGCATCGACCAACTTGATCTTCAGCGCGAGGCTGACTTGAGTTCATCGTCCTCTCAGGCATATGTACGCGTCATGCGAGGTTGCGATAATTTCTGCAGCTACTGCATCGTGCCATTCGTCCGTGGCCCGGAGCGCAGCCGCGAGCCAGGACAGATAGTTGAAGAAGTAAAAAAGCTGGCCAATGCCGGCAAGACAACGATCACGCTTCTCGGCCAGACTGTGAACAGCTATAAATGGCAAAACGGCGAGTCGAGCGTCATCTTCAGCGACCTGCTGGAGAGGGTTTCGGCTATCGAAGGGCTGCATCGACTGCGTTTCGTTACGAGCTATCCGCTTAATTTCGGCGATGATATTCTCCAGGCAATGCGAGACCTGCCCAACGTGTGCGAATACATGCACGTGCCAGCCCAATCCGGTTCGGATGCGATGCTTAAGGCGATGAACCGCAAATACACCCGAGCCCAGTACGACGACCTTATTGATCGCGCCAAGGAAATAGTACCCGACATTGTCATCGCCAGCGATTTTATTGTCGGCTTCCCCGGTGAAACTGAGCAGGACCACCAAACCTCGGCTGAGTTAATCCGGCGCAGTGAATTTAAAAATTCGTTTATCTTCAAATATTCTCCCCGTCCGGGAACGTCCGCGGCGAAAAACCTCTCAGACGATATTCCAGATGAAGTCAAGAAGCTCCGCAATAATGAATTGCTGGACGTCCAGACAGAGGCTGGGCTGGCCCATCACAGCAAATACGTCAGCCGGACGTGCGAATTGCTCGTGGAAGGTCCGTCACCGCGGGCAAAAAAACAACCTGAGATGCCGGATGGTGGCAAGATACAAATGCTCGGAAGAACAAGGGGCGATCATATCGTTGTCTTCGATGGGAACGAATCGCTTGCCGGTCAATATGTAAACGTCGAAATCACTGACGCGACAGCCCTGACACTCTTCGGTACGCTTACCTAAGCAAGCAAATCGCGAATGACGTCAAGTGCCGGCACGGGTGCAAAAATCAGCCAGGCGATATTCACTCCAGTGACGAAGTCGTATGGAAGCGTCATTCTCGGCCAGCGCCACAGACGAATCTTCAGCCAGAAATTTCCCTGCCTGGGGTCGGTTATCGGCTTTTTGCCGGCCAGTATCGCGTGAGTGTAAGAGATGCGTCTTATAACCGTAAAGAGTGGCAGTATCGCCTGCTGGATGACAAGAGCCGGGATATTGTAGGAGACCGTCGCGAAAAGAATCCCAGCCGACCGCTCTCCCCGCTGCCAATAACCGACAGGACACGATTCTATCAGATCTTCTGCGCGGGCCTTTGTGTAGGAAATCATCAGTGCGTTGAAGAAGGCGAGCATGCTGAGCAAAATGAATGTAACGTTCGCCGGATTGTTCCAAGCGTAATAAACGGCTATGCCTGCATAGACGGCGAAGTCGCTATAGCGGTCGAGCGTGCTATCGAGAAAAGCCCCGAAACGGGTGGATTTATTTCCGATCCTCGCTACCGCGCCGTCGAGCATGTCGCATGCGCTCGAGAGAATTAATAAAACAAAAGCCGAGAGCAAATATATGTTAGCCTCAGCTGACGGATCAAAGCTCCATGCGAAGCTGTCTCCAGCGCCAATAGCGTAGCAGACGCCGGCAGCTGCGGTAAAGACCATGCCCATAAGGGAGAGCATATTTGGAGTGACGCCGCATTTAATGAGCCCGCGCGCTACGGAGTCCCGTGCAGTGGAAAAGCCCAAACCGATTAATTTACCGATCATGACCGTGAGATTAAACGAAGCCCAGCGTCGATGCAACTTTTCGCTACTTGGCTATGGACTGACTTTCCGGTGCTTGCGTCTTGGCCGACTCGTAGCTGCCAGATGCTGCTTCTTTTTTAACGCTCTCGGCAATAAAGTTGTCCAGCATCTCGCGCGCCTGGCTGTCGGTGTACTGGATCGGCGGATGCTTCATCGTATAGGACGAGATCGCATCCAGCGGACCGGCCAGACCGCGGTCGCGGCCTAGCTTGCAGCAGCGGATGGCGTCGATTGTCTCGCCAGCGCTGTTCGGGGAATCCTCGACACTTAGGCGAAGTTCGAGGTTCATCGGCACGTTGCCGAAGCCCCGGCCTTCGATGCGAAGGAAGCAGACCTTGTTATCCTTCTGCCATGGAACGAAGTCGGCTGGGCCAATGTGTACCTGGTCCGGCGGCAGCGGAACGTCAAGCTGACTCTGGACAGCCTCGGTCTTGGATGTTCGTTTGGAACCCAGACGCGAATGATTAAGCATATTGAGAAAATCGGTATTGCCGCCAGTGTTGAGCTGATATGTCGCGTCGATCTTGACACCTCGCTCGTGCATAAGACGAGCAAGGACGCGATGCGTAATCGTAGCGCCGATCTGGGCCTTGATATCATCACCGATACAACAAATGCCGGCTTTGCGGAAGCGGTCGGCCCATTTCGTATCGGAAACAATAAAGACGGGGATGCAGTTTATCAGACTCACGCCGGTATTTAGGCAGCACTCGGCATAAAACTCGGTAGCTTTCTGCGAGCCGACAGGAAGAAAATTCATCAGTATCTCCGCCCCGCTTTCACGCAGAAGTTTTTCGATAACTTCCTGGCTGGCTTCGGGCTGGTCGGAAACAACAAAACGCTGACGCTCCGGATAGTTATCCAAGTGGTCTGCATAGCCATCAAGCACTTTGCCCATCTGTACGATGACATCAGAAGTGAAATCTTTGTAGATAGTTTTGGTATTGTTGGGTTCAGCGAAAATAGCTTTATGCAACGGCTGGCCGACCTTTCGCTTGTCGATATCGATTGCGGCAACGATTTCGATGTCGCTGGGTGCATATCCGCCGAGGGTCGGATGTGCCAGACCTATGATATCTTCACCGTTATCCGAAGAGAAAAGCTCATCGTAATAACGAATTCCCTGAATAAGAGAAGAGGCGCAGTTACCAATACCGACAATGGCTACCTTGATTTCACTCATCATATTTCCTCTTTTTGTATAAACCACGAAATGCGAAAATCAAATTGCTGCAAACTACCCTAAAAAACCCGCTTATTAAAATCTGCTAAAATAAATTTTAGTTGTCCGTAGGCACGCCGTCAACAAGCCATTCGGATTCAAATACTTAAAAAATATAAAGGATAATCACAGCGAATTGGAAACCTTTTCCATCAACAGGAGAAATTCGACATTTCCGCCCTTGCCCACCAGTGGCGAAAGCATCGCAGCCTGGATACGACATCCCTTGCCCTCCAGCCGCTGGCATACACGCCGAAAGACCTCCCTAGCCTGCTTTTCGCTAAGAACAGATGTTGGTTTTTTCCCCTCGAGTTTGGAATATTCATAGTGGGGTTTGAGCAGAGAGATTATCCGCCCGCCACACTTTAGCCATTTTAACGCGGCCGGCACTACAAGCTCTTGTGGCGTCCAGGCAACATCTATGGTCACCAAATCGACCTTCTCGGCCACCTCGCAATAAAGAGCGTTCGTCCGCTCCATTACGACAACCCGCTCATGCTTGCGGAGTTTCCAGGCTAACTCACCGTAGCCGGTGTCGATCGCGTAGACTTTTTCCGCACCGCGTTGCAAAAGGCAATCGGTGAAACCGCCGACATTGCAGCCGAAATCTCCGCAGACAAGCCCGGAAACGTCCAGACAAAAAGCTTCCAGAGCAGCATTGAGCTTTTCCCCGGCACGACTGACGAATTTTCTATCCTGAGAACACATAACGGGCGAAAATATAATAACATAAAAAGCCCACAGATATGAGATCCGTGGGCTTGGACATTTTTAAAATCAGTAATCGTTAGCTGGTGTTTTACGATGCAAGCTTATTGAGCTTCTTGGCAAGGCGTGCCTTTTTGCGGGCGGCGGCGTTCTTGTGGATGGTGCCCTTGGCTGCGACCTTGTCGAGCTTCTTATAGCAAACCTTGAGCTGCTCGGCTGCCTTGTCGGCGTCGTTATCGTGAATGGCGACCTCGAAGCCCTTGATGGCCTCTTTGATCTGGTCCTTACGCCAGCGATTGCGAGCGCGACGCTTTTCATTCTGTCTGATACGCTTCTTTGCTGAACTCGAATGTGCCACTTAACATTCTCCTGCTGTATATTCTAAATCATTGAAATAACTTAAATTCTTCCCCTGACAATGCAGAGAACGGGGCATTATACATGCCGAAAAACATATGACAAGCAAATTTCCAGCCTTTTATGGGGCAGAAACTTGCACCTCCGCATGCCTGCTTTGGAGTTATCGAGGCAATTATTGGTCGCCCTCGCCCTGAGAAAGTTTTTTACGGATGGCATCCAGACGATCGCGAGTGTCTTTGTAGGTAAACTCTATCTGGGCAACTTCCGAGAACTGCTCCTGGGCCTTTTCCAGTTCCTCGAGCTTTTCGTATGAATCTCCGAGCAAATAGCGGATTTCCTTTATCTTATCCTCGCCCAGATCATGCTGTAGTGCCCTTTCAAATGTCTCAGCAGCCTCATGATGCCAGTCTTTGCGCGCAAATGCCTGGCCGAGCATGGTCATGGAGTTCACTGCACGGCGCGGTTCTCTTTGTGCCTGCTGGAGTAACGATATCGCTTCGTCAACATTGCCGCCCAACAACTGCCGCCGCCCCAGTTCGTACTTAAGGGCCAGGTCGGTCGGATAGTTGGCCACTCTTTCAGCAAATTCCTCAAGCTCAAAAGCCAACTGCAGGCGGGCAGCTTCTTTGGCGCCTTTTTTATCGCCGGCTTTTGCGAGTTTGCGATAACGGCGAGTCATCTGGCGAATCTTTATATCCCCGATTCGCATCTTGAATGCGTAGTTACTCGTATCCCTGTTGGCCTTGTCGAGAACGTCGATAGCCGTGTTCTCGTAGGATTCATCCTCCTTTTTCAAAAGCGCTTCGACGTAGCCGTTAATCTTGCCTGGCACAGTGGGCGATTCCTCATATTCCTGGCGGGCCTTTTCTATCTGCTGCTCCAGATAATCGCCACTTTTGATAAGGGATTCTTTCTGAGCAAGCTCTTTCTGCTTGTCCATATCCTTAACGCCCTTGGTGAAATCGCCCTCTTCCCCATAACCACCCTTTTTTATGGTGTACTTGGCGGAAAGCTCTTTGGCGGCGTCAACAAAGACCGGGTCATTGGGGTTGAGCCCAAGGCCCATGTTGCATGCCTGGAGTGCACAGGCAAAATCTTCCATATCGTGGAATGTCTGCGTGAGCAGTACGAGTATTCTCTTGTTGGGCTTGGCTGCTTGACGTTGCGACTCGAGCATGATGTCACAAACCCATTTAATCACTTCTTTAAGCTCAAGTTTTTTTGCGGCGTCGAGGACAGCTTCCATATGGGCAACCGAGCCCGGCTCCTTGGAGA
This sequence comes from uncultured Planctomycetaceae bacterium, assembly GCA_964401835.1. Classification (GTDB taxonomy): domain Bacteria; phylum Planctomycetota; class Phycisphaerae; order SM23-33; family SM23-33; genus CAYNZP01. The sequence continues at coordinate 25,239 of CAYNZP010000005.1, forward strand.
GAAGGTATTCGGCATTTATCAGGCTCACAAGCGGGTCTTTTGCAGGCCTGCGTTTGAGGGCCTCCATCATGCCCGGGCCTTTACCGCCCTGAACCGTGCGTTTAAGTGAAACTTCACGAAGAGGCTTGTGGCCGTGTTCGAGGTTGTCCGGCTCGCGCTGGACACCTTCGAGATAAAGTTCTATGGCAAAATCCCAATTACCTGTGCCGGCAACTTCTTCGGCACGCTCAAAAAAAGCTTTTCCTTTGCCAGCTGAATCTTTGTTTGGCTCGGCCATTAATTCTGAATCCTTGTCTAAAACGTGTATGTCTATCAGAAAATCTAACTTAGTATCGCTGTTGCCGCAAGTTATTCGCCATGCTTTTGTGCAACTTCTTTAGCAAGCCAATTGGACAAGTCTCTGTATTGTTGGGCAGGGATATTCTCAGCGCGCAGCTTTGGGGCTATGCCGGATGCTTCCATGGCTTGGGCCAACTGCTCGGGCGTGCAAGGGAGATTCTTCCTCTTAACCATTGAATGTATCTGCTTTCGTCTTTGCCCAAAAGCCAGCGAGAGAACTTTCGATAGAATATCCACATCTGCGAGTTTATCTGCAGATCCGAAGTCAAACTCAATATGGAGAATCTGACTTGCAACTTTCGGCGGAGGCCAAAATGCAGATGGAGGCAGGACCGGCCCCTGTGTAACCTTGCCCAAAAGTGACACGAGAATGCTTACCGGCCCATAATGCTTATTTCCGGGAATTGCCCCCAACCGATCAGCTACTTCCTTCTGTACCGTGAAGGTCAGCTTTTCAAAAAGACAACTCTTGCCTTTTTCCCCGTCCTTGCTGGCATGCCATGAAGAAAGCAGACATAAAGCAATTAACGGCGTGGCGATGTTATAAGGCAGGTTTGCGACCATGGCCGCTTTTTCCCCAACAGCCCCCAAAACCTCAGGCGCTATAGCGTGCTTGCCGCTGAGGACATCGCCCTCGATTAACGTGAGGCTTTCCGACTTTGCGAAGTTCTCCCTCAGTACCTTGCACAGGCCATGGTCTATTTCTACTGCAACAACCCGAGAGGCGCCTTTGAGCAACTCTTCGGTTAGCGAACCGGTCCCCGGGCCGACTTCCAGCACGGTTTCGCTTCCGTTTAAGTCCGCAAATTCCAAGATCTTGCGCATCAAATTCAGGTCGACCAAAAAAGACTGGCCAAACCGCTTTTGCGGGGCAAGTCCCGCCTTGTCCAGTTTCTCTCGGATATCGTTTAAAGTCTGCATAGTTAAGATCACTTAAGTTCAGGAGATAAGAATATCTTAATATTGCTAAATCTGCAAAGGCACATGTCGCAAAGGGGGGAGTTGGTAACTCTAAATCCGAAATTTTTTATTGCTCCCAAACCCTTTTCATGAGACACTACTCGGCCAAACTATTGAATTTCGTGTGACCTATGTGCCCCACTGGAAGCGGGTTGCGGTCTAGTAAATGCCGAATATCAGGTCCAAAAGTTACATAAGAAAACACGAATACCAAGTAAGTCTTTCGTGAGGTTTTAGTTATCAAATGAATCTAAAGCTGTCGCTGTCAAAATTGTCAATATCGTGCGCAGTTGTGGTTCTGCTGTTGGCCCCCCTCGCCTTTTCCCAGATCGCCCCGGGAGAAAGAGGCCGAAGGACTTACGAAGAACAACTTCGCGTTCAACTGGATGAACAAATCCCTGAAATAACCGAGATGGGCTTTGAAGCTGGCGGATGGTTCAACTTCGCGTTCTTGACCTACGATGACAAGTCTGCTAACAAAGTCCGCACGCTTCGGGATTATGAACTTCGCGGCTGGGCAAACGTCAACATCCATAACGTTCACCGTCTTTATGTGCGTGGTTTGGTCGGCTACGAAGACTGGAACACCGACGATAATCCAGATGATGAAACAAGCGATGATTTCACCGAGCCGAAGATTGAGCGGGCATGGTATGAGTTCAATCTCGCTGAGTTGTGCCGGCAGCGAACCGGTGAACTTCCTGGGTGGGATTTCAAATTCAAGGTTGGACGCGCATTCGCTGAAATCGGCACTGCCCTTGTACTGTCAATGCCTCTGGATATGTTGCAGTGGGATTTGAGCGTAGGTGACTGGGACTTCATGGCCCTTTTAGGCCAAACCCTGCCAAACACAATTAACATCGATGATTCCACCCCTGTAGAAGACCAGCAGGACAGAGGATTTTTCGGTGTGGAACTGGCCTATAACGGCTGCGACCAGCACCGCCCGTTCGTTTACTTCCTGAACAACCAGGACAACACCTCGCCCCACCCGGACGATCCGCTTCAGAAATATGAGTACACATCACGCTACGTCGGTGCAGGCAGTGAAGGTTCACTGTTCTGTCCGGACTTCCACTACCAGACGGAAATTGTCGGGGAATGGGGAAAGACTTATTCCGAGGGAACCGCTGCCCGACGCGACAAAATTGAAGCAATGGCGTTGGATGTGCTGCTTGAATACTATTTCAGATGCAAAACCAATCCGAAGGTCATGGTTGAATATCTGTATGCCAGTGGCGACAGCGATCGCAGATTGAGCGCAACTTCGACCATCGGCGGCAATCTCAACGGAACCAAAGACCACGCGTTTAACGCGTTCGGCTTCCGCGACCTTGGTATCGCATTCGCACCGCGTTTTTCAAATTTGAACGTATACATAGTCGGCGGCAGTCTTTTTCCATTTGAAGACTGCAAACCTTTCAAGCAGATGGAAATTGGCTCGAAGGTATTCTTCTATCACAAGGCAACCGGTTCGGGACCGATTAGTGACACCACATCAACCAGAAACTCAAAGTTTGTAGGTTGGGAGTGGGACCTTTTCTGTGACTGGCGGATTACTTCCGATCTGACATACACGATTCGCTACGGTGCATTTCAGCCGGGCGATGCATTCGGCAGCAATGAAACAAGACACTTTTTATATACTGGCCTAACGTTCAGCTTCTAGGCGGAACAACAATTATGAAGTCAAAAGTTAGCATAATATCAGTCATTTTGGCGTTTTCGTTTGCTTTAACACTGGTCGGCTGTAGTGAGCCGGGCGAGAAACTGGTCGGTGGCGACGCGACACTTATCGCCGACGAAAGCTCTGCAGCTTTCCTGGACCGCATCTCGTCACAAACCAAAGTCAATCAAAACGACGCACTGCGAGGTATGCTTTTTCTGCTGGATGGTGACGATAAGGCCACAACCTTCTCCGATCGCATCGAGGCTCTCGCTTCGCGTGGCATTGTCGACGCGAAATGGAATATGGACGCAAGCCGCCCGATTACAAAGGGCAAACTCGCTTATATGGTTTACCAAGCCGGCAAGGTCCCCGGCGGGGTTATCCTTACACTAGCCGGGCCTTCGGAGCGTTATTGCCTCCGCGAACTGCAATTCCAGAGAATAATGTCGCAGGGAAGCGTCTATTCATCAGTAACCGGAATGGAATATGTCGCTGTCCTGATGCGAGCTGACACTTATATCCAAACCGGCCAGGTCGATATCATTACGACAGGAGGCCAGTAACATGTGTCGCAATATTCTCATTGCACTTTTCATTGTCTTTATTGCACAGTTTGCCTCAGCCGAGAAGTCTCAGGAAAAGGCTCAGGTTGTCGAGGTTGTCAGCGTTTCTGGCGTTGTCGAGAAGTCCGTATTGGGCTCTGACGGCAAAGACAAATGGGAAGCTGTCAAGGCTGGTGAAAAGCTCAACGAGCTTACTATCATCCGAACCGGCTTTGCCAGCAAGGTCGTACTGAAGTTCGCTGACAGAGGCCAGGTAGTTGTCAATAATGCGACCAAGGCCGGAATACGCGAATTCCGCAAGAAGGGAAATGAAGTTCGGACGAATATAGGCTTGAAGTATGGAACCATGCACGCAACGGTGGACAGGTCTGCCGGGCCTAATGATTTCAGCATTTCAACTCCCGTGGCTACACTGAGTGTCCGAGGATCCGAAGCTCCTGTCGGCTATACCGGTGATATGGGCATGGGCATGAGGAACGTGAACGGTAATTGGAATATCAGATCCGACAATAAACAACAGAATGTCAGCCCCGGTGAAACCGGAAATAACCTGCTCACCCACTTTCTGGAACTCGCCAGACAGAAACGCGGCATCGGGATAATTGGTAAAAAAGGGAATCTTTCCAAAAAAGAAGCCCGCAATCTAAGGAATAACCGTAGCGGTTTGGGCTTACTAAGATTCATCGGTAACGGAAAAGGCTTCCCCGGCCCGCGCACAAACAACCTTTATATATCTCGCAGCAACAACAATCGCAATCAACTCGAAAGCGAAGGCGAAAACCTGCAGCGGCACTACTTCTATTACCCCGAGCAGTGAGTCTGGCCTGGCTTAATCACATACACTCTTGTCTGAACAAGGGCAACTCTGTTAGACTTTCGGCAATGCCGAAAAAGTCGAAGACATCTCGTCCGATTACAGCTTTTATTCTTGGCCTGTTGGCAACGCTTCTTGTTGTCGGGATATATAAAACCCAGCTTGTAGAGCGGATAGAGCTCCAATCTCTCGACGCCAGATTCCGCAGCTTCTCCAACGCCCCGCAAAATGATTCGATTCTCCATGTAGATATCGACGACCGAAGTCTCAGCGAACTAGGTCGCTGGCCCTGGCCTCGCGAACTGCTGGCCGGAGTGGTTGAAGCCCTTGAACAAGCCGATGCCAAAATGGTTGCCCTGGATATCATTCTGCCCAACCCACAGGAAGTCCGGCTGGTTACGGCTGCCGTTGATATATATTCTGCCGACCCGAACGAACTCACAGGCAGCGGTGCAGTGCCGATATTCGATGATGCGATTTTGGCCGACACCATCGGAAAATATTCAAATGTCTTTGTCCCGATGCACATTAATATTAATGCTCAAGACGAAAAGACAAGCAAGCTGAACGAATCGATGGCTTCTTTGCTGAAACAGCAGCCGAACTTGCCCCTGGAGCAACTGCGGAAAGAATTGCTGCCGGATATTCCCATAGAATCGCGAACCGGCGAAACTGAAACGCTGCGAAAGGGATACCTGTATTACATGGCAATGGGCTCTCTCAGCCATTTCGGGCTTCCCCTTGAGAGCATCGGCAACTATCCCGCTGGGCAAGGGCCAGCCACCCCACCTCTTGTCCCATTCGCAAAAAACTGTCACGGCAGCGGTTTTGTAACTGTTGACCCGGACCTCGACGGTATAGTCCGGCGGATTCCATTGATTGTACGCAGCGGAGAGAGGGCCTATCCTCAGTTCGCCCTAAGCATCGCAGCCGAACAACTCTCCAGTAATTCCGGCGGTTATACGATATCGGCAGACTCGCAAGCTGTGACGTTGCACTTTAAAGACAGCTCTCACCGTATTCCAGTCGATAAAGACGGCAATTTGCTTATCAATTGGATAATCGAACCAAAAGGTGTCGAGATACGCCCAGCCCATATTTCCGCCGCAGGTGTCGGGCATCAGTTGAAAGAGGAAAAAAGACTTGAGAAAAACAGGAATCTTTCCCGTCAGATATGCATCGAAATTGCTTACGCCAAAAGGCCTGACCACGACGAGTTGATAGAATTGTTCGCCGCAGCTGACGCTCTTTATTCACAGCGACTGGCAGCTCAAGCTGATAGATTACGAAAGTTGCTGTTTGATCCAGCCAATGCCCCACCGAAACCAACCAAACTTCTGGCCGAAGAAGAGAGAATAGAAAAGCAAATCGGCATTCTCTGCGAGAAACTGATTAAAGACCTGGACGAAGTTTACCTAATCCAGCAGCCTGCAGACGATTTCGAAAAACAAATCCTCGCCGAGTTGACCAAAAGGCGTAATCTGCTGCGGCAGCTTAAAGAGGAAAATATTAAAATTGCCGTCAATCTCGAAGCGCTTCAAGCTGAGCTCAAAGAACATGTAAACGGCAAGGTGTGCATTATCGGCTCGGTAGCGACGGGGGCTGCGGACTTTGTCCCAACTCCGATGGGCAAGCGAACGCCCGGAGTACTTGTTCATTCAAACATACTTAACACGATAACATCGTCAGCTTTTGTCAGACGCGCCCCCAGGGCTGTCGAGATAGCCGTTATTTTGCTTGCGGGTTTGATAGTTTCTCATCTCGCCTCAAGACGACCAGTGATGCTTCAGGCCGGGCCTGCAATGATTCTGCTTATCGTGGCATATATCCTGTTCAACTGCCTCCTGGTCTTCAACTATTGGGGATATTGGCTGGTTCTGGTCGCTCCACTTGCGGCGATGCTATTGTCTTTCCTCGTTGTAGCCGCCTATCGCCAATTAACCGAAGAGCGGGCCAAGCGTCACATACGAGGAATGTTCGCTCACGCCCTCTCACCTACGCTTGTTGACAGGCTTATTGAAGACCCCTCACTTGCCCGTCTCGGCGGTGAGCGTCGTCAGCTAAGCTGTTTCTTCTCTGACATTGCAGGCTTTACCACGCTATCAGAGCGACTGGGAGAGCACGAGACTGTTCAATTCCTCAATAAATATTTCGATGAGATGACTGAAGTCATTCAGAGTGTCCACGGCGGTTACCTTAACAAGTTCCTCGGCGATGGTATCTTCGCATTTTTCGGAGCGCCTGTTCCACAAACCGACCACAGCCGACGCGCAATAGAAGCTGCCCTGGACTGTCAAAAGTCACTGGAAAAGCTCAATGATGAACTCGCCAAGCAGCTTCCCGATATCGGTCGGCTTTCCACCCGAATCGGCATAACCACCGGCAGCGTAATGGTTGGTAACTGCGGCTCGTCAAAACGGATGGACTACACCGCCATCGGCGACACAGTAAACCTTTCAAGCCGGCTGGATTCAGCGAACAAGTTTTTCAAGACACAGGTGCTGGTTACCGATCAGACGCTCAACGAGGCAGGCAGGGAAGACTTCTTCGCACGTCCACTTGGCAATATCATTGTCGTCGGCAAAAACGAGCCTGTCAGCGTATGGCATGTAGCAGGAAGGGCCGGTGAGGTTGACGGTAGAAAAACTGCCTTTGAGAACTTTGGAAAAGCTATTGAGCTCTTCAGTAACTGCCGTTTTGGCGAAGCTGCCGAACTTTTCGACAAAGTAATCGAAGAAATCCCCGCCGACAAACCCGCGAAGATCTACTGCGATCTTTGCCACCAGTATATATCAAATCCACCCGGAAGAAACTGGCAGGGCGCATTGGAACTGACAGAAAAATAGAACTCCGGACAACCTAGCTCCAAACGAGATTATCAGCGGAGCAATTCCTGTATTTCCCCTCAAGAATGACATCACGCAAGTCGGGACCATTGCGGATTTGTCGCAAGGTCTTAATCCAGAACTTGTCGATAAACTCAACAGAATGCGAGTCGCCGGCATTGACAAGGTGCAGGCCGTAACGTGCAGCAGCATCGCGGGCTTGCTGGGCCTGTTCGGGGCTCTGGTTGCATGTCAGGCACTCGATTGCATCGGGGAACAAACCGAGCTTCAACATTTCTGCTCCGCCCCCGTAACGAAACGGATGACCTAATATGGTCAGGTGCCCTTGACTTTGCGCCTTGTGGAGCACGGCTGCTTCGTCATTCATTACGAGATAATCAGGATCGTTTGAGCCAAGCACAAGCAGATGATGGGCACTGTTGGAAAAGCTCAATTCCACACCCTTAAAGATATGAATATCTGGAAAACTCTCCTGAAGCTCAGCAAGTTCGTGGTCCGGCCAGACCGAATCGTGCTCTGTGATGAAAACCGCGTCGTAACCGCAGCGGACCAACTCCCGCATCATCTCCTGGGGAGAATTTACAGCGCAACCGCTATAGCGGTTGGTATGAAGATGCAGTTCGATTTTCATCGCCTCGCTCCGACAAGTTGGCCTAATTCATTCTAGAACTCTGCGGAGCGTGGTGTGCGGGGAAATGGAATAACATCGCGAATATTGGCCATTCCGGTGATAAATTGAATCGCGCGCTCAAGGCCCAGGCCGAAACCGGCGTGCGGAACTGTGCCGTAACGGCGCAAGTCCATATACCACCAGTAATCATCGCGGTTCATGCCCATTTCTTTCATCCGGGCCTCGAGCACATCTAAACGCTCTTCTCGCTGGGCCCCGCCGATGATTTCACCGACCTTGGGCACAAGCACATCCATGGCAGCGACGGTCTTGCCGTCGTCACTAAGGCGCATATAGAAAGGCTTTATGCTCGCTGGATAGTCGGTAACGATAACTGGCTTTTTGAACGTCTGCTCGGTCAGGAACCGCTCGTGCTCGGTCTGAAGGTCGCAGCCCCAGCCGACGGGAAATTCCCAGCTCTTGTGGGCATCTTCCAGCAGCTTGATTGCTTCTGTGTAGGTTATGCGGACAAAATCGCTGTCGGCGATATGAGTGAGGGTGTCGATTACGGTCTTGTCGATGCGATCGTTAAAAAATTTCATATCCTCTTGGCAGCGATCAAGGACAGTCGTGAAGATGAACTTTAAAAATTCCTCAGCCAGGTCCGCATCCGTCGCCAGATCCGCAAAAGCCATCTCCGGTTCGACCATCCAGAACTCCGCCAGATGTCTCGGCGTGTTGGAATCCTCCGCCCGGAACGTCGGAGCGAAGGTGTACACCTTACCCAAGGCGCACGCATAGGCCTCCGCTTCCAGCTGGCCGGATACCGTCAGATAAGTAGAACGGCCGAAGAAGTCCTGCTCGTAATCTATGGCGCCAGCCCCATCTTTTGGAGGTTCATCGTGATTTAATGTCGTCACACGGAACATCTGACCCGCACCCTCGCAGTCGCTGGCTGTGATTATCGGCGTATGGATATAGACAAAACCCCTCGACTGGAAAAACTCGTGAATGGCCGCTGAAATTGCGCTACGGACCCTCATCACGGCGCCAAAAGTATTTGTCCTCGGCCGGAGGTGGGCTTGCGAACGAAGAAACTCAAACGTATGACGCTTGGGCTGAATTGGATAATTTTCGGCATCGACATCGCCAACCACCTCAACGCCGGTTGCCTGCATTTCGACCCGCTGCCCCTTTGCCGGGCTTTCCTTAAGCACTCCGTTTACTATTAGCGATGCACCGCTATTGAGCTTTACGACCTGGTCTTCATAATTTGCCAGATCTTTATCGGCGACTATCTGAAGCGAGCCGAAACTCGAGCCGTCGTTGAGATTGATAAAGCTGAAACCGCCTTTACTGTGGCGGACGGTCTTGACCCAGCCGGCTACGACAATCTCTGTCCCAGCGGCCAGGTTCGCCAATACATCCCTGATTAAGGTTCTGTCCATAAGTCCCTGAAACCTCCGTGTGAAATATAGCAACTTAGCGCCCTGAACAAAACACTGCTTCGGGGTCCTGGGCAAATAAAAAAGCCCGCGAAAAAGTTCACGGGCTTTGAAGGTTTGAATCTTGAGATATTAAGTTTCGGATGTCTCTGGCGTATAGTTGCGTTTTGCTGGCTTTTCAATAAGGCCGCTTTTGATGGCCTTTGCCGAAACATTCAGGCGGACAACCCGCCCGTTAACCACGGCGCGAACTCTCTGCATGTTGGCCTTGAATTTACGTTTTGTCTTGCCGGTTATTTTTCGGCCGACACCACCAAGGTACTTGGCTTTACCGCGGCGTGAAACTGAATTGCCGCTGCTTGTTTTCTTTCCAGTAAGTGGACATACGCGAGGCATCTTTTAACTCCTGAAGTTTATATTTTCTACAGCCTTAAATTTTGAGCCGGGTAGTTTAGGGTCGAACTCAAGATTATGCAAGGCCTATTTTTACATTACTTTTCTTCTTCTTTTTCCTTCTTGGACGCAGCGACTATCTGCTGCTGGACGTTTCCAGGCACCGGCTCGTAGTGGCTCAGTTCCATCGTGTAGCTTCCCTGGCCACCAGTGGCCGACCGCAGCTGGCTGTTATACTGAGTTACCTCAGAAAGCGGAGCCTGGGCCTTAACAATCGCGATGTTACCCGGCATCATCTCCTGGCCGAGGATTCTTCCACGCTTGCCGGCAATATCACTGGCGATATCGCCCATAAAGCTTGCTGGTATAGTAACTTCCAAAATAACAATCGGCTCCAGCAGAGCTGGCTTGGCCTTTTCTACGGCGTCGACAAAGGCGTGCTTACCGGCAGCCTTAAAGGCCACTTCCTTGGAATCGACCGGGTGATGCTTGCCGTCATAGACGCTGACACGAATGTCCTGCATCGGATAGCCGGCAATGGCTCCGTGCTGCAGAACTTCCTGAATGCCCTTCTCGATGGCCGGCAGATACTGACGCGGAATCGATTCGCCAAACAGATCGTTGACGAACTCGAAGCCGGCGCCACGCTCGAGGGGTTCAACCCGTAGGTAAACCTCGCCGAACTGACCCGCACCACCGGTCTGCTTCTTGTGGCGGTGATGGCCTTCTGCCTTGCCCATGATGGTTTCAAGATAAGGAATCTTGGGCGGTTTGGTATCAACTTCCAGATCGAAACGTTCTTTCATCTTGGTCAGGATTATCCGCAGATGCAGGTCGCCGATGCCGGAGATGACCGTTTCGTTGGTCTGATTGTCACGGCCTGCGGCAAATGTCGGATCTTCGTCGGTCAGCTTGGAAAGAGCGCCGGAAATCTTCTGTTCGTCGCCGCGGCTTTTCGGCGTAACAGCCAATGAATACATCGGCGTCGGACTCGGAGGCATCTTGCGGTACATAACCTGCTGGTCGCAACGAAGAACGTCGCCGTACTGTATTTCCTCGACTTTAGCCAGTGCGATGATGTCGCCGGCGATGGCCTTTTTGGCTTCCTGGGTTTCTTTGCCCTGAACTTTAAACAGGTGGCCGATTTTGGCTGCTTTTTTCTCGTCGCGAAGCAGATAAGCAGTGTCCGGGGTTACGGTTCCCTGGAGAACACGAATCCAGGCGAGTTTTCCGACGAACGGGTCGCTAGTGATCTTGAACGCCTGGCCAATAAAAGGCTTGGCGGGGTCAGCCACAATTTCAATTTCCTCAGCCTCTTCGCCAGTAGCATTGCTGACGGGCCTGGGAGTAACATCTACCGGAGATGGGAAATATTTTGCAACCGCTTCGAGAAGCTCTGTAACGCCAACTTCACTCTTGGCAGCGGTGAACAGGACCGGAATGACGGTTCCAGCGACCATCGCATTGGCGAAAGCGGCAGATAGTTTTTCTGGGGAAACTTCTTCACCGCCGAGGTAGGATTCCATGAGCTGCTCGTCTGCCTCGACGATATTCTCGATAAGCTCCATGTGCGCGGCTCCGACATCGCCAAAATCGGCATCGCCGGATTCATTGGCAAAACAATTGACAACAGACTTCCCGCCACCGGCCGGGAGGTTCATCGGTTTGCAGGTCTGGCCGAAAGTCTCGGTAATCTCGCCAAGAAGACGGCCGGGATCGATATTGTCGCTGTCGATTTTGTTAACTACGATAGCCACGGGCAACTTCTGGTCCTGGGCAAGCTTCAAAAGCCGGCGCGAGTTAACTTCGATACCAGCTGTGGCAGATATAACCACCACCGCCACGTCCGCACCTCCAAGTGCACATGTCGCACCACCGATAAAGTCCGGATAGCCAGGAGCGTCAATTATATTAATGGTCTTGCCGTCATGATCCAAATGGGCTGCGGAGGGGTCTACTGAATGCTTACGGTCCTTCTCGATGTCGGTGTAGTCCATGTGGCTGGTGCCGTCATCGACAGAGCCGAACCGCCCTGTAACCTTGCCAGCGTGCAGCATAGCCTCGGCAAGCGTTGTCTTACCAGAGCCGCCATGGCCGAGAAGAACGATATTCCTGAAATCCTGTGGTTTTGAAGCTGGCATAATCTTCTCCAGATAATCTAATTACAATAAATAGCAATGAAACCGCCCCGACATCGCGAAACGGCAGTCAAAGAATCGTCCAATATAAGAATTTGGAGGGTTCTGGCAAGGGAAATTCACAGGCCATTGAAGCTAAATGTCGCACGGGCTGGGGAAATATCCGGTTGGAGTGATAGATTTTGAGAGAAAGTGAATTACTATCTCTGGCGGAAGACGATCCTGCCCTTGGTCAGGTCGTACGGGCTAAGCTGGACCAGCACCTTGTCGCCGGGAGTAATGCGGATATAGTGCCTGCGCATCTTGCCGGAAATGTGGCCGATTATCTCGTGCTTCTTCTCGCCAACCTCGATCTCGAGGCGGAACATAGCGTTCGGCAACGATGCCTTGACGAGAGCTTCCAGTTCAATTACTTCGCCTTTTGCCATAAAAAACCTTTTTGAAAATCCGCTTAAAAAAGCTCCAAAAATACTTTTAAGCGTCTATACATAAGTATTACATCGACTAAATGCAACGTAAACCTAGGTAAAATATGAATTCTTCATTGCCACCGGGGTGACTTTAGCCAATGATTATAGTTTAATCACAGCCAGCTTTTCCCCGGGAACATTGATGGGAGCCGGATAATGGCAGAAAAAATTGATGCAGACAAGGTTCGACACATTGGAAAACTCAGCCGAATCGAACTGACTGACGAACAGGTCGATCAGTTCGGGCAGCAGCTATCCGACATTCTGGTCTACTTCGATAAATTGCAGGAGCTGGACACGGAAAATGTCGAGCCGATGGTACATGCGGTCGAGCTATCAAACGTGTTGGCTGAAGATGAACTCCGCCAGTCGCTTTCCCCTGCTGATGCTCTGGCTAACGCGCCCGACCGCGACGGTGACTTCTTCAAAGTACCAAAGGTAATCGGAGATTCTCAGTGAGTCAGATAAACGAACTTTCAGCCCTCGAGCTCCGCGACGCGATTGCAGCTGGCGAAGTTTCAGCCACCCAGGCCGCGAAAGAATATCTTGAGGCAATAGAAAAACACGATCCGCAGGTATCTGCATATAACGAAGTTTTTACCGACCGCGCGATAGAGCAGGCCAAACAGGTCGACTCCAGACGCCAAGCCGGCGAAAAGCTTGGTCCTCTCGCCGGGCTGCCCATAGCACTCAAAGACAACATGTGCACCACCTATGGCAAGACAAGTTGCTCGTCGAAGATTCTTGCTGATTTTCAGGCCCCCTATATGTCGACGGCCGCTGCGAAACTCGAAGAAGCTGGCGCGGTAATAATCGGCAAGACGAACCTGGATGAATTCGCAATGGGCTCTTCTACGGAAAACAGTGGACTCAAGCCAACCCGCAATCCATGGGACACGCAGCGGGTTCCTGGCGGGTCTTCGGGCGGGTCGGCTGCGGCAGTAGCAGCCAGACTTTGCGCAGCATCTCTCGGAAGCGATACCGGCGGTTCTATCCGTCAGCCGGCTGCTTTTTGCGGCGTTGTCGGCTTCAAGCCAACATATGGACGCGTGAGCAGATATGGCCTGGTCGCATACGGCAGCAGCCTCGACCAGATTGGCCCGATGACACAGACGGTTGCCGATGCAGCACTGCTGAGCGGGGTAATTGCCGGTTACGACTGCAAAGATTCCACATCAGTCCCGAAAGACGTGCCGGATTATCTGGCCAATATCGAAACGCCAATCGAAAATCTGCGCATCGGCCTGCCGAAAGAGTTTTACTCCGACGCGTTGGACCCGGCAATAAACGAATCAATACACACAGCTGCCGAGGCATACAAATCGGCGGGAGCGGAAGTAATCGAAGTTTCGCTACCCCACAGCCGAATCGACCGCGACGAAAACGGCGACTTGAGCTCATTTGCCGTCGCGTGCTATTACATCGTCGCCATGGCTGAGGCATCCAGCAATCTCGCCCGCTACGACGGCGTACATTACGGCCATCGCACTACCGAGCAGGTGGGCGACATTATCGAGCTTTACTCGAAATCGCGTGCTGAGGGTTTCGGCGAAGAGGTCAAACGCCGGATAATGCTCGGAACTTACACGCTCTCGGCTGGCTATTACGACGCGTACTACAACAAGGCGTTGAAGGTCCGCCGGCTGATTAAAAACGACTTTGACGCCGCCTTTGAAAAGTGCGACGTCCTTCTGTGCCCCGCAACGCCGACAACAGCCTTTAATATTGGCGAAAAATCTGACGACCCGCTGACGATGTACCTAGCCGATATTTACACCATCAGCGTAAACCTTGCCGGCCTGCCGGGCCTGTCGATACCTGCTGGGCTCAGCGACCAGGGCCTGCCCATCGGCATGCAGCTGGTCGGGCCGGTCTTTAGCGAGGAAAAACTCCTGCGGGCTGCGAGAATGTATGAAAAGATATCCGGCGTAATGAAACTCACACCTGAAATGGTGAAAAAATGACAGATACAAAAGATAAAGTTAAACCGATAATCGGCCTGGAGATTCACGTCGAGCTCGCGACGCAGACGAAAATGTTCTGCCGATGCCGTAACAACTTCGGCGACCCGCCCAATACTAACGTATGCCCTGTCTGTATCGGCATGCCAGGCGTGATGCCGGTGATGAACAAAAAGGCTGTCGAATATTCCATGAAGGTCGGGCTTGCTCTGGATTGCAAGGTCGCTGGTTTTACAAAATGGGACCGCAAGAGCTATTACTACCCAGACCTGCCGAAAAACTATCAGCTAAGTCAGTACGATCTGCCCTTGAACCATGGCGGCTACATGGAAGTTCCGCTTGAGTCAGGCGAAACGAAAAAAATCCGCGTTCTTCGTGCGCACCTGGAAGAAGACGCCGGCAAGAACGTTCACGACAACCCCTCACATACCGGCGTGGACTTGAACCGCGCAGGCGTGCCGCTTCTGGAAATCGTCTCCGAGCCGGACATGAACAGCGCCGAAGAAGTCATGAGCTACGCACGCAGCATGCAACGTCTGGTGCGTTGGCTGGGAGTATCGGAGGCGAATATGCAGATGGGCCACATGCGATTCGAGCCGAATATCAACCTGCACATAACACGCGACGGCAAGACTTATAAAACTCCAATCTGCGAAGTAAAAAATCTCAACAGTTTCCGTGCATTGGAAAATACCGTCAATTATGAAATCGGCCGACAGTACGCCGAATGGCAGAGCGATCCGGATGGATATGCCTTCGACAAGCGGAACAAGGAAAACCGCGGCTACGATGACGCAACGGGCCAGACGATTTTCCAGCGGGAAAAGGAAGAGGCCCACGATTACCGCTACTTCCCCGAGCCGGACCTCGTGCCGGTAACCGTAGATGACGCCTGGCGAGATGGTATCGCAAGTGATATTGGCGAGTTGCCCCTGCAGCGTCGTCAGCGATATATGGACAAGTACGAATTGGCGTTTAAGGAAGCCGACGCCCTCACGCAGGAACCGGCTACCGGAGATATTCTCGATGAGGCAGTTGCCTGCGGGGCAGACGCCAAACGCTGCGTGAACCTTCTCCTGAGCCGTGGTGCTGCCATTGCTAACGAACGCGGCTGCTCTATTGCCCAGACAGGTCTGACGGCCGGACAACTGGCCGAACTTGCCAAGATGCTCGCCGGCGGAGACATCAACGCCACGTCCGCAGCTAAAATTTTCGATAAAATGATAGAGTCGGGAAATAATCCTCGCGAAATTGCCGAGTCGCAGGGCCTGCTAGCCGTGAAGGACACCGCAGCCCTGGAAGCATGGGTAGATAAGGCTATCGAAGCGAACCCACAAGCCGTTGAAGACGTAAAATCCGGCGGGAAAAAGCAAAAAAAGGCCTTCGGCTTCCTCATGGGCCAGGTTATGCAAATGTCGCGTGGAGCAGCCCAGCCGGGCGATGTGCAGAAGCTTATTAAAGAAAAGCTGGGCAGTTAAGGCCTTCTCTACCAAAAAATTGTTGAGTTCAGCCACCCGTTAGAGGATACTTCGAGTCCTGTAATTGCGGTTTTTGTATTGAAATACGAGGAGTTATCGAATGGCACGTGTGGTTCCACAACGCCCAGGTCCGCCCTACCTGCTTATCGTTGTAATTTTCTTATTCCTGATTTCGACTATATTTGCGGTTCTGCTATATATCGAAAAGGATAAAGCCCAGAAGGCAAATGCCGAACTGGAAAGCTCTCTGGCAAAATATGCAACCGCTCAGGAACGACGCGGACTGGATAGCATGTTCCGTACCTACGATACTTCCCGGCCCAAAAAGACGGTCGTAGGTCAGTTCAACGAACAGGTAAAAGAGTTGTCCAAGGCGATAACCGGAACAGAAGCAGACTACGAAGAAACTTCCGCTAAGATAACGTCCTTACAGGAAAAGATAAAGGACACCCGCGGACTTATCGCACAAGTTTCTGGGGCCAATGATCTTTTAGCCCAAAAACAAAAAGAAATTGACGACCTCAAGAGCGATGTTAACTCTTTCCGCCAGGAACTGAAAATTGCATCTGATACATCTCAAGCCAACCTGGCAACGCAATCTCAGCAGTCTGAACAATACAAGCAGCAGATAAACGAACTGGAACGAAAGTTGCAGCAGGAGCACGACAGCTATCTCAAGCAATTGCAACAAGCCAGGACTGACTGGCAAAAGCGGCGGGACGAGCTTTACAAGCAAAACGCTCTCCATGCCACAAAAATTAACGAGCTTGAAGATGAAACCCGTAAATTAAAGGACAAAATCGCTCAGCTCATGAAGAGTGGCCGAGGCGAAGACGGCATCGAAGGTATCGCCCCACACCAGGTTCGAGTCGATGGCATGATTCTCAAAATGCTTGACGAAGCCGGCGTGTGCTACATCAATATAGGCTTGAAAGACCGCGTAACGCCTGGCCTGACCTTCAGTATATATCCTGGTGGCGGGATTCCAGAATCCGGTGAGGGTAAGGGGATGCTTGTGGTTTCAAAAGTAAGTGAGAATATCAGCGAGTGCAGGATAACCGAGTTCAAAAAGGAAGATCCAATCAATGAAGGCGACCAGATCGCCAACCTCGCATACGATGCAATGCGGAGTTATAAATTCGTGGTCGAGGGGGAATTCGACCTGCATAATACCGGTAAAGCCTCAGCCATCGGCGCCGAAGAGGTCAAGACACTCATCACGCGTTTTGGCGGTACCGTCTCCGAAGAGGTGAGTATTGACACGGACTTCATCGTCATCGGCAAAGAGCCTACTCGCCCGCCCGAACCAGCAGAGACTGCTCCGCCGACAGTGTGGGCTGCATATAACGAGCAGGTGAAGGTTTTCGATCGCTTTGCCAATGTTAAGGAACTGGCAGGGAACCTGCAGATTCCGATCCTCAACACAAATCGCTTCGTAGCGTTCGTCGGTTATTGTCCGGCAGCGGAAGTAGATTGACCAAGCCTGCCACACATTAAAACCCCCGGGCGGTGCCGACATGGTGCCGCCCTTTTTTATACCCAATATCAAAACCCGGTTGACAATCCAGGAACTCTCTGTAACTTAGGAAAATCTGTTTCTTTTGAAATTCAATGCTGAATTAATTGAGGATAATGCAATGAAACTTTCTGACCGTATATCTTGCGTCGCCGCCAGTGCAACTATCGCCATCACTACCCGTGCAAAGGAAATGCAGGCTGAGGGAATCGACGTAGTAAGCTTCGGTGCCGGTGAGCCCGACTTTGACACGCCGGATTTCATCAAGCAGGCAGCCAAAGAAGCTTTGGATGCAGGCGATACTAAATACAATCCAAAGAGTGGAAAGAAGCTGCAAAAGGCCATTGCAGACAAACTCGCCAAAGAAAATAACATCAACGTCGAACCGAGTCAGGTCGTCGTAACATTCGGCGGCAAGCACGCGATTTACGATGTCTGCCAGGTCCTTATCAACCCGGGCGACAAGGTTCTTCTGCCGGCCCCCTACTGGGTCAGCTATACCGAAATGATTAAACTCGCCGGCGGCGAACCGGTTATCCTGGAAACTTCTCCTGAATCGAATTTCAAGATTACCCCGCAGCAGATTCTCGATTCCGGCAAAGACGCAAAAGGGATTATCATTAACTCGCCGTCAAACCCGACCGGCAGTACATATACTCCCCAGGAGCTTGCAGCATTGGCCGAGGCGGTGTTAGAGGCCGACCTTTTTGTTATCTCAGATGAGATTTATGAAAAACTCATCTATGGCGACACGAAGTTTGTTTCCTTCGCAGCCCTTGACGAGCGTCTTTCCGAGCGTACGGTGACGGTAAACGGCTTGGCAAAGACATTCTCCATGACCGGCTGGCGGCTCGGATGGGCGGCTGGTCCTAAAGACGTCATCGGCGCCATTCGCAGACTCATGAGCCACGAGACAACCAACCCGGTAAGCTTTGCTCAAGCAGGCGCCCTGGCTGCATATACCGACCCGCAAGCCGCCAAGGCTGTGGAGTCCATGCGTAAGGAATTCGAGAAGCGAGGCAAGCACATGGCCGAGCGTCTCAACGCCATCGACGGCGTCAAATGCAATCAGCCGACCGGTGCGTTTTACTGCTTCCCTGACGTCAGCAGCCATTATGAAAAAACGCTGGCCGGCGTTGAGGTTAACGATTCCATGAGTTTCGCCAAGGCTGCCCTTGAAGGGGTAAAGGTCGCAATAGTGCCCGGTTCGGCCTTCGGCGAGGATAAGTGCGTACGCCTGAGCTTCGCCACAAGCCTTGAAAACATCAACAAGGGCATCGACCGACTGGAAGAGCTTTTAAAATAATTCTTACGGCCGGCAAGTGTCAGGTCTTATTGCTTGTGTGATGCAATTTCCACATGCTTCGCCATGTAGCTGCTGAGCGGTCCATCAAGCCCATATTCTGCAGCGCCAGAGCAAGGCCTGCCCGGACCTCCTTGTTCTCTGGAGAACCCTCGGCTGCCGTTTCCATATGCTCGACGGCCTCCTCGAACTGCCGCCTGTCGGTGTACAGAAGCCCAAGGCGGTAATGCAGGTCAACATATTCTGGCTTGATATCTATCGCCTGTTTGAAGGTTTCTATCGCATCGTCCACCAAGCCGAGTTCCTGCTGCGTTATGCCAAGCTTGATTATGGCCTGTACATAAGACGGATTAATCTCCACAGCTGCCTTGAATTGCTCTATCGCCTCGCCAAGCCTGCCCTCGCTGCGTAACATCACGCCGTAACGGTATCGAATGTCGGCAAAGTTCGGATTTTGCTTAATCTCCTCGGCATGACGGTCTATCTGTTTGTGCAGCAAGTCGTCATTGTCCAGATCGATTTCGGCTACCGGCATACCTTCATCCGATTCAAAGCTGGCCGCAAAGCGGTCCGCCGAGGCGGACTTCAACTGAAGCTTAGCCATTTCGGCAAGCAATAATTTGCTGTTGGGCTCGATAGCCTCTGCGAGCTGAAAGCTGTTTATTGCATCTTCCCTTTTACCCATAGCCTCATAAGCCACGCCGTTACCAATATAGTTTATGAGCAACTCATCGTTAATTTCATATGCGGTATGGAAGGCCTCAGCTGCTTCTTCCCAGCGGCCATATATCAGATGGTGGGTACCAATTTTTACGGAGGCTTCAAGATAGTCCGGCTGAATTTCCAACGCCTTGCGGTAGTGCGCCAATGCCGCATCGTCGTCGGTCTTTGAATAAAGATCTCCGGCGCGAATATGAAGTTCAGGACAAAGACCCTGCTGCTCTATCAACTGTTCCAGGCGTTCCATGGCCTCACGAATTGCGCCATCGGCGATAAGTGCCTCAACCTCGTCATCCATCATAGACCAGTTTTCCGGCCCAAGGGCGATGGCGCTTTCGAAATGCTCAATGGACTTTGTATAATTTCCCGCCCTGTAATTCAGCTGCGCCAATGCCGTGTGAATGTGCGTCTGCCGAGCATCCAGCTCGAAAATCGCCTCGTACTGCTCGATTGCCTCATTTATATCGCCGGTAAAAATGCTTACCGCAGCAAGCCGCTGACGAGCGGGAATAAACGATGGCTCAACTGCTATCGCGTCGCGATAATACTCAGCTGCCTTTTGGATATTTTCGAGTTTTTCGCAACAAAAACCGATGGCAAAGAGTATTGGCACTTCGCCGCACTTAACCTGGTTGGCTATTTTTAATTCGTCCAGGGCCTTTTCAGTCTTTCCCGATTCTTCGTACACAGCTGCCAGTGCCAGCCGTGCTTCAAGATAATCGGGGCTTTTCTTGCAGGCAGTTCTCAGGTGCACTACCGCTTCCTTGTATTGCAAGGCACGCATGTAGGCCAGACCGAGTTTCAAGTGCAGTTCGGGCCGGTCGGGCTGAGTGCGACAATCCTCCTGCAACTGTTCTAAGCTCTGAGTCGAAGGCGACCAGTAATACCTGTCGAGCATATCGCACAACTCATGTTCCAAGCCCTGACCCAGTAATTCAAGCAGATGACTCACCTTGCGAAAACCTCCATTAAGCGGCTAACTTATCCAAAGCAACAGCCGCTCGTTTAAACCTTCCATTTAATTTCAATGCATGCTCCAGGTGCCCTCTGGCTGCGACAATTTCATTGCATCTTCCCAGCAGTTCGCCCGCAAGACAGTGGACGTCCGGCCAGTCCGCTCCGTTTTCGATTGCCTGCTCCAGACATGCAACAGCTTCGGGCTCCCTTGATTCGCTCTTGTACAATTTTGCCAGATGGATCAATGCCTTGACATAGCGAGGGTTGATCTCGACTGCCTTTTCGGCATGTTCGATAGCCACATCCGTCTTGCCCAGACGCTTCAAAACGCGGCTACAATTGTATTGCAAGTCCGCAAAATTCGGGTGGTCTGCAATTGCCATCTGCAAAACATTCGCAAATACGCCGAAAAGCTCCTCGTCGAATTCGCTTTTGGGCAAGGACATGAATGCGGAAACAAAATCGGATTCCATTTCAACGTACCTTGCCAGCTGATAGATTTCCGACTTTGGCGAGGCTGAAATGTTCGGCTCGGGGCAGCGAACGACAATGTGGAAGCCTTCTTCACTTGCAGCCTTTGCAGCCAGACAAAGTTTGTAGGCAATCATTATATTGTCTGGTCGAAGCTCAAAAGCACGCTGCAGGGACCGTACCGCCAACCGCGCGTCCTGTTGAGCAGCTGATAGCATGCCGAGGTAGTAATGCGTATCGGCATTTGAACTGTCAGCCTCGGATGCGATAACAAGATGCTTTTTCGCTTCGTCGAAACGTTCTTCACCAGCCAGGAAAAGTCCCAACTGCAAATGCAGGCAAGCCTCATCACCGAATCGCCGCAAAGCTGCATGCAATGTCATGTATGCTTGTGAGCGTTTTCCGCAGCGCCACTGTGCCTGAGAGAACTTGCAGAAATCTTTGGCTTTGCTGGAATTCGAGTCTGTGATTTTTTCCATCTCGCCAGCACACTTTTCGAAACAGCCGGTGCGGGCATAAACTTTGGAAAGATAACTGGCCAGATCGGCATTTGTACCGACTGCACTTACTGCCATGCGGAGATGTTTTTCGGCTTCGCCATACCTGCCTTCGCGCATCGCCTCTACGCCCATCCCGCGGTGGCTCATTGCTTCGTAGAAACGAGCAACCTTGCCGGCAAGGTCTTTTCTCTCGGCCACGCTGTGCAATTGGGCTGAGGCCCTGTGATAGTCGCCACGGTTGTATGCTCTTAAGCCTCTTTTATATTTCCACTTATATTTCATAAGCACAATTTCCAAACAAGGAAATCAATTAAGCCTCCGAAAAATTTATCGGCATTGATTGGGGATGAGTGAAACAAGCAACGAGGTAAATATTTTGTTTTTCTTTGATAATTTCATTTGTCTTAAGATGTTCCAACGACCCTAGAATGATAATGTGGGCAGGAAAGTTTTCATCTCGGCACTTTTGATCGGTTCACTGGCTTTAATGGCCTTGGGGGCAGACGAAGACGAATTTCTCAGGGCAGACCGCCCCGATAAAGATAAAGGGCCTACTGAAGTTCAATTTTTCGTATTTGTAATGGATATAGACTCCATTGACGGCGCCGCTCAGAATTTTACAGTAAATGTTTATTTAAGGCTCCAATGGAACGATAAACGCCTCGTTCCCGAAAGCGGCGCTGTCCGCATGCTCCCACTTGAAAAAGTGTGGAACCCCCGCATCCTGATTACCAATAAACAAGGGCTGCTTCGCAAGTCTCTGCCTGAAGATGTAAAGGTTTATCCTGATGGCACCGTAATGTATATACAGCGCTACGTAGGGCCTCTCTCTCAACCGTTGAGGCTTTCCGAATTCCCGTTTGATAAGCACAAGTTCACAATCCATTTCGTTGCTGTTGGATATGAACCAGGTGAAGTTGATTTCGTGCCCGGAAAGTCCCAGACAGAGATGGATATTGTCGGCGGAACCATGCATTCCGAATTTTCCTTACCCGACTGGAAGGTTTTGGATTTCAAAATCGAAACCCGACCGTTCGAGCCCGTTCCGGGTGCTAAAATAGCCGGCTTTGTTTTTGAATTCACCGCTAAGCGCTTCGCGCTCTATTATGTCTGGCAGGTCATAATCCCGTTGGTGCTGATTGTTATGATGTCCTGGGGTGCGTTCTGGATCGACCCGACAAACGCCGGCGCCCAGATCGGAGTTGCGACCAGTTCCATGTTGACTCTCATCGCCTATAGGTTCCTGCTCGGGAATTTGTTGCCGCGCTTGCCGTATATGACGCGGCTGGATTATTTCACACTTGGCAGTACTGTGCTGGTGTTCCTGACGCTGGTTGAGGTGATATTGACGTCGATGCTCGCACGACGAGGCCATGTCAAAGCCGGCAGAAGAATGGACCGTGCCGCCCGCATTGTGTTCCCCACTACCTTTATCGTTCTGGTGTTCTTGTCTTTGGTTTTCTAAGGATTTTCAAAATCGGGGGCTCTAAATAAAATACACTGCTTTTTGTAAATCACGCAAAGCTGCACATAAAATCTTATTGTGACAACCCTTATTAATCTGACAAAAGCCGGAATCCGTCTAATATTACTGGCAGCGTTGCTTTTATCGCCGGGCTGCGCGAGTTTAGGTACCAGACGCATCAAGCCTGACCGGTACGGGTATAGCAAAGCCCTTTCCGACTCATGGAAAACGCAGGCCCTGCTGAACATCGTCAGGCTGCGGTACGCCGATGCACCTACTTTTGTAGATGTTACACAGATTATCGCTGGCTACAGCGTAGAACACACCGGCAGGGTCGGAGCTGGATTCGGAGAGCGAATTGCTTTGCCCGGCTGGAGCCACAAATGGGACATTTTAGCCCAGACAAAATACACAGATCGACCAACGATTACATATCGCCCCCTCACTGGCGCGGAATTCACTCGGAGCCTGATGACTCCGATTCCACCTCATTCACTCATTTTTTTAATACAGTCAGGCTTTCCCTCAGATAGAGTAATGGGAATCGGAATACACAGAATCAATGGACTGGATAACCGGCTCGTTCTTGCCGGTGAAGTAACGCCACCAGAACCGGAATTTGTAAGATTGATTTTCCTGCTGCGAGACATCCAAAAAGCGGGCGTACTTGGTATGCGAGTCGAAAAGTCAGAAAAGGAAGCAAAGGCATTTCTTGTATTTCAGGAAGAAAAGGCAGCTCCGGAAATTCAGGACGAAATAGATGAAGCCAAAAAGCTTCTCGGGCTTTCTCCCGATTTAAACAAATACAGGATTACATTTGGCGGTATTGCACAAAGTGATAAAGAAATCAGCATTCAATCCCGCTCAATATTAAGGATTTTGGCTAATATGGCTTCATATGTACAAGTTCCTCCCGAGGACATCGAGGAGGGTCGGGCATGGGCCCCGCCTGAATCGGCTGGGATTACCGAACTTCCGTTCCAGATTCACAGCGGCACGGATGTACCCTCGGATGCGTTCGCCTCAGTCAGATATAGAGGGAAATGGTATTGGATTGACGACACCGACCTTTCTTCCAAACGAATTCTATCGTTCATGACAGTTGTGTTTGCGGTATCACAGCCAAGTGAAGAAGAAATTCCGACCGTAGTGACAGTTTCGGCCAACTAGTGCTAGTAAGCTCCGTGCGTTGAAAGCACAGCCGGCAGTGTCTGGAAGAGAATAAGCAAATCCAGCAGCAAAGAGCGATGGCGAACATAGTATAAATCTATCTTCATCGCCTGTTCGTAACTCAACTCACTCCTGCCGGAAATCTGCCAAAGTCCCGTCATGCCCGGTTTGACCGTCATTCGGCGTTTGTCCTGGCCTGTAACCTGCTGAGCCTCGGGCCACCACAGCGGACGCGGGCCAACAAGTGACATCGAACCGGCCAGCACGTTGAAAAGCTGGGGAATCTCGTCAATACTGCTGCGTCGCAAAAGCCGGCCGACAAATGTCAGGCGCGGGTCTTCGGCAATTTTAAATATCGGGCCAGATTTCTCATTCATGTGTTCCAGGAAGACGCGGTCCTCCTGGGCCCCCATCCGCATCGTGCGAAACTTATACATGGTAAACGGCTGGCCATTAACGCCCGCGCGGGTCTGCTTGAAGATAACCGTCCCGTGGGAGGTCAGCTTTATGGCAGCAGCGACAATCGCCATCAGCGGCGCAAGCAATGCAATCAAAACCAGGGACAGCACGAAATCTTCTACTCGCTTTGAAAGCTCATAAAAGCCCGGCCTGGTCGATACGGATATATCTTCGGTTCTTATTACCGGCAGTTTAGGCGCCAGTGTGGGCGTTAATGTGGCTGAGTGTCTATCCAATGTTGTAGAAACTGTTACGGTCATGCTTAGAGCTTTCCTTCCTTTACTGCCAGGTACATCTTTTCGTACTCCCGGGCGACAGCCGGCCAGGAATATTTCGCCTGAACCGTTTGCCTGGCCTCTTGCCCGAGTTGCTTGCGCAAAGACTCCTGTTCCAGACATCGGCTAATTTGACCCGCGAGTTCATTTAAGGAGTCTGCGGCAAAATACAGGCAGGCATCGCCCATAACATCTTTGTTTGCCGGAATGTCAGAGGCAATCACACATCTGCCGTGGGCCGCGGCCTCCAGCAGGACCATCGACATGCCCTCCAGAACGCTCGGCTGGATGACAACCGCGGCGTTTGAGTACAACTCGGCAAGAACCTTTCCGTACTGCGGGCCAACGAACAGGACATTCTCGCAGGCCACTGCCCGACAGTCGATGCCGTAAGCGTTTTTCTGAAAATCACCAACAACTACAAGCGGAACCGTCGGCTGAGCTTTGTCCCAGGCCTTCAAAAGCAGATCCAAACGCTTTTCCGGCTCGAACCGACCCACCCAGAGAGCGAATTTTTCCGGCTCGAGGTGCCATTTGCCTATCTCGCTGGGCTCGATGTATTCGGCAGGCTCTGGTGCGTTTGGAATGTAAGCAACTTCTCTTTCAAACTCACCGGCCAGTTCTTCAGCGAGCGAGCTGGAAACAGACGTGACAGCATCTGCGCGTTTCATGCCGGCTCGCAGGCCGAATCTCAAAAAAGTGCGAGCAGCTGTCGACCATTTATCTCGCTTCCAGTCCGGTGCGTGCAGGGTCAGGACTATGGGCTTTGCTGCCCAGTCGGCCATCCAGCTTAGCATCGCCGGGCCAGGATTGTGGAGATGTATTACGTCGACACCATTTCTTACCGCGTTGAACATCGCCGTGGCGGTGTGAGTAATCGTATCGAGGTGTTTACCGTCCAGGCCGCCCGTTATTATTCTTGTTCCGAACTGCGGCTGCGGAGAGTCACCTACATAGCTCTTGCGCGAGTAGATTAATACTTCGTGGCCGCGGGTCGAGAGCTCTCTGGTAATCTGCTCGACAACTCGCTCCACACCGCCATCAGCTGCGGGCAGGCCACGACAACCTATTATTGCGATGCGCATCGGTTTAATGATTCCTCATAAAGCTGCTCAACTTGCTTAATCAGAAGTTCGTTGTTGTGAAGCAAGCCAACATGCTCTTTGCCGGCTTGGGCTATTTTTTCACGGTCAGACTTACTGGCCAGGACTTCTTTGGTTGTTTGCACCAACGAGTCGATATCACCCTGCTCAAAGAGCCTGCCTGTCTTGTCGTCATGGATAAATTCACGCAACGGCGGTGTTTCCGGAGCTATCACACAACGCCCTGCCGCCATCGCTTCGAGCATTATTGCCGGGCTGTTCTCCAGGCATCTGCTGGTTACGACGACAGCTGTCGCCCTGGCCATGTACTGCCCAATTCGGCTATGATCGACTGGGCCGGTTATTTCTACGTTGGATAAATTCTCGCCTTCAGCTTTTTCTCGCAGGTCATTCAACGCTGGCCCCCCGCCTGCAATTACGACATTTGACTCGGGGATTCGCCCGGCCAGTTCAAGCATCAGCTCCGGGGCCTTTTCTTGGCTTACCCGGCCGGCAAAAAGTAAATCGTTTTCACTTTGCGGAACATCGGGAAGCTCGACTTCCTCGATAACATTCCTGACTACCCTTAGCTTATCAGCAGGCATGCCAGCCTTAAGCATCACGTCGCGCATGAAGAGAGTCGGGCAAAGAAAAAAATCAATATGCCGCACATATCGGCCCAAGATGTACTGGACGTAGCTTTCGATGGCCGCAGCTGCCCCAGCCAGGCCGGCACATTTGGGGCTGGCTGCATGGTAAAACCTGTTCCCAAGACAACGCGTGCAAATACCATCCAAGCGGAGAAAATGCTTCGTCGGACACGCCAGGCGGTAATCGTGCAGTGTCATCACCACGCCGATATTCCGTTTGGCAAGCACTGGCAAAATCGATGGCGTAAGGTGATGGTAAATATTGTGCAGGTGAGCGACATCAACTTCGCAGCCGGAGAGGAATTCATCCAGCTTGGAAGCAGCCTGGCGGTTGTGGATCATTTTCCACATGCTCATCGGATTTTTCGATTCTGCATAATCATGGAACACCGGCATATCGGCCCGACCACCGGGTTCGACGCAGCCGAATTGGAAAACATCATGACCTCGCTGCTTCTGCAATTTGCATAGCGTGCGCAGATAGCTGCCCACTCCCCCGTTTTCAGAAAGAAATTTTTCTATGTGCAATATCCGCATATCTAATTTGCCTTGAATTGGGGCAGCTTAAAACAGCCAAGGTGCGCCAGTGGCTTATTCAGCAGGATCCACGACAGCACCGCCAATGGCCTGCGGCGATAAACGCTACGTGCAGTGCAGATCATCCAGCAGTTTTGGCTGCAATTTCGAGAAAAGTTGCGGGCTGTGCTGGTGGAATTGCCGGACCAGATTTCATCCCAGCTTTGCTCGATGATACTGCCCATCGGCTGGCCCTTAACAGAGCAGCTGAAAATGCTGCCATCAGCCTGGCAGAAGAAAAAGTCCTCGCCGGCATGACAAGTAAACTTCCACGGTCGGCCGGAAAGCAATTTGAAGGTATTTGCCGCGAAATGACCCCGCAGCCAATATTTTGGTCTGGCACTTCGCAGCCACTTTGAAGCAAGCTTTTCAAATGGCTGATTCAGTCCTGTCGGTATAGGCCCCACGAGAGAATCTTCAACGCCGAGATGAGTCGTAGCCGCATGCGCAGCGACAACACCCAGTTCGAGTCCCTTACTGCCTGCCAGCTGGGCTACCTCGATGAGCTGATCGAGATTATCCTTGCTGAGCGTCATGCCCAGGCGCAGACCCTGGAAACCTTTTGCTTTAAGCGAGTCAATCAACCCCATAGCGGAATCAAACACGCCGTCATCACCGCGTATTTTGTCATGGACCCCTCCTATGCCATCCAAACTCACCGCCAGCCTCACTGTCGGATCGATCCGGATAATTTCATCCATCATTTTCTCGATTCGCTGTGGCAGATAGGCGTTGGTGGATATTGTTATCTGGGCAGATGGGCACGCCTTTCGGACATGGCTGACGAATTCCGGCAGATCGTTGCGGAGGAATGGCTCGCCGCCGGAGATATTGATTGTCTTCAAACTGGGCGGCAGAGAGGCCATATGCTCGGGCTCGAGTTTGTCTGTTTCGCTGCTTTTCCAGATGTTGCACATCGCACAATGTGCGTTACATCGGTAGGTTACAGCTATTATGGCGTCGTCGGGTTGCCTCATATTTTCATTACTTCTTCCAGATCGCTTAAAACGAATTCGCTTTAAAAGATATCGGCTAAATAGGCGGGTTTCACTGCGTGGAAACTCCGTCCTAATTTTAGAGCCCCTAACAATATTTCGCGTAAGCCGCGTTGCACTAAAAATCGAGCGAATACAAGGCGTCGGCGACGACACCATACCTTAATGGTATGGTGAGGAACCGCAACGCAGTAGACGCCGATTTTTGTTGCAACCCGAAGGGACGCGTGCCCTTTTGGCCGCATACATCGTCACTCGAAAGTCAATGATGCTTCAGCATCTTATCCTTCTCGTTTCTTGTCTGCGACCAAAAATTCAAGCGTCGCGACCACGGGAAGTATTGTTAGGGGCTCTGTTATAAGATTCCGCCTAAACGAAACAAAGTTGGCTTTGGAGTGGATCGCCGCGGGATAAGCCCAATAAAAGCCTTTACTTCGAGATTTTCCGCAACACTCGGTCGAAGTTGTGGGCCATTGTTTCCAGACTGAATTTCTTGGCTGTCTCGAGAGCGGCTGCGGAGAGTGCTTTTCTTCGCTGCGGGTTTTCCAGCAATTCTTCCATTGCCCCAGCCAGTGCCTGAGAATCGCCCGGGGGAAATTTCATGCCGTTGGTACCGTCTGCGACCATCTTATCGAAGGCGGGTATATCACTGACAATGACAGGCGTTCCCGCTGCCATCGCTTCCAGCACGGAAAGGTTTTGCACTTCCCCGAAGCTCGATAGAACAAAAATATCGGCGCTGCTGACTATTGCAGCGATATCGTCCCGATGGCCGGCGAGTGTTACATCATTGGATATACCCTCACGCTCGATCGCATAGACCATTTCGTTAGAATCCGTGCTGCGCCCAGCCAGAATCAGGTGGAAGTCGTCGCGCCTTTGAGAAAGAATCGCAGTCGCCTTGATTAAGGTATTGAAATCCTTATCGGGCATGACATTGGCGACCTGGACAATGATTTTCTTGCCGGCAGGCAGTTTCAGGTCGGTCTTGGCCGGCGAGGCAAACCGCTCGAGATCGATGCCGTTATGAATCACGCACATTCTCTCGCGCGGAAGATGAAGCTTGGCGAACTGGTCTCGCTGATAATTACTTATACAGACCATAGCGTCGAGCAGGCCGAGTTTTAAATGCCAGCCCAATCTTCCGGCAACATTTCCAGCCTGTCCGAAAGGCCGCGAATGACACCAGCAAAGCTTGAGAGGTTTTTTGGCACTCATTACCGCTCCGACGCAGCCGTGCAGCAGACCGTCCCGTGGCGCATCGACAACTATCAAGGCCTGTATTTTCTCACGGCGGATGATTCCGGCAATTCGGAACGGAGCAAGAATATCTAACCTTCGCCGCACCACAGGCTCGTAGACTTTCGTCCCGGCAGCTTCGAAGGGCTGGTGCAGGACACCGCCGGTCTTAATGGCTGCAACAGTAAATTTGTAGCCTTGCTTCGATAGTGCGCGCACGAGCTCCAACGCGGCCAACTCCGCACCGCCGGCAAGGAGATTCGACATGACCATCAAGACACGCAAAATAAGCCCCCTATCTTCCTGGCGAGTGTCGCAATCAGCTCGCAAATCATCCCCGCGGCAAATTTCGCATTGTCGATTTTCAGGGAAAACAGCGACCACAAACTATAAAGCACAATCATGCCTGCAAAATGATATCCCAGAACCGCAACGGTCCCTGCCCCACGGCCCATGCTCTTATTGGCGATATGAATCAGATTCGCAACGTAAGATTTCCCGAACTGCATCATGTCCGGCCGGTGAGTTTGTGACGCGTCGTGATAGATCTTCAGCTCAGGTGAAACAAACAATGCGTTTTCCCGGCCTACACGGAAGCAGAATTCCATATCCTCCGCGAGCGAATACCCGCCAAAGCTCTCTTCAAATCTCACCTCTTTGCCGATGCTTCGCCTGACACTAATCGCTGCACCCGAAAGACGCTTTGTGGGCTTGAGTTTGCCCTGCAATTGCCGAGGGAGTTCGACATATCGCGCAGAGCGAACACGTGGAGCAAAACTACTCCTTGCGAAAGCCTCAGCTAGATAATCCCAGATGCGGTTTATAATCGTTCTTTTCTGCTGTTCGATGACCTGACCGCCGACTCCGCCAATTACGACATCAGCGTCTGACTCATAAAACCTCATCAGATTTTCAAGGTAATCATCAGCAAGCGTCACGTCGTCGTCGAAAAAGGCTACGATATCGCCATCAGCAACCGACATTCCAAGATTCCTCGAAGCGGATGCGGACGGTTTTTCCTGTTGAAGAAATTCAAAACGAACACCCGATGCTTCGACCTGGGCTTTTATATCGGTATCAATCGGCGTTGGTGTGTCGCTTACGATAATCAACTGCTCCGGCACTCGGCCCTGGCCGAGTATCGACTCCACCGTCCGAGACAAACTGTCAGGCCTATCGTGTGTCGGCAGGATTATCGAAAGCGTTAGGTTCATCTTTTTTTACGTTTAAAAATGTTCCGGACAAATTCCAGGATGATCTGCTTCTGTGAAGCCTTGAATACCAATGGCGTAAACAGGACCAACCCCAGAACAACCAGCCAGCAAAGCCCGAGGACATAGCCGGGCAGCCACTTAGCTATGAGTATCAGTACGGGCGCCATCAGGACGAAATATGTGCCCGAATGTAATTTGATTTTGCAACTTGGCAAATAAATGAACGACGCAAGGCAGCCGACGACGAACATCGAAACCCCCGCAGCCCATGCAGCACCCTCGGGGCCGTACTCGAATTCTTTCATCCACCAAAGCGCCAGAATAAGATTCAACGCTCCTGCCAAAAAGGCTGTGATGCCGATATAAATCGGCTGTTCGCGGAGCTTGGCGACGATGTTCACAAACGAAAGGTTCAACATCATCAGGAAGAACAATATAAGCCCACCGAGCAGCGGCAAGCCCAGCCGGTATGAACTTTCCAGCAACCTAACCCACCACGGCGAAGAGAGGTAAGCCAAAACTCCTAGCGTCGAGATGATTATCGCGACAGCCTTAAATGAAGTCTCAAGGATATCCAACGCTTCGTTGCGTTGGCGGTCTTCCCACTTTCTGGCAACGTATGTAAAAACTACGTTCAATACAGGATTGGCAAGCAGCATCAGATTCTGACAAAGAATAAGCCATGGATAAAAAATACCAGCCTGATCTTCACCAAGCTGACGATGCGTAAGGAAGAAGCTCAGATATATCACACCAAAGAGCATCAGTTGCCCGACATTCGAAACCAGCCCGTAGCTCAATATCCGACCGTACAATTTACCAATTTTTTGAGGCACATCTGCGGGCTCAAATGCTGCAAGCGAGGCCGTGCTGGAAACATCGTCCCCTTCCACTTTGGGCTCGACAATGATTTTTTCGTCGGTAATGGTTTGGGATGTGACAACTTCTTTGTAATGGCTGACGGCCAGGTGCAAAAGAAAACTGCCCGCAATAATTGAAATTGCCATCGCTATCAGATGGGCACTCAGCAAAGCTATCGCCGTTGGTGACGAAATCAGCATTACTGCACTAAGGGCGGTGAATAAAACAACAAAACATACCTCTATGGAGGAAATCAGCCTGTACACTCGCATGCCGGCCATGAATCCGAGCATGTTAACGTAGAGTGCAAGGGCCAGCGCGTTTGCCAATGCCAAAAGGCACAGAAGCTTTTGGGTCTCGAAATCGGCCATCGCGTCCTGTGCGCGGGAAACAATGACCCACTTCGTTATTTCATCGCTGAATGCAAATGCTATCGCCGCCAGAGCCATCGCCAAAAACAGCACAAACCATCTTATCCTACGGTAAAATTCAGCGAGTTGGCCACGTGCTTCGTAAAAGCTAACATATCGCGCCAGACTGTGATTGCTTCCGAGAGTAAGCAATGGGCCAAATGCGAAGATCAGCACCCCGATACCCCACAGGCCAAGCTGCTCGGTCCTTTGGCC
Organism: uncultured Planctomycetaceae bacterium; assembly: GCA_964401835.1. Classification (GTDB taxonomy): domain Bacteria; phylum Planctomycetota; class Phycisphaerae; order SM23-33; family SM23-33; genus CAYNZP01. Next base: position 57,004 of record CAYNZP010000005.1, read on the forward strand.
GAAAAGGTACATAAAGATGAAAATCCTTGCCGCACCGAGAAATTTCTGGACCACGGTGGCTGAGACATAGACACCCATGGACTCGGCCATCGAGCCAATTTTCAGCAGTCGGTGGATAAAAGGCATGCGAAACACCCCCTAACCCAATGGTGCAGCTATTGCGATATCGACGGGTTTCGGCTCGAGCAGCCTGTTGTATCCGACAATGAATCCTGCGAACGTCCAGAAAAGTGCGTTGGCGAACGGGTCCCACAACGTGTTGCGGAACATCGCGTCGGTTATGAAGTTGACTATCGCTACCCAGAACAGCACCACCAGTGCCCGGCAAAGCCAGCCCTGAGCGGTCGCCGGAATTTTGCTGTATAGCAGCAGAGATTGCCTGAAAACTACCGCAAACACCGCAATCGTAAGTGCACAGCCGATAATGCCGGTCTCGGCAAGCATACCCAAAAACAGGTTATGCTCCACCAGCACGCCGGTATAGAGACTCACCCTCGCCGATGGGTCACGTTTGATCTTTTGCTGGGCATCTACGAAGTGGCCGAACCCGACTCCGGTGAGTGGGCTGTCCTTGAACATTTCCCAGGTCTGGCCGATGAGTATCTTTCGCGACTCAACCGGCCCGCGTTGGGCGATGCCGCCCCTGCTCCTGTCTGTCTGAGAAAGATTCCCCCAGAAAACACCGACAAGAATAGCCAGCACAAGTGCCGCCACTGCCAGTTTCGACCAGCCGAACCTTCGACGGTTGGCCCAAAGGCACCACACAACTCCGCAAAGCAAAAAGGCCAGATACGAACTTCGAAGGCCGGTGAAAAATATCGCAGGAACTACCAGTATCGCCTGAACAACGATAGCCGCTCGGTACAGGCCGCGGAGAATTCTTATCAGGTATAAATCCACATAAAACAGCAGCACAAGGAAAATCGCCTGTGGGCCGACAGCTGCGAACGCTCCACGTGCGCGATCGAAGTGTATACCGAAGGTCGGATCGTTTATGTAACTCGGGAAGATAAATGTCCGTGCACCACCATAGCCTCGTATCGCGGCATACTGGAGATAGCCCAGATAAATAGCATACCAGCCGTAAAGCGTCAGTATTATAAGGCCCTTGCCAATATTCCTCTCTGAGAAGGTGGAGTTATAGACCAGGAAGAACATCAAAAACGGCAGCAAAAAGCCTGCCATGAACCGGAAGTAAGGCGCGCTTGACACCTCTTCGGTCTGTGCGGTCCACCCGGTAGCGGTCGCATTGAGAGCGACGTAAACCAAGAGAGCGCCCATCACCCACATGATGTTACGGTCATAGCGGATTCGCCACTGGCGGAATACGAAATGCACAAGTATCAAGCCGCCAGCGGTAATAAAAACCAGCCGCGGGACGGTCAGGTTGAAAAAGCCCGCCATCTCTATCCGCCAGCCGGGCCAGTCCAACAGGCCGAAGGAAATAACCCACAGCCATGCCCAGACACTTACGTCCCATTTGATGGCCCAGTACAGCAAAAACCCAGCCCCGGCAAAGGCGACAATGCCCCATGGCATCAGAATTGGTACGAAAAATGACAGCGCAGCGATTGCCGCGATTACAAATACCAGAATCGCCAAAGTAAGCGTATCGACTTTTTGCTGGCCTATGGTCAGCATAGAAAGTTATCAACTCCCTAAACTAATCCGGCCCCATAGGGGCCGGGGAAAATTCATGTTCAGACTCGTCTGTAAAGGAATCTTGGTATCGGGTAGGTTCTCATGTTGAGTACCAGACCAACAACCTTGCCGCCGCCGGTTTCAATACGCTTCTTGGCCTGTGCCACGGCTTCACGGGGTGTTCGCTCAGTATGAGAAACAAGTACGGCGTCTTTTATAACGGCAGCGAGTATCTGCGAATCCGGAAAATGATTCGCCGGAGCCGCGTCTATAATCACATAGTCATACTTACCGGCCAACGCATCCAGGAAACCTGAGAGCTTTTCGCTTCTCAAAACGTCCAGCGAACTGCCAGCCTGGCTGCCGACGGCATAGAAGTCGAGATTTTCATTGACGCTCTGGGCTGCTGACTCTATCGACACTCCGCTCAAAATAACTTCGCTTATACCGGGCGATTCGTTGAGTGCAAGCGTCTCGTGCAGGGACGGGTTACGAAGGTTGAAATCCACCAGCGCCACCTTTCCCACGCCTACCGCCTCGCTGCCAGCCAGTGCCAGTCCGCACGCGATTGTGCTGCCGCCTTCGGACTTGTCGGATGCGCAAACAAGAACGCTCTTGCCGGAAACTCGGCCGGAATAAAAAAGCGACGCCCACAGGCCGTTAAACGTCTCGGCCACTTTCGGATTAAGCGACACACTGGCGGGTTGAGTTTCTATTGCGATATCTTCTGTCATTATTACACCTCACTTGGCACGGATGACTTTCCGTGCGAGCTTAGGTACAGAGGCCAATACCGGCGTGCCAAGATAGCGTTCGGCGTCGTCGATACTTTTTATCGAATGGTCGAAATGATCGGCCAGGAAGGCGTAAATCAGCGAAAGCAAAATTCCGCCCACGATAGCCACTACCATGTTCAGCAAGACAAGTGGACGAATATATTCATCCACAGCCGGCCTGGAAGCCTCGTCTATCAAACTGACCAACATTGTCGTTTCCGCCAGCTGCTCGGCAGCCTTGGCAGCCTGGACGCGTTTGAGCTCTTCGTTGTAAACTGTCTGGGCACTCTCGACTGCATTGATACGCCGCTCGTACTCAGCGGCCTTTGTTGCCAGATCGTTTACACGGCTTGAATCCTGCGATACTACTTTCTCCAGTGCAGCGCGTCTGGCCGTCAGAGACGCAATCGTCTGGCCTAGGCGGTCGCTTTGCTTTTGAAGCTCTATACGCAAATCGTTGCGGGCTGAGAGAATCTCAGTTTTTATGTTCTGTATCTCCTGATAACTCTCGGTATAGCGAGGCTGAAGTTCATTGAGACGAAGCTTCAGATCAACAATCTTTACCTCGAGGATTTTGACGGATGGATTAATCCGCGTGATTTCATCCGGCACGGCCACTTCGGCGTCAGCATCTTTTTTAAGCTCGAAGTCTATGGCTTTTTGCAGGGCCAATTTCTCCGCCAGATCCGCGTCAATTGTATTAATCTCCGCCTGGAATTTGGTTCGCAGAATGGCCGGGCCGCTTTCGATACCACCGGAATGTCTGCCCAGCATGCTGTTAATGAGAAGCAAGTCCCCTTCGAGATCGTTTTTTATGAAACCCTGAAGACTCTCTGTCGCTTTATCGAGTTTGGCTTTGACGATGCCAAGCGCCTTGTCCTGCAGAAATGCCGCCGCTTCGCTGGTACGCAAGACTTCCAGTGCGGTATAACGCATCAGGTATGCATCTTTGACGTTTTTGGCCAATTCTGTAGCGATCCTGGCTGCCTGCTCTCTCGATTCCATATCGCCGAAACTGCCCTCGGTAGCTTCTTCAGGCCAATCGACCTGAATCGAGAAAATCTGTGTAAATGTCGCATCCGGCCCACCGGGCGTAACGACGGAAACCCTTTTGCGGGCGCTCTTGAGACGCTTAATATCCTCATCGATAAATGCCCGGACCTTCTCGTCCCAATCCGCCAGCAGCCTTTTGGCCTGCGGAAGCTTTTCGTAGTCCGGCTTGGGGAGCCTTTCCCCGTCGAGCATCATCAATGCCGACGCCAGAACGTAGTCGCTCTGAACGATTTCACGCTGTGTGGTTACAAACAACGTCACCTCGTCTCGCATCGTGGTTCTTGTTTCGAGCGGATTGCCCATTCCGGTCGGCTTGGCCAGGAGCTTGGCCTCGCTGCGGTACCATTTTGGCGAAAGGAACGTCGCCAGTCCCACAGCCACAACAACAACTGCAAAGATTATCACCATGCCGACAAACCGGCTGGCAACAACCCGAACAATCTCTCGCAGTGTCCTGCTTGTATATGTCTCAGCCATCACTCACCTCTTAGGTGTGAAAATTAAGTTACGAATATTCGATTAGTTGGGTTGCAATAAATCCCACGCATCGTTTGCATTGTAAGTTGCACTGCTGGTGAAGCCGCCAACAGCCCGGATACCTCGCGTCCAGACGTAGTCGATGTAGTCAGCCCGTCTGGCAATGGCACTGGTCGGCACGTAGACAATGTCGCCATCTTCCAGCCAGATGTCGTAGCGATGGTTAATGGAATTACCCACTACCACACCATCACCGTTTTTCTTGCGATTTTCGAGAAGTTGGAAAACATTGACTATTGCAATCTCCGGCTGGGGCAAGTGCCGCCGGCGAACCAGCATAACTTTGCTAAGCTCTGCCCTGCCTGGCAGATAGCTGCCAGCCTGTGCAATCGCGCCAAGTAGCGTAATTTCTGCCGGACTTGAGATAGCGCCTGTCTTGTTTAGCAGCGCGCCGGGAATGCGAACTTCGCCAAGGACGTAAACTCGCATCGGCGTTACGCTTTGTACGTTTACGGTTACTTCCAGCTCGGGAAGGTTAATGTCCACATAGGCCTGGTTAACTGACTCGTGAAACTCACTTATCGTTCGGCCCGCAGCTCGTACAGCACCGATAAACGGAAGCGATACAGTTCCGTCGGGGGTAATCGGAACAAGTCGGCTTTGACCGCGGGGAGACGTGGTAATAGCCTCTTTGAGTTCAGCGATTTTTACGTTGGACTGTTTGAAGCTCAAAGTCAGCTCGGGGTTTGCCAAAAATTCCGAATACTTTTCCACCAACAGCTCATGTACTTCGTCTGTGGTTTTGTCAAAAACCTCGGTCGGACCAATCAGGTCAAGATACAGCCTGCCGTCCGACTGCACCTGTTCGGTCTGATTCAGCGAAGTATTGAATGGGAAACGAAGCTCGACGATGTCCTGGATCTTCATCCTGTAGTCTTCAGTTTCCTGGTGCTTGACGTGGTAAATGATTTCGAGCTGGTCGCCCTCTCTCAGCCGGTAGTCTCGCCGTATTATATGAGCAACGGGCACTTCCTGGGGCTCCCATTGGGGCTGCAGGAATTCCTGAGGAAGCTCAGCCTTGGGTTCTTGGCCGGCCTCCTGGCAGCCCGCTATCGCCAAGGCTATAAAGCTCAGGCAAACTAGTCCGGTACACTTCGTAAATTTTATTTCGATCATTTTTTCACCTCGTCGTAGTGACGAAAGCGTCTTTTTGATGCTTCTTAACTTCAGGCAATGCCGCAATCGCCTGCTCGTATGTCAGATAACGTCCGACCGTAACAACAAATCTCAACTGTCCGTTTATCATCGTCGCCTGTTGCGTCGCAGGCAGACGTAGGGTTCTGAGTTTTTCCGTAGCCGATCCCGCACGGTCTTTCCTTGAAAAGACACCAGCCTGTATCGTCCAGACTGAGCTGTGCACTCGTTTCTCGGCAAGGGCCGCGTAATCGCCGCCGGCGAATAAATCTATCAGCCGGTTAAACTGAGTATCTGCCTGTGCCCATTGGCCTTGTCTTTGCAGCACCTGCCCGAAGCGGTAATGGACCTGGTCGGCTGGGGCTCTTTGCAATTCCAGATTATCCAGTGCGCCGACGTAGCTGCTTTGGGCCAGAGCCATGTCACCCGATTCAAAAGCTAAATCGCCCATGGCCTTGTAGGCATTGCCTCGCAGATGGTCGTCTTCGGTTTTTTCAACTGCTAACAAAAAATCCTGCTGTGCAGTTTTGAGCTCTTTCCTACGGTATCGTGACAAACCTCGAAGGTAATAAGCCTCACCAGCATATCGTGTGCGATAAAAATCTCGCAAAAACGTATCGGCGTATTCGATTGCTTTCGCGTCTTCGCCGGTCAAATACGCCTGGTTCGCAGACAGCAGCAGCTGCTTACCGTGAGGTGGCAGTTCACCATTGCATCCTATAGATGCAAAAGCCAAAACTGATATAGCCCAAATAAAGAGCTTTGCAAATTTGTACATCCATGTCCCTTTTTGCGCGCACAAACCATGTGCGTGTTAACAAAACACTCTTGCTATAATTTCGTCAGATGCGCCGGAAAACTTGAAAGATAAAGAGCCTCTAACAAAACTTCCCGTGGTCGCGACGCTTGATTTTTTGGTCGCAGACAAGAAACGAGAAGGATAAGATGCTTAAAGCATCATTGACTTTCGAGTGACGGTGTATGCGGCCAAAAGGGCATGCGCCCCTTCGCGTTGCAGCAAAAATCGGCGTCTACTGCGTTGCGGCTCCTCACCATACCATCAAGGTATGGTGTCGTCGCCGACGCCTTGTATCCACTCGATTTTTGTTGCAACGCGGCTCACGCGAAGTTTTGTTAGAGGCTCTGGCAGTTCCTTAAAATTAGATATTTCCTGTAAAGCTAAAATTGAACCAATTTGCCCCAGCTGCCCGATAAGTATTCAATAGCAGGCTTGATTTTCACCGGTTGTGGAGAGTATTCTTTTTTGCAGCATTTTGGCCGTATCTGTATATAAAATAACGATGATGGAAATTTCTCAGGACATTTTGGCACAGGTTGCAGCTGCCGGCTGGTTCAGACAGCATTGGGCGGTCGTCGCAATAGCGGCCACCTGCCTGTCATTGCTCACATTCCTTGTGCTGTACCTGAGCAAATATGTCCGCATATGCCTGAATATCTTCACCGACACCCCGCCGCCGCTGTCGATGGGGCCTCTGGACTTTCAACCGTTAAGCGGCGAAATAGTGCGATTCCGGAGCTTCGACGGCACGAGCCTGAGAGGCATGCGCCTCAACACACTGAATCGATCGGCCTATAAGGGGACGATCGTGTTTTGCCATGAATTCGGCTCGGACATGCAAAGCTGCGCCCGTTACGCCCGGCCGCTGGTTGACGCTGGCTTTGACGTTTTCACTTTCGATTTTCGCGGTCATGGCGAAAGTTCTATAGAGCCAACATATCGGCCATTGCAATGGCCCAGCGATAAAGAGCTCGAAGACGTGCTCGGTGCGTGTGCATATGTAGAATCAATTTCAGAAGCCGACGGCCTGCCGGCTAAAATCGGCGTCTTTGGCATCTCCCGCGGGGCAGGTGCGGCGCTGCTGGCTGCTTCGAGCGATCCGAACATACAGGCCATCGTCTGTGACGGTGCGTTCAGTACCGCGACAACAAGTATTTCGTTCATGAAACGATGGGCGCATATATTCGCCAGGGTAAAACTCGTTTACGAAAACCAACCCGAAACCTTCTGGAAGATACTCATGTGGGTAATGTTGCGATTCGCTCAACCGAAGGTCGGCTGTCGTTTCCCGTCGGTGCGCCGCGCCCTTCAGAACATGCAGCCGCGGCCGATCCTGTTTATCCATGGAAAGAGGGACAGCTACATTCGCGTCGATCAGACTAATATCCTCTACGACGAAGCACCCGATCCAAAATACCTCTGGATAGTCGAAGGCGCCAAGCACAACCAGTCTGTAATAGTCGAGCCAAAACAATACGCAGCCCGGACAATAGCCTTTTTCCGCAAGTATCTCGCCGGGGAAACTGTGGACGAAAAAGAAATCACCTCTCCTGCTGAAATCGAAGTCGCTTGAGGAATCTGTAACCTGGTGCTTCCAATTTATAGGGGTATGATTTTATGTATAAAATCGTTATTTGCCTGCAATTGACATGTATCTTTTTCCCTCTAATTGGCTGTACTCAAAAAACTGTCCTCGATAACCCCGCAGATTTACCGGACGAGTGGGCAGGCAGAAAACTCTATAACACCCAGATTGCTCTTATATATGCCCGTAATGAAACTATTGCAGGCGAAGCCGAAAACATTGCGATATCCGCATCGAAAGATTTCACCTCCCAGACAGACGGCAAAGCCACAAAGGGACTAATCATTGTCACCGATCCAGGCGACGCACAAAACGCATTAGATGCCAGATGGATTTTTGATGAAATCACCACACAACAGGCCCAGAGAGATGGTAATCCCGCCCCAAGTGACAAACAACTTCAGGAGAAATGGGATAAATTGCAATCCAGCTTTGCCGAGTCAGGAGTTGAAATAGACTGCGAAACAATGTTTTTTGTCAAGCCTATCGCACTGAATCCAGAAAAGTTAGCAGATGATCTCGATTTCCCTGCGGACGCAAGTAAGCACGCCAGCTGGGCGGTTGCTATACCTTCCAAGAAACTTGTTCGAAACTTCTTCGGTACTACGATTAAGGCCGCTCTTGAAAGCAAGGATGTAGGTGCGGAAAAAATTGTAATAATCCTACTTATGCCGCTTATAGAACCAAAGGTGGGCGAAAAATCTGCTAAGGAAATTAAAGCACTAATCTACGACCAGTTAGTCCAAACTCAAGCTGATTGGGATGATTCACTGAAAAAAGCCGAGATGTCGGCATATCAGGACAAAAACAAAGAGCAATTTAATATGTTTCAACCACCATCAACAAAAAAGGCGAGAAAAACTTCAGATTAATATCCCCTGAGCTTTGTTATTAAGGTACTCCGAAACCTAGAATAATCAGTAATCCCTTCATTAGTGGCTTAACCCTTTGAGAAAAAACGGTATACTCTTTTGCCATGAAGTTACCAAGAACGATATTAAAACCGATGGCAATGGTCGCCGGACGGCACGCAGCTGTGCAGATAAAGAATTTCTGCAAGGCGCATGACCAGACTAGGCAAGTCCAGGATCAACTGCTAGCTAAGCTGATCCACCATCACAGCCTGACGCAATTCGGCATGGACTTCGGTTTTAAAAAGATAAAGAGCTACGAAGATTTCACCTCGGCCGTTCCGCTGGGTGATTACGAAACTCTGCGGCCGTACATGGACAGAGTATTTCACGGCCAAACCAACGCCCTGTTTCCGTTGGAAGATGAGATTTTGATGTTCTCGCGCACAAGCGGAACGACGGGCGAGCCGAAACACATTCCCGTTACAAGTAAATTTGCTGCCGAGATGCGTCGCGGCTTTAACATCTTTGGCATGATGGCGATTAAGGACCACCCTGCCGCATGGGTCAGGCCGATACTGACGCTCTCGTCGCCAATGCAGGAAACCACAAGCCCGACCGGCCTGCCGTGCGGGGCTATAAGCGGCCTGCTGTCTTCGACGCAGAAAAAAATTGTCCGGACAATGTATCCCGTGCCGCGATGGGTTTGCAGCATTTCCAACCCGGCCGTCAAATACTACACGACCCTGCGATACTCAATAGATCACGATGTAAGCATTATCTCCACCGCTAATCCATCGAGCATCATAAAACTCATCGAGACCGGCCAGGCTCACATCGACAGGCTCATTCGCGATATCACTGACGGCACACTCACTCCGCCGGGAGATATCGACTCGCACCTGCCCAAGCCGAAAAAGTTCAGGCCAAACCCTCAACTCGCAAGCCGGTTGAAAGATGGAATAAAAAATGACGGAGAGCTGCTGGCCGGACATTTCTGGAATGTTTCGTTCCTCGCCAACTGGACAGGCGGCACGCTGAAGCTTTATATGCCGCGACTGAAGGAGCTTTTCGGCGATGTGCCTATTAGAGACATCGGCCTGATTGCCAGCGAAGGCCGATTTTCCCTGCCAATGCAGGACAACACATCTGCCGGGGTTGCCGAGATAACCTCAAATTTCCTGGAGTTTATCCCTGCTGGCGAAATCGAATCCCAAAACCCGACCGTCCTTCGGGCCCACGAGCTTGAGCTCGGACAGGAGTACTTCATCGTAGTTACCAACTGGGCCGCCCTGTGGCGATACAACATGGACGACCGAGTGCGCGTGGTGGGCAGGTTCGGTCAAAGCCCGGTTTTTGAATTCCTCTCGCGCGGGCTGCATACCGCCAACATCACAGGCGAAAAAATTACCGAACATCAGGTCGTGGAGGCGATGCGCGGGGCAAGCGGCCGCATGAACATCAAGGTGGACCGCTTTGTCATGCAGGGAAAGTTTGCTAAAACGCCCCATTACGAGCTTCAACTGGAAAAAACCGACGGATTGGACGTTGAACTTCTGGCCCAGCTTACAGATAAGGCGCTGAGTGAGTTGAATATCGAATACGCAGCCAAGCGCAGCAGCGGCCGGCTGGGCTCAATAGTGCCAATAATACTTCCGGCAGGCACACTCGTAGCCGCCGACGCAGAAAAAATACTTGCCAATAAGGGCCGTATCGAACAGTATAAACCGCAGTATCTTCTTACCGAAATAGCACAAGCTTGACTCACGTTTAGTTGTGGTTAGTTTTTAGTAGGAGACGTTGATGGCGAAGTTGCAGTTTCACGGAGCGGCCCAGACAGTTACCGGTTCTAATCACCTGCTGCATCACCAAGACGGTATAACCATGCTCGACTGCGGCCTGTACCAGGGAAGGCGGTCTGAGGCACGCGATAAGAACAAGAAATTCCCTGTAAGACCACAGCTCGTTCAATCTGTCCTGCTTTCACACGCACACATAGACCACAGCGGAAACATTCCCGGCCTCGTCAGAGGGGGCTTTAAGGGTAACGTCTACGCAACCAAACCCACATGCGACCTGTGCGACATAATGCTGGCTGACTCGGCACACATACAGGAAGAAGACGCCAGATTCTGGAACGAACGGCGTGCCGCGGGCCCGGAAGAATACATCGAGCCGCTCTACACGGCTGAAGATGCGAAAAAGGCTTCCCGGCTTTTCACCGACCCTGCGTACGACCAGCCAATCAACTTCGCTGACGGCTGCACCGCCAAATTCATCGAAGCCGGGCACATTCTCGGCTCGGCTTGCGTTTATATCGAGGTCAACCAGTCCAAGCCCATCAAGATTCTCTTCACCGGCGACCTCGGCCGATTCCATCTGCCGATACTTCGCGACCCGAGCTGCCCCCTGCCGGATGTGGATTACCTGATAACGGAAAGCACCTACGCCAACCGTCGCCATGACAATCCGACAGACATGAAGGGCAAACTCGCCAAGATCATCAACGAAACGCGCGAAGTAGGCGGCAAGGTTATAATACCGGCGTTCAGCGTTGGCAGAACCCAGACCGTTACATACTTTTTGTCTCTGGCGATGGCAGAAGGCCTGATGGAACCGCTTCCGATTTTTGTCGATTCGCCGCTTAGCGTTAACGCCACGGAAGTGTTCAAAAAACACCCCGAATGCTACGACCGGGAGGCTCGCGATTTCTGGTTCTCGGAGGGCGACATCTTCGGCCGAGGAAATATCAGGTACATAACCGCTGTCGATGAATCCAAAGCTCTCAACGGTATGGATGAACCCTGCGTCATCATCGCCTCAGCCGGAATGTGTGAAGCCGGCCGAATTCTGCACCATCTCAAAAATAACGTCGAGGACGAGAAGAACACCGTAGTCGTCGTCGGCTACATGGCCAAGAACACCCTCGGCCGGCGGATTGTCGAGCGGCGCGAAGAGATAAAGATCTTCGGCCGGTTGTATAAAATGATGTGTCGCCTGGAAACGCTGAACGGATTCAGCGCACATGCCGACCGAGATGATTTTATGCGTTGCCTTGCCCCACTTGCCAAGAACCTAAAGGGCGCCTTCGTAGTCCACGGTGAAAACGATCAGCTAACCGGGATGCAGGACATTTTAACCCAGGCCGGCTGTGACAAAGTCTTCATCCCATCACCGGGCGAGCAGTTCGATTTATAGAAGCCAAAATTTAATATTTCTCGCTATTTCTGATTATTTCATCACTTAAGGGGCTACGCAGTTTTTGATGGATTACTAAAAATTGTCCTGCCCAAAATCCCCTAACTATAATTATGTATAAAAGGTATGTAGCCTTTGCATTTCGGGGTTTTCAATTCGTGAAAGGGGCGTGATTATGAAGTGTATTGGAGTTTCAATTACGCTGCTGGCAGTTGCAGTGTTTGCCGGGCTCGGCTGCGAAGAACCCGCAAAATCCGGCGTGGTTATGAGTCATCTCGATGGCGGTCTTCAACCGGGCCTTACCGCGCCCGACATCAAGTTCATGTCCTTTACTGGGAAAGAGTCCTCGCTCAAAGCCGTAACCCAGCCGATAACGATTCTCGCTTTTACAGAGGCGCCCGGTGAGGCCTGCTGCCTGTTACAGCCGCAACTGGTGCAGCTAACGCAACGTTTCGAAGACCTGCCAATATCAATAGTACAGGTTTCCGAGCCGACCGGAAAATGCCCGCACGGCCCGGGGTGTGTCGAGACATGCCAATTCAAGGAAATGGACCTTATCACACTCTGCGATACCGACCGCAAGGCATGGATGGATTTTGCCCAGCCGCAAAAAAACACGGTTTATCTCATCGACGAGATCGGCAACGTCGTAGACATCGCGCCACTGAGCAATATGAAGGAGCTCGTGGAGTCGGCTGAGTATATGGGCAATTCGGTCAAACGCCGCTACGGCGATGAGTACCAGCAAATATGGACCTATTGAGCAACGCCGCCGCTTCACGCTCATAAACGTCGTCTGGTGTCTGTACGTTTACACTTTAGCAACGCCAAACCACCCATAGCCAGTATTGACAACGTTGCCGGCTCGGGAACATATTCGATCGTCAGTACCGGCGCGTATCTGGAACCCGCTATCGCGCCCTCAAGAGTCACAAAGCCGGCTTGTTGATAGTTATCATTATTGACCGCCAGTAGCCCAAGATAGTCTGACCCTGACAGCAACGATTCGACATATTCAGCATCAATATCTATGTTAATCATTTCCAAATTCAATATGGGATCGCTTTGGCCAATCAGGTTCGATGGCACTTGCCCGTCTGCGATCTCAGCCGTGCCATTTCCTGAGTAACCATGTAGTTGCAAAATCGGATTGGAATCACTGGAAGATGTTTTAACGATGATGTCGAGTGCGAGGGTCGCAGAAACAATTGTCGAGCCATCCGGAATAGAACTGATGTTAAACTCCATTACCCCGCGACGGTCCACATTGGCAAAATCGACATTTTGAACATTGATTGTCGAACCGCCATCGACAAGAACTGACCCACCATCCGAAAAATCCGCAAGAGCATCTAAACTAGGTGCTAATGAAACCGTCGATGCTTTAGCCCCGCTGTATTCGACCAGATAGGAATATGCATAGTCAATCGGCTTATCGTCCCATTCGGGCAGGCCACTGCCACCTTCTGCATCAAAAACAAGGTAATGTTCTATTCCCTTCCAGTTTGTAGGTTCATTACTTCCCCAAAATGTGAAACCTACACCAGTTCGACCCAGTGAAAAGAGCGTGCCGGCTTCCGGCCCGGTTACCCAACGCCATTCACCTTCCACAGCTACATCGTTAGCTCCCATCCAAAAACCACGCGGTAAGGTTTCGGGGCTGAAAGTATTGAGAACGAACTGATTTTCCTCATTGGAAGTAATTGTGGCCAAGTGCCCCTGACGCCCGGCATAACTCAACGACGAAGCTGCCGCGTTTGCATCCGGCCAGGTAAGCGTCACATCAATTAGTTCATAAAAGCTGCCGTTGCCGGGGTGATAAGCTGGTTCAGCCAAAAGACCGCCGTGCACAAACTGCAAAGTGAAACAAAAAACCAAAATGAAAAATGAGCTTGATAACTTCATTGTGAACTCCTCCCTTCTAAAAATCTTCGAGCAATGAGAAAATTGAGCAAGACTTCAATAAATCTACCAACTACAGTACAAGCTTAGACTTAATTAAAATCTAAGGTTACAACTTTGGAGATCAATCAGTCAGCTAAATAGAGCGAATTCAGCCTTTTGCCCCTTCCGCAAATCCCCGCTCGTAAGACTTTACTTGAGCAGTAGATATCTTAAACCAAAATCAGAATCTGTCAACCTCTTTTTTACATTGAACTTACAGACCCCAACTTAAAGTCTTTATCATAAAGGAGTTAATAACCAGGTAATAATTTTACAAGCGCCTATATAATTAGTTTTTCCAGTTCCGGGTTATTAAACCTAACAATGAAACTACCCCGGCGGAACTTGCGATTCTCCAACGACCGGGTAGTGCTCGGGTAGAACCGTTTCAGGAAATCGGCGGCTGTAGCTTGCTGAGAAGCTCCGCTGCTTCGGGCTCGGTAACGTCGGTCCAGAACTTGTAGGCTTGGGCAACCGCATAGTGAAAACCGCTACGAACATTTGCACAGTAGAGTTCGTCCGCATCTTTGCTTATTAGATTCAATGCTTCCTGATGAGCCGTAGGAACCGCGACGATTATCTTTTTCGCCTCCGCCTTTCTTACAGACTCGACGGCTACGCTCATTGTCGAACCCGTCGCAAGACCGTCGTCGACAAGCAACACTACCCGGCCGGCAATCTTGGGCAGGGGTTTGCCTCCGCGGAAAATTTTCTCGCGCCTACGGACTTTTTTCTTCGTGAATGCGATTCTTTTTTGCACTTCCTGATTGCTCATTCCCACAGCCTGAGGAAATTCCTGGTTCACGCGAACAGTACCATCGAAAGCCACCGCACCAAAGCCGACCTCCGTATTCCATTGCGGAGTTACCTTACTGACTACAGCGACATCAATCGGCAAATTCAATTCATCAGAAAGTACTACCGCCACAGGCACCCCACCATCGGGAATGGCGAGTATCAGGGTGTCTGTTTCCCGGTAGGCTTCAAGCATTCCAGACAGCACCTGCCCGGCCTCTGCCCTGTCACGGAAGACAAACTGCTTGTTCCGGTATTGTTGAAATTCAAAAACCTTCTGCTGATTCTTTACAGCCATTTTTCTCGCCTCCCCTGCCCCCGTTATTATTATTCGGAATAAAAATAAAAATTTCTTCTCCTGGCCAGCCAGGCACTTCGGCCATTCGGCTGATTTTATTGTCCCTCCTCGCGCGCAAATACGCGGTCATGCCATGTATATATGGAGGCGCGTTTATGCGCCCATTTTCAACTTGAAAAGTAAATATTGCGTTCTTTCCGGCCCCGTAATACCTAAGCCCAATTAGCAAAAGAACTTGAATATTTTAAAACTTGGCAGAATTGGGCAGAACTGGGCAGAACTGGGCAGTATTGGGCAGAACTGGGCAGAACTGGGCAGAATTGGGCAGATTCGGGCAGATTCGGGCAGGTTCGGTCAGGTAAGCTTTCGGCAGGGATATTAGCCTTGACGCAAGTGAGTCTTCCGGCTTAACTTGCCCGCTTTGAAACTTTGAATACTTCGGGATATGAAAGAGATTCCAGACATTTCGATAATCGGCCCGGGAAAGGTCGGCACGGCCTTGGGGATTCTCGCCGCCCACGCAGGTCTTCGAGTAGTAGCAGTCGGTGCTAGAGATATCGCCAAGGCAAAAGAGGCTGCGAAAAAGATCTGCAAAGATGCCCACGCATGCAGCCCTACCAAAGCAGCCTCACTTGGTAAGCTTGTCCTGCTGACCGTCAGCGACGATGCCATAGCTCAGGTTTGCGACGAACTCGCCAAAGCGGGAGCATTCAAGCAAGGCTCTGCTGTCGTGCATTGCAGCGGCGCTTTGGAAAGTGAAATACTTTCCTCGGCCAGGGACAAATGCGGCTGTTACATCGGCTCGCTGCATCCGATGCAGACGTTTCCGTCAGTTGAGGCTGGAGTGGAAAATTTTCCCGGAACGTACTGCTTCTGTGAAGGCGACAATGAAGCTGTCTGCATGATGGAAAAGTTTGTTGCTGCTATCGGCGGGCAGTTCGCCACAATCCAGCCGGGCATTAAAGCAATCTACCATGCTGCCGGTGTTATGAGCTGCAATTATATTACCGCGTTAATGGCAGCGGCTATCGATCTGGCCAAAAAGGCTGGTGCAGAAGAACAGGCTGCTCGCCAGTCGCTTTCGATGCTCGCCAAAGCAACGATTGAAAACATCGCCTCCGTCGGGCCAGCCGAAGCACTCACCGGCCCGGTCGCCAGAGGCGAAGTTGCGACACTAAAGCGTCATCTGGAAGCACTGGGTGGCTGCGATGAAAATTTAATACAGGCTTATAAGTCGATGGGTAAATTAACCATTGACCTTGCGATAAAAAAAGGCACTATTGACGCCTCAAAAGCTGAAGAACTTAGAAATTTATTTGGGAATTAAAAAGGAGTTACAGATGTCAGCGAAGATTATCGACGGCGCAGCGGTAGCCGCCAAAATCAAAGAGCAGGTTGCAGCCGATGCCGCCGAACTTACCAAAGCCGGTCGAGCGCCGCACCTCGTGGCTGTCCAGGTTGGTGAAAACCCGGCCAGCAAAATTTACACAAACATGCAGGCGAAAAGCTGTGAGTCTGTTGGTATTGAGTATGAACTTCTCAACATGCCGGCTGAGACCACCCAGGATGCGCTGCTAGCCAGGATCGACAAGTTGAATAAGGACGACAAGGTCAGCGGTCTGATTCTGCAAATGCCACTGCCCCAGCAGATTGACGCACGACAGGTTCAGGTTGCCATTTCTCCGGCCAAGGACGTCGAGGGAATGCACCCGGAGAATATGGGAAGACTGTTCTACGGCGGCGGAATCGTAGCACCTTGCACACCGATGGCTGCGGTCGAACTGCTTGTCCAGACCTGCGATGACATCGCCGGTAAGGAAGTAGTTGTTGTCGGACACAGCGAAATCGTCGGCAAGCCAATCGCCGCGATTCTGCTTCAGAGCCTCAGCGAATCACCAACCGTAACGGTCTGCCACGTTGCCACAAAGGACCTCGCAGCCCACACGAAAAAAGCCGAAGTGCTGTTTGTCGCCACCGGCGTCAGCCAGGCACGCTGGCTGGGTTATAATCGACGCAAGAAGGCTGGCGAAGACGTAAAGTTGCCGGATCTTTCGCCGCTTATTTCGGCTGACATGCTCGGCGAGGGTGCTATCGTCATCGACGTGGCGATTAACCGCATCCCCAAGGGATTCGACGAAAACGGCATGCCGCTCAAGAACGATAAGGGCAAGAACGCCATGCAGACAGTTGGCGATGTCGACTTTGAAGCTGCAAAGGAAAAAGTCGGCGCTATTACACCGGTTCCCGGTGGCGTCGGCCCGGTAACGGTTGCAATGCTTTTGAAAAACACCGTCGCCTGCGCAAAGGCAATGGCGTAACGGTTTTTTGCAAAACTTGCGCGGCAGCTCGCTAAGGGCTGCCGCGCAATTTACACTTCTAGCTTTATGTTTTATGGGGGTAATCTGAAATGCCAAAATCTCAATCGATTGTTAGCGCATTGAATATACTGGCGACAGGCTCGACCTTGTTCAGGCAGAAAAAGTGCAGGCCGGGCGCACCGTTATCTAACAAGTCCTGACACTGGGCTGTAACAACTTCCAAGCCTTTTTTATACGTCGCATCAGTTTCGTCAGCTATTGACTCGAAGGTGTCGCGAATTGATTGCGAAATATTCGCACCGCACGTGTTACAGAAATCGACAAGTTTGGGATAGTCGGTAATCGGCAATATTCCCGGTATCAGCCGCATGCTGACGCCCACTTGTTTGACTCGCTCGACAAATTCATAATAGTTGCGATTATCGAAAAACAGCTGCGTAATCACGAACTCGGCCCCAACATCCTGTTTGATCTTCAGGTATCGGCTGTCGAGTGCCTTGGTAGGAGTTTGAATATGCTTTTCAGGAAAGCCCGGTACACCGGTTGCGAACCAGTCGCCATGTTCATAGCGGATTTGCTCGACCAGCTCGTAGCCGAACTTCGGTTCATCCGGGCCTTGATTGTAACTTGGTTCATCTTTTGGAGGATCGCCACGCATGGCGAGGATGTTACGAATATTGCAGCGTCGCATTTCCTCAAGTGCCCTGCTGATAAATCCGCGAGAGTGCTTGATACAGGTGTAATGATGAACCACGGGCCTGTTAAAACGCTTTTGAAGTTCGGTCGCGATTTCGAGAGTCGATGTACTCGTCGAGCCGCCCGCACCGTAGGTGACGCTGAAAAAGTCTGCCATTGGTGCCAAGGCCTCGGCTGTCTGGAAGAGCTTGTCCCTGCCCTTGTCGGTCTTGGGCGGGAAGAACTCGAAACTGAACGTCCGGGCCTTGCTTTCAAAAATTTCCGTAACCTTAATCATTGTCCTATCTAATCATAGGCCTTGAATCCGGAATAGTTATCCAGGAAAATTTTAATCTGGTTTTTTTAGGGGAAAACTGTCAAACAATAAAATTGGATTTTCTTTTTAACAAATTCGTCCAATCTGGAGTCTAAGTAGGCAAAAGGAAAGGCTACCGGCAAAGATGGCATTTAGGTTAGGTAAGAGTAAGTTTGACCAGTTGGTACTCGACTACTTGCCGGCTGCTCACAGGTTTGCCATACGCCTAACCGGTAACATTCACGATGCGGAAGATATTATGCAGGAGGCGCTGCTGAGAGCGTCAAGGGGCCGGCGAAACTTTCGAGGCCAATCGAAATTTTCAACATGGCTGTTTCGAATCGTGATAAATACGTTCAGGGACCACTTGGGCAAATCAGCCAGCCAGGAAGAAATTACAAAAGAAGTGGCAGACAAAAAGACTTTAGACCCTTTCCTTTATGTGGCCAATAAGGAAGTCGGCGAGGTTGTTGCACAGGCAGTTTCTTCCCTACCTGAACGACAAAGGGAAGTGATAGTGCTTAAATTGTATGAGGGCTTTGAAACAGGCGAAGTTGCAGAAATACTGGGAATAAGCGAGCAAAATGTCAGGACGAATCTCCATTACGCACGACAGGAATTACGGAAGCTGCTGGCACCTTTTTTGAACGAGGGTAAAACATGAACCCTAACGATAAAAGCAATGACAAAAAACTTGATGCTCTGCTGACACAAGCTCGCTGGACGCAAGCTCCGGCAGAATCACTGCAACATCTTGAGAGGCAATGGCGGCGAACTCGAAGGCCGAAGTATTTGTTAAAAATCTCCGCTGCCGCGGCAATTATTTTAGTTTGTCTGGGAATATTTTGGTCCTCAATAATGTTGTCAATCAAACCGGTTTCAAGCAAACTTAACATGTTTTCCAATACAGAATCGGATAACATTGATCAAGCCGCTGTAAATCTCATCTCACGGGAACCAACCTTGATAGAAAAATTCCTTATTACAACCGCAATTAAGGAAGCAAAAAAAATAAAGGATATAGAAAGAACAACAAATCTTCAAAAGCATGTGCTTGACGCGATTAATGACTTGGCAGCAAGTGAAACGACTAATCCTATGGATATCGCCACAGAGTTGGTAAAAGCGGCTGAGCCCCGTCACATCGAGCGGATTGTGATCTCCCAGCCAAAAAATGAAAATAAAGGAATGTATCGTGCCTCATTACAACTTCTAGCGTTAGTCGGAACAAGACGATCATTACCACTACTTCTTTCAGCGTATGAAAATCCTGATCTGAAAAATATCGCAATGCCCGGCATTTTACGACTGGCAAACTCCGGCCTGCTTGTAAAGCTTGCCAGAAGAGAACGTGAACCATTAATCCTAAGGCACCTTTTAGCTCAATATTTGAGAACTCATCATAAGTCTTTGGATGTGTATCTCAATTTCGTTAAAGATCCCGAAACAACGGAAATCGCCCTCTCTGCAATCGAAGATGTTACAGAACCACCAATTAGACAGTTATTTATTTCTCTGAATAAACCTGACCTTGAACTCCGTTTGGCGGCAGCGAAAGCCTTGGGGCGTCTCGACAGGCCTGAAGTCATCCGGCGATTGGTCTTCATGGTAGAAAAAAACGTTAACCGAAGGTCAGCAATAATGGTTTTACTTTATAACAGAACAGATGCAGGCAAAAGGCTCATCGCCGCAATCAAAAAACATCCTTCACTTTCCCTAACATTGAAATCTGTAGAATCAAAAATAACACACAAAACCTGAATTCTCGGAAAGGAGAAATATCATGAAGAAAACTTATAAAATTTTAGGATTATCATTTCTGATCATATTTGTTCTTTTGGGTCATGCCAAAAGTCAGGAAAAAGGTAATGAACGCAAGATTGAGACTCGCGTTTACGATGTCTCGAATCTCCTCAGGAAAACGAAAAATTACCCATATAATTCTGATGTTCTTCCACCAACACGCTTACACAGTACAACCATTGAGAAAGATTCCGATAGTATCGAGGAACACGATGATTCGATTTTTGCAATCGAAAAACTTAGAGATTTGATTACCGAATCAATCGACCCTGAATCCTGGATTACTGGAACTATTATAGAAGCCACCGGCAATGTTTTGGTTATTTCACAAAGCACTGAAAACCATGAAAGAATAGCAGATTTATTGATTAAGCTTGGTGAAGTAAAATCAAGGGTAATCTCAATAAATGCAAAATGGCTTTTATTAAATAAAGATAAATTTGACAAAATCCTGGCCAATTCAAAAAACAACAACGTTCCACAAAGAATTGATTCTAAAGCTCTGGAAGCTCTAAAAGAGGAAATAGTTTACCAAGCCAATATCCATTGCTTAGATGGCCAAACAGTAAATATTTCATCCGGGCAAGGGCAAACTGTAGTTACAGGTTTGGAACCAGTTGTTGCAAACAATGCTGTTGCGATGGCCCCAGAAACAAAGATGGTACAATGGGGTGCCATCTTAGAGATCACTACTTCCCTGTCAACTGACGGCAAAGAAGCCAAAGTAGATGTTAACAATATTATAAGTAACCCAAACCAGCCGATAGCAAAGATAAAACCTCCGGTAGAAGCTGCGGGTAAAGCCGTAGGTGAGGAAACCCTGAGTCACCTTGACTTCAACATTTATCAATTCCAAACTTCGCTTAAGATTCCATTAAATAAAACTGTAGTAATTGGTGCGATGTCGCTTATAGAAGGCGGTACGCCACTCTATCTTGTTCTCGAAGTCACAAAATCGGAATAAAAAAGAAGGCTTTGCGGGCTGATAAAACCCGCAAAGCCTTCAATCTTACATGATGAGTTTAAACGGCAATTATGCCAATCCAGCTGCGGCGATGATATCCGGCACGCAGTGATCCCAGCCGAGTGTCATCAAGTGGGCACCAGCGCAGAAGTCTTTGCACCTGGTGATAATCTCGCCACAAATATCAATCGAGACCTTCTGGCGATCTTCTTTTTCACAGTCGGTCAGACGCTGGATGTATTCATCGGGCACGAATACGCCCGGAACGCCGCGGTTCATGTACTTGGCCATGCCGGCGTTCTTGAGCATTACAATGCCGACCATTACCGGCACGTTAAGGTGCTCGATTTTCTTCATGAACTGCTCGAAGGCAGCGGGGTCGTAGACAGCCTGTGTCTGTACGAACTGGACACCGGCTTGAACCTTGGCCTCAAGCTTGATTACCTGCGGCTCGACCTCATCGGCACAAGGCGTTACGCAGCAGCCCTTGAAGAACTTCGGCGAGCCGTCCAACTCATTCGGGTTGCCCTTCATGTCCTTGCCAAGGTCAGTGCCGGATTCGAGTTTGACCATCGCATCAAGCAGGCTGACAGAGTCGAGATCGAAAACCGGCTTGGCTTCGGGATGGTCGCCCATAGCGACATGGTCTCCGGTCAGCGAGAGGACATTGCGAATGCCCAGTGCGTAGGCCGACAGCAAATCCATCTGAAGGGCGATGCGATTGCGGTCGCGGCATGTCATCTGGAAGATCGGCTCGATATCTCTTTCCACGAGCAGCTTGGAAGCAGCGACAGAGCCGATTCGCATAACGGCAGTCTGGCCGTCGGTAACGTTAACGGCTGTGACTTTGCCTCTGAGATATTCTTCGGCCTCGTGCATGCAGTTGTCGAGGTTCACGCCCTTGGGCGGGCCGATCTCGCCGGTTACAACGAAATTGCCGGATTCAAATTCGGCTTGCAGTTTGCTTACAGGTTCGCTCATGCCTGGGACTCCTCTTCAAGCTCGGCCATCTCTTCGTGAGTCAGCCGACGCACGCCGGCGCCGCGGTCGGTCCGCCAATCTTTCGGCTGACGAACTTTGCGAAGCGCGTCGAGTTGGTCTGTTTCCTTGAGTTTCTTGTAGATAAGGAACCAGCCGCATTCCATATCGGAATTGACTTCGCAATTGCCGTTGTCGGTTCCGCCGCAGGCACCGTTGAGAAGGCTCTTGGAGCAGCGGGCAATCGGACAAATTCCGCCGGTGGTTGCCAGCACGCAATCCCCGCAGCCGTGGCAGTATTCTTCCCAGACGCCGGGTTTGGTATTGGCGCCATAGAAGCTGGTGTTCAGGCCCGGCAGGAAGTTCGCGTTGGGAAACTTCTCGCTCATATACCCAACGCCGACACCGCAAGCAATGCTCAAGACCGCATCGTAGCTGGCTGGATCGGCGGCGAGGTTTTCGAGGAATTCCTCGTCGCACTGGCGTGTAATGCAGTCGAACTCGACGGCGAGGTCAAGGCTCTTCTGGCCGGCTGCGATGCGAAGCTGGCTGGCGAGTTCCTCGGCCTGCTTTTCGCCGCCTGTCAGGCAGACCGTTACACAACCGCCGCAGCCGAGAACAAGCACGCGCTTGTAGCTGCTCAGCATTTCAAGTAACTCATCAAAAGGTTTTCTTTCAGCGACTATCATGGAAAATCATCTCCAAAAATTAGGAAGCGACTTTGTTACAGTCATCAACAAATTGTTTCAGGGCTTCGGCGATGGATTCGCCATTACCTGCGACCTGCAGCATTTTCAAATTACCTGCGTCAATGCCGACCTCAGCTAGCATCTGCCGAGTTTGCTCGACACGCTTTGCGATTCGCTGTGTAGCCTGCGGATAACGCTCGGAATTTTCGTCAAGGGCGACTACCGCCACTGCCTTTGCGCCGTTCTCGAAGGCTTTGAGCAGATCAGCTGCGCTAAGTCGGGCCATGCTTGGCAGGTAGAATTCAGTAACGCCGTCGACGCCGGCTTTTTCCTGCCATGTTGTGGTTGTTGCCTTGTGCCCGCAGATAAACGCAACGTATTCGGCGTCTTTTGTTTCGGTCTTGAGAATGTCTTTATCCCGCCCGCGTGCGATGATGGCGTTGGCTGGGCATTCAGCTATGCACATGCCGCATGCCTGACACAAGGCCGAGTCGATCCTCGCAACATCACTAACGACCGGGATATCGAACGGGCAAACACGCAGGCAGGTGAGACAAGCTGCACATTTATCTATGACAACTTCCGCACCGCTGCCGCAGTTCATGCAACGGCGGGCTTCGCAGGCGGCTGCCTCTTTGTCGAGGTTATGCTCGAATTCAGCGAATACGGTTTTCCGCTCGGCCGGCTCATCGGTCGGAACCTTCGTCCGGTCAACCTTGATAACCTTTTCAGCACATTCGGAAGAAATCTTGTCGATGGAAACCGGGATATCATCACCAAACTCGATTGGCTGGCCGCTGAGGAACATATCAAGTGCCTGTGCAGTACGCTGGCCGTTGGCACATGCCTCTACGACCGAACCCGGAGGAGTCACAATTTCGCCGCAGGCAAAAATATTTTCAACGTTTGTCTGCTGTGTGGCAGGATTGAACTCAACCCGTCCTCGCTCATCGAGTTTCAGGTCGCTACCTTCGATGAATTGAGTATCAGCCATCTGGCCGATTGCAAAGATAATAGTGTCGCACTTGATATCAATTACATCGCTGTCGTCATATTCCGGGCTGAACCTTTTATCCTCGTCAAACACGCGAGTAACCTTGTGTGCTGTCATGCTGACAATCTTTCCGCTGTCGGTTTTTATCTCGACCGGGCCGCGGCGATAAACTACTTCCACGCCCTCTTCCTCGGCTTCGCGAACTTCCCATTCCCATGCCGGAATTTCTTCTTCATTTTCCAGACACATCATCTTCACGCCCGAAGCACCAAGGCGCACAGCCGAACGTGCGGCATCGCAGGCTACATTGCCGCCACCGATTACCACGACGTTTTTGCCGATATCAATTTTCTCGTCGAATGCCAATACTGTGAGGAAGTCCATCACCCCATAGACGCGAGGATTGTCCGCACCCGGTATCGGAAGGGTTCGGCTGCTGGGCAGGCCCGTTGCTATAAGCACAGCCTCAAAGCCATCAGCAAGAATCTCGTTGATGGTCTTGTTCCTGCCAATTTCAACGCCCGTCTTCAACTCGATACCGTGAGCGAGAATCCAGTCGGTATCGATCTTGATTACCTCTCGCGGCATGCGATATTTGGGAATTGCCGTTGCGGGAATGCCGCCGGCAATTGGGAACTTTTCAAAAATGGTCGGCTGATAGCCAAGCTTGGCCAATTCCAACGCTGCCGACATACCCGAAGGTCCTGCACCAATGATGGCGACCTTGGCCTTGTCCTGTTTTTCAGGAACGGTAATGGTGGCGTCGGTAGCTACCTTCTCGGCGACGAAACGCTTCACCTCGCGAATGGCCACAGCGGCGTCGACTTCGTTTCGCCGACAGTTCGTCTCGCAGGGATGATGACAAATCCGGCCGCAGACCGTAGCGAATGGAAGATTCTCGCGAATGACATCTATCGACTCCAGCCATCTGCCCTGTGCGGCTAACTCGATGTAAGTTCTTACATCGGCGTGGACGGGGCAATTGTAGCGGCATGGGGCCCACTCTTTTTCCATCAGCTCCGTCGTGCTGGACAGCTTTGCTACATCGCGGGATGTGAGATCGCAATCTCGCATAAACAATCTCCGTAATGAAAATACAAATATTCCACGTTTGGAAGGAACATCTATAGGCAATTACTGCTGTTTAAGCAACCCTCCATGTGGAAATCTTAATGAATTCATGGTCTGGGAATCAAATCACTTTTCGGAAAGTTTATGGAAAGGGGTAACTAAAATTGAACTTACATGCCAAAAAGGGGTTCGCCGACAATGGAATCGATCACTTCACAGGCCGTTGCAAGTTGTTCTTCGCTGCCTTTGGCGCCCAGCCAAACCCCGCCTTCGGCACCACCTACCCCGCCACCGGCAAGAAGGCTTACCTGACAACCGCTAAGCAGCGCAAGTGCGTCGAGTTCGGTGAAAATCTCGCCAGGAAGTACCAGCATGCGCGGGCCTTGAGTTTCGGGGCTGTTCAACTTGTTGGCTATCTCATTAATATCTCCGGTTACCCTCTTTTCCAGGCCGACCGGAACAATAAGCTTCACACGCCTGCCAACAATGGCCCGGATGGACGCACCGGCTGTTCCGCCATTGGGGTCGGCTATGTAGACGCCTGCCTGCTTGCGGCAGAGATTAACGGCGTTGGCGCCTTTGAGAATAACATCGCCGGTTTTAAGATCATCTACGACATCGAAAATCGTCTTACCAACTTGCCACTTACCATCGACAATGACGACATCGCCGGGAAACTCGCCTTTTCCAAATTTTCCGGAACTGGATTTTTTGCTGGGAGGAGTTACAACGCCGCGATAAAAGTTATCCAGTGAGAATCTTTTTTCCTGTCCGAGGGAGGCCAGCACCTCTTGGGCAACATAGCCATTTGTTGTGCCGGCGACAATTACAAGCGTACCCTTCTCGACAACCGCCTGTATCGAAGAATGTTTAACAAGTGCCTTTGCAATAAGCCGCTTGCCCATAGATGGTGTGACAATGAATTGTTTCATTTTCTATAGGTACTCGCAGAAGAGTTACTGCAACAGACAAATCTTAACGAGCCAATGAGGTTAGCTTATTAGCGCAGCACAAACAAGTGCAATAAGAGACCTCGTATACAATCAAGAAGCCGCGGCCCTTAACGAACCGCGGCAATATTGAAGTGTCCAAACCCCTGCCACCCCCGAGGCAGCAGGAGCAAACATATCAGACAGGAAAACCCTTTATCTTGTCCACGACTGACCAGCTATTACCAGGATGGGGTTTCCTGCTGAGACTGTTGCATGCCTTCCTGAAGCTTTTGCTTCATCAGCCGGCCGACTTTGAACTTAACAGTTCTTTTCGGCGGAACTTGCACGCGCTGGAGGGTCTTGGGGTTCTGGGCGATACGTGCAGCCCGCTCTTTGGTCTCGAACACACCAAAGTCGCGGAACTCCAGACGATTGCCGTGACCAAGCTCGTTGATCACTTCGTCCAGAAAGCCCTGAACGATCCTCTTGACTGCAATGCGTTTATTGCCGGTTTTCTCGGCAATCCGATCAATCAACTCTTTTTTCGTCACTGTGTGCATAAAAATCTCCTTTGCGAGACAATGCACCTTCAAAAATAAAATCACCAACGCAACAAGTCTTGGAAATGCTTAACTAATTGCTGCAAGTCATAGTATGCCAAAGACTTCTTGCAAACAAGAAAAATTTGCACCTGATTTTTTCAGACAGCCAGCCTTTCGTAAGTCTTTGTTTTAAGATGTAGCAAAATGGTTTAATTGACGGAAAAACTTCCCTTGTTTATACATAATATTATACGCCGTAAGGCTCGGTTTCAAAAATAGTTATCAATTTTATTTACTTTTTTGAACTTTCACACCTTCCAAGGACTTACGCTGGACGAGTCCTTTTTAGCAACTTCAGGCCTAACTCATCGAGCCCAAATTTGTCTGTATTTTTTGTGATAACCCACTTGTTCAAAAAGACAAGGGAGCATTTAAGGCGAAAGGAGCTAATCATGAACACACTGACAAAAAAAAAAGTCGGCATCCTGGTTGGCACTGGAGTCCTGGGAGTTCTGCTTGTTGCATCAACTGCCCAAGCCAGGAATATTGAAAGGAATCGGGTCCGGTCAGTAGTCAGCCAAAACGGCATAACAATTGTTTTTGTCGACACTGGCGATTTCGATCGCCACAGATGGGACAGGGATCGTACCAGATATCGAATAAGAAAAAGCCGTCACCATCAATTCAGCCGTCGAAATTGTTCCTGTTGCAATCATCGCAATTTCAGGAGGCTGCGCCATCGCAACTGGGGCCGCAGACATCACAGACACCACCGCAGAACAAGCGGATTGCGTTTCCATTGGATTTGGCGTTAAGAATTGCGGGCAGCTTTATTGACCGAAGGGCCCTTTCGGGCAAAAGCACAAACTCGAGCGTGAAGGGATTGCTCCCTGCTCGTCAAAGATAAGAAGTTCGTTTTCATCCTTCAGCCAGCATTCGGGAAGAAAGTATTTTTCCTGTGGGCCAACGTTCCAATGCCTGCCAATATTTCTGCCGTTGAGCAGCACCTGCCCTTTTTTAGCTGAAGTAATATTCAGGAAAAGCGGCTTGTCCGCAGGAGAATACCTGAACTTACTCATATACCAGGCGGGCCTGTCCTTACCTACAATCGGGCCGCCTTCAACAGGCACGTCCCAAGGCCTGTAACTCCAGGCAGCTTTCTCTGAGATGCACTCATTAAGACTGAAAAACTTGACCTTCTCAAGCGACTTTGGATCGACATCGCCCCACAAAATCAGCCTGATGATATTCTTGCCCTTAACCAGCTCATTGCCAAGCGTGACGTCCCCGAAATTATTCTCAGCCGAATTGAAAAAGCCTGCTGTGCGATCGTTACACAACACCGCTACGCTATTGGGGATGTCTGCAAAAGAAATGTGCACGGGCGCAACTTTTGTAAGAGGAACCGAAAGCTCCGCCTTCCAGACTGGCAGCTTTTCCAGCATGGCAAGCATATGCTGTTGCTGCCTTGGTATAACCCTTTTGGGGAAGCTCTCCATTGGGGCGAGTTTGAATTTCGTTGTCCTCAGCCCCTTGGCATCGAAAACATGACCATACAACCCCTTTTGCTCACCAAGCCTCGGGCCAAAGTTTACACGTCCAAGATTATCTACCAGCATTACAATAACATTTTTTCCGCGTTTGAACTGAGCGGGCATTGGTTGCCTTGTCGCACCTTCTCCCCGCCCCCATGTTCCAACAAGATTGCCATTGAGGTAAACAATCGCCCTGTCTTCACATTCCGGCAGGAAAAGATATCGCTTTTTCAGACGCGGCTGGTCTATTTCGAGCCTGTACCAGAGGTAACCGTGGTTAATGCCTAACGAGTCAACATCGTGAGGACCGCTTATGCTTTTCCATTCCATATCCTTGGCTGCCGGTTCCATGCAAACGCTAATCCGCTTCCACGGACGCAACTGAGGCGCCCTAGCCTTGCGCGTGGCGGCGGGTTTGAGTTTCTTATGCCGAAGCTGCGACTCGGACAGAGAAAGCCAGGCGTACTGCGTAGCAGCTGATGCTATGCGAATTTGCTCTTCATTTTCTCCGACAAAGTCCGGGCCGAAGATAAGCTTATCATCCAACAACCAGGTTCGCTTTGCCAAATCGCTGTTAATGAAAACGACGAGAACTTCATCGGTCTCTATGATCTTAGGCTCATCACCGGCAGGAATTTTTGAATTAATCTTGCTGCCATTAACGCAAACCAAACCATCCCAGCCCGCCGGCGCATGGAAAACCAGAACTTTCTTGCCGTGATTTGAAGAGAAGAATCCCAGCGGCATGAGATTGGCATAGTCCAGCCGACATTCATCAGCCAGCCTAACCCCCACAGGCACAGCTGTCGCGCCCAGAGGCTCGAGCGTAACTTCCAGATCTTCGCCTTCGGGCAAAGATATTTTAGCAGTCTTTATCTGTTCGTTTCCACCGTTGCTGATAACAGCCCACCTTCCAGAAGGACCCGAGAGGTTCAAAACATTAGTCGAGTCATGCACACTGACTCCCGGGGGGTCCATCTTCATACCTGCAAGAGAGCTACCGAACTGGCGTGCAAACATATTGACCAGACGAAGAGAGTAATATTTCTCGGTCAGGCCACCGCCTTCGGCAATCGGTGCGTCAAAGTCGTAGCTCGTTGTCTGGTAGCTGGAATCACTACAGCTCAAGCGAGAACCCCAAAACTCGAAGTTCGTCCCGCCATGGAACATATAAAGGTTGTATTGCGACCCGCAGCCAAGAATCTCCATCGCTCGCCGAGCGACCTGCCGTGCGTCCCTGGTATGATGGCCGCTACCCCAGCAGTCAAACCAGCCACACCAGTATTCAGTCATCAGCAATGGCGCGTTAGGCTGTTTCAGCCGCAACTTCTTTAAGAGCTGAACCTCGTTGCCCCAGCCGTTTGCGCATTCAATGGTCTCGGGCACAGCTGGGGTGGAAAAAAGATTGCAGCTGATGATGGGAATGTCAAAACCGCCGCGTCTAAAGAGTGTGTTTATAAACTCAAGATAGTTCAGGCGGTCCGGCGAGGTGGTCATGAAATACTCGTTCTCATTTTGCACAAGAACGATATTGCCGCCACGGGTAATCTGCAACTCAGCCAGCTTGGGAAGTATCTGCCGGAAGTACTTGTCGTAATAATGCGTATAGACAGCATTTGATGTTCTATATGCGATTCCGGTTTTTGTTGTAAGCCAGGCAGGCAGTCCACCGAAATCCCATTCCCCGCAGATATATGGGCCCGGCCGCAGAATCACGTAAAGACCAAGCTCATTGGCCAAACGGACGAACTCTACTATGTCCTTGTCGCCGGAGAAATCCCACTCTCCTTCCTGGGATTCATGAAAGTTCCATGCAACGTAGGTGCTTATGCAGTTCAGGCCGGCACGTTTTGCCTTTAAGAGGCGGTCACGCCATAACTCATGCGGAATTCGAAAGTAATGTACGGAACCGCTGACGAGCCAGATACGCCGGCCGTCTATTAGGAAACTGCGATCGTCATATGTTACGTTCGCCATATTTTCCTGCCCCGAAAATTGGGCTAACCCAAGACAAATGAAACTATTAAGACATGCGAATCATGCAATTAGTTTAGTTCACGGATAATGCCTTGCAACAAAAAACGCCGCTTCACTGCAATGTGCGGCAAATGCCATTATAGTTGAATTGTGCAATCTCCACGAACAAAAAGATATTTAACTCACTTTTGAATAAGATGTTAAGAGTTACAATAGCTTTTAGGCCCCGAACTTTTGAAAAAACACATATTTCAGTATTACTCTTCTTTTTACAGGTGGTTATATCAAAAAAAACCTTTGGTATGGAAATTCCCAGCAAAAAAATGCCTTTTTACCCCATTCAACGTAGTAAGAGCCTATCATACTAACCACACGGGGCCGCGTTGTGACAAAAATGAGATGGATGCAAGGAAAAGCGACGAAGCTATACCTTCATGGTATGGCGAGGAGTTTTGACGCAGCAGACGCTCATTTTTGTCGCGGCCCGAAGGGACGGGCATCTTTTGCCCCAGGCCGGCGTTGTTCGGGCTCGAAGGCCCGCCAGGACCAACATCGCCCTCGCGCCTTGGCCTGCGACAAAATCCGCTCCGTCGCGGCCCGTGTGGTTAGTATGATAGGCTCTAATGGGTTTACACTTGCTGCTTGACTAGCTGCTTAAGGCTTTCTACCATCAGGCTTCACAGTAGTTTTCAGCTCGTATATAAAGGATGTAACAAATGCAAAGGAACCTAATCAGGCAGACAATCCTGTCCATGGCAATTCTTTCGGTAGCAATATCGCCACTACTTGCCCAACCACCGAAGCTGGATATTCCTGACTCAGCCCTGCAAGGTACGCTGACTGAAGCATACAAGACACAGATCGACAAGCGGATAAACTACTGGCTCGACATGCTGCGTAGTGCAAAAGAGACAACAGAAGTTTTAGAAATTCGCGCCCGCTTTCTTGGCGATTACAGGGATTACGACAGTGCCAGCTATCGTTACACATTTGCACAGAGGGCAGCTGAGCTTGCAACACCAGTGCTGGACGAAGACCTGACCCAAAAGACACTCAAACAGGTCAACCTTGCGATTGCCCTTTCACAGATGCCGCAGGTACCCATCCAGCCGGCCCTGGAAAAACTAATTCATCATGAGAATCCGGCAGTCCGCTACCTCGGCTGGGAAGGTTACAGGCAAATACGCATGCCACTTCTCGCACAGGGACCAACCTTCAGCGAGGCGATGCTTAACTCCCTCCAGCAAAGGGCGGCCCAGGAAAAAGTAGGTCCGGTTCTCGGACAGATTTTCCTGATGATCCAGATGCCGACAGTTCCGAGTTCCACCGTAAGCGAAGAGCTCCTCAAGGAAACACGCAGCAAAGCTTTCGAGGTACTTGCGAAAAACTGGAACCCGGTATGCGAGCGAGTAGAAACAGGCGACGAAACTATGGCCATGGCCTGCCAGAAAGGCATTAAGGCCATGGAAAACTATCTCTCGACAAATACTGACAATCAGGAACTCAAAAGCAGCATAGCCCAGATGAGTTTCAAGGCTGCATGGTCTTCTGCGCAGGCATTTGACAGTGCCGATGAAGACGGCCAAACCGCGAAGGCAAATGACCTGCTGCTGAGGGAATGCGAAACTCTATTCAATTCACTTATCGGCAAACGTAATAGCTTTGTAACCACGGCTTTGACCGAGCCGGAAACTCCCGAAGAAATTGGGGCCGAAGTGAAATCAGCTTTGTTCAAGTGGGCTACGGAGCTCAAGGATATTGGCGTCCAAAAGCCGCAATAATACATGAGATCGTTTTATCTCATATCGATTCTGTTGGTAATTCTTCTGGCGTTGTCCCCGTTTGCGCTTCTAAAAAAGACAGACAGTGAATTTTCAGGAAAAATTGTCGCTCACAACATCTACAGCGCAAAAGTCAAATCCATAGACCCAGCCACTTGCGGCGATACTACGTCAGCAGGCATTCAGGCAAATTTCTACGAAGGCCTTTATGCCTATCACTATCTGAAGCGGCCTGTCGAGATTGTCTCGCTCCTTGCTGATGGCATGCCGGAAATTTCCCCCGATGGGCTGACGTATCGAGTAAAAATTAAAAAAGGAATCAAATATTCCCGCAATGCCTGTTTTGGCTTGGACGAAAAGGGTCAGGCGAAAACCAGGACTCTCAGGGCTGACGATTTTGTGCTGGCTTTTAAGCGAATCGCGGATTTCCACATAACAACCCCGCTGAGCCTGGCACTGATACAAGGCAAAATTCAAGGCCTGGACGATTACCGCCAGAACACCCGCCGTTACCGCAAAGGCGATTTCTCCCGATATACAAAAGAGCAAATATCGGGAATCAAAGCCCTGGACGAACATACGCTGGAAATAAAATTGACCAAATCATTCCCGCAGCTCCTCTATGTTCTGGCCATTCACAGCTACGCACCGATACCGGATGAGTTAATAGACTATCACCTCGCCACCAGAGCTGACGAAAAAGGCGGCCGCGAGAGTATCCCGGAAAACGAGCGAAACCCCGAGATACTCGAAGTTCCTGCAGCTATTGGCACGGGCCCATATGTCCTTAAAGAGTGGATAAAGGGCGGAAAAATCTTGATGGTGCGGAACCCCGACTTCCGTGAGTTTTTCTATCCAGCCGAGGGCGGACCGGGTGACACCGAAGCTGGCCTGCTGGCAGATGCCGGAAAAAAGGTCCCGTTTATTGACATAATAAACCTCACCTTCGTCGCCGAGGCGAACCCTTCATGGATGCTCTTTTTGACCAAGCAGCGAGACACAGCCGGCATTCCGCGAGAGGTTTATTCATCTGTCATTTCTCCGTCCAAAGAGCTGACCCAGCGATGGGAAAAAAGAGGCATTCGCCTGATAAAATCCAACGCACCGGCTGTCTTCTGGTTCGCCTTTAATATGGACGACAAGGTCCTCGGTAAAAGCAAATCGTTGCGTCAGGCACTGAACCTGGCGTTTGACGTCGAACAATATATAGAGGTCATATACAACGGCCGGGGAATACGGGCAGTCAACACCCTGCCAAGCAGCTTCAAGGGTTATGAGCAAGCAGGCCCGAGCCCGTACTCTCGCCTTGATATCGAAGAGGCCAAAAAGAAAATTGCACAGGCTAAAGCCGAACTCATCGCTGCCGGTGTCATCAAAACTGGCGATGATATTCCACCAATAACGCTGGACATGCCCGGCACTGACGAACACTACAGGAGAGTCGGAGAATTCACCCAAGGGCAGTTCAGGAAAATCGGCATTGAGCTAAAGGTCGAGATGAACGACTGGCCAACGCTGCAAAAGAAGGTCCATAACAAACAAACGCAAGTTTATGCGATGGGCTGGCATGCCGATTACCCTGATGCTGAAAACTTCCTCCAGCTTTACTATTCGCCGAACATAAAACTCGGCACGAACAATACCAATTACAGCAATCCACTCTTCGATACTTTTTTTGAACAGGCCTCGGCTGAGATGGACGAACAAAAGCGAGTCGAGCTTTATGTAAAGATGGTCAAAATTTTGAACGAGGACTGCCCGATGGTCCTCCTAAGCGAGCCGATATACTTCACGCTCGCCTACGATTGGATGCATAACATAAAGCCGCATCCTATCGGTTACGGATTCCGAAAATTCATTCGCCTGGACGCCGAACTGAGACATAAACGGGGAGGAATGTAAATTGGGTGCGTTCATAACCAGGCGACTTTTCCAGGCTGTGCTTACCATCATTGGCGTGATGATAGTTACGTTCGTGCTCTTCCGCGTCATCGCCGGCGACATCGCAGCTGCCCATGTTGGCGAAAAGGCCACCGAGCAAATGAAAGCCGACTGGAGGCACGCTCACGGTTACGACAGGCCCAGGTTCCTGAACTTCCATCGCCAGCTTTTGATTACCGACAACACCGCCGGCCAGAAGTCTTTCAGCATAAAAGACCTTTCCAAAAACGGTTCTATTGACGCCCTGACGCTCATCCCGTCTGATGAATTTAAAAATGTCCGCATGGGCAAATATATCTTCCGCCTTTCGTCCGACACCCCTATCGAAACACTTGTCGGCAAAAACAGGCTTGGCCCGCAAACCATAATGCAGCTTTCGCTTTCTGACGGCAAGGAAGTAAAAATCGATTTAAGCGGAACTGCAACCTGCGGCGAGATGATAGAAGCGATAAACACCGCTCCCGCGAATAAAGACGAAAAAACGAATCAACAGCTGGTTTCCGCTGAGATATCTCAATGGTCTTTTGCAAAAGTGCTCAACTCACAGTTCGCCGACCATTTGTTGAAATCCGCAACATTTCAGGCCCGCAGCCTAAAGGACAATCAAAAGCTTACCTCGGTTATCTCCGAGCGTGCCCCGAGAAGTCTGGCACTGACCATACCGGCATTGGCTGTCGGCTGGTTCGCGGCGATGATTATCTCATGCTTCGTAGCTTACTATCGCAACAGCGTCGTAGATAAGGCCGGCGTGTTTTTGTCGGTACTGGGAATGTGCATACCCTTCCTGGCGTTTATGATTTACGGCCAATGGCTGATGTTCGAACTCTTCCCAAAACACGCCTACGGTCTGGCCTATCGTGCCAACATCTACGTCCCCATAACAATCATGGTCATCGCTGGGCTTGGCGGCTCGGTTCGGTTTTATCGCACAGTTATTCTGGACGAAACAAACCGCGATTATGTCCGCACAGCAAGAGCGAAGGGCCTGCCCCTGCCGGCAGTGCTTTTCAAGCACGTTCTGAAAAACTGCATGCTGCCGATCTTGACGAACCTGATTTTAACACTGCCCTACCTGATAATGGGAAGCTTGCTGACGGAAACATATTTCGGCATTCCGGGCCTGGGCGACCTGATGCTATCGAGCATTAACGGAAAGGACGAACCGATCCTGAGCGGGTTGGTGTTCCTCTCATCCTTGATTTACACAATCAGCATTCTCGTAACAGACCTTAGCTACGCGGTGTTCGACCCGCGAATTCGACTTCAATAGAAAGCATGGAACCAGAGAGCAAAAAAACTTTAGCTGCCGAAAGCAAAGCAGGCCGAAGCCTATGGGCCGACGCTCGCCGCAGACTTATGCGCGACAAGTCCGCGATGATCTGCTTTGTTGTGATAGCACTGTTTATGCTCTTGGCACTGGCCGGGGCGGCTTGGGAATTCGCTGCAGAGCATTGTGAAAACATTACCGCCTTTGCCGATACAGCAGACTATTCAAAAGCCAACAATCCGCCTTCGCTAAAGTCGGCCTGGGATATTTTCGGCCGCGACTGGAGCGGCAAAAGCGTACTCGTAAAGACCATGCTCGGGGCTAAGGTTTCGATCACGGTCGGTCTGATGGCCAACCTGATAGCCGTTCCGCTTGGAATGATTCTTGGAGCTATAGCTGCATTCTACGGGAAGTGGATAGACGACCTTATAGTTTGGTTCTATACGACGCTGGCCAATATTCCGGGAATCATTCTGCTTATAGCGATGAAGTTCGCGTTCAAGGATGTAACTTTCCTTGGACTTGATCTTTCCGGAATACACGGAGTTTATCTCGCTCTCGGGGTCATCAGCTGGATTGGCACGTGCCGCCTCGTGCGGGCTGAAGTGATGAAAATCCGCGAGTTGGATTATGTCCTTGCCTCTCGCGGCATCGGCACGCCGAAGTTTGTAATTCTTTTACGACACGTCCTCCCGAACGTCATGCATATCGGGATCATTCGCTTCTCGCTGGGTTTTGTCGGCGCGGTACAGGCAGAAGTAATTTTGAGCTATCTCGGCCTGGGCGTTGAAGTAGGCACTCCAAGTTGGGGCAGCATGATAAACGCCGCGAGAATGGATTTGTTCGTCGGCAGATGGTGGGAACTTACCGCTGCCGTATTTGCGATGTTTATTTTGGTATTGGCGTTGAACATATTCGGCGACAGGCTTAGAGATTCACTGGATCCCAAGTTAAGGTCTGCATGAGTGATAACGGAACATTATTGAAGGTTCGTAATCTGCGAACGCACTTTCACACCGAGGACGGCCTCGTCAAAGCTGTCGACGGCGTGAGCTTTAGCGTCGCAAAACAGAAGACCTTCGCACTGGTTGGCGAGAGCGGCTGCGGCAAGAGTGTAACCGCCCTTTCGATAATGGGCCTTGTACAGACCCCGCCGGGGAAAATCGCAGGCGGCAGTATCGAACTGGACAGCCGGAACCTGCTCGACCTGAGCGAAAAGCAGATGCGCAAAGTTCGCGGCAGTCAGGTCAGCCTGATCTTTCAGGAGCCAATGAGTTCGCTTAACCCTGTGTTCACCTGCGGCAGCCAGATTGTCGAGGCCATACGCCTGCATCGAAAGGCTTCAGCCCGCCAGGCAAAACAGCTGACGATTGAGCTTCTGGACCAGGTTGGCATTCCAGCCCCAGCCCAGCGGTTCGAGCAGTATCCCCACCAACTATCCGGCGGCATGCGGCAGAGAGTAATGATAGCGATGGCCCTTTCGTGCAACCCGCGGCTGATAATCGCTGACGAGCCGACCACCGCCCTGGACGTGACCATCCAGGCTCAGATTCTCGACCTGCTTAACCAACTGCAGCAACAGACGCAGTTGAGCATACTTCTGATAACACATGATCTGGCAGTCGTCGCGGAGACAGCCGACGTCGTCGGCGTCATGTACGCGTCAAAGATGGCTGAGCTTACCGAAGTGGGAGAACTTTTCGCAAAACCGCTTCACCCATATACGCAAGGCCTGTTCCGATCGCTGCCGAAACTCGGCGAAAAGAAGCACCGTCTCGAAACCATCTCGGGCACCGTGCCGAATCCGCTTCATTTTCCCGACGGCTGCAAGTTTCATCCTCGCTGCCCCATCGGCTGCAATTTAAAGCGATGCCAAACCCAGGAGCCCGAGCTGCGCGAGGTGGAAAAAGGGCATTGGGCTGCGTGCTGGGAATGCCCGGGATACGAACATGCCAAGGCTACCGACCCGAGCGAAAGAATATAGTGCATGCAAAATAACTCAGACAATGTGATTTTAACTGTTAGAGACTTGAAGACCCACTTCCCCATTCGCGGCGGGTTGCTCTCGCGAGTGAAAGCTCATGTCCGAGCTGTCGATGGAGTCGACTTGACGGTTCGGCGAGGCAAGACCCTTGGCCTTGTTGGCGAAAGCGGCTCGGGCAAGACCACCGTCGGCAGGACACTTCTTCGGTTGGAGAAAGCGACAGCTGGAAATGTAAACTTCGACGGCGAGGATGTCTTTACGCTGCATGGGCGAAAACTGCGTCCGCTACGAAAAAGGATGCAGATAATCTTCCAGGACCCTGTCGGATCGTTGAATCCTAGAATGACTGTCGGGGAAATAATCGGCGAACCGCTCCGAATTCATAAAATCGTGCCCAGACGTCAGCGGAAAACACGTGTTGGAGAACTTCTCGAACGGGTAGGCCTTTCAGCCGGTTACGCTTCCCGCTACCCACATGAATTTTCGGGTGGCCAGCGTCAAAGAATCGGCATCGCAAGAGCTCTTGCGTCCGACCCGGACTTTATCGTCTGCGACGAGCCGGTTAGCGCCTTGGATGTATCCATTCAGGCGCAGATACTGAACCTCCTCAACGACCTTCAGGATCAATTGGGTTTGTCATTTCTGTTCATTGCCCACAACCTGGCCGTGGTCGAACATTTCGCCGACGAGGTAGCCGTGATGTATCTTGGGCGAATCGTCGAAGTCGCACCGCGCGACGACATATATGCAAACCCGACTCATCCATACACAGAGGCATTGCTTTCGGCTGTGCCCATGCCTGCACCCCAGCGTAGCCGCAGCCACGTTGCGCTGCCGGGAGAAATACCCTCGCCAATTACTCCACCCGCCGGCTGTGCTTTTCATCCGCGATGTCCTCTTACGCGTAAACTGGCTACCGAGATGAGCGAAGCAGAAACAGCCACAATAATATCAGATGGGCAGGAGGTGAAAATCGTCAAAAGATGTGTTTCGCAGCAGCCGGAGCTTAAACCACTTGCGGATAATCAATCACACTGCCATGCCTGCCTCATGCGACAATAGTCCAGAAAATAGCCCCTAAGACTTTAACCCCGACCTTTTTGCCGCAGCCTGATCGAGTATTATGACAAGCTCGCCATGTTGTGGCGAAATGCCAGCTGCCGGCAGGTCCTTTTTGGCTTTTTCACCGTCGCCGAGCAATCTTTCGATAGCCTCAGCCTTATCAACACCTGTAACCAGCAGGATAATATTCCTGGCTGCATTAATCAGTGGGTAGGTGAATGTCATTCGCCGGCGGCCAAGGACAGGGACGAACTGGGAAACCACGAGTCTCTTTTTTTCTTCTAGAGCTTTAGTCGTGGGGAACAAGCTCGCAATATGACCGTCGCCACCCATTCCCAAAAGAATCAAATCAAATTGAGGAATCCCGCCCGGGCCGGTCTGCACTATCTGCCTAATCGAATTTTCATATTCGTCAGCTGCTTCCTGGAGATTCTCGACATCACAGCGCATGGGATGAATTCTGTTGGGCTCAACAGGAATATGGTCCAGCAATGCCCGCTGGGCCATGAGGTAGTTGCTTTCAATGTTGTCTAGCGGAACGTCGCGCTCATCGCCGAAGAATATCTCGACTTTGTTCCACGGAACTTTGCCCTGCGTAACCTGGCTGGCAAGGTCTTGATATAGATATCGCGGCGTGGTTCCACCCGACAGGGCCATTGTGCAAACACCGAACTTATCCACAACGTCACAGATGATTGTCTGAAACAGCTCAGATGCAGTACTTCTGGCATCCTCGGCTGTTTTCTCGACAAGAATTTTCGGCTTTTTACTCGCCTTAACCATAATCTCCCACCCCTGAATTCTATCCCGACTATCAGATGTTATACCAACGTTTGTAAGGGTCTTCAAATAAACGTTCTACAGAATCTGGCCCCCACGAGCCAGGATCATACTCAATCAGGTCCGGTAAATTCGTAGATTTCCAGGCACTCTTTATTCTATCGACAAAAGCCCAGGCAGCCTCTACTTCGTCGTTGCGAATAAAAAGTGTCGAATCACCAAGGGCCGCGTCGAGGATCAAATGCTCGTATGCTTCCGGCGAGGCAGACGCAAAAGCCGCATCATAACGGAAATTCATCTCCACAGGCCTCAGAATCATCCTTGGCCCCGGCACTTTCGAGTCGAATATCAAAGATATTCCCTCGTTGGGATATATCCTGAAAACCAAACGATTATTTCCCCTGACATCACAACCTAGATTTTCAAAAAAACTTATAGGTTCGCGTTTGAAAACTATTACAACACCGCTGGTCTTGGCGGCCAATCTTTTGCCGGTACGCAGATAAAACGGTACTCCAGACCAACGCCAGTTATCTATGAAAAGCTTTATCGCGGCAAATGTTTCTACCTGGGAATCTTCTGCTACGCCTTTTTCCTGGCGATACGCAGCAGTACCCTTTCCCGCTACATATTGGCCGCGGACAGTGCAGCTTTGAACTTCCTTGGGGTTCGGTAGTAAAAGCGATTGGAGAACTTTTGCCTTTTCGTCGCGTACCGCATCACAATGAATACAGGTTGGAACTTCCATGGCGACAAGAGCTAGAAGCTGCAGCATGTGGTTTTGTACCATATCTCCCAAAGCTCCAGTCGTTTCGTAGTATGCCCCACGCCTGCCTTCCATGCCGGCCGTCTCAGCCGTAGTTATCTCAACATGGTCTACATACTCGCGGTTGAACAGTTGGTCAAAGATCGCGTTGGCGAAACGGAATATCAGAATATTCTGAACCGTCTCTTTTCCAAGATAGTGGTCTATGCGATAAATCTGGGATTCATCGAAGTCGGCCAAAAGGGTTTTGTTCAGCTTACGGGCAGTGGAAAGGTCTTTACCGAAGGGCTTTTCCACAACGACTCGCACGAAGGAATCAGCACTTTTGGGCTTATTCAATTTCGCGAGAGTCAGATTCCGGGAGACCTCTGCTACGCTGTCGGGCGGCATGGCGAGATAAAAAACACGATTCCCTCGAGTATTATGCTTTTTGTCCAGTTCATCCAGACGCTGCGCCAGGGATTCGAATTCCTCTTTCGCGTCGGCGTGAGTTACGGTGTAGTACCATTTTTTTGAAAATTCCTGCCAGAATTTTTCGTCTATAGGTTGCGTCCGAGAGTGGGCCTTGATTGCCTCGAGCATCTCAGCGCGAAATTGCTCATCACTGCGGGGGCGTCGGGCTATTCCCTGAAAAACCGAATCTTCACCTAGCAAACCTTCGCGCGTGAGATTATAAAGGGCTGGGGCAACCTTTTTTGCCATCAGGTCGCCAGTTGCACCAAAAATAACAAAAACACATGGCGGGGCCGGGCTCGGCTCCCAAAGAAACTGACCGAAATTGTTTTTCATCGGCGTCATAACCATTTCCCCAAAAAAATAATACCCGCCCGTAAACGCGGAGAAAAGACATAACTATTTTATTTATCAGCCTTACAGAGGTTGGTTTTATTTATAATGTCATTGTAAATTAATGTTTATAGAATAAGTCACTATGATTATACGGCCGGCATGCATTTCGGACGCCGCGGCCATCTGCGGCTTGATAAATTATTACGCCGAACGGGACCGGATGATTCATCGAAGTCTCGAAAGCGTATATGAAACGCTGCGCGAATTCTGTGTCGCGGAAATCGATGGCGAAGTTGTCGGATGCGTGGCTGTTGACATTTTCTGGGCAGACCTGGCCGAGGTCAAATCACTGGCTGTTTCGCCGGACCATCTGCGAAAAAAAATAGGCTCAAAGCTCCTCTTCTCAGCCATTGAAGATGCAAAGAATATCGGGGTAAAAAAGCTGTTCACGCTGACATACGAAAAAGATTTTTTCGCCCAGCACAGTTTTAAAACTATCAAACGCGAAACACTGCCGGAAAAAGTCTGGCGAGAATGTATCGCATGCCCCAAGGCCGACGCGTGCGATGAAATCGCGATGATGCTCAACTTTGATGCAGACCAATAATATAATACAGGGGCGCTTGTAATTTTGCTGGAACAGGAATGAACGAAACCGAACCGATAATTCAGCTGAGAAAGGTAACCAAGGTCTTCGACGGTCAGACAGTGCTGGATGAAGTCGATCTGGATATCTATCCCGGAAAGACAACCGTTGTCATCGGCCCGTCCGGCTGCGGCAAAAGCGTGCTCCTGAAACACATCGTAGGCCTTCTCAAGCCGGACAGCGGGAAGGTTTTTTTTCGCAAACACGAAGTCTCGGAAATGAACGATCTGAAACTCGCAAAGGTCCGCAAGAGGTTCGGCTTTCTTTTCCAGGGTTCAGCCCTGTTCGACTCGATGACGGTCGAAGGCAATGTCTGCTTCCCATTGGAAGAACATTCCGAAGGCACCCCCCAGCAGCGCCGCCAGCGGTGCAGGGAAGTGCTCGCACTGGTCGGCCTGAGTGGCATTGAAGCAAAATATCCCGAGGAACTATCCGGCGGAATGAAAAAACGGGTCGCGCTTGCTCGCGCTATTGCTTTAGGGCCTGAGGTAATCCTTTATGATGAGCCCACAACCGGGCTCGACCCGATCCGGGCAGACATGATTAACCAACTCATCTTGAAGCTTCAAGCTGCCCTTTCCACAACTACGGTGGTTGTAACACACGACCTGAACTCAGCGCGTAAGGTCGGCGACAGGATCATCATGCTATACGGCGGGCATTTCATTGCCGACACTACCCCTGACAAACTCGACGATATAAAGGACGATGTTGTCAGCAGATTTGTTCAGGGTCGGGCAAGTAAAGAAGAACTCGCAGCCATAGAATCAAATGGAGTAACATCCTTTAACGTTAAATAGACCCTTTGGAGATATGCCGATGAAAGAGCGGACAAAAAACATGGCAGTTGGAATTACCGTTTTGCTTGGTATCGCATTCCTCGGCTTTATGATATTGCTTTTTGCCGGCCTGCCGGAAGTCTTCAAAAGAGGTTACGAAATAAAGATGCTCTTCAAGTCAACCTCCGAGGTTCGGGAAAACGACCCGGTCCATCTGTCCGGTATGAGTATCGGCAGGGTCAGGAAGGTTGAATTTACCGACGGGGACCCGCGAAAAGGCGTGACGTTCGTGGCCCGTATCGACTGGGACATATCCATCCCCGCCAATGCCAAGCCGTTTGTATACACTCGAGGGCTCGTCGGTGGTGCTTACCTAACACTGATACCGGAAGGCGAGTATCTCAAAGATCCTGAAACCGGCAAGGTGATGGATTTCCTGCCTAAAGACAAAGTTATTACGCTCAAGGGGACTCGCAAGGGAAGCGGCGCTTTCCCCAAAGAACTAAAAGACGCTCTTAAAGGTCTTTCCGATTTGGCGAGTAATCTGAACAAACTTATCGCTCCGGAAACTCAGCCAGCTGTCGAGCCGAAAGACGGCGAAAAGCCCATCCAACCCGACACCGGCCTGAAATCGACGGTAACCAAACTCAACCGTGCTCTCGACGCACTTTATGCTGTCCTGGGAGATACCGAAAACCAGGAAAACATAAAAAGCTCTCTAGCCAATCTCTCCGAGGCCAGCGAAAAAGGCGCGGAGGCAATGGAAGCACTCAAAGATTTTGCTACACAAGCGAAACTTTCTGTAGAGGAAATATCAGTGCCTGCATCCAGTGCGGCTAAGAGATTTGATGAACTTGCCCAAAAGCTGATCGAAAGCGCCGAGAACGTTTCGGCACTTATGACAAACCTGAATCAGGCCGCTACGAAAATCGAAGCCGGCGAAGGCACAGCCGGAAAGTTCATCAACGACCCCAAACTCTACAACAGCTTACTCGACGCGACCAATCAGATGTCCGACCTGCTGGAAGAATTCCGCGATCTGGTCGAGCAGTGGAAGCAGCGTGGCGTAGAAATAAAGATGAAATCGTAGCGCCATGACGTTATGCTGCGTGGCTCATGAAGTTCAGTAAGCTGACATTCCGTTTCCGCTGGCTGGTTTTAACCACCTGGATTGCCGCAGCCGGGCTTTTGGTGTGGTTTATTCCCTCCTCGGATAAATATTCCGGTGACAAGTTCACCTTCATGCCCGAAGACACCCCCCACGGCAAGGCCATCGCGGCAATGCGCAAAAGCTTTCCCGAAAGAAGTGGCCTGAGCGAAGCGGTAGTCGTCTTCGAGCGAAAAGAGGGCAAGTTACTCCAGGCCGACCTGGAAATAATCGACCAAATCGCCGGCAAGATAACATCGACCAAAACAAAACATGTCAAAGACGGCGACATCGCGAATTTAAAAATAACCTCTCCCAAGCTGGTCGAATTTCCGAAAAATCCGCTTACTGGCAAGCCCCTGGGCCCCAACCCGATGCTGAGCAAGGCAGGCGACATCGGTCAGGCCGCCCTATTGATTGTCGACATCCCCGCCAATTTCGTCACGGCCCGCTCTGCACGAGTCGTCAGCCATATTCGCACGCTGCTGCAGAGATCAGTCCTTCCCGAAGGACTCTCGGTAGCCGTTACAGGCTCGAGCGGTTTCGGGTACGACTACGCCGAGGCCGCCGAAAAAAGTCACCAACAAACACTCAAGGTAACACTCGCGGCGGTGATTATTATCCTGCTGCTGGTTTACGGAGCACCGATAGCGGCGATGGTTCCGCTGGTTGCGATAAGCATCGCTGCCATTGTGGCTGTTAAGCTGCTCGATATCGGCGAGATGTTTGGCATGCATGTCGGCACGGCTGAGAAAATCTTCGTCTTCGTGCTGATTTACGGAGCCGGCATCGATTACTCGCTGCTGCTGATAAGCAGATATCGTGAATTCATCGAGACAAACCTTCCCCATGAAATGTCGGCTCCCAAGGCACTGGTGGCCAGTTTTGCCGCTATTTTCGCCTCTGCCGGCACGGACATCGTCGGACTGAGCATGCTCAGCTTCGCTACATTCGGCATTTTCAAAACAACCGGTCCTGCAGTCGCAGTCGCCCTGTTTACCGCCCTGCTTGCGGCAATAACTCTTGTACCGGCGATGGTCGGAATAATCGGCAGGCCGCTATTCTGGCCGAAAGGAAAATTCGGAAAATTCCTGCCGCTGGGTTTTTTGACAAACAGGGTCAGGCAAAAATTCTGGCCGAAGGTTGCAGCCGCGGTAACAGCCAGACCCAGGCTGATCCTGGTAGTTACACTTATCGCACTGGCAATTCCGGCCTATCGCGGTGGAAGGCTCATGTGGGTTTATGACACACTGACCGGTTTGAAACTCAACACGCAGGATAAGGTCGGTAACGCAGCTGTCGGAATGGAGATAGCAAAGCGACATTGGTCCCCCGGCCAGATTGCACCGGTAAAAATACTGCTGTGCAATGGAAAAACCAAGGACGCCAAAACATGGCAAACCATTGCCGGCAAAATAGTACCAGCCATCGATAATATTTCGGGGGTCAGTGATGTACGAAGCATCATCAAACCGCTTGGCGATGAAATAAGCGATACCACTAACGCCCTGGTAACAAAATTCGGACAAGCCAAAATTCAGCCGCAATATATCAGCCGCGACTTTCATACCATGCGCCTAATGGCGATATTGGATTACCCGGCTCTTTCCCCCCAGGCGATGGAAACGGTCGGTCGGATACGCCAGAGCGTCTCCAGCCTGTTAGAAGAAATTGGCGATGCCAGCGAACTTCATATCGCGGGCGCTTCGGCTGAGATGATAGACATCCAGGAAGTTACGCAGAGCGATTTTTATAAGATCGCAGCCTTGGTTTTGGCTGTGATTTTCGTGATGGTCATGCTGCTTCTGCGTGACGCCCTGCTGTCGGCTTTCATGGTAGCATCGACGGTGCTGAGCTATCTCGCCACGCTGGGAATCTGCTACTGGGTGTTCGCGGGTATCTTTGGAGCTGCGGGTCTGGACTGGAAGGTCGA
The DNA here is from genome assembly GCA_964401835.1 of uncultured Planctomycetaceae bacterium. GTDB lineage: Bacteria > Planctomycetota > Phycisphaerae > SM23-33 > SM23-33 > CAYNZP01. Next base: position 101,284 of record CAYNZP010000005.1, read on the forward strand.
GGTTTTCCTGTTCGTGGTTATGGTCGCAGTCGGGCAGGACTACAACATCTTCCTGGCAGCCCGCCTTGCAGAAGAGGCCCGCCGCCTGCCGACAATCGAAGCTACCCGCCGTGCGGTTGCCCAGACCGGGCCGGTTATTTCTTCTTGCGGAATCATCATGGCAGCCACCCTGGGCAGCCTGATGGTTGGCGATATCACGCTTCTGACTCAACTCGGATTCGCTTTTGCGCTGGGGATGTTGATAGACACCTTCGTAGTCCGGCCGCTGCTGCTGCCTACCTTCGCCGTCATAACAAACCGTACCGGCAAGAAGTCAAGATTCATCGGCTAGAGCTTTTTTCTAGCCATCATCTCCAAACGAGTAGATAATAATCCACAGCCACATCCAAGCTATTAAAATTAAAGGGGCAAGAAGTGACGCAAACACCCGAACCGCCAGTACACGTTGAACCACCAACCTACCAACCTGACGAGACGCAACAAAAAGCTTCCAAAGCCATGGCAATAACAGCCTTTGTGCTGGCATTCTGTACGATAATTCCATGTCTTGGAATAATCTGTGGAATAATAGCGATAATTCTCGGCATCGTAGCTCTTTCAAAAAAGAACCCGGGAAAAGGCTTTGCAATAGCTGCTATAGTTTTACCAATAATTTTAATCTCGGTTATGTTGCCCTTACTGAACCATGCACGCGAATTATCTGTACGGCCTGTCTGCTTAGCAAATCTTAACGGCACAGGTAAAGGGATCATTATTTACATGGCAGATAACGAAGACGCTGTTCCTACAATTCAAGACTTAATAGATGCTCGCTATATCTCCGAACGCATGTTTAAATGCCCCTCTTCAGGTGATAGTGAAAGAAAATTTGATTATTTCTATCTTCCATCAGAAATGTATTACGATGAAACACCTCCTGATGCTCCACCGCCCGCTATCGTAGCCTGCGACTATCAAGAAAACCACAATGGAGAGTACAGAAGTGTCCTGTACGCCGATTGTCATGTCGAAGGAATGAGCGAGGAGCAATTCCAGCAGACCCTTGCCCAGCCGCAAAATGCAGCCTTTGCCGAGGCCTTGCGGGCAGCTGAAGGCCCCTGACTTTTCTGACGAACAAGCGGGCGTTGACGAAATACAAATCAAACTGTAGTCTAGGCTGAAAATTTTCCGATATTCCGATATCAGGAACGTAGAGTCCCTAAAGAAATGAAGCGTCGCACCGAGGCCGAGCGGTTGCCTGGCTGGCAAGGAGGGCGAAGCAGACAACCCCTCGGGTTGTCGATGCAGCCCGACGAAGCCAGGTGGACAACAAGCCGGCCGAATGCAGCAGCATTTTGTTAGGGGCTCTTAAACTTCTTAAGTGAAAGGTGAACTATGCGCAAGTTTTTGGCTATTTTGATAATGTCCGGCCTTGTTTTCGGCTGTGATTCAGAACCCAAGGAAATTGTCGCTACCGAGCAACCGGAGCCGACTACAATTTCTACAACCGCCGCCCCAACCACCCAGCCGGCCCCGACCAGCCAACCAGCCGACCCCAGCGTGATGGCCTACGTCGAAGGTAAGCCGGTTTACATGGAAGCGGCAAACGATCTGCTTTTCCGCAGCTACGGCACACAGGTAGCAGAGCAGCTCATTGCAAACGAGCTGGTCAGACAGGCAGCCGAGAAAGAAAACATCACTATAACACAGGAAGATATCCAGGAAGAACTCGACAAGAGCCTAGCTGGCCTTTTTCGCAGCACGTCGCAGCCGGCTGATAGGGCAAAGCTGCTCGATACATTCCTCCAACGCAGGAATATCTCACGCAAGCAGTGGGACCTGACGATGCGACGTAATGCAATTCTCCGCAAGCTGGTGAAAGACCAGGTCAGCGTCAGTGATGAAGAAATCCACGATGTCTACCTTGGCCAATACGGCAAAAAAGCCCAAGTGAGCATGATTCAGGTAGCATCGCTTCCCGAGGCCCAGGAAATAATCGAAAAAGCAAACCTGGAAGGCGCGGATTTCGCCAAACTCGCACAGAAATATTCCAAGCACGGTTCAGCCAGGATGGGCGGAGCCTTGCCGCCTCTGGGCCAAGCCGACAAGACTGCCCCGCCGGCAATTCTCCAGGCTGCGATGGCTTTGAAGGAAGTAGAAGATATTTCCGACCCTATCCAGGTCGCCACGGACTTTTATATCCTCAAGCTGAATAACATAATCGAACCGTCCGACGTGAAGTTAGACGACGTAACCGCTGAGATTAAGGCTAGGTTACTGGAACAAAAAATACGAGCAGAGCAGATGCAATATCTGCGCAACAGCTTTGAAAGTGCAGAAATAAAGCTCGTACACCCGATATTAAAAGAACAGGTAGAATAGGATTTTTAAGTGACTAACGAGTGGAGTTTAAACGTATCGCCGCGAATTCACCGGCTGCCACCGTATCTCTTTGCGCAGATAAACGCGATGAAGTACGAGAAACGCCGCAGCGGAGTGGATATTATTGACCTGGGCATGGGCAATCCTCTCGACCCACCGCCAGCCGAGGTAGTAGATAAACTCTGCGAAGCCGCTAAAGACCCCAAAAACCACCGCTACAGCGTTTCTTCCGGCGTGTACAATCTCCGCCGCGAGGTGGCGGTTCAATATGAAAAACTCTTCAACGTATCACTCGACCCCGAAACCGAAGTGATAGCGACCATCGGCTCAAAGGAAGGTTTCTCTCACATGTGTCTGGCCTTGATGGGCCCGGGCGACTCGGCAATCGTGGGCGACCCCTACTTCCCGATTCATGTTTACGCGGTCGCGCTGGCTGAGGGCAACGTGATAAACGTTCCGCTGGGCAACGATGAAGAGTTCCTCAAAAGAGTCTCCTATGTTGCTGAGCATCTTTATCCAAAACCAAAGATGCTGATACTTAACTATCCGCACAACCCTACCGCGATGACGGTGGATAATGTCGACTTTTTTGACGCTGTAGTCGACCTGGCCAAGCGCACCGGCATAAAGATTATTCACGACTTCGCGTACGGCCGGACGTGTTTCGACGATTACAAGGCCCCCTCATTTATGCAGGCCAAGGGCGCCAAGGACGTCGGCGTCGAATTCATAACAATGTCCAAGCCATACAACATGGCTGGCTGGCGGATTGGTTTCTGCGTGGGTAACGCGGAAATGATCCGTGCGTTGAGCACGATCAAGGGCTATTACGATTACGGCATATTTCAGCCGGTGCAGATTGCCAGCATAATCGCCATGCGAAATTGCGAGGAAGATGTCGCAAAGCAGGCCGACATTTATCAACAACGCAGGGATGTGGTCGTATCGGGTTTGCGGAAAATCGGCTGGGAGGTCGAATCTCCGCGGGCGAGCATGTTCGTCTGGGCCAAGATATCCGAAAAGCACCTCGCCGGTCAGAGCACTATCGACTTCTGTCTGAGGTTGATGGAAGAAGCCGAAGTCGCCGTCGCGCCCGGAAGAGCTTTTGGCGAAAACGGCGAAGGCTATGTCCGTGTTGCTCTTGTCGAAAACGAGCAACGCCTGAAGCAGGCAATCAGGAATATCGACCGTGCGTTGAACAAGGGCATAAAGGCCCCCACCGCGTCGAAGAAGAAGGTAGCCGAAGACATCGAGCCAGCTGCAGGTGATTAATTTGCCCAGGCCGCTCGTTTAGCCTCGCATCAAGACTTTCAGCTTTCTCCATTTGTTGTGCTTCATGCTGAGGGCACATTCCTGTAAACTACTTGGGCTATGTTTCTTCGCAGATACGGAACATTTACCGGCGGCATTGATCTGCCGGACGAGAAAAACGACACAATCTCTGCGCCCATCGAACCGTGGGAGCCGATCGAGTCTCTGCGCATTCCCTTGGCACCATTTGGCAAGATAGTTGCTGAGCCTATCGTAAAAGCTCTAGACAAAGTCACCGCTGGTCAAAAAATAGCTGCAGCTGTGGATGATAGCGGGATCGACATCTTCTCCCCGCTCTCGGGTAAAGTTGCAGGCTTGACGGTCGCCAGCGTACCTGTAGGCGACAGCTTCGTCGAAAGCACAGCCATAGAGTTGACCCACCTTTCCAAACCAGCCGGGATTACTCCTGTCAGAGAAAAATTCTTATGGCTCGACGCGGATACTCATACCATTTGTGAGCGGATTGCCGCGGGGGCTTTGACTACCCATCGACAGCCGGTAATGCTGCTGACTGACTGGATCAGTAAAGCTCGCCGAACTTCTTACACAACACTAATCGCCAACGTCATGGAAAATCAGCCCTACGTCACAGCCAACCACCGCCTGCTGGCCGAACATGGCGTTGAGGTAATAAGAGGCCTGGCGATTCTGGGCAAGGCAATCGGGGCTGACGACATCGTGCTCGTAGTGGACCAACGCAGGACAGGTGACTACCTGGAACTCGTGGGCCCAGCCCAAAGATATGGCGTAAATCTGACAGCACTTGTGCATAAATATCCAACCGGTGCCGATGAGATTCTTACAAAGGTTCTTACCCGGCAAGAGCTTCCGCCGGAATCCGATGCCATGGACGCCGGCGTTGCACTCATAGATGCCTCTACCTGTTTTGCGGTTTACAGGTGGGTCGCCTGCGAGATACCACCTACAGGCAGAGTCGTGACGCTTTCTGGGGAAAATTGCGAAAGAAAAGGAAACTTCTGGATACCGTTTGGTGTGAATTGCGGGGAACTTTTCCCCAGCAAAAATGGACAACTGCCAATCCACGGCGGGCCCATGACGGGTTTGCGGTGCAGCAGCGATTCTGTCATCACGACGTCAACGGATGCGGTATTGGCATTGGAAACGGACCATGCAGCCGCGCCAAGTCCGTGCATTCGTTGCGGGTGGTGCAGAGATCACTGCCCGGCAAGGTTGAATGTGGCTGAGCTTAACGACGCTTTTGAACTGGGGCTTATCGAGCACGCCCGCAAGGCATCGGTCATGGCCTGTGTGGAATGCGGAGTTTGCAGCTATGTCTGTCCGGCAAGACTGCCGTTGGCAAAACGCACAAAACAGCTCAAGAGAGTTATCAAGGCACTGGAAAAGAGAATTCCGCTTTTTACCAAAAGTTAATTTATGAACACCGAAACGCAAAAAAATGAAGCAGAGCCAAAGAATATCGGCAACGAAAAGTTGCCACAGCTTGAGATGCCATTTGTTCGTGCGCCCGAGCGTGTAAGGACAATATTCCTTGTAATCCTGTTCGTGGCTTGTGGGCCGTTGGCAGCAGGTATCGTCATTTTCGGCTGGCGTGCACTCGTCGTGGCGATTATTTCGGTCATCTCCTGCACGACAATCGAAAAGCTCTATTACAGAATCACCCGGACACCCGCCCTTCTCGGCAGAAGTCATGCCTGGCTGACCGGTGTGCTTCTTGCACTGACGCTACCTGCCTACGTGCCATGGTACATCCCACTCATCGCATCGGCGTTTGCGATAATTGTCGGAAAGGCGATTTTCGGCGGTGTCGGGCATTTTCTATGGCAGCCTGCCCTGCTTGGCAGATTGGTTGTAACCGTAATATTCCCGGCTACACTCACAACGCCCTTTGCGAACTTCAACAACGCCGCACCTGTCCTTGCGCAAAACAAAATAATCCTGGGCGACATAAAAGCCGCCAAGCATGTTGAAGATTACCGTCAATGGCATCGAATTCACCCTGGCTCGGTAGCTGACGCATTTATCGTAACCCGCCCCAAAGCGATACTCGCCGGACTCACCAGCAGCGAAGAGCCCGTTTATAGCGGCCTGAATATGCCAGCTGACATTCCGCGTGCCAAGTCAGCAGTATTGAAAAAACTCCCCCCGATAAACGATCTTATCTACGGCGTAAGGCCCGGTTCCATCGGTGAAACATGCGCGATAATGATAATAGTGGCCGGCCTGTATCTGGTTTATCGCAATTATGTCAAATGGCAACTCCCGATGGCCTTTGTCGTATCGACATGGATAATGCTGGCAATCGTGCCGATTAAACTGGCCGGGCCGAACAACACAATTGAAGTTACCTGGTTCCCACTATGGTCGCAGGGCCTGGCTGCGGGGTTTACTTACGTGAACTATCAACTCCTCAGCAGCGAACTGCTGCTGGCAGCGTTTTTCATGGCACCGGAGATGACATCTCGGCCGGTGACCACGGGAGGTCAGGTTCTGTTCGGCATCGGTTGCGGTGTCGCGGGAACACTGTTCCAGCTTTATCTTGCCCTGCCGATAGCATTCTATATGGCTGTTCTGGTAATGAACACCTTCACGCCCGCAATCGAATCAATGTGGCATCCGCGAGTGCTGGGCAAACGCCGTTTTGAGTGGGTATTCAAACACACATGAATGAAAAAATAATCGTTAATGAAATCTTCCTGAGCATACAGGGCGAATCTATCCGCATGGGCCTGCCGTGCTCCTTCATTCGTCTGACCGGTTGCAATCTTCGATGCAACTGGTGCGATACTCAATACGCCCTCGAGCAAGGCAAGCCGATGAGCATCGAAGATATTCTCAAACAGGTAAAAAAACTTGCCTGTCGCAGAGTCGAGGTTACCGGCGGGGAACCGCTATTTCAGAGGGCTGCTTTGGGATTATTAACCCAACTCGTCGATGCAGGCTACGAAACGCTGCTGGAAACTAATGGCTCGATCGATATCTCGCCGGTAGATGAACGTGTAATAAAAATAGTCGATTTCAAGTGTCCATCGAGCGGCCAGCAGGATTCAACCCACTGGAGAAACGTGGAGCATTTGAACAAGAAAGACGAGGTCAAATTTGTAATAGCCGACAGCAACGACTACAAGTATGCCAAATTGTCCATAGATGAATATGGGTTGGCTGGAAAATGTGCGGTTATTTTCTCCCCTGTCGCAGAAAAGCTCGATCCGGCTAAGCTCGCGAAATGGATTATCGGCGACGGATTAGACGTGCGACTGGGCCTGCAATTGCATAAAATTATCTGGCCAAATATTGAAAGAGGCGTTTGATGAAAGTAGAAGTTGTAAAGACATTCCGTTTTGAGGCGGCCCACTCGCTGCCGAACGTACCCGAGGGTCACAAGTGCCGCAACCTCCACGGGCACAGCTACAGAATCGACATTCACGTCACCGATGATGTGGACGAGAAAGTCGGCTGGGTTATTGACTTTGGAGATATTAAAAAAGCGGTCGACCCTATACTGGCAAAACTCGACCATAAGTGTCTCAACGATATCCCCGGCTTGGAAAATTCCACCAGCGAAATGATAGCCAAATATCTTTGGGATGCGATAACGCCTGAATTGAAGGGGCTCTCGGCTATAGCCGTGTGGGAATCGGACACTTCTCGCTGCATTTATCGAGGATAATTATTCATCGCTTTTGCCGATGATTACACCCGCCAGGGCATAAACACCTCGAATAACAAGCGTGATTACCAACAGGAACAGCAGGCATGTCCAAATATAGGTAAGAAGCGGCCAGACTTTCTCAACAACGTCTTTGAAACTGCTGCTGACAATTCCGATAAGCCCAATAATTACCGCTGCCGCCGCAAGTGCGATAAGTGTCGGCCTCATCGCCCTGCCGACCGGTGCCAGGCGAATGGCCAGACATATCGTAAGATATATAAATAATGGCACCTGCCACTTGAGCCAGTCGAGTGAAATCAACGTATCGCACATTCTCCGCAACAGGTGAATAATACTTGTAACCTGCTCCCAAAATCCGTCCCAGCTCGATGGAAGTTCTTTTGGCAATGCCGCCAGCCGCAATATTCCATCGGCTGTGGTAAATTGCTTTATCACCGGCTCACCCAGAAGTGAATGAACAATTATTATTGCCCCGGTGCATGCCAAAAACGCAAGCAATGCCGAAACTATCGGACCTACGATCTTCAGATGCGGCTGGGCCTCTGTGGTGCACTCGGAGTCTGAACTTTTTCTGCGGCCGGAGGATTTGTTCCTCATCGGCAGCAGTCTTGCCCTTTTAATCTCGCCGCCGGTTATGAGACAGCCGAATATGTACGCCATCTCGGAAACGACCGTTCCCGGAAACAAGGCCCAATTGACCCATTCGGGCTTTAAGACCTGCGTCCAAAGCCTATAAACACCAGCCGCCGTAAAAAGTATCATAAAAAGCCAGAATATCAGGGCGATATAAATCAATTCGGTTCACCTTTCTATTTGGACTATTATCGGCAAACCAAAGTGAATCGCTGAAGGCATACTCTCGCAGCAAACACCCGCATCGTTGACATGCGGCGCAAAGACAACGAAAATACTACCATGGCTGAAGTCAGGGAAACACCTATTGTTAAGCTCATCTGTGGAATGATCTCTACCAGGGTAGAACTTTTCGAAGAGGCACAAAAGTGTCTGGAAAAAGCATACGGCCCCATTGACGTTGAAAGCGACGTAATGGACTTCGACCACACTCATTATTACGACGAGCAGATGGGAACCCCGCTGCTGCGAAAATTCATAGCTTTTGACAAACCTGCCACTCCAAAGGTTCTGCCAGAGATGAAGCTGCTGACAAATTCGCTCGAATGCGATTTCGCCTCAAAAGCCGGCCCTACACCAGCCAGGCCGATCAATCTCGACCCGGGCTATATCGAATTGTCCAAGCTTGTGCTTGCCAGCATGAAGAATTTCTCACACCGCATTTACCTGGACCGGGGCGTTTTTGGTGAGATAACGCTTTTTTACAGGCAGGGTAATTGGGAAGCCCTTCCATGGACGTTCCCAGATTACGCCAGCGGGCAATATCATCCGTTTCTGACCAATGCGAGAAATCGTCTTCGAGAACATATCGACAAGGAGAAGTAAAAAATGATGATTTGGGCTGCCGTTGGAGCAATTATTCTGGCGTTTGCAATCTCCGCATTTTCAACCGTCATGGCAATGCGAGTCTCCCATAAGACTGGCATGCTGGATTATCCAATGCCGCGAAAGACGCACGCCAAGCCGATGCCGCTTCTTGGCGGTTCGGCCATATTCGTGGCATTCCTGGCTCCAAGTTTGTTCGCTTTTGCCCTGGCGTCCTTCTGGGCCAAGACTGGCATACCAACCTGGCTTCCCAGTGAACTTGCTATCCACATACAAGGTGCAGCCTCAAAAGTTCCAATGGGTCTTGGATTGCTGGCGGGCGCTTTCGTGTTGCACATTGTCGGACTGATCGACGACCGCAAGCATTTAGGCCCCTGGCTGAAACTCATCACACAACTAATCGTCTGCACCGCTGTCGTCACGCTTCTTGATGTCCGAATACTGACAGCTGCTGGCGGGGTTACAAGTTCGATACTCACAATCATCTGGATGATCGTCATCATCAACGCGTTTAACTTCCTCGATAATATGGATGGGCTCTCTGCAGGCGTCGCCGCCATATGCGCAGCCGCCCTGCTAGGCGCGTCAGCTGGTGTGGGGCAGGTGTTCGTATCAGCGTGGCTTTGCCTTATGCTGGGAGCGGTCCTGGGCTTTTTACCGTTTAACTTCCCACCCGCAAAAATTTTCATGGGAGACTCCGGATCGTTGGTTATCGGATACGTCATGGCAGTAGTTACGTGCCTGACAACATATGTAAAACCCGACGAAACATTCTATCTTTATGGAATATTCGTTCCGTTGGTCGTCATGGCCGTCCCGCTTTACGACACCTTGAGCGTGATATACTTGCGGATTCGCCTGCGCAAGAATCCGATGGTTGGCGACAGGCGCCACTTTTCACACAGACTTCTCAGGCGAGGCATGAGCCTGCGATCGGCTGTTCTGACGATCTATCTCTGCACAGCTGCAACAGCCATTGCCGCTACCCTTCTTGCTCACGTCGCAGATAATGTCGGTGCGGTGCTGGTCTTCGCCCAGACTATAGCGGTTATATGTATCGTTGCGATTCTTGAAGGAAGCAACATCAAATCATGAGTGAAAAACTCAAATCAAGCTCCTGGATAACACAGAATCGCCTAAGCAGCGCCCTAGAAACATTGGCGTTTGTTATACTGCTGGCATGCATCACCGGCCGATGCTTTATATCCGAAACCCCCGTCAGAACCTCCGCACTGGGCAAGGCGGCAGCACAACTGGCCCAGCCGCAAGCTCAGGAAGATTTACTACAAGCCGGCGAATATAACGAATTGGCAAGAACCACCTTAGCAGTCGGGCTGCTTATGGCAGTTGGCGTCTGGCTGCTTGCCGGTGCCATAAAAGGACATATACCAATTCGTCACGGCTGGTTTGTGATGCTTGTAATTATCTTCGCCATTTTAAGTGCACTTTCCGCTTACGGAGCCAGCGACAAACGCTCTGCAATTACGAGCTGGTTTGAACAGGCAAGCATCTTGATCGCAGCTGTCATGGCGGTTCAGCTTTTCCGGGAAAAGAAAAAGTTCAATTTGTTCCTGGCTATCCTTGTCGGAATAGGCGGCGCATTGGCAGCTAAGGGGCTGTACCAGGTATTTGTCGAGGTGGGCGACAGGATTGGGGACTTTGAGATATATCGCGACGAGCGATTGGCTCAATTGGGCTTTGCTGATGATTCCCCAAGCGCCAGAGCATACGAGGCAAGGCTTAGGAGCAAGTCGGCGCTTGGTTTTATAAACCTGTCAAACATTTTTGGCTCGCTTTTGATAGTCCTCTTCCTGACCTCTGCCGGGTTGGCCTTGGGCAAACTCACCGAAGCCATTAAAAGGTTCAAAACTGATAAGGCTACGCTTAAACAAGGTGAAATCCACCTTCCAACGCTTGCAGCAATAATTACCCTGATAATTCCAGCTCTTATTGGGGTTGTTTTGGTGTTCACAAATTCCCGTGGGGCAATTCTTGCGGGTATTTTTGCATCAATCGTAACTGTTGCAGTTTATTTTTGGCGCAAACAGCTTTCCAGACATTGGCGTAAGGCTGTCATCATCACTATTGTCATTTTTCTACTTGGGCTGGCAGCAGTTGTTGGGTACGGCCTGGAAAAAGACCGCTTGCCTACAAAGACAATGACGTTCCGATGGTATTACTGGACAGGAGCGGGAGAAATTTTCCGAGATAATATCGTCCACGGAGTTGGCGGAGGGAATTTCGGCTCGCACTATCTGCAATACAGAAGGCCTGAAGCTGAGGAATCTGTCAAAACGCCACACAATACTATCGTTTATTCAGCTTGCCAGTTCGGTTTGGCTGGTGGACTGTGCTACCTGGGCTTGGTTGGTTATGTCCTTGTTGGGATGTGCAAGCCAGAAAAAAATCAGCAAAGCCTTGAACAGCCGAACAAGCAGGACAGCTCGCAAAAAACGATCTGGCTGATAATGCTGCTGTGTCTTGTAGCGTTGGCAGCCCGCTTGGCTTTTGGCGGCGTCCCGAGAGACCCTAATGTAATCATTTTCGAAGCGATTCTTCCTGCAGCGGTGCTTGGGGCTATGCTCCTGGCGGCCTTATGGACTGGCAGAAAACTTTCAATCCAGCATGATTGCTCTCGGCTGGCACTGGCCTGCGGGCTTGGAGGATTTTTCCTGCACAACATGGTCTCCTACAGCCTTTGGATACCTGCAACGGCAACTGTCTTTTGGATTGCGGCAGGTGCGTGTCTGGCACAGAGTGATACTTCTCGTGAGAGAAAAATTACTTTCGCGCGCTGGCCCGTTGCGATTGTTACTGCAATCCTGATTGTTTGTTCAATAGCCATCTTCTGGCGGCCTTCTTATCGTAAGACAAGATTTCAAAATACCGCCCTTGAACAGTTCCGAAAGAACACGCCAATTGGCGCATTGGCTTTTGCGCACGCAGCCGCCATATTGGATAAATTTGACGCCTTAACCGCGGCTGACGCTGCAAAAGTAAGCATCGCCAATTTACCTTTTGTTCCGAAAAAGCAGCAGTTAGAGCTTTTAAATGGAGCCGCCAAATGTGCAGAAAAGGCGATTGAAAGAGACCTGGAGAACTACTCACACTGGAAATTAGCTGCGGATATCGAAGTTTTCAAATCCCTGAACAATAAACCATCAACAAAAGCACTTCAGCTCATGGCAAGAGCGATTGGATTAAATCCGCAGAATTCGCGCCTTCGTATAGACTACGCAAAAATGCTCCTCAATTCTGGCGAGAACAAAAAAAGCCTTAACGAATTAGAACAGGCAATCAAGATTGAACAAAGCCTTCTGCCCGAAAGCTTCTATCGATTCAGCGAAAAAGAACTCGCGGAAATCAAAGAACTTCAGCGACTGGCTCAAAGTTCACTTTAATAGAGCTTATTGCTTGTCCAGTTCTTTTGGAGCTTCCTGCAACTTGAACCTTTTATGATAAAGTAGTGACGCTCCCAGCAGCAAAAGGCTCAAAACCAATGTTGAGAGGATGCGATAAGCACGTTCGATACCAGCCATGTCTATTAAGAACACTTTAGCAAGCGTTATGGCAAACAAAACAATTGCGAGATAACGAACTGATTGGCGAGAAATCGCAAATCCGATAATAAGCAAAGCTATCGCATACAGGGCCCACCAGATGGAAAGTGCCATTTGCATAGCCTGGCCGGAGTCAACAAAGCTTCCAACATCTGCTGTGGCGAAATAGCGGTCGATTTCAAAACTTCCACCCCAGACAATGAGCAATGCCCCGAGCAACATAAAGCCGCCAACGAAATAAGAATCTATTTTTAATTTTTTCGATTTAACAATTGCGAGGTGGGCCAAAATCGCAGCTGCAAGCAAAACTCCAAGGCCCATCTGCCAGTTCACTATTAACATCTGCTTGTTGTCCAAACCATTTTCGAGTCGGCAAAATAGTGTATCGTTGAAAATCCATTTAACCGCAACGGCAGAGAGCATGAATAGCCCCACCACTGCCAGCCAACTGCTGCGGCGTAGTAAGCTCACGGCTGCTACTAATACCGCCAGCGCAGCCCACCACCAACTCGCAGCAAGTAAGGGCAGCTCTATCGCAGTCATAACGAAAAATACCAGCGATCCGGTACATACCATCACGCATGCAGCAGTACATTCGTCAAAGTCACGCTTTATGGCAGGGCCGAAACGCAATATCGCAGACGCAGCCAGGAATGCTGCCGTCAAGCCTATGGCGAGTAAAAGTCCATAGGTTATTTCAACGCCAGCCGGTGCGAACATGATTTCTTTCAGGGCAGGATCGTCCGGTAAGGCTATCAGGGCAAAGTGCGCTAACGCCAGAGCCAGGACTATGGGCGATTTCATCAGCAGCATAATATTGCCCAGACGCCTGGCAAGGAACATCACCACCACTGCCTGCACAGCCCAGGCGATCGTCACCGAGGAACGGTCGAACTGAATCGGCACTGCCAGTGTTATCAAAACCAGGCCCTGGCCGAGAAATGCGTAGCCCAACTTTCGCCTATCCGCAAGCTTGCGAACCACAACAGCAACGACAATAGCTGCGGCGCCTAGTGCGGCAGCGTAGAGGCCCATCCACTGTTGATAGTCACCTTTGAGCAATGCGTAACTGGCAGCGAACATTGCACCTGTCCCAAGCGTCGCCAACGTAGCGTCCAGAGCCTCTTTTGTGTTCAGTCGCTTCCACCATGCACGGATGAACACATCAGCAAGTATTAAAGCATAACAAATCCAAATCCATGTACTAACCAACAGCGATTGATCTTCTGCAATATCGAACAGCCGCAGCAAACATACAGCTGTCCATACGAGCAGGCCTGTGCGAATCCAATGCCATCGGCGAAGTTGACACAGCGCCAAAACAACAACATTAACACCAAGCAGTTGGCCAGCCAAGGCGTTAGGCTGTAACGAGTCAGCTGCCAAAATGAATTGAAAGACGACTATCGATGAAGCTATCGCAAGAGTTGCAATTTCGCACCGCCGCCACAGCTCGTCGCGACCAATTAATATCGCAGCAACAACCAACGCCAAAAGTCCCCACGCATAATAACAGCTCTGCTGGTTTGTAAAAGGCTGCATGTACTCCATTATCCAGGTCAACAATGCCAAACCTGCAACACCAGCAGCAAACGGCAATAGCAATCGCCACTTTTGCCAAAGACCAAACGCGAAAGTTGCACCAGTAAGAATCAGCAGTTGTATGCCGAAGGCGTGCAGTTCATCAGCCATGCCGCATGTTGTCGCCACAAGGATAAGCATGATTATGTTGGCAAGGACACCTATCGCGCCGGCCAATTTGGCATCGGTTCGTTTTAGGCTTATCCCGCTAACAATATATGCAGCAAATAAAGTCCAGAAACCCCAGGCAAAGCCCAGTGTAAGCGTCATTGCCGATACGTCGTAGAACCTGTCAAACCAGCCGGCAAACAAAACAACAGTGCCTACGAGCATTACGGGCCCAAGTACATGCCATCGCTTCAGGAGCCCAACGAGCAGGAACCCGGCATTAACAGCCAGCAGGTATGACATGAGTACTACCTGTTGGTTTTCGCCTGTACTCAGCAATATGGGTGTGGCAAAAGCGCCTATCGACGAAATTAACGCTGTCGTGAGATTATCGCTGCGAAGCGATAAACCGATCCCGAGCAACGTCACCACACACATAAGGGTAAATGCATAAGTTGTCGGAACAAGATCATAGAGCCCTCGCGGTGAGGCAACGAACACAACTATATAAAGCAAAACAACGGCGGTGCCCATCATGCCGGCTGCGAACAGTCGCATATTTCGACGAAGGGCCCACTCGCCTATAACGATCATCACCAATCCAACAATCGCGCCGGTTATTACCCTCGTTACAGGGTTTATCCATCCCTGATCGGCTGCATACTTGAAAAAGAAAACAGCTGACAAAAGCAAAACAATTACTCCGCAGATTAAAAGCCACTTCGTACCGATTTTCTGCTCAAACGTTGGACCGCCTGCGGGCTTTTTGGCTTTCACAACCGGCGAGGAAATGTAGGGAGGCTGGGCTGTGTGTGCAATGGGCTTGGGAGGGGGAGGAGGTGAAGCTGCTTGCCCAGCCGCGACCGCTTCCAACTCGATAGGTTTTTCTCTGGATGGCGGTGGAGGAGGCGGAGTTTGCGGTTTTACTGCCTCGGCAGGACTTAGTTTGCGAGCGGCCTGCTCAAGAATAGCGAGTCTGGCCCTGAGCTGCTCAATTTCATTTACGAGTTGCTGAAAAGAATTCGGCGTATTCTGCTCATCCATGATTTTGTCCCCTAATATCCTTAGTTGAATAAATATGATGACTTGGAGGGTGTTAAATGTCCAGATGTTAATGGCAGTGGAAATCCGGACAAGATGCCAAAGAGAACCTGGCCAGTGAGACCGGGTTTATGAATGATTGTCAAATTTTGAGATAATTGGCAACTAGTAGCTAGCTGGTTGTTTCGATTTCGGCCATGACCTCGTCGGGAATATCGAAATTGGCAAAGACGTTTTGAACGTCGTCGTGTTCTTCGAAAGCATCCATAAGGGCCAATACTTTCTGTGCCTTTTCCGCATCCAGTGAAATCTTGTTTGTCGGAACCATTGCTATTTCTGCCGAAACTGTTTCGATTTCCTTATCAGTCAGTGCCTGTTTAACAGCTGAATATGAACTTGTCTGACATGTAATTTCGAAAAGGTCGCCCTCGCCAGCCACGTCATCCGCTCCGGCTTCAAGAGCTATTTCCATCAGTGTTTCTTCATCGGCGGTATCCGCGGAGACAACGAACGAACCCTTTTGCTCGAACATCCAGGCTACACAATTTGTAGTGCCCATCTGTCCGCCAGCTTTTTCGAAGAGTTTCTTCAACTCAGGGGATGTGCGGTTCCTGTTATCCGTCAGGCAGTCAACTATAAATGCCACCCCAGCCGGGCCATAACCTTCGTAAACAACCTGCTCATAGCTGACACCTTCGAGTTCGCCAGTACCTTTTTTAATCGCCCTGGCGATCGTGTCATTGGGCATATTGGCAGCCTTGGCGTCATCGATAGCGTAACGCAAAGTAAGATTTTCGTCAGGGTCTCCGCCGCCGACCTTGGCCGCGACGATAATCCTTTTTGCCAGTTTACTCCAAACCTTTCCACGCTTGGCATCAGTAGACGCCTTAGCCCTTTTGATTTTAGCCCAATGAGAATGTCCAGCCATAAACTGCTCTCCGTTTTACTTCCTGTCCTCTATATCTTCGCCAAGCGGAGCTACCGCCGGCGTTTTACCTTCCTGCAAAGCTTTGATTTTTCCCGGAGTTTCGGTTTCGACGCGGCGAAACTCAGAATCTTTCAATTTTTCCTTCTCTGTCTGTTTTAAGGCCTTTTCCCAAAGCTCGATTGCCTTTTGAGTTTCACCAAGCCGATAGTAAGCATCACCGGCATGATCGAGCATTATAGCAATACCCGGATGCCCGAGCTGAATTTTATCGGTAATCCGACCAAACAGCCTTGCCGACTCACGAAACTTGCCTTGTTTATAGAATACCCAACCGAGCGAGTCCTGAAAAGATAACTCATCAGGCCTGTCAGTCAGGGCTTTTCGAATCAATCGTTCTGCACGTTCGAGGTTGATGCCCATCTCAGCAAGAAAATAACCGAGATTATTGTTTATGCCCGGATCGTCCGGAGCAAGGGATAGGGCCTTTTCCAGCGCTTTTAACGCTTCGTCCTTGCGACCCAGTTCGGACAAACATGATGCCCTGAGATTATGCGCCTCGGCATTGTTACCTTTAAGACGGATATATTCATCTACTCTTTCAAGGGCATCAGAATTATTCCCCTGAATCAACAGAATATTTACAGCTGTAATACTAGACCAATTGGCAACTTCCTCCAAAGAAGACGGCTGGGTGGTTTGGGAAGTCGCAGTAGTCGGAGTTTTTAAATCGGTCCACGAATCCAAAAGCTTTACAGCCCTGTCATATTGCTGTGCATCAATAAGCACACCAATGAGCGACTGGCGAAGCATAAGATCCCAAGGCTGAGTTTTTATCCTATCCAAAACGAACGATTCGGCTTTATCAATCTCACCGGAGCGTCCAAGAATATAAATCTTAAGACTGCGGTAGGCGTCAGCAGTATCTTTGTCGGAATCAGCTATCCATTCATCTATCAGCTGCTGGGCCTTTTTATAGGCTTGGGCATCAGTCAGAAGACCGATAATAATTTCCCTCGGTACCTGAGAATTGGGGGAATCCTTTATCCATCCCTGTGCATACTCGATTGCAGCGTCGAATTTTTCCTGCTTGCCAAATACCTGAAGCTTCTGTGCTCGAAGATTATTCAAAATTGCTTCGGATGGTTTTTGGGCTATCCAATCATCAATTAGCTCGTGGGCCTTTTGGTAATCGTTTGTTTTAAGGTAAAGGTTAAGCAACTTCAGGCGATACCAATTCGAGCCGCTTTCGCCCTGATCCTTGCTGAGCCAATCTTCAAGCAAGGCGACGGCCTCCAAAGGATGCTCCTGTTGCAACAAATCGACTACTGCCCGCTTGGCCCAGAATTTATCTGGATTTGAATTTAAAAACTCTTTGAGAATTTCAACAGCTTTGTCACGTTGGCCTGATCGCTCAAGGGCTGAAACGTAAGCTTTTGTAATATCCTCATACGGTGTTTCCTGATAAAGCTGCTGCCAAACATCAGCGGATTTGTCTTTAAATTTTATTATCAGAGCAGCCAGGAATTGTTTAGCGGAAAGATTATTCGGATATTCATGAGTTATGGATACGAGACGCTTTACGGTACGGGCAAATAATTCTTCGTCGTCAATATTCACTGGATAGCCAAGTGAAACACGCATTTCGAGAAGTTCGATGTTGGGGTTTTTCGCTGCCCTGGCCTTCAATGCGTCAATGCCCTTTTGGGCTTCGTTGGGTTTTCCTGAAACAAGATAAGCTTCAATCAGCATTAGATTCGCAGCCAGGCTGTTCGGATGTCGCTGCCGCAATTTCTTGGCTGCGATAATTGCCTGATCTATTTTGTCACTTATCAGATACCTATCAAACAGGGCACGGTATGTTTTTTGAACATCGGGATCAGTTTTGAAGGCAGACAAAAGAGCCTGCATCGACTCCTTTGCCTTGCCCAACTGAGCATAGGCGTCAGAAAGAAGTAAGAGTGTCGGAATATGCTCGTTTTTCTTTTGATAAGACTTATTCAGATTTTGGACAGCTTCTCCGAACATACCTCGCATGTATGCCAACTTACCCTTGCTGAAATCGAGGAAATATGTTTCGACTGCAACTTTCTCTATTTGCTCGAGCAGGCCCTTAAGTTCGTCTCGCTCCATGCCAATCAGATAAATGTCGAGAAGCGAATTGTAAGCGGGAAAGAACTTGTCATTTGCCTTAATACACTTTTTAAGTTGCCTTTCAGCAAGGGTAGTATTGTCCCGATATCGGGCCAATTCTCCGACCAGGAAATACAGGTTCCATGGCTGCGCGGCAGAATTTGTTTCCACATCCTCAGCAAGCTGAGACATCGCTTCCTTATCAAAATCGAAAGCAAATTCCTCCAGCACGTTCTGGACTGCTACGACGGAACTCTCTCCAGATGAAATTATATTCGCCAGAAGTTCTATAGCCTTTAGGAGTCGGCCGGCCTTAACGTAGGACAAGGCCATCAAACGCCCTGCACGAACATTACCGGGCATTTCTCTCAAAATGGAATTCAATATCTCGGACGATTCCGCCGTTGCCCCATTCTGTTCGGCAGCCAGGGCTAAAGTTATCCCCAATGATTCGGAAGCCTTGTTTTTCTTAAGGAAAGAACTCCAGATTCGCATCGGCATCGCCGGATCAGCGGAAACATTGCAGAGTTTCCACGCCATTGCCGAGGCAAAATTGCCCATTATCGGCTCGGAGGATATTTCTATGACAAGCTTCTCCGCCCTCTCGAAATTTCTGCTCTCTATCAGAGAATCTATCAGCATCCGTGCTGTTGAAATGTTTGTTCGGTTCCGGCGATATGCACGCTCAAAAAGTTCAGAAGCTTCCGCTGGTCTTTGCAGACGCATCAGAAGCGAACCGCGAAGAGCCATCAATTCCCCCGGTTTTAATACAAAACTCCATAAGCGTTTATCTTCAGAATAGTTCCTGCCGGCGAGGTCTATCCATCCCTCAAGCTTCGCATAGCATTCGTTCGCAGCCGTCCAATACCCCTGCCGGTTGAGTAATTCTGCCAACATCCCAAGCGTCTGTGCAGCTCGGAGATTAGAAGATACTGCTTCACTGCAAAGCATGGCCTTTCTCAAAGCTACAAGAGCCTTTTCGGCCTGCTCTTGCTTTGAATGCAACTTTGCCCCAAGCAAGTTCAATTCGAGATCGTCAGGCGCAATTGACAGTGTGTCTTCAATATTTTTTACCGCATTGGGTATGTCATTCTTTTCGAAATATGCCAGAGCCAAATTTCGAGAAATCGCCGGGGATATCTCTTGGCCGGCAAGTTCCTGCATTTGGGTCAAAGACTCGATTGCCTCATCATAATTTCCGTTAGAGATGAATTTTTCAGCTGTGGCAATCCTTTCGGCCAGTTCGGCAGGTAGAGCTTCATTATCATAGACATGCGGCGGGTTCTGTGGTTTTACAAGCTTTGGTTGAAGGTCCTTAAGACTTAGAAGAGCTTTGGGGGGAAGCTCTTTTGCGGCAGTAGAGGCAACCTCTTGAGAAGTCGAGGCACATCCCCCCACATACCCAAGTATTGCCACAAAGCCTAACGCCACAAAAACGGCACTGGGCCGAAATCTTCTCACTATGGAATAACCTTATTCAACGGATAGGTGATAATACCGGTCGCACCGGCACGTTTTAACTGCGGCACGAGATCTCTCTCGATTTTTTCTTCGACTATAACCTCAATCGCCACCCAGTCTTCATCTGCAAGAGACGAAACGGTTGGGCTTTTTTCGGCTGGGAGAATTTTGGTGACTTCATCGAGTTTTTTTCGGGGAATGTTCATCTTCATCCCGACCTTCTCGCGGGCGGAAATGGCGCCTTCGAGCAGAATCGCGATATTTTCGACTTTCCGCCTTTTCCAGTCGATCTTCATAGCGTCCTTGTTTGCGATAAAACGAGGAGTCGATGTTAGAAGCGTATCGATAACCCGAAGTTTGTTGGCCCGCAGGCTTGAACCCGTCTCAGTCACATCGACGATAGCGTCAATAAGACGGGCTTTCACTTCCGTCGCGCCCCAGCTAAACTCGATCTTTACTTTTACGCCTTTGTCGGCGAAGTACTTTTTAGTTACGTTCACAAGTTCAGTGGCGACAATTCCACCTTCGAGGTCTTCGACTTTTTTGACAGGTGATTCTTCGGGCACTGCAAGAACCCACTGTGCAGGCTTGAGTTTCTGTTTGGAATAGACAAGTTCGGAAATCTCTGTCACGTCCGAGCCGTTCTCCTCGATCCAGTCATATCCTGTGAGTCCTGCGTCGATAACACCGTCTTCTACATAACGGCTCATTTCCTGGGCGCGAAACATGATTACAGACATCTGCTCATCATCAATGCTCGGAAAATAACTTCGCGATGATACGTTGATGTTGTAGCCCGCCCTTGCAAAAAGGTCGAGCGTACTTTCCTGAAGCGATCCCTTCGGTATACCTAAAACCAGCTTATCATCCGCTGTTTTGTGAACCATTTATATTACCTCATCAATCCCTATCGAATTTGTTTTATTTCTTCTTTGCCTTCTTCTTGGCTTTGGCAACTTTCTTAACTGCTTTCTTCGCTGCTTTCTTCGCCACTTTCTTCGCTGCTTTTTTTACGGTTTTCTTTGCAGCTTTTTTAGCCTTTTTGGCTGTTTTCTTTTTTGTTTTTTTGGCCGCCGGGGCCTTCTTGGCTACTTTCTTTGGTTTCTTAGCAACCTTTTTTGCTTTTTTGGTTGTCTTCTTTGCTTTCTTGGCTACCTTTTTGGCCGCTTTTTTGGCAGCTTCCTTAGCTTTCTTTTTTGCTGCAGCCTTTTTAGCCTTTTCGGCTGCTTTTTTAGCTGCTTCTCTGGCAGCCTTTTTCGCTGCTCTCTCTGCAGCTTTGGCTTCTGCTTCGGCCTTTTTACGCTCCTCTTCCAGGCGAGCCTTTTCAGCTGCCTCGGCTTCGGCGCGATGCTTCTTCTCGAGTTGTGGTGCGAGTTTCACAATATATTCCCTGAAAAACTCATGTGATTTTAAGGCGTTTTTCTGGGCAATAATCCTTTCCAGGAATCCCTGGACATCCTCAATTTTGCTACCGGGATGGATATACTCTTGAATCTCAAGGCACTCCAGAAGCGACTTATCAACCGGGACAGCGTGGCCGCCAAAATGCATCAACATCATGCAGGAAACTGCATATGGATGTGCACCAAGCTCCGCCAAATGACGACGGATATCGCGCTTCGATTTCATGTCGATATATTCGAGAGTAGCATCGTTGGCTCGATCAAAAATACCATTCAAGACCGTGCCCAACATTTCCGCTTTCTCTCGAGCGCCCGGAAATTCCTTACCAATACATTCGACTATTTCCTTGGTTAGAGACACGCGTAAATCGTTGAAGTCTATATACTCGCGCTTTATGTTTGCCATGGCCTTTTGCACATGTTTTCGTGAAACATCTGCTGCCAGAATAGCCTCTATAAAGAGCTCGACCGGATCGTCCGGCAACTTCGTGGTTGACTTGGCCTTTTTAGCTCCGCCTAAAAGTGTCTTTATTTTCTTTTCGTATTGCTTGGCGTTTTTCATCCAGTTCTCGCCCTATTCCTTATCGCTGTCAGAGTTTTCGCCTTCTTCAGCCTGCTCCTGAGCGGCTAGGTCTTTTTCCCTGATCTCCTGAGAGACCTGCTGGATTATCTCCAGCGTTTCCAGTGTCTTTTTATAGTTAGTATCCAAAACAAACTCCAACTTCGGAGTGTTTCGCAACTTTATTTTTCGCATCATCAGGTCCTGAAGCCGACCAGCTGAATTTCTCAGACCATGAAGAGTCTTTTTTTGCTTACCTTCACTGCCTAATACCGACACAAAAACTTTGGCGGTAAGCAAGTCCTCAGGAACCTCAACACGGGTTATCGTAGTCCGAACAGGATCGATCCTCGGATCCGCCAGCTTAGCCGGAATCAACTCTGCAATCGTTGATCTTATCAGGCTGCCAACTCTTTGTGTTCGGCGACTCATCAATAACTCTATTCAGCTTTAAAACTGGCTTAATTCAAAGCCATTCTATTTCATAATCCACCACAACCATATCTCGATGGCTGGATGCTGCATTTACTATTTTCTGCAGCGCACTTTCGACTCTACGTT
The DNA here is from genome assembly GCA_964401835.1 of uncultured Planctomycetaceae bacterium. GTDB lineage: Bacteria > Planctomycetota > Phycisphaerae > SM23-33 > SM23-33 > CAYNZP01. The sequence goes on from CAYNZP010000005.1 coordinate 123,398, forward strand.
TGTCGCTGCCCACCATGGCGATTGCAAGAACCGCCCATTTGTGAGCGTTCTGGCCTTCAACTTCCGCTACAGAAACCCTGAAGCCATTGGCAATGCGGTCTTTGAAGCTCTTGAGCACGCGGCGTTTGTCCTTGAGACTCATCGCCTGTGCTATATGCAACTTCAAATGGATAAGACCCACAAATGTTGGCATCTTACACGCTTAATTTGGTCCTTTTCAGGGTTTTACTTAATTTGCTTAAAGCGTCCTTGCAACCTCGACCTGCTGATAAAACTCCAACACGTCGCCTTCCTTAACATCATCGTAACCAGCCAGTTTTACGCCGCATTCCATACCGTTACGAACTTCTTTGGCGTCTTCCTTGAAACGCTTGAGGCTATCAAGAGTTCGCTCATCCTCGACAACAATATTGTTGCGCAGGAGGCGGACCTTTGCATTACGCACAGCCTTGCCGTCCGTAACGTAACAACCAGCTATGGTTCCGATGCGAGACACCTTGAACGTCTGCCTGATCTCGGCATGGCCGAGGACTTCTTCCTTAATCTCAGGCGCCAGACCTTCTTCGAGGGCCTTGCGGATATCTTCAATTATTTCGTAAATTACACGATACAGTTGGATGCTTACGCCTTTTTCTTCGGCTAATTGTCTGGCAGATGTATCCGGGACGACGTTGAAGCCGATAATAATCGCCTCCGATGCCTCGGCCAAACTCACGTCACCAGTAGAAATTCCACCAACCGCTGTATGAAGGATTTTAACCCTAACTTCATCCGTGCTCAGTTTCTCGAGGCTTCCGGTAAGGGCTTCGAGTGAACCCTGGACGTCTGCCTTTATAATCAATGCTAATTCGTTTACATCGCCGGCTTCTATCTGGCTGAAGATATTCTCAAGCGTCACCTTCTGGCCACCGCCAAGAACCTTCGACCTGGTTCTTTCATGGCGATCTTCCGCCACTGTTCGGGCCTTTTCGATATCGTCAAGGACGTAGAATTTATCGCCTGCTTGGGGAACTTCGCTCAACCCAGCTATTTCGACTGGCGTCGAGGGGCCGGCTTGCTTAATTGCTTTGCCGCGGTCATTGAGTATCTGCCGAACACGGCCATATCCTTGACCGGCCAAAACGACATCACCAACCCGAAGAGTACCATTGAGCACCAACAGGCGTGCAACGGCACCCCTGTTCTGATCCATTTCCGATTCGATAACGTAACCACTTGCCTGTGCGTCCACTTCGCCTTTAAGCTCGAGCAGTTCTGCTTCGAGGCTCAATGTCTCGACAAGATCCTCAATTCCCTGGCCGGTTTCGGCACTGGTTTGTATTACTTCTACATCTCCGCCCCACTCGCGAGGCTGGAGTTCGTGTTCGGCCAATTGGCCTAATGCCCGCTGCACATTGGCATTGGAGACATCAATTTTATTAAGGGCGACAATAATCGGCACCTCGGCAGCTTTGGCGTGGCTGATAGCCTCGACCGTCTGAGGCATAACACCGTCGTCAGCTGCGACTACCAAAACCACAACGTCGGTCATGTTTGCACCGCGGCTTCGCATAGCGGTAAACGCTTCATGGCCTGGCGTATCAAGGAACACCACCTGTTTGCCTTCGACATCGTAACGATACGAGCCGATGTGCTGAGTAATGCCGCCTGCTTCGCCCGTCGCGACAGAAGTCTTGCGTATCTGGTCGAGCAACGATGTTTTACCGTGATCTACGTGGCCGAGGAAAGTTACAACCGGTGCACGAGATGAAAGTTCACCCTTAGGTCGGGCTTCGATTTTCTCTATGAGCTCTTCTTCAGGGGATTTGCTTTCACGGACGACCAGTGTTATATCGTTCTCGACCGCAATGGTCTCTGCCATTTCCGTGTCAATTACCTGATTGACAGTCGCTATAACGCCAAGGCCCATCATCTTCGTGATAATCTCAGAGGCTTTGATTCCAGTCGCTTCGGAAAAACTTTTAACAGTGATGGGCTCATCGATATGAATATCGCCCATCTTGGCAACAGCCCCGGCACCTTCACGCTTTTTGCTTACTGATGTGCGGTGCCTTCTTAGCCCCCCACCGGCAGCTGCCAGGCGTTCGGACCTTTCAAGCAGGTCCTGGTCACGCCATTCGCGAAGCTTTTCTCCAACCTCTCGGGTTTTTCCGCCACGCCTGCGAGGACTACGCTTTTTACCTTTTTTCTTCTCTTCTTCCGCAAACTTGGTTGTAGGTGTAATCTTACGCGGTATCGGGGTAGCGCTTGGCACAGCCCTTTGCTGAGGTGCAGGACGCTTGCTTGGTACAGGAACAAAGTCCGGCTTTTCAACGCGAATAACCTTCGGGCCCTTAAGCTTGGCTGGCTTGGGAACAACCTGCGGTCCGGCGGGCCTGATAGGCTCTGGTTCCTTGACCGGTTCAGGCTTTTCTTCGACAGGCTCGGCCTCTTCAGCTTCAACTGCTTCAACCGCTTCTTCGGCAGCTTCTTCTACTGCTTCGGCTACCTCGGCAACGGGTTGGGCTGGAGCTTCGACCTGGTCCAACTGTTGGGGGGCTTCAGCCGCTATTTCTTCGGGTTGCTCTTCAACAGCAACGGCGGTTTCATCAGCCTCGCCGCCTTCGTCTTCTTTGTTTTTTCGCCTGCGGCGTTGCTTCTTGGCTTCGGCGCGGGCCTTTTCCAGATCGATGTGATCTGTCGTCTCTATGGCCGTACCGCCGACTTCTTCCGAAAACCATTCTGAGATCGTCGCCGCCAGGCCGGCCGATAGGGTCGACATGTGGTTCTTGATCTCCAAGCCTTCGGCGCGGCACTTCTCAAGGACGACCTTGCTGGTCACCCCGAGGTCACGAGCTAATTCAAAAACGCGCTTCGCCAAGAGAACCTCCCGGCAGTAAATTTAAAAAACACAACATAACAAACGGCTGAAACGCTCAGCCGGCGTTAACGTTAGTTTCATCTTCTTCCGATGAATCGGGCATTTCTTCTTCAGTAGCCTGAGCCTGCTCGAGAGTTTCTACCTCAGCTTCATCTGCTGGCTGAAGAGTTTCTTGTGCAACTTCAGCGACAGGTTCATTCTCTGCGGCTTCGTCTTGGGGCTGCGGGGCCTCTGGTTGAGCCTTTACAGCAGTTTCACCAGCTTTTTTTGCCTTCTCGTCAACACTTTGCTGGTCTGCAAGTGCCTTGGCCTTTTCGCTGCAGTGAACGATAATCTTTCCTGAGAGGTCCTTGTCCATTCCCAACTCGTTTACCAGAGCATCCGGGCCGACTTCCTCGACATCCATGACTGTAACCATTCCCATGGCAATGATCTGGTCAATTATGGTCGAGTCGACACCTTCAACTTCCCGCAATGTCTTTTCAAGAATATCAAGGCCGTTGTTGAACTCATTCGGCGTAAGGATGTCGATATCCCAATCTGTCAATCTTGCGGCAAGGCGAACGTTTTGTCCCCTCTTGCCGATTGCCAGGGAAAGCTGATCTTCGGTGACAACAACCGTTGCCCGGCCAAGTTCAAAGCAGAGGGCTATTTCGGCCACTTCCGCGGGCTTGAGGGAGTTGGCGATAAGTATCTTCGAGGAATCATTCCAGCGAACAATGTCTATCTTCTCGCCGCCAAGTTCGTCAACGATATTCTTTATCCTGCTGCCGCGAACTCCGACACACGCACCGACGGCATCGACTTTCGAATCGAGGCTGTTAACAGCTACCTTTGTCCGATACCCGGCTTCGCGGGCCAAGGCCTTAATTTCTATGATGCTCTCGGCGACTTCCGGTACTTCCAATTCGAACATCGCACGAATGAAATCGGGATGAGTTCTCGAAAGTATTATCTTAACCTGGCTGGGTTGCTCGCGCGCGTCGAGCACTATGGCACGAATTCTCTCATCAGGCATGTTCGATTCACCAGGAATCTGCTCGCTTTTGGGTAAAATAGCTTCAACCCTGCCGAGGTCCACTATAAGCGTTCCGCCTTCCCAGCGTGCGACCCGGCCGGATACTATCTGACCCTTGCGGTCGAGATATTCCTCATAGATGCTCCCGCGCTCAGCTTCGCGTATGCGCTGAATCATTACCTGTTTTGCTGTTTGAGCGGCGATCCTTCCAAGGTCGCGAACCGACATCTGCTCGCCATCGACAGATGCCGTAATCTGGCCGCTGCTGCGATCTATCTGGACGATAACGTCTTCCGCGTTGGAATCGGACTTCCTTATCGCGGAGCGCATGGCAGCTTCCAGGTCTTCGAACACTATCTCTCTGTCGATGTTCTTGTCCCTGGCTATTCCGTCAACAATTCTCAAAAGTTCCTGATTCATAAACTTTCCTTCTCAAGTTCACACGGCCTTTGTTACTTACTCACCCCGCAAGGCAACAAAAAAAAGTGGGTCGCCTTGCCCACTTTTAATGCCACAGCGTAATAAGCTGTAAAGCAGCTTACTGCCCTTGTGCAGAGATTCATTAACCGAACCCGCGCAGGGGCAACACACCGCCCCGGTAAACACCGGGTGGGCCTAGTCCTGACCAGACCCCGGCAAAAAGCGAAGCCGAGTTGGGCCGACGCCTTAGCACCGGCTTGACCCTATTATCAGGCGATTAGTCACCTTTTGGCTCCATGCCTGAAACACCTTTACTCTAAGTAAATAAAATTATAGCTCTGCCTCCGATTTCCTTGGCAAAGCCTTTCCTTCAACAATCCGCTTACGCGGCATATTCCGACAAATTTAGTACCTTTGGCTAACCCTTTTGCAGCCAAGGGCTTGATGTAGGCACACCACGGGTGCAATTACATCCGATTAACATGATTATAGAAAGCCCAAAAGGCGAGTCAATGAAAATATCACCCCCCGCAAGTTTTACCTTCAAGAAGACTTATCGCCAGTGAAAGCACGAAATAAAAAAGCATTGCTAACGAAGTGCAATCTGTTTAATTTGCTTCAACAGTATCCCTTATTCAGGCTGTTGAATCTAATTATCAGGATAAAAGAATGATTGATATCAAATTATTACGGGCCGAGCCGGAAAAGTATATCGAGGCAGCCCGCGCGAAACATTTTAACGTTGATATCCATGAGTTGCTGGACCTAGACGCCAAGCTCCTTGAAGTCCGCAAGGAACTCCAGGAAGTCAAGACGGCCCAGAACGCCGCCGGTAAGAATATCGCAAAACTGCAAGGTGACCAAAAACAATCCGCTATCGCCGAGATGGCTGAGCTTAAAAAACGCTCCAAACAGCTCAATGATGCCCTGCCCGAGCTCGAGGCAAGGTTTGATGAGTTGATGCTGCTTGTCCCCCAGCCGGCTGCTGCGGAAGTGCCACTGGGAAAAGATGATACAGAAAATATCGAACTGCGGGTCGAAGGCAAAATCCCCGAGTTTGATTTCGAGCCGAAAGACCATGTAGAACTTGGCCAAGCCCTGGACATTATCGATATCCCTCGAGGAGTCAAACTCGCCGGCAGCAGAAACTTTATTCTCAAGGGTGCCGGTGCGATGTTGCACCAGGCAATCTTGCGGCTGGCGATAGACCAGATGACAACCAAGGGCTATACCATGCTGACCGTGCCGGTGCTTGTAAATGAGTCAGTGATGTATGGTACGGGCTATTTTCCGTTAGGCCGAGATCAAGCTTATCTTTGCGAAAGGGACGAACAATCGCTTGTCGGTACTTCCGAAGTGCCGATAACTGCCTATCACACGGATGAAGTACTCGATGAATCTGATTTGCCCAAAAAATATTTCGCCCTTTCAACGTGTTTCCGCCGAGAGGCTGGAGCAGCGGGCAAGGACACCTACGGCCTGTATCGCATGCATTATTTCGACAAGGTCGAACAGGTAGTCATCTGTCCAAACGACGAACAGACCTCGATTGAATTCCACAAAGAGATACTCCAAAATGCCGAAGACGTCCTCAAAGCTCTCGCGTTGCCGTACCGGGTAGTTAATGTCTGTACGGGTGATTTGGGAATGGGGCAGGTTCAGAAGTTCGATATCGAAACCTGGATGCCGTCGCGGAAAAGCTACGGAGAGACACACTCCGCCAGCCGTTTCTACGAATTCCAAGCGAGGCGGCTAAACATTCGCTATCGTGATAGTGAAGGCAAGATGAAGTTCTGCCACACGCTGAACAATACCGTAATCGCCAGCCCACGAGTACTGATACCGATTTTGGAGCTCTATCAGAACGCCGACGGAAGCGTTACGGTACCCAAGGCCCTGCGTCCTTACATGGATGGAATGAAAAAGATAGAACCAGTAAAAAAACGGAGTAAATCATGATTGTCGTAATGAAACCGGGAGCAAATAAAGATCAGGTACAGCATGTAATAGATCTTGTTCGGGAATACGGCCTGAAAGATCATGTCATTGAGGGTACGGACCGGACAGTCGTGGCCTGCATCGGCGATAAACGCTCCGTCGACAAGGGCGCAATCGAAAACGCTCCCATGGTTGAGCGGATCGTTCCGATTCTGGCGCCATATAAGATGGCTTCGACTGAAGTCAAGAAAACCAAGACATCAATCAAGATTGGCCCGGAAAAATTCCCCGTTGGCGGAAAAAAAGTTGGCATCATCGCCGGGCCATGCTCGGTCGAAAGCCGCGACCAGATTCTCCGCACAGCAGACGCTGTGAAAGCTGCCGGTGCTATCGGCCTTCGCGGCGGCGCATTCAAACCGAGAACATCCCCCTACGCCTTCCAGGGCATGGGCGAAGAAGGCCTGAAACTGCTAGCCGAAGCTCGCGAGAAAACAGGTCTGGCGATAGTTACCGAAGTCATAGGCCTTGCACAGGTAGATGTGGTCGCACAATATGCCGACGTGCTTCAGATAGGTGCTCGAAACATGCAACACTACCCGCTTCTTGAAGCGGTAGGCTCAGCCGGCAAGCCGATTCTGCTTAAACGCGGCATGAGCGCAAAGCTCGAAGAATTTCTGCTGGCAGCAGAATACATTATCAACGCCGGCAACCATAACGTCATCCTGTGCGAACGAGGCATTCGCACGTACGAAAGTTATGTAAGAAACACATTGCCGCTGGCCGTAGTTCCGGAACTGAATGAGCGGACACACCTGCCGGTTCTCATCGATCCGTCTCACGGCACCGGCCACGCGCACCTGGTACCGGCAATGTGCAAAGCCGCTATTGCCGCCGGAGCCGATGGGCTGATTATCGAATGTCACCCCGACCCCGAGCACGCGATGAGTGATGGCGCCCAGTCCATGACGCCAGCTGCCCTTTCAAGCCTGATGCCGACACTTAAACGGATTTCCCAGGCAATCGGCAAGGATATGTAGGCGTTTTGTAATTTGCCCAAAACAGCAATCGACAATCGGCTGGGGACAATCTAAAATCTCCTCATGGAGCGTTCAGGGGATATTGCTAACTCCAAAACCAGGTTAAAGTTAGTCCGTGCGCCTTTGGTGACCATTGCCCTTGCGTTCATTGCGGGAATTTTGCTGGGAAGATATACGCCGTTCAATTTGGGCTTTTGGGCTGCCTTAGGATTTTCTGCTTTGATCGTTGCGGGAATAAGCTTAATCCGCAAACACCTGCGTCTGTTGACTTCGATATCCCTCCTGACAGTAGTGCTATCACTGGGCGGAGCCTACGTTCGATTTGTTTATTTCAGCATCCCCGAAAATCACATCGTAACCTACAGCGGAGAATCGACAACTCTGGCAACGCTCAAAGGCACCGTCGCCACCACTCCGCAAATTTTCGAACCGGCCTTCGACAAAAACCTTAATTACAGCCGACCACCACGGACGAGCTTTTTACTGCAGGCGAGCAAAATCAAAACCGACGATGGCTGGACTGACACGGACGGTCTTGTTCGGGTAACCATACACCAACCTGCCGGCAACATTCGACTCGGCCAAAAAGTCAAGCTCGTCGGAAAGATAGGCAGATACCGCCAGCCGGACAATCCAGGACAATATGACTGGGCACAGGCAGCAAGGAACAAAAAAACATTTGTCTGGATGGCTGTTCCGCTCGCCAAGGGCGCTGCGGTTTTGACGGACGAAAAACAACCGTGGTTTGCACGGCTCTACTGGCACTTGCGCACCGCATCGCGCCAACACCTCGCAAGCTACGGTGGCAGAGAAGGAAAACTGCTTAATGCGTTAATACTTGGCGAACGGCACCTGGCCCTGCAAAGCCTCAGCAAGACAATGGTCCGCTCTGGCATCGCACATTTCCTGAGCATTTCGGGTTTGCATCTGGGAGTTTTTCTCGGACTCATCTTTTTGGTTTGCCGTCTTTTCACACTGACTCCAAGCAGGTCAGCCAAGATAGTCCTCATAGTACTCGCCTGCTACCTTTTGCTGGCCGAGCCGAGGGCACCAGTGTTACGATCGGCAATAATGGCGACAATGCTGTGCATGGCGACTATCTTCCACCGCCGAAACACCGCATTGAATGCACTGGCTGGCGCGGCGATAATGCTACTCATTATCGATCCGCTTGAACTGTTTCAACCCGGCTTTCAACTGAGCTTCGTGATCGTCGCGGGAATACTTCTTCTTCACACGCGAGTTAAACATCTTCTTTTCGGAAGATGGATGAGCCGTCGAGGATTAATGGTTTTCCGCGATGACCAGCGATGGAAACGCCGGTTATATTACACGCTGTCGAACTTCTGCATTGACGCCGTAACGATAGCCATAACAGCGTACCTTATGGGGGCACCGCTCGTTGCCTACCACTTCGGCTTATTCAGCCCTTACGCACCGCTGCTGAGCATACTGCTGTTTCCCTTTGTTGCTGCGGTTCTTGTTCCGGGCTATATCTCAATCGCAATCGCCTGGCCGCTACCGAACCTTTCCTATTCCTTTGGCCTGCTGGCAAGCAAGGCAGCCGACATGCTGGCATCTATTGTCGAATTAACCGCAAAGCTGCCCGCACTTTGCATAGAACTCAAACCTGTCACAATAGTCTGGACTTCTTTCTGTTACGCAGCAATTTTGGCGATACTATTGGCGACACGAAAAGGGGCCGGAAAGATTCTGGCGGGAATTTTGGTAATTGCTTGTATAGGGCTGACGTATTTTACGCAGAGAACAAGTTCCCCTCCAAGTCAGGCTGAGTTGAATATTCTCGCGGTGGGTGCGGGCCAATGCGTCTTGCTTAGAACACCGGCGGGGAAAACTTACATCTTCGATGCGGGCACGCTGAATTCTGTCGATCTTTACGAACAGATGCTCTCTCCTTTCATTCAGCATGAAAAGTTACCCCACCCCTCAGATGTTTTTATCTCCCACGCCAACATAGACCATTACAACGCCCTGCCAAAGATTCTGGAAAACTGCGGCCCCGAAAGTGTTTATCTTAATGATTATTTCGGCCGAAGAGAAAATCCCAGCCAGCTGCTATCGCCAGCGGTTGCTTCGGTGATGCAATCAATAACTGAAAATGATGCGCAAATCGTCCGCCTGAGAGGGGGTATGAATATCGACCTGGGCGCAAGGACAACCCTCGAAGTGCTTTGGCCAAATAAAAACACACCTAAGGATATCTCGACCAACGATACATCACTTGTGCTTCGTATAACATGTGACGACGTCAGTGTCTTAATAGCTGGTGATTTATCCGAGTCGGGACAAAGCAGACTTGTTTATGAATCAGGAGGCATCAAGGCAGACATTCTGCTAATTCCCCATCACGGCGGCTGGGAAAATTCACTTCCAGGTTTCCTCGAAGCAATTCAACCCAGCCATGTGATTGTAAGCAACTCTCACGAGCCCCGCCCTGCCGCCAATTCCCCCAAAGCCAGCGGAGAGTTCTACAGGAACCTTCGCAGTAACTACAAATATTTCTCTACGTCAACCAACGGCTGGATAAAACTATCCTTCGGCAACGGCAAAGTCCACTCAGACACAATGAGATAACTACGCATGGGCGTACTTGGGCATCAGAACCGCGTCAATGGCATGTATGATTCCATTGGCTGCTCGGATATCCGGCTGCACGACAATTGCAGAATTGACCTTGCAGCCTTTCTTTGCGTCGATATGAAGCTGCTCGCCCTCAAGCGTAATAAGAGAACTCTGGCGACAGATATCGCTGCACATCATTCCGCCCGGTATGACATGGTAAGAGAGGATATCCCTAAGCCTCGGAATATCTTGTAGAAACGTTTCCAGCATCGCTTCCGGTAAGTTGCTGAAGGCGTTGTCGTTTGGGGCGAAAACAGTAAAAGGCCCTTCCTTGGACAGAACATTTGCCAATCCAGCGACATGGACTGCTTGGCAAAAATTCTTCAAATTGTGCACCTCCAGAGCGGTTTGAACAATGGTCAACATTTTCAGACTCCTTCCAAAATCACTTCGAAACAACGGCTGGCTGAGTTGCCTCAAATCTTTGGAATTATATGTAGGTATAACTGCGTTTCCAAAGAGACGATGGTTTAGTTGCAATCCTAGATTGGTCATTTCTTGCCATGGACTGTGGTAGTTGTTATTTTTGTGGCACTTACTTACCGAAGAAAATCGGAGAATTAATATGTTGTCTTTCATCTCACTTTGTTTGCTTCTTGGCATCGGTCATTTCTTACGAATGAAAATAAAGCTGCTCCGCAAGCTCTACCTGCCATCATGCGTCATTGGTGGACTTTTGGGCCTGGTTGTCATTCAATGTTTTATCGCCTTCGAAAAGCCGCTGCCGGCTGAGCTTACCGCCGGCTGGAGTAAACTTCCGAGCTTCCTGATAAACATCGTTTTCGCCTGCCTGTTCATCGGCGTGAAACTGCCCAACCCCAAACAACTCTGGAAACGCGCCGGAGCGCAGCTGGCGTACGGTCAGACTGTCGCATGGGGCCAATATGTAGTCGGAATCGGGCTTGTTATTCTGGTTCTCGGACCTCTCTTTGGCGTGCCGGATATGTTCGGTGCGATAATTCCCGTCGGCTTTGAAGGCGGCCACGGCACAGCAGCCGGGCTCGAACCGACATTTAACGAACTCGACTGGTCAGCCGGCAAGGATTTCGCACTGGCCAGCGCCACCGCCGGGATGATCAGTGCGATAGTCGTCGGTATGGTGCTTGTCAACTGGGCAGAGAGGAAAGGCTACACCATCCGCCGGGCAAAGGTTGAAAACATACCCGAAGACGACACCGTAGCCATCGTTCCTGTGGACCGCCGGCCAAGTGCGGGAAAGCTCACCGTTTCTTCCGATGCGATAGAAACCTTCACGCTGCACATCGCGATTGTCGGCGTGGCGGTTCTTATCGGATATCTGATAAAGGAAGGCTTCTGGCAGATTGAACACCTGGTAAACTCTGACGTCACTGACCAGGCCCGCATGGACTCTACCATATACAAGGTCGTAAAAAGTTTCCCCCTATTCCCGCTGTGCATGATTGGTGGGCTGGTGGTGCAAATTTTTGAGGACAAATTCGACAAACACAAACTCATTGACCTTGGCCTGACACGACGCATACAGAATTCGTCGCTGGACTTTCTGGTCGTAGCAGCCATCGCGACAATAAAGATACAAGCAATTTATCGAGACATCGAACCTTTCCTCATCCTCATCGCAGCCGGAATTCTCTGGAACGTATTTTGCGTTGTGATTCTGGCCAAACGCATGCTGCCGGATGGCTGGTTCGAACGGTCGATAGCGGAGATGGGCCAGTCAATGGGCGTTACTGCGACCGGACTTTTGCTGTTGAGAGTAGTAGACCCGGATTATGAATCGCCAGCTGCCGACGCGTTCGCCTCGAAACAACTTCTTCACGAGCCTTTCATGGGCGGTGGACTCTGGACAAGTGCAGCCATCCCACTGCTGGCAATTTATGGCTCCAAGCCGGTGTTTTTAATCGCAGCGGGCGTGATGACAGCGTGGCTGTTGATAGTATTTGTGCCCAAATTACTACGAAAACGCTGAACTAAACCAGCGTCATATTGTTGCGGTGGATTACAACATCATAGGGCTTGTCGCCGAGTGTTTTGGCGATCTGGTTGGTCTTTAACCCCTTTATCTTTTCGATCTGCTCGGCGGAGTAATTCGTCAGGCCGCGTGCTATTTTTTTACCGCCGGAATCAATAACTTCAACGGTTGCGCCTTTGTCGAAATTGCCAACCACTTTTGTCACACCCGAAGGGAGCAGACTCTTGCCCTGCTTAACAAGCGCGCGGGCTGCTCCGCTGTCTACGACGATTTTTCCGGCTGGTTTCGATGCCTGCGATATCCACCTGCGCCGGCTGGACATCTTCCGCGTTGCCGGTACGAAAACCGTACCAAGCTTCTCACCTGCAATCAAGCGGTTGAGAACCCTTGGAGTACGGGCATTTGCGACAATAGCTACTTCACCAGCCCTGGTTACCATATCAGCGGCCTGGAGCTTGCTGGCCATTCCGCCCGAGCCAAGCTTGCTTTGCTCGTCATTGACCAGCGACATAGCCGCATCGTCAACCCGCTCAATCACATCCAGGACCTTGCCATCTTTCATCACGCCATCGACGCTCGTAAGGAAGACTACAACGTCAGCCGGTATCATATTGGCGACCATCGCGGCGAGGATATCATTTTCACCGAAGCGGATTTCATCCACAGCGACGGTGTCGTTCTCGTTGATAATCGGCAGGGCTTTGAATTCTCGCAGTGCTGTCAGCGTATTGCGTATATTGAGGTAGCGAGTGCGGTCCTCGAAGGCGTCCCGCGTGACGAGAACCTGGGCAACCTGGATCTTGCGGCGGGCGAAGACATCGTGAAACACCCGCATGAGCTGGCCCTGCCCAACGGCAGCTGCCGCCTGCAGGCCCGGAACAGTCTTTGGACGGGTTGGCAAATCCAACTCGCCCATACCAGAGCCAATCGCGCCGCTGGCAACCAAAGTTACCTCCTTGCCGTCGCGGATAAGTTTTGCAATCTGGCCGGTAAGGTTGGTAATCCCCTTTCGATCGAGTCGTCCAGCCTCGTCAGTGATGGCGTTCGTGCCGATCTTAACGACGATCCTTCGTGCGGATGAGACTTTTGTTTTTCTCACTGCTGATCCGGGCATATTTTACGCCTCTTGCTCAATAACGTCTGTCGCAATGCCGCCGGAAGCGACAGCTGGTACTCTGCCGAGAACGCCGCATATCATCTCGACATTGTGCCGCGTCGCGCCCTGCTGCGAGCGTACATAATCCTGAGCGGCTTTGCCGGCCTGTTTCGCCGACGCCTCGTCGCTCAGCCACTTGCTAAGTTGATCTTTCAATTCATCGGCATTTGCGACCCGAATGCACCCGTTTTTTGCGAGTCCATCTGCCTTAGGGAAGTTGAAAGTGTGAGGCCCAAACGCGGTCGGTTTGCCCAAGGCGGCAGATTCTATCATGTCCGAACCGCCCATCGGCACAAGCGACCGGCCGACAAAAACGCAATCGGCCAGGGAATAGAATTTTCTCAACTCTCCCATCGTATCACCGAGAATCACGGCATCGATACCAGCCCTTGAGCTGGAACCCTGACACTCGCTACGTCGAATCAAACCAAAACCGCTTGCTGTTATCCTCTTTGCGACATCGTCGAAACGTTCGGGCTTACGAGGAACAATCGCCAATCTCGCCTGTGGATGTTTTCTGCGAAGCTCAGCCCAGAAATCCAGAAGCATTTGCTCTTCACCGGGTCCTGTTCCCCCGGCAACGATTAGTTTCTGCTGCTCGGTCAGGCCAAGTACCCCTGCCAACTCGTCCTGGCCGTCGATTCGGTCGGCAACGTGGGCAGAATCGAACTTCATCATACCGGTAACGTGAAGTTTTTCGGCATCGACGCCAAGGGCCTTGTAAAGTTCGGCATAAACTTCTTCCTGGACACCGATAGCCGTAAGCTTGTTGAAAAGCTTTGCCGCTAACGACCCGAGCTTTTTGTAACGCGGATAACCCTTATCCCTGCTCAGCCGGCCGTTGACTACCACCACCGGCACATTCCGCTTTTTGCACCCGGTAAGAAAATTCGGCCAGACTTCGCCTTCCATGAGCACTACCAGGTCCGGCTTCAACCGTTTCAGCGCCTTGCCAACGGCCAGGGAAAAGTCCATGGGCCATTGAAAAACAATGTGGTCAGGCTCGAAGAGTCTCCTTGCCGCTGCCATGCCGGTATCGGTTGTGGATGAAATCACAACGCGATAATCGGGAAGCTGGCTGTTCAGTTCATCGACAAGTGTCCGCGAGGCGTTTATTTCGCCGAGGCTGACACCGTGCACCCATATAATCGGCTGCAGGCCGTAACGGACTGGTACCGCCCCAAGCCGCTGAGAAATGCCGGAGCGATATCTGCCGTGGCGTATCATCCGGTAAAGCCATATCGGAGATATCGCCAGCAGGCCAGTCGCATAAATCGCGTCAAGCAATAAACCTTTCATGCGGTTAAGTATCCTTACACTTCATGGCAGTGTCAATGAACTGTGCGCAAAGAGTCGCTATTATCAGAAATAATAGTTCGAGAGAAAACTTACATCGAGCTTTCGACGGCAGCGTTCTCGAAGCGTGTATATTGCGGCAGGAACGTCAGATGGACTGTACCGGTCGGGCCGTTACGCTGTTTTGCGACGATGAGTTCTGTAACATTGGTTGGGACGTAATCCGGCTCGCCGCGGTGGAAGTAGTCCTCATTATGCAGAAGCGTCACGACATCGGCGTCCTGTTCCAATGAACCGGACTCTCGCAGGTCGCTCATTCTCGGGCGATGGCTGGGGCGGTCGGCCGGGCCGCGGTTAAGCTGTGCGGCAGTGATAACGGGTATCTCAAGTTCTCTTGCAAGCGCCTTAATGCCTCTGGATATCTCGGTAATCTGCTCCTGTCGACTGTCGGCTCGGCCGTAGTACGTCATCAACTGGAGGTAATCGATAAAAACGCACTTGATATCGTGTGCTGCCTTGAGCCGGCGGGCCTTGGCTCGCAGCTGCATAATCGTCAGCGTAGGCGAGTCGTCAATATATATCGGCGACTGCTGCAAATTGCCCGCCGCCACCTGAAGCTGTGTCCAGTCTTCGGGACTGATTATTCCGCGGCGCATCCGTCGTAAATCGAAGCGTGCGTGCGAGGCCAGGAAACGCTGGGCGAGCTGTTCTTTGGACATTTCCAGGCTGAAAAACGCGATCGGGACCTGGTCCTGGACGGACATGTATTCCGCAATATTCAAAAGGCAGCTGGTTTTACCCATGGACGGGCGAGCTGCCAGGATAATCATCTCGCCATTCTGGAAACCGCTGGTCAGCTCATCCAGCATGTTATAGCCGCTGGCAATGCCGGTTATTAACTTGCCGTGTGAATCTTCAAGCGTCTGGAAGGTGTGGTCCAGGAGATCGTGCAGGGTTACTGCCTCTTCGCCAATTTGCTGCTGGGCGATATGGAAAACCTGCTGCTCAGCCTGGTCGATAACTTCCTGCGCTTCACCGTGAGAGTCATATGCCTGGCGAATTATGTCGTTGCCGGCAACAATAAGGTTACGCAGCAGAGCCTTGTCGCGGGTAATCTGTGAATAGTATTCAACGTTTGCCGAGTTGGGCACGCCTTCGGCCAGGGCTACGAGATAATCTATCCCGCCGACCTGCTCAAGCTGTTTACGTTTCTGGAGTTCGTCTCGAAGCAAAACCAGATCGATTGGTTTGCCGTCTTGGCGCATATCGATCAAGGCCTGATAAATTTGCTGGTGTGCGGGCCTGTAGAAATAATCCGGCTTTAATATCTGGACGACTATATCAGCTGCGGTAGCGTCAAGTATTATCGAACCCAAAACGCAAACTTCCGCCTCTATCGAATGTGGAGGCACCCGCTGGAGTTTTTGATCGTGGGCAGAAACGAACTCGCCCGGATCGTTCAACGGCGTATTTGAAGAAGTCCTCGCAGTGCTCATAGCCTTCCCTGGCTCCCGTGGGAGCTTTTCCTTAAGCCATTCGTGAAGAACTTATTGTAAAGGTGGCATGGCAATTTTGCAAACTACGAAAGTTATTAAAAACCACCCAGTTCGCAACAAACCATGCGACCGCCACTTATGAATTTACTCTTCGGTTGATTCTTCAGTTTCGGTTTCGGCCTTGGCCTCTACCTCAACAGATTCTTCTTTGGTGGTCTCGTCGTGAACCGGCACGACCCAGACACTGATTGTCGCAGCGATTTCATCGTCAAACTTGATAGGAACATCATATTTATCCAGCTGGCGAATTGGTGAATCAAGAGCAATGTATTCCTCTTCGATAAAGACATCCTGCTTGGCCAATTCTGCGACTATCTGTGCCGGACCGATCGAGCCATACAGGTGACCTTCTTCATTCGCACGGGCAGAAATAGTAAGTTCCTTGCCATCGACCACTGCAACCTTGGCCTGAATTTCTTCCTTCTTCTTGGCCAATTCCGCGAGGTAACGTTCCTTATCGAGCTCAACGGCCCGAAGGTTCGCTTTCGTCGGCTTGACGGCGACCTGCTGCGGAATGAGATAGTTGCGTGCGTAACCTTCCTTAACCTCGACAACTTCACCAATCTTGCCGAGGTTGCTTACGTTTCTTCTAAGCAGCACCTTCATTGCTGAATCCTCTTTTCTTGTCCAAAGGGTACTTTTGGAACTTAGTTTTAGCCACAATAAGGCATCAGGGCCAGGAATCTGGCTCTCTTGATAGCCCGCTTCGCTGAGAGCTGATGCTTCGCACAATTGCCACTGCGTTTGCGCGAAAACAGCTTGCCGTGCTGCGTGGTCAGTTTTGTCAGTGTCCCTATGTCTTTGTAGTCCACTTCACTTACTTTCTCACGGCAGAAACGGCACTTGGCCTGCTCGTGAAAACGATTTTTCTTTCTCTTCCTGGACTGACCTCTTTTTGCGAAACCCATTCTTGCCATCTTGAACTTCCTTCTTATTCTTAAATTAACTGACTTTATTTACTTCCGGTAATTTCCAGATATCTCTAGAACGGAATCTCTTCTCCGCCCATATCTTCATAAGCCGGTGGAGCAGGTTCACCGCCACCGGGCTGCTGTGGAGCTGCTGCC
This sequence comes from uncultured Planctomycetaceae bacterium, assembly GCA_964401835.1. Taxonomy (GTDB): domain Bacteria; phylum Planctomycetota; class Phycisphaerae; order SM23-33; family SM23-33; genus CAYNZP01. Next base: position 140,340 of record CAYNZP010000005.1, read on the forward strand.
GGAGGCTGTTGAGCCGGCGCCCCAGCACCGCGGCCACCACCGAGGAACTGGAACCTTTCAACTGTCACACGATGCTTGCTCCGTTTGGTTCCGTCTTTGCCTTCCCACTGATCAAAAGTCAAACGACCCTCCAGGAGAATCTGCTGACCTTTTTTTACGTATTGATTGATCGTTTCAGCCTGGCGTCCGTAAGCGCGGCAATCAATGAAGCAGGTTTCTTCCCTGTTCTGATTGTCCTGGCTTTTCCAGCGACGATTCACTGCCAGACCAAGTTCTACGACCGGCGTTTGCGACGGCAGATAACTCATCTGCGGATCGCGAGTCAGGTTACCCACAAGAATTACTTTGTTGTAGTTAGCCATGTCGTGCTCCCGTTAAAAAGGTTTAAGGCGATTGGGCCGAAGAGAAAATCTATTCCTTCTCGGCTTCTTCCTTCTACTCGGATACTTCCTCAGTTTCCTCTGATACTTCAGCTTCCACTACAGCCTCTTCAGGAGCGGCTTCTTCAGGAGTGGCCTCTTCAGGAGCGGCCTCTTTAGCAAGATCGTCAGCCTTTGCTGGTTCTTCTTCCTGGCTTTCGGTCACCTGCGGAACTGACATCGCGGGAGTTTTGGAGTTGATCTGTTCTTCGTTGATCTTGTCATGACGAATGAACAACGCCCGGAGGATATCTTCATTTAACTGGCAGTCGTGTTCGATATCCGCAACCTTAAGAGGATCGACCTTGAAATAAGAAAGGACATACATTCCACGCTTATGACCTTTAATTTCATAGGCCAACCTTCGCTCTTCCCAGGGGTTGAGCGCCAGAACCTCTGCTTCGGCCCTGTCGAGAATGGTGCGAATCGGCTCACTTAAAGCCTGGAAATCCGACACGCCTGCTTCCATCAGAAACATACCTTCATAAATTCTTTTTTGATCCATTTTCAATTCCCAACTTAAAACAGCCAAAAGCTCTCAGCTATCAGCCTTTCGATTGTATTTCTCCATCACGAACAACAATTCGTTTTTTACGATCCAATCTTCTACAGCGTCAGCAGCAGTCTTGACCGAAATCTCAATTTCTTCGGCCGCCTTATCCTCGATTTTCTGGAGGACAAAATCAGCTGCGTCCATGTAAGAAGGCGGTGCTCCGACACCTATTCTTAACCGCGGGACATCCTGAGTCCCTAATACTTCCAAAATATCCGCCAGTCCCTTATGCCCGCCGGCAGAGCCGCTCGCTCTTACCCGCAGCCGATCCGGCGGAAGATCGATATCATCCAGGACAATCAATATCTCGCTCCCCTGAGCCTTGAAAAAGTCGGCCATCTGACGAACAGCCTTGCCTGAACGATTCATATATGTATGCGGTTTTAAAAGTTTAACCTTCTGCAACTCGTCGCCAACGGTTCTGCGAGCCTCAAAAAACTCGCCGCCAAAGGCGCCTTTTCCTTTTCCAAGCTGCCAGCGGTCTACAAGGTCATCAACAACTCTGAAACCGACATTGTGTCGCGTTTTTTCGTAACGGCTGCCGGGGTTTCCCAGGCCAACCACGAATTTATCCGGCAATTGATCGGACATTCACAATGCACTTTCGTCGGTTCAGAAGTCGCTCAAGCAGCCAAACTACTCGCTCTGTTCTTCCTGCTCTTCTTCTTCCTTCTTCTCGCCAATGACTTCCGGTTCTGCTGCGGCTTCTTCTTCGACTTCTTCGGCCGGGATTTCCTCGGCTATCACGGAGACAGAACAAATCAACATCTCTGGATCATCAAGAAGCTTGGCGCCCTGCGGCAATTCTACATCACTAGCGTGGATGGAATCGTTAATGTTTAATTCGTTTACCGATACCTTGATATCTTCAGGAATGGCGGTAACAAGGCACTCAATGTGAATCTCGTTGTGTGCCTGCTGGAGAACACCACCTTCTACAGCACCGGCCGGGGTACCACGAAGAACTATCGGAATGGTAACCTCCACACGCTCATCGAGGCTGACACGTGTCAGGTCGACGTGCAGAACATGCTGGCCAAAAGTATCGTACTGGACATCCTTGATGAGGACGTTCTCCTTCTTGCCTTCCAGGTCAAGTTCGAGAAGTCTTTCGCCATGATGGATCGCCAAATCCACGTCATGCTCATTGAGCGTCACAGACAAAACCTCTTCACCATGGCCGTAAATAACGCCCGGTATCAGGCCCTGTTTTCGCAAAGGACGAACCTTGCGAGAACCAACTTCTGTGCGCTTTGTAACTTTCAACAGTGCCATTACTTCACTCCCTATCCCACTTCAATAACTATTTGCGGGGCTTGTTAATCATAAACAGACTACTGACTGACTCGTCGTTATGTATCCTGTGAATGGCTTCGCCAATAAGCTCAGCCACTGAAAGAACCTTTATCTTGCCGAGTTCTTTTATTTTTTCTTCAGGCGTTGGAACAGTGTCGGTGACAACCACCTCATCAATCGGGGCCTCGGACAAACGCTGCACCGCTGGACCGCAAAGAACAGAATGCGTCACGCCAACAAATATCTTCTTTGCGCCTTTTTCCTTACAAATCTTCGCTGCGCCGGCGATAGTGCCAGCTGTGGTAATAACGTCGTCGATCATAAGGACATTTTTGCCTTCAACATCGCCAATGACATGGCTGATTTCGACATCCTGTCCGCTTATGCGACGCTTATCAATAATCGCAAGATCACCGCTGAATCGCTCTGCATAGACCCTCGCCCGTTTAACGTTGCCGACGTCGGGGCTAACCATTGTCAGGTTTTCGATTTCCTGCGACATATAGTAACGGCTGAGAACCGGCTCGGCGTGAAGGTTATCGACGGGAATATCGAAGAAACCCTGAATCTGCTCTGCATGCAGATCCATCGTCAGCACCCGGTCCGCTCCGGCAGTAGCTATCAAGTTTGCAACCAGTTTGGCGGAGATGGGAACTCTCCCCTCATCTTTGCGGTCCTGGCGTGCATAACCAAAATACGGAACGACGGCCGTAATCCGCTCAGCTGAGGCTCGGCGGGCACAATCGATAAAGATTAAAAGCTCCATCAGTGAATTGTTGACCGGCTCGCTGGTCGACTGAATGATGAATACATCCTTCCCTCGCACGTCTTCTTCAAGCTTGACGAAAAGCTCTCCATCAGGGAAAGGAGTTATTTTTACCTTTCCAAGCGGCTGACCCAGATATTCTGAAATCTTCTGAGACAGATCAGGATTGGCGCGTCCGGAAAAGATTTTCATGTTGCCCATCAACTTCTCCTAATCTTGCAGGCATCAACTTACCACAATGCCTTTGGCCATCCGGCAAATACCCAAACAAACCAAAAACTTCTATTTCTTCCGTCCTACGCTACGATTGGCTCGCCTGCGTTGGGACAGGTCAAAATTCACCTACCCGGCCAGGACTTGAACCTGGAATGGAAGTACCAAAAACTTCTGTGTTACCAATTACACCACCGGGTAACGTTAATATCTTCCAGCAACAAAGTATTGTAGCTCAGGCACACAATAAGAGCCTGACAATAACGACGTTTAAAACAAAACTTAAGATGTCGCAGCAGTGGAACCGTCCGGAGGCTCGAGCAATCGGCCGCGACCTCGTTGCCCGCTTCCCGCCTGGGAGCGCCCCATGCGAACGGCTAAAACAATGCGCCAAGGGGGAATATGATACCAATCGGGCCAGAAGTGTCAACAAGCAAAATTTGACATTTCCACAAAATCACAGCCGCCCTGATGAAGGCGGAAACGTGAATCTCTTCATATAGAAATCTCGCAACTGGTTCGATAAAACCGTTTGAACAGCTCGGTTATCCGTGCTACAAGCAGCTTCATGACCGCACTTTGCTTTACACTTGGTTCCTTCGCGCTGATATTAATCCTGGCCAGGCTGAGGGTTCCGCTCTGGCTGGGGATATTCGCCGGCGCCATTGCCATCGGGATAGCGTTCGGCCTTGATGCAGGCCAAATTGCCAGCGGGGTTCTCTACGGCACTATCAAGGCACGAACCTTCGCCCTTGCAATAATAACTGCCTCCCTGCTGATTATCTCGGAGATACTCCAAACGACCGGCCAGCTCGAAAGAATAGTTGGCATTACCAAGGCGTTTTTTCGTCGGCCCGCTGTTACCATGGCTGCCCTACCGGCACTTATCGGGCTATTGCCGATGCCCGGAGGTGCCCTGTTTTCCGCTCCCATGGTCAAGTCGGCTGCAGGCGAGAGTAAAAACGACAGCGGCTTAATGTCGGGAATCAATTACTGGTTCCGGCACGTCTGGGAGCACGCCTGGCCACTGTATCCAGGAGTTATCCTCGCGATATCAATAACTCAAAGCGATGTCGGCATGTTCGTAGCTTTCCAGTTTCCGCTTTGCCTTGCGATGATCGCAGCCGGGGTAATTATTCTTCGCAGGGTACATCCAGACTTGCAGATCTCCGCACCGAAACCGCCAACTGGAACGAAATGGAAACTATTAGGCGTAACTTCACCTATCTGGGTGATACTCATAGTCTGGGCAATAGCGACGATAGCTTTCAAACTCACACCCGCCGAATATTTCGCCTTCGACAAAAGCAGCGACGGCCAGCAAAACAAGCGATTTGTTCTTGGGTACATACCGATGATACTCGGTCTGGTGGTAAGTTTATTCTGGACGATAAAGACCAGCGGAATCGAACATCAGCCTTTACTGAAAATATTTACGCACAAATCCATCTATAAACTTGTCGCCCTGATAGTGTCGGTCATGATTTTTCAGGAACTACTGGCTCGGGTGGATGCTGCTCCTAAAATCGCCGAAGAACTCAAATCTATTCACGTGCCCGTGGTGCTGGTTGTAATGATTTTGCCGTTCATTGCCGGCATGGTTACAGGAGTTGCGATGGGATTTGTGGGCATAAGCTTTCCGATTGTGCTGGGCCTTGTTACAACAATGCCGGGAGGCCCATCAATCAGGCCATACGTCGCGCTTGCATATGCATGGGGGCACTTGGGGCAGATGATGAGCCCGCTGCATATCTGCCACATTGTCAGCAATGAATATTTCGGAACGACTTTTGGTCCAAGCTATCGAAATATACTGCCGGCGGGAATTACGATGGCTGTTTTAGGAACGACATACTTTGCAATATTGAATTTCGTGTTGAATTAACGTGCCCGTTTCTAGCCAGCCCTATTCAATTTCAAGGCCAAAGAATCGTACTGCGTTTTGTGTAGTTAACTCAGCTATTTCTTCCTGTGAAGTCCCCCGGACTTTCGCCAGACATGACGCAACATGGGCTACATTTGCTGGCTCGTTGGCCTTCATCTTTCTAACCGGCTCGGGAGTAAGAAACGGCGAGTCCGTTTCTATCAGGATTCGATCGTCAGGAACTGTCATCGCCGACTCGCGAAGTTCCGCTGCCCTATTGAAGGTTACTATCCCGGCAAAGCTTATCATCGCACCCATATCAATTGCCCGCCTGGCGTTGATTGGCCCTTCAGTGAAGGAATGAAAAATAACTCTCGAGCCATCGACGCCTGATTCATTCAAAATCGAAACAGTATCGTCAAATGCTTCTCGCGTATGAATTACTATAGCCCCAGTGAGTTCTTTGGCCAAATCCAGCTGCTGTGCAAAAACTTTCCGCTGAACTTTCGGTGGCGAGAAATTGTAATGATAGTCCAGTCCTATCTCGCCAACAGCGACGCACTTCTCGCTGCCGGCCAGGGCCTGTATCTGCTTCAACTCTTCGCTGCCCGCATTGACAGCATCGTGCGGATGGACGCCGGCAGTGAAATAAACCTGCGGGAATCTCGCTGCCAGGCCATAGGCCGTCTTTGATTCATGAACATCCGCCCCGGCACAAATAACCGCCACCACCCCAGCGGCTTTTGCACGCTCAAGCACAGCCTGCGTTTCCTGACGAAGTCGACCGTGGGCAAGATGACAATGTGTATCAATTAATCTCATAGTTTCCTAGAACGCTTCCTTAATATGTCTGATTTCCGGCTTCTGGCCTTGGCGCATAATGACGGAAACCACATCGAAACGAACATTAAATCCGTCCGTATCGCGATTTGAAAGATAATACCTGGCTGCCTTTTGGATGTGAACCTGCTTTTGATTATCGACGGCCGATTCGGGATCAGTATAACGGTCGGAGCTTCGCGTCTTTACTTCTACGAAGCAGAGAGTTTCCACACCATCGGTTTTGCGTGTGGATTTATCCAGTGCTATAAGATCTATTTCGCCTGAAGCGCAGCGGAAATTTTCGGCAAGAATTTTCAGGCCTGAGCGTTTGAGGAAGCGCCTTGCGATGGATTCGCCTTTTTGACCCAACGGCTTATGGTTCCCGAAGGGCCACATGACGATTATTCCTCGCTGCTGGCTTCGGCAGTTTCTTCGGCAGTGGCAGCAGCTTCGGCGGCTTTGGCGGCTTTGGCGGCAGCGCTCTGCTTTTTGGTGGGCTTGCGGATTTCTTTAAGGCGTGTAGCCTTGCCGATACGATCTCGCAGGAAGTAAAGCTTTGCCCGACGCACCTTGCCAGAGCGGACTACTTCGATGCTTGCCACCTTTGGGTTGTGAATGGGGAAGGTTCTTTCGACGCCTTCGTTGTTTACGATTCGCCTGACGGTGAATGTTTCGGATACGCCGGAGCCTTTGCGGGCGATTACAACGCCAGTAAAAACCTGTATGCGTTCCTTGTCGCCTTCAACGATACGCACGGAAACGTTGACCGTATCACCGATCTTAAACGAAGGGACATCCTGTTTCAGGCTGGATTCGGCAGCTATATTCAACAACTCCTGACTCACGGCAATTCTCCTGTAATAGCAATCAGCTATCAGCTTTTTTGTTATATTTTTCCCATAAATCCGGGCGGCGCTGTTGCGTCCGCAGCTTTGCCTGCTCCAGGCGCCACTGGGCAATTTTGCCGTGGTCGCCGCTGAGCAGTATTTCCGGCACCGCCATATCCCTGAACTCCCGCGGACGGGTGTAATGAGGATATTCCAGCAAACCCATGGAAAACGACTCCTCATGGGTAGATTCTTCTTTTCCAAGTGCTCCGGGCAACAGTCTCACAACGGCATCAACCAGCGCCATCGCCGCTACCTCTCCGCCGGAGAGGACGAAATCGCCCAGGCTTACTTCCTCATCGGCAAGGCCTTGCCGGATTCGTTCGTCGAATCCCTCATAATGCCCTGCCAGCAATATCAGCCGAGGTTCTTTGGCAAGCTCTGTAACCAACTTCTGGTCCAGTGGCCTGCCCTGCGGGCTTAACATTAAAACCTTGCCCGGCTGAGTAGTCTGTTTTCTCACAGACTCGACGGCATCAAAAACCGGCTGGCACATCATTACCATTCCGGGCCCGCCGCCAAACGGAGTATCGTCCACCGTGCCGTAAGCATCAGTGGCGAAGTCCCGTATATTAGTAAGGTGCAGATCTACCAATGACCGCTCAATAGCCCTGCCGACTATGCTCGCTGAAGCAAAGCCATCGAACATCTCGCAAAACAGCGTAAGAATGTCGATGCGTAGGGCCATGGCATTTCCGACCTCACGTTAAAATCTCAACGAAGAACAATTGCTCGCTGAGTTAATCCGTTAACAAGGAATGCCTTGGCGCTTCAGCAGGTCCTTAACCGTTTCGGACGGCTGGGCACCAACGCTGATCCAGTGCTCGATTCTCTCGCGATTCAACGAAATCTGCTGGTCAGACTCTTTTGCATTCGGGTCATACCAGCCGAGTTCCTCGATTACGCGACCATCGCGCGGACTGCGGGAATCCATAGCGCTAAGCCGGAAAAAGCTTCTGTGCCGCCTGCCTAATCTTTTCAGCCTCAATTTGACTGCCACGAATATACTCTCCAACTGTTTAACGAGGCCCCAACTTAAACTCGCAAAGGCCTCTTACCATCTGCCCACCAAACTGCAACGGCAGGCGAATCAAATATCTTCACATCTCGCGAATCGGGTATTCTAGCGTAAGGCTTTTTCTCTGCAAGCTTTTTCGGGAAGGTTTTTTGCAGGTTTTTTTGCGTATTTTTTGAGATTTTTTCGTAACAGGAACCTTGGAAGATATGAAAATATCGTATTTTAGTTAAAAAACTTTGCCGAACCCCGCTTGACCTTTGCCATTCAAACAGCCATAATGCTGAGTTCCTGTACATTTTTAAAAGTAAAGAGGTCTTGGCATGGGACAATTGATTCAAGCCTTGCTTAATTTGCAGGCCGTCGAAAGCGACCTGGCCCACGTAAAGGGCAAGTTAAGGCTCAGACAGCGAGCGGTTACGTCGCAGGAAAATCATATAGTTAAGCTTCGTAGCGACTGGGATTCACTTCACAATCAGGCCAACGAGCGGAAGATGGCTGCCGACGGGTTGGAACTGGAATTAAAAACCCGCGAAGAGCAAGTCACGAAACTCCGCAAAGACCTAAACACGGCCAAGACTAACAAAGAATACGCTTCAATTCTTACCCAGATTAACACTATCAAGGCTGACAATTCCAAAGTCGAGGAAGAAACCCTCAAGATAATGCAGGAAATTGACGGCATAAAGACCGAGAGCGACCAGATTAAGCAACAACTCGAGGAAGAAGAAAAACGCCTCGAAGAAATCCGCAAACAAAGCGATGAAGAGATCGAAAAACTCAGCACGATGATGGCTGAGCTGGAAGCTAAACGCAGCGAAGCAGCAAAGGACGTTCCAGCCAAGGAATTGACTGTCTTCAAGAGAATGGCTGAACAATACAGTGGCGACGCTATGGCAGTAATCGAGGAACACGGCAAAAGGCCTCCGTTCAGCTATATCTGTGGTGGCTGTTTTATGAGCCTCAATGCCGAGCATGCAAACGCCCTCAGCTCTCGCGACGAGATAAGAAACTGCGACAACTGCGGGCGTATTCTTTATCTGGTGGAACAGGAAAAGACAAAGGCCTGAGGATAACGGGTTTCCATATATGTCCCAAAACCCACTTCGCGTAATTATAAACATTGACGGCGGCGCACGCGGAAATCCCGGACCAGCCGGTGCCGGCGTGGTCATCCGCACAGCAGACGACAATACCACAATCCATGCATCCGGCAAGTTTCTAGGAAAAGCTACGAACAACATTGCTGAATACTCCGCCCTTCTGGCCGGCATGGAAGCTGCTGCAAAATTAAACGCAACCGAACTGGAAATCCTCAGCGATTCAGAACTGCTCGTAAAACAGATGAATGGCGAGTACAGGGTCAAAAACGAAGGCCTACGCCCTCTCTTCGAGCGGGCAAATGTTCTTATCGGCCAATTTAACAGCTGCACCATTAAACACATCGGACGCGAAGAAAACACTGTTGCCGATGGTCTTGTAAACAGGGCAATTAATCTCGGACGTGATGTCGAAGAGTAATTCCCTTCAAAGTCCAATAAGCTGTTGAATCAAATAGAAAGCAAAAATAAGCTACCTTACATCTATTAGTTAGCTTTGGGCATGGAGGTTTAGTGGGAAGGTTTCCTGAACAATTTATTCAGCAGATAGCCCAGGCGACAGATATTGTCGAGCTGATAGGCCAATACGTTGCCCTGAAGAAAAAGGGCAAGGAATTCGTCGGCCTGTGCCCGTTCCACGAAGACAAAAACCCATCCATGTACGTCACGCCGGTCAAGCAGATATTCAAATGCTTTGCCTGCGGTGCCGGGGGCGGCGTTTACCAATTTCTGATGCTTTACGAAAAGCTTACTTTTCCAGAGGCGATAAAATCTCTGGCGCAGCAAGCGGGTATCCCCCTTCCAGCCGAAGCTATGTCCGCGCCGCCCCAAGGCGGCATATCGAAGACAGACCTTTTAAAAGTTACTTCCTTTGCGAAAGATTTTTTCAAGGCACAACTCAAAAGTCCATCCGGCAAGGCCGCACTTGAATACATACGCAACCGCGGCTTGAGTGAAGAATCCCTGGAAAAATTCGAATTGGGTTATGCTCCAAATTCGTGGGATGCACTGCTAAAAGCCGCTCGAAGAAAAAATATCAGTGAAAATCAACTCGTCACAGCCGGGCTGGCAGTTCGCCGGCCCGATTCCAGTGGCTGCTACGATCGCTTCCGTAATCGGCTGATCTTTCCGATCTATGACGTTGCGGGCAACGTTATCGCATTCGGCGGACGTGCATTGGCCAAGGATGAGCAGGCGAAGTATCTCAACAGCCCGGAAACTCCGCTGTTCGACAAGTCTGGTAATCTTTACGGCTTGAATTTTTCCCGGAAAGCAATCTCAACTAGCGGGCAGGCGATTGTCGTCGAGGGTTACCTTGACGCTCTAATGCCACAACAAGCTGAAATTGATAATGTCGTCGCAACACTCGGAACATCCCTGACAGACCGTCATGTAAGAATGCTATCTCGTTATGCGAAGGAGGCAGTGCTGGTTTTCGACGCTGACACAGCCGGCGCTGCAGCTGCACAAAGGGCGTTGGAGATATTCCTCGCTCAGCGAATGCACGTTCGAGTAGCAACTATCCCAGCAGGCAAAGACCCTTGCGACTTCATAATCGCCGAAGGAGCCGACGCCTTTAGGAAGTTAATGGAACAGGCTCCGGAAGCTCTGCAGTATGTCTGGGACCTTCGCCTCGCAGAATACCAAAATGCAGGCGGAAACCTGGCTGACAGGCGAAGGGTTGTCGAAGATTTCCTGCGGCTGATTGTTTCATCTGAAATTTACGGCGCTATCGACGGCGTGCGGCGGGGGCAGCTGGCACAGCATTTGGGCCCGATAATCAAGATTTCGCCAATCGACCTCCAGCAGCAGATGCAGCGCATGGCCCGTCAAATCCGTAAAACATCTTCAGGCCATCAAGCCGACAATAATCAAAACGTCCAGAATCTCGGCTTCCTGGCTGAGAGGAATATACTCGAAGTGCTCTTGAATGAGCCGGAATTCTTCGACACGGTAGCCGAAAAAATCGACCCTGAAGACTTCCTCGACAATAAGCTTAGCTCAATCGCCCATTGCATCTGGCAGCTCGGGGACAAGGGAATGTTGAGCATTGAAGAATTGCTGAGACAGCCCCAGATGGCCCAAAACGGCGCAATCCTTACTGATATTGCGACAGAAGGTGAAAAACGCGGCAATTTCGCTCAGACCCTTAATGGCGCGATAGAAAACCTGCTTTACAGACGCGACAGGCTTAAATTGCAGGAATTAAAGGCTGCCCCTGACGAGGATGATAGGCTTCGACAATTGAACGAACACCTTCGGCAGGCAGATATCCGCCGCCACCCAAAAATAAATTAAGGCCCAAAAGTAGAAATATAAACGAATATTGACTTAATCAGCTGTTTTTGAATATCATAGTAAGATTGACGGATATTTGGATTTTAATACAAGCTTCCAGGAGCTTTTGAATGTCTGACGCTTTAAATTCAAGCATAAAAAAACTGATCGGCAAGGGTAAGGCCCGTGGGTATCTCACATACGAGGAGATGAACGAGGACTTACCAAACGAGGCTGTATCCCCCGACAAGCTTGATTCACTTTTGATGACTCTGGACGAATTAGGAATCGAGCTTCTTGATGAGTCGGAAGTCGAAAAGCGGGAAACTTTTGAAGAAGCCCCAAAAGAGGAAACCAAAAAGCCCCGAAAAACCGCCGCAGAGGCTGCCATCGAAGAACTCGAAGGCTCAGTCAAACGCACCGATGATCCGGTAAGGATGTACCTGACGCAGATGGGTGAGATTCCGCTTTTGAAGCGGGAAGAAGAAATCGCTCTTGCGAAAAAAATCGAAATGACTCGCATGCACTTCCGCCGACGTGTGCTCGAAAGCGATTATTGCATACAACAAGCTGTCGATATTCTCACGCAGGTCTACGCCGGAGACCTGCCCTTCGACAGGACCATGAAAATCTCCACAGCCGAGAACCTCTCGAAAGAAACCATCACTGATCGCATGCCGGCAAATCTAAGAACTCTTCGCAAGATAATTGACCTCGATCAAGAGGATTGGGCAACCGCGACCAACGAAAAAGAACCGCAAGAGAAACGTCGCAACTCCCGCAAGAGTCTCTGGCGGCGTCGCCGCAGAGCGGCCAAGCTTATGGAGGAGCTTTCACTTAGAACCTCCAAAATTCAACCGTTGATGAAAAAGCTCCAGCATATCTCCGACAAGATCGAAGAACTCGACCGTACAATCGTCTCTTCCAAGGATGACGGTACTCCCCCGGAAGATATAGAAGTAATGCAGGAAGAGCGTAGCGGCATAATTGACCTTGTGCTGGAAGAACCAGACATGCTTAAAAAGCGTGTCCATGCAATCCAGAAGGTCTTCAATGATTACGAACAGGCCAAGCGAGAATTATCGGCCGGCAACTTGCGACTGGTTGTTTCGATAGCCAAGAAATACCGCAACCGTGGCTTGAGCTTCCTCGACATTATTCAGGAAGGCAACACGGGCCTGATGAGAGCGGTTGATAAGTACGAATATCGCCGCGGCTATAAGTTTTCGACATATGCCACATGGTGGATTCGCCAAGCCATCACTCGCGCGATAGCCGACCATGCAAGAACTATCAGAATCCCTGTCCACATGATCGAGACGATGAGCAAGCTTCGCAACATCTCGAAGCGGTTGGTACAGGAACTCGGCCGCGAGCCTACTATCGAAGAAATCGCACGCGAAGGCGGCATGAGCGTTTCAGAAGCACGCCGCGTACTGAAGATATCCCGACACCCGATCAGCCTGGACAGACCTGTCGGCGAAAGCGAAGACAGCTACTTCGGAGATTTTATCGAAGACGAAGGTGCCGAAAGCCCGGTTGTTACCGCGGGCACGGAGATGCTCAAAGACAGAATCGAAGAAGTCCTCAAAACCCTCACCTATCGCGAACGCGAGATTATCAAGCTTCGTTATGGCATCGGTGACGGCTACACCTATACACTCGAAGAGGTTGGACGAATATTCAAGGTTACCCGTGAACGTGTCCGACAGGTCGAGGCAAAGGCGATCCGCAAACTGCAACACCCGGTGCGGGCACGAAAGCTTGAAGGTTTTCTTGACGGTGAAGTTGGCGAATTTGACAGCGATGAGTTCTAAAATTCCTTAATATTTCCGTCATAATTTCTTTCCCAGACAAGCCTAAGCGAAGAGTCTTTTTTCGTTGCGATCGACGTATATCCTTGGCTCTCAAAAACATGCGATGACTTTGTCAGTGGCAGCGCTATGTCACCCCAAAAAAACCCAATCCAAAAATCTTTAACTCTATATAAAAAAAATAGTTAAAATTAATACACCTGCTTTCAAGAGTCGATAAACATATCAGTAAGTTGATTTGCAATTCTTTTTAAGATGGTCGGGGCTGGAGCTTTGGAAATGGAAGCGAAAATACTGACCAAGCCAGCTGATGTTCTCGTAGTTGATGACGAAAAACATATCTGCGAGATGATACGCGACGGACTTTCGAGCTATGGTATCGACTGCATCTGTGCCAGCAACCCTTCACAAGCAAAACAGCTGATAGAGACAACAAACTTCAAAATCCTAATCTCGGATATATACATGCCCGACATCACAGGTATGGATTTACTTTCCCATACACTCAGGCACAATCCTTCCTGCAAAGTCGTTCTTATTACCGGAGTGGTAAACACAAAGAACTTAGCTGATGCGCTTCAAAAAGGTGCTTATGACTTTTTCCAGAAGCCATTTGAATTGGAACGCTTCATCGAAATAATCGCCAAGGCCCTTGCCGACGATTCTCCATTCGGAAACCTTCCGATCAAGGCTGCCCGCGCCATGGTTAAAGAGGCAGAATTAAAACGCGCTTCGGTCGAAAGTATCCAGGCGTTGGTTCAAACCGTAGAAGCAAAGGATCCCTACACCAGGCGACATAGTGAACAGGTAACACATTATGCCACTTGCATCGCCAAATACGTAGGCTTGCCTGCAAAGTCGGTCGAATCCATTCGCATTGCTTCGCTTCTTCACGATATTGGCAAAATCGGCATACCAGATAATGTCCTCACAAAACCGGGTCGGCTTACCAAAGAAGAATTTGAATACATTCGAAAGCACCCTGCTCTCGGAGCGGAGATAATGGAAAATATTTCGATACTCTCCACCGAAGCCTTCCTAGTCCGGCACCACCATGAAAGGTGGGACGGGCAGGGCTATCCCGTAGGGTTGGCCGGGGAAGAAATACCCTTCGGCTCGAGGATTATCAACCTAGCCGACTCCCTTGATGCGATGCTGATGCAGAGAACATACAAAACCGCCTATACCGTAGATAAAGCACTGGACGAGTTTAAACGTTGCGGAGGCAGTCAGTTCGACCCCGCTCTGGCGATAGAGGCTATTAGATGGGCTCACGAAAATCCGGAAAAGATTATCCATCCCATCTCAACTTGAGCACAAAACACAACCTAGACTCACCCGATGGTCCTCAAGTGCTTAACATATAATCACATATCAACACAGCGCCACTTCGACCGTTTATTTACCAACAACCCCAAGGATTCCAAAACTACAAAACACTGTGATTGCAACTCGCTTCTTAAAAGAAAGTTATTTGACATTCGACCAATCTGAACGTATTGTCCTGCCTTAAGTTGATGCTATCTGGCCCGTTACATATCGGGCTGAATCGAGAACGTTACTGATAGTTTTTTCAGGACCGAACGTTGTCAGCCAGTCCGGCTTCTACATGGATGGCGTTTCATTGGCGATGGAGAGCTGCTTTGAGCCGCAAGAATTTATTATTACTCTTGTTATTCGCAAGTCTGACTTTCACCCCTTCAATTGCGCTGGGCGATGACGGAGCTGCGGATATTGTCATAGAGGTCGACATCAGGGGTAACCAATTTCTCTCCAAAGCTGCCACACTTTCATATGTCAAAACGCGTGAAGGTCAATCCTACGATGAATCCCTGGTTCGTGCGGATGAACAACGGCTGCTGAAAACCGGCCGATTTGAAAGCGTGCTGGCCACCAAGACTCAAACGCCGGAAGGGGTGATCGTTACTTTTGTAGTTGTCGAGAGACAGGTAATTTCAAAGGTCGTCTTTGTCGGCAACAAGAATATCTCCGAGACCGAGCTTTTCAATGTGCTGCCGTTCGGTGTTTCCGACCCGCTGAGTAAATTCTCTGTCGAAGCAGGTAAGCAGGCAATACTCGAAAAATATAAAATTGCCGGCTACAACTTTGCCATTATCACAATAAATGAGATTGCTCTGGAAAGGCAAAACCAGGTCATCTACGAAATCGTCGAAGGCCCGAAAGTAAGCGTAACCAAGATTATCTTTAAGGGTAACGAATCTTTTGGAAAACTCAGGCTCAGGTCACAGGTTGGCTCGAGCGCCCGTTTCTGGCCGTTACTGCCCGGCATCCTTGATGTCGAGCAGGTAGATCGCGATGCGAACTTAATAAAGAACTTCTACATCCAGGAAGGCTTCCTTGACGCGGAAGTGGATAGACTGTTGGACTTCTCAGCCGACAAAGCAAAAGTCACTATCACATTCATTATTGAGGAAGGCCAACGCTACAGAGTCAACCGAGTAATCTTCCGTGGAAACACGGTTTTCGCCGATGATGAACTTCTTGGGAAAATGGCTCTGATACAGGGTGAGTACTATACTGCCCTGAAAATGCGCCGCGACGTTACCGCGGTCCAGGCAGCATATGGCGAGATCGGTTATATCCAAGCCGACATCATAGCCAAAAAACGCTATCTTTCCCCAGACACCCCCACCCCCGTCTGGGCCCAGGCATTGGAAGATGGCAAGCCCGCCCTGCTAAATCTCGTCATCGATATTACAGAGGCTGACCAATACCGAATTGGCCAGATTTCAATTCGTGGCAATTCTGTCACGCAAGAAAGGGTAATTCGCCGGCAGCTGCGGTTTTTCCCGGAGCAGCTCTACAATACCTCAGCCGTAGAGGAGTCCCGCCAAAGGCTGACAGAGACCCGTTTGTTTGACAAGGTAACCGTAGATCCGCTGGAAACACAAGACCATGTCCGTAACATATTGGTTCAGGTCAGTGAGGCCAGGACCGCGGAGTTCCTGGTCGGTGTCGGCGTTACCACCAACAACGGCGTGCTGGGTAACGTATCATTCACCCAAAGGAACTTTAACATTCTCGGCTGGCCGGAATCTTTCAGCCAGTTCATCCATGGCCAGGCATTCAAAGGCGCCGGCCAGACACTGCGTATTACAGCCGAACCCGGTGTCGAACTCATGAGATTCAACATCGAATGGACCGAACCGGCCATGTTCGATCAGCCATACAAGTTGAGCGTTAATTCTTTCGTATTCACACGCGGACGTGAAACCTATGACGAAACACGTTACGGCGGCGTGATCAGCTTCGGTCATCAGTTCAAGAACCGTTGGTATGGCGAAGTGGCGACAAGAATCGAAGGTGTAACAATCGACAACCTCGATAGCGCCCCGCCGGAAGTCGTGCTGGACAAAGGCGACCATGTAATGCTAGGACTCAAGGGCACGCTTGTTCGCGATCGTACGGACAGCAGATGGATGCCATCTACCGGCGACCGTTTCCGTGTTAGCTTCGAGCAGCTGGTGGGCGATTTCAACTTCGGCCGACTTTATACTAACTATAAAATCTTCCGGACTGTCTTCATAGACGCACTCGACCGCAAACACATTATTGCTGGACGAGCCACCCTCGGCCATATCTTTGGAAGCGCCCCTGTCTTCGAGGAATTTTACGGCGGCGGCACCGGCTCTATCAGGGGCTTTTCATATCGCGGTATAAGCCCCAGAAGCCTGGGGACAGAAGACGAGATTGGCGGCGACTTCCTCTTCTTCGCCGGGACGGAATATTCATTCCCGATATTCGGGGACAAGCTGCGAGGCGTGGTGTTCATCGACACCGGTACAGTTGAGGAGAGCTTTGAAGTCACTACCTACCGAATCGCCACTGGTGCGGGTCTGCGGTGGATAATCCCGATGTTCGGCCCGGTACCTATGAGCCTGGACTTTGGCATCCCGGTAGTCAAGGATGGTGATGACGACACTCAGCTGATTAACTTCAGCTTCGGCTGGACATTCTAGCCCCCCAGATAATGGGCCGAAAACTCACAAAATCTTAACTTGTATCCAACCCAATCATAGCGTTTAATTGTCCCCTGGCAGAGTTGGTGCCAAAGACCTTTGAATAATTTCCAAAAATAAGATTCTTTTTTGAGGTGCAAAATGACAAAGCCACGTTTGTTTATCGTAACTGCAGCCGTACTAGCCATTGTCGCAGCTATTGTTATCCAGAATTCCTTTGCCCAGAATCGTCCTTCGGTTTCTGCGGGCGTGACTAAAGTCGCCGTTTGCGACATTGTTGAGGTCTTCAACAATTACGAACGCGCCAAAGACCTGACTTCCAAACTCAATGAACGTACCAAGGGAATTGAGGGTGAAAACCAAACCCGCCTTAAATCTCTCGAAGCAATAAAAATGGAACTCGAAGGCCTGAACCCCGGAAGCCCGGAACACGATCAGCGGCTCAACGAACTGCAACGGCTCAGCATCGAACGCGACGCCTGGCTGAAGTTCCAGGAAACGCTTGCCAGACGGGAACACGTTCGATTCACCCAGCAGATGTACGAGGAAATCCTCGGCACTATCGGTGAAATCTCTCGCGAAAAAGGCATTCAGATCGTGCTCTATCGTGAAAAAGATTTCCAGCAGGCTGCTAACACCGCTGAACTGCTCCAGCAGATTCAATTGCGCAAGGTTCTTTACAGCGACCAGAGCATTGACATTACCGAAACCGTTCTGGAAAGGCTGAATCTGGCTTATCGCAAAACTGCCGAATAATTTCTGTAAAACCGGTTAATTTTGATATAAACTTTATGCCCACATGCAATTGCGTGTGGGCATTTTTCTTATTTTGGGGCGTCCTTGCCAGTTGAGCAAAGTCGTACTATCATGTGACGAAACAAACTATGACTAAACAGCAAATGACAGTTGAATCTATTGCCAAACTCGTTGGCGGAATCGTAGACGGCGACGGCTCGAAAGTGCTCGAGCAAATAGTACCCATCAGCGAAGCCGGACCAAACGATTTGACATTTGCTATAGACGACAAAAACGTCGCTAAGCTTAAAGACACCAAGGCAGCTGCAGCTATTATCCCACAAGATGTCAGTGCCGAAGGTCTGGCCATGGGACTTATAAAAGTAGCCGATGTGGGCGAGGCTGTGGCAACGCTACTGGACAAACTTGCTCCGCAGGAAGACTTTCCCCCTGTCGGCGTGCACAGTTCCGCGGTTATCTCAGATACTGCCGACTTGGCCGACAATGTCGCAATAGGCGCCAACGTAACAATTGGCGAGAGAACCAGGATAGGCCCCGGCTGTGTAATCTGTCCAAATGTCGTAATCGGCGCAGATGTTGAGCTCGCCAGTGATGTCGTCCTCTTCGAGGGCGTAGTGGTTCGGCAAAATTCCCAGATAGGAAATCGTGTACGAATCGGCTCCAACACGGTTATCGGCTTTGAAGGCTTTGGCTATTACACTTCTGACGGCATTCATTATAGAATACCGCATATTGGAAACGTGGTTCTGGAAGACGACGTTGAAATAGGCGCATGCAGCTGCGTGGACAAAGGCAAGTTCGGCTCAACAAGGGTCGGTGCGGGAACAAAAATCGACAATCTCGTTCAGATTGCCCATAATGTCCAGGTCGGAAAGGGCTGCCTCCTGACGGGCCAAAGTGGCGTGGCTGGCTCGGCTAAACTCGGCAATTATGTTGTCCTTGGCGGAAATTCCGGAGTTCGCGATAATATCTCCATTGGTAACGGTGTGCAGTGTGCGGCCCATTCTGCCATCGCAGCTGATGTTCCCGACGGGCAGATCGTCGCCGGCACACCAGCCATGCCTGCAAGAGAGAAGTACCGTGTGATTAAGGCACAGGAAAAATTGCCCGAGCTTCTCAAGCAGGTAAAGAAACTTGAAGCGAGGTTGGAAAAACTTGAGTCTTCAAAAGACAATTGAAAAAGAAACTGTCATCGAAGGTGCAGGGCTTTTCAGCGGCCATAACTGTCGGATGAGGTTTTTGCCCGCATCTGCTGACAGTGGGATAAACTTTGTCCGCACCGATATGCCGGCGGAAATCAAACTGCCAGCCGACATCGATCACGTCAGCAAACAGGAACTCAGGCGCACCACTCTGTGCAACGGTTCGGTGTCTATAAATACGGTTGAGCATTTGCTGGCGGCGATATCGGCGCTTGGCATAGACAATCTTACGATTGAACTTAACTCCGATGAAATACCCTCGACCGATGCATCTGCCATGCCTTATATCGATGCGTTGAATAGTGCCGGAACAAAAGAGCTGGATATCGAAAACAAGCCGTATGTAATAGAAGAGCCTGTTTGCGTTTCCAATGACGACGCGACACTTTCCGCCCTGCCGGGCCCGAAAGACAAGCTGGATATAATCTACGACCTGGACTACGGCGGAATAAAAAGTATAGGCCGACAGGTAATGAGCTTTTCACTCGGAGCGGACGACTTCACCACACAAATAGCTCCATCCAGAACTTTCTTGTTGGAAGATGAGGCAAGGCAGTTCCAGGCTGCGGGCCTTGGCAAGCACCTTACGCTTAAGGACCTTGTCATCATGGGTGACGAGGGCGTAATTGACAACGAGCTCCGCTTCGCTGACGAGCACGTTCGTCATAAAATTTGCGACCTGATTGGCGACTTGAGACTTCTTGGCAGGCCGATCTTCGGCCGAATCGTCGCCTACAAGAGCGGGCACGACCTGAACCATCAGCTCGTAAAGAAACTCTCCGAAAATTCCAAGGCCTCGAAAAAGAATTCTTCGCCTTCCGACAAACCATTAATGGATATCCGCAAGATAATGAAGCTGCTGCCCCACCGCTATCCGTTCCTCATGGTCGATCGGTTGATCGAAATAGTGGATGACAAGCGGGCCGTTGGGATTAAGAACGTATCTATCAACGAGCCCTTCTTTCAGGGCCACTACCCCGGCGAGCCGATCATGCCCGGTGTTTTGACCCTTGAAGCCCTAGCCCAGGTCTCGGGCCTGCTGCTCAGCCGAAGGTTGGAAAATACCGGCAAGGTAGCCGTACTGCTGAGCATGGATCGCGTAAAGATGCGCAAGCCCGTCCGGCCAGGAGATCAATTGCTTCTGGAAGCCGAGGCTCTCCACGTCCGCAATCGAACCGGGCACTGCAAGTGCCGGGCTATGGTCGCAGGCGAAGTCGCCGCCGAAGCTGAGATAAAATTCATGCTTATTGATGCCGAACCCATCTGATAAACAGGATGCGAGAATTATTGATGTCGAATATATCCCCACTGGCAATTATCGAAAAAGGCGCCCAGATTGCCGACGACGTTACCGTCGGAGCATTCTGCCATATCGGCTCGGAAGTCAAGATTGGCCCCGGTTGCGCGGTGTATAACAGTGTAACCATCTCAGGAAAAACGACGATAGGCGCAAACAATCGCCTGTTTCCGATGGTCGTCGTGGGTTGTACTCCGGACGAAACCGACCAGGCTGGCGAAGTTGCAATCGGCAAAGCCAACGACATTCGCGAGCATGTAACTATCTATGCCGGGCAGGAAAGCCCTACCGTTATCGGCAACAATAACCTGATAATGATCGGGTCGCAGGTTGGCTCGGAGGCAAAGGTCAACTCGCACGGGATATTCGCAAACTTTACTATTATCGGCCCGCGCAGCTGCGTGGAAGACTATGTCCGTACAAGCGGATTTACGATGACTTCGAACGAAGCAACAATTGGGGCTTACAGTTTTGTTGCCGGCTATGCCGAGGCAAATAGCGACATTCCGCCATTTGCAATGATGCAAGGCTCGCCGCTGAGAGCGCGGGGTGTCAACACCCACAATCTAAAAAGGTGCGGATTCGGGGACGACGACATTCACTTGATTAAAGCTGCTTTCAGGGAGCTTTTCAACGGTACAAACTCTCTACCGGATGAACAAACGATACAGAACCTCGAAAACTCTCATGGAGACAACATACATATCCGCCGGCTGGTAAATGCGGTTCGTCATACCATGCAAAAAAGGGATGGGGCAAATGACTGAACTGACAGTCATCCGCGAGATCGCCCCATCAGCCCGGATCGCACCTCAGGCGACTATAGGCCCATTCTGTGTTGTCGGGCCAGACGTCACCATAGGACCTGGGACAGTTCTTAAAAGACGAGTTATTGTTTCCGGCAATACCTCGATAGGATCGGGAAACGTCTTTGAAGAGGGCTGCGCTGTTGGCGGCGAACCACAAGACCTGAAATATGCCGGCGGCAAGACCATCTTGATAATTGGTCATCGCAACCGCTTCTGCAGAAATGTCACCGCCCACACGGGTACGGAAGTTGGCGGTTTTCTGACGCGAATCGGAAACGATAATGTTCTCAAAGATGGCGCACATGTCGCACACGACTGTTATGTAGATGACAATGTTTTCCTTGGCCAAAACGTGCTTCTTGCCGGCCATGTTCGCCTACAAGCCGGAGCGGTAATAGAAGCCAACGCCGGTGCACACCATTTTGTGACAGTAGGACGCTATGCCCGCGTTAGTGGATCGACCCCGGTCCGCAGAGATGTTCCTCCATTTACCATATTCAACGGCGGAGGAATAGATTCCTCAGCGCCGGCTGTTCGAGGCATTCATGAAGAAGGCGTAAGAGCAGCTGGTATCTCGAAATATGAAGAAAAAGAGCTCAAAAATGCTCTCGTCGAACTTTTTGAAGACGAGTCAGCTTTACAAACAAAGATTGAACAACTCATAAATCTTGGTATAGAAGGTGAAGTGGCGGAGCTGTGCGAGTTCTGCCAGCGCAGTTTAAAAGGTGTTTTCGGGCGTTACCGCGAGCAGTTCCGCGGGGTCGCGCCGCCAGAAGCGTTTAAATATTTACCTCCAGAAATTTCAGCAGATTTGAAGAGGCCTACATTATGAACTTTAAAGTAGCTGTCGTTGGCGTTGGTCGGATGGGTAAGTTGCATGCTCGCATTTTCAGCGAGATGGAAAATGCCGAGTTGGTCTGTGTGGTGGACACCAAAGAATCCGCCGCCAAGGCTGTGGCCAGGCAGCGCAACTGCCTTTCCTTTACCGACCCTGCCGAAGCGGTGGCTTTGGTCGATGCCGCGGTGATAGCCGTTCCAACTATATATCACGTGGAAGCAGCTAGGCCCTTTATTGAAGCGGGTAAGCCCGTACTTATCGAAAAGCCGATAACCAACGATCCAGCCGCTGCCGAAGAACTGATAGCTCTTGCCAAAAAAACCGGCGCTAGCGTTCAGGTCGGCCATACCGAAAGATTCAACCCGGCAGTAATGGCCCTGAGCAAATACGATATCAAGCCGAAATTTATCGAAGCGCATCGCATAAGTCCATATACATTCCGCTCAGCCGATGTCGGTGTTGTCCTGGATATGATGATTCACGATATCGACCTGATTGGCATGCTTGCAGGCAGCGATATAGAACAAGTCCAGGCAGTGGGTGTAAATGTTATCGGGGCTACCGAAGACATATGCAATGCCAGGCTGACTTTCAAAAACGGTTGCGTCGCAAACATCACCGGTAGTCGGCTTGCAATCAAAACTGAACGCAAGATGCGGATATTCTCCGAGGAAGCATACCTTTCCGTCGATTACGCAAAGAAGGTCGGCCTTGTTGTCCAGAAAAGTGAAAACCTGGACCTTATCCAGATGGCCCGCGAGTTGGACGTAGAAGACCTGGCTGAATTGGCTCAAAATATTGATTACACCAAGCTGCTTAATGTCGAAGAGCTTGTAATTGACGAGTCGACCGAGCCGCTGGGGCAGCAGGCTGTGACTTTCATGGATACCGTAATAAACGGAACGCCCCCTGTCGTATCAGCTGAAGACGGCCTTAAAGCGGTACGGATAGCCAACCAGATAGTCGAAGAAATAAAGAACTTCAAATGGGACGGGCAGGATTCTGACCGCATGGGTCTGGATATTATCCAGAAACAATAAGTGCTGAAATGGTCAAAAACTGATTTTTATTTCAGGCTTTAGCTGAAACCATAAGCTCAAGGTCCTCCTGCAGAGCCTGAAGGTCTTCTTCATGCTCGACCTCCTGCTCGAGGATTTTCAGGGCAATGTCATATGTAATCATGTCTTTGCCGTTAGTAGCATCCATCATATTCTTGTAGGCGCTTATGGCGCACTGCTCGCCTGCGATATTCTGCTTTAAAAGTACGCCGACGTATGGATCTTCCGGCGCATCGTAATCGCACGGGCTTTGAGTATACCACTGCTTCGGCTGGGTTACGGGTGTGCCGCCTAGCTGAATGATCCTGTTTGCCAGCATATCAGCGTGGGTAAGTTCTTGGGTGGCATGCTGCAACAGCTCAGCTGCAACGGCATCCTTCATCGGACCTTTGATTACCTTGGCGCCCAGCCAATATTGGTAGTACGCAAGCCATTCACTGGCATATGCCTGGTTTAGAAGCTTTAGAAGTTCGCCAACGTCCATTCCAAGGATTTCAATAGCGCGAGTTCCCATAATCAGCCTCCCATCTGTCTGTAAATGAAAGATTTGCAATATCGCAAACAAAAGCCCCTGTCGTCCCAAGTCACCTGGAAGTCCCCGTACCAATGCCAAGAAAGAACGCTATATATTATTAGCTGATTTGGGCTTTAAACAAGTTGACGCGTCATTTTAACGGTTAATTGTTTCCTTTAGAGCAAGCGCATTAAAAAGTTTGAGCTGCGCTATTTCTTCCAGTATTCATCAACCGTCTGTTCGAGAGTGAGTTCGATAAACTTCTGCGGCCTGATTATCGTCGCCTTCTGTAAAATTTGGCCGAAATATTCATTGGAGAGTTTTCGATACTGCTGTTCTCTGAGTTTTTCTTCAATTTCTTCCTGGGCATCTTCAAAGCTTACGACTTCACCTGCCTGGACAGCTTTGACTTTTACAATGTAGTAGCCTTTGTCGGTTTCAATAATGTCGCTAACATCACTTTCCGTCATCTCGAAGGCCTTTTCCTCGACGGCAGATTCACGGAAACTCCCCTTTTGCATCATCGGCCAGACACCCCCGGAAGCTGCTTTGATGCCCCGAGAGATTTTTTTCGCCACTTCGCCGAAATCTTCCCCGCCCTGCAGTGCCTGCCGGGCATTTGTTATTTCCTCATCGGCCTTTTCGCGAGCTACCTGCAGCTCTGCCTTGCTCGGCCTGGCGATGCCGTGAGGAAGGAAAGATTTATAAGGAGCCGCGATCAACTGCATCTGAACCTTTTGTGTTTTCGAGAATTCAGAGAGATTCCTTCGATAATAATTCCAAAGCATTCTGCGGTTGACCGTTATTGCCGGGCTGAACCTGGACCGCATGTAAACCTGAATCGTCAAAGCCTTGCGTTCTGCTTCGAGTACCTCTTCAAGGGTAGTGCCCCGTTTGGAAAGATCGTACTTGAGAACGGTTCGGCTGCCACCTGCTTTAGCGAGCATCTTTCGTTCGAACTCATCAACCTCATAGTCAATATACTGATTCTGCCGGTCGCCAAGGCGGTTTTGTGCCTCCGCAAGTACAAGCTCCCGCGCTACGATGTTCTGGATATGCGTCTGGATAATCTCCGCTGCCTGACGCTTGAAAGTAAGCTCGGAAATATTCTCCGGCAAGGCTTTGAGTTCATCACGTGCACCATGGAGAACTGTTTGAGGTGTGATATAGCTGCCATTTACCTGAAGTAGCGAAGAAGCAATAACCTCAGACTTGTTCTCCTTCGGCTGCTCGACAACTTCTGGTTCCGGCGCAGTTGGTACGTCTTGTGTTGTCGGGGGCTCGAGTTTCAACCGAACGACCTGATCCGGCTCCTGCGGCTGGTCTGAAAGTTCCGACGAAACAAGATCGGTGAGTTTAACCGGCTCGGTGGGGATAGACTCAGTTGTTTGCTCGGGCTGGGGTGGTGTTTGGACTACCGGCTCAACTTTCGGCTGAGAGGCAGGTTCGTATGCTTGGACAACGACGAGCTCTTCCGGCTTTGGCTGTTCGACAATTTCCGCCGGGGTCGATTCCGTAGGAGAGGTTATTGGCACTTCTTTGTCTGGGCCGGAAAAGATGGAACCCATCCAGCCGCAGCCGCCCAGGACAAAAGAAGCAACACACACTAATAAGACTAATTCTTTTTTCATACGAAGACATCCAATTTTTAGCAAAGCGGTATTATACGTCTGAGACGGAATGTCTCAATCGCTTTAATAAAACATTAATGAGAGTTGGCATCTCCAGATAGCTGGCGGGCGGCCTCCAGTGGACCGTTTTTTCGTCGGGAAGACGCACTGAACCCGCCGCGCCCTTGAAAAGAACCTCTGCCATTTTGAAGTCGCGGACGCTGAAAACGACGTCCGGCTGCATGATGATTATGCTTGTTAAGCCAAGTTCGCCCGAGAGGATACGAATCTCTGCCAAGTCGAGCACCACACCGGCCGCATCTGGGATTTCGCCATAAGCGTCTTTGAGGTCATCTGATATCTGCCTAAGCTGAGTCTGCGAGGAACAATTCGCCAGCCGCCTGTAAACTTCCATCCGCTGTCGCTCGGAGGGAATGTACGAGCGGGGGATATACACATCGACGCCAAGCTCGATATGCACTTCAGGCCGTTTGGGTAGCTTTTTGCCCTGGAGCTCTCCGACAGCCTGTTCGAGCAGCTGACAATACAACTCGTAGCCGACCACCGCAATATGCCCGCTCTGCTCGCGGCCGAGGATATTACCCGCGCCCCGAATCTCCAAATCTCGCATCGCTATCTGAAAGCCGGCCCCGAGGTCGGAAAATTCCTCTATGGTCTTCAGGCGTTTGGACGCGACCCTGCTAACCGGCCTGTTGTCTGGCAGGAGAAGATAGCAATAGGCGCGATGCTTGTATCGGCCGACCCGCCCGCGAAGCTGGTGTAGCTCAGCCAGGCCGAACCTGTCGGCGTTGTGAATGATAATCGTATTGGCTGTCGGAATATCCAGACCGGATTCGATGATGGTGGTGCAGACCAGGACGTCTATTTCGCAACGAAGAAAACGAAGCATGGTTTCTTCAAGTTCTGTCCCGCTCATCTGGCCGTGCGCGATTGACACTCGGGCCTCCGGAACCAACGCCTGAATCTGATCGGCAAGCGGGCGAATGTTATAGACGCGATTGTGGACAAAAAATAACTGCCCCTGCCTGTTCAGCTCGCGAACTACGGCTTGCCGAACCAGCTCATCCTGCCTGTGGCAAACTTCCGTACAAATAGCCCGGCGATCCATCGGCGGAGTGGCAAGTGCACTGATATCCCGCAGTCCAAGCATCGCCATGTGGAGCGTTCGCGGAATCGGCGTCGCGGTCATCGTCATGACATCCACCGTCGCCCGCAACTTTTTAAGCCCCTCCTTGTGTTCGACACCAAAACGCTGCTCTTCATCAATAACCACCAAGCCGATATCGGCAAAACGAATATCGTCGCTCAAAAGTCTATGCGTACCGATAAGGATATCTATCTGCCCGGCTGCGAGCCGCTCGACGATTTGTTTCTGCTCGGACGGCTTGCGGAATCGGCTTATCACGTCAACCTCGAACGGATAATCCGCGAACCTTTCCGAGAAGGTCCGGTAGTGCTGGTCGGCCAATACGGTGGTCGGCACGAGAACGGCAACCTGCTTGCCAGCCTCTGCCACCTTGAACGCGGCACGCATAGCCAACTCCGTCTTGCCATAGCCGACATCCCCGCAAAGAAGGCGATCCATCGGCCTGGCTGCAGCCATGTCGCGGTCGATATCCTCGATCGCAGCGAGTTGGTCTTCTGTTTCTGTATAGATGAACTCCTCGGCAAACTGCCTCTGCCAGTCGCTCTGCTGGGGGTAAATGATGCCTTCCATTGACTGCCGCATCGCCTGCATCTGGATCATTCCGGCAGCCATGTCCCGGACAGCTTCGGTTACCCGCTGCTTTTGCTTTGCCCACGAACCTCCGCCGAGCTTGCTGAGGTTCGGGCGTTTCTGACGCGCGCCGATGTATTTCTGGACCAGATTAATCTGGCTGGCCGGCACGTGCAGGACGGCGTTGTCGGCAAAACGCAACGTAAGGTATTCCTCGCTTCGGCCGTCGCGTTTTAGTTCCCGCAGGCCGTCAAATTTCGCTATTCCGTGGGCGACATGAACTACGTAATCTCCATTGTTTAAATCCAGAAGCGACTCTATCGGCCGTCCCATGCGAATACGCTTCAGGCGGCGTATTTTGGAGTATCTATGGAAAATCTCATGATGACCGACAACGACCAGCCTTTCATCAGGCCAGTAAAAGCCGCCCTGAACATGGCCAATGCCCGTGTTCACCCTATCTGCCAGCTTTTTGTACTTGCCGGTTAGAAGTTGTTTGAAGCGGTCCTTCTCGGCTGAGTTCTCGCAATATACCCAGACATCGGCTACAGCTGAAAGCTCGCAAAGTTCGCTCAGGGCCTCGTCGGTATTAGTGCTAAGCCTTTGCAGCGATCGGATGCCAATGTCAAACGCTTCGGAAGGACCTTTGGCAGAAAAGGGATACATTTCTACTCGAGCCAACCTTCCAAAGCCTACGAAAATATCATCCGGTGATATTAAAAACGCATCGCTATCGCCCTGAGTCTCCCTCATTCGCTCGTGCAATTGCCCGGCAAGAGTTCGCAGGTCTTCCGGCTCGGTCATGCAGACTATTGCGTCTTTGGGCAGGTAATCCACCAGTGAGGTCGAATCATCCGCAGATTGCGCCCTGCCCGCTACGAGTGAAATGAAATCGAAGCTATCTATCTGCTGCGTGCTGCGTTGGGTATCCAGATCGACATAGCGAATCGAGTCTATAAAGTCTCCGAAAAACTCTATTCGCACCGCCTGGGCAGCCCCGGCTGGGAAGACATCGATAATTCCTCCGCGATGGGCAAATTCGCCTGCCTGGTCCACCTGGTCGACACTATCGAAGCCTGAATCTACCAGCCAGCCGAGAAGTTCTTCCGGCGGAAGTTGCAATCCCCTGCTAAGAGTCTTGCGCGTCGCACCAAGCGCTTCCGGAGATGGCACGGGTTGAATAAGTGCCATCATGGATGTTACGATGACATCGGCTGGTTGCTGGCGGGAATTCGCCGGCTGGGCAAGAAGGTTGCACAGCCGCATGCGTTCGGCAATAACCTCGTCGCTTACATGTTCGCTTGTGGGGCTTGCTTCCCAGGCTCCGAAAACCTCTACGGATGTACCTGAAAAGACTTCGACGTCTTCGGCGACATCATCGACGTCATCCAAATGGGCTGTGACAAAAATAACTGTCTTGCCTGAAAGCTTGCCCAGCGCTGCGGCAATTAAAGGCGCAGACGAACCCCACAGGCCCGACAGCTTCAATGAAGACCCGCCGGTTGAAAGCTTTTCAACCGCCTGTATGAGCAGCTTGTTTTTCAGGACTTTTTCGAACATTTATTTCATGCGCGCAAGAGCAAGCACAGGCAGCTCCTTTTTACGGGCTGTCTGCGCTTCTCTATTTTGTTGTCGTTTCTTCAGCTTACAAATTTTAAAAAGTCAGGCTAAAGCCCCTGATCCTCATCATACGCAGGTTGCGAAGCCGGCTCTTTTATGACAGGTGGAACATACTTGCCAGGCTTGATGGTCATGTTCATGACGCCTTCCTGCTTGACCACCATAGTCATCTTTTCGGCTGATTCCTCGTCTCCCGCGACATCTGGCATAACCAGGACCATGTTCGATTTCTGGTTCGCATTCAATTGCGTCATCATGCCCAGCACAAGGTCGTATTTCATCACGCCGTCCTGAGTCATTTCCATCTTTTTGAATTCCATCTTCATCCCAGGCTGCATTTCAAAGCTGCCGCCCTCTTCCGTCTTCATCGTCCCCTTGAAATCAATCAGAGCCAATTTTCCTGAAGATGTTTTTTCGATATCCTTGAGCTTGCAGTTCTGTTTGATATCCATTTCACCAAGCATCGGAAAATTCATTTTAGAAGCTGCTACCCAACTATCGCCGACACCAACAGGTTTGGTCGGCAGGAATTTTTTGGAATAGTCGATCATCTCTTTCATCATCTCATCGTTGAACTGTTTTTTCATGGCTTCCATCATCGGCGCAGAGTCCGGGAATTCTGCACCCATTTTATCGAACATTTCACTAATGCCTGAAACTTCAACCAGGTTTCCTTCAGGGTCCACGGCGGCAGAAATCTCTGTTTCAAGCATCTTCTCGTATATCGATGCCATCGGGTTAAAACCCTCGTCCGGTTCGGCGCTGTCATAGGACATATTCACCGGGCCACCGGTAATTGACTGGACTATCCTCTTAAAGGTCGTCGTCATTTTTTTAGAACCATTCTCGTCTGGCTCACTTATTACCATCTCCATGACCATCAACATATTCACGTTCTGAGAAAAAGAACCAGCCTCGCCCATTATCGTGGTCTGCTGCATGTTCTGGTTCTGAGTCAGTACGTATGTTCCGGGCTTAAATGTTTGCTTGAGGGTAACCTTCTGCTGCTCACAATAAGCGGCCGAGGCGATGGTAAGAATTGACAGGATAATCAGACTCTTTTTTAACATTAGAATGTCCTTTCCGGAAATGTTTCCACCATAATACGTCAGCCAATAGGATCAGGCAAATTTTCCCCAATTATTTACGGCTCAATTATTTTCTTTATCTGCAAGGTAAATTGCAACATTAACATTCCATCCTTATAATCCACTCTTAACTTCAGGAGCAAAATAATATGAACGTTTTACTTACAGGTGGTGCCGGGTATATCGGCTCTCACGTTGTTCGGACCCTAAGAGACAGCGGCCATAATTGCGTCGTTTTCGACAGCCTTGCCAAAGGCAACGCCGAGTCGGTCAAAAACACTGAGATGGTAGTAGCCGACGTCGCCGACGCCGAATCCCTCAAGATCGCCCTGAGCGAAAACAAAATAGACATGGTCATTCATCTGGCTGCGTTTATCGAGGCTGGCGAATCCGTCGAAAAGCCTGACAAGTATTTCCAGAACAACACCATAATCGGCCTGACGCTACTCGACGCCATGCGAGAGACCGGCGTAAACAAGATGGTCTTCAGTTCGACCGCTGCCGTCTACGGCACGCCAAAGCGGGTACCTATCGAAGAGGACTACCGTCTCGAACCAATTAATCCATATGGCGCGAGCAAGCTTTGCGTCGAATATATGCTCCGCAGCTATGCCGAGGCATATGGCATGGGTTTTGTTTCACTACGATATTTCAACGTCGCCGGCGCACACCCCAGCGGCGATACCGGCGAAGCCCACACCCCAGAGACGCATTTAATCCCACTTGTGCTGCAGGTCCCGCTTGGGCAACGCGAGAAGATATTCATCTTCGGCGACGACTACGACACGCCGGATGGCACGTGCATACGCGATTATATCCATGTCTGCGACCTTGCCGACGCCCATGTTCTGGCAGCTGATGCCATCGATGAGTCAAAGGTAAAGGTTTACAATCTGGGCAATGGCGAGGGCTTCAGCGTAAAAGAGGTAATCGAAACCTGCCGCAAAGTCACTGGCCACGACATCCCAGCCAAGGTCGATGCCCGCCGCCCGGGCGATCCGCCAAGGCTTGTCGCATCATCAAAAAGAGCGATGGACGAATTGGGCTGGCAGCCGAAGTTCCCGCAGCTAGAGACCATCGTAACTCACGCCTGGCAATGGCATAAGAGCCATCCGGACGGGTATAAAAGCTAAAGAAAAGCACCAAAGACAATAAATCTTGTCCAAAACTTGATATATCAAAAATATCATTTTGGGTTTTCCGTTTACCCCAAAATAATTTTTGTTAAAATGCCCAATTCTGTTTAACTTCAAATATAGAGAAGGCGTTACTTTTTATGTTCACAGTACTGAAAAACGAGGAATTAGCCCCGCAGGTTCACAGGCTTGTACTTGAGGCACCGCGCGTGGCCAAGGCCCGCAAGCCGGGGCAATTTGTAATCGTCCGTGTCAAGGAAGGTGCTGAGCGTATCCCGCTCACTATCGCCGATGCAGACGCTGAGGCCGGCACGATAACCATTATCGTTCAGTCTATCGGAATCGGGACGCAGCAGATCGTCTCCACACCGGTAGGCGGCAGCATAAAAGACGTCGCAGGCCCGCTCGGAAAAGACACTGAGATCGAAAACTTCGGCAAGGTCGTATGTGTTGGCGGCGGCGTAGGCACGGCGGTGCTTTATCCGCTGGCCAAAGCACTAGCCGATGCAGGCAACGAAGTTACTACAATCATCGGCGGCAGAAGCGAGAAATATGTTATCCTTAAAGATGAGCTGGCCGCGTTTTCCAAAGAACTGGTGGCTACGACTGAGGACGGTTCTCTCGGCATCAAGGGCTTTGTAACCGCCCCACTCGGAGAGATTCTTGAAGATGAATCCCGCAGGCCCGACGCCGTCTTCGCGGTCGGCCCGGTCCCGATGATGTCTGCTATCGTTGAACAGACCCGGCCCTATGGCGTAAAGACAATCGTCAGCCTGAATCCAATCATGGTCGACGGCACGGGGATGTGCGGCGGCTGCAGAGTCACAATCGGAAATGAAATTAAATTCGCCTGTGTTGACGGCCCGGAATTCGACGGCCATCTGGTCGACTTCAAGGAACTGTCGCAGCGCCAGATGACTTATCACGATGAAAAATCCGGATGCAAGCTTGACGAGCAGTTTCAGGCCATTCCTTCAGAGAATAACGATGAATAACGAAAAACTTACAGCAAAAGACCGTCTCGCTATAGATCGTGTCAAGATGCCCGAGCAGGATCCCCAAAAGCGCAACAGGAACTTCGAGGAAGTTAACCAGGGCCTTCAAGAAGCGGCTGCAATCGAAGAAGCCAAGCGATGTCTCCTATGCAAAAACCGTCCTTGCGTCCAGGGTTGCCCTGTGCGTGTGCGGATTCCCGAATTTATCGAAAAAGTAGCAGAAGGCGATTTCGCAGCGGCAGCCGACATTCTTCTGGTGGACAACGCCCTTCCGGCCACTACAGGCCGTGTTTGCCCGCAGGAAAAACAGTGCGAGGAAAAGTGCGTCCGCAGCGTCAAAGGCGAGCCGGTAGCTGTCGGCTGGCTGGAGCGGTTCGTCGCTGACTGGGCGATAGCTAATCGCGAGCCCCAAAAGCTGGAAGTTGAAAAGACCGGCTTCAAGGTCGCCGTTGTAGGAAGTGGTCCGGGCGGTCTGACGGCTGCTGGTGAGTTGGCACGCATGGGCCATGATGTAACAGTTTTCGAGGCCTTGCACGATACCGGAGGAGTCCTTCGCTACGGAATTCCGGAATTCCGTCTTCCCAAGGCCATCGTGGATAAAGAGGTCGGAAATCTTAAAGCTCTTGGTGTGAAAATCGAATGCAACGTCATCGTCGGCAAGACTATTACGATGGATGAAATTCGGGAAGAGTTCGACGCCTGCTTCGTGGCAAACGGAGCCGGCCTTCCGATGTTCCTGAATATCGCGGGCGAGAACCTAAAGGGCGTTTACTCGGCCAACGAATATCTCACTCGCGTCAATCTTATGGGTGCGTACAAAGGCGAAACCGGCGGAACACCAGTAGCACGCGGCAGCGTTACGGTAGTCTTTGGCGGCGGTAATACGGCGATGGACGCCGTACGCACATCCAAACGGCTCGGTTCGCAGAGGTCAATTATCGCTTACCGCAGAAGCCGCGAAGAAATGCCCGCCAGAATCGAAGAAATCAAACACGCCGAGGAAGAAGGCGTGGAATTCATGTTCCTGGTAAGCCCGCTTGAAATTACCGGCGACAAAAACGGCTGGGTTAAGTCCGTCCGCCTGCAGCGTATGGAACTCGGCAAGCCGGATGCTTCCGGCAGACGCCGCCCTGTTCCCATCGAGGGCAGTGAGTTCGAGCTGGCCGCTGACATCCTTATCGTAGCAATCGGAATCAAGGCCAATCCGCTTCTGACGTCCACGTGTCCTGACTTGAAGCTCAATAAATGGGGTAACATCGAAGTCGATGAAAACAACATGACCTCTATTCCTGGAGTATTCGCCGGGGGTGATATTGTCCGTGGCGGAGCGACAGTAATTTTGGCGATGGGCGACGGCAAAGACGCAGCAGAGGGAATCGACAGCTACCTCAAAAGCAAGAGCTGATCTTCGTATCCAAACAAGCCATTTGAAGATTACAGATCAAGTCTGCGCAAAATTTGCCATTTTTTTCCATCTCTCCGGGGCCCATGTGCCTAGAATGTTTATAAAAGTGTATCTATTGGGGCTGTAACGACCTTTTGAACAAGGAAATGGAGAAACATTATGCACGAGATGACAGCAAGTAATCTGCGAAGCGCTTTTGGCGGTGAATCCATGGCTCACATGCGGTATCTGATTTGGGCAGACAAAGCCGAGGAAGAAAGCTTCCCCAACGTTGCCCGACTATTCAGGGCTATATCATTTGCCGAGCAGGCCCACGCGACGAATCATTTTCAGGCTCTTAAAGATGTTGCTGGAGCCTTTGGCGTAAGTGCCGGAGGAGGCTTCGGCCTAAACAGCACGTCTGCAAACCTTCAGGGCGCTATCGACGGCGAGAACTTCGAGATAAACGAGATGTACCCCGCTTATATCGAGGTCGCGAAAATGCAAAGTGAAACCGGGGCTGTTAAGAGCATGCACTATGCCATCAGCGCCGAGAAGATTCACGCCGCCATGTACACCGAAGCCAAGCAGGCCGTCGACGCCGGAGCGGATGCTGAACTGGGTGATATACATATCTGTGAAGTATGCGGTTACACCACAGAAGGCGAACTGCCGGACAAGTGCCCCATCTGTGCAGCCGCAAAAGACAAGTTCGTAACCTTCGCTTGAATTTGATTAAAAATTCCATAATGCTTAGACTCACATCTGTGTGGTGGCTGACAACGCTACCTCGCAGTTTTTTAAGCCGAGGATTTTGAACTTCTGCGATGCCACTGACAAAGCATGCAAATTCGTTTGAGCAGCTATACGAGCGTTACAACCGCCGGGAGTTTGTCCACCCCGACCCGCTTGAATTCCTCTACGATTACGACGACCCGGCTGACAGAGAGATAGTCGGCCTGATCGCAAGCTGCCTGGCATACGGCCGTGTGGGGCAAATCCTGCGAAGCGTTTCGGTAGTCTTGGACAGACTGGGCCCGAGTCCTGCAAAATTTCTCCAAAACACAGCGCCAGGTAAGCTGGGAAAACTTTTTGGTGATTTCAAACACCGCTTCGCCACGGGAGAACACCTCGCTGCGCTGCTGGCCGGAATTAAAAAAACAATTTCCCGCCACGGTTCGCTTGAGAGATGTTTTTCCTCGTCGGTAAGCAAGGCTGACAGTGACATCTTGCCGGCGCTTTGCGGATTTTTCGGCGAGCTGAAAAATTCTGCCTGCAGCGATTTCGGCCATCTGCTGGCGGACCCAGCCCGAAAAAGCGCATGCAAACGCCTGAACCTTTACCTGCGATGGATGGTCCGCTGCGACAGTGTCGACCCCGGCGGCTGGACGTCTGTGAGCCCTTCGAACCTGCTGATTCCGCTTGATACGCATATGTATCGCATAGGCAGGGCGTTCGGGCTGACGCAAAGAAAGTCGGCAAATTTGCAAACGGCGCTCGAAATTACCTCCGCATTCCGTAAAATCACACCTGAAGACCCTGTCCGTTATGACTTTGCGCTTACCCGGCTGGGCATCCGCACCGACACGGACCTGGGGGAATTTCTCGCTAAATGCGAAATCCAGTGCCTATAATGCGATATGTTGGAAAGACTTGAGCAAATTCCAGCCGACTTCTGGTCGGTCCTGGCCGAAATGTCACCATACTTGCTGCTGGGATTCCTGGTTGCGGGCGGGCTTTCTGTGCTTATCCCGACGAGTTTCGTGGAAAAGCATCTGGGCAAGGGCATATTCTGGCCGGTGGTAAAAGCTGCGGCTGTGGGCGTTCCCCTTCCGCTGTGTTCGTGCGGGGTAATACCTGTCTCGGCTTCACTGCGACGACACGGCGCGGGGCGAGGCGCGACGACAGCCTTCCTGATATCTACACCGCAGACCGGTGTGGACAGCATATTCGTTACATACAGCCTCCTGGGTGGAGTCTTCGCGATATTCCGGCCGATAACTGCACTTATCTGCGGAGTCCTCGGGGGCGGCCTGGTCTCGGTGTTTGAAAAAAATTCCTCACATGCCGACTATCACAAACCCGAAACCTGCATGGACGCCTGCTGCATCGAAAGCGGACGGGGCAAATTCTATCGGGCGATGAGTTACGGCTTCGGCACGCTGCCGAGGGATATCGGCAAGCATATGCTTGTGGGCATTTTTATTGCTGCTCTTATTTCGGCGTTTATTCCTGAAAACTTTTTCACACCATATCTCGGCGGCGGGATTTTGGCGATGCTGGTAATGATGGTGCTTGGCATTCCTGTTTACGTTTGCGCCACAGCCTCGGTCCCTCTGGCGTGGGCGCTGATTGACAAGGGCATCTCTCCGGGAGCAGCGTTGGTATTCCTTATGACAGGCCCCGCAACCAACGCAGCCACTATCGCAGTTGTCTGGAAAACAATGGGCCATAAGACGGCAATTATTTATCTCATTAGCGTCGCGGCAAGTGCACTTGGTGCGGGATTGTTGCTGGACTACTTTTTTGAAGCGACAAACCTCGCGCCCGAACCCGGAATGGCCTACATGCTGCCGGATATTTTCAAGTGGATATGCGCAATAGTTCTTCTGGGGGTGCTGGGTATAGCCCTGTTCCGCGGAGTTCCCAAAGAAACTGAAGCCGTCAGCAAACTCTCAGCCGGCATGAAAAAGATAACGCTGAATATTTCCGGCATGACCTGCCGGCACTGCACGCAGAACGTGCGAACCGCCCTGCTCGAAGCCGAGGGTGTGGAATCTGCCCACGTTGACCTGGCAAGTAAACAGGCAGTTGTAGTGGGCAACGAATTCGATATAGACTCACTCAGACAGTCTGTTGAAAAACTCGGGTATTCGATCGAAAACATAACAGAAGAAACTCATCGGGAGAAAAATAAATGACGCAAGACAATGCGAAGGTTTCTGCCCCAGAGGCACTCGAAATAGCCCAGATGGTTCAATATGCCCAAGGTTCAATTGTCAGCAGGACTATCGCCGACAGTGAAGCAGGGACAATTACACTATTTGCCTTTGACGCCGGCCAGGGCTTGAGCGAACACTCAGCCCCCTTTGACGCGTTTGTGCAAATCGTAGACGGGCAGGCTGAACTTATTATCGGCGGAAAAAGTGTGACCGCACAAGCAGGTGAGCTTGTAGTAATGCCGGCTGACATACCCCATGCAGTAAAAGCTACTGAGAAATTCAAGATGCTTTTGACTATGTTAAAGGCAAAGTGACTACAGTTTTTTTCGATTAATGAGAAAGGATTTTTGATGCTTAAGGATGGTGAAAAAGGAGCAATTCTCCAGCGAGACAAACAGACCTACGCGGTCGCGCCGCATATGCCGTGCGGTGTAGCCACGCCGGAAATACTTCGTAAGATAGCCGACGTCGGTGAAAAGTACGGCTGTGCCGCCCTCAAATGTACAAGTGCAGAGCGGATCGCAATTGTCGGCCTGAAGGAAGAAGATGTCGACAAGGTCTGGCAAGAGCTGGACATGACCCCAGGTAGTGCGGTCGGACTTTGCATACGCAGTATCAAGGCGTGCCCGGGAACGACTTTCTGCAAACTCGGCCAGCAGGACAGCATCGGCATGGGCATGAAGCTCGATGATAAATATCACGGGCTCGAGCTGCCGGGCAAGATGAAGATCGGCGTAAGTGGTTGCATAAACCAATGTGCCGAAACCTGCATCAAGGATATCGCACTTGTCGGCAAGCCAAAGGGGTGGACTCTCATGGTCGGCGGTAACGGCGGAGCAAGGCCCAGACTTGCTGAAAAGATGGTCGAAAACCTCTCCGACGAAGAGGTAATGGAATTAATTGAAACAATTCTCACCTACTTCAAAAGTAACGCCAAACCACACGAACGTCTTGGCAGAATGATTGACCGTTTAGGAAGCCTGGAAGCATTCAAAGATGAAGCTGGCCTTTAAAAAAGGAACTTTAAAATGACTGAGAAAACCGGCGCTGTAACTTTTCTGGGAAACCCATTGACCCTCGTCGGCGATGAGCTGAAAGTCGGCGATAAGGCACCGGACGTCTCCCTGCTCGACAATGAATTGAAAGAGGTAAAATTATCTTCCTTCACCGGCAAGGTCTGTGTAATAAGCTCCGTACCTTCACTCGATACGCCTGTGTGCGACACAGAGACACGCCGCTTTAACGAAGAAGCTGCCAAACTTGGCGACGGCGTGGCAGTCCTGACCGTCAGCATGGACCTGCCATTCGCGCAAGCTCGCTGGTGCGGTTCAGCTGGCATAAAAAAAGTCCAGACACTTTCAGACCACAAAGGAGCTGCTTTTGGGCAGGCGTATGGCCTTCTGATAAAGGAACTGCGGCTACTTTCCAGGTGCATCTTTGTCGTCGATTCGGAAGGGAAGATTCAATACATACAGCTGGTAAAAGAAATTTCCGACGAGCCTGATTACGAGGCAGTGTTGGATGCCGTCAAAAAACTGACATCCTGAAAAATGCGAAAAAACTTATTACTTTTGATTAACTAGGAGACTTATTCATGTCCAGTGAAAGATTGCAGGTTTACAAGTGTGAGATTTGCGGAATCATAGTCGAACTGCTCGAAGGCGGCGCAGGCGAGTGCGTCTGTTGCGGCGAGGCGATGACATTATTGCCCGAGAAGACCGCAGCCGAAGAGGGCAAGGAAAAACACGTTCCGGTAGTCGAAGCTGCAGAAGGCACGGTAACCGTAAAAGTCGGCAGCATTGAGCACCCGATGGAAGAAAAGCACTTCATCCAGTGGATTGAGGTTATCTCGGACGGCAAGGCCTACCGCGAATTCCTCAAGCCTGGCCAGGAGCCCAAGGCGACTTTCAAGGTCGAAGGTAACGACCTGGTTGTCAGGGAACTGTGCAACCTTCACGGCCTGTGGAAGTCCTGACAAAGTTGCTACAAACTTATTGTTTGTAGCTCGCTGGGTAACAGGCCTAGAATTTAATGTACGAGCCCCTTTTTCGGGCCTGTAAAGTTATTTGTTAAGTGACATTGCACAAATGGCTTGGTAAATTACCGGCCAGCGAGTGATACAACTTGAAAGGATTTCGGAAATGTTAAAAAAGAAAATCGAAACTGCTTTAAATAAGCAAATCGTGGCTGAATTTTACTCTTCTTACCTGTACCTTTCCATGGAAGCCTACTTTGATTCGATCAACCTCAAAGGCATGGCCAGTTGGATGCATGTGCAGGCATTGGAAGAGACGACCCACGCGATGAAAATCTTCAATTTCATCAACGAACGTGGTGGCAGGGTTACGTTGGGCGCTATCGAAAAACCGCCGGTAAACTGGAAATCTCCGCTTGCGGTATTTGAAAATTCTTATAAGCACGAGCAGATGGTCACCGGCCTGATTAACAATCTGGCGGACCTGGCCGTAGCCGAAAAAGACCACGCCTCGCAAATCTTCCTGCAATGGTTCGTAACCGAGCAGGTCGAAGAAGAAGCTTCTGCCCAAGAGGTAGTCCAAAAGCTTAAACTTCTTGGTGACAATCCACCGGCGCTGCTGATGCTCGATAACGAACTCGCCGCCAGAGTATTTGTGCCCCCGGCAACGGAGTCGGAAGCCTAATAGCAGAAAGTAGCAAAAAAAGCCTTCAGGCGTTAAAATCCTACAAGCCGTGAGTGGAATGGCGGGAAAATGCGTGAATCCCGTTTCCATTTGCGGCTTGTTGAACTTAACGGCTCTGAGGATAAGCAATGAAAGATGTGTTCAAAGCGATAGAGGTTACGGACAAGGTTTACTGGGTGGGCGCCATCGACTGGCCTGTGCGGAACTTCCATGGATACGCCACCCACCTGGGCACGACGTATAACGCTTTTTTGATACTGGCTGACAAGATCACACTTGTCGATACGGTAAGGGCTCCTTTCAAAGACGAGATGCTGGCCCGCTGCAGCTCGATAGTTGATCTAGAAAAAATTGACTACATAATCTCCAACCATGCAGAACCGGACCATTCCGGCTGTCTGGTCGAGGCGATTGAAAAGATCAAGCCGGAGAAAGTCTTCGCTTCTGTCATGGGGGTAAATGCCCTCAAAGCGCATTATCACATAACAGACCAGCTTACCCCGATAGAAGACGGGCAGACGTTAAGCCTGGGCGATCTCAACGTCTCATTTTTAGAGACGCGGATGGTTCACTGGCCCGACAGCATGTTCAGCTATCTACACGAAGAACAGCTCCTTTTCAGTCAGGACGGCTTTGGCATGCACTTGGCCACATATGAACGTTTCGACGATGAAATAAACCCTGTAACGCTCGAGCATGAGGCTGCCAAGTATTTCGCGAACATATTGATGCCATTGTCGAACTTTATCATAAAGACGCTGGATAAAATCAGCGGCCTCGGCTGGAAGTTCAGCATAATCGCCCCCGACCACGGCCCCATCTGGCGGAAAGATATCAACGGCATAATCGAAAAATACGCGCGATGGGCAAAGCAGCATCGCGGCAACAAGGCAGTGGTACTATACGACACCATGTGGAGCAGTACCGAGCTCATGGCTCGGGCTATTGGCGAAGGCCTGGCCTCTGGCGGCACGAACACAAAATTGATGCCAATGGGCGGCTCGCATCGGTCGGACATTGCGACGGAACTGCTGGATGCCGGAGCATTGATTGTCGGAGCCCCCACTATCAATAACGAGATTTTCCCGACGTTGGCTGACGCGCTTTACTACATCAAGGGACTGCGGCCGAAGAATCTTATCGGCACTACGTTCGGCTCGTTCGGCTGGGGTGGACAGGCACCAAAGAATCTTAGGGCGATGCTCGAAGAAATGGGCGTAGAGATAGCTGTCGAACCGCTGAGAATAAAATACGTTCCTGACGCCGCCTCGCTAAAAAAGTGTTACG
Organism: uncultured Planctomycetaceae bacterium; assembly: GCA_964401835.1. Taxonomy (GTDB): domain Bacteria; phylum Planctomycetota; class Phycisphaerae; order SM23-33; family SM23-33; genus CAYNZP01. The sequence continues at coordinate 180,280 of CAYNZP010000005.1, forward strand.
ACCTCGGCGCAGCCATGTCGAAAAAACTCAGCGGCTAATCACTATTCTTCGATCGCAATCGCTTCGACGGGGCATTCGTCAGCTGCCTGTTGAGCTTCCCGCTCACAATCTTCTGGAACTGTATCAATGATGGTTATTGCGACATCGCCCTGCATCTGGAAAACTTCGGGGCAGGTCTCGCAACAAAGCTCGCAGCCTGTGCATAATTCCGCATCGACAATCGCTTTCATGGTCCATCTCCCCATAAATTGACTTTTGAAAAACCCGATTAATCGAAATGAAATGGGCAGGGGCGGAATTGAACCGCCGACACCGTGATTTTCAGTCACGTGCTCTACCAACTGAGCTACCTACCCGACAATCGCTCTATCTCAGGTGAGCGAGGCAAAACGAGAAACAATACTTTAATGCTGTCTGGCCCGCTGTCAAGCGTTACCAGCGGAACCTTGAATATTTTATCACTTTTCAGCCATCAACAACTGAAAACCAAGCCTTCTTTTAATATTCTCGTAACCGAACCATTCCTTCCTGATCTGCCAGGAACGGATCTGGTTGAGGGCAGAAATCATATCCAGCCGTTGACTTTCGAATTCGCCAATAACAGCCGGTGAAAAGGCTTCGCGCTGCAAAACTAGGACTTCCTTTTTGGCCGGTAATGAAATCGCTACGACTGGCGACTTTTCGTCATCGTATGGCGGCTCGACATCTTCGGGAACAAGCGAGAACGCTGTATTAACAAATTCCTCTTGAAGCACTTGCCAAGGGATTTCCACCTTTTCAACTTGGGCAATAGCGAAATCAATCGGCTTTGAAAGAAGCCGAATCAGCATAGCCTCGGCAGGACTCCTTCCACTATAAAGTGCCATGTAATAAGGCTGCTGCCAAGGAGCGACGACGGCCTTCCTCGAAAACTCGCCCGTTGTGAAAGTTTCCAGATTGGCCTGCTTGGCTGCATCTTCAAGACTGGTCTGCCGGGCATCTACGAGCAGTTCATCTGCCTTCTTGCGGGCCAGTTCAAATGCCGATTTAATTTTCAAATCTTCGACGACCTGCAGGCGAATTTCATCGTTCATACTCTCAGGTGCGTGCACAGCTACCGCATCGACAAGTCGCCACTGCAGCATTCCGGCATTGTCGCCTGAAACCTGCATCCGCATGCCATCTTCACCCTTTTTCATGATTGAGCTGCGGCCAGTGTTTTGCACCAGTTCAGCGGCACTGAAAGCCACTCTCGCAAGCGGCATGTTGGCGGAACTGTAACTTTGACCTAAAACCGCATCACCAGCCAGTTCGTTGGCATCGACAAGTTGCGTCGAGTAGAAATAAATCGGGAACAACCCATCAATCGAAAAATCGTCTGGGAACAACACGCCTTCGAGACCACGGCATCTTGCCCATTTAATATTGGGCTGCTTGACCTGCTGCGATATTTTCTCCAAGGCCTCTGCCAGCGTAAGGTCGGCGGCCTTTAGTGTTACCCGAACCTCGGCAGAGAGTTCGTCCTTGTCCTGTTTGCCCCACGGGAAACAAATCGCATCCAAACCCGCAGCTTTGGCTAATACAGCTACCGCCTCGCGGAGGGGTTTTTTGTCTATATCTATTTCGCCAATAATCTTCCGTGCCAAAATTTCTTCAGCCCCGATGCGCATCTGGCTGTTTGTCCATTTATATGCACCAAGACCGCTTTCTATGCCCTTTTCCGGATACTCTTGCAACAGGGCCTCTACCCTGCCGCTGAGCATATCCAGTACCGAACTTACCGCTTCAGCGGTCAGCTTTTCTATAATCTGAGACTTAGCCTCGGTGAATGTCATCTGCTCTGTACGATACTCTGTCGGCTGGGTTTCCGGTTGGTCTTCTTCATCAGCCGGCTTGGCTGGTTCGATCGGAATCTTCTTTACGAATTCTTCCTTATTCTTTCGATAGTAGCGGCGTATCTCCTCGCTGGACGGTACAGCTATCCTTTCGACCGGAACCTTTTTTATAAGCAGATAATCGATTTTTACCCGGCTTGGTTGCATATAACCAAAACCGAAAGAAGCCACATTTGTAACAGTTCCTGGAATTACATTTCTAAACGTGCCGAATTGTATCGCGATTTCCTCTTCTGTGGGTTCAGCTACACCTTCGAGATAATCTTCAGCCGAAACCGTCAGCACCCTCAAGCCTATCTTCTCATTAAGATCATGAAACAGATGCTTTAACTGCGGCTCGGAAGCAGGAGCATCCACCTGGGATGTGGCGTAAGCCTTGTTAACCGCAAGCCAACGGGCGACAACACCGCGAATATAACTCTCCGACTTTTTGTGCACACTTGTTAGCTGTGATATCTTTGCCTCATAGCTGGCCCCGGCGAGGCCTATCCGAGCAAAGAATTTATCGATATCATCTTTGCTGATATCGACCTCCTGCGTCTGGACCTCTTGAAGCAACAGCGCATAAGTTAATTCAGCCTGGCTGTTCGGTGAATAGATGAGTGTCAGGTATTCCAGGTCCGTAGGCCAGATTTGGAATTGCGCAAGCCGCCTCACATCTCCCACGCCAAGAAACTCCAACATCTTAATATCTTTATCAGCTGCCCAGACCTGGCCTATCTGGAGATCGCCGGCGGACGACATACCAACTTTCCTCTCAGCCGGCTTGGGGGCGAAAAGCATGTTAAAACCCTGAAAACCGATCAAAAAG